>NZ_WJOK01000030.1 GCF_009649785.1 Agrobacterium tumefaciens | reverse complement strand
CTGCACCCGTTCCCATTCCGAACACGGCCGTGAAACGCCCCAGCGCCAATGGTACTCCGTCTCAAGACGCGGGAGAGTAGGTCGCTGCCAGGTCTGCAAAACGCAACAAATATCTTCTCAAGCAAACTCTTCGGCCCAGCCGATACAAAGGGCCGCTCAAAGCGGCCTTTTTGCATTGCGGAACATGAAAACATAAGGAAAACGCAACGTGCGTCCCTTAAAGGAGACAAATCGCCTTCGGCAATTTGCTCCGGAACTATACATCACAGCGTCCCTGTGATGCAGTCGCGATAAATCCCATAGGGATTTACGCTGGTCGCGATAAATCCAATAGGGATTTACGCTGGTCGCGATAAATCCAATAGGGATTTACGCTGGTAACGCGGGGTGGAGCAGCCCGGTAGCTCGTCAGGCTCATAACCTGAAGGCCGCAGGTTCAAATCCTGCCCCCGCAACCAATTCAAACTTGAATGTTTAACCATTCAAATCGCTTAGCAAAATGCTCCTCCGCGCAAGCGTCGAGGAGCATTTTGCGTTTCTGATCCCTGTCCAACTCGCCGGCACGAAGCATCTCCAGATAATCGTGCTGCGTATGCGAGACGTGCACCAGACCACGCGCGAAGGCTATCCGGTTGCGAGGTTTCTCAACGTCCCGGCGTTGCCCGGCTCTCACTATACGACGAATGGAAGAAGAGGTTTGGGGCATCGAACGCCAAGGGCGACGAGGTGACCGAGGAGAACAGGCGGCTGAAGAAAGAGCTGGCTCGCAGTAGCTGTGCCCGCAAAACCGGGTCGGTGTTCGTGGGTGGTCCTCGTCCTGAAGAGGGTAATTTTGCCATCTACACATTGGCCCGAAGAAATGGCGTTCTGGTGCTGTACTTTTGAGATGGCTGGCAGCGGGTGAACGTCGTCTTGCTTCGTACTTAAAGCATGGTGCTGCTCGCTTCCAACTCGCCGCGTTCCGGAACCATCGCGCGTGTTCTTTGTTTGGGGGCAACGGAACGCAGCACGCATTGCCGGTCCGTAGATCGCGGGTGATACGGCAGGTGTGTTCTGCGTCAGTGTCGGTGTCAGCCATGAGGTGCAGCGCCATGGACAGGTTTTTCACTCAATTAGCGAGCCGCATAGCGTCTTTTTCCGGTTCGCCGACAGCTTTTGTCGCCGCGCTTGGCACAGTCATCGTCTGGGGAATAAGCGGGCCGCTGTTCGGGTTTTCTGAGGTCTGGCAACTGGTCATCAACACGGGCACGACCATTGTCACCTTTCTCATGATTTTCCTCGTGCAGAACTCGCAGAACCGGGATTCTGCGGCGATGGAAGCAAAACTAGACGAATTGCTTCGAGCTGTGGAGGAGGCGCGGGCGGATTTCATCGGGATCGAGCACCTCACGGAAGCAGAAATTGAGGACATCCGCGCTCGGCTGGAAAAGGAAAACGGCTCTGAAGGTGAAAAGCCGCCGCCGCATCATGCCATGGCGCGATTACTTTCCCGGCGTTAGGTCGGGCGGTTTGTCAGATGGCGGCGGCGGCCATCGCTTGTCATCGCCGTGACATCGTCACCGAAGACCAAACGCGGCAAAGCCCGCTGACAGAAGGAATTATCATGTCTCTCAAGGCCCTTGCGTTGAATGCCACACTCAAGTCCTCCACATCGGCAGAGCCGTCATCGACAGAAAGAGTTCTGGCCCTGATCCTTCAAGAGCTCGGCGATCACGATGTTCAAAGCGAAATGATTTGGCTCGCTGATCATGACGTCAAGGCCGGGGTTACGTCAGACGAAGGCGAGGGGGATGCCTGGCCGGCTATCCGCGAGAAGATTCTTGCTGCCGATATTCTTTTGTTTGGGACACCGATATGGCTCGGACAGCCTTCGAGCGTGTGCAAGCGAGCGCTGGAGCGCATGGATGCATTTCTGGAGGAAACGGACGAGCGGGGGCGTATGGTTTCCTGCGGCAAGGTTGCCGCGGTGGCAGTCGTCGGGAATGAGGATGGGGCTCACCATGTTTCTGCGGAACTTTTCCAGGCTCTGAATGATGTTGGCTTCACAATCCCGGCAAATGCGGTTGCCTATTGGCTAGGGGAGGCGATGGGATCGAAGAATTTCGTCGATCTCGATGAGACTCCTGATGCCGTTAAAACCATGATCAGCATCCTTGTGCGCAACACGGTGCACTTGGCGGGACTCCTGAAGAACAGCCAATATCCGGGCAGCGAGGACTGATATCCATTTTACCGGTTCGTGTCGCAGGCCTTACGCCCTCGAACGGCTACGCGGGTCGTATGCTATCGAGCCCTCCATGATCCGCTCCGAATTTTCGAAACGAGATTCTCCTCGTCGATCATTATTTTTCGGAACTCTCCGCATGTCGGTTTGTTCGGGAGATGTCCATGCCGGCCCTGAAAGGGGTTTCCCATCTCGGGGGAAGTCCCGAGAGGGAGGCTGGAGAGCCATAATGCAAGCGGAGGAAAATCCCAATGAAGAAGACTGTTTTCGTTGCGTTGCTTCTGGGGAGCGGCGCGCTGTCGGCTTTCGCCCAGCAGACGCCGACCGCCAATCCCGGAGGCGATACGCCTGCTGTCGCCACGCCGGGCGCCAGTAACCCTACGGCCCCGGTGGAGGGCGCCAATAGCTTCACTGAGGCGCAGGCCAGACAGAGGATTGAAGATGCCGGTTACACCCAGGTCAAGAATCTGACGAAGGATGACAAGGGCGTGTGGATGGCATCGGGCATGAAGGGCGGCAAGACCGTCGCCATCGCGCTCGATTATCAGGGCAACGTCGTCGCCAAGTGAGGCGCGCAGGATTTGGGAGAAATGACATGAGAACCGTAACCGGACTTTTCGATGACTATGATGATGCGAGCGCTGCCGTTTCCGAACTGGAGCGAGCGGGCGTGCCGTCAAGCGATATCAGCGTTGTGGCCAGCAACGCCGACAGGCGACATGGAGAGGATTCCGATTCCAATGCTGCTGAGGGCGCCGGCGCGGGTGCTGGCATCGGCGCGCTTGTTGGCGGCGCTGGGGGTCTGCTGGCGGGACTTGGGTTGATGGCGATCCCGGGAGTGGGGCCGGTGGTTGCAGCCGGTTGGCTTGCCGCAACGGCAGTCGGAGCAGCCGGCGGCGCTGTTGCCGGCGGTGCGGCCGGCGGGCTGATCGGAGCTATGACCCGCTCGGGTGTTTCCGAAGAGGATGCCAATCTCTACGCGGAAGGGGTGCGCAGGGGCGGCACACTGGTAACCGCCCGTGTGGAAGACAATCTGGTGCCGGAGGCCGAGGCCGTGCTGAAGCGGCAAGGCTGGGTTGATCCTGCCGAACGCCGCGCCGCTTATCGCGAACAAGGCTGGACGCGTTTCGACGAGACATCGAGACCCTACGCAGCGGAAGACATTGAACAGGAACGTAGCCGCTATCGCCGCTCGACAATTTGACGAGAACGTCCGTCCTCCAGGGGCCTGGTTCCGCCATGGTCCCTGGTCAACGCCTTGCAGGAGTTAACATGGCCAAAAAACCAGATTCCACCTCATCATCCGTTACCATCCACGACCAGAAGCTTGTTCGGGGAGAAGGAGGCGAGCTGCACCAGATTGCCACTGGCGATGAGCCCGTGCTGACGACCGCGCAGGGCGGGCCGGTTGCGGACGACCAGAATTCCCTTCGGGTCGGTCCTCGCGGGCCGCTTCTCGTGGATGATTTTCATTTCCGCGAGAAGATTTTCCATTTCGATCACGAGCGAATTCCAGAACGCGTGGTTCATGCCCGCGGTTACGGCGCGCATGGCTATTTCGAGACCTATGACTCCCTTGCCGCCCACACCAAGGCTGACCTGTTTCAGAGGGCCGGTGAAAAGACGCCCGCCTTCGTGCGATTCTCGACAGTGGCCGGCAACAAGGGCTCGGCCGATCTCGCGCGGGATGTGCGCGGCTTTGCCGTGAAGCTCTACACCGAGGAAGGAAATTGGGATCTCGTCGGCAACAACATTCCCGTCTTCTTCATTCAGGACGCAATCAAGTTTCCGGACCTCATTCATGCCGCCAAGCAGGAGCCCGACCGCGCCTTTCCGCAGGCGCAAACGGCGCATGACACCTTCTGGGATTTCATCAGCCTGACGCCCGAAAGCATGAACATGGTCATGTGGATCATGTCGGACCGGACTATTCCGCGTTCCTTCCGGTTTATGGAGGGGTTCGGCGTACACACCTTCCGCCTCATCAATGCGAAGGGAGAATCGAGCTTCGTGAAGTTTCACTGGAAGCCGAAACTTGGATTGCAATCGGTGGCGTGGAACGAAGCGGTCAAGATCAACGGTGCCGATCCCGATTTCCATCGGCGTGATCTCTGGACTGCGATCCAGTCCGGCAATTTCCCGGAGTGGGAGTTGCAGGTGCAGCTTTTCGACCAGGACTTCGCCGACAGTTTCGATTTTGACGTCCTTGATCCCACCAAGATCATCCCCGAGGAGATATTGGCGCCCAAACCGGTCGGCCGGCTCGTCCTTGATCGTATGCCGGACAACTTTTTTGCCGAGACCGAACAGGTGGCGTTCATGACGCAGAACGTTCCGCCGGGCATCGATTTCAGCAATGATCCGCTGCTGCAGGGCAGGAATTTTTCCTATCTCGATACGCAGTTGAAGCGTCTCGGCGGGCCAAACTTCACACATCTGCCGATCAATGCGCCTAAGTGTCCTTTCGCGCATTTCCAGCAGGACGGCCATATGGCGGTGCGCAACCCGGCCGGACGGGCCAATTATCAGCCGAATTCCTTCGGAGAGGGTCCAAGGGAATCGCCGATGCGTGGTTTCCAGCATTTCCCCGCTGAAGAGCAGGGACCCAAGGCGAGGCTGCGGCCGGAAAGTTTTGCCGATCATTACAGCCAGGCGCGCCAGTTCTACATTAGCCAAACGCCGCCTGAACAACGCCATATCGCATCGGCGCTCACCTTCGAACTCAGCAAGGTGGAAACGCCAGTCATTCGTGAGAGGATGGTCGCGCATCTTCTCAATATCGATGAAACGCTGGCTGCGACGGTAGCGCAGAAGCTCGGCCTGCAAGCCATGCCCAAGCCCGCGGATGCCGCCATGCCGACCCGTCAGGATCTTGAGCCTTCGCCGGCGCTCAGTATTGTTCAGCGTGGGCCCAAACGGTTCGAGGGTCGCAAGCTCGGTATTCTCATCACCGACGGTGTAGATGCAAAACTGCTGAAGGGGCTGACCAAGGCGGTAACAGCCGAAAAAGCCGTCTTCGAGTTGATCGCGCCCAAGGTTGGCGGCGTGACGGCGTCGGACGGTACCTTCATCGAGGCACATCACATGATCGATGGCGGTCCTTCAGTGCTTTTCGATGCGGTGGCGCTGCTGACATCGGCTACGGCCGTCGATGAACTGATCAAGGAAGCAACCGCGCGGGATTTCGTCGCCGACGCGTTCCAGCACTGCAAATTCATCGGTTACGACCAGTCGGCGCTGCCGCTTCTGAAAAAAGCGGGAATTGCGGACGCCATGGATGAGGGGGTGCTGCCCTTGTCAGGCGAGGAGGGACTGGCGGCCTTCGTGTCCGAACTCGGCAAATTGCGGGTGTGGGCGCGCGAGCCGTCGGTGAAACTCGGCAAGGCCTCCGATTCCGTTAATGAGCAATGACGAACATCTGATTTCCCACTCACCAACCAAAGCAACAGGAGACTAAAAATGGCTGAGAAGACATTGGAAGACCTTTTCCTCGATACGGTGAAGGACATTTATTTTGCCGAGCGCCAGATTCTCAAGGCGCTTCCGAAGATGGCGCGCGCTGCGCAATCGCCGGACTTGAAGGCGGCATTCGAAAAACACAGGGACGAGACAGAGGTCCATGTGGAGCGTTTGCAGAATGTCTTTGAACTGCTCGGCAAGCCGGCGCGCGGCAAGACCTGTGAGGCGATCCAGGGCATCATCGCGGAAGGCGAGGAAATCATGGAGGAATTCAAAGGCTCGTCCGCGCTTGATGCTGGGCTCATTTCTTCGGCGCAGGCCGTGGAGCATTACGAGATCACCCGCTACGGCACATTGAAGACGTGGGCGGTTGAACTCGGCATGAAGGAAGCGGCCAAACTGTTCGAACAGACGCTGGGCGAAGAAAGCGCGACGGACACGGCGCTCTCGTCGCTTGCCCAGGCCAGCGCAAACGTTAAGGCCAAATCCAAGGCGGCGTAAGCGGTCCGTCACCTGGGAGGTGCCGCTCAAACCGGCGGCACCTTCGATTTCGTAGTTGTCTCTTTCATGCGAGGCTGAACCATGAGGCTGTTTCGCGACAATGGATTGGCGATTGTCCTTGTCCTGACTTCCGTATTGACGATCGGTGGTATGCTGGCGACCGGTTGGGCGGTTTACAATGAGGAGCTGGCGCAACATCACGCCATGCCTCTCACGTTTTTTTCCTATGCAAAGAGCGGTCATTTTCTCTCCGCTTTGTTCGAAAACTGGGAGAGCGAATTCCTCCAGATGTCGGCTTACGTGATGCTGACCGCATTTCTTTTTCAAAGAGGCTCGTCGGAGTCCAAGGATCCTGACAAGACTGCCCCGCAGGATGAAGACCCTGCCCAAAAAGAAGATGATCCCAAGGCGCCCTGGCCGGTAAAACTTGGAGGATTTATCCGTGCCATTTATTCCTATTCCCTGGGTCTGGCGCTGTCCTTCCTTTTTATCGTCAGTTTTGTCCTGCATCTGAAATACAGTGCCGACACGGCGGCGTTGGAAGCCGCCATGCACGGCGAGCCCGAGACGACGCTGTTTGCGCATTTGGGAAGTGTAGAATTCTGGTTTGAATCGTTTCAGAACTGGCAATCGGAGTTTCTGTCGACTGCGGTCCTCGTCGTTCTTTCCATCTTCCTGCGCTTTCGCGGTTCGCCGGAATCGAAGCCGGTTGCCGCTCCTCACAGCGAGACCGGCGGGTAGGGAGGAGGCATGGTCAAATTTTCGGACGAGGGAGACTGGCGGCACCTGTGCGTCGATATGCAGCGCGTTTTCGCCGAGGATACGCCATGGCATGTCGAATGGATGGACCGCATCAGCGAGGAGGTGGAGGCCGTGGTTCGGGCGGATGCCGCCCGCTGTATCTTCACCTGTTTTATACCGCCTAAAACCGTAGAAGAGGCTCCCGGTGCGTGGCGCGCCTATTATGAAAAATGGCCGATGATGACGCAGCAGTCCCTGCCTCCCGAACTCATCGAGGTAATCCCCTCCCTATCGCGCTATATCCCACCCGCCCGTATCTTCCGCAAAAGCGTCTATTCGCCGTGGCAACATGGGGGTCTCGGCGAAATCCTGCGGAAAGAGCATGTATCGACGATTGTGATAACAGGCGGAGAAACGGATGTCTGCGTTCTCGCCACCGTTCTGGGTGCGATAGACCAAGGTTTCCATGTCATTCTGGTAGAGGACGCGCTTTGCAGCGGAAGGGATGCGACACACGACGCAGCGTTAAAGCTGCTCTCCGGCCGTTATTCGACGCAGCTGCAGGTCTGCGATACGGCGACACTCCTCGGTACTCTTCCGTCGCAATCCGCTCGGCGGTCCGTAAGATTGTCGTGAGCCAGCGTCACTATTCATCATCACAGCAACGGAAGAAAGGGAACAAGCCTGGCCGAGCGCAGTTAGGCCACCAATCTTCCCAGCAACGGAGGTCCAGCCGTGACCCAGAGAGTCGATCACGAAACAAGCAACAGCCTGAATATCGAGGCTGCGACCCCGAAGGTCATCAAGATCATTGTGGGCGAGCGTACCGTGCTTGAGGGCGTTCTGAACACCGGCAGCGTATTGACGGTGCAGACACGAGAGGGCGCCGAGCCACAATCCATCGAACTTCTGATCGAGGACCTGGCACGGTGAAAATTGCGATTGTCGATCGGATTAACCCCTGAAATCGCCCTCGTTGGTGTCCCGTTCATCGTAGTTCAAATCCCAGTCTTTTTCGGGTTTTTTGACCCCGGGCGGCAGCTTGTTGGCGGTTGCGTCGTCCGAGCCGGTGATAACCCTTGGCTTCGCGCTCGCGACGCCGTTGTTATCAGAGGTTTTTTTGCCGCGCGCAAATTGCGGCTCGCTGTCCTTATGGATCTGCTTGAGCTTGTCGTCCTTGTTCATGACATCCTCCTTGATACCTCCCTAACCATTTTCCGGCGACAGTGTTCCCTCAGGCCTTCATCACGCCGGAACATCCTTCAGGCTGCATGGTTAGAAAACTGCGGGGATAGCGGGTCCCTCATTTTGGAAACCACAAGCGGAGATGAAGCGATGAGCCTACCAGACGATGACGCCAAGCCAGAGCCCGGTACGGATGACGCCCGTGCTGGCAATAGCGATGAAAGCCGCAAAGACAGGGAACAGACGAGAGAAAACGCGGAACGCATGATTGAACAGCGGCATCGGAAACAATCACCCGGCAGTGCGAAAAGTGCCTGAAGCCACGTTGTCGGGACGCGAGCGTAGACGCGGTCCGGGTGTTCTCAATGAGACCTTTGGATCGTCGCGGATTTCGCTATTGTACGTTGGCGTACAGCAACCAAGCGTCTGCCGAGCCATTTGCCCATGGTGAAAGGATGGGAAAATGGCCAAGCACGCTGTGAGTGGAGTTTCCGGAAACACATTAAATGATTCGCAGCTGGAGGTGTTGCGTATCGGTATTGCAGATCTGGCGCCGGCCTTGACGGCTTTTGCCCGCCGCTTCGTCAGGAATGAAGAGGATGTCGACGATCTCGTTCAAGAGACGATGTTGCGAGGACTGCGGTCCCTGCACGGTTTTACGCCCGGCACGGCTTTGAAATCGTGGCTCTTCACCATTTTGCGCAACACGTTCTGTACCCGCTACAAGGTGTCTAAACGCGAATGTGTAGGCTTGCCCGTTGGTATCGAGCAGACCATGTCTACCCCTGCCAGCCAGGAATGGCGTGTGCAGCATCAGGAAGTCATGCGGGCTATACGGGATCTCGACAAGGATCAGAAAAAAGCTCTTCTGCTTGTCGCCGGAGGGACGAGTTACTCCGATGCCGCGGCCATTTGCGGCTGCCGGGTGGGCACCATCAAAAGCCGGGTGAACAGGGCAAGGGAATCGCTTCGGCGCAATCTTGACTAAAGTGTAATTTCTCACACTCGAGAGCGCCTTTCCGGCGGATCGCCGGAAATCATCTTTCGGTGAGTTGAACCGCTCGCGCAAGACATTGCCGCGGCCGTTTTGTTTCTTTGCTCCTGTCAGCGGTCACCGATCGCAAATTGCAGGGCATAATCGTCATAGCTCGTGCCCTCGATACTACCGTGCCGGAAAAAGGTTTCCCCCTGCACAGTCGGAAGACTGGTGAGGTTTGGCGAAAGGTTGGCGCGCATTTCCAGCCGTCCCGCGCTGAAATACCAGTCGATCGCCAGACACTGGGTTTCGCAGTCAAGGGAAACTCCCCTCTCGAAATCCGAGCACAGGAGCGGCCAGATGTACCGGCGCCGTTTCTCAAGCAATGCCTTCATCCTTTCCCTTGCCAGCTTCCCCTCGGTCGTTTCCGCCTCATCCCACTTCAGGGTCGAGATTTGCATCGTGTGCAGATCATTCGGATCCAGCACCACCTCTGGGGCCTCGGGAGGTAATTCGCCCTGGAAGCTTTCCGCCTGTTTCAGCCGATTCTTGATCTCCTGCTCCCGGTCGTTTTCAGGGTGGTCGGAAAAAAAGAAGAACGGGTTGGTCGAACCATGGTCGTCGCCCATGAACATCAGCGGCGTCTGCGGGGCGAGGAGGAGGATCGTCTCAAGCGTATCGAAAAGGGGAGGTTGTATCAGGGAACGCAGCCGCTCCCCGCGCAGGCGGTTACCGGCCTGATCGTGGTTATGCAGAAAGTTTACGAACCGGTGGGGCGGGAGATGGCCGCTGGGTTCACCGCTTCCGGCAAAATTATGAGAAGGCCGCGGGTGGCCCTGATAGACAAAGCCGGTTGCGAGCGAGCGGCGAAGACCGTCATAGGGCTGGTTGGCGAAATCCTCGTAAATGCCGCCGTCCTCATGCGTGGTGGCAACATGAATAACGTGGTGAAAGTCGTCGTTCCATTCGGCATCGACACCGACGAGGCCATCAGACGAAGGTGTCATGGGTGAGGCTGCATTTCGCGCGTCTTCCGTAACGATATGGACATGCCTGCTCGTTATCGCCCGTTTCACGTGCCCCGCCATCTCGATCAGAAAATCGACGTCTCCGTCGCCGCCGGCGAGATGGTCGGCGGCATCGATCCGCAGCCCGTCAAACCGATATGTCTCTAGCCAGTAGAGCGCGTTCTGGAGAAAGAGCGACCGCACCTCGGCGCGGTTGAAGTCCGGCGCGGGTCCCCACGGCGTCCCGCCCGGCTTGAAGAATGTGGGAGCAAACGCCTCAATTGCGTTCCCCGTGGTGCCGAAGTGGTTATAGACGACATCCAGCAGCACCATGATGCCGTGGGCGTGGGCCTTATCGATAAAGGCCTTGAGGTCTTCGGGCGTTCCATAATCTCGCTGGGGCGCGAACTGCAGAACGCCGTCATAACCCCAGCCGCGACTGCCCGAGAAGGTAGCAAGCGGCATGAGTTCGACAACCGTCACACCGATGCCTGCGAGATATTCGAGCTTCTCCCCTGCGGCCGCAAATGTTCCTTCTTTTGTAAAAGTTCCGACATGAAGCTCATAGACGACCGCTTCGAGCCACGGCCGGCCTTTCCAGTCGGGGTTTTTCCAGTGGAAGTCATGGTTGACGATAAGGGAGGGGCCGAGCGGGCCTTCGTCCTGCTGGTTGGAAGCGGGATCCGCAACCCTTGTCCCGTCATCCAGTATGAAGCCGTAGCGATCGCCGGCGGAGGTGGGTTTTGTGGCGTTATGCCAGCCGTTCCCGGCCGTTTGCATGTCGAATTCCGCGTCGTTCAGCCACAGTTTCACCGTTGCCGAGGCGGGTGCCCAGATGCTGAAATCCGTGTCGCCGGATTGATTGCGCTGCACACCCCATTTGCGATAATTCGCTGCATTCATCACCAGAGCCTCCTGTTGCCAGTGGCCTAACCTGTTGGTGATCCTGGGGTTCCCGCCTGCCGCCTGTCAGCTCTTATCTTTGCAAAAGTCTCGGGTCTGAAGTCGGCGACCGCATTCTTTTTGCGCTTGCTGTTGCCAACAAGGCTCTCGAAAAGCGCCATATATTGTGCGGCACTCTTGTCCCAGGAAAAATTAGCCTGCATGGCCTGCCCCTGAAGCCGCCGGAAAAGTTCCCGGTCATTATAGGCGTTAATGGCGCGGTCCAGTGCTGCGCACAGATCGTCTGTATTCGCCGGCTCGAATTGAAAGCCTGTCGCCACGCCCGCTTCAATGGCCGCGTCATTGGCGTCGATAATGGTTTCCGCCAGCCCGCCCGTGCGGCTGACGATGGGCAGCGCGCCATATCGCAGCGCGTAGAGCTGCGTCAGCCCGCATGGTTCGAACCGCGAAGGCTGGATGATGAAATCCGAGCCGGCCTGGATCATGTGCGCCAGCCGTTCGTCATAGCCGATATGGGCGCAGACCAGCTCCGGATAACGCTTTGCCAGCGCCTGCAAGCTGTCTTCCAGTGTCGTATCCCCCTCTCCGTGAATGATCAGCCTGCCTTTCCTTTCAATTATAAGGGGTACGACGTGAGGGAGGAGATCGATCCCCTTTTGCCAGGTCAGGCGACTGACCACGCCGAAGACCGGGCCCTGGGTAGGGGCAAGACCAAGGGCCTGGAGCAAGGCATATTTGTTGATGCTCCGTCTCGTAGCCGTGGCAGCCGTGAAATTGGCGAGAATGTAAGGGTCCGTCGCCGGATTCCAGACGTCCTGATCGACGCCGTTGACGATGCCGCGCAGGTTCTCGCGCCGCTTAGCAAGAACGCCCTGCATTCCCATTCCCATTTCCGGTGTGAGGATTTCTCTTGCATAAGTGGGGCTTACCGTCGTCACGGCCGATGCGGTCGTCAGGCCACCCTTCAAAAACGACATGTCGCCATAATATTCGAGGCAATCCACCGTGCAGAGGTGGGGCGGCAATCCGAGAACGCCCGCCCGCTCCAGTGGATATTGTCCCTGAAACGAGAGATTGTGAAGGGTAAGGACGGAGGGCACCTGCGGCGTTGCCTCGGCGAGGTAGACGCAGCTTAAGGCCGCGTGCCAATCATGCGCGTGAACGAGATCGGGCTTCCAGCCGTCAATCGCACCGACTGCGATTTTCGCTGCAACCTTGGAAAGGACCGCAAAGCGCAGATCGTTGTCGGAAAAAGGCTCGCCTTTTATGCTATAGGGATGGCCGTCCCTGTCGAACAGGTCCGACGCTTCCAGAAGCAGCAGTTGTTGACCGTCTGAGATAACGGGATAAACCGATACCGGCTGCTCAAGAACAGTTGCACTCAGACATGGCTCCTTTCCGCGGATAAGTGGCGTGAGCCTGCGGTACAAAGGCAGCAATGTACGAACATCCGCCCCCTGTCTCGCCAGCGCCTCCGGCAGAGCACCTGCCGCATCGGCCAATCCGCCGGTTTTGACGAATGGAAACATTTCGGCCGTCACGGCAAGAATCCGCATTTGGCGCCTCCAGGAACCGCATTGATCTTAGATTGCGAGGAGCCCGGAAACAGGTTGGTGACAACCAAGCCGCCTGCCGGGAACAGGCGGGCATTACCTGTCCTGCCGGTGCCCTTGATGGGTCGAGTTAATCTTTATGTTTGCCTGCCGGCCCGTCTGGGTCGAAGCTTTCTATTCCTGGGCAGATGAGGCGTCTTCCGTGCTCAGGCGGCCATTGTCACCGGGGCCCTGGTGGCTCCGGTTGTCTTCTGGAATAGGGAGAGTTTTCCGGGTCATTTGATAACCTCGTTCGGTATGAGTTCCTTGGAGCAACCCGAACCGTGCCTACGCAGGTTTGTTCCCGGTCCGCCGGCTGACTTTCATATCGTGATCGTGTCGTTTCACGGATCGATCGACGGTCGGAACACGGCAACGTTCTGCCCACCCGCATGGCGAGATGCAGGATAATCGGAAACCTCGGAGGTGAAAAACTAAGCTGAAATCGTGACAGGATGCCACCCGTCAGACCTGGATGTCAGCCGACACGCAATTTGGTTCGGAAATAGAGAGCGGCCAATTGCTGGAGTTTCGACGGATCGACGACGCCGCGATCATACATTTTCAGGACGTAGCGGGCGACGTCTGCAGGGCATAGAGCCGGATCGCGTTCTGCAGACACGACATTTTCGTAGGCTGCCTTAACGATATTGATGTCTTCGTTCAGAAAAATTCCAGCACTCAGGTATTCGTGATTGGTTTGCATTTCACCTCCTTGAAACGCGCTCGGCGTTTCACAGCATGAGGGAAGATGCATTTATCTTATAGAGAAACGACCAAAGGTAAATGTCCGCAAGCGTACCAACGACAACTGAGAACGGCCGTCGGGCCTAGCGAACGCCCTCGCTCGCAACAGCAGTCAGGTCGTCAAGCGCGGAATCAGAGCTGTATTTGCGCATAAATCGGGCGAGCATTCGATTGTTTTCCTCCTCGGGCACGCCGTAGAGATCGCCGGCATAGGTCTCAAGCATCTCGCGGTTCTTGATCGTAATTCGTCCCCTTTCGGAGCGAATGAACCCAAGGCTTTCCAGCACGTGGAGAGCGTCCGTTACGCTCGCGCGTCTGACTGCCAGCATGGTTGACAGGAATTCGTGGGTCAGTTGCAGCTGATTGCTTTCCACCCGGTCGTGGCACATCAGGAGCCAGCGGGCGAGGCGCTCCGTTACGGACTGGGTGGCGTTCGAAGATGCCGTGAATTGTATCTGTGTTCTTGAGACGTGGAGGGCGCAGACGAGAATGTCGAAGAATACCCGATATTTTGAAATAAGCGCGTCAAACGACCTGATATCCATGAAAAGTGCTTCGCCCGGAGCCTGCATGACGATCTCGGTCAGGTTCGTTTCCGCGCCTGCTACGGCTCCCGCCGGCACGAACCCCTCTTTGCCGACAACTCCCGCCTCGGTTTTGCGCCCCGATTTGGTGACGACAACGACCGAAGCTATGCCGGATAACAGAAAGAAGACACCCTCGATGGCCCCGCCGGCGGGTATCAACATGTCACCCAGTGCGAGTTTGATGGGCCTGCACGCGTCTCCAACCTCAACCCGGACGTCATCAGGTAAATGAGAAAGCAGAATATTCGCTTCGCCATGGCTATCGGGTTGCTTCAGCATGACACGTGCCTCCCTTTAATGTCTGATGCCTCCTCCTTGCGCCATCAAGGCGGAAACAATGTTTTCAATGTCTTCCGAACGCCTGGAGAGGACAAAAGGTCCCGGCTCGCTATCGATGACCGCTTCGGGTACGAAAAAAAGATAGGGAATGGCTTCGCCATCCAACTGCTCGGTGAGGCGTAGCAGGATGTTTGCCTCGTAACGAACGTCGATAATCGCGGCGGTAAATTTCAGAGCGGCTTCACTCTCTATGAAACTTGCGGAATACGGTCCCTCGAGACCAATCTGAGCATGAAACCAAGCCATCCTGATTTCCGGTGTCACGGTATCAGTCATGCCAATGATTGCGATGGTGAGGCGTTTGACAGTCCGCATGCTTTACTCCTCGCATACCACTGCATGGGTGTGCCGTTCCACCTACCATAACGCCTGAGCAGGATGATTTCAGCCGCCCCGTAGTCCGAATTTATCAAATAAGCGCGAGAGGGCCGGCGCGGCGTTGGGCATCTCGTCCGGATGATGAAAACCCCTTGCGACGGTTTTCCTCGCCGTCGTCCCGCTTCGGGGGCGGAACAATTGCGGATGGGCGGGGGTGGGATGCCGCGCGCCCATGAGGAGGTATCGGATGCAGGCAAAAGACAATTACTAGGCTGATCCGCCACGGGAAAGCATCAGGCTTGAGCAGGATATAAACCCACCGGTAAGTGAAAGGCTCGATTCAAACTTTTCACCCATGACGGCGATTTTCGCGGCCGCAAACGCACCTGGAAAACCATGATGGTCTATACGCTTGTGATATTTGCGCTGGCGGCCGCCATTGCGCTCTATTTTTTAATCGCGACGCATCCCGGTCGCACCGCGTGAGCCGGCGCCGGCCCGTCATTTCGCCTAGACCTTACCCGCCTCCAGATTGCGACCATCAGTCGACGGTGGAACGCTGATTTCTGCGCTTCTGCGTCGCAGGGGAACATCCACCTGATGGGGCACCGCCACCATTACCTGAAGCGACCGCGACACCCGATTGGGGGCTGCGGTATCGGTCAGCGTCATATGGGTGGTTTGAGCGAAGCGTCTCGCCTCTTCGGTCCGCAGCATATCGTTCTCCAGCAGCTTTGCTGCCGCGAGCGCGAGATGTCGGCTGGGATAAACGCCTCTTATGATATCAGAGATGACGACGGCCCATCCATTTTCATGCGCCGTGATCTGGTATTCGATGTTCTTTTTCATGGTGTTCAAGCCTCCCTGTTTGGCAGCCCCTAACCACGATTGGAAGAGCTTGTTCCAGATATTGAAGGCGGATGCGGCGGATTGCTTTCGCTAAGTCGTCCCGGCAAGAATTTCGCCTATTCGGCCATTCCCCGATGCAGCAAGGGACCCTCCTGCAAATTCGTACGGAAACGTACTCACTGTTTTCATGCGATTTTCCGCTGTTAATATGACCGCGGCATATTGTTGTTTTCGAGCAAGGGGCGAACCGGGCGAACCGCTATGCTTGGATCTGATTTTTTTGTTTATAACCTGCTATTGAAAACCCTGGGCATGGACGGGATTTCACGGCTCGCGTCTCGAATGGAGCACGTCGATCTGCCGGCGGGGTATCAGCTCGTTGCGCCTGGCGTGCCTGTTTCCCATCTCTGTTTCATCGAAACCGGTCTGGCATCCACCGTCGTTCATAACGGTAGCGGTAAAAGCATAGAAACCGTGCTCGTCGGCCGGGAGGGGATCACCGGCTGGCCCGCTCTTCTGGGCGCGGAAACCACGCCGGATGAAACCGTCATGGGTGTCGGCGGCCGTGGCTTTCTGATCCCCGCCGTCGAACTGCGACAGGAGATGGAGAACGACGTGCGGCTGCGGGAGCTTTTGCTGGGCTATATCAATATCTGTCTGCTTCAGGTGGGCCAGCTTGTGCTGGCAAATGGGCAGTACAGTCTGCGCGAAAGGCTCGCGCGCTGGCTGCTGATGTGTCATGACCGGCTCGATACCGATGATCTGCCGATCACCCATGAGTTCCTCTCCACGGTTCTTGGCGTGCGGCGGCCGGGCATCACCAACGAGCTGCATGTTCTCGAAGGCATTCATGCCATCCGTGCCAGCCGAGGAAACGTCCGGATCGTCAATCGAAGCATATTGGAAGACGTCGCCGGCACGACCTACGGCGTCCCGGAAAAAGAATATGAAAAACTGATAACTCGTATGCGGACGGACGTTGCAACGCCATCAGTCATTTCTGCCTAGCGCGTCGGCGAAGCGGACGACTTTCAATACTTCCTGCTGTTTATTCCGGATGATGATGCATCCTTCCGAGATGTCGCGCCCTTGCAGGACTGCCTCGCTCATCAGCGCCCGGGCATCTTGGAGCGCCTCCTCGATCGCCCGGTCGAGCGACGGCAGATCGCTGCCTTCCGGATCATCGAGGATGTTTTTGCCGCTGATCACGGTGAAGAAAAATCTTGGCATGTTGGTTCCTCAGGAAAGACATGGTCGCCCCAGGCGCACCGCGGCTTGTCCTCAGCCGAACTGTCGCAAATATTGGGCTTGTTTCTCAAGCCGGGCGGCAAGTTCGGAAATGCTCATATTGGTCGCGCATAAATGAATAGCGCATTCCAGGAATTGCAGTGACGAGCGCCTGATAAAGTCCTGCTGCTGCTCATAAGCCATTCTGGGGATGCGATCGGATTTGCCGGATTTGTCCGTCATCGTCATGTTCCCTCGGATTGAATTTTCTCTCGCGCCTAACCGGGGCAACGCGAAATTGTTTCGAAAAAAGTTGCCCTGCTGTGTTGTTGTCTTCGCGGAACATCGTCGCCGCAAAGAGGTTGGGTGGGTTCGCAACCCAACCGGAGGCAATGATGACCAATAATTCTCCACGAGGTGGCGCTCCCGGCACCACCGACCAATCACCCCGTTGGGAGGGGCCGAAGGAAACCCGCCCCAGCGGCTACATGGAGCCCCTTGACGATCCCGAGCACGATCGGGAGGCTGTTGGGGAGAACGTCAAAAACCCACGTAAGAAGCGTGTTTCCGACGCAATGAAAACGCGCGACGAGAAGTAATGCGCGGCTCGTCCGTTGCGACCGGAGGAAGACATGTTCACTTCAACAAAAATACCGGCCAGCATCCGTCAGGGCGGGCCGGGTGCATCGCATGAAAACGCGAAGGCACCCTTGGAAATCAAGAAACCCGCCGCAGATAACGACAAGCGTTCGAAGAGCAGGGTTTCCGGAGGAGGTCGTGGGCGTGACAGTCACCATACCCATGACCCATACCGAAAATCATGATTCGCCGAGAGAGAAACAGTGAAAAAGGCGAAAAAGAAAAAGAAATGGTCGCAGAAGGTGACCAAGGAAAGCGACGCGCTCGATCTTGAGAAAGACGCCTCTCGTTGAGGAACTCTGTTTTCCTCTTGCCCGAAGCAAACGTCAGGATCGCGTCAGATCGCCGCGTAGTACGATCACCAGTTCCGCACCATCGGCACGAGATCAATGCGGTTTACCAGCGTGCGAAGCTTGTCGGCCGCCTGTGCCCTCGTCTCCTCGTTGCCAAGCTGGTCGTGAAGAGCAGCGATCTCCTCATGATAAAATTTTGCCAGATTGGGATGCCGCAGGGGAGGTGGCTCCTCCGCATTGCGGATTTCGGATTACATAGAGGTTTCCGATGACCATGACACGTTTTTCCTGCAGTGAAGTCGATCTTGACGTTAGCAAGGCAAAGAAAGCCGCCCAAGCGGGATCCGTGACGATCACCCATCGCGGCAGGCCATCTCATGTGTTGATGACGTAACGCGAGTTCGAGCGCCTCATCGGAAAGCGCCGCAACCTCGCCGACGACGCACGAGCACTAACGGCTGATAGCCACCAAATCTCGTCGCCATGTTCCGCACTATGAACTGGCAAATGCTCTGGTCTACAATGCTGGCGCGCAACGCTCCCGAAACACTCCTAAACCCGCGCTTCCAGAACCATGTTGAAAGGCCCGGTGAAGGCTCGCCTGACGCTGGAAAAGCCACCCGAACGAATGACCTCTGAGAGCTTAGCTTCGCCAGCTTGAGCTCCCAATCCTTCACCCACCTCCTGGTCAAGTGACGTTGGCACGCAAATCATGGTTGATGCATTGTAGTAAAGGCGGCCGACAGGATTCATATTGTCCGCCGGGCGGTCGCCCGAGATAGGTTCAACGATCATCCAGGTGCCGTCATTTTTGAGGATACGAGACATGTGCCCCGCACACCCACGCGGATCACCCATATCATGCAGACAGTCGAAACTGGTGATGAGATCGAAATCCGTATCCTTGATGTCTTTGGCCGTCGCCGCCACGAATTTCACCCGGTCGTCCACCCCATGGCTTCGGGCATGCTTGTTGGCCTCTTCTATGGATGGCTCGTGGAAGTCATAGCCTGTGAAGCTGGCGTTGGGGTACGCCTCGGCCATAAGAATTGTCGAGAAGCCGACGCCACAGCCGACATCGGCGACCCGGGCGCCCTTCACCAGTTTGTCCTCGACGCCATGAAGGGCGGGCAGCCACGATTGGACAATATTGTTCACATATCCCGGCCGAAAGAACGCGCCCGTTGCGCAGAACAGGCAAGCTGCAGTGTCACCCCATCGCACCCCGCCGCCGGTCCGGAAGCTGTGCTCAACCTTGGGCTCTCCCTCGATCATCGCCGCGACCAGATCGAAAGCCCCTTCGAGATAGACGGGGCTGTCCTCGTTGACGAACACCATCGCCTGCTCGGGTGAGAGACTAAACATCCCGGAACCGCTGTCGTAGTCGATGTAGCCGTTTGCCGCCTGTGCCAGCGCCCACTCCCTGACGTAGCGCTCCAACAGGTTACCGGAGGCTGCCGCAAGGCCTGTGGATGTTAGCGGTCCGGCGCGGTGCAACGTATCGAACAGCCCCAGTCTCAAGCCAATCCTAACAGTTGGAACACTGAAGGCTCCGCCTAGATCGCCCAGTATTCTGCCAATAAAAGAATTCAGTTTTGTTTCGTCGAGCTGTGTCATTTCATTCCCCCCAATTAATTGAGTTGGCGGGCAAAGGCTGACCGAAAATTTACGCGTCAGTGAATGCTCGTAGGCGAAGTAATATAGCCGAATACCCTGAATTTGTCACGCAAACCAATATCGCTCTATCGGTGGTCCGCTCCTGACTGGCGTTACCCGTAAGAGTGATGGACGATAGCGCGGGGAAGTCGTAAACTGGCTTGAAGACCAGGCAACGATATACTCCCGGGAGGAAGCAATGCCTATCTTCATGGACCGGCACGAGCTTGCGGGAGTTTCAGCGGCGGATATCGCCGCGGCACATCTTAAAGATCTCAACATTCAGGAGCAGTACGGCGTCAGGTTCCTGACCTACTGGTTTGATGAAAGGCGTGGTACGGCCTTTTGCCTTATCGATGCTCCAGACGCTGAAACTGCGCAGTGCGTACATCGGGAAGCCCACGGATTTGTCGCCAGTGAAGTTGTGGAAGTCGCTCTGTCCGCTGTGGAAGCATTTCTCGGGCGAATACAGGATCCCTTGTCGCTTGCTACCATCTCGAAAGATATGGATGCCGGCCACCGTGCGATCCTGTTCACTGATATTGTCGGTTCAACCGAGATGACGGCCCGCCTTGGCGATCGTATGGCGGCGGAACTCGTCCGCGCACACGATGCCCTGGTTCGTGGTTGTCTCGGGCGACGGTCGGGGCGAGAGGTCAAGCACACCGGCGATGGCATAATGGCTGTATTCTCGTCCGTACCGTTTGCCGTGGATTGCGCCATTGATATCCAGCGCGAGTTCCATCGCTACAACAGCGGCAACGGTGAGCCAATTCACATCCGCATTGGACTGGATTGTGGTGAGCCGGTCGAGGACAGCAATGATTTCTTCGGTGCGACCGTGCAACTGGCAGCCAGGCTCTGTGCCGCGGCCGAGAGCGACCAGATCCTGATATCGGACAAGACCTTCCAGGAATATGGCAGCGCCGATGTCCTCGTCCATGGCAATCAATACAGACTGAAAGGATTTGCCGAGCCGGTCATCGCCTATCGTTGCGAGTGGCTGCACTAGCGACGTGATTTGAAATCCGATGTAGAAATGACCATCAAATGGTAATCTGCGTTGAGCCACCGTGCGGTTTGTTCGGTCGGGCAACACCGGCCTGATGTCTGGCGGGGTGTGGACACTTGCACCACCGCTGGGCGGCCGCTCTGCGAAGCCGGAAAACTCTAGCCTCAGCTGGTCCAGAAACCTGGGGCGGTTCAAAATGGGCCGGACTCAAATTTATTCTGGAGGAAATTCTCAGTGGCAGGTCACGGTCACTATGCAATTCAATGTCGCCTTGGTTGGGAGGATATTGATGAAAAGTGCGGCATTAGATAGAAAAACCACAGAATTCCATTTCAGGCACTGATTTCCATGGCTAATTTGGGAAATCTCTAAACGTTGCATGGCATCGGCCGCAAATAATGTACGTCGCGCCGCCAAGCGGTACGCTGCAATGGCGCTAGCAAGAGCGCGATCAAGGATCGATGGAATGGACTTGGCGTATCGCCTCCCGGAGGAATTCTTCACAGAGCGGTTTCTAGTCAGGCGGGTTCAACCATCTGATGGCGACGCAATCTTTGCTGGTTGGGCAACTGATCGTGAAGTGACGAAATATCTCACTTGGCGTCCGCACACAGACCTTTCCCAGACGCAGGAGGCTGCGGAACGCTCCTATCTGGAGTGGGAAGGTGGCTCCACGTTTCCAGCGGTCATTTGCCGACGCGAAGTGCCGAGCGAACTTGTTGGAAGGATTGACGCGCGACTGGCGGGACCGCGAGTTTCCTACGGTTGGCTTGTCCGGAAGGATCACTGGGGACAGGGCGTTGCGACTGAAGTGGTAAAATGGGCGATCGAGCATGCCCTTACCCATCCGATGATCTATCGCACCGAGGCAGCTTGTGATGTCATGAACGTGGCCTCAGCACGTGTGATGGAAAAGGCTGGTATGACCCAGGAAGCGTTGCTTCGGCGGTATCTTTTCCATCCAAATTTGTCGAACGAACCAAGGGACGCTTTCCTGTATTCCAAAGTTCGCTGAGACCGTCCCGGGTTACCAATCCGGCTGTAGCTTCCCGCATAAACCAACTGGGTCTCTCACGAGCGACTCCTATGCGAAATCCAAGGCAAAAATCTGGATCATGTTCAGGATGATACGCATACAGCTCTAATCTCCCCGCGGCCTTCAGTCGCCGGACGGTGTCAACATCAGGATGCGCCCGCCCTAATCGTGGCGGTTCTTCACGAATGAATGAATCTCATGAAGCTGTTGGCTAATCGTGTGAACGAATGATATTTCGGTGAAGGGAGATTATCTGCGCGAGACGGATAAATCGTTGTTATAGCATGGTCGCAAAGAGGGGCGCCTGTTTGAACCCGCCTCAAGGCGTAGTCTTCGATTAGAATTGTTGGATAGCATCGCTAATTTCACTTCTCGCTCATGACGCCTCCGCCATCGCTGCATAGATGGCCCGACTGATATCGGTAGAAAACCGCCCGGCGCCAGACATGCCTTCAAATGCGGTATTGGTCAGGGCCACAACTGTCAGGCCGTTGCTTGGGTCAGTGAACCAGCTATGCCCGTAGGCCCCGCCCCAGCGCCAGGTGCCTGCCGGCTCGGCCACGCCTGCGGCCTGGCTGTCGCGCAGCACCGAAAAACCGAGACCATAGCCCCAGCCCGGCGATCCCTCGATGTCGATCCCGGCTATCTGGTCACGCGCCATCACGGAGGCATGATCGGCAGTCATCATATCACCGCCGCCCTGCCGTAACGCTTCTATCAGCTGCAACACATCGAACGCTGTGCCGACCATACCGGCGCCGCCTGAAGGAAAAGCCTTGGTATCAAACACCCGTGATGGATCCATCATGACGCTTGCCATACCGGGGAGCAATGGCAAGCAGTCCGGTTCGTGCATCCGGCGGGGACGTGGCGTGGCGTCCGCGTATGCAGCCGTAACCCGGGATGGATCGGAAAGCGCAAAACCGGTATCCTTAAGACGGAGCGGCTCGGTGACGAGCTTGCGGATGGATTCCGGCAAGGCGAGCCCTGTTGCCGCCTCAATCACCGCACCCACAACATCTATCCCCAACGAATAGCGGAATGCCGACCCCGGAGCGAAGGAGAGGGGGACGCCGGCATGGCGCCGGATGTTGTCGGCAAGCGTCAGGTCGGAGCGGTCCATACCGTCCGACACGCCTGCTTGGGCGAGAGGCCCGCCTTCCGGCTCAAAAAAGCCGTAGCTGAGCCCTGCGCTGTGACTGAGTAGATGACGCAAGGTGATAAGAGCCGGTCGTCCCTCGAAGGTCGGCGTGAACGCCGGTAGCCATTCCGTGATTGGTCGATCGAGATCCAGTATCCCGCGACTGACCAGCGCTAGGGCAGCCGCAGCGGAGAAGAGTTTCGAGACGGAGGCCAGTCGGAAGATAGCGTCAGTTCGCATCTCCGTGCCGGCATCCCGGTCGGCGAGCCCTGCTGCGCGGCAATATATTGTTTTGCCGTCGAGCGCGACAAGGACGACAGCACCGACGATGCGTTCGGCTGCAATCGCGCCGTCTATCACAGCGTCCAGGCGCGATACGATCGAAGAATTTGAGGATGTCATGAGAATTTCCTTTGGATCAGGGATTGGCAGCCGGTGGGAAGGCATGATGGTGTGCAAGAAGTGTTGTGATGAATGCCGGGACGAGGAGGATAAGAATGGCTGGGGCGAAGCCGCCAACGCCACTCTGCTGCAGGATCAACCCGCCGACGATACCGCCACCGGCGATTGCCAGGTTCCAGGCGGTGACCAGCATGGATTGAGCAACATCGGCAGCATCGCCTGCGGTGTTCGAAAGAGCGGTCTGAAACAGCGTGGCGGTTCCGCCAAAAGCGAGGCCCCAGACCGCGATTGCACCGTAGACAACCGCTGGGTTCTCACCCCATAGCCCAAGCGCCAGCGCTGCAAGCCCGAACAAAGCGATGCTGGCGAGCGACAGGCTTCGCAGTTGGCGGTCAATCAGGACACCGACGATCCAGATGGCTGCCAGTGCTGTCGTGCCGAAGACCAGAAGCACAAGATCGGTCCGCGCTGCCATGCCGGCCTCGACCAAGAACGGGGCGATATAGGTGTACAGGATGTTGTGAGCGAGGACGAAGGCAATGGTGACGAACAGGACCGGGCGCACGCCGGGCAGAGTAAACACCGTGCTGAGCCCGCGGCGACGCTCCATAGGCTGGCCTTCGAAGTCCGGCACCTTCGCGATAACCCAAACAACCAGTACCAGAGTCAAGCCGCTGATGAGGCCAAAACACGCCCTCCACCCGAGGAGGGTGCCCAGAAAAGTACCGGCCGGAATGCCAAGCGACAGCGCGAGCGGCGTGCCCACCATGGCCACCGCGATAGCCCGTCCCTTTAGTGCCTCGGGCACCATGCGTGCCGCATAGCCTGCGAGCAACGCCCAGAGCAACCCGGCCGAAACGCCGGCACAAAATCGTGCGACCATCGTCAGCAGATAGCTAGAGGAGACGGCTGTAACTGTATTGGCGATTGCGAAACCGGCGATGGCAGCGAGGAGTAACCGCCGCCGTCGTATGCCTTGCGTCGCCGCCGTCAGCGGGATCGCGGCGATGAGCGATCCAATCGCGTAGATCGTCACCATCTGGCCCACCAGTGCGTCCGACACGGCAAGGCCCGCGCCGATCTGCGGCAGCAAAGCTGCGGGCAACGCCTCGGTCAGAATGGTGATGAAGCCGGCCATGGCGAGTGCGAGCAGGCCCGAGAGCGGCAGACGACGAGGTTGGGGCGGGTCGACGGGGGACGCGGCGAATAAGTGCATGTTTGTCATGCCCTGACCATAAGCCGGTCGCCGCGATTGGAGAATTATGCTAGAGTTCTCATCATATCGGACATAGATGTCCGCAATAGGGACCAGTGGATGGAACATCTCGGCGCATTGAATGCCTTCGTTCAAACGGCAGATTGCGGTAGTTTTGCGGGTGCAGCCGCGAGGCTTGGCGTTTCTGGCTCGGCCATCGGCAAGGCGGTCGCGCGGCTGGAAGAGCGGCTTGCCGTTCGCCTCTTCCATCGCTCGACGCGCTCGTTGACGCTGACTGCGGAAGGAGCTCTGTTCCTCGATCGCTGCCGCCGGATATTCAGCGAGATCGAGGCCGCTGAACTGGAGCTGTCGCAAATCCGTCAGGCGCCGCGCGGACGTCTTCGTGTCAGCCTGCCACTAATCGGCATGCTGATGATGCCCGCAGTCATGGCCTTCATGCGCGCCTATCCCGAGATCGAGCTTGACCTCGACTTCACCGACCGGCTGGTGGATGTGATCGACGAAGGTTTCGATGCCGTGGTCCGCACCGGCGAAGCCCGGGACTCGCGATTGATGATGCGTCGGGCAGGGGCATTCTCGCACCGGATCGTCGGATCGCCCGATTATCTCGCGGCGCGTGGCGTGCCTTCGACGCCCGACGATCTGCTCGGTCACGCCTGCCATCATCACAAATATCCGTCCACCGGCAAGCTGGAGCGCTGGCCGATGGTGTCGGACGGCGCGGCCCTTGAACTTGTTCTTCCCGTGACATCGGTAGCAAGCACGCTCGAGCCGCAGATCTGCCTGACCGAGGGGGGCTTCGGGCTTGCATGCCTGCCGCAATTCGCGATCCGGGAGCAGCTCCGGCGAGGTACGCTGGTCAGCGTGCTTGAGGACTATATGCAAGAGGTCGGTGCCTTCCACATCCTCTGGCCGGCAAACCGGCATCCCTCGCCGAAGGTGTCCGCCTTCGTCTCCTTTATGGCTGAAAACCTTCTGCGTGAGCAACATAGGTGATTTGTCATTCGCGCGTTCGCACCAAACCTCGTGGCCTTAGGCCTCACTGGCGGCAACTGACGTTCGCTTGAAAGGATCAGGAGATCGTCCGCGCCTACGTGGCCAGCGCAAAGGCCAAGGGGCGCGACGACATTTCCGCCCATTCCGAAAGCCGCTCGCCAGCACTCGGTCAGCCGCCTGAGGCATGGCGTTCAGCGGTCGATTCGAGGGGGGGGCGATCTTTTCGATCACCGATGCGCTTGCATACGGCATGATCGAACGTCAATGGGGTCGCATCATCATCATCATCATCATCATCGGTTCATCGGGCATCGAGCGACCCATTGCCGGTTTTGCCCTGTCGAAAGCGGTTCGCGCCGCGGTCGCCGGGTGGTCGAAAACGCTGTCGACGCAGCGCGCGCCTCACTGGGTCACGGTCAACATGATCCTGCCTGGCCGGAGTGACACCGACCGCGTTCGCGTGCTGGATGATATCAGGGCTAGAAACATCGCCCTTGAGCTAGCTGCCGTGCAGGAAGCGTCGCGAACGGACATCCCCCGGGAGAGAACGAGTTCAATCATGGTCGGTCAAATATGCGTAGCTCGGGCTTGATCTCAAACTGGTAAGAACACCGATACCATGGTCAGCAACAAAAAATTCGAATCTTCCCGGTTCAAGACTAAGGGGGACATAACCGGTGTCGTTTCGTTGACTGCGGGTCGACCACTTTGGCCCAGAGTCCGTAAAGCGCTGCGACGAATTTACTACTGTGGTCGCTGGAAAAAAAAACGGCGCTGGTACTAAGCCGCTTAAGTCGATTGACCATGTCTGTGCAAGCGTCGGGGTTTGAAACCAACATGGTGACGGGCATTAATCCGAACGGATGTAGTTCTTCGAAAAACCACGTACCTCCCCGATGAGTAATAAAGTGACCGAAATGCCGAGGGTCCAACCACCTCGACCCGTTGCGTCCCCGCAGGTGCGCGGGAAAGATATGAATCAGCTCAAGGAATGCGCCTAAGGACGGTACCCGATGGCAGGTCGGCCACGTCCACTGCGCCGTTCTGCAGGGCCAAGGAAACATCGTCGGTGAAATCGTTTGTGAGCGCTTCGATGAGTCACCTTTGGACTGATGCCGTATCTTGGTCATGGTAGCGACCGCGAATAAAGAGGACCTCTTCGTTAAGGTTGTGCTCCAGCAACTCGGCGATAACACGAGCAATTCATCGGGAACGTGCCGTGATGCTTCGGAGACGATTTCCAGCCCACGGTTGACGGCAAGCTTGTTCAAAGTCCGCTAATGTCTTACCGGTCGTGTGGCTCTGAATGCCTTCAATTTCTTCCAGCATTTCCGCCAGAACAAGCCCAACTTTTCGCTCTACCATCAAAATACTCGAACAGCCGATTGTTCGTTGTCGCGGCGAAGCATGGGATGGCGGCTATTGCGAGTGGTCACATCGACCTCTATGGCCAGCTTTTCTTCAAGGAACTGCCTAATCCCAAGTAGCTCCAGAAGCGAGAACTTTTTGGAAGGGTCTTAATCAATGAAAACGTCTAAATCGCTGGAAGAGCCGGCTCCATCCCGGGCTGTTGATCCAAATAGATAAGGGCGCGTCGCGCCAATGCCTTTTATGGCGCGAGCGGGCTTCTTTAAGCTTCGGATGGCAACGATTCGGTCCATGACCCAATTTAATATCGACCTCCGAAAACCATCTACATGCTTTACCTATTACAGACCGGGCGACATGATTGGGCCAAAGAGAGCTGCTGCGCAGCCTGCCCGGTCTGATCCTGGAGTGAATTTAGTCCATCCCGTCTTTCTCAGCCCGGTTCACGATATGGGTAAAGCGGCGGTGGATACCGATTTCCATGGCCAGCATTCGGCCGACGATGCGTTGATAACTGTCGATGTCAGTGGTTTCCACCGTCAGGAAATAATAGACGCCACCGCCACTGACTAGCAGGACACAATTTCCGCTTTGGCGCTGACAGCGCTCTAGAAGCGTTTGAAATCCACCGGCGATGGCTGGCCAGTGTTACGTCCATCAGCACCCAAACGGGCAGTTGTTCAGCCCTTGATAAGCGGGCGTGAAAACCAGTGACCACACCTTGTGCCTCAATCCGTTTCAATCGCGCCCAAGCCGGGGTGGTCGACAAACCAACGGCTACGCCGGCGTCTGTTTGGTCAGGCGTCCGTGGAGCTTCATTGCCTCGATAATGCGCAGGCCTATTACATCCAGTTTCAGTTCTTCCTCCATGGGCCGCCGCAGACAGTTGCAACATGATGTAAGCGGGGTGGCTCGAATATGTTTCCATGATGCATATCGAAACATGCTTGACTATGATTTTTACATATGAAATGTTTTTTGCATCAACATAAAACAAGAGGGCGAACTTATGTCACTGTCGAAACCGGCCTTGCGTGCATTATTTGCATCTGTGGCCCTGACTCTTCCCGGATTGGCTGTAGCCAATACGCTGAACGTGCAGATTACCGCTGATATCAGAAGCTCCCAACCGGGCATAAACCGCGATGCTGGCACGGATTCCGTCATGCTCAACGTGGTTGAAGGGCTGGTTGCTGCAGGTGAAAAGGGTGAAGTTCGCCCGATGCTGGCTAAGGAATGGACGGTATCCGACGATGGAAAAACCTATACATTTACGCTGCGTGACGGCGTGAAATTCCACAATGGCGAGACGATGACCGCTTACGATGTGCAGTGGAGCCTCGAGAAGCTCATTCGTGACCCGGAATTCAGCTGCAAGACATTTTTTGATGGGAGTCGCGACGCAAAGGTCCAGACAATCGTGGCGAAGGAAAACACGGTTATTGTTACGCTTGATCGTCCCGATGCGATGTTCCTGAACTACATGGCGCAGGCGCAGTGTGGATCCACCGGTATCGTGCACCGTGCCTCGTTCGGAGATGACGGCAAGTGGAAGGCGCCAGTCGCCACCGGTCCGTTTGAGTTCGGCGAATGGAAACGCGGGCAAGGACTGACACTGAAGAAATTCGCTGACTATTCTATGTCAGGAGAGCAGCCCGACGGTTACGGCGGACGCAAGGAAGTTCTTGTTGATGAGGTGAAATATGTTGTTGTGCCGGACACCGCAACGGCGGTGGCCGGTCTCAAAAGTGGCGCTCTTGATGTGCTGCCCTACCTGCCGCCGGGTGAGGCCGCAAAGTTGAAGGACGAAAAGGACTTCAACATTGTTGCGGCTCCTCACGGTGGCCTCGTGACCATGCTGTTCCAGACCGCCGATCCGTTGATGTCGAAGGTTGCAATGCGTCAGGCTGTCATTGCCGCGCTGGATACACCGCAGATCGTTGATTCCGTAACCTACGGGCTGGGTGTTCCCAACAATTCGCTCGTTGCGTCCGGCTCGCTTTATCATACGGCGGCACATGACAAGGGTTACAGTTATGACCCTGATGCCGTGAAGGCACTGCTGGCCAAGGCCGGTTACAAAGGCGAGAAGATCAACATTCTCACCAACCGTCGCTCGGCCATCAACTATGATACCGCAATCATCGCGCAGGCCATGTTGCAGTCTGCCGGTATCAATGCGGAAATCGAAGTTCTTGAATGGGCAAGCCAACTCGACCGCTTCAATAGCGGTAAATACCAGATCATGGCATTCAATTATTCCAACCGCACCGAGCCGGCGCTCGCCTATCAGACGGTTGTCGGTTCGAAAGCCAAGAAGGCCAATGCTGTCTGGGATGATGCTGATGTTAGCAAACTCGTCAATCAGGCGCTGCAGGAAACCGATCAGGCAAAACGTCAGGCGATCTTTGATGACCTGCATACCCGTTTTCTGGAGCAGGCACCTTTGGTCATGCTCGCCAACGGTCTCGATGTCGGCGTGTCCGGCCCGAAGGTAAAGGGATATCGCACCTGGCAGGGCTTCGCCCGCTTCTGGGGTGTTGAGAAAACCCGGTGAGAATGACTGGCGGATACTGACCATGCTGAAATTCGCCCTGAGCCGATTATTGTCGGCAGTCCCCACCCTGTTCATCGTCTCGGTGGCGGTGTTTGGCCTCATCCGCCTGATACCCGGCGACCCGGCCAGTCTGATGCTCGGCGATCTCGCCGATGCGGATGCGCTGGCCGCCGCCCGCAGGTCGATGGGATTGGATAAACCCGTGCCACTGCAATTTGTCATCTGGCTTGGCAATGCCGTGCAAGGTGACCTCGGCCACTCTGTGCTGAATGGCCAGCCGGTGCTTGATCTTGTGTTGCAGCGTTTTTCGACCAGTGCGTGGATGGTGCTGATTGCAGTTGGTCTTTCCGTTCTTATTGCCGTGCCACTCGGCATGGCGGCGGCATGGAAACAGAATGGGGGACTTGATCTTGCTATTGTTGCTATGTCCACTTTGCTGCTTTCAATCCCGACCTTCTGGTTGGGATTGATGATCCTGCTCGGCTTCGGCCTCAAACTCGGCTGGTTACCGGTACTGGGTTATGTTTCGGTCACTGACGACCCGATTGCCGGATTGATCTACCTGATCATGCCAGTGGCAACTCTGGTGCTACATGAAGTAGGCATTATCGTTCGTATGGCCCGTGCCTCGACGCTTGATGTGCTCCGGCTGGATTACATTACTCATGCCCGCGCCAAGGGGTTGGGTGAGGCGGCGGTGCTTCTGCGCCATGCGGCACGTAATGCTTTTGGCCCAACCTGGACGCTTATTGGCTTGGTTCTTGGCAACCTTCTTGGCGGTGTTGCCGTGGTGGAAACCGTGTTCACCATTCCAGGCCTCGGTAGACTGATAGTCGATTCCATTTACGCTCGTGATTACGCCGTCGTGCAGGGTTGCTTGCTGTTTGTGGCCGTCACTTACCTGCTCGTCAATCTGCTGGTTGACCTGCTCTATCCCCTGTTCGATCCGAGAGTGACTGCAGAATGAAACGCCATCAACGAAACCGTATCCTCGGCGGCGCCCTTCTCGCCTGTTTTCTCGGGGCGGCGCTTGCCGGACGCATCTGGACACCTTTCGATCCGATGCGCATCGATCTGCGCTCCAAGCTGCAGGCACCAAACGCTACTCACTGGCTTGGCACCGATGAATTCGGTCGCGACGTGTTGTCCCGGCTAATGACAGCAGCAGGAACCAGTGTCTCTATTAGCCTCGTGACGGTGTGCATTGCAGTTCTCGCCGGCGTGTCGTTTGGTGTTCTGGCGGGTTACGCTCGTGGCTGGACGGACCGCGTCATCATGGCATTGAACGATGCGCTACTGGCTTTTCCCAGCATGTTGCTGGCGCTGGCATTGCTGTCGATTACCGGTGCCAATATGTACGGCATCATTCTGGCGCTCGGCATTGCCTATACGCCCTCCATGGTGCGGGTGGTGCGCGGTTCGGTGCTGTCACTGCGTGAACGGGAATTTATAGAAGCGTCCCGCATCATGGGCAATTCGGCTGTCTATACCATGTTCCGCCACATAGTGCCGAACTGCCTTGGTCCGGTAATCGTGCTGGCAACCTCCATGTTCGGATCGGTCCTGCTGACTGAGAGTGCACTCAGCTTCCTTGGTCTTGGTGTGCCTCCGCCAGCGCCGACCTGGGGCAACATGCTGGCCAGTGGCCGTCCGCACATCGCCGAAGCTGTCTGGCTCGGCATCTTCCCGGGTCTCTGCATCTCCCTGTCACTACTTGGCATAAATCTGTTCGGAGATGCGATCCGCGATCGTTTCGACCCCCGCATGCGAGGATTGTAAGCAATGAAACAGCCTCTTATTCAGGTCGAAAATCTTAGCCTTTCCGTAAACGGTATTGATGACCACGGTATCGTAAGCGATGTTTCGTTCAGCGTTGGTGCGGGTGAAATCGTCGGTATTGTCGGCGAAAGCGGTTCGGGAAAAACCATGGTGGCACGTAGTCTCATGGGTCTCCAGCCACCCGCTATCTCCATCTCGGGCGGCGATATCCGTTTTGAAGGCCGCTCTGTACCATCAATGAAAGGTAAGGAAATCCGCGCATTGCGTGGCTCCCGGCTGGGCATGGTGTTTCAGGAACCAATGACCTCGCTCAATCCGTCGATGACCATTGGCAAGCAGCTTGAAGAGCCACTGAAACTTCACACACGGCTGGACGCCGCTGCACGGCGCGCCAAAATTCTTGAAATTTTGCGGCGGGTCGGCATTCACGATCCCGAAGGTGCGTTGCTGGCATTCCCGCATCATTTTTCAGGCGGCATGCGCCAACGCATGATGCTGGCATCTGCCATGCTGCTGCGACCATCCCTGCTGATTGCGGACGAGCCGACGACAGCGCTTGACGCGCTGGTACAGCGCGAGGTGCTGGAACTGATGCTCGAGATGGTGCGGAGTGAAAACACGGCACTGTTGATGATCAGCCACGACCTGCCCATGGTGGCGCGCTACTGCGACCGCGTCATCGTCATGCGGCAGGGGGAAATTGTCGAGCAGGGTCCGGTTGCGGACATCATTTCCAATCCACGCCATTACTACACACGCGAATTGCTGCAATCCATGCCGATGCGTGGGCCGTTGAGAGACATTGATCCGCAATCAAAGCCCGTCATGGAAGTGCGCGGCATTGAGGTCACATACAGTGCCCGTGCAGGTTTTATGGCGCCGCGAAAGACCAAAAAGGCTTTGCATGGTGTCGACCTTGTCGTGCGGCCGGGTGAAATCGTGGCGCTGGTCGGTGCCTCCGGTTCCGGCAAGACAACACTTGGCCGTTGTATTGCCGGGCTGGTGCCTGCCTCTGCCGGCCGCATTTTCTTCGCCGACGAAGAGGTGAAGCCGGATTCGCCCGTGTGGCGCAACTACCGTCTCAATTGCCAGATGATCTTCCAGGACCCGTTCGGCTCGCTCGATCCGCGCATGAAAACATGCGATATCGTGGCGGAAGCCTTGCGTCACGACACCAAATCGACGCGGGAAGAAAAGCTGTACCGCACCCGCACCATTCTGGAAGAAGTGGGGCTCGACGGGCGTTATTCTGACCGGTTCCCGCACGAGCTTTCCGGCGGCCAGCGTCAGCGCGTGGCAATTGCGCGTGCCATTGTCGGACGGCCGCAGTTCGTGATCGCTGATGAGGCGGTGTCGGCACTTGACGTTACTGTGCGTGCCAGAGTGCTGGAACTGCTGGCTGATCTTCAAAAACGATATGGTTTTTCGTGCCTGTTTATCAGCCATGACCTCGGTGTGGTCGAACAGCTCGCCGACCGGGTGGTGGTGATGCGTGATGGCGCTATCGTTGAGCAAGGCAATCGCGACGACATTTTTGATGCTCCGCAGTCGGAATATACTCGGGCCTTGCTGTCGGCCATTCCAACACTAACCCGCACCGAAACCGGCGTTTCGCTGAACTGGCGTTTCGCAGAAACGGAAAAACAGCAGGCGGACGCATTGCAATGAAATTGACAGCAGTAACTACGGATCTGCCAGGGGCAACACCCGCCTCGCGGGGCACAGACCCAGCGATAATCCTCGCCATGCTAGACGAGATCGAACGTCACGATCTCGAACTGCATAGCCTTCTCGTCTGGCAGGATGGTGCACTGATCACCAGCGCTTACTGGGCACCTTATTCACTTGCCCGCCCGCATATGATGCATTCCGTGACCAAAAGTTTTACCTCCATGGCTGTTGGTTTGGCCGTGTCGGATGGTCTGCTGTCGATCGATGATGCGGTGCTGCAATTTTTCCCTGACTATGCAGGACCGGTCGACGATAACCTGCGGGCCATGAAGGTACGGCATCTGCTGACCATGACCAGCGGTCATGGCCGCGGCATTTCTGGAGGCTCCTGGCGGCGGGTGCTTTCAAGCTGGGTGGAGGATTTCCTGCGCCAGCCCACACCCCACAATCCTGGAGAAGTTTTTGTCTACGACAGTGCTGCAAGCTACATGCTGTCAGCCATCGTGCAGCAGGTCACGGGACGGATGATCGCGGATTATCTCTCTGAGCGGATATTCCAGCCGATGGGCATGTCTACGAATATGACATGGGACACAGGCACTGACGGCGTCAACACCGGCGGCAATGGCCTCAGTTGCACCAGTGAGGACATGCTGAAGCTGGGCATACTGCACTTGCAGGGCGGTGAATGGCAGGGCCGACAGCTTCTGCCCCGGCAATGGGTGCAGGCCGCAACCGGCATGCAGATCCGGGACGTGGTACTCGGTGTTTTCACAGGAGACCACTATCTCGGCCCGGACGAAGTCGGAGATGGTCAAAAGGTTAGCCGGCGTGAAGGCTACGGATATCAATGGTGGCGTGGCCCCCACAACAGTTTTTCCGCCAATGGCCTGTTTGGCCAATATTGTATCGTCCTGCCGGAAGAAAATGCCGTCTTAGCATTTACCGGCGGGTTGGAAGACAGTGATCGCCGTGTCCATCAGCTTATTTATGACGTGCTGCGTCCAGCACTCGGCAAAGGCGGTGGCACCCCTGAGAGCGCCGAGAAACTGGACGCACGTCTGGCTGGATTGCGGCTAAAAAATTTTGCAGACATGGCGTTTTCGGCGGAAAAAGTGCCGTGCGGCACATGGATGGTCGAACCCAACGATCAAGCTATCGAAAGCATCGCTCTTGCCGCCAACAATAACGAACTGAGTGTCACTCTTCGCGATGCGGATGGTGAACATCAAGTACGGGCAGGATGCGGTTTTTACATTGAAACTGTTACCACAATACCCGGCGCAAGGCTGCACCATTCCTACCAGCCAGTCGGCGGATTGAGGGTCTTGGCCTCGGCCCGGCTTCTTGAAAATGACGGTGCCGACACGGTTCTGGAAATGGATTGGATATTCGTTGAAACGGCGTTTCGCGATACCGTTCGCTTACGCTTTACAGACGGCTCGATGATCCTTTCGAGGCGGGTAAATGTCAATTCATCCGAGCTTGAATTTCCTGACATCAAGGGGCAACTGCTGGAGCAGCATGCAAGGGAGAAACAGCATGGTTGACAATGAACCGGTTGCGATTTCTCACATGACGCATGAGACATTTGCGCAGCGTATGAAACGCCCCGCAGTCATTCTCATTCCGCTTGCTTCGCAGGAAGAGCAGGGGCCGCACGCGCCGATGGGTGATTTCATGCTGACCGAACGGCTAGCGGAAATGAGCGCCCGGGCGGGGGACGGGCTGACAGCGCCTGTGCTGCCGTTTGGCCATGCTGAATTTTTCCGGGCGATAGCCGGTGGAATTCAATTGCGTGCTGCGACGTTCACCGCTGTGCTTGAGGATATCCTGACCTCCTTCCTTGATCACGGTTATGAACAGCTGCTGATTTTCAATGGTCACACAACGAATGCACCGCTGCTCGATCAGGTTTGCCGCAAGTTGCGCCGTGAAAAAGGGGTGCTGATACCGGCACTGAACATTTGGCAGAGCTTGCCGGATGGCCTGTGGAAGACACTTTATGGTGATGACGCCGCGCGCGCGCGCGGTCACGGCGGTGAACCGATGACTTCGGTCTATATGCATCTTTTTCCCGAACTGGTTCGAACAGAGGCGATGCGCGATCCCGCGCCGCGTGGCAGCGTGTTCGGTCTGCCCGTTGGTGGTGTCTCTGCCACTCGTTTCGAGGGAATACCGGTCCAGATACCGCTTGACTGCACCGAGGTCGATCCGGCCGGTATGCTCGGTGGTCGGGCCTCATTGGCAAGTGCTGAAAATGGTCAGGTGATTTGTGGCCATATAGTTGGCCATACTGCGCGGTTGATGCGCCATCTCGCCGGTTTCGATCCACGAAATGCCGTACAGCCTTTTGAGGCATCTGTCGCACGGCCGTCGCAAGGAGAAAGCCATGACTGAATTACGTATCGGTGCAATGCCGGTTACGCCTCCCCAGGTGGTTATCGAGGCGTTGCAGCAGATTGAAACGGCCAGTGTCGGGCATCTGCGTCATACCGGTTTCATGACCGGTTCTATTCAAGCGGTCTTGCCGCAGCAACAGGCCCGTGCCGGTGTTGCCGTCACGCTCGCCATTCCCGCCATGTGCTCGACGCTGTTGCATTACGCGCTAAGCGAGGTGCGCCCCGGCGACATGCTGGTAATTGATCGGTTGGGTGACAGCCGCCATGCCTGCCTTGGCGGTGCGGTTGCACGGGCTGCGCGCATGGCAGGTGTTGCCGGTGTCATCATTGACGGGCCGTGTACCGATGTCGCGGAAATCATCGCCGAAGGGCTGCCCGTCTGGTGCCGCGGTGTTTCGTCTGTCACCACCCGCCAGCTTGATCTTGGTGGCACATTCAATCGACCGATCGCCTGTGGTGGTGTGCCGGTTTTGCCGGGCGATATCGTATTGGCGGATGCTTCCGGCGTGGTGGTGCTGCCCGCGGATGAGGCGGCAGACATAGCTGATATCTGCATAGCCCGTGAGACACGTGTTGCCCGCACCATGCAGCGGTTGCTCGATGGCGAAAAGCTCGGTGACATCACCCGCGCGGTGGACAAGGTGAACGCGCGCCTCAAGCCAGGCGCAACGGAAGGAACACAAAAATGACCCCGCTCTATGGCCAGTTGCAAGATATAACGCTGGAGGGCGTACTTTCGGTGATTGCACCCCGCACGCCTCTGGCTCCGATGGTGTTTGACAGCCCCCATAGCGGTCTGGACATGCCTAGGGGATTCCACCCTGCTGTTTCCGCAGAGCGAGTGAGAGTAGCCGCAGACACCCATATCGATGATCTGTTTTCGTCGGCATGTGATGTCGGTGCGCCGTTACTGAGCGCGCGTTTTCCCCGCAGTTTTCTCGATGTGAACCGGTCCTTGCTCGATATGGACACCCAGCTTGTGGACGGTGATTGGCCTCATCCAGTGCGTGAAAGCGCAACGGCGAAACGCGGCATGGGGTTGATGTGGCGTTACGCCTGGGGCGATGAGCCAATGTATGCGGCACCCATGAGTGTGGCGGAAGCTGAGACGCGGATCGTCACCTACTGGCAGCCCTACCATGAACATTTGGCTGGCCTGCTGAATGCCGTCTACAGCCGGTTTGGCCGTGTTTATCACATCAACTGCCATTCGATGACCGCCGTTGGCCATGCGATTTCGTCTGATCCGGCGGGAACGGTGCGGGCAGATATTTGCCTTGGCGATTTGCACGGCGGGTCAGCCTCCAGCGAATTTATAGCGCTGATCACCGAAACTCTTGAAGCGCAGGGGCTGGTCGTTGCGCTCAACAAGCCTTTTCGTGGGGCGGAACTGGTTACAGCCTATTCGAATCCGGCCCTTCAACGCCACAGTGTGCAGTTTGAAATTAACCGCAAGCTCTACATGGACGAGGCAACTCGCGAGCGTAACGATGGTTACGAGGCATTAAAGGGCGTGCTTGCCCGTATGAACCGCGTGCTGGCTGATTACGCCAGCCAGCAACCACCGAAAAAACTTTAAAGGGAATTGTCTCATGTTCGTCCAGCAAAAGGCCGTGCCACTCAATTTTTATCGCCGTGGCCGCACACCGATCTTTGCTTCGCGCATGGATCAGCGCTTTTCGTGGTGCTGCTATATTCCCGAAGGATATGATCCGGCCGGTGAAACCGTGCATCCGCTTGCCGTCCTTGTTCATGGCAGCCTGCGCGACGCTGATATCCTGCGCGACGAATTCATCGACTTTGCCGAACAGCATCAATGCGTCCTGCTGGCACCGCTTTTCCCGGCGGGTATTGATGATGCTGATGATCTGCACAATTACAAACACATGATCTATCACGGTATTCGTTACGATCTTGTTCTGCTGGACATGATTGATGAGCTGGCGACGCGTTACCGTGTCGAGAAGGAAAAGGTGTTGATGCACGGCTTTTCCGGTGGTGCGCAATTTGCCCATCGTTTTTTCTATCTTCACCCGCGCCGACTTCGTGCCGTTTCGGTGGGTGCACCCGGCACCGTCACGCTTCCCGATGATCGCGCCAATTGGTGGGTCGGTTTGAACGGCATGGAAGAGATATTCGGCCAGCCCATTGATATCGACGCGATGCGTCAGGTGGCCGTGCAGCTGGTGATCGGTGACGCGGATGTCGAAACCTGGGATGTCACCGTCGGGCCAAAATCACCCTTCTGGATGGAGGGCATAAATGATAGCGGTGAAACCCGCGTTGAGCGTTTGCGCGCCTTGGAAAAGGGCCTGAAGGCGGTTGGTGTCGAACCGCGTTTCGATAGGGTTGCCGGCATCAGCCATAATGGCACCGGTATTCAGCCGCCCGTCAAGGCATTCTTCTCGGCAGTTCTCGAAGGCTGAGAAACTATCGGCTTGGCCGGAGACTACGACGTCGATCAGTCTTCGGGCCGAACAGATGTGGCGACCCATCGCGCCACATTTTTTGTGCCCTCGGGTTCACCAATCGTGACGCAGCGTGTGTTGACCGCAAACTCGGGTCTGTCAACGGTTACAGTGGCGTGTTGCGTGCCGATCGTTGCGCAGAAATGAACTTGGTCGGCGTTGGAAATGCCGCTCTCCGTCTTATGAAGTGTCACCGCCCCTGTTGTGCCGCGCTGTCCTGCCCATTCCAGCAGCGCGATTTCCGCCGTCTGTGCAGGCGCGTCGTAGGAGGGGTTGCCGCGATAGGCGGGAAGGTAGGGACTGCCCTGTTCAAGGCAGGTGAGAAAATCGCCAACCTGCGATGGCTCTAGTCGGCTATAGCGGGCTCTGTGCGGCAAAACGACAAGTGAGGCTGCAAAACGGCATCCGCCGAGATGGGTGGATTGCAGGATACGGAAGCGACTTGGATTTGCTGCCTGTCGCAGGGCCTTCCATGTCGCAAAGCCGTAACGGGCGCAGCAAGGGTCCTGCTTGCCATCGGTGCAGCACACGATGGTCATGCGTGGGTCATGTGTACCGTCAAGCACGCCTCCACCGGCAATATGCAGCAGCAGCCGTTCGGCTTCCGCAGGTGTCACATGGTCTCTGACAATACCCTGATGCGTGAACCCAACGTCGTCGCCATCCACCAACGCAACGTGAATGCCCGCCGCATTTGCAGCCAAAATTGCCTGCCCGAGCCCTTCTGGCATATTGTGCGATTTGATCCGTGGCACACGCCATTCACCGCGCGGCCAGTGCAGCAGCACATAGCTTTTTGACGATGGGCCAAGTCCCGACGCCGGTTCGCCGCGCTCAGTACACAGGTCACGACAAAAGATACGTGCAGCCATCTGCGATCAATCCCCGAGGCGGGCAGGGTGCGCCTCGCCACTGACGGAAGAACGGCTGAGATGGCGGAAGAGGATGGCCGAAGCCAGCTTTCGGTCATCGCTTTTGATGGCTTCGAGGATTGCCAGGTGGTCTCGCGCCGCCTTGCGTACGCCCGCTTCACTCAGTTCAGCAAATTCCGCATATTCCGTCATGCGCCGCAGGCTGTTTTGGCGGTGGATCGCCTGTTCGAGAAAGCGGTTGTTTGCCCAGGAAACCACGGTTTCGTGGAAGCGGGCATTTGCCTCAAACCAGGCCGATCCTTCAATCGATGCCAATGGGGCGTTAAGCAAAGCCGTCTGTTCACTTTCCAGCGCCAGCAGCATCTCCATGTCCACCCGGAATGTATCTTCCATTACGGCGCCGCATTCGATGATGGCGCGGAAGGCGTAACTTTCATTGACCGCCTGACGGTTGTCTAGGCATTCGGCAAAACGCCAGCCGTGCCCGTCACGCCGTTCTGCAAGTCCTTCAGCAGACAGGCGCATGAGCGTGCGGCGCACGACGCCGCGTGACGTGCCGAAGTGTTCCAGCAATTCTGTTTCGGACGCTTCGCTGCCGATCAGACCGTTTGCTCTCGCATGCATAATCTGCCGGTACAGCACATCCATCCCAGATGGGGGCACAACTTCTTCAAAGCGATCATCGCCGGTTGGCACTCGCACCAACACAAAACCACGATTATCGGTTTGCGCTAGAAGACCCTTTTCAGAAAGGAATTGCAGTACCTGTCGAACTGGCGTACGCGAGATGCCGAATTCGCGGGCGAGAGCCGCATCCGAGATCTTCCCACCGATTGGCCACTTACCCGCACGGACAATTGGTATCAGTTTTCGAACAACTTCAATCTGTAAAGGACTAAGAGCGCCGTTCGCAACACTCTTTGAGCCTAGGATGCCACTTCTCATAGCCACTTATTACACGCCCAATCTATAAAATGATTTATGCGTCATCATAATACAAATCGACTGTCAATCTGAAGCGAATAATTGGTTGTAAGCCACGTTTCGTCGCCTTTACATTTCGCGAAAGCAGATAGTCGCTTGGAGGGTTAATTCTAATGCCGGACTGGACGCCATATCGACTTGTACATAGATCAGGCAACTGAATGAAATGAGCGCGGTTATGGGGAGATTTTATCACCCTCGTTAGCCGTCAACTACACCCAACTCGAAGTATGGCGTCAACGATGAACGGTAGCCGCAGGAATCGCGTGTTGCGAGCCCCCGCAACCAATATTCCAAAAACCCCTGGCATCAGCCGCGGAGGTTTCGCGGTATGGGCATAAGCACAATGCTCACACAAACGGGTCCTTAATTCGCCACAACGACGGGCCTCAGTCAGCAGCCAGATATTCAACCGAGCGAAATTCTTGACTGCGCAAGTGCGCCAGGTCTTCATCCAGTTGGCTAAGTCGCATCATATGTGCGGTGATCTGTAATGAGATGATGTGCCGGTCGTCTATAGAGAAACGTTCCCACCTCTTGAGATTGTCGATGACCTCAATGAGGTCGAGACGTTCTTGTTCAAGTTTCTCCAAATTCCAGATCATCGCAGCCGGCCTCCCGATTTGACTTGCGTGAAACGTAGCATGGCCGGATCGGTTCAAACCGATAAGATTTAGCGTAAATTTTATCTAAATCGCAAGTTGCTCCAAGCTGCGGTTGGCGTGCTTGAGCAAATCCAGGGGATCCGTCAGCTAGCCACCGCGCTTGGTCGCGAATAGTGTCGTCGTCGAACGCATGGAACAGGCTTTTACCGATCCAATGCCTCCAGGGAACACCCGCATCATCCGCGGAAACTTGCCGCGCGGCAACGGGAGCTCGAGGTGCGGCTGAAAGTGCTGCTTGGCACATGGATTCTCAACCAACTGCAAAAAAGCCGGCGGATGGAATGGATGCTCAGATGCTGCTCCACTTACTGCGGTGTAAGCTGACGCAGATGGCGCTGTGTGATGCCGATCGTGCACTGCTTGGGGATTTGCTCAAAGGGGAAATCGTGGGTGAGGCTGGCTGATCGTTTGCTGGAGGGAGAAGGACCGTGTCCGGTCGCGTCCGGGTTCTGGTCGGCATGTTCAGTCATTGTGGTGGCATTGCAACTGGCCAACAGGTGGCCCGTACTTGCCCACCCCTGTTTGTCGCTTCCCGCCTTCGGAAAAGGGACAAGAAAAAAGCCCGGCACAATGGCCGGGCTTTTGCTGTTGCTGTCCGGGTGAATCAGAATTTTACGCCGAGGCCGACGCGTATTGCATGCTGGTCGACATCTGCATTGATTGCAGCGCCGCCGAAATCGAAATCCTTGTCGCCGAAATCGGTGTAACGATACTCAACGCGTCCGAACACCATGTCGGTAAACGCGTAGTCGAGACCAACGCCGACGGTGTAGCCGTTGAACGTTTCCTTCACGTCGGCAATGCCCGGAACTTCCGCGTAGCCGCGAGCATAGGCCCAGCCTGCGGTACCATAGACCAGGGCACGGTCAAATGCGTAGCCGACCCGGCCACGAACCGAACCCTGCCAGTCAAACCCGTAGTCAAAGCCCGTGCCAAGGATAGTGGCTGAATCATCGCCCCAGTTCTTTTCGAAGTCTGCTTCGAGGCCAACGACCCAGCTGTTGCCAAGGTCGTAGTTGAAGCCGACGAAACCACCGGCAAGAGCACCGTCGAAGTCTGCGGACGTTTGGCCGGGAAGGCCGACGATCGAAGCGTCATTGTTGTTCCAGCCGTAGCCGGCCTGGACACCGGCGGTAAACCCGGTCCAGCTGAACAGCGGCGCAACGTCTGCTGCCGGGGCTGCAGGAACTTCTGATACGGCATCGGCCGCCATTGCAGTCGATGCCGCAAGCACGAATGCGATAGTCGATACGATTTTCTTCATAGTCTCTGAACTCCCTTATATGAGAGATCATTCATATGCTTTTTTCCAGAAATATGATGTAACCTTTGTGCAACGCCCGCGACCTCAGCAGCTGTCTGCATAAATTGAGGCTGTCCGGCTTCAGCGTCTCGTGCAATCACACTCTTTCGGCTCATTTTTCTGGCGCTGGCGGGCCACAGATACCTTCGACCGGTGAAGGCCGTCAGCCGAGCTGGCGCTCAATTGCGGCCTTGTCGATGACCGACCAGACCCTGCGGATTTTTGTCTGTTCGAGCTCGTAGAAAACATGCTCGCAGAACTGAACGCGTCGGCCATTGACCGGAAGGCCCATGAAGGTGGATTTGGGAGTGCAATCGAACGAAAGCCGGGCGCCGATCCGGGGCACGTCGCTGACAAGGATCTCTGCCTGAAACCGAAGGTCTGGAATATCAGCAAAGTCCCTGACCAGCATGTCGCGATAGCCCGACAGGCCTAACGCCCGGCCGTTGTGTTCAACAGTATCGTCGACGAAAGTGCCGAGCTCATCGAAGGCCTGACGGTTGAGGCAGTCGAGATAAGCCAGGTAAATGACGTTAAGTGTATGCATGTGTTTGTCCCCTGTCGACGTGGCGAATGACGTCCTTGGCCCCTGGCTTTCTGGATCATGACGGTGCGGGTCAAGCTGTGATGAGATCGCACCTGCCATCATCCAGTCGGTACAACACATCCTGCGGAACGGGCAGTTCGAGCATCTCCAGCTTCGAAAGTCCGAGAAAAACACCCCGAAGAATCCGCCCGAACAGGCCATGGGAAATGGCGATCGTCGGATGCCGGAGATCCGAGATCCATGACGTCGCGCGCTTGCAGGCGTCATCAAAACTTTCGCCATCCGGTGCCCTGAAATACCAGTCGAATGCGTTGGATCCTTCAAGGCGCCCAGGAAATTCGGCATCAATCTCAAATCGCGTCATCCCGTCCCAGGATCCGGTGGTGACCTCAACGAGCCTGTCATCTTCGAGATACTGGAGCGTAACCTCGGCCAGGACCCGTTCTGCTGTCTGTCGCACGCGCCCGAGCGGACTGATTTGCATCCGGAAAGACTGCTCATCGTCGCAGAGAGCGTCACGGAGCAGGCGTGCGACTTGATCTGCCTGTTCGATACCGCGCGCGGTCAGCGGCGAATCCTGTTGGCCCTGAAACCGGCCAAGACAGTTCCAGACTGTTTCGCCGTGGCGCAGGAGATAGATTGTTGGGACAGCCACGCTTGCTTCACCTCTATGTTCGTAATCGATTGCCATCGCTCGTGGCATCAATACGGAAACGTGCCGATTGCAGCGCATTGATGACCGCGTGCAAGGCCTGATCCCTGTCCTTGCCCGACAACGATAGTAGGTTGTGCTCGAAAGCCCCGAGATTGGCGAACTGGGCATGAAGATCGGCCACGACCAGCGGATCGTGGAGGCTGACGCCGCCGCGAGTCTGACAGCGTTCGATTGCTTCTGTTACTGTCGTGCGCAGCACGATGTAGTGCAGCGGGCATGCAAGCGCCAGGAAGGCCGGGAGCCAGTCCGGTCGCACGACGCCGTCAAGGATGACGAAGTAACCCTCACTGGCGTAACGACCGGCAACATCGGCGGCGATCTGCATGATCATGCGGTTCTGCTGATGGGATTGCGGTAGCCATGGATCGATGCGGCCATGCTTGATATAACCCCATAGGTCATCGCTGTGAAAATGCACTTTTGGAACCCCGGGCAAGTGCGCCAGCGTTTCGGCGATTGTGGATTTGCCGGAGCCGGGGTGGCCGGACAGAAGCAGGATATGGCCGCCGAGATCGTCTGTCATGTTCCGTCACTAACCACTGGTATACATGAACCCGCCGATACGACGGTCATTGGCCCAAGTAGCCACCCTGTCATTCTACGTCCTGGCCGATAGGCGGGTGAAGAGCTGCCGCCTGAGCTGTCCTATCTGGCAAAGCTTACCACGAGATAGGCGGACGCCAGAAGCAGGGTGACGATTGTGAAGAATATCAGACCTGCCGCCAGTTCATCGAACCGGCCGTCGCGTTCATTGCGGTCCCAGTCGTAAGCCATAGCCAACCTCCATCGTTGCTGTGAGAGGAAGGTGGTCCGGTATGGTTAATGGAATGCTAATAGTCGAAGGCTGAATGTTGCCGGTATGATTTGGTGGCTGGGCCCTGGTGACTGATTTCATCGCGAGATTGGTTGAAACAAAGGTACAGAAGTAATACCATTGGTTTCGACGGTATTACGGGAGTTTGACATGACAACAACGGTAACGGCCAAAGGGCAGGTCACCATTCCAAAAGCTGTACGCGAGCTTTTGGGGATTTCACCAGGAAGCTCGGTCGATTTTGTTCGAGCCCCCGATGGAAGGATAGTTCTCGTCAGGGCGGACAAGAAACAGCCACTCACGCGTTTCGCCAAGCTGCGCGGCCATGCCGGTGAAGGTCTGGGTACCGACGCGATTCTGGCTCTGACCCGTGGTGACGAGTGACGCTTGTCGATACAAATGTCCTGCTTGATCTCGTGACGGACGACCGGGTTTGGGCCGACTGGTCGATTGAGCAGCTCGAGCTGGCGAGCGTTTCGGGTCCGCTGTTTATCAATGACGTCGTCTACGCGGAACTATCTATTCGATATGAGCGGATAGAGGCTCTTGATGCTTTTGTCGATCAGGCGGGGTTGAAGTTCACCCCTTTCCCTCGCGCTGCGTTATTTTTGGCGGGTAAGGCCTTTGCCAGATATCGACGCGGCGGCGGTACCCGTACCGGTGTTTTGCCTGACTTTTTCATTGGAGCCCACGCGGCAATACAAAACCTTCCCTTGTTGACGCGAGATGTGGCTCGTTACCGATCATATTTTCCCACGGTCACTCTGATTTCACCTGGAGCTTAGGCCTGCGCCGCTCTGATCCGGCACCGGTTTCGGGGTCGGTATGGCTCTGATGGGCCGCCCAGGCGATAGCTACAAGGGCTTTCAACTGGATGGCTTAACAATGCTGATGTCGGTTTTGCTATCGAGGACGATATGCAGGTCGCGGATCATGCCTGCCGCGAGCAGCAGAGCGTTTCGGATCTCTTCATCGCTGCGCCACCCGAGCTCGATGGAGAGGGTAACGGTTTGGATCTCGAGGAGGCGGTCACGACCGGGGCCGGGTGGAATTCCGATTGTTTCGCGCATGTCCCGGATCGTTGTAACGGCCCGTTCGAGCACACGCCGCTTCTGATAGTCGTCGAGGTGATCGAGCCTGTTGGCGTCGCGGACAAGTTCGGCAATGAAACTGTTGGTCAGGGTCATTGTGTGATGTTGCCGGGTCGGCTGAAGGGCGTCAACACAAGACCGGCAGCGTGGGCTTCAGCTTGCGGTTTTAGGTGTTGCTGTGATCACGGTGCATCAGGGCAGAACCTGCGGAGAAATGGATTGTGCGACTATGAAGTTTATATATTGCCGATAAATATCATATATTTATGTAATAACCCGCATGTAAAAAGTGAAGACTATGGTAAGTACTGTTTCAGCAATTTGTCGAACAATCGTGATGAAACATAGTCTTCTCAAACGAAGAAAAAGGCCCTTGCTCCTGGCGGGGGCAATCCCTCACATTCCCGATCAGGATGATTTGGTGCGATCAAGTGAAAAACTTACCGATCGGGAAGTGAAGCGTCGATTTTTTGTGAAAACTTCCTGTACGGTAAGTCAAGAGATGGAGGTTGACGATGTTCAGGTCCGCATGCGATTTCGGAGCTGCTATCAGGGAGAAACGCAAATCTCTTGGCTGGACGCAAACCATGCTTGCTGCCCGTTCCGGAACGGGTGAACGCTTCATCGTCGAGCTTGAATCGGGCAAGCCGAGTTGCCAGCTCGAAAAAGCCCTGATCGTCGCGCGCACCGTCGGCATCGAGATCGGCGATCTCAACACGGTCCAGACTGTGCAAGCCGCGCCGGACGGTGACCTCGGCTTTTTGCCGATATTTGGTGTTGATCGATGACAACTATTTACTATGAGACCTTGCCTGTCGCCCATCTCACTTTTGATGGCGAATGGACGTTGGACTACGATCCGGGCTGGGAAGCACGCCGCACGGCTTCTCCGGTGTCGCTCACCATGCCGCTGCGCTCGGGGTCCGTGAGTGCCGCGAAGCTGCTGCCCTGGCTTGCCAATCTGCTTCCGGAAACACATCTTGCCGAGATCGGCCAGCGCCTCAAGGTTTCTCCGCAGGACATTGTCGGTCTGCTTGGTTATATCGGACGTGACACGGCGGGGGCGCTCTCGATCGGCGAACCGCGGAAAGCGGGTGTCAACCTTTAGCCCGTGCCGGATGAGCAGGCTCTGGAGCCTATTCTCGATGAACTTCCTGCCAAACCTTTTCTGGTCGGTGAGCGCGGTGTTTCCATGTCGCTTGCGGGCGTCCAGGAGAAGTGCGTGCATGCCGCGACGTGAAGGGGAAGAAGCTTTATTCGAGATGTTCTACCGCGAAGTGCTTTTTAGGAAGCAGTTCTATGATGACATCGTGTTTCGTCACGCACATGTGCCAAAGCGATAGTGAACCGGTTCATTACCGCGCGCGTCGGGCCGTCCGAAAAGCTTGTTTACGGGCATCTTTGTCACAGACCGTACGAAACGGAACGCTGCGGGAACGCGACGCCCGTCTCGCCGTTATGACCTACTGCTGTAATAGATGGCATTGGAGTACGTGCGTATGGGCAGTCGAGTTTGCATCATTGGGTCAGGTCCCACCGGTATTTTCACACTTCAGCGTCTGGTTCAGTCTCCCGCACCACTCTCCATCACCGTTTACGAAGCCGAAATGCTGGCCGGAAAGGGGACGCCCTATCTTCCCGGCGCCAACGATCCGGTAATGCTGTCCAATATCCCCAGCATTGAAATACCTTCAATGCCCATGTCGCTGATCAACTGGCTGTACAGCCAGAGTGACGACTATCTGAGCCGCTTCTCCATTGTGCGATCTGGAATCAATGAGCGCGAATTTTATCCACGGCTCGTTCTGGGCGATTATTTTCACACACAATTCACAGCCATTGTGAGAGACGCGAGGAACCGCGGGCATGAGGTCGATGTGTGCCCCGGCCATTGTGTCAGGGATATCGTTCTCGGTATCGATCAGATCCGCGTCAGCGTCGATACGAATGATGGCAGTTTTGACGCCATTTTCGACCACGTCGTGATGGCGACCGGCCACAACTGGCCAGATAAAACCGAGGTGAGACCCGGTTATTTTGCGTCTCCATGGCCGGCGGCAGCTCTTAAGGCTGCCTGCCACGGTCGGCTTGGTATATTGGGAACGTCTCTGAGCGGCATCGATTCCCTGTTAACCGTCGCGGTATCGTGCGGTTCATTTATCCATGATGACGCGGGAATATTGCAGTTTCACGCTGCCACCGGCCACGAGAATTTCTCGGCCGTGATGATGTCGCGCAAGGGGTTGTTGCCGGAGGCTGACTTCTACGGCCCGCTTCCATATTCAATGCCAAATGTGTGCACGCAGGAGGCCGTGGATAAGGAGATTGGACGAGGACCGGTTGGTTTGCTCGACAGGGTGTTTGAACTTTTTCGCCGTGAAATCGCAACTGCTGATCCCGACTACGCCTCTGAGATAGGCTTGAGCAGCCTTACCGTCGATAGTTTCGCGGAAGCTTATTATGGGCGCCGGTCAGCCACTGATCCATTCGCCTGGGCAGCAGCGAACCTTGCGGAAGTCGAGCATAATGCCCGGGAACGTTTCACGGTACCTTGGCGCTACGCCATTTTGATAACACACGAAATTATCGCGCGGGCGATCCCACATTTGGACACACAGGATCTGGGCCGGTTTAACAAGTCGTTCAAAAGTGTCTTCATTGATGACTATGCGACAGTTCCGCATTTGTCGATCAAGCGTCTTCTTGCACTACGGAATGCCGGCCGGCTCGAGATTATGCGGCTCGGCGACGATTATTCCATCGATACTGATGGTCTTTCGCGCGGGGCGGGGGTGCGGATGAGGGATGCCGAAGAGATATTCGACAGCTTTATCGATGCCACTGGCCAGACTGCCCTCTCCGCCCGGGACCTGCCTTTCCCTTCGCTGCGGCGCGGGACTGTGAAACCAGCAATGACAGTGGAGTCCGGGACTCCACTAGCTATTGAAGAGAACGACCCAATTGTCAGAAGAACCGGTGGTATAGCGGTGGATGAAAGTTACCGTCCGCTCGATACGGGCCTGCTGTCGAACCGCCTTTACTGTGTGGCCATTCCCTTTTTGTTGCACAAGCATCCGTTCGTTCAGGGCATAACAAGCGCAGCGGAACTGGGCGAGACCGCTGCGGAGGCCATTTTGGAAGACCTGAGCAAAACCGCATTTCCGTCGATACTTTTAACGGCCTGACAGTAGCAGACGGGAAGTGATGATGACTGAGCGCATTCGACCAATGCCGGCAATCGGGAAAATCGTAGAAATATGGCGATACCCAGTGAGCTCGCTCGGCGGGGAAATATGCCATGAGGCCGACATCAGTCTGAATGGCATCACGGGAGATAGGCGTTTCGGCCTCTTTGATCCCGTGTCCGGCGTAGTCGCTGCGCCGGAAAAAGACGCTCGTTGGCGCCCGGCGCTTTTTCTTAAGAGCGCCATGGATGAGAATGGCGTTCGTATTGGGTTTCCGAACAGACGATGGCTATACCTCGAAGATTCTCAATTGCCGCAGGCGCTGTCAGCGCATTTCGGATTTGAAGTGGCGATCGGCAGTTATGCCGCGGCGGATCCTCTGGCACCCTCTCTTCCGCAAATCAGAAATCGCTATTCGGTATCGCCCCTGCATTTAGTGACTACCTCCTCGTTGTGCGAACTTCAGCGGATGACGCCACAAAGCACTATCGACCGGCTGCGTTTTCGTCCCAACATCCTACTTGAAACGCGAGACATGTCCGGCTTTTCAGAATTTGGCTGGATCGGCGACGCCATCGGTTTCGGCACAGTTGAGGTCACGGTGACGGAAACGACAAAACGCTGTGGCATGACACTTATCGCCCAGCCGGAACTGAAGGAGCAGCCTGAAATCCTCCGAACGATGCTGAGAAACACCAGTCGCGCGCTTGGCATTTATTGTGAGCCCAGGACAACAGGCCTTATTGAGATCGGCACTACCGGGAAAAAACACGTCGGGTAGCCAGTTGTCTGCAGTGAGATGCGTCACCGCTTTCGCAGGGGTTATTTAAGTGTACCTCTCGGCAGGTATGCCAAAGCGCGTGCCGACCAACGCAACAATTAAGACTGCTTATTATTGAGGGCTTGAGAGATGTAATCTCTTTCCCGACGAAGGCAGGTGGTATTTCGTGTTCCCCACTGCTGCGCAAAAAGGGATGAGAATCGTGAAGAATGCTATCAGCTTAGCCGTCTTTTTTGCTTTGACTGTATCATCGTAATCAAGCCAGACGAAAGAGCCGAAATTCTCGACCCGTTTGATTATATCCGTTGATGAGCCGTTTAATAAAGAAGGTGGGGCGGTAATTATATCTGGTCGTCAGGTTTCAGATGATAATGGCGCGCCCTAGCTGCAGATTCGGCACCTGGGGAGGCAAGCGAAAAGGCGTTCCATATAAGCGTGTCGTCGCCTGCCTCTATCGTGGATTTTGTTTACCCTGAGAGCGGAACCTACAGTTTTAAGTTTCAATCTCCTCCTGGCAGCAACGCCGCGCCCCTTAAAACTCGGGAGGTTTTAACAGGCAGCGCTGAGGTGGCCGATCCGGAAACCAAAGAGCAGGTGAGTTGGCCATCGATGAGCGTCATTTATGTTGAAGGTGCCACCTATAATGAGGGATGGGCGCGGATATTCGCTTCCACTTTCGATCTGGCTTTCAATAGCGAGGATAAATCTGCCGTTTCTATCGAGCGTTTCCCTGCGGGCCGTGTTTTATCGTTATCCTGGAGCGCGATTGTAGCGTTTGTGAGGGATTCCAAATGAGCCAGTTGCTCCCGGTAGCGCTGTCATTTCGTCTCAATAGGAGAGATATCGGTCTGGGTGGTATTGGCTTCCACGGCGATTGAAGAGGATTCTCGTGATTTTGGACTTCATTGGGAAAGATTGCACGCTCGACCATCAGGCCATCCAAAACAGGAATTTCGCGGCGAGGATTTATCCCGAATTTCCAAGTGGGGAGGAAGTCGCTCTTGTGGCCGCGCGTATCGGTAGTAACGGGATTGATTTCACTGCTTACGAGTTCGGTCAGCCTCCGTGCCAATTTTCACCGCAACCGGTCGGGTTGGTGCTTGATGCGCTGTTTGAAAATTCGCCCTATAACCTTCTGATCCATTTTTCAGGTCATGATCTCTGGATCTGGGCGCCGGAGGATCACGAATACCTCGTTGTCTTTGGTGATACCAATTTGGTCCAGGCGATAGAACGAAGTGACATATTCTCCTACAGCTTTGCTGAATATCTGGGCAGTGGTGGTTTGTCGCAAGCGACAGTCACGCATCTTCGCGGCGTAGCATCGAACTATACGATCGGGGAATAGCGGGCGAGCCCGCTGATGGCGGATCATGGATGTGCTGGAAGGGTCCGGGAATGTGTTCGCTGGCCGGCACAAGGGTAGCCAAAGCACGACATTTTCACGACGACACCTAACTATATGATCGTGTTGTGCCTGGAAGCAGATTCTAGATGTTCGACCAGCATGAGCTGTTCTGCAAGGAGCAACGCCTCGGGAGAAGAAAACTCTTTCGCTATTCCGCTGACATAGAAGGTCGGCGCTTTGGTTAAAGCAGATCGACTATCATCATAGCCCAAAAAAAGACGAGCATGGCGATGCAGGCCGGGCGGAAGAGATAAAATCGCTGCCAGTTCGTGAGGCGGAGGTCGTTGTAGTGCATGGATCTGTCAAGTTTGACGTGATCCATTTCGCTGTCGACAGAAAAATCACCACCATTCTTCTTGTAGAAATTATACTCCCGAACCTGCGCGATAATCTGTTGCACAGCCAGAAGGCCAACCGCGATAAGAGCCGCAGAAAAAATGACGATCTCAAGTATCAGCAAGCTTTTCTCCTGTGCGATCGGTTGAAACGGCGACGTATCCGAGTTTGAATCAAATCGTGGGAGACGAAGTGCCAAACCGCTTCAATGGATGCAATTGTCTTTAAAAACTACGCAATTTCGATTTTTTCGTCCAGTATCTGACAATGATGTGGCGCGATAATTCGGACAGGCGGAAAGTGGGCTTCCCACGACCTTGATGCGGACACAGGGATAAACTGTCATGTGAGGTCGCATATTAGAGCATCGGATTGCGCCGGAAGTAGGTAGACGGAAATATAAAAACCAAAGATCTGAAAATTTTGTCGAGGAAGACGAGAAAATCGAGATGATGTCGGCAGAAATAGAAATGAGTTTAGCATGATTGGCGTGTTTGTTAGACTAATAATTCTTGCGGTTGCATTGCCTGTTTTCTCGGAGACGTCCGGGGCGGCGGCGAATGCTGAGGTAATAAAGCCAGTAAAAACTCAGGTCACGATAATTGTCGATAATGCTGTGCTTCAAACCGGCGGAACGGTTCTCGTGGTGCCCCAAAAGGTCTCCCGGGACGTCTGGGATAGACTGCCCAAGCGACCGGAGAATTCCCTGCTTCGGAATAATCCGAAATCTCGGGTGATCGAGGACGGGGATAAATTGCTGGAGGTGACGGTCTCCAGCAAGGTTTCCGTTGTCGAGTTCGACTATCCAGCCGATGGGACTTACGGGTTTAATCTGGTTCCCGGCGATAACACTAGGCCGTCCGCCCTGCGCACGAAGCGCATTTTGGTGGGCAGCGGATATTATACCGATCACAAGACAGGAACACGGGTGGACTGGGGCGAAGTTTCAACGATCCACATCTATGGGCCGGACGTTGATGAGAGTTTTAGCCGATCGGTCAGGATCTCATCCAACGAAATAATGAATATTGGCGCCGCCAAAATCGCGGGTGAGGGATTTGTCGTACATCGGCTCAGTGATAGGCAGATAGACCGTGCGGTGATCAAAGAGCCGAACTAAAGCGAATATGTCTATATTACCAATATCCGTTAGGCCGTCGACATGAGTCAACGATGCAATCCGATCGTTATGGAATAGACAAGGAATTCTGCCGCAGGAACGGTTGGAGGATCTTCTTTGGGGTGGATTGGCTGGATGACGCCGAATTTGAAGCCTTCAAGGCATTTTTCGGCTCGCGTCAATTGTTCGTCTCAAGCGGGGATAAACCAATTGAGCAATCGCCCGCCTCCTCGTTTTCCGAGGCTGTGAAACTGGAAAGTGAATTTGTGGATAGCGACAAGTATATTCTCTCACCGAATGACGCGTTGGTTTATGTAAGTGATGATCGCGATGTTTACCTCGTTGCCGCATCGAGCGAGCGTATTGCAACGTTGATCACCGAAATATCAGCCCGCGGCGGGAAAACATATTCTTCCCTCGTGCGCAGCGGCACAGTCGAACCTAAGAGGCAGGTCAGGGCTTTATTCGACTATTGGGCAGATCTGAATTTCGAGAGTGCCTGAATAGCCGGCTACGCAATTTCGAGATTAAGATCCCGGTGTATTCGCCCGGCATGTGCGCTCGGTTCAATGGTTGAAGCGGTTCGCGGTCTCAACGCATACGCGGTGCGCCGCAGCATTCTCTTTTCGCAAAGATGCCCGGGACACCTCGAGGTCGGTGAGGGGAATACCCGCATACTCCGTGTGAAAGAGCCATTGGCCGCAGACGGAGACCCAATCGAGCGGGGTTCTGACCTGCTCCTGCCAATCATAGCGATCGCGATGGCGATGCAGAGCATCGTCGGCAACAATGTTGGAGCGCGGCTTTACTCCCGCTCGGATGCGGTCCTGCGGATCGCTGCCGCAACAACATTGCTCTATTGTCTTGCCGTGGAGGTTTTGTTGCTGGGCCAAGGCACAGTCGTCGGAGCAGCCTTTGTCGCTGATCCGGATGTGATCGGTTAGGTCGGCCGGTTGCTTCGCCCCATGGCTGCGGTCTATCTCTTTTCCGGACCAGTTCTTGTGCTCGGTCTATATTTCCAAGCCATCGGCCGACCGGCCCGCGCGGCTCTTCTGACCATGGTCAAGCCGCTTATCCTATTACCTGTCTTGTTCACGATCGCTTCGGCAATGTTGGGCGCGGACGCAATCTGGTTTGCCTTTCCGCTGGCAGATGGTGTGGCCGCAATCATCGCAACTCTTATCCTTGCCGACGCCCTCAAGGCGAGGGGAAACGCGGGTATCGGGCTCAAGGCCGTGGAGAATCTGTCATGACAGTCAGAACCATTGCAGAAGCCAAATCGCACGCAAAATCTCCGCGGAGCGTACTCGCCGCAGACGGTAACGTCTTGGGCCATGCCCAGGCACTGGAGCTCGTCGCCCGACAGACGGCGCGCGACTGGAACACCTTGTCCACCAGCCTCGCCAACGCTGACCCTCCGTTCCATCTGCACCAAAGGGTGCAGGGGCGGTATCTTGGGCAATCATTTAAAGGCGAAATAAGCGCATTATCATCCTCGGGCTCGCACTATTCCGTGACTGTCCGTTTCGATGAACCGGTGGACGCAGTTACCTTCAACAGCTTTTCGAACATGGGCCGAGTGGTAAGAGGTACGGTGGATATCAATGGAACTTCCGTACGCAAGACATCAAACGGGACGCCGCACCTGACTTTAAGCGCGTTATGAGCCTCGGTGCGTTAAAGGTTCGCGGCGATTTCCGCGGTCGCCAGTGTCCGCAATGGGCCAAGAGTCGTCTACCGCTCGGCGCGATTTGCAGACATCAGAACTCGCGTTAGTATCTAGCGATGACAAGCGAAGCATCCGACGAAACAACCGAAGCGAACCGCCACGCTTGGAACGCTCAACGGTTCGCCGCGTGGCTATCTGCCTTTGGTAGCCCAGAGGCGGAAGCGCGTAAAATCGTTGCTGAGCCGAGGCAGGTTCTCCGGCGACTTCTGCCATATCTCGGCGAGGTTGCGGGCAAGCGCATCTGCAATGTGCAAGGCTCGCATGGACGCGTTGCAGTCGCGCTGGCTCATATGGGCGCAGAGGTTCTCGTAATCGACTTTGCAGAAGAGAACAGGCGCTTTGCACTTGAACTCGCGGCGTGTGCGGGTGTGGTTATCGACTACGCTGTCAGCGATGTCCTCAAGGCGAATGAACTCGGCCGAAACCGCCAATTCCACGTCTTGCTGCTTGAGCTTGGCATCCTTCACTACCACCAAGACCTAGACCTCTTTTTCCGCGTGATGCGGGGACTTGCGGCAGATGGCGGCATTCTCCTTTTAAATGAATTTCATCCTATTCAACGCAAACTGTACTGGCCAGAAGGGCCGCATGACTACTTCGAGGCAGGCCTGATTGAAGCGGACGTCCCGAACCCCGACCAAGATGGCGAAAGTCTAGGACGTTGCATGTACCGGTTCTGGACTTTGGGAGAGATCGTGACCGCAGCCATAAACGCTGGATTTAGGGTTGCAAGGCTCGACGAGCATCCAGACTGGGAAGACCCAACTATTCCGGGCAGCTTTACAATGCTGGCCGAAGTGTAAGCCGATGCCATGACCGCTTAGGGCCAGAACCTGCCGCGAATAGGTCACGCCATTTCTGGTGATTGCGCCAGTTTCTGATCTGGCCGAGTATCGATGCGACTATGTCCGCTGGGAGTCTCATATGAAGTTGGTCGAAACGCCGGAGTTTTCCGTTGAAGCAAATCCGATGTTTGAAAATACCCGTGTCTTGGCAGGGTCAATCGGATTGCGTCGTCATCCGGAGACGGCGTTCTCACCACAGATGAGCGTGTGGTCTGCTAAGCGTGAGAGAAAATCGCCCGAAAAATGGCTCAGCGACCGCCTCAAAGATGATGGCGGCAAAATCATTGGGCGCGAAGCCGTGACCTTCGCAGGCATGCCGGGCGAGATGAGCAAAGTAAAGGATCGTTTGCAGGATTGGGAGACGAAGGAGAAACGCAACTGGTATCGGCTGCGTGCGCTTCTGGTGTCGGCCGATGGCTCTACCTGGTATCACGCCACTGCTATGGTCAGTGAGCCGGAGCTTGCCGAGATCGAGGAAGATTTTAAGCGTCTGCTAGAATCCCTCCGCATCAAGCTCGAAGGCAATGCCGCGAATGAGGTAAGAACTGCGGCGGAAGCTGAGACGGCAGCCGTCGTTGAAAAACTGAAGAACAGCATGGAGAAGGTGTCAGCCATTGCCATCCAGCAAAGCCACGAAGAACGGGGCCTCGAAAATGCAGCCGCCGCGATGGCACCCGTGGCAGGTATTGAGGAGCGCTTCAACGCGGCGGTAGCTGACGCTGGGTTGCAGGATAAGCATGAGGCCCTGCGTCTGATCGTCATGCCGACGGTTGCCATGGTTGAATGCAATGCCGCCGACATCGAAATTACTGGCCTGAGCCGCATCGGCGGAGGCCCTGATCTGCCCATCGACACGGATTGGCCGCGCGACGACAACGGCTTACACCTCAATTATCTTGCCCAGATCAATCTTGATGACTTGCCTGATCGCCCGGAAGAACTACCGGCATCCGGGTTGATCTCCTTCTTCACGGGAACGGACTACACGGATTGGCGCGTCCTCTACACTCCGCCGGACGTAAGTCTCACGCCCCATACAGTTTCGGAAGACGCGATGGACACGGCAATCTCGGTATCGCAGATGATCGTCTGGGATAGCGACCTCAAGCGGTTTGTACCGAACGGACAGGCTGTCGACGGACTATCGGTCAGCACGGACGAGGCCGGTCGCTTGACATTCAGCCGTGACGGGGTACCCGTCAAGGCTTTCGCCTCCGAATACGAGTTCAGCCGCTCGGCGCAGACGCTGCGCTTCGAACGCTCGCTTAGCGCTCCCTTCGGCCAGCGTGGCCCCAACAACAACCGGAGGGCCTATGCTGATATTGGGATCGAAGACCCGTCGGATTTTTCTATCGCGGTCAGCGAGCGCTTTAAAATCGGAGATGGACCGCAGCACCAGATGTTCGGAATAACCGGCGTGCGTGATCTCGCCGCAATCCAGCAGATGGCTGCGAAACATGCAGCACAAAACGGCTGGTCCGATATATCCGCACCAGATGGCTGGTTCATTCTGGTCAAGCTCGCATCCGGAGGCGAAGCGGATTTCAGCTTCAGTGATCACGGCGACTACGTTTTTATGATCAATCAAAATGACGCCGCTCGAGCGGACTTCTCGCGGGTCTACGCCTTTGTCGACTCTGGTTGAGTAAGAGATCACGACATGACGCCATGGCTTCAGTTACAATCGCAACATGGAAACGACAGGTCGAGCATCCGTTGCGCGCCAATTGCGTCAATAGCCGTCATGGCGCTGATGCGCCAATACCGGGCATTGAATTCGGGTTGACTCAGCGCGATCGACGGCAGACCGGGTTCTACGTATGCTCCCTCGCATGTTCCTTTTAAACGGGAGACAACCGATCCATGAGCCAAATCGACAACGCCATAGAAGTTTTAAAGGAAAAGTGCGGCTTTCAAGTCGTGTCAGGCACAACTTGGAATGACGGGGATTTCAGTCGCTTCACAGAGCTCACAGGTTTTTCGATCCCGAACCAATTGGCGGATGTGCTGAGACGATATGGTCAATCCGGGACGGAATATAACGACTACTTTCTTGTCGAGGACCGTGACGGTGGTCGGTTCGTGCACGACGTTCAGGTTCTCATATCGACTTTCGATATCATCGTGGAGCGCCATGAAACCTTCATTTCTCAGTCCGTCTGGGAGGACCAATTTACGCTGCCGATGGTTTTTTTTGGTTCTGCCGATTCAGGGCATTCTTATCTTCTTGCCGACGGGATCAATTCTGAAAACAATGCTGTCTACTTTTGGCAGCGCGCCACCGATCCCTTTGGGACGGATAATAACTCCAAGGGGATCATAAGGTTGGCCGATAGCCTTACAGATTTTTTTCTTTCCCTGACTGGGCTTGAAAACCTCGAAAAGGATTGATGGACGAAGTAATGACCGCAGTGGGGCAACAGCGGTCATGCGGCAATGGCGACATATAGGAAGCGTGGACTCTTAGGGTTCCCAAATCACGGTCGTTCTGATTTATTGCTGCTCTTTGAAGGGAGTGATGGAATCGCCATATGAACGAATACCAGGCCAGACTTGCTTCGATCGTGGAAGACTTCGGTGTTCCCAATGGCGGAGAACCGGTCGACATTGAGCGCCATAGAGGCCAAGTCCCAGACGCTGTGATCGAGTTTTGGGAGCATTACGGCACCGGGATCGTATTGGATGGATATTTTCAGTTTTGCGATCCCGCTCGATTTGCTTCAATCATGAAGGTTGTTTTCGATGGCGATAACGAGATCAGACCCGAACAGACGCATGCCCTCGGCTTCGGCGCGTTTGGAACGATCGTCGCATGGAATGAAGTGTATCAGGACGTCGTCATCAACCTCGTGAACAGCCAGGCGTCGTGCCCTGCTCTTGTGAGCGGCAAGACCTTCGATCCCGATGTGGCCGTCACCAGCCAATTGATGATGATCGACGATCCTACCCTCGATGAATATGATGCAAGGGTAAAAAAGCTGTTCAAACCGGCATGTGCCAAGCTGGGAAAGCTCGGCGTTGGGCAGGTCTATGGTTTCCAACCGATTCTGGCGCTTGGCGGCGACAGAGCCCTGGAAAGTCTCGCGATCTACGACGCGTTGCCGCATATGGCGATCCTGGCGCAGGCGCATGAGATGCAGTTGATGGACAATGCCGCTTTTCCGCCTCGGCCGGTGCGCGTGATTGGTTCATGAGCTCGGCCCAATGAACGCATCGGGCCGAAACCGGACGTAGGTGCACGCGTGGATGAACGACCTGTGTCGAGCCATTTCTCCTGTATGACGACAGGAGATGACGGCGCTTAAGGCGGACTTTGGAGGCGACAGGTGTGTTGGGGCATGTCTGTCGCAGCTTTTGCGCAGACATCAATCGCTACCGTCAGGGATTACGCAGACTTTTTACACCGGAGATTTTCATGAGACATTGTAGACTCGTTTATCAGAGCTATCCGCTCGACCTTGCAGTCCAGGAGCCGTGCATCACCCTGCGAGCCACAAGTGGATCTTGGCCTGGTCAAACATTGGAGGACTACATCGGTCTAGATCTGAAAATGAATTCTCCGAAATTCTTCTTCGATCCCAATAATGACCCCGAAGATGGCGTTGCCCATTGGTTGAACCCGGGTCTGGATACACAGTGGCTGAAAATTCCCTTGAAGCACTTTAAGAACCGTGATTTTCGCAGCCTCGAAGAAATCCGGGTGGATTTTCAAGGCGAGGGAACGCAAAACGCTTTGATTGGGGAGAATTGGTGGGAAGCTCCCGGCCTAATCACCACCTACAGCGATGAATTCTTCGCCCGTGCGGCAATCTCCATTCGTCACGACGGTGGTGGCACGTTTTCGGTTCAGCTTTCTGGCACCTCTCAGTTCGACACTGCCTTTGATATAGCCTTCAGTGCTCCCCTGACCGTCAAGCTGATCGGATATCGCAACTCTGCGACCCAAGAGGATCTTTTGGGCTGGTTCGACCGCTTTCTCAAAAAAGACGACTTCACTTTCACGCCGCTGCAACGAGGTGAAGACCTCTATCTCGATGGTGTGGTCAAATAACCGCCGTGCCAATCGTCCTTAGGCGTCAATTTTCGAAAGCGCACCCACGATCACAGTTATTGGTATGCGGCGCGGTTCTCATCGTAACTGGACACCCAATGGACCCAGACAGAGACTCCCCTGGCCTTCAACGCTTCCATCACCTGTCGATTGGGATGCCCCGGCGTCGTGACATCTGCGTAAAGCTGGTCGTCGAGGACACGGACGCTTCGTAGACTGGGCATGTCGAGCAGAGCCGGAATGTTCTCTAACGCAATCCCTGCATTTATGGTCTCGATCTTGAATGGCGGCAGGAGGTCACGAAGGTCCACAGTTCCGATCATCGACGTCAGATCAAGACTCTTGATATTCGGGCAGTGCTTGATCCCGGCAAGGCTGTTGATGTCGAAGATATCGTCCTCTCCATCCCAGAAGAACCAGACATATCGATAGATGGAACTGCCTCCATCCAGAACAAGCTCGTCGATCTCATTCAAAAGGTCGGTCGAAAGAGGATAGCGATCCAGGTAGGCACGAACTGCGGGAATGGGCTTGTAACCTTCGTTCTCAAGATCGACGGGCCGCCCGAGAACATGCTCGGCAAGCTGTTGTGGGGTCCCGAGATCGATTATTTGTTTGTCAATGAGGCTGGATAGGATCGCAAGCTTTAGATTAGGATCACCGAATGGCGCACCCGAGATATCTCCAGGCGCAGGGTAGCGTGATGCAGTAGCCATCCGCGACCATCCAAGAGTTGCGAAAATACCTCCCGCGGCCACGAAATCACGTCGTTTCAGCATAAATGTGCCATATCTCCATGAAATTGAGCCGTTTTGTCGCGCTGACCTGCTTCAGTAGCAGGTTTACCGAAAGTAGCCTACACTGACTCAGCGCAAGATCGGTGCGCGGAATGGGCCGACGGCCGTCATGGCCCTGAAGCGCCAACAGCGGACATTGCGCCTGCTGCAAAACTCTCTATTCTGCGATGTCACAAGGTAGGAAATGATCGGGGTTTTTCGCGACCTAGCATATCTAGCTCAGACGAAATTTTTGGATAAGAGACCATCATGGATTTAGAAAGCCTCAATCCGCAAGTCTTCAAAATGTGGGAATTGCAAAAGAATGGAGGTCCTGATTTCTTTCAACCAAGTACGAGAGAGGACATCGACGAAATCGAGCTCCTGGTAGAAAGACCTATCCCTGAAGACTATCGAGTTTTTTACTGAAGTATTCAGCCATCGGTGGCTCTATCGAAGTTGGTGCGTATTTTTTCCAGTGTAATTTCAAGAAAAGGTCGGTTATCGCTGGGAACCTATCCTTGGTGCCTTGGGCAAAAATGACGATCAGTGCTATCAGGGCCTACTGTAATCCACATCCGGATTTCGAAGGAGTGAAGCCGCGTATATCGCGCGAACTGCTTCCGCTCACACGCACAACTACTCCACGCTGCTGATTGATCTTCGCCCGGAGAGCTTCGGAAACGTATTGTATCTGCCCTATGTCCGAAAGCAGGTGTTTGGCAAGCACCCAAATTACGGATGGGGAAATGTTGGTTATGTCGCGCCAAGCTTCACTGACTTCATCAGGGAACTTGGAACTGAGGCCGAACTGAAGGCGCGCTATCCTCATCGGGTTGCTTAATCTTTTCGCACTAGTCAGAGTTTAGTGACCAATTTTACGACGGCGAATGACCGTTGCGGGCCGGTCGGAGACATTGCAATGGTTTGGTAAAGGTCTAATCTCAGCGGCTGCTTAGAGCAAGCGTCACGACAAATGAGGCGGCAATGAACCTTGGTGCCCCGGATGCGCCTTTTGGCATGGAAGAGACGGTTGCGTAGATCGTCAGCACGCTTCTGGCGCAGCGTGGCAAGCCAAGGGCTTCAGTATCTCGACCGCGACGGAAGGACTGTTCCATTGTGAGGCTTTCGCAGGCGCCAGCATTTTTCTGAAAGACGAAGGCAGGTCATTTGCGGCGAATTCATATAACGCGCGACGGGCAGCAAGGCCGTTTTAGGGAGAAGTCGGGTTCCTATAGCGGCTGACCGATGGTGGAAAACGGTCACGATGATACAGTCTTGCAATTCGCAACGAGTCATAAAGCCGAGTTTTCTGAGCATGCATGTGAGTTGCGATTTCTTTTAAGTGCTATTATATTGGCATTAATGTGTCAGATGTGCGCATGGGTGATAATATGTTAGCATTTAAAATGTCTTCTCCTGTGGAGGTTATCCGGGACCTGGCGGACAGAATGAAGCGCCGACGGATCCAGCAAGGATTGACCCAGCGCGAATTGGCTGCGAGATCGAATGTCTCCTACGGATCGCTGAGGCTATTTGAAGAAACCGGCAAAATTTCCCTCGAAAGTCTGGTGAAAATTGCCTTTGCTCTTGAGGCGGAAGCGGAATTCGAACGGCTGTTTCCAGGTCTGCCGCCACAGAATATCGATGATGTCATTGATCGTCCTCTCAAGCAGCGTGTGCGCAATAAATGAAGTTCACGTCAATCCAGAAGATGAGCATTTATCTGGAGCTCGAAGGGAATGAGAAAAAGCTTGGGACGCTTGCCTGGAGCGGCAGGGAACGGAGGGCTTACTTCGAGTACGCGGCGGAGTTTCTGACAGCGCCCCTTTTGATTTCTCCATTCCATATAATGGCGGCCAGTGGGTTGATTGCGGCGCCTCGCGATCCGTTCGACGGGCTTCACGGGCTGTTCAACGACAGCCTGCCGGATGGGTGGGGTCGTTTGTTGCTGGACCGCCGTCTTCAGCGGGCGGGTATCGACTTTACCCAGCTTACTCCGATCGACCGTTTGTCTGCAGTCGGCAGAACAGGAATGGGCGCGCTCTCGTATGTTCCTGAATTACCAGACGACCAGCAGCCTCAGGCCGTCACTGATCTCGACTGGTTCGCTGATCAGGTCGAGTTGGTGCAGGCTGAAATGGACGTGGCTGACATTGATGGCTTGCAGGGTGCGCAGGGCGGATCCGCGGGCGCACGGCCGAAGATTATGATCGGCTTCAACCAAGCGGAAAACAGATGCGTTCTGGATTATGGCCAACCGTTGGACCCGGGGTTCGAAAGGTGGATGGTCAAGGCGCCGAGTTCCGATGATCCTCGGGAAATCGGTGCGGAAGAAAAAGCCTATTCGCTGATGGCCGTCGCTGCAGGACTGACGATGGCCGACACCCTGCTGCTGGAGACCAGGAAAGGACGACGGCTTTTTGCGACGAAACGTTTTGACAGGACCCCTGCCGGCAGGCTCCACATGCACACGGCAAGCGGCCTGCTGAATGCAAGCCATCGTGAAGCGAGTGTGAGCTATGCGCAACTGCACAAGCTTACTCACATAATGACCCGGGACGCTACGGAAGTCCTGAAGATGTTCCGAAACATGGTGTTCAATGTCTATGCCAGAAATCGCGACGACCATGCGAAGAACCACGCCTTTCTTATGGACGTGAATGGCCGCTGGTCTCTGGCGCCCGCATACGATCTTACTTTTTCGTCGGGACCAGGTGGAGAGCACAGCGCGACAATAGCCGGGGAAGGCAGGAATCCCGGCATGTCCCACCTTCTGGCAGTCTCCAAAGGGGCCTCGATTTCTGATCAGGACGCACGGGAAGTTATAGAACAGGTTAGAGCGGCCGTTGACCGATGGCCTGAGTTTGCTGGGGAAGTTCAGTTATCCAGAACTCGGACCGCTGAACTCGACAGGTTCTTGAATGGTAATCGGCTGGCTTAAGGGCCGATGATCACCTTTGCCACGTTCGTTGTCGAAACCGACGATACGCCTGCCGTCCTTGCCATAAAACACTCGATACTCGAACAGGTGCGTCCTACCGGGAACGGGTTCCGGCACCTGTATAAAAATTTTTGAAACTTTCATTAATTGGAAGTATCAAGAATTATGTCTTCGTTGGTGGACCAAATTTCCGCGGCCGGATTGGCTGATCGTTTTCTGAATGACCGGCAATTCGCCGAGTTGCTGGACGGCAGTGACGCGCGCCGTTATGGCCTAGTCAACCGCGCTTTGAAAGACGGGTATCTCATCCGTCTGAAGCGTGGTTGTTATGTGCTGGCGCGACGCTATCGACGTGACCTGGTTCATCCGTTTGCCGGCGCCGAAAACCCCGGGCAGCTATATCTCTTTCGAAACAGCACTGTCGTTTCATGGATGGATTCCGGAGGCGGTGTTTGTTACGGCCAGTGTTTCACCTGGACGCAAAAGCCAGGATTTTTCGACGCCCGGGTTCGGGACCCTCAGCTATCATCCTCGGGCGATTAACGATTATCGGTTCATGACGAGTGTTGACCGTGTCCCGCTCAACGGCTCGATTGCGTTCGTTGCCAGGCCTCTTCGGGCGCTTATGGATCTGGTAGCGCTTCGCAAGGTGGAGTGGAGCGGGCTTGAATGGCTGACGATTGGTATGAGGATTGAGGAAGATACCCTTTTCGGAACGCGACGTAAGGATTTTACGGCATTGAAGCCGGTGTACAAGCACAAGGCTGCAAATGCTTTTCTCCGGACGTTGGAGGCTACAGCTTCACCTGTCAGACCATAGAGAAAAGACTTGTGGGCTGAGATTCAGTGAAAGGGATGAAATTTATCACAGCGCTCAGTTAATGCAGCATTTACAGGATTGCTGTATTTTATGGATTTACTTTTGTGACCGTGCTATCCTCGCGATACACGACGGGAGTGTGTTTGATGGCAGGTTCAGGTAATTCCTACACCACGAGTGATCTTTCCAGGAAGTCGGGTGATATTATCGCTGAGGCGCTTCGTCATCCGGTAACGATCACCCAGCGCAACAAGCCTCGTCTGGTTCTTCTTAATATCGAGGATTATGAACGTTTGATGCGGCAGTCTGATCTGCGTGCGGTTGGCACTATTGATAATATGTCTGACGCTTTGCTAGAGGAATTTGAGGCCGCAGTCGACACTTATGCGGAAACTGAAGAGACGGTTCGGTGAGCGGTTTCGATAAGATCGAGACTGCAGTCGTAATCCGCTACCCTTATCTATGGAGCCGCGTGGCTGCCCGCGGTGAAACCGAAGGTCGGAAGGGGCGACCTGTTGTTGTTGGCGTCAGGCTCGCCCGTGCGGGCGGCGACATGGTTCTTTTCTTTCCTATCACGACGAAGCATCCGGAAACTGATCGTTTTGCTATTTAGATCCCTGCGCATTGAAAAGCGCCGGGCCGGTCTTGATGCAGATGTGCGGCTTTGGATCATTCTGGATGAGTATAACAGCGACATTATCGGACATTCTTTCTACTGGAGCCGGAGCTACCTGTGGGACGGTTCAGTAAAGCTTTTTTTCTCCCTGTCCTTCGGGAGTTTATTGCGCGTCGTCGGTCGTCCAGCGAGGTTTACCGCGCCCGATAAAGAACCGTGTGATGTTGGGTAACTCAGGTCGACAAACCGGACAGATCCTTGATGTACACGCTTGACGTGTCACGTTCGACGGACTGGCAATCCTATGTTGGATGGGCCAAATCGCGCCGATATACGCCTCTGGAATATTTTACCCATATTGGTGGCATTAATACATATATTCCCGTATTTATAATTATTTAACGGAATAAAATACTTAGAGATGATTGGGCGGCTGTAAATTGAACAGGGGAGGAAGAGGGTCGGTAAAACATATAATTTGTCGAGAGGTGAGCGCAAAACATATAAATAATTAAACACACCATTACTGCGGGAGAGATGAGAGATTTGCTGGAGAAGTCCGCCTGTTTGTGCGCAGTCAATTTGGCACTGTTATAAGCAGGTGATTTTATATAGG
>NZ_WJOK01000029.1 GCF_009649785.1 Agrobacterium tumefaciens | reverse complement strand
CCTCGATCATCGTCACCACGAACCTTGCCTTCGGCGAATGGCCGTCGGTGTTTGGTGATGCCAAGATGACGACGGCACTCCTTGATCGCCTGACCCATCACTGCGAAATCGTCGAAACCGGGAACGAGTCCTGGCGCTTCAAGAACCGCTCTCAAAGCTAAAGCCGAAGACACCCATCACCCGCACTTGGCCTACCCTCTGCAACCCCGGCCAGCGCCGGGCAGGCCAAGCGCTGATCGCCTACAGGGGGGTGAAAATTGGATAAGTAAAAGGGGTGAATGTTCTGTGCCGATTGACACGGACGGAGACTGTCATCACTATCCGAGCCAAATATCTGATCCGATCTTACGCAGCTTCCCAAACCTGGTTGAGGATTTTGGCAGCTAGGGCCGCCTTGTCTTGCGGCAAGAAGCGACCGTAGTGCTGCTGCACGACATCGGGAGTATCCTGAATGGCGTAGCTTGCCTGCTCGTAGGATCCGGTCTGCTTCAGAATATGCGTCGCAAGAATGTCCCGCAGGTTATGCGGTCCATGCGGCAGTAGGCCCTTGATCGCACCCCGTCCGGTATAGGGATTATAGATGCCGTAACGTTGGATGACAGTCCGCCAAGCCTCGTAAAATGTCGTCGAATTATAAGCAGCATCAATACTGGTAGTTTTTACCGTTTTGACGAATAGCGTTTGGGGATCATTCGCACCGCCGAGCAGAACTCCACGATGCCTGTCGATATAAGCGTCGAGATATTTGTAGAGATCTAGAAGGTCGGGTAAAATCAACCGGAATGGCTTCTGTCCGAAGAAGGAGGAGCCCGAGTTTTTGAACGCGACCGATGGGATAAGAACCTCCCACCCATTGTCGCGGTCGCTCCAGCGCAGCTCGCCGCATTTCATGTCCTCAAGTCGGCGTTCGGAGGTCGGATAATGTCCGCGCGGGCAGACGCGTAATTGGCGAAGGTTCTTTTGCCGCAATCCAAGGTGCAGGCCAAGCCGAAGCAGCAGGAATGATCTGACGGCTTCGGCCGCCGACCGTGGATATCTGTTCTCATCCGGCATGCGTTCAAGAATCTCATCGGTGATCTTACGATATTCAGCCAATGGACTTTCTGCCTCAAGGACGCACATGATCGGCTCGAATGGATCGCGATGCACGCGCATCACTCGCTGGATCTCCTTGGAACGGTTAGCGGCATGTCGGTGAAACGCATCACAGGCGCTGTGCCAGTCGCGAGCCGCGAAGTCGATTTCTTGCTGCTCAATCAAACCCGCGATTGGCCTGACATTCCGAAGCAACTCCGGATGCTGCCGTATCCAGCCGACGTCAGCGCGAGTAAGAGCCTGGGCGACTATCAGCATGTCTTCTTCCCACTTGGTATAGAAACCACGTCGCTGTTCCCTCCACTGCAGATACCAGTCCCAAACACCGGGGAAGACGAGAAGGCCGAAGCTCAACTGGCTGACTGGGATACCGAAACCCTTCACGACACCGTTTGGTGAGGCAGCCAGCGCACCAAACATCAAGCCGAGGTGCTCAATCTTCTGGGAGGCTGTTTCTTCACCCCATACGCCATTGCGCTGAAAGCCAATCGCCGTCAGCGTCGAAGTCTTGAAGCGGATGAGATCAGCCATTTCCATGGCAAGCCTCGGCGGCGCATCGACAACGCCGGAGAGCAGATCCGGATCATCAAGTTCCGCCGCGACGTTCTGATTGGCGCCGGCCGCGGAGACCAACGAACGAGAGGAAAGAAAGCTGCCGCCATAAGTGACGCCGGGAAAGCGGATGGCATAACGTTGCTTGCTGGCCGCTGCCTGATATCGGCGATACTCTGTCGATCCGGAAATGATAACCCGGCGCACCCAATCGAGAATCTCCTCGCGCTTGGTAAAGGGCAGGTTGCTGAAGTCATCTGGCAGATGCACTGAAATTCTGCGCCGCTCAGCCGGGCTGATATCGCCGAGATCATGACCATAAAGGGAGCGCGTCTGGTGCGGCAGTTTGTCCTTGAAATATCCTTCCTGCAACCGATAGCGCCGCTCAATGCGGCGCAGGATATTAAAGCTGGCAACGGAGCGGGGCACGCGCTCCCCCTGCATCCAGGATAGCAGCGTCTTGTTGTCAAATGTCTCATCCAGATGAACAACGGCGCGGTGGAGCTGCCAATATGTGTCACCGAACCGGCGCATATGGTAGACCAAAGCGTCCTGAAAGCTCGCCGGATCTTCTGTCGCTTCAAATAGTGCTTCTGGGAAAGGGCTTATCGCTTTTGGTGCAGGCCCGCGCAATGTCGACGCAGACCGGGTAAAGGCACCGTCGGTCGCCGCGCTTTGTGGCTGTCGGGCTGAGCGGGCGGAAGCTGCCTTCTTGATGGGCGCCATTTTGCCCAAGCGAACTGTCGACTTTGGCGGTCGTCGTTCTTCGGCCGCTGGTGCGCCGAGCCAGCGGATGATTGCATCCAAGCCTGGCCGGAGCTGCTTTTTCAGTTCTGCCGTCAACTCGGCTTCGATCCCACAGGCCTGACTGATCATCGTCCAGTCGATGTGGCCATTCAGAAGCGGGGGCGATTTCCGGTAGACGATCAAACTGGCGAGATAAGGCCGTATAGTCTCCAACACCCGCCTGGATGCGATCGGAGCGATACGAAGCTCGCAGAATTCCGAGATTTTTCGCCGAAAATGTCGTGATGAAAGGTCGTGTTTGGTCATGCTCATTCCGTTTCTCTCTACACCAGTGCCGAGGGCGAGCGGAAATAGGGGGCGAGCTTTAACAAAGGATGTAATCGGGCGTGTCACTTCTAATGGCGCATATAGTACTCGGCGCCTACGTCGCTTGGATCTAAGGTCAGGAATTCAATGTTGGCGCGTTATTAAGCGGGCTTATCTACACCTGTCGCTTAATTAAATGAAGCGCGCCTTGCTTAATTAAGGGGCCTGGCTGATATTGGGTTCGTTTCGTCGAAACGGTCGCTGCCAGTGAAACAGTGCGGGCGTTCGATAGTTGCACCTCGCCAATATGTTGACCTAGGCAGGCTAAACTCTCAGCGTCCTGAATGGACAAATGTGTGGGCGGAATGGTTGTAGAAGCTCTATTCATTTTCGAACTGTAAGGTCAAACAAGAACCTCATTGTGCGAACCGCGCCGCAGATCGCCCGCCGGCTGACACGCTCGGCCGGGACGTCACTTGCCCAATCGGCGCTGATGCGAGGGCATCTCCTCCTGTCAGCCGACTGGGCCGCCCAGCACGCCTGCGGGGTTCAACTGCCGATCGGCGTCATGACCGTCAGCATCGGCGGCATCTGTTTCCTCTTGCTGCTCGTCCGCGAGGGCCGCAGGTGAGAATAGACTGGAAGACGAGGACTCCTCTGCCAAATTTAGATCAATGCGGCACACTTCGCATAGGGCGGGGGACCGCTTGGCGAGCTGGAACGCTGCTTGAGCTGTAGGCGGAAGTTCGCGAGCGTCTCTTTCGTCGACTTGTAGTCGGGATCGAACTGGGCTGCGCCCTTCTCCGGTCGGTAATATGGGGCCGCGTCTGTCTCCACCGTGCGGGAGTTTCCATCACCCTGTGCTGCCTTCCACTGCGCAACGGTCACCGGCTCGCCGAACATGGAGGGGTCGAGGACATAAGAGCTCGTTGTCCCGGCTTCTTTGACGGAGACTGTCGAGGCCACGTGGTAACCCCATTTCACCTGGCAGACCGGATTGTTCTTCGTCTTCGCAACGAGTGTACCGTAGTTCCAGACTTTACCGGATTTTGCACCTCCGATCAGCCGGCACATCTCATGAGCGCGCGCGTAGCATCCATCGTCGGGATATAGAAACGTGATGCAGGATCCGGCCGGGTTGCGTGGATCGCACGAAAGGCCGGCTACCATCGTGAACAAACTTTTGGCATCCGCCATGGAGACCGGAGTGAGAGCGAGCGGACCTGCCTCCACCGCACCTTCGCCGGCTTCAATAAAAGGGCGCTCGGCCTCCCTGACGTCGATGACGTCTCCGCTGTCTGTCGCGGTGACCCGAACCCCCGTGCCGTTTGCCATTGACGAAGTCAGGGCTTCATGGAACTGGCCAAAATCCGGATTTGATCGGCTCAGGAAATAGCGTGTCTGCGACAGTGTGAGACTGACTTCGGTCCCGTTTGGATCGGCATCGTTCAAAGCCGTTACCACGTCGGCTGGCCGTGGCACGTCTACGGTGAGAATTGTCTCCCGCTCCGGATCGATGGTGACAAGCAGGGGGATCCCCGCATCGCGGGCGTCCTCAAAAATTGCTTGAAACGCACTCGCCTTGACGATGTCGCTCGGAAGATGGAACTCTTCGGCGTTATCAAGCCTGACGATCCGGCCACCGGTGGGGTGGTCTGCCGCAATGATGGCCTCCACCCATCCGAATACAAAGTTCTGAGTAGCCATTCTGTCCCTCTTCTTTCCACCGTTCCTTCATCCCAGTGATGAAGTGCTCATGTCGATATCACTGTTGCCATGCTGTCTTGATTTGGTGCTCTTTCAAAGAGGGAGCTTCGATAGCCTCTTCGAAATCGCTCTCAACCGACGGCAGTTGCGCTGCGCCTGATCGGTCGATTTTAACAAGAAAGCCGAACCGGTCATATTGGGGCTCGCTATCGGGCGTGAAGTCCCATATGAACAGCGCTCGTCTTCGGACAAAACCGCTCATCAGATCGCTTTTGAGTGCGCCGTATTCGGTGATTGTGCCCATCGGACCACGGGCCGAAAGAGCCGTTGCCGCATCCTTGCCAGCACTGTGTCTCGTGATCAGGTAGTACACCGAAGGTGAGGGAGGAACGACCGGCTCACTGGAGACCTGCAGTTGCACACTGAGGGTCACCTTTGCACCTGAAACGGCCTCCAGATAATCAGCGGTCACCGCCAGGCGGTCACCGGGCTCGCAACGCGGCAATCCCAGCTTTCCGGTAATGTCATCGAGCGTCAAGGCAAGAATATTGCTTGAGGTCATCGATTTCGATGTCTGCGTTTCCGATCCGGTCCTGAACCAGCTGACTGAAAACGAAAATGACGGCCACTCCAGCGTACCATCAGGCTTTTGTACCGCAAGGCCGATGAGAAGGGGGGTCGTTCTGTCGTAGCTTTCCCGATCGGCTGCGAGGATCACGAGTGACTGTCCGAGACGAACCGTATCGCTGACAGTCAGGCTCGACAGCATGCGGTCATAAGCAGGATCCCCGAACGTAAGTGTCGAGCGCGGCACGTTGAGGCGCGGGCGGTTGTCAACAACAGCGAATGGCAGGTTCAAGGATATGCAGGGTGCCGATTTGATCCCTTCCGTTGACGGCGGTCCCGCAGCCAGATCGAGCCTGATTGCAATCGTCGTGTCGCCGTTCGCAAGCTGGGCGGCCAGGCGCACTTCGGCCGCCTGCAGAGTGGTCATCGGTAGATATGACCGCCCGTCCGCGGAGGTTATCAGGGTTCCGAGGTTCCACGACTGGCGACCTATCCATATGCTGAATTCGTGCCAATGATATGGTGTCCATTTTGCGGGCGAAAATCCATCGACGACGAGGTCGATTTGAGTGGTAGCACCGAGGTCCAAATACTCCTCGCGCAGGCGGATCGTCACCAGTGACTGCGGTGCAGGGGTCATTTCACCGAGATGTGGATCGTAGGTTCTGAATGAAACCGACGACACCCGGTCAATGCGGCACCTGCCACACTCCGGAGCGACATAGGTTTCACGACGCCAATCAAGATCGTCGATGTTACCTGGAAAGACTGTCGATCTCGGCATCCGGTCCTGACCGGCAATGACGGGATGGAAAGCGGCTCTCGCGCCGATAACAGCTCCCTCAACCGTACTTATGTTCCCACCCGGGGATTTGAGAGAGATCACGTCACCATGAACGACGCCCGGCCGGCGACCGACGGTCGCGACCCCGATACGGCTTGGCACCAGTGTCGGGCCGTTTTCAAGGGCCGGTAGTCTCGGCCGCCGGGACACGACGTCTTGCTGGCGAGGTGTTGGCTCCGCAGCTCCGGCCACTGCTGCCCTTGAAAAGACGACTGGCTTGCGGTGCGACAACCACGGCCGTCCAGCCTCATCCGCTCCTGCGTCCGTTGCGTAGCTTGCCACCCGCCCGACAATCGCGGCGCCTGGTCCCTGGAAAGGCTGGTTTTGTCCCATTGATATAGGCGAGGGCCCTTCACCGGTGTAGGGGGGCTCCGGCCAACCCAACGACTCAGCGACGTGAAGCTGATCCTGCCGATCGCGCAGGATCGAGCCTGAAAACGTTAGCGGCCCCCGCGCTTCGATGACCGGACCCGAAATGGCCATGTCGTTCCACTCGAGGAAGGATGCATTTTCTTCGTCCGCGTTATAGGTGACCAGGGTGAAGAGCAAAGCGTCCGCCTGCAAAGTGTCGCGGAGAACCCGCATCGCACCGGTGCTCGATAGGCCATAGGCGAGATCTGCATCGACAGGATTCTCGAACTTGACGCCGTCTTCTCGGATCGTGATTGGTCGTATCTTTGACACCCTAAGTCTGGATACCGGTATAACGGCGGGCGAAAAGAGGGCGTGCGTGTCATTTCCAGTAGCCAGCGGCTGCACAACGCGGGTCTGCAGGTCTCCCTTGAATGTATCGCTTTGCCATAACGTTTTTACAGCGATCAGGGATCGGAGGAAAATCGGTGCTTCCGAGAGATCTGGAACGTCCGGTCCCTCAAAAAAGGGTTGCTCGACAGAGACAAGTGGCGAACCGTCCTCAGGGTCTATCGAAAGCTGAGCCAATATCGAAGCCGCTTGTGGTTTCGCAAGCGATAATGGGACCGTTCTGGAGGCAGGGGGCAAAGAAGGGGCGAATGTGTCGAACCACGCAGTCCGCCATTGCTTCGAACCCGTCTCGGGGGACTGCTTCAATACCGCCAGTGGACCGAGCCTGGCTGCTCCGATGCCGATAATCCATGGCATCGACAACAGGATTGAGGGCCAACGGCTCTCCTGTGCCGAATTGCTCTCAAGGTAGGACGAGGAACGTTTGCTTCCGATCAGTGAAGTGCCTGCCCCGATCAAAACAAGACCGGTAACATCGCTCGTCTTCTGCAGTGCCTCAAGTGTCATCTTGTCCGGAAAGCCGGCGGCGGCCAGGGCGCGTTCGACAATCCCACCGCCCACTATCGCAGGTGGTTTGTCGTTCAATTCTCCGCGGTAGGTCCCTTTGTATCGGGCGGCGAACGCGTAAGTTTCCTTTTTAATACCGGAGATAAACGAAAGATCGCGCAGCGTCGCCTGATCAAGCGTCGTCCAGCTCGCACGGGGTGTTCCTTCGCATTCGAGCCGGTGTGTCACGCGGACCATGAGATCAAACGGCTTTACAAGTCGCCCCTCGTGCGACAGCAAGTTGAGCGGCAACTGTGCGTTCTCGATAACACAGCTCGCGTGATGGTGAGCTGTCGTACCCGCCTTGATCTCGATGTCAAAGGCTGCGGTGGTCTCAGTATCCGGACGCTCTGCGGTCCTGGTGTCGACGTCAAGCGGCCATTCAACGGCGCTCTTGCCTTCGCCTTCCAGATCAAGCGCCATTTCGCTCTTCCACCGTTCTTTAGCGGACAGGAAGCTCTGTCGCAGACGACTGCAATAGACCGCGCTGCCTGTCTGCATCTTCGATGCCTCCAATCGAAGCATGCCCGAGATTCCGAGGTCGGCCGCGACGGCAAACAGGCCCATCCCAGACGTGCTGTCGAAATCCAGTCCGACTATCGGTGAAACGTCCGTCAGTTGTTTCTTAGCGAAATCGATCCGAATTTCGCTCGTTTCAGGTGCATAAGATGCATTGATCTCGGCCAGTTTTGTATTGAACCAGGTGATCGAACCTGCATATAGATCGATCCGCAGTTTGCTGGTGCCGTCCGACACATCAAACGGTATGTTAAAATAGGGTTCTGCCACGAACGCGCACGTGACTACGCCACGCTCGGTGCTGGGCCACCAAAGCGTACACCTCTTAAAGTTCAGTGCGTCAGTGCCTCCCGATGTTTTCAGGTCGAAGGAGAGCTCCGCTCCTTCCTTGTGGCTGCTTTTGGCGTAGCCGCTGAATACCACTTCACGACCGAAAAGCGTTATCGTCATTTCCGCGTCGGTGATGTCGCCGTCAACGCTCAGACAAATGGACAGTGTCGCCGGGTGTGGCTCGGGATTGTCGTCGCCTTCGGAGATGCGCGTCACGGGATTTATCGCATAGGACAGCGCGTGCATTCCGGGTCCGGCAGTCTCGACCTCGCCGTCCCTGATCCTGATTCTCATCACCTTGCGGACGAAGCTGTGCCCGTCGCTCGCGATCGAGTAGCTGATCAAGACCAGGTTGCTGGCGGGTCCGGAATAACCTGCTTCACTTTCGCCACTGGCATCCAGTCCATCCGGCGCAATGACGGAGGCAATGAACGCAACATGTTCCGGCTTTCCCGCGCGGATAGTGACTTTGTGGAGCCGCATCGGCCGGGCAACGAACCCGCCTGACAGCGGAACATCCGCAAGGTATTGACCGTCGTCGGTCGTCGACCATACACGCCATTCGTAGAGCGAGCTCGCAAACGCGTCCGGCGCCCAGCCATCGCGGCCGGATTGCAGGCCATCCGGCCCCATCCCGGCGCTGAAAACACCGTCTGCCAGAGGCAGGTCACGACACCAGAAAAACACATCCTTTTCAAGTAGTTCCGGCTTCGCGAGAGTTGTCAGGACCAGATTCTGCGCCTGGTGCAACAGGCTTACACGACGCGAAAGCGAGGCTTGTGCCGAGATACCAATTGCATTGACATCAAACATGTATTCGGTTGAATTCTGCCATCGGGCGACCGCGTTGCCGGTCACTGAAATGTCGATGGTCCTATGACCGTCGGTCAATTTCAGCAAAGCCCCTGTAATGCCGGCGAGGGCTTCACCTCCGGCGTAACGGTTCGATCCAAGTGAGTAGGATCCGATCGGAAGCCCTTGTCCATTGTCAACCTCAAAATTGAAGTCGACGGATCTCCATTCGAACTCCCCGGTGAGGTTGCCGACGTCGACAGAATGTCCGTTCATCGCATCGGAAAATGCGGTCCTGTGGCGCGTTTCAGTCAAGCGTGCATTGTTGCGTAAATTATCAAAGGCATCCTTTAGCCGGCCTGGGGCTGCTGCCGTGGCCAAGGACCTGCCAGACCTTGTCGAAACGCCTTTTTCACCGAGCAACAGTAGCGGCGTGTCATCAAGCTGTGTCGACGCGAACAGATCATCAAGCTGTGGAAGGTCATGGCGAAGCGAATATCTAAATCCCTTCGTCAATCCGGCGCGTTCCATGCCCGGCAGCGTCGGCAAGATTTGCGTGGTAGGAGGCGAACCCTCGAAGACTTCCCAGACGTCGTTGCCCACCCCAGACGCGAGCTTAGGCAGCGCTCCCTTCGGTGGCCACTCCAGCGTGCATTGGGCGTCGACATTGCGGGGGACGAGATTGCGGGCCGCTACGGGCAGGCGACCAGTCGTCGTCTGCGCAAAGTTGACGGTCGATATCCATGCTCCGTCGCGAAGCCATGCAAGCGGCTTCTGGGAAGGTCGGTCGACAGGACCGGTTTCGACAATGACAGCGTAGTTTGAAAGACCAACGACGCGTGCGGCGATGCAATCTTTTCTGGAGCCGGCGCCGAACCTGACGGGCCAGTCGCGCGTGCCTCCCGGTTTTAGCACCGGCAGGATTTCTCCATCAGCCGGCGAGCAGTCAGCGACGTGGATCAGACCGCGAAGGCGTCCGCTCGGCTTGAAGATCTCGAGGTCTATCTGCGGATTTGTTATCGGTTTTGTGTGACCGATCGACAGTTTTACGCCGCATGAGGAAGCTTCATTGACTTCGACGGCAAAACCCCTTCCCTCGTCGATCACAAAGGATGCATCGCCGATGAGGACCGAAGACGGTAGCGGCTGAATTTCATCTTTCGGGCCTGTCGGCTTGAGCGGCAGTTGCAGCCAGCCATGTTCGACAGGCAGAAACGCCTGTACGTCGCCATCACGCTCCTCATCGAAAACGCCCGCTTCACTGTAAAGCGAGCTCAATCGGGCTTTGACGTCTTTGATTGCGAGGCGCGACGCGCGAAATGTACGATCATCTCCTTTGGCGTTCCAGCTGGCCTCAGCCGTCTTGCGTGTCAGGGAGAGCCTGCTCGTGGGTTTTTTGTCCGATTCACTTTCTAGAAGAAAAACGCTTTGTCTGGCAGACCCCTCCCTTGTGACGTGCAGCATTGCCAGATCACATCTGATCGACGACGTGGATGAAATCCCGTCAATCGATGACAGGACATTGATCCGGAACAACGCTGCGTCGAACTGGATGGCCCAGTCGCGCGTGACATCGGGAAAAACCGGCCTCGACCCGCCGATGCGGCGCTCCAACGGCCATCCGAACGGCGGAACCACTGGCCGCTGATCGAAATCGACGCGGATTCCATAACTGTCACGCGCAGACTTGAAGAGTTCTTGAAGTCTGCCTTCGAGTAACGGTGCGTGAGTTATGTCCGCCGCGGGTTCCGGGATCGACCAGTCCGCCATGTCCGGTTCCTTGCAGGCACCGACGAACCGCAGGAAGAAACCGTTAAAAGGGATGTTTCTTTCCAGCCGGACCTTTGCCCAAATCGTCCGAGCGATACCGTCGAAGGCCTGCATCGGGTCCGGCACCTTCGCATAAAATGCTATTCCTTCGGATGAGAGCACGATTGGAAGCCAGGTTCCATCGGCATCGGAGCGGGTGAAAACATCGATCCCACTCTTGTCATCCCCGTTGCAGAAGAGCCTTTTGCGACCGGCGGTTTCGCTAAACCCGAACCACGGCTCCCGATCCGGCTTGTCTCCAGAATCTTTCCTCAGGAAAAGCCATGCCTTGATCTCGCCAGCGACGAGCTCAAAAGGCGGTACACCGATCTCACCATCCATCGCCGGCCAATCGGTGTTCGGGTCTCTTCGCGCGAGCACAACGTCGACAAGCCCGCCTGTTCCTTTCAGGACTTCATTGAGGGCACCCGATCCCTCGAATTCAATGACGAGGCGGCCCCATTCATGCGTTCGGTGCTCACGGGCCTCCACAGCCGCCACAAACAGCACCGGCTCGTGGAAATCGTAGTCCCGCTTATCGAGTGTGATTTCTGTGACCTGCGATTTCTGCGACAGTACCCTTATTGCCTGGGTTTTCTGCACTACCAGGCGGTTCGCACCGGGATCCGGCCCGGCATAAGCGACGGCAAGGTCCGCGCGCCAGAATTGCGAAGTCTGCGATGGCGCTTGAAAGACTGTGATTGCGCGCAGCCCGCTCATGACAGTTCCCCGATGTTGACCGGTCGAAGCCGGATCGTGTTGCGTATCGGGACGGCTTCGACCGTGGCAAGGCCTCCCATTCCGGTGCCGTTTGATCGGAGCGTGAAGCTCACAGACCATTGCCGGCCGTTCTTTGTTGGTCTCTCGACCCGTTTCAGGTCAAAGTTCCGTCCTGTCACTCGGATCGCATAGGCACCGAGTTGCGCGTCGGCTTCGAGATCGAACTCCGGCGAACGAATATCTCCATCGGGCGAGATCATCTGAAAACGGTAGACGAGAGCCGGGTCGGGCAGCTCGAAGAGTGCTGCGGAGGAATGATTGACGTCGTACCAGGCATCTCGGCTGTCCTTGTCCATGCAGTCCACGTAGCGGGCAAGCGGGAAGGTGATCGTGGTTTCGCGGCTGTGTGTATCGGTTACGATCCGGGGTGTGTCCTTCCAGTCAATATCGGTTGCAGCATCCGGCGTCGGAAGCGCTGAGGAAACCGGCGTCGAACTCGCGACCCCTGCGCTATTCGACAACAGAACCTCGTACTCGAAGAAGTACGGGAGGTCGTAGGCAGCAACTGCATTGGCACCGCGCCAGATATCCGGGAGGCCTCGCTTGACGGTCGTGCCCCTGGCCGGTGGCGTGGCCTGATCAATCAGCCACTTGCTCAATGCTCCGGTATCGGGTGCGGCAAGCAGCTTCGAGCGTAGCGGTGGCCGGTCTGGCGTGCCCGGCAGCATTGACGCCACCCAGGGCAGAGCCGACGTGCGCAACCGATGTCTCCACCCGATGTCGGACGAACCAATCTGGCGGGCTCCGGCCTGAGGGATATTGGCGCTGGCCAGAACCTCCTCGTCGGAGTGCGCAACAACAGCAATCAGTGCCTTGGCGTCAGCGGAATAGGCACTGGCCAGAAGAACCGGTCTTGCCACTTCGCGCGTGCGATCCAGGGTGACATCTATCCACGGCGTGCTTGAAACGGCGCCGCCGAAATCGGTTTCGACAAGGCAGCTCGCGTCGGCGCAGGGCCAGCCGCTCGCTTCGGCAAGATGATCGTAGCGACCGAACGGACGAATGTAAAACCGTCGCCACGAGCCAAGGTGACTTTCGTCGATCCAAAGAACGCTGATGCGGCCTCGCGCATCTGGCGTTCGCCGCAACGCCGCCGGCGCGTCCATCGTGGCGACCGCAAAACCAACATGCTGGAAATCGTCCCTCCAGTGAGCAATGCCATGTTGAAAGAAGCGTTTCTCCCATCTTCGGATCGCCCCCGTTTCGTCGAGAGTGTTTGTCCAACCCTCATAGCGGGGTCCAGCCAGTTGGCGTAGCCGATGGTGGCCATTGCCCCTGAGGTCCTCTATCCGTCGCGCGACTTCCAGCGGCAGGTCATCGAACATGAGATATGGGTTGACCGGCGGATCGTTGCTTTCGAGAGGTGTCCACAGGATCGGTTCGGTCTTGGGCCAGCCACTGCTGAAGCATCCCTGGATCTGTTCGGCTGCCTGGCCGGGTGAAAACCGTCCGTTGAAGATGACGGCCCGCGCGACAAGCTTCAAACCATTCGTGGGAGGCATGAAGGTATATTCGGAAAGAGGTTCGAACTCGTCGCCGCGGAGCTTCGAGAAACTTCCGACCCAGACACTTTGAGTGTTGCGCGCCTCCGCAGTCCGGAATTCAATAATGACATCGCCGTGGAAGCTTCGGCTCAGTGCGTCAGCGGTAAGTGTTGACGGTTTGTCGATATCGAGTTTGAAATACTGAATCATCGGCTTCTGCCTGTCGTCTCCGTCCGAATGAAGCCTGTCTATCGTCGGTCTGAGAGAAATCTGTACGAGAGGAAGCCCCTTGGGCGAAGTATGACGTGGCCTGTGGATGCGATCCTCGCCACCGACGATCAGAAGCTCTTCCGGATCGAAGAACTGTTCGATGAACGGCGTACCGAATTTCCAGCTTGAGCCGCTGTTACGTGCAATCGCCAGCTTCCAGGCCCACTCAAACTGGTCTTTCAGGTCCGTCGGCTTCACCCAGTCCTCGAACACGGTATCCCAGAGGCGAAAACCCGCGGCAAGGCCAAGCTGACGTAGGGCAGCCCAGCCGCCCTTGTCGCGCTCGGGTGCGGTATCGCTCAGCAGCTGCGCGGCACGAAGCCGATTCGCCGCTGCGCTGTTTCCCCCATCCACTATGACGCCTGCCTGCGCGGCTGGGGCACCTTCGAGTACCGGCTCGTATCGTCGGTATCCAGTCGCTCTGCTGAAATCGTCCTTCTGATAGCGCAACAGGTCGATGACATCGGCAAGAACGGGATGCAGTTCACTATTGAAGGACACGTCGACCGACGCAGTCCGCGCCACCCCGCCCGAACGATAGGCAATCTCAAGACGGCCTTGTGCGTACGCCGGTGCCTTTTCTTCCCGATCAAGGCCCTGGAGAACGGCACGGGCAAGCTGCGGGGTCAGGTGTGTGATCTTGACGTGTTGCCATTTACCATCTGCCGCATCTGGTTCTGCCAGAGCGTCTTTGGCCAGCAGCGCTCCGTCCGTGTTCAGCACCATGCGTGCAGGAACGGACGTTTCGCGATCTGTCCTGTGTTCGACCTCCAGAAGCCGCACCCGCATTTCGCCTGGCTGGCCGTGACCGAAGAGTTCGCCGATCAATCCTTCGTCGGGGACAAGCATCAGAGCTCGCCGTGCTGTTCTCTCTGGCCAGATCAATCGCGATTGCGACGCGGAAAACCATCCCTGTTCGCGTGACCGCAACGTTTCGCTCGGATAGGCGACAAGAAGTTTTGAAAGATCCTCGATCATGGCCGGCTCGCTGTTTGCAAGGGCACGCGGTTTGACAAGTACGCGCCCCAGCGGTCGGGCGAGCCTTGCGAGCTCAGCTGCCGACAATGGAGCAGATTGGGGCGGTTCCCGGTCGCGCGAGGCGGTAAAGACATCGAAACCGCCGATGAGGTCCGGACGGATCGCTGTGCCGTCGCACAGATCTGTCGGCCGTGCATTCCAGCTCAGCTTTATCGCGCTCCGCCCTTTAACGTCAGTTCGGAGCGTGAGCTTGTCGGACCCATTGAATTCCGCTCCCGGAAGGGGCACCAAATGATGGAGAAGGCCCTTCTCAGCCGACATGGCAGCGTAACCGAGAAGACGAGGGGCTGCGACACGCGGAAGCTCGAATTCTGCGACGGGAGCGATAAAATCGTCCGGTTGATTGCCGGTCAGTGGTGGAGTGTCACCTTGTGGCTTGCGAGCGATCCTTATCTTGAGGTCACAAAGTGTCCAGTGTGAAGGTTCAAGGGGCTTTCCTGGAAGCCGCGCAAAAATCTGTGTCGAACGGTGGCCAGGCGACGTGAGTTGGAGCAAGAGCTCCGCTTTGCAATACAGTGTGATCGGGGCAATTGTCAGATCGCTATGGCCGGGCTCGATAAGGTAAAGATTGACTGGAACGGAACCTGCTTCTTTCCTGTCCCAGGTCAAGGTATCGGTTGCGTTGCAAACAGGGTCGACAAACCTTTTATAATGGCGTTCAACGTCGAGAAGGTCCGCACCGTAAATGCCGGATCGCTCTCCATCTTCGCTGTCAATGTACAGTTCGATCTCGGTCGGCTTCCTGTATTTACCGTCTGCGTCCTTGGTGTCCTCCTTCTGCATGAAGACGGAAAGCCGGGCCGGAAGGACATCATCCTTTCGCGGGAACGTGAATTCCTTGCCTGCCTCAGAAACATAGTCGAATTCGATGCCGAGCCTCGTGAGCGGCCTGCGGCGTCTTGCTTCAGGCTCTGGCAGATCGACGCAGATCGGCAGGGACGGGTCCGTTTTCGTACCGGCATTGTCGATCGACACAACGGAATAGACAAGCGTGGGTTTCTCGGTCCCGAAGTTTTTATTCCAGACTTCAAGATGGCCTTCATACTCTATCGATTGCGTCTGGCTTACAGGCTGAGCGGGTTTATACCGCTGGAAGAAGAGGATCGCCCGACGCAGATCGTCGGGGAGATCCTTCAGGTCGTCCAGCGCCTGGAAATCGTCCCCTCCAGCTGCCGCCATTGCGTCGATTGCCTTGCCGCGCTTGGAAAGCCAGTTGCTGAAGAAGCGTTTGCTGAGGTCGTTCCCAACCCTGATGTGGCGCTGGATCGCGTAATGCAGGAGATGGTTTTCCGGTTCGTCGTAATCGCTGGCGAACATCCCCCATGCCGGGAGAAGCTGCCAATAAAGCTTGACCGTGTCCCCTTCGATGACGCCTTTCGGCTTTGCCAGTTGGGGCTGTGCATTGGCGAACATCCGCTCGATCGGATTGAGCAGTGCCACAGTGGAAATCCTGGGCGTGCCGTTTGCCGTGTCGTCCGATTTCGAGATGGTAAACTTCGCCATTCGGGGTCCGATCCCGGCGTCGTTGGGACTGAAGAGTGTGTCGAGCGTGACGCCAAGGGGGACCTTGGGATCATCGATACCTATTTCAAACGTCAGCCCAAAAAAGCGGGGATCGATGACATCAGGTGATGCAGTCACCCAGCCAGACGTCGATGCCTCTGCCAGCTGCTTGGCGCGATCGCAAATCAGCCCTATCAGGCCGCCGCGCGCCTCCAGGCATCCGATCGTATCAGCCCGCTCGTCTGGCCCTGCTGCAACGCTAAGCTCAGATTTCGGCTGGGTAAAGCGACCGGATTTCGGTGCAAGAAATCCGGTTGACACAAGGTCCGCGACGGTGGAGCCGGAGCTTCGGTCGATGATTTTGTCCCAGTTAGGCTTTCGAGACGCAGTCCGGGCCGTCTTCGCTGCACCTTCTAGCAGCGTGGATAAAACGTCATCCACATCGGTCATGAGAAGATATTCATGCCCATCCGTTAGATGCGGATCACTGCTGTTCAATGAGGGGAACGGCGATACAAAGAAATCGCCGTGGTCGCGATCCGGTATGAACATTACATCTTTTTCAGGCTCTGGATCGCGCGGCACGAACTGCAGGATGGCGCGACCGTTGCTGCCCTTGATCGGAAAGACGATTGCCCAAAAATCACACCCCGAGATTGCCTCTCCAGTGACAGGAGGGCCTGGTGTTCGTGCTGCCTCATCCCCAGGCGGAAGAGGATTTGCGTCCCGACGCTTCGCGAGCGCGTCCAGGGCGCGGTCGCCAGCCATTGCCCTTTGTGCTCTGGCTGGCTCTGGCAGAGGTGCAAGGCCACTTGCCGAATCCGGAACCGTCGCTCCAAGCCCCAGAGCCATGAAGCGTTCAACGCGGGCGCGCGCGTTCCCCAGCATTGCCTCATTGACACCCAGCGATACACCGAGACGAAGACCGCGCCCAAAGCGGCGGATCGACAGGGACGCCCGGGCGTGTGCGCCAATGCCTTGCGGGCTCACAGCCAGTTCCAGATCGACCCCGACATCGACGCGTTCGACCCAACTCGCAGAAGCTGAAAAGAACTTCGTGTCGACCCAGAAACTTATGGAAAAATCGAGCGCGATTGCGAGCTGCATGCGGCCGTAAAACAGGCTCTCGATTGGCCTCGCCGCACTGACATAGGCAATGAATTTACTGTCGAGCGCGAAATTCGCGACGGCTTCGGCAGAGGCTCCGACACTGCCACCCGCCCGTCCTCCGACTTTTACATGGCCGCGAGCGGCAAAAGCAAGGCCGTGGAGGATTGCTCCATCCTCGATACGCACGACCATGCCGCCGCTCAGCGCAACATAGATCTTGTCTTTCGGTGTCCCCAGTTCGAGCTTAAGCTCATACGGCCATCCAAGTTCGTGATGATAAAGACCCGGCGTAATGTAAAGGGTTGAGCTGAACTCGACGCTTTTCAGCGCCTTCTTCAGTGGCTCGGGCAGTTTTGGATGTTCGCCAATATACCCCGTCTTGTCTGATATCAGCCTGCCTAGGAAGGTTTTCTTTGGTGCCGATATATAGAGGTAGCCTCGCAGAAGCGGCTTCTCTCGCCATTCCTTTTGGCCGTTGCGCCAGTCTGCATAGTTGACGGCTACCCAGGCGCGCGCCGAAAGCAGGAAGGTTAGGTCACTGCGCAGTGCCGCAACCACGTCAAAAAGAACCGGATTATCCAGATCCTTTTCCCCCTGCTCATTGTAGACAGTGGGGGATGACGCGGTCGTGACACTGAAAAGTGCGCGCATCGCGAGGGTAACCCGATCTCCCGTTACCTCTGGCTGCCAAGCCGAAAAGGAAGCAAGATCGCCCTGACGTTTCGAAATGGGATCCAGAACTGTTATGAGGTCGCGGGGATCCGTGAGTGTTTCGGTCTGGGCAAGTGCTGCGAGCGTGTATCGGTACCCAAGGCCAAAGCCGACTTCTCTCAGATATAACGTCCCGACAGGTGTCGGGATCGGCTCTGCCAGCTGTTCCTGCTGCGCGTAGACGAAGAACGACAGTCTCCTGTCGCCGGGATGATCCTTGCGCTCAAGCTCCAGGAACCCCGCAGCGCCAGACATCGCAGCCCAGCCTTTCAGCATCAGGCGCCCTGAAGCGAGAAAGCCTTGCGCTGTCACGTTCGCAGGCAATACATCGGGTGCGTAGAGGCTGGGAAGTGAGCCGTCGACGGCGATCGCCGTCGCCTCGAATTCACCTATGGCGCCAATCTTCAGGCCAACGCCAAGGCCATCCATCCTGACGCGGGGCAGGGTTTTGCCGTTCTCCGGCCGTGCAACCCAAAGCTTATGAAATTCAAAACTTGGTTGCACAACGTCGAAGGAGTCGGTGAACCGCGCCTGGCCAGAGAGAGCGACCGCAGGAGGATTATCGCTCCACCCATCAAATGCGGGGTGAAAACCAACCCCACGCAGCTCGAAATCGAACTCGTTGAAGAGAGTGGCCCGGGCAGGGGGATCGATCGGTACCTGGAAATTGATTGCCTTGGAAAGCGCCCGGCCATCGCCCGCGATCGGCGCACGATCGAGATTGATGCATGCCTCTTGCAGACGAGACAGCAGACCGGAGGCGAGCTCACCCGGATTTGGTCTGAACTTGGCGCTGCCGGTCAGTTCACCGTAAAAATGAGCGAGATTGTCAAAATACTTGAAGCCGAGACCAACATGCGTCAGCTCGAAATGAAACCGCGTTCCTTCGCAGATAACCGGCTCGCTTGCCCGTTCCAGTCGCGCCGTCGCGCTTTGAATGTTGAATACGTTGCTGGACGTGTCGTGGCCAATCTGGATGCCCACATCGATCTTGGCTTCGCCAAGTAGCGCCGGCGGTAAAGCCCCGCTGCCGACGATGGAGGCCGATAGCAGACGACTGCGTTCCATGCGGACCTGGCCGCTTGAAAAACGGAATGGCGTATCGAGACCGCGCAACCTGACTGGCCGTTCGACAACGTCCGCTTCCAGGTCCAGTCCCTCCGTACCAAGCGCAAACCCGCGTTCGCCCTCGGCTTCGAAGCTTAAACTTTCGTTGCCACTTCCTATTTGGTCGAAGGCAAGGATTGCGCGTGCCAGCTTTGCAAGCCGGATCGACGGCGCTTCGGACAGCCGAAGTACCATCCCGCCCTGCGGAGGTTCTACCGAAAGGCGGGCACCAAAAACATCGATTGTCTCGGGACAATCGATTGGGATGTCCGCTGCCTTGAGCCTGAGCGTAAACGTCCGCGTATCGAAACTGCCTTGCATTGTCGAATTCAATGGTCTGCCGCCAAGCCTGGCATCGATCTCCAGGTTGATGTCATAGGTTAGAAGGGTTCCCTCCGCGGACACCTGCGTCCACCCGAGGACCTTGATCGTCGGTGCACTCGATTGCGACGTCCCACTGCCCACTGGGAAGATCGATGTAAGCTTGTCCTGGTTGAGCTTGACGTCGAGATCCATCTGGATCTCATGATCTCCTGGGACCAGGGGTACACCGATGCTGACCCCGCCTCGGATCTGTTCTGCCGGACCGGCCCCGAGTTTCTGCAAAAAACGTGCCTGGCCAGACTGGACGAGCGCCAGCGCAATCAATGACACCGATTTACCACTTGCCTGATGGAGCTTGGCGTCGATGGTCAGCAGGGGTCGGCCGTCTTGGCTGCGTGTCGCAGACATTCCCGCGTCACTATTGAGCCAGAGGTCGGTGGCGTATTGCACAGTGAGAACATCGGTAATCGGTGCGACTGCAACAGCCCACCAATTGTCTACGAGGTCAAACACCAGAAAGGGAGAACTGGTGCCACCGAATTCGACACTGAGCTCGCCCTGGCTCATGTGGCCAGCGGCGAGTGTATCGCCAGTGCGAGAAATTATAATCTGTTTGATCCGGCGCGCTGCGCTGTCCCAGCGGATTTCCAGAAGCAGAGTAGTGTTTTTGGCGCCAAGTTCTCCAAGCCGGTCAAACAGTCGCCGGCCGAAGTCGGTGACACCACGGCCAAGACCCAAAACGGCCTGTGCAGCGCTGGAGGCATGGCCACCCAGCCACCTGATGACGGTTTCCACCAGTTCCGCAAGCCTCGTCAGAAGCTCGTTGGCGTCTCCGATCGGCGTCAGCGTGACCGGTACAAAAAACCGCGTCAGCCCGCCAAGACTGCGTACTATCGCGGCGCCAACCTCACCGGTTCCTGGCGCAAGGAGCGCGAATTTTTCGAAGCGTTGCTCGGACGATGCTGTTTCAAGATTGTAAACAGTGACCAGATCGAAACCCACCTCGATCAAAGCTGACGGATCGTCTCCCCAAAGCGCCAAGCTTGAAACGCTGGTCGTGACAGTCAACTCTTTCGCTTTGAGCGCTGCCTCCACGCTCACACTCCGCCAACCGAGATGGAGCGGGCCGAGATTGATCGTGCGATCGGCAAGTTTCTGTTCCGGTGTGAGGATCGCGATCGATTGCTCGATCCCGATCGCAGACAAAGGGCCGGATACCCTGAAATGTTCGATCCTGAGAAGCGAGACGCCTTCGATTTCCAGGTGTCCAGACAGCGGCTCTCCTGGATCGCTGCCATCGTCGATACGGAGGGAAACCGTCGGCGACTGTTCGAGCCGAAGGATTGGCGGCCTGTCCCAGATGATCCGGGAATTCGGAAGCCAGCCCTGAGCCTCTGGAAGTGAAAGGTGCAACGCTGGCAAAGAAAGCGACGGAAAGTCCAGTGCCGGAAATGCAAAAGCAAAGCTCGGAAACCCGAAGGCGCCATCGATCTGCGGCATATCGCCAGTCATGGAAACATGAAGGCGCAAGGATCCCTGTATGCTGCCAGCCGCCAGGAGGAGATCGATATTCGCGTAGAGCCCTTCTTTCCTCGGATTAGCCGGTTGCCCAGACATGGCAGGAAGAACCACTGACGCTTCGACGGAGACCTGAGCGTCTTCAGGTAAGCCCAGAATTTTCTGGCGAGCAAGAAGATGAAGCGAACTTAGCTGTGTCCGTAAAGTAGCGTAGGCGGCACGCAGTTCATCTGTCAGATCAAGCCCGCTTTTGAGTTGATCATTGTGAACAAGGTTTGACGGGATTGATGGTCTGGCTCCGTCGATTGCGAACGCTGCCTCATTACCGGCTGCGTGGAAGACGACAGTATGGACAAGGAAGCGATCATCGACCTTATCACCGTGTGCAACCAGTGATGATGAATCGGAAAAATGCCGCAATACGACACGGTGTACCTGAGCCATAGCTGTCCCCCAAAGCCTAGCGCACGCATTACCGAAGTCGCGACACGATCAGGAGCTACGTTCTTTGGTGATTCGTCAATGTGAAGTTGTCGTTTTGCGAGTTGTGGCGGTTGATATTCACAGCTTGCGCAGACGCGCCTCTCCGTATGAGAGGCCTATAAGGTATTCATCTGCGTGCTTCCAAAGCGCGATTCGCCCTGCACGGGAACATCGATCCTGTCCGCGAGCAGATCGAGACTGTATATTTTGAAGGGTTTGACGAGCCGGGGCACAACGTCGAAAAATTTTTCGACTACTTGGAAGCCCTGAGTGAGCCCGAATAGGTCGGTTGCAGAATAGGGGGAGAATATGAATTCCTTTTCGAGATCAGGGATTGCATGGACAAACGAACACATCGTTTCTTTGATCAGGTGATTAGCGACGCATACCCCGGATAGTGAATTCATTGAGGGTATGAAGTACGACGATAAACTCGAACCCACTTCTGGCCAGCTAGAGGAAGGGTAGCTTCCACGCGACGTTTGAATAGTTTCGCTCCCAGATCGAAGTCGCCAACGATAGCTGTGGCCACCGCATTATCAACACCCGATCTTGCTATAGAAACGACAGCACCACTCCTGCAAAGAACGCTAAGGCCCATTCGGCTGAGCCACTATCAAAACTGAAGAACGGCATTAAAGTTACCAAACACCACGACATCATGGTGAACGCCACGCCAAAAATAGGCAGTCGTCTGCGGATCGAAACAAGAAGCTGATGCCTGACCATCGGCGAGGATTTGACATCGCCGGAGCCAAGTAATTTCCCAGCTCTGCCAAGAACGAAAACCCCCGCCAAAACACACATTACGATGTTCGCCGATACCGGCACGAGATAGCCCAAAACCGCCGCGAAAAAGACTGCAATGCTCCCGGCAAATACACCGTCCGCCACCCCCGACAATCGATCATGATACCAATTCGCAAGGCGGCTGTTTTCAGGTTTTCTTACATAGGTGGCAAAGGCGGGGCCAAGTGCTACGCCAAAGGCCGCTTCAGATAAGATGTGCGCCCAATATTCGTTGCCATTCAGCTTGAACCCCAGAGCGAGAATAAGAAACGACAACAGCTTCGCCGAATACCAGATGCCGCCTCCCCAATTCGGCAGACCTCGGCCAGGGCTGAGGCTTATTCCAAGCAGGCTATAGGCGGCGAAACCCGATATTGCAGCCGTCAAGTTATAAAGACCTGCGTCATTCAAGTTCATATCCACTTTTCTCTCCGTTGTGGGTAATGCTGCATGTGGCGATGGCATTGGATTAGTTTACGCCAACACTAGGAGTTTGTGGCTGATCGAAATGCGCAAACAGCTGGGCAGTTACTTCCAACTCTCCTGCAGGAGAGCCGTTACGGGCTCAGCCGCGTCCCGAAGATACTCTTCTCCAGTGTAGAACTGGTTAGGAGTTTCGGGCTCTTCGGGTTCGTCTTCCCTCCATCTCTCCCCGAGCATAGCATTGGCCACGGCGACCGATTGCTTGTTCTTTTGCCCAGAAGTGCTGCCATGATCTCTACTTCGCGGTTCAGCGGCAGATTGGACTCCCGTTTTTCCATATGATCGCGAGCCTCTGCCATCATCGCCTCCGGGAAGGACACCTTTGATAGTGCTCGTTTCAAACGTCCGGAATGACGGGAGAGGTCGGGCAATGCCGAATACGCATTGCGCCACTGTGCTGTCAGGTCGGACTCAGCCGTGAATGTGGTTTGTCCGGTCAAACCGGTCTTATCTAGCATCCGGGCAAGTGCGACAGCCAGACCGTAATGAGCGGCGATCACCCGCGGGGTTGTGAATGCCGAGCCACCCAACTGGTAACATGAGCGTCTGGCGCCTTGCAGTTTATCGAGGACGAGGTGGGCATCGATCCGCGACCCGTTGGTCCACGAGCGCGTGAAAATTCGCAACGCGGGTACCCTCATAAGCAACCTGCAACCTCACAGTTCATTCACCGGCCTAGGTGGCAAGGACTCTTTCTCAGCCGGATGTCTTCCTTGTCTCACTACAGACAGAAATCTAACTGTGGTTAGAGGTCAATTATGTGGGACGGGATCCTGCCGACAAGAACTTCGCAAACGCCAAGCGGGGCAGTCTCCTCTGCGCTACGACATACATGCAGCGCAACTGATGTGTCATCGGTTCAGCTCCCATCAAGAGCTTTGCAGTTCTGCGTTTGGACCAAAGCGGTCGTCTCCCATCCCTAACCATCCGCTTTCGGGCGGCGGGAAGAAACCTCCCCGCCGACTAAGCATTGCCGCCTTGGAGGCGCGCGGCATCAAGTAAGCTCGTCAGCTATCGTTAGCGGCTGGAGGACGATATCGGCGAGTGCCGATGCGCCGACCTGGAACGCGCGCTGATACTCTGCGTCATCAACCATCGCCTTAAACGCAGCTCTCCCCGGATACTGAACGAGCAATACCGCATCCCACATGCGCGTGTCGCCGTCCGTGAGGATTGGTAGACCATTGCCACGAAACAAAATCTTCGCTCCGAAGCGAGCCAGTATCGGTTCAGCCATTTTCAGATATTCGAGATGCCTCTCGCGGCCGCCATCGGGATCGAACCTTAGAAGGTTCAACATGATGACGGCTTTGTCATCTTTAGCGTTCAAGAACTCAGCGAACGCAGTGGGTGAAAACGCAACCATTCGATCTTCCTCTTATCTTGTGTCCGATAGGCCAAATCATTTGAGACGTTGTGGCCCACGGTCCTGAATCAGCACCGTGGGGTGATGACGATGTTGTCGGTGCTTGCTGCTCAGGCGACGTTTTGCAACGATCCCACCTCTTCAACGTCGGTTGAGAGGGCTATTGCCTTTTGAGCGTCGAGCGCGGCGAGGCGGCTGACAAGTACACCGCGTATGGCGGAGTAAGCATCGCTTCCCAGAGCCAGACGGAGAGGCGCGGGTTTCGCGTAGACCGAGTCAATCATGGCGTTCGCCATTTTGACCGGATCGCCATTGTTCGGGACCAGACCTTGTGCAACGGCGCGACGGAAGTCTCCGACGGGGGTCGCGTCGTAAATTTCCATCGGCTGTCCAGACACCATGCTTCCCCCCATGAAGTTCGTCCGTGCCAGACCCGGCTCGACGATGGTGACTTCGATGCCGAATGGGGCGACTTCCTGCGCAACGGATTCCATGAAGCCTTCGACCGCCCACTTTGTCGCATGGTAGACGCTGAGGTTGGGTATGGCGATTTGGCCACCCATGGATGCGAGCTGGAGAATGCGACCGCCACCCTGCTGACGCAGATGAGGGATGACAGCACGAATGACCTGGATGGAACCGATCAGGTTGGTGTCGATCTGGAGGCGAATCTGGTCGTCAGTCAATTCCTCAGCAGCGCCCGACAAGCCGTATCCCGCATTGTTTACGACCACGTCGATGTATCCGACCTCCTCGAATGCGGAACGAACAACGTTGCGGATCCCATTGATATCGGTGACGTCCAGACTTGCTACCGAAAGCTGGTCACCGTAGCGCGCCTTCAGGTCATCCATCGCTGCAATCTTGCGTACCGTACCTACGACCCGGTCGCCCCGGGCGAGGAGCTGCTCAACCAGAGCGCGGCCGAAGCCGGAAGAGGTGCCAGTGATAAACCATGTCTTAGCCATTTCGATTTCTCCGGTAAGTTGGCCTGGCAGCTCTCGGCTGACGCAGGGGCGAAGGATGATCGGTGTACATCGATGCCGTCCGATTGCCTTCGATGGCCACTTATCGCCGCGATCGGGATCGGGTTGAACCCGGAATGCCGCCATGGTAGTGTTGACTGCATGTCAATACCGCCCTTGTCGTCCGATCTACTCCAGCTCCTCTGGTTTACCCGCATCGTCGAAGCCGGGTCCTTCTCGGAAGCAGCAAGGCGGGCGAACAGCTCTACCTCCGCGATGTCCAAAGCGGTCAGTCGGCTGGAACAGGCGTACGGGGTAAGACTTCTCAACAGGACGACGCACTCTCTATCGACGACACCCGAAGGGGACCGTCTTCTGGCTATCGGCATCAAGCTCCTGAGCGATCTGGAAGAAGCCCGTGACGCCATCGGTGAAGTTGGCCATCAAGGAGCTGTGGGGCGTGTCCGTATCAGCGCACCGCCTTCATTTGCCAAGAGATGCATTCTGCCCCGCCTGCCGGATTTTCTCCGTGCGAACCCAAGCATTTCTGTAGAGATCGAATTCAGCGCCGATTTCCTCAATATGGCAGTGCGCGGGATCGATATCGCTATCGGAGGTGGAGACGTGTCAGGGCTGCCCGGTCACTTCGTTCGCCAACTTTGTACGTTTCCGTGGATCGTGTGCGCGACGCCCGACTACATCAGCGCTCATGGACGGCCGGTCACTCCGTCTGATCTAGCCAGCCACGATCTTATTGGTTTGCGCAATCGGGTAAATGGGCAGGTCGAAAGCTGGCGTTTCCGTAGCCCGTTGGACGGAAAAACGATCCGTCACCAGCCTAAGGCGCGACATGTGTTCGATGATCCAGAAGCTGCGTGGGACATGATCCGCTCTGGAGTTGGTATAGGCTATGCGCCAGCGTGGGTCGGTATAGAGGACTGGAAGCAAAGTGTTGTGACCGAGATTTTAGGCAATTGGCGCAGCGGTGAAGTCCCGCTCTACGCAGTGCGGATCGACAAACGTCATACGCCGTCACGCGTGCACCTCGTGCAGGATTTCCTCGTCGAGCTGACGAGAGCTTCGCACGAAGCGTTCTCTGAATTGGGTGTCAATCGCTAGTCGGGCACGATTCAAGTCTTGGACGAGAGTATCATTCGATCTCCTCATGACCGCTTGTGGCGCAAAGCTGCCGATATTGCCAAACCCAGCCGGCCTCTAAGTGGAGCATGTAGTTGCACACATGCGAAACTTTCTAGCAAGACACGACCACCGAACTGAGGGTAGGCGGTTCGATTCCATTCAAGGCGACGACCCTGGTTCACCCAAATCGCGAGATCGCCCGATCTCTCACCCATAGAAGACTGTCTGTGTGGCTTCCCGTTTTGCAATCTCCCGCTCCCGCCGTGAGCGGGCGCAGGTCGTTGACTGGACAAAGCCCGAGCAAAGATATGAGTCGGTGTTTTATGCCAGATTAAGCGTTGCGTAGTCGGTGTAGCCCTCATGGCCAGGGGTGTACAACGTCGCCATGTCCAAGGGGTTGAGAGGCGCCCCTGTCTGCATGCGCGCCACCAGATCCGGGTTGGCGATGAAGGGGCGGCCAACAGCAATCAAATCCGCCTGACCTTCCTTAAGTGCACGCTCGGCGCTTTCCTGGTCGAAGCCACCGGCCAGGATCAATAGGCCCTTGAACGCGCTGCGCAGGTGTAACTTCAGCTCGGCAGGCACTGGAGGGGCACCCAAGGCAGAATGGTCCAGAAGGTGGACGTAAAGAATGCCGAGCTGCGACAGTCCCTTGACGAGCGCCAGATACTGGGCTTCGACATCGGGGTAGCCGCCCGTGCCGTTCAACACGCCGAACGGTGACAGGCGAATCCCAACACGGTCTGCGCCAATGGCGGCAACAGTGGCGCGAACCACTTCCAGCGCAAAACGGTTACGGCCATGCAGACCGTCCCCATACCCATCGGTACGCCGGTTGACGCTGGCGTTCAGGAACTGCTCAATCAAATAGCCATTGGCCGCGTGCAGCTCGACACCATCGAAACCCGCCTCGATAGCCAGTTGCGCCGACCGAGCGTACTCCACTACCGCGTGGGCGATGTCCTCCGTGGTCATGGCGCGCGGCGCGCTGTGCGGCTGCATGCCCGACGAGTCGGTGTGGATCTCGCCGGGGCAAATGTCCGCAGTCGGTCCCAGAACTTCAGCACCCGACGGCAGGTTGTCCGCATGAGCCACGCGACCGGTATGCATCAGCTGCACAAAGATCTTGCCGCCCTGTGCGTGGACAGCCTGCGTCACTTGCTTCCAACCCTGCACATGGGCTTGGTTGAAGAGGCCCGGAATGCGTGGATAGCCCAGCCCATTGGGTGAGGGCGAGGTGCCCTCGGTGACGATCAGGCCGGCTGTGGCCCGTTGGCTGTAGTATTCGGCAATCAGGGCGTTCGGTGTGTTGTGTTCCACGGCGCGGTGTCGCGTCATAGGCGCCATCACGATGTGATTGCGCAACTGTAGGGAGGGATTAACGAAGGGTGTAAAGAGCATGTCGGGCTTTCTGTCGATGCGGGATTCATACGTCATTTCACTGGGCCTGGGGAAGGTAGGCCGGGCGCGGGGCCGTCAAGCCTCGCCGAACCTGTTCGGTGAACGCGTCAGCCAGCACCTCGTCGGCGCCGTCAGCCAGACCGTCGAGTGCGCGCTGAACGATCTCTTCGGGGCTGGTCTTCGGAATCTCGAAGCCGCGCGTGAGGTCGGTATCGACGCCGGCCATGTGCAGGCCCAGAACCTGAGTCTTCTGGCTGGCCAACTCGTGGCGCAAGGCATTGGTCAAAGACCATGCCGCTGACTTGCTCGCCGAATAGGCAGCCAGCTCCGCGCCGTTAATCCACGAGGCCACCGACAGCACATTGATCAATGCGCCACCGCCGTTGCTATTGAGCACGGGTGCAAAGGCCTTGCTCACGTTCAGCACGCCGAAGAAGTTGGTCTCGAAGATGCGTCGGGCCACCTCTTCGCTGTCATCGGCGAGAAAGCCACCCACCTGGGCTATCCCGGCGTTGTTGATCACCAGGTTCACGTCGGTGGCCACCCGTGCTGCAGCCGCGATCTCTTCAGGCTTGGTGACATCAAGCCGCAAGGCATGCACGCCCGGCAGCGTCACAGTGGCAGGGTCCCGTGCGGCGGCGTAGACCTTGCGGGCGCCACGTGCGAGAAGCTCGCGGGCAAATGCGAGGCCGATGCCACGGTTGGCACCGGTGACGAGGACGACAGAGTTTTCAATGTTCATGGAAGGCTCCAGTTGATTGGTTCAGTTTTCAAGTGAATTCGTCATGTTTCGGAGGGTGCTGCGTCGTTCTGTGGGACGTCATCGCATCTTGATCACCACCTTGCCTTTGGCCCGGCCGCTTTCGACATAAGCCAGGGCTTCGTTGGTGGATTCGAAGGGGAAGACCTTGTCGACCACCGGGCGGATGGCGCCTGCCTCGATGAGCGATGCGATCCGACGAAGCTGGCTTCCGTTGCCCTTCATGAACAGAAAGGTGTAGCTGACCCCGAGGCGACGTGCTTTGCGGCGAACGCTGAAACTTAGCGCTCTGAAGATCTGTCTCACTGGCCACGACGCTTTGATATTCTTGCCAAACTGCAGGTCCGGTGGCGCGGTGATGGACACGACGTGACCGCCAGGCTTGAGCACGCCCATGGACGTCTTCAATGTCTTTTCATCCTGACTGTTCAGCACCACGTCGTAGTCGCGCAGCTGATCTTCAAAGGCGTCTTTGCGGTAATCGATCACGACATCCGCGCCCAGGCTTTTCACCAGCGCCTCGTTGCCGGCGCTGGTGGTGGTGGCCACGGTGGCGCCCAGGTGCTTGGCCAACTGGATCGCAAATGTTCCGACGCCGCCGGAACCCGCCTGGATGAATACCTTCTGCCCCTTCTGAAGCTTTGCTTTCTCGACCAGCGCCTGCCATGCCGTCAAACCGACCAGGGGGATCGAGGCGGCCTCCTCCATGGTGATGTTCTTAGGCTTGAGCGCCACGGTATCCTCATTGACCGCAACGAGCTCTGCAAAGGTTCCGATGCGCAGGTCACGGGGCCTCGCGTAAACCTCGTCGCCCACCTTGAATTGACGAGCGCGGGCACCGACACGAACCACCACACCGGCCACGTCGTGCCCGAGGATGAAGGGGGTGCGGTAAGGCAGGATGAGCTTGAACTCGCCGTTGCGCACTTTGGCGTCGATGAGATTGACGGCTGACGCGTAGACCTCGATCAACACCTCGTCGGCCATTAGTTCCGGTTCTGGCACGTCAACAGCCCGCAAAGGCTCCCGCTTGCCGTAACGATCCACGATGAAAGCTTTCATAGATTTTCCTCAGTAGTGCCAGATTGAGGACCACAACCAGTGGCAGTTGACGGGGCTCTTGATATGATGGTCGTCATATGTAATGTCAAAAAAAATGAGGCGGCCAATCAAGACCCTGAGGAGTCAAGACGCTTCAATGCCGCACTGCACAAAGATTCCGACAGGGCGGCGTCATCGACCGCGCGAGCCAAGATTAGCGTGCCCACCATGGTAGCGACCGTCACCAAAGCGCGCTCATGGGCGTTTGGCTGCCCCCAGTCCGGTAGCTGGCGCGCGACCTGATCGATCATTTCCTTGATACCGCGCGTGGTCACCCGGCGCACCTCAGGCGCTTGACGGTGCATCTCGGAACCAAGTGCGGCCACGGGGCATCCCGTCTCAATGCTCATGAGATGCTCCTTGGAGATGTAGGCTTGTACCAATGCCTGGAAAGCTCCTTTTGAACACGCTGAGGAGAGGGCAAGGGCGCCAGCAGCGTTTGACTCGGCGCCAGCTTGCTCTGCCGCCTTGGCCAGCATGGCCTCTCGCGAGTCGAAGTGGGCGTAGAACGCACCATGCGTCAAGCCAGCCTCTTTCATGATGTCTGCCACACCCGTACCGTCAAAGCCACTGCGGCGGATGGCGCGTGCCGCAGCCTGTACGATCCGTTTGTGGGAAGCCTCCTTTGCGGCGGCTCGGGAATTGTTTGTTGAGTTTCGCATGATGATCATCATATAACACGTAAATCGATGACGCAAGTGCGGAGACGTTGATCGTTCAAATTTGCGGGAGTGGTTTCCCTGCGGGCACGAAGCCGAAAGAAAAAAGGTCAGCGGTATATCGGTGCCTTTGCCAAAGCACCAAAGGTCATGTCGTATTTCATACGGTGTCGCCTGCTTCTTATGCGGGTCACGTGCCGTCAGCCAACGCATCTTCCACGTGGCCGTATGGACCCCCACTATCTCCCTAAGGTCACCGTCACTCAACAACCTTCAGCCCGAGCGCACGGCGAGATAGATACATGGTGCCGCTGTATCGAGGGGGGCATTACGTCGTCGGTTCAAGGACCAGCGCCCAGTTAATCGTAAACTGCGCGAGCAATCCGAAGAAGATCCTGACGCGGCGCTGCAGCAGACGGGACCCGCTCTCGGTAAGGTACATTAGCTTCGCTGCTGGGCTCTTTAACTACGGAAAAAGAAATCCACCCGTTGGTCTTGGCGGGACTCTAATGTTTTCGATCTGGCGGAATTGAACGCGGTTGGTGACATAAGTCGTCGAGAGAGTTCGCCTCTTACCTATTGGCCGTTGGTTCGATACCCATCAAGGCGAAGAAGGTGATATTGACCGCGATAATATTCGAAAAATCGCTCCGTAGAAGGAACTGCCCTACCGCTTGGGTAACCGATTCAAGTGAGATAAGCTTCTACGCAACGGCCCGTAGAGCTTCGACAATCAATCGATGATCATCAGTATCTGGCAAGCCACTGACACAGGCGGTTCCTATAAGAGTGCCGCCGCGTATTATAAGTGGAAAGCCACCACCGCTAGCTACAAACTTGTCCGTTGGTAAGCGAAAACGTTTGTTGAAATCGTAGCCCCCTGCCTCCGCCTCAAGGCGGACCGCAAGCGAGCTCTTGTGAAAACGATGCGCAACGGCCCGTTTGCGCGCGGTCCAGTCGAGATTGTCTATCGTTGCGCCGGGCAGCAGCGTCGTGAACACCGGGGATAGACTGTGACTGATTTCGATTGCGACAGGCGCATTTTCAGCGCTTGCCCGTGCGTGAATTTCTTGTCCGAGAGCCCATGCAAAATCGTAGTCGAACCTTTCGAGCTGAAGCTCTTGTTGTTCGGTAGCGAGACTCTCCAAGGTGTAGGTCATCAAAAATCATCCATTCACGAGGCATTGATAGGATAGGCAACGAACGCAAAACGTTTGCTGTCCGGAGACCAACTGTTGACGTTGATCGTCCCTTGCCCTCCGAAAAGACGGGCAACGGTTTTGGCTTTAGACCATTGATCGTTCTCAACTAACTTCAATTCAACCCAAAGATCGGCTGGGTGGCCCCGCGTACCAGGAGGATAGGCAAGGTATACCGCTTTCTGGTCGTCCGGGGAGATATGAGGAAACCAGTCGACAGACTCGTCTTCGGTCAGCCGCTCGGTTTGAGTTCCGTCTACACGCATTCTGGCGATTTGGGCATGGCCCGAGAAAGCCTCGGTGTTGAAATAGAGCCATGCTCCATCCGGACTGTACTCCGGACCATCCGTTGGAACGCCGCCTGACGTGATCTGCTGAAACCCCTTGCCATTGACTCCGAGTGTGCAAATCTCTGCCGACTGAAACGAAAGCCGTCCATCAATGAGTTGAGCCTTAACACCTACGAACGCAAGTTGCCGCCCCTCGGGCGAAACGCCGTGCAAGAAATGAAGCAGGTTTTCAGGACCCTCCCGGCCGGAGATCTTCACAGCTTCGCCGCCATTCAAAGGTGCCCTATAGATTTGCCAGTCGTCATAAGTCGAAACAAAGATGTGTTCGCCATCCGGATCGAGCACATGGTCGTTGTTCACACGGGGAAGGCCACTTAGGGGTAAGAGTTCAAGGTGGGGCGACGACACGGGAAGACGCCACAAATGCCCATCCCCATTCAGGATGAGGGTATCACCATTTAGGTTCCAGTTCGGAGCCTCCAAGAGGAGTTCTTCCGTTTCGTAAAGCAACCGATTGTCTCCGGTCGCTGTATCGTGGATCCAGATCTGACATATCTGATTTGGCGCCAGCTGTCGCAGTGGAACACTCATGGCAGGATGCGTCCTCTCGTTTGAATGCCAAAAACCTTCTGCGGAATGCCCACTTCGGGCAAATTGCGGTCTCTCGACTTTAGCCGACGGCCCCATGTCTCAATTAAGCGGCCGTACCATCGGTAGCCACGTTTGAGCAGACGCGATCAGGTCGTCGAGATAGAGTTTGTCTCGCCTCTTCAATGCCGCTTTGATCGCTTCTGTTCTCCTCGTGAAGTCCCTAATTGCCCGGCAGCTTGCCACGGGCTTGTGCAGTCTTGTGTAGCTCAATAACACAAGCGCATTCGCGGTCTCAAGCGCGCCGGAATATGTTCTAGACGAGCAGTCGAAGTAAAATGACAGCTGGGCTGCAGCTACCGGATATTCGGTCCTGAGTAACGAAATGCATTCAGGATCAGCGAGAAAGCGGGTGTTGGTTGTCGACGGCTCGGGTAATAGAGGTGATATCCAGAAGCCAGCGGCGACCAGTCGGCAAGCACCCTGATCAACTGACCGCTCGCAATGTGCGTTACAACAACGTCCTCGGGCAGATATGCGAGGCCTGCGTCCGCGAGTGTCATTTCGAGTGTGCGGGCAATGGTATTAATGACTGCCTGACCCTGGGGCCGGACCTTTAGTTCGTGTCCGTCCTTTGCGAATGGCCAGGACCACAGCCCTCCCGATGTCGGCAACCGAAGCCCGATGCAAGCATGGCCAGCGAGATCATGTGGTGTGAGCGGGATTGGGTTTCTGTCAAAATAGGCTGGCGAACCAACCACTGCCCGGCCGTAATCCGGCCCGATGCGAACTGCGATCATATCCTGGGCGACTTGCTCACCAAGACGAATACCCATGTCGAAGCGCTCCGTAACAATATCGGAGAGGCCGTAGTCGTCGATGATTTCAACAGTGATCTCCGGAAACTTTGGTAGCAGCTTAGCCAATGCTGGAACAAGGATAGTCTGGGAGGCGTGTTCTACAGAGGTGATCCTTAAATGGCCTGCGGGGCGATCTCGAAGTTCGCCTAACGCGGCAAGCCCGGCATTGATGCCGTCAAAATGTGGGCCGATAGTGTCGAGTAGGCGTTGGCCAGCCTCCGTCGTCGATACACTACGCGTGGTTCGTGTCAGCAACCGAACACCAAGTCTTTGTTCCAGATCCCTGATGGTTTTGCTCAACGCGGGCTGGGATACACCCATCTGTGCAGCAGCTCGCGTGAAGTTCTTCTCCCTAGCGACTGTCAGGAAAGCGATCAGGTCATCAACAGTCTGTCGCGCCATTCATATCTCTCAGTTATAAGAACAAGACATCAATAGCGTCTAATCATATAGGTTTGCCAGTGATACCTTCGTGAAAACTGCCTGAGCGGCGACACGGAGGATGATTATGGACAATAAAGACGCGCAAAATGCCCTTCAGCAAGACCTCCTTGCCGAAGGCCGTCGGCAGTTTCTGAAAGCAACAGCCATGCTTGGTGCGGTTGCCACTGTCCCGCTTTGGGGCCAGGGCTCGGCGCAGGCTCAAACTCCCACCCAAACATCGTCAGGAAATGCGACAATGAAGACGCGGAAGCTAGGAAATCTGGAAGTATCCGAACTTGGATACGGGTGCATGAGCCTCAGCGGCAACTACAATGCGCCCGTCAGCAAAGAGCATGGCATTAAAACCATCCGTGCCGCGGCTGAAAATGGCGTGACCTTGTTCGATACAGCTGAAGTCTACGGACCTTACGTTAACGAGGAACTGGTCGGCGAAGCACTTGAGCCGATCCGTGACCAGGTGAAGATCGCTACGAAGTTTGGCTGGGCTATCGACGGCACGTTGGCTCTCGACAGTCGCCCTGAACGTATCCGCAGGGTTGTCGAGGAATCACTCAAGCGACTACGCACTGATCACATCGATCTCTACTACCAGCACCGCGTCGATCCGTACGTCCCAATCGAAGACGTCGCCGGTACGGTTAAAGACCTCATTAATGAGGGCAAGGTTCTCGGCTTCGGTCTTTCCGAGCCGAGCGTCAAGACCATACGCCGCGCTCACGCTGTGCAGCCGCTGACGGCGGTCCAGACCGAATATTCGCTCTGGACTCGGAACGTGGAGAACAACGGTGTTCTTGACACTTGCAACGAGCTGGGTATCGGTTTCGTGCCGTGGTCCCCGGTCGGAGCAGGGTTTCTAACGGGCAAATACGATCTCAGCACCGAGTACGATGCGAAGACGGACTTCCGCGCAGGCTTTCCGAAGTTTTCCAGGGAATTCATGCCCCTCAACATGCCGATCATCGAATGGCTGAAGGATTATGCGGCGGCCAAGGGTGCAGAACCCGCGCAGATCTCTCTCGCATGGCTGCTGGCGAAGAGCCCCAACATCGTCCCGATCCCTGGCACACGCAACGAGGCGCATCTGCTGGAAAATCTCGGTGCACGGTCGATCGCATTGAGCCCAGAAGATGTCCAGGCCATCGATACGTCGTTGTCCAAGTTCCCCGTCTACGGCGACCGTATGGGCAAAGATCATATGCTGTCGATCGATTACTCCGTCTGATCTGACAGGAGATCGCTCCGGCCGGTGATACCATCGGTCGGAATACATATTTGTCTGGTGAACCACGACACTCTCATTGAGCAGCTTTGTTGGCAGTCGAGCCTGCTGCACTTGCGATACTCGCCTTTCCGATAACGTCATTTCAAGCGGTCGGAGTTGGCCATGATGTTCAAGCTCAAACCGGTCATTCTCACCATCGTGGCCGTCGTCGCGGTTGCCAAGGTAGTTAACGTGATCTCGGTTGTCGTCATAGATTTTCTGCAGCATTCCCGTAACGAGCGATATGTTTCGGACAATTATTCCGGATCTGCAGGTCAACAGGCGTTGGTGGCCTATTTCTCGAGGTCGGGTAATACCGAGATCATGGCCATGGAAATCGCCCGCGCCAAAAACGCGGTCACGGTCGAACTGGTGGCGGAGTCTTACAAATTGGATTTTGGGGCTGGATCAACGCCCTGCGGGATGCTCGACGGCATGAAGCTTCAATCACGCCTAGCGCAATCGATCTGTCACGGTATTCGACGATTTACGTAGGGTCTCCCATCTGGCTCTATAGCCCCGCGCCGCCAGTATGGGAGTTCGTTCAACGAAACAATCTTTCCGGAAAGAGGGTGGTGCTGTTCAACTCGCTCAACAGCAAGTTCGACCAGAAGTATATCGACGAATTCGCCGATCTGGTGAGGCGTCAGGGTGGCGAATTTGGCGGGCACATGTTCATTATCCGTGGCCGAATGACCTATCAGATGGATCTAGACGCGTTCGTGCGCGAGACCCGTCGCCAGATAAATGGGCTCGGCCGATGCTCAGATTGTGACAGCGCTCATAAACGCTAGACAGGCATCTTTCCGCAGGGCCTCTACTCCATCGTCCTCATAGTGTTTGTCCGCTGCTGCTTCCATTTAACCACCATTCGTGGGTGCACGCTGAGCAACCGAAGGATTCCCTCATTCAACTGCCGTAGCAGCATTTAGAAACCGCGTTTCTAACTCCATGCAAATTATACAGAATAATCTACCACCGGGTTTGTTGCTATGTGTGCTTACAACATCCTCACCCGCTAGAAAGACCGCATGTCATGAATAATCTCCTATTCGAACCATTCACCTTTTCAAACGGACTTACTCTCCGAAATCGTGTCATCATGGCCCCTATGACGACATGGTCGGGCAACGACGACGGAACTGTTTCCGATGAGGAGATCAGCTATTATCGGCGCAGAGCACAGGGCGTTGGCCTGGTGCTGACAGGCTGCACGCATGTTTCAGCCAACGGTATCGGCTTCACTGGTGAATTCGCGTCCTATGACGACAAATTCACACCAAGTCTCAGCCGCCTTGCAAATGCCGCCAAAAGCGGAGGAGCGCCCGCGGTGCTTCAGATATTCCATGCCGGCAACAAGGCAGAGGCCAGCGTCGTCGCCGCTGAGGATATCGTCAGCGCAAGTTCTGTCCCGGTGGCCGCCGGCCCTTTCAACGCTGCTGGCACGGTACCGCGACCCCTGAGGCAAGAGGAAATCCTCGACGTGATTTCCGCTTTCGGCGCAGCAACACGCCGCGCCATCGAAGCGGGCTTTGACGGGATCGAACTTCACGGTGCTCACGGCTTCCTGCTTCAGAACTTCTTCTCGCCGGCCTATAATCAGCGAGACGACCAGTGGGGTGGCTCTCGCGAAAATCGTATGCGCTTTCCGATTGCCGTCGTGAACGAGGTCAAAAGGGTTATCGCTGAGTTCGCAGACCGCCCCTTCCTTGTGGGATACCGCATTTCTCCAGAGGAACCGGACGAAGGCGGTCTGAGAATCGACGACGCCTACGGCCTGATAGACCGACTTGTCGATGCAGGTGTCGACTATATCCACGCGTCGCTGAGCAATATCCTCGAAGCCAAACCAATTGATAGCGGCGACGATCACACAATCGCAGAGCTGATCGCTAAATTCGTTGCGGGAAGGGTTCCGGTCATTGCAGCCGGGCAGATCAGGACACCTGACCAGGCAAGACGTGCGCTCGATCTCGGCCTGTCGCTCGTCGCGGTCGGGCAGGGGCTGGTCATCAACCCAAACTGGGTCGAGTTGTCCGAAAACGGCGACGAAAAACACATCGAGATTGAAGTCAGAATGTCCAGGGTCCCGGAAATCGAAATCCCGGGCAAGCTGTGGGGCGTCATTCAGGCGGCAAAGGGCTGGTTCAAGGTAATTGACGACCGCACTGAAGAGCCACGGAAGGCAACTGCCTAACTTGTTCAAAATTCCGCACGAGCTCGATTTACAGCCGGCGCGGGGATACCCAACATGAGGAAAACATTGATGAGTAAAGTTTGGATGATTACAGGCGCCGGTCGCGGGATGGGCCTCGACTTTGCCAGGGCGGTTCTGGCGTCCGGCGACATGCTGGTCGCCACAGGCCGTAGACGGGAGCGGGTCGCCAAGGCGATCGGGCCATCGGAAAATCTGTTAGTGACCACGCTTGATGTGACGAAGTCGGCCGATGCCATTGCTGCCGTCAACGCAGCGATCGAGCGGTTTGGACGTATCGACGTGCTGGTGAACAATGCCGCAAGCTTCTACGCTGGTTACTTCGAAGATCTGACGCCTGAGCAAATCGAACTGCAGCTCGCAAGCGGTCTGATCGGCCCCATGAACGTCACCCGCGCCGTGCTGCCGGTTATGCGGCGCCAGGGCGCCGGCAAGATCGTTTCGATCTCGTCGACGGCAAGCCTCGTCGGCTTTGAATTCTGCAGCGCCTACGCCGCCGCAAAGTTCGCATTGGATGGATGGATCGAGTCGCTGCAGCCGGAAGTAGCGCCGTTCGGTATAGAGACGATGATCGTCAATCCAGGGTTCTTCCGTACTGAGTTGCTGAGCGAAGATTCCACGCATTACGCTGACTCAGTTGTGGCCGACTATGCTGAACGACGAGCCCAGAATATTGCAGGCTGGACGTCCGCAAACGGACAGCAGCCTGGCAACCCCGCCAAGCTTGCACAGGCCTTGGTTAAGTTGGTCAACCTGCCTGAGCTACCCCGTCGGTTTATTGCCGGCGCCGATGCGGTGGGGATGGTCGAACAGAAGCTTGCTTTGGTCCAGCAGCAGATCAATGCTCACAAGGAGCTGTCCAGCTCTCTGGCGTTTGACCAGCACGACTGACATGCCTCGAGCGGTTGACTATAGGGGACCCGCTCAACGTTCTGAGGTGGTCCCGCCAACTCGGTTTAGGATTACTGGCAAGCTTTGGCGAAGAGCTCGGGACCGTGGCCCGAGCTCGATGGGAACTACTGCCTCAAGGGCGCTTGGATGCGCGACCCGCTTGCGCGTCTTAACAATTGGTTCCCAGCCAGTTCCGTCCGAAAAGCCAGAAAGCCAGCGCCGACAGCGTTATCGACACACCACACGTCATAAGTGCCGTCCATCCGCCCCACGACCAAACCACGCCAGCCAAGGCAGATCCAATGGCTCCGCCCACGAAGTTGGAGGCAACGAAGGCGGTGTTGAGCCTGCTTCGGGAAGCGGGGTCCACCGACAGAATGCGTGACTGGTTTAGCACGTTCACGGCCTGGATCGCTACGTCCAGTAAAAGAACGGCAAGAAGAACCATGAGGATTGAGTCGGCACCTGCGATGGCGATCAGTAGAGATGCGGCCGCAAGACAAAGTGCGAGACCGGAGGCGGCTATCGACCAGCCACGATCGTGAAACTTGCCAACGCGCCGCGCTGCAAGTGCGCCGACAAGGCCGACAAGGCCTACGAGACCGATCTGGGAGACCGTGTAGGAATAGGGCGGAGCGCTCAGCAGAAACGTCAGCCCGGTCCAGAAGAGTGTGAAAACCGAAAACGCCATGGCGCCAATCAAAAGGGTGATCTGGACCTTGCGGTATTTCGCCACGATCTGAAAGACTGACAGAATAAGCGTGCGGTAGGCAAGACGGGGCCGTGGTGGTTCAATGGGTATGATAAACCGGAGCACGGTCGCCATCAGCAGCGTGCACATCGCGGCGACCGCATAGACAACACGCCAGTTGAAGGCGTCGGCAAGAACGCCACTGACAGTCCTGGACAAGAGGATCCCCGCCAAAAGGCCTGAGACTATCGTACCTACGACCTTGCCTCGTTCCTCAGGTGTCGCGAGATCTCCGGCGAGCGGTGTCAGAAGCTGCCCGGCCACGGTGGTCATGCCAACGGTAGCAAGTGAAGTCGCAAGTGCCACAAAGCCTGGCGACAAGGCGCCACCGAGAAGTGCCACGGCAGAGCAGGCCATGACGCCCGGTATCAGGGCACGTCGCTGCAGCATGTCGCCGAGAGGGACGATCAGGAGCACGCCGACCGCGTAGCCAATCTGGGTCAAGGTGACCAGCAGGCCTACGGTCCCAGCCGATACCTGGAGTGCCGCTGCGATCTCACTCAGGAGCGGCTGTGCCCAGTAGAGATTTCCCACGGCAATCCCGCCGGCGATTGCAAACAGTAAGGCCAGCCTGCCCGAAAGGCCGGCCCCATGGTGGCTGCCGATATTTGGCTTTCTTAGCTGCATTGCGTGACTTTCGGTGCATTTATGTGGCCAGCGATCACGGGCCCGCCCGCGTGAACTGTGCTATGAAAATCAAGGCCGAAAAGCGCAATTCCGCAAAAGGCAACTGCGACGAGCAGTACCCCGGAGCCAAGTCTGCGGGCATAAATATGGTGGTCTTTTGGATCGTATGACATATTTATTCTCCCGGTTTCGCGCTTCCAGATCACTGGGATTCAGTCGACGACCATTGTCGCCGAAATATCACCGGTTGATAACGGGCACATATCAGCATGAGTTTAGAAACCAGGCTTCTAAATAGAGTGCGAGGGCTTGAAGAGAGGCCGGTGATGGATCGTGATGGTCTATGGATACGACCATCTGCCTTACCGACAATCATAGGGTTCGTGTCGGTAGTAAGGTACCCGGATTTAATGTCCGGAGAAGGGCTCAACCGCGTAGTACCCCGCCATTTCCGATGATGGCGGTCGGCGTATCGACATCGAGTAAAGCCGCCGGCCCGATATCGATCATCATGACAGGGAGTTTGCTATCGGCGATAAGCTCTCGTGCTCCCATATCGCCCGTCAGTCTGATCAGGCGCTTGTAGAGCACGCGTGGAAACAGGACGGGATGTCCAGGTTTGTTGGCAGAGCTCGCCCGCACAATCGCTCTTGCGTCTGATGTCTGGAAGGCTCGCAGTAGTTTGTCGACATGCTCGGTGGTGATGCCGGGCATATCGGCCAACATCACAAGCACACCGTCGCACGCGGCAATTCGAGGATGTGATATCCCGCATGCCAACGAGCTAGCCATGCCGTTCATGTATGACGGGTTGAAAACAGTCGCGATATCAAGACCCGCCAGAGCATCCTCGACATCTGCTTGACGATGGCCGGTCACCGCAACGACCGGCCTTGCACTTGAGGCCAGCAAAACCGTTGTAGAACGCCGCACCAGTGGCACACCATCGAACTCTGCAAGCAGCTTGTGCGGGCCGTTTTCTCCCATGCGCTTTGCCTGTCCGGCTGCCAGCAGGATGGCTGCGATCGAAATGTCCTTCGTGTGTTCCATTCTTCCTCAATCAACTTCCATCAGTGGTCGGCACCTATCCGAATGTTGCATCAGTTTCATTTTAAAAGGGAAAGTGGGCAAGGGGGCGCTCACTGAGCGATTTAGAAGGCCGGTTTCTAACCGCATGCAAATGGGGCCGTCTAATTCCATCGATGGAACGAGGCTAGTTTAGGCTTGAATGTCTTTACCCCGCCCGAACCTGTGAGGAACCCGAATGCCTTCAACAAGACAGTGGTCGCTCTGTCCCAAGATTACCGGTGTTATCTTATTGTCTATCGTTTTCGCCGGCATGAGCCTTGTCAGTGGCGAAGCTTTTGCGCAGGCAACCGGTAATCGCGCGACGTTCCCGAAGAACTTTCAAGACTACGTGCTTTACGGCACCTATGACCGTGGTTCTTCGAAAGAGGAAGCTTTTGCCACCGCCGAGACCATAGCGATTGCGAAGTCCGGCCAGCCGCTACCGCCCGGTACTCAATTGGTGCTTGGCATCTGGACGGATTACAAGCTGGTGAGCTATTTCGTCATGGAAAAGGGCGTCGACTGGGGCCTTGCCTCATCCGAAGACGAGCGCACAGGCGACTGGCATTTCCAACAGTTCGATACCAATGGGCAGATCAAACGTGAAGCTATCGCCGATCGCTGCCAGTCGTGCCACGGTGGACAGGCCGATAACGATTTCATGTTCACAATCGACCGAATGCGGGCTTACATGCCGTGAAGCCACTTTTCCTCTTTCGCTTGATTCTGGATTTGCTCGCGGTCAGCTTGTTGCTGGCCGCGTTCGCTTACAACTGGTTTGGCAACGCCGCCCACGAGATCATCGGCACCTTGATGTTCTTACTGCTGATTGGCCACAACGTCTTCAATGGGCGGTGGTATGGCGTGGTCGCAAAAGGCTGGCGGGAACCACGGAGCATGTTCAGCAAGACCATCACGCTCTGTCTCTTGGTGATGATGCTGGGACTGCTCGTCTCGAGCGTCATAATCTCGCGGACCGTTTTCGACTTCCTGCCTTTCCGCAGCACATTTACGGTACGACAGATCCATGCGCTCGTTGCATATATCGTGCTCGGGATCGCGGCCCTCCATGTAGGCTTGCAGTGGACGATGATCATGCGGGTAGTGGGCAACGCCTCGGGTTTGAAGATGAATGCCAGACTTCAAACCCTCGTCTTACGGGTTCTTGCCTCTCTCATTGCCATTTACGGTGTTCACAGCCTGTATGTTATCGACATAGGGCCAAAGCTTCGAATGGAATCGACGCTCAGCTTCTGGGATTTCGAGGCGGCCGCCATCGAATTTGTCCTTCGTCATGCGGCGATCGTCGTGTTGTGCGGCATGATTGCGCATTATGGCCTAAAGCTACTCACTCGTTCCAATCCAGCGCGACGCACTACCGGGGTCACGAAATGAAAGCCGACCTAGGTCTATCTGGTTTCTCGGACCACCATGCCACACCGATCTCGACAAAAGCGCAGTCGCTGATCGACCCGTTTCAGCGGTCTGTCACATACTTGCGGGTTTCGGTGACAGACCGCTGCGATTTCCGCTGCACTTACTGCATGGCTGAGAACATGAGTTTCCTGCCGAAGAAGGATCTCCTGACGCTAGAAGAGCTCACCAGGATCTGTTCGGCTTTCATCGCCAGAGGCGTGCGCAAGCTGAGGCTCACCGGCGGTGAACCGCTGGTGCGCAAGAACATCATGCATTTGGTCCGCGAACTCGGAAAACGGATCGGCTCCGACCTCGACGAGCTGACGTTGACCACCAATGGTTCGCAGCTCGCACGTTTCGCCGATGAGCTGTACGATTGCGGCGTGCGGCGGATCAACGTCTCGCTCGATACGCTCGACCCCGACAAGTTTCGGCAGGTCACGCGCTGGGGTGACCTTCAGAAGGTCATGGAAGGTATCGATGCTGCGCAGAAGGCGGGCTTGCAGATCAAGCTCAATGTCGTCGCTCTGAAGGATTTCAACGACGTCGAGATGCCTGAAATGCTTCGCTTTGCTCATGGCCGCGGCATGGACCTGACCGTCATCGAGACCATGCCAATGGGTGATATTGGAGAGGATCGCGCCGACCAATTTCTGCCGATCTCCAGGCTTCGCGCAGACCTTGAGCGGCAATTCACCATGAGTGATATTGGCTACCGCACTGGCGGGCCAGCGCGATATGTTACAGTCGAGGAAACCGGCGGTCGGCTGGGGTTCATCACGCCTATGACCCATAATTTCTGCGAGAGCTGCAACCGGGTCCGGTTAACCTCGACCGGCACTCTCTATATGTGCCTCGGCCAGAACGACGCCGCTGATTTGCGCACTGTGATGCGCACTACCGAGGACAACAGCCTTCTCCATGCTGCCATCGACGAGGCGATCTCACGAAAGCCCAAGGGCCATGACTTCATCATCGACAGGACCCATAACCGTCCTGCGGTTGTCCGACATATGAGTGTCACGGGTGGCTAAGGCCAGGTGCATCTCAAAATCCTGAAGTTCAATAACTCGGATGATTTAGCAATCCCCTTTCTAACCCTATGCAGTTCTGACCGACTAATCGCTCGCCATCAACCGAGCTAGGTTCGATCATGAGGACCTGGGTTCGAAAGGAGACGAGATGTCAACCGCCCGTCAATTATCCCTTGAGGTCAATGGTAAAAGCCATGATCTCCAAGTCGACATACGAACGACCTTGCTCGACGCGCTTCGCGAGCACGCCGATTTGACCGGAACAAAAAAGGGCTGCGATCACGGACAATGTGGCGCCTGTACGGTCCATGTCGATGGCCAGCGCGTGCTGAGCTGCCTCACCCTGGCGGCGCAGGTTGAAGGCCGTCAGGTGACCACGATTGAAGGCCTCCAGTCAGCGGATGGTGTGTTGCATGCCGTTCAAACCGCCTTTATCGAGCATGATGCATTCCAGTGTGGGTACTGCACGCCCGGCCAGATCATGTCGGCCGTCGCCTGCATTCGCGAAGGCCATGCGGGCACTGACGAGGACATCCGCGAATATATGAGCGGCAACATCTGTCGGTGCGGCGCGTACCCGCATATTGTTGCTGCCGTGCGCGACGCCGCTAGCCGCCTTCCTAAGGAGGCAGCACGATGAGAACGTTTGACTATCTGCGTGTTGATAACACCTCATCCGCTATTGGCGAGGCAGCCAAGCCAGAAACGCGGTTCCTCGCAGGCGGCACCACCCTGCTCGATTTGATGAAGCTGAACGTGGAACGGCCGGCTCGTCTTATCGATATCACCCGTTTGTCCGGTCTCGACACGATCGAGGTCTCAGCCGATGTCATCCGCATCGGTGCTCTCGCAAAAATGAGCGCGGTTTCCGATCACCCCGATATCAAGGATGCGGCCCCGGCGCTCTCGGAAAGCCTGTGGCGAGCCGCGTCGGCGCAGCTCCGCAACATGGCCTCCATTGGCGGCAACCTGATGCAGCGAACCCGTTGCATGTATTTCCGCGATCCGGGCGCCTATCCCAACTGCAACAAGCGAAATCCCGGTTCCGGATGTGCGGCCCTTGAGGGTATCAATCGAAACCACGCGGTGCTGGGCACCAGTGACACATGTATCGCCATTTATCCCGGCGATTTCGCAGTCTCGCTGGTTGCCTTCGATGCCACCGTTCTGGTGCAAGGATCGGTTGAACGCCGCATTGCCGTCGACGAGTTTTATCGGCTGCCAGGCCAGACCCCGCATATCGAACACGAGCTTGAACCCGGTGAGATGATCGTCGGCATAGAGATCCCGCGTGTCGCCGCCTTGAAGCGCTCGCATTATCTCAAGGTTCGCGACCGTGCATCCTACGAATTCGCCGCTGCCAGCGCGGCGGTTGGTATCGACATCGAAGCGGATGGCAAGACAATCCGCGACATACGCATTGCCGTGGGTGGTGTAGCCACCAAGCCCTGGCGTCTGCGCGCTGTCGAAGATTCGCTCAAGGGCAAGTCCCTCGACGAGGCAACGCTTCGAGCTGCTGCCGCGGCAGCCGTCGATGGCGCGAAGTCGAGCGGACACAACGCATTCAAAATCGAACTGACACCGAAGGTCGTGGCCCGCGCCCTGATGACGGTAGGAGACATCGCATGACACAGAGAGAAGATTTCGCACTCGATCGTCGCACCGTCATGAAACTAGGAGCAGGTGTTGCCGCTGTTGCAGGCGTGGGCGTCAATATCGCACCAGGAGCATTCGCGGCCGAGCCCGTCCCCGCAAAGGTGCCAGCACTTGGCTCCCGCCTCTCTCGGGCCGAGGGTCCGTTGAAGGTCGCAGGCCAGGCTCGTTATGCCATCGAGCAGAAGCTCGAGAACATGGCCTATGGCGTCACTGTCCAGTCGACACGCGCAGCGGGGCGCATCCTCAATATCGATACCGCCGCCGCAAAAGCAGTACCCGGTGTGATCGACGTCTACACGTTTCAGAATACGTTGAAGATCAACAAGCCGACCGTCTACAGCAAGGGCGGCGGCGCCACGGAGGAATTTACGCCGATCCAGGACGACATCGTCCGCTTCAACGGCATGCACATCGCGCTGGTGGTCGCAGACACATTCGAAGCGGCGACGGAGGCTGCGAGCCTTCTAAGGGTGGATTACGAGGACGGCGACGCCATTCTCGACATCAACGATCCCAAGGCAAAGTCAGTGCTCATCGAACCGATGGGAGCCACATGGGGCGATGCGGCGGCGGGCCTCGCCAGTGCCGAGGTCAAGGTCGACGTCACCTACACGACCGCGCGGGAGTACAACGTGCCGATGGAGCCGCACGCCACGATAGCCTCGTGGGATAATGGCAAAATCACCGTGTGGGAACCCAGCCAGTGGGTTGGAGGCGCCAGAAGCGTGGTGGCAGAATTTCTCGGCATCGATATCGAAAACGTGCGGGTAATCTCGCCCTATGTCGGTGGCGGTTTCGGGTCCAAGATCGGCGCCCACCCTCATGTCGGATTGGCCTGCGCAGCATCACGAAAGCTCGGCCGCCCGGTCAAGGTTTCCCTGACGCGTCCCCAGACATTCACCGGTCTTGGCGGCCGTCCGGCAACCCGGCAGACACTCTCCATAGGCGCCTCGAAGGACGGAAAGATCACATCGATCGTCCATGAGAGCTGGAACGAGACGGCGATCGACGAGGTGCATGTTGAGGCCTGCAACAACGTCACCAAGATTATGTATGCGACGCCAAACTTCTCCACGCGTTTGAATGTCGTGCCCGTTAACTCCGTTCAACCTGGCTGGAAGCGTGGTCCGGGCGAAAACCCTAGCGCATATGCACTGGAGAGCGCGATCGATGAGCTGGCCTATGCGCTCAACATGGACCCGGTCACATTGCGCCTCGCCAACTGGGCCGACGTCGATCCGAGCAACGGCATGCCGTGGACAACGCGGCAGTTGCGGGAAGCCTATGCTGCTGGCGCCGAAGGCATCGGTTGGTGGAAGCGCAATCCTGCTCCGCGCTCGATGCGGGAAGGCCGAGAGCTTATCGGTTACGGGATGGCGGCAGGCTCATATCCCATGATCCGCACCGCAAGCGAGGCCAAGCTCGTCTTCCATGCCAACGGGCAAATCGAGGTTCTCAGCGCCGCGACCGACATGGGTACCGGGACCTATACGATCCTCGCCCAGACCGCCGCGGACGCATTGGGCGTTCCTGTCGAAACAGTGGTCGTGCGCCTGGGCGATACCGCACTGCCGAGGTCGGCACTCGCAGGCGGCTCACAGCAAGCCAACAACCTTTCCGGGGCGGTTGACAAGGCAGCACGAAACGCACGAGACGCTCTTCTCAACCTGGCTGCATCCGATCCGAAGTCACCGTTGCAGTCATTGAAACTGGCGGAACTGACATTTGAGAACGGTTTGGTTCGACCCACACGTCGACCAGCGGGTGGCATCAGCATCGCTGATTTGCTGAAGGCCGTGGGTCAGGACAGGCTGGAAATCGAAGGCAACACCTTCGCTGCGGGCGCGACGGAAGACATGAAGAACGCCGCCGACCGCAGTTTTGCCCAGCTGAAAGGTGCGGTCGAAGGGGGCGTTTCGGCTCACAGCTGGGCTGCCCAGTTCGTCGAGGTTCGCGTTGACGAAGACTTTGGCACGATCCGGGTGAAACGGATGGTCTCGGCTTTCTGCTGCGGCAGGATCTTCAATCCGAAGCTTGCTGAAAGCCAGTGGATCAGCGGTATGGTTATGGGCCTCGGACAGACACTGCTCGAAGAAGGCTTTGTCGATCAGCGTGACGGGCGTACCGTCAACGCAAATTTTGCCGACTACGCCGTGCCGGTCAACGCAGATGTGCCTGACATCCAGGTGATCTCTGTTGGCATTCCCGACATGCAGGCCACGGCGCTTGGCGGCAAGGGAGTTGGCGAGATCGGTGTTGTCGGTGTCGCTCCCGCGATCGGTAATGCCGTCTATCACGCGACAGGCAAGCGCATCCGTAGCCTGCCGATCACACTCGAAAAACTGGCTTGAACGATGACTGCTGCGGCCGTGCACGCCGCAGCAGTCCCATTGGCAAGGATCGTTTATGTTGAACTCGTTTTCTGTGCTTCATACGCCACCCACACCATTTTGCGCATTCATGACCGACGATTCCGAAGCAATCGTCAACTATGCGGCTGATGGCGCCGAAACGGAATTCGGGAGCGCGTTGGTTACCCTGGTCGAAATCAGGGGAGGTGCTGCCCGCGCGCTCGGCGCACAGATGGCCGTTCGTGGCGATGGCAGCTATTGCGGGTTTGTATCCGGCGGATGTACCGAGGCGGCTGTCGCCGCTGAAGCAATCGCTGCGATCGCAAAAGGGATGGATCGATATCTACGTCTCGGTGAAGGTTCGCAGTTTTTCGACGTTATACTACCATGCGGGGGAGGGATTACGCTTGCCATTCACGTCATCAAGGATTTGGAGCCGCTGCGGCAAATTCTAGTGGCGCTCGAGAGGCGCAAAAGGATCGGACTGCGTTACGACCCCGCTGCCCAGACGATCAGTGCTATCAATTCCCCTAAAAGTGCCGCATCATCTTGGATTGGCGCCTCCTTTGTACGGTTCTACAAGCCCAGTCTTCGGTTGATCCTCTGCGGCCGAGGAATTGAAGTTGAAGCCACAGAGAGAGTTGCCCTTGCCTCGTCGCTCGAAGTGTTTTCCTTTGAGCGGCGCTCTGACGAATTCGACCGCACCGGCATCGATCAGGACACGGCATTTGCTGTGCTTTTCCACGATCTGGATCGGGAGTTGCCTATGCTTGAAACAGCACTGCGACACAAACCGGTGTATGTTGGTGCGCTTGGCAGCAAAAGAACGCACGCGCGCCGTTGCGAGGCTCTCTGGGCTCTCGGTTACACACCTGCCCAAACCAGCCGAATAAAAGCTCCTATTGGCATGTTTGGACCCACGCGCGATGCCAACAGTCTTGCGCTTTCGGTCATTGCCGACGTGGTAAATGTATATTCCGCAGGACCACCCGAAGGGTTGACCCGTCAGCATGGCACAGGCGTGGTCCGGTGATGCCGATGTGACGAGCAATTCGCGAGGGAATGGGGTCCGACCACGGATGGTTCATCGTATCAGGATTGAGTGTTTTGCAAAACACGTTCGCCCCCATTCAAAAGTTACGTTTCTAAGGTCATGCAAATTCTGGAGGCTAATCCATTCGCAGCCCTGGAGGTACATTACTCGCGAAAATTACCAAGGTTGGTGTTTTGAGAACCGTAGCTATTGCAACAGGAAGTAAGCATGGACCGTAAGCTTGCAGCGATCATGGCTGGAGATATCGTTGGCTACAGCAGTTTGATGGCCGAAAACGAGGCTGCAACCTACGCTGACCTGCGCATGGTGTTTGATGATCTGATTGAGCCAACGATCAAACGATATGGCGGACGGACCTTCAAAAATGCCGGTGACGGATTTCTGGCTGCTTTTGTCAGCGTCAACGATGCGCTTGATGCCGCCGTGGAAATCCAGAACGGGTTTGATGAACGCCGGTTCGAATTCCGTATCGGTGTCAATCTTGGAGATGTTATCGAGGATAATGGCGATATCTACGGCGATGGTGTCAATGTGGCCGCCCGACTGGAATCCATGGCAATACCTGGCAGTATTTTTGTCAGCGGCGCAGTCGTGATGAGTGCTGACCGCAATCGCGGCAAAAGCTTCGTTCATATCGGACGCAGAGCAGCAAAGAATATTCCCGAACGACTTGATGTATATTCGCTCAAGCGGGTTGGACAACGCGACCCTCGCTGGAGTCGCTTGCGTGACTTTGCTCCACGTGTAAGTGCTCGCCTCGCCTATGCGCTTGGCGCAGCATCACTAGTCATGATCGGACTCTCGCTGCAGCCGGTCCCTTTGTCGGCCATGATAAACCGGTTGCCCTCAGGGCTACTGGAGTTTGCGGGCACTGAAATAACTGATCCTCGGCCATCCGTTGCTGTCATGCCGTTCGCCAACATGAGCAGCGACCCGGCGCAGGCTTACTTTGCTAATGGACTGACTGAGGACATCACCACCCAGCTTGCCCGGAATCCCGACTTGCAGGTGATCGACCCCAACTCCACATCCGCAGTGCTGGATGATGCATCCAATATCCAACGGATCGGCGACAGATTGAATGTTGCATATGTCGTTCAGGGCAGCGCGCGCCGCTTCGGCGACCAACTTCGTGTCGCAGCACAACTGATCGATGTGAAGAGTGGTGCGCATTTATGGACGCAAAGTTACGACCGTCATGTCGATGATATTTTCGCTGTTGAAAGTGAGCTGACGTCACAAATCGTCGTAAGTCTGGCTTCTTATGTCGGCAAGACTGAACAGAAAGTGGCGATCCGGCGCCCTACAAGCAATTTGCAGGCCTACGACTTTGTTCTTCAGGCGCGTAGTCGTTTCAAGCATGACTTTAAAGATCCGGATGGACTGTTGGCCGCACGCGCGCTGTACCAGCAAGCATTGGAACTCGACCCGTCTTATGCTGTAGCGCGGGCCGGTCTGGGTATGACTTACATCCTCGATGTGACACAGCGCGTCACAGGTCGCGCGACGGAACGAGATGCGGAAATCGGTTTGAGCGAGGCGCGTCAGTCCATCCGGCTCGACCCAAATCTTGCGATCGGGTATCAGGTCGTAAGTTTCGGACTGTCTGCCACCGGTGATTACGTTGGCGCACTTCAGGCGGCGAGTCGGTCCGTGGAGCTCAACCCGAACGATCCTGACAGCCTCATGGCGGTCGCCAAGGCTCAGGTTCGCTATGGAGATTATGACGATGCCGTTGCCAACGCAGAACGCGCACGGCGTCTCCACCCGATGGCGCCAGAATATTATGCTTATGTTCACGGGCAGGCGCTTTATGCTGCTGGTCGGCGCAATGAGGCAGCGATCGTTATTCGGGAATGCTTGATCAGAGCCCCGCAGGATGCAAACTGCCTGCTCATTCAAACCGCTCTTCAGGCAGCAAGGAAAGACTTCGGAGATGCGCAGACGTCCATGGGCAGTCTCATAAAAGCCAACCCGTCGTTCTCGCTTAAGTCGGAACGTCAATTTAGTCGATTTGGAGACTCACCTGTCATGCAACAATTTCTGATTGATCTGGAGAGCGCTGATGCGCCGGAAACAGCGATGACACTCGGCTCCAACAATAATTGTGCGTAGCCACCTGTTTAAAGTACTTAGATACTTCTCAGAATCTCGTTTGCAGTCGATATCGACGGATTGTCTTCGTTCGGAGACGGCATCGTCATTTGCGGCTCTTTTTTAGTATCCCAGTTCGATAAGCGGCCAGCCGACCTCGTAATGTGCCACCGATGACCTCATCTTTTTTGCCGGGACAAACTCCGTCATTGCAAACATCGATCAGGAAGGGCTGCGGCTTACAGCCGCATCGATCAATGGTGCGTGAAGAAGCGTAGCGAGACGAGACATAAGTCAATCTTTTGCTATAATCCCATTATAATTAGAAATGGGATCAATAAATGAGACAGGGTGACTTCAGTGAACTTGTAGCCTTCATCGCCGTAGCGGAGGCAGGAAGTTTCACGCGCGCTGCCGCAAAGTTAGGGCTTTCTCAGTCCGCGGTGAGTTACTCAGTCAGGATGCTGGAACAAAAGCTTGGGGTGCGACTGATCTCTCGAACAACACGAAGCCTCTCTCTGACCGACGCTGGACAGCGCATGCTGAGGAATCTCAAGCCCGCTTTCGAGAATATCGAAAGCGAAATTTCGGCGATTTCCGCACTTCGTGACAAGCCCACTGGCATGATCCGTATAACTACGTTCAGATACGCCGCTACAAGTGTGCTCTGGCCCGTAGTCAGCAAGTTCATGACGGAATATCCCGACATCCAACTGGAAATCACTCTCGATGAAGGACTGACAGATATTGTCGCGGACCGGTTCGACGCTGGGATACGCGTTGGCGAACAGGTTCAAAAGGACATGATAGCAGTCAAAATTGGCCCTGACCTCCGCATGGCAGTTGTAGGCTCGCCAGCCTACTTCGCAAATCGAAAAATTCCGCAAACGCCTCGCGATTTAGGCGAGCATCTTGGCGTGAGCTACCGCCAGACGACAAGTGGTGGTTTGTATGCCTGGGAATTCGAGCGCGGTGGAGAAGAACTCCAAGTTAGAATGAATGGGCCGCTGATCATCAACGATGGACTGATGTTGGAGGCCGCTGCGCTCGATGGTCTGGCACTTGCTTACACCTTTGAAAGCCAGGTCGCGCAATATATCGAAGATGGCCGCCTGATCAGGGTTCTGGAAGACTGGTGCGAACCCTTCTCCGGCTATCACCTCTATTATCCCAGCAGACGTCAACACACCGCCGCCTTTGCTCTGCTTGTTGAGGCGTTGCGTTACAGGAGTTAAAACTTGGGGCGGGAACAAGAGCAGTCCGAAATCGTACGCTAAGAGAGAACGGAAGGGGAACTTATGCGACTCGCCGTAGCCCGGCTGGCAGACGAAGCGATCGAAATCCGTCGGGCATCTGGTGTTCGGCATCCCAGGTGTAGATGCCGGTAAGGTTGATGTGCTCCCAACTGAGCGGCGAAATATGCTTCAACTGTTGATTTGCACTGAGAGCTGGCTCTGACGCACATTTGCTGTCGTGCCGCTCCTACGATGCGCCGATTAAGCGCGCTTGCAGCAGATCGAGTTTTGCTCTTCCGTACATCTGGCGTTTGATGAGCTTTAAGCGTGTGATCTGTCCTTCCGTTTGTCCATTCGACCACGGTGAGATGATCGCGTTTCTCACCGCTTCGAGGTCCTTTTCCACGCCGCCGGCGAAGGATCCGACAAGGCTGTTCCTAGCAGCTTCCAGCCACTCATAAAGCTTTCGGGCTGTCTTCGAGCGGATCATGGACTGGAAGTCACCGATGGCCGTGCGGGCAACCACAAGGTCCGGGACGTTCACTTCGATCGCCGCCACCAGGATTGCCTCGGGTTTTGCGAGGTCATCGCGTGCGGTGGTCATGAGCCGAGCGATGACACGTGCCGATGGCGTTCTGGCGAGCCCACTCTGATTGGCCTTTTCCGCAAGACGTCGGCGTTGAGCCCATTGTGATACGACGCCACTCTGTCCCGCAAAGCCCTTCGTCTTCATTTCACGCCAGAGTGCCGAAGCGTTACGTGCCCCTTCTTCCCAGCGGTTGTTGAGCCAAGGCAGCCAGCTATCCAGAGAGCTGGGCCGTGTTCGGAACACGTCGAGACGCTGCCCCCTTAAAACGTCGCGAACGAGCTTTCGGCTATGGCCGGTTTGCCGCACAATCTGCCGAATTGATGTTCCATTCTTCGACAGCTCACGAACCGCCTCGTTCGTTTCCTGGCGGCGTAGATACCCTTCATACTGCAGCTTCTCAGCGTATGTCAGAAGCTTAGGATCAACGACATTGCTGCCGACCGCCTGCCTGATCTGTCGCATCGACTTGCTGACTGCATCGAGGAAGGCTCGACTGGAATTTTCCATTAGATGCCAGCGATCAGCAACCTGCTCAGCATTGGGCAATGCCTTCGCTATGGCCTCGCCATAGCCGCCGCCCCGATCGCGAGCGACGATGGAGATCGACTGATGCCCGGCAAGCCACGCTCGGGACGTATCCAATGCTCGATCCGGTAACAAGGTGACGGGCTTCCGCCGCTCCAGATCACAGACGATCGTCCCATAGCTTTGGCCCCGTCGGAAAGCAAAATCATCAATGCCGATGACGGTGAGTTCATCATCCTGATCGGCAATACGGCGGCGAACCACCCGCAGCAATGTGTCATTGCTCACCGGCACCATCAGACGATTGGCAAAGGCTGCTGCCGGTCTGCCGCCGAGCGCCAAACCGAGATGGTGGACAATGGTCTCCAGCCGCTGGGTGCGCCGACCGTAACGTTCCAGCACGCCACTATCGAACTGTTCGCAGAAGATACGCCGACCGCACAGAACGGCATCGCACCAGAACCGACGCGCCACGATCGCCAGCTCAACTCGCCGACCGCCGAAAGGCAGGTCAGCGGGCCGGCGCAGATATCGGCTTTGAACTCGTCGGCTCTGTCGACCACAGGCTGGGCACGCTCCCGAGGGCGCGCGCGATCGCAGCCGAACTTGAACGCACTCTGCGACAACCATCACTTCGTCAACTGCAAAGCCGGACGGCGCGAGGCTCGCCCGTTGAAATCGTCGTTGCATTGCTGATCCTCCGATGAACTGGCAGAAGCATCATCCTCAACAGCAGCAAATGTGAGTCAGAGCCAGTTCTCAGTGCAAATCGACAGCCAGGTCCCGGTAAGCGATTTGTGCCTGTGGATGCAGTCTCAAGAGGCAAGCCGTGGCTTCGGCAGACAGCAAGCGGCTTACAGAGGCCTCGCCCGAAATGCTGGTGTCAATGTGCAGAATTTTCATCGTACACTCATCCAAATCTGTGTCATCCACGGCTCGAGCTGCCGATAATGGTCTGCCACTGCATGACCAAAATGCCCACGAATACGACGGAAAGCCCGAGAACTCGGGTCGGCGTTACCGGTTGTTTCGGGAAGCCCATTAGTCCCCACTGGTCCAATGCGGCCGATGCGAGTAACTGACCAAGGATGATTGCTACGATAAAATTCGCTGCACCCAACATTGGCGCGATGATAAGCGCCCCGGTGACATAGAGTGCACCGACCAAGCCGCCGATCCATATCCAGCGTGGAGCCTGAGCCGCGGCAGTAAGGAGGGGTGTATCGATCCGAGCGGCAAGCATTATCGGGATGATGCAGATGAGGCTGACAAGCAGCGAAACTGCCGTTGCCCACAGTGGATGGCCGAGGCTGCGCCCGAGAGCGGCGTTTGCTCCCGCCTGGAAGGGGACGGCCGCCCCGGTGATGATAGCCGGGATGAGCAAATAGAGTTGGTTCATGGGTTTTATCTCCGTTCAAGGAGCGTGATGGACCATCCATTTGCAGAATGAAAATTCTTAAATATTATTCGAAATATGAGCGTGATGAATAATCTTAGGGGTGTCGACCTCAATCTCCTGGTGGTCCTAGATGCGGTTTTGGCCGAGCGGCATGTCTCTCGCGCATCACTTAGGTTGGGAATGAGCCAGCCTGCCGTAAGCCATGCGCTCGCGCGATTGCGAGATATGTTCGATGACCCCTTGCTTGTTAGGAGAGACGGAACATTTGTGCTGACCACCAGGGCGCAGCAACTCGCTCCGCTACTCTCCGACACATTGCACCAGATCCGAATGGTCGTCGGTCCAGAGCAGTTTGACCCAACGAATGAAGTGCGACAGTTCCGGATCGCCATGTCGGACTATGGCTCGGCCGTTCTTCTACCAAAACTTATGCCAATGCTTAGGCATGAGGCGCCGGCCGTATCCGTTGTGGTCACCCACTCTGACCGAAGCGGCATGGTCCGGCAGATCATGGACGGGGAAGTCGATCTGGCGCTCGGTGTATTTTCCGAAAGCCCCACAGACTTCGCAGGGTCGATCCTGTTCAACGAACGGTTTGTCTGCGTGGTAGCCGATGATGCGCATGAAGGATCAGGTACCCTTACTATGGAGACCTATCTGCAGCGTCCGCACATTCTGGTTGCCATGAAGGAGGTTGGACGTAACGAGATAGATGTCGCGCTGGCAAAATTAGGGTTTTCCCGGAGAATTGCTCTGGCGCTGCCTCATTGGAGTGTCGCTCAAAACTTGGTATCGGGCACAGATCTGATTCTTACGATCGCCAGCCGAGCGGTGGGACCGCTTGGCATGTCTGGTAATACCGTTGTCCTTGAACCGCCATTTTCCATACCGGAATTCTCATTCACGATGAATTGGCATGATCGGCGCACGCACGATCCCGCACATCAGTGGTTTCGCGAAGTAGTGAGGCGCGCCGTCGGGTCTAGTGATCCGTCTCGACAACTGTAACCGTAATCGATTTAAACGGTCGAAGCTGTTCGGCATCATCAGGACGTTCAGTGACTAATGTCGTGATTTCGCTCAAGGGGACGATTTGATAGGGCGATGCTGCGCCGAGTTTTTCCTTCGTAGCAATCACAACCGTCTCAGCTGATTGTTTTGCAATCAAGCGTTTGATTGATGCTTCCTCTGCATCACCTGTCGTTGCGCCTGTCTCGGGATGCAGGCCTGTTACCCCCATGAAGAAGATATCGGCTCGAACGCGCGCGATGGCTTCAGCGCTGGTGGAGCCCACCGTGACGATAGAATGCTTGAACAATCGACCGCCAATCATTTCGACATCGATCGATGGATGTCCAACCAATTCGACGGCGATGCTTGGGCTGTGTGTGATAACGGTCGCTCTGAGATCCCGCGGGATTTGTCGAGCTAACTGTATGTTGCTCGTGCCTCCGTCCAGAAAAACGATCTGACCTGAGGCAATCAATCGAGCAGCGGCGAGGCCAAGGGACGATTTGGCTGAGGTTGCTGTCGCCTGGCGTGATGCGAAGTCCGCCTCAGCCGCCGACGCCGGAAGCGCTCCACCGTGGACCCGCTGCAACAAACCCTCTGCTGCGAGCTCGCGAAGATCGCGCCGAATAGTGTCTTCCGAAATGCCGACCTCCTGACTGAACGCCTTTGCCACCAAGCGCCCATCCCGTTGCAATACCTTTTGGATTAGAGATTTTCGTTCAACCGTCAGCATGGCAATCCCGCAAATAGTTCTTGACTCTGCACGATATTGCACGAATTCTCACGAAAATCCACATGGCTTGTCGAGTAACTGGAGCAGGTAATGAGCATCTCCGATCGTGTCCGCGTAAACGGGGTCACTGTGCTGTCTGATGATTGGTACATACTGAAAAAGACTGACTTCTCCTTCCGTCGAGCTGACGGCAGTTGGCAACAGCAGTCGCGCGAAACCTACGACCGAGGGAATGGTGCGACCATCCTTCTCTACGATCGCGTTCGTCGAGCTGTGATCCTCACGAGACAGTTTCGCTATCCGGCATTCGTGAACGGGCATGACGATTTGCTGATCGAGGCACCTGCCGGGTTACTGGATAATGCCGATCCGGAAACGCGGATCAAAGCAGAAACGGAAGAGGAGACCGGGTTCCGCGTGCGCGAGGTTCGGCAGATTTTTGATGCTTTTATGAGTCCAGGCTCTGTGACCGAACGGCTTCATTTTTTCGTGGGAGAGTACGAGCCCGATGATCGAGCGGGCCAAGGCGGCGGTAATGAGGACGAAGGGGAAGATATCGCCGTTCTCGAGACCTCGATCGAGGATGCGCTGGATATGGTCTCTCGCGGGATTATCCGGGACGCAAAAACAATCATGCTTTTGCAGTACGCCGCGCTCAACATATTTTATCCGGCCAGCGTTTCACCAGAGGTCGACCCGTGCTGATTTGAATGCGGGCCTATACCGTTCACTTACCGGGGCCGGCCTCTAAAAGATGACAGCCGGCCTGCTGCGGCAGGAAGAAGCCTCATGGCCTCTGTCTCATGCGGAACAAGCGCTTATGAAGAACCGCGTACTGGAGTATTCAGCCACCGCTAATAGATGAGCGCTACGAATAGAGCCAAACGAGGTGATCGCACTTCTATTGAAGCGATGAAATCCATTGATGACCGGGATACGTCGCCCTCAACCAAGAGCCCAGATCGCTTCTTTGCTGAGCGTCCAGCTTCGGCAATGCGGTACTGAAGTCTTGCATATCCTTGTCACGAAGGTGCTTGGCCTTGAAGAAAAGGACAAGAGCGGGAGCAAGATAAGGAATGCCACCTAGCGTTCTTTGGACAGCGGCAGATCTGGGCAAACGGAACGAAGGGTCGCGCTTGTAAACCCAATCATTTGGCGTGCCTTGCTCAATCATCATGTCGACGCGCCAGCATCGGTTGTCTAAATCGGCTCCCCAAATTTGGGAGACGTCCGGTAGAGGCTTCGTTGCCGGGGCAAGATTGGCAGTTGCTTCATTCAGGACTTGGAAGAACTGGAGTTCGCATAAGACCGTGCGATATAGATCAACATCCTCTGATAGCACGCAGAACTCCAGGTCCTCGTGATCACGGGTTTGGTAGCCGTGCCACAAGTCCAATGCCCAGCCGCCAGCAACATACCACGGTGAGCTTTGATGCCGCAGGCGATCAAAAAGTAGCTCCGGTGTCCAAGCGTTCCACGCGTCGTCCCGAATATGCTGCATCACGCCTTGCTGGTCCTCGAACGTTCGTGGTGTCATCATCAAAAATGGCCGATAGGATCACCGGCGGGCTTGGGCAAATAGCGGACTTCAGCCGCTGTTCGCCTCAAATTATTCCAAGGCAACAGTCCATTCATCCATCTCCACTTTAGACCGTTGACGTGGCGGTGAGTGTGCTGTCTGCAATCTAGAAATGTCACAAGGTTAGCTACCCCATTGGGCAGCCACCGCCTGGACGATCGGCAGTCGACATCATCCGGTTATTCTGAGGGCGATAACATTCTGGGCTCGCTCGTTTTGAACCAAGCTTTGGCAATTTTGCTGTCTTCAATCTCGTAAATGCAGACAACGTCGATCTCTCCCTTCCCCTCCGGGAAAGTTCTCGTCACCGTCTCGTGGTCAATGACGATGTTGCCAACCACAATGCGTGACAGGAGCGTACCGAACAGGTCAGGTTCTTTGAAACGCTCGATGTGACGCGCCATGATTTCACCCGCTCCGTTCGCGAGGAGCGTGTCTGGAAATGCGTAATACTGGCAATCATCTTTCCACCAAGGCATGAACGCCACTATGTCTTTCGAATTGTAAGCCTCAAGCTGCTTTTGCGCCGGCAGGCTAACTTTATCGAGCGTGTCTGCTTTATCTTTCATTTGCATTCCTTTGGATTGTAGACACTCGCTAAGACCGATCGATCGATCCTGCGAATTTTCGTATTGCCGCCGCGCATTCGTCCGGTGCCACCTGAAACAAGAAATGCGGCGCGCTGATATCTTCAATAGTGAGCCTTTGCGCTATCCGGGCGACATCGGCCCCAGCTGCCCTGCTGATCAGCCGGTCTTGCGTGGCACGAAGGTAAAGGACGGGGCATGTGATGCGGTGGCCTTGTTCCGTCATGTCAACGGTCAGTGCAGAGTTCGCACGTCTGCTGAGAACGGATGCCGAAACGGTGCACAGAGCGCCTCTGAGCTGCTGCTCGATGGTAGGTGTCGTGCTTTTTCCCAGCAGCATCCATGTCAGCAAACGCATTGGCACGAGGCGAGGGGAAACCGCTCGAACGAGTATTTTCAGCAGCCACTTCGCACGAATGTCAACGCGAGCGAACGATGCGCCTAATACGACGCCTTGCAGCCTTTCATCCGCCTTGAAAGCCAGTTGCAGAGCCAGCGGGCCCGAAAAGGATTCACCAACGATAATGTAGCTGGTGTCGGGGAGCTGTGGTCGAATAAATGCCATTAGGTCGTCATAGCCCATGGGTATTTCCGGCGGATAAACTATCGTCACCACCTTGAAATCGGATTCGAGCGCTCGCGCGAAATCGCCAAGCAAAAGACCGGTGCCATCAAGACCAGGCAACAAGACAATAGTATTGACGGGCGACAGATTTGGACCCGAGCCTTTAGCAGCCATAATGCATGACCACGTTGTCCTCGCCATTGGCATCACTGCGGCCTACGGTGTTCCAGCCGAGCTTGCGGTAACAGTGCTCTTGGTCGGGCGTATATAAATATAGATCTGAAATGCCGAGCGTGGCAGCCTGACGAACGATTGCTCGCATCATCGCTGTACCGATACCGCGCCCACGTTGATCGGGTGCGATGATGACATCACCGATCCAAAATAGCCTGTCGGGATAGTCTGGCAGTTCGTTGACCTTTAGGCTGGCACTCCCGACAAGCTGATCGCCGTTCAGCGCAATGAGTGCCATTGGCGCTTTCAAGGTTGTCATGCGGTCCTCGAGCGAGGCGCGCAGTTTGTCGGTATCAGACCAGTTATTCAACGCGCCCCATTCCGCATGTAACATTTGCACAAGTGCGATGACATGCTGCGGATGCAGTGCCAGCGGCTCGATCCGGATCACTTACTCTTCCTGCCAAATGTCTTTACGATAAATGTCCATACCAGTGCAGAGTCGTCAAATCGAACGACTAAGTCCTCCGTCCACCGGCAGAGCCACACCCGTGACATAACTTGCCTCTTCGCTGGCGAGAAACGCAGCGACGGCGGCGAATTCGTCCACCCTCCCATATCTGCCGACCGGAATTTCCCGCTGGCTGTCGGCTGCGACGACGCCCTGATCTATACCGCGCTGTGCGGCATCCATCGCGTCAAGCCGGGTCGTCCGTTCGGTCGCAAACCGGCCGGGTAGAAGGACGTTGACAGTGACACCTTTTCCGGCGACCTCAGTGGCGAGCGTTTTGGCCCATCCGGCCAGAGCCGAGCGCAAAGCGTTCGAGGCAGCGAGGCCGGGGATCGGCTCGCGAATGCTGGTCGATGAAACAGCGATGATGCGGCCGAAACCACGTTGGCGCATGCCGGGCAAGTAATGGGCTGCGATTTCCAGCTGACTGAGGAACATTGCTGAAAACTGCTTCTGCCAGAATTGTTCGTCATAGTCGGAAGCGGCAATCGGAGGAGGGCCACCGCCATTGAGCAACAGGATATCGATGCCGCTCACCCGCCGATCCGTTTCCGCGATCATCTGTGCTACACTGTGTGCGTCGCTCAAATCGCCAGCGATGGAAATGGTTGAGCCATCGCGACCTTGCAGCTTGGCTTCCGCCGACTGCAGCGCAGCTTGATCTCGACCGACAAAAATCACATCAACACCTTTACGGGTCAACGCGTCTGCCACGCCAAATCCCAACCCCTTGCTGGAGCCGAGAAGAAGTGCGGTGCGTTTGGGGCTGGAATTCATTTGTATGTCCGTTCCGCTGTTTCGCAGTAGGGCGCGATTGCGACGACCCCAGCGACAAGCTTCTCGATATCCTGGTCGGTGGTGCTCAAGTGGACCGAAGCCCGCAACAGCTCGGGTATGCCTCGCATGTCCAGATCGTAGGGCGTGTATCCTCGCCCATTCATCCCGATGCTGATGCCTTGACTTGCGAGCGCGGCTTTGACTGCCGTGCACGAAACGCCGTCCACCAAAAAAGTGACGCAGGCGGATTTTTCCCGACCCAGGTCCAGAACCCGCACGGCGGGAATGCTCCCGAGAGCGAGCCTTAGCCGTGAAGCCTTTTGATCGAGTGCTTCACGCGTGTCCGTAAACCCGAATTCAACGGCCTGCCGGATCGCTTCTCCGAGCCCCAATTTCAGCGCAACCGATGCCTCACCTATCTCAAATGCCTTTGCCGTGTGTGAGGGTTCTGCATCTTCAGCATTCCAACCTTGAGGAAAATTGTCGATCTTGCGCGGGATCGCCGCCTTTGCGAGACGCGGCGAGATGTAGGCAAGCGCTGTCCCGCGCGGACCCCGCAGGTATTTTCGGCCACAGGCCACAAGTGCATCGCAGTAAAGTTCCTGCACGTCGACCGGAACCTGTCCTACAGCCTGGCTCGCATCGATAAGGTAGAATGCGGAGGAGCCGCTATCGCGAATTGCCTTGCCAATGGCAGCTGCTGGATTGATGAGTGCGCCACTCGCACCGATCCAGGTCAAGGCCACGATCCTGACATTTGGAGAGAGTGCATGTTTCAGCGCCTCGACGTCGACCGCAGTGCTCTCGTCGGACGCCATGACCGACAGTGACGCACCGCTCAAGTTTGCTGCGTTCTGGAGGCAGGCTATGTTTCCCATCCACTCCTGCCGGCTGACCAATATCTTGTTCTCGGCCAAGAGCGGGATCGCCGAGACAATGTCTCCGAAAAGCTGACCGTGCCCCGTTCCGAAGACGATGTCGACCGGCCTAGCATTCAGCAGGCGTGCGGCCAGATCGTAGAAGGATGCCTGTTGCCTGCTGACCATGGCGGACGCTTCCATTGGCCCGTGCTCAGCCTCAAGATGCAACTGCTCGATCACCGCCCGAAGTGTTTCCGGTGACGGCAGCCCGGCTCCAGCGTGATTGAAATGAACGACTGGCATAATGCTCCTATCCTTCACCGAATGTGGAATACGGCTTCGACCTCGACCGGCACATTGGCGGGCAACCCGGCGACCCCGATTGCAGAACGCGCATGTTCTCCACGCGCGCCGAATACGGCGTTCATGACCTCAGACGCGCCGTTCCCGATTTGTGAGAAGGTCGTGAAGCCTGGTGTGGCGTTGATGAAGATGGTGAGTTTGGCAAGATGAACGACGCGATCGAGGTCGCCGCCCAAGGCATCGCTCACCCAGTAGATGGCATTTGCCGCACACAGCCTTGCGCTCTCCAAAGCAGTTTCGACATCGATCTCAGCGCCGACTTTTCCGGTGAATGCTATTTCACCCGCAGCTTCGGGGATCTGCCCGGAAACATAAAGAACATCTCCGATGCGCTGTGTCGGTGCAAACGGAAGATTGGGGCGTGCAAGTTCCGGCCACGCAATGCCACAGGCTTCCAGTTTCTTTCGGTAGTCGGTCATGATGTCTCCTTGTGTGAAGAACGACATTGCCAAACGGCGAAGCATGTATGTACTCTTATAATAATTGTATCGATATCAGGAAAATTTATGGAAGCGAATTTCGACATCCGGTTGCTGAGGATGTTCATCGAGGTGGCTGAAACCGGGGTCGTCAGCAAGGCAGCTGGACGTCTGGCCCGTACTCAGGCGGCCGTCAGCATGCAGTTGCAGCGCATCGAGCAGGATCTGGACGCCCAACTTCTTGTCCGCTCCTCGCGGGGCGTGTCGCTGACTGATGCCGGCAGTTCGTTTCTCGCATATGCGCGAAAGACCGTCGCCTTGACCGAGGACATGCATCGAGGCCTCACCGACAGGCGTCTGGCGGGACGAGTGCGTATAGGGCTGTTCGAGGATCTCGCGTTCACGAGGCTCCCCGCTGCACTGGCCGACTTCCGTCGCAAACACCCGCATGTGAAAATCGAATTGACATCGTCCTATTCGAAAGAACTGGCGCGATCGTTGAAGGAAGGACACGCAGATCTAGTCATCGCCGATCCGGCTCGCTTCACCGAGCCACCAACGAGTTTCATCTCCCGACGCTTGGTCTGGTGTGCAAGTCGGCTCATCGATTTGGATGAAGGGGGCTCTCTACCGATCATTTTGTTCGACACGCAGTGTTCCTGGCAGGATCGAATGCTATCTGATCTGGCCGAAAACAACATTGGTTGGCATGTCGGCTGCAAAGTGAAAACGCTTCCAGCCATGCTTTCGGCGTTGCGGGCAGGTCTGGGGCTCGGACTACTGTTTCCCGAGGCGGTGCCTTTGGATTGCGAATTGATTGATGGGCAACACGGATTGCCTAATGCGCCAGCAGCCGAATTTGGCGTCTTCTTTGGAGCGGACGCGTCGCAGCATGTTCAGGAGTTGGCGTTGTTTTTACGGCAGGATTATTGATTGGTCAGTCCTACGAGATAACGGGTCGCCGGTTCACATCCCTTCAAGGCGAAGAACGAACTGGATATGATACGCGGTGTCGCCGATTAAGCTCGGGGGCGCCGCTCCCACCTGGTCGAGCTATTGAGCAATCGCTGAACCTCGGAATCAACGCGGCCGTGTGAAAGCCCCGCTATGCCGAACCTGTCAAAGAGCGACGCGAGCAAGGGCAGAAGAATTTCGGCTAACCTGCCTTCGACATCGTCTGACGAGAGAGAAGTTTCCAGTACTGCCTCGTCGCTTCGTGCCGCGTAGCCTTCAATGAGCATCTCACTTAAGGGGTTCGCCCATGAGCGGAGCACGCGACCGGTTAGACCCGTGTACATCGCGCGAAAATGGATCGTGACGACGCTGTCTAGCTCCCGTTTGAGCAACGATGCCAGTCGTTCCGCGTGCAACAGCACTTCGCCCATGCGCCATAGGGGAAGCGTTGTGTCGAGAATGCTCCCGGCTGGAAATGTCTCGTTGCTGTCTTCCTGATAACCCCGGATCAAAAACATATTGCCGGTCGGGGCGGCTCGCCAAAAATCGCAATGGGCAGGATCGCTGAAGCCGCGTTCAAGATCGTTGCTTTGCGGCGCAAGCCAGCACTCGATGACCCCGTCGATTTCACGGGCCCCTAACTCTTCGCGCGTTGGTAGGAAGAATGGCGGCCATCCTGTTTTTCGGACGACTGCCTTTTCAAGAGTGCGCTCGAAGATACCCAGATCGGGGATTTTAAGGTCACCTTCGAGCCAATAGTCAATCCGATAAAAGCCATTCGGGAACCGTGCAGGTGAGTCCGTCGGAAGGGTCGTGGTCAGCTGCCGCCAACGCTCGTACGCCTGACGGACAAAGCGCGACTGAGCATCCCCCTCCGCAGGCTCGTCGACAAGACCAACGACCCGCAAGATGTCGAAGGCTTTTGCCAGCGTCAGTGTTGTGTCGCCACGTTCGAAGGCAGCCATCGTCGGATAGCTTACGCCTGCAAGCGCTGAGTGGTCCTTCTGGGTGAGACCCTCGGCCTTGCGTCGACGCAAGGCTTCCTCGACGATGCGCTGCCAGGAGAACGGCGCTATGCTTCCAGTATTCTCAAACATGCGTTGTCCACAATCTCTTTAAACCTGTTCATGAAACCATCCGGCGGCTCGGCATCGGGCGGCTGAATTATTGGTGCGGCCTTCGCAACCTGACGCTTCAACTGTTTGAACGCTTGGTTGACGGCTGATTCAGGTAAGCCGATCGTCTTGCCGAAGGTGCGAAAAAGCCCTTGGTCGGCATCTTCTAATTGAACTTTCTCACCGCCAAACGATAGCGCCAATGTCTGGTCGAATCCGTCATAAAATGCGGTATTCACAACGTCATAGGCGGGGGAAAGACGCAGGCCACTCGCGGTCTCCAGGAGCGAGAAATTCTTCAGATGTCCATCGCAGTTACCGATGAGCGCGAACAGGACCAGACGGTTAAAAAATCGATACAGATCGATCTGCGCGCGGGATGAGTGCTGGCGAATGATTTCGGCCACATCCTCGTAAGCGGCATCATATTTGCCACCATAGTCCTGCCCCTTGGGCTTGCCGAGAATCTGCGCGCAATCTTCAAGCCGGAGCTTCTCGCCCTTTGCCGTTCTATCGAAACGCGTGACGATTAGCCCGGTCTCATCGATAGCTGCTATATAGGAAATCTGGAATGCAGTCACTTCACTTGGGCCGAGGACGGCCGCCGTCCATCGAAGGCTAAGCGCTTCATTGCGCACAAGATTGGTGATTTTCTCGGAATTGAACTTGGCGATATATTCAGCCGAGCCTGTAGACTTTGCCGGAACGAACTGACCGTTGGCATCCTTGGTAACGAGCAGCTTCTTTTGCACGCCGGATACCGTGCGACCGGGACTGGCCGTCGCTTCCGTTATCTCAGGAAGTTCTGCGGACCCTTCAGGTGGGCTAACGCCGACCGCTCCGATGCAGTCTGCACCGTAGCGCAGGAGCAGTCCAAGATCGTCTTCTTCGACCACGTGCGCTGAGCGAGCTTGCTCTTCGCGCAACCAGCCTTCCGGACCAAGGTGCTGGAAATAGGGATGCAGCCCCACCGCCCAGTTGTGTTCGCGCTTGGTCGAAGGCAGACTGCAGGCGATATCACCCTTTTGCCAGTCGGCATTGTAAGAAAACCGTGTCCCTCCTGCTGCGGTCTCCGTCAGGGTGCCGGCCACTTCTTCCTTGAATAAAATGTTGGCAGTGCGGGGTGGCATTAATTAGGCCTCCATGATGACTTACCTTGGCGCTAAAAAGGTCCAATTATCAATCTATAAGTGGATTATTAAGAGC
>NZ_WJOK01000028.1 GCF_009649785.1 Agrobacterium tumefaciens | reverse complement strand
GTGTGATCTCAGGGGAGGGCGGGGCTGCTTTCACGGTCGGTTCCGCGCCGGACAGATGGCGCAGGTTTTCGACGGCCTCGTTTATGGCCGAAATGCAGGCATCAGTCAGCTTGCTGTCTTCCGCATCCTGATCCAGCGGCAAGTCCAGCGAGTGCCCGGCGGTAATGGTTTTTCTTGAAATATGATCCATTTTTTTATTAATCCCCTCGGTGATCTCGCGGTTTCTGCGGCTTTGGCGGCGGGTGTTTCTCCCCGCCTGTCAAAACCTATGCAGTGACCGCCTGCATGACGTCGGATGAATGCGCGCTCGACCACGACATGTCGTGACCGGCGTTGATGACGCCATCGGATTCATTCTGAATGGTGGCGGGATCGTCGTGCAGAAACGCGATCACTTCGTTTGCCAGCTGCTGGCCTTGGTGACCCGGTTGCGACGCATCATTTTCGATGATGCCGCCCTGTATAAGGATAGCATCCGAATAAAGCCCGCCTGCGACGTAGGTGGTGGAACCGAAGCTGTCGTAATCGATAATCTGCGCGAGATTGATGACGGCGTTGCTGCCGGTATCGATATGGATCGTGACGTTCTCGTTGTTTTCCAGAATCTTTGCGGCTGCCTGCGTCACATAGTCGGAATCGCCCAGCACGCTCACCTGTTTGATGATGCTGACGTCATAAAGATTGCCAGTGATGTAAAGGACGTTGATCCCCTGATAGCCCGCAAAATTGGCATCGTGGGCAAGCGCGTCCGGCATGTTCGGATCACGCTCGTTAATCGCTTTCACCGTCTGCGCCATATAGTCCGGCATGGTTTCGAAACGGTCGTTGCCACCGACATTGTGGATGCTGGCGTCGTTCCACAACAGGTTGTTGCCGGACTGAACGGTGGCGCCCTCAGGCGCGTCGGGGTTGGCGCGGATCCAGTCATTGTCGTAAAGCACGGCGATCTGGCTGATGAGGTTCATGTCCAGCACATTGCCGCCGACGATGACCAGATCGTACTGCATGCCGATGCCGAGGAAATTGGCGATGTTGAGGGCAGCGTTGCCACCGCTCAGCAAGCTGACGCTGGCACCCGAAGAGGTAACCGTCAGTGTGTCGTTGTCGCTGATGAACTGGTACTGCTCGATCCAGTGGACGAAAGACACGTCTCCCTCGAGGACGCTGACACGCCAGGCAGTGGGAAATATTGGCGGTTCACCACTATCGTGGCTGCTATCGGCGCTTTCTGCACCCGGATAGACACTGCGTGAGAAGGTCGCAATATTGTAGGCGGCGGTTGCGTCATGGTCTTCGGACTGCGTGAAAACGGAATCGACCTCATCGCGGTCGCTATAGACATAGGCCTGGGTGATTGCATCGATCTGGTGATAATCGCCCATGACGGTGGTGACGGAGGCCATGACGGCAGTATTGACCAGCGTTGCTATGTTGGCGACGACATTTGCGCCGGCAGCCACATCGAGGCTGTTTCCGGCGGGGCTATCCTCATGCAGCGAAACATCGCTCTTTTCAGGCTCTTCAGCGGGCTTGGCAATGCCACGATCCGGCATGAAGTCGTCGAGCATTGGCTTTTCGCTTGCCATGGAGCCATTGATGTAGAGGCCGTTGATGTCATTGCCGGCGAGAACGAAATCCTGTTCCGCGCCGGTTCCAAGGGACGTCACGTCATTTTCGCGCGCATGGTCGATATAATCATGTGCTGATTTGGCGAGCGCCTGCAACGCGTCGTAGCTGTCGGTGCGCTGGAAAACGGAAAAGGGCGTGAAGACGGCTGCTTCGTTATGGAACTCGACGGTGCGCTGGGTCACGAAACTGGTGTCGCGCGCCACATTTGGGCCGTCCGTCATGTTCAGATAGTCGTCGTCCTGAAGAATGTTGACCTGCGTGACATGCGCGATAACCGAGCCCGGGCCGGTGTGCACCACCAGTTCGCGTTCTTGCTCAAAGGAGACACTGCCCGGAAAACGGAAATGCGCGGCTGACATATCTACCGGTATCGCATTTGCAAGCTGCTGCATGTCGTGTTCGACCATGCGAGCGAAATGCGGTTGCAGATAGTCGAAGTCGTAATAGCCGGCGCGATATTTAACGCCGGGATCGTAATCCTGAAGCTGCAAGTCGTAGGTCTTGTCTAGCAGTCTTGCCGCGTCATCATCCGACAACCGGTCTTTGTTCGCGTGTGCCGTGCCTTCGGCATAGTTGCTTCTTAGACGCGCTTCCTCGATCACCGTGTCGAACAGGCCGATGAAATGCGCAATCATGTCTGAAATTCTGTCGATTTGCATTGCAGGTCCCTCCCTGATCATCGCGGCAGAGCCTGGGCGGCGGGCGGCACACGTCCAAGAGGCGGTGCTTCGTCTTCGCGCAAACCCGGTCCTTCAACCGCAAACTGCACCGGCGAATGCCGGTGCAGCTTTTTTCATAGAGAGGTACTCGTCAGGAGCCGCTGTCCTCGCCGGTATCAGAAACATGCGAGTTACCGCCTGTGACCGAGACATCAACGGCATTGGAGAGCATGTTGGCGCCCTGCACCAGTTCCAGATGGAAGCCGGAGTTTGCAAGGATAGCCGATGCATCTGCAGTGCTGGTACCCGCAGCGTCGTCGCCAGCCTTGAGGTCCCATCCCTTGCCGTCCATGCCTTCTGCGCCAAAGGCGTCGCCGGCATTCGCGCTCAGGTGGTTCTGGGCACCACCATTGTCCATCCTGACATCCCAGGCCTGATCCTGATCCGCCAGGTGGTTGGCCTGCACAAGGCTGAAGCCCGTGTCGTTGCCTTCGCCGTTGAGCGAGCTGTTGAGGATATTGTCGACATCAAGTGTGAAGGAGAAGTCGTCACCGAGGTTAAAGGTGAGGTCTCCGCCAGCGATGCCGAGATTGCCGACATCCTTGACGCCGGCGATGTTGCCGAAGTCGTCATCCGACTTGTAGAAACTGTCAGCGGAGTTGAAGCTGTCGGAAGTCGTCGTTGTTGTTGTTGTCGTGTCGTCGTCGGAATAGGAGAAGGTCTTGGTGTCCGTATCCGTGACCGTCTTCACGTTGGTGTCATTGTCGCTGTACGACTTGCTTTCATAGCTCCAGTCGTAATCGGTCTTGATTTCGGTGCTGGTTTCGGTGCTCGTCTTTACGGTCGTATCGTTGTCGCTGTAAGACTTGCTGTCATAGCTCCAGTCATAGTCGTTGTCGCGATTGTCGCCGTTGCCCACTGCAACGTCGATTTTGGCGTCAACATCCACATTGGTGCTGTTGTCGCTGTTGTCGTTGTTGCGGTTTTCACCGTTTGCGGTGCCGACATTGCTGTCGTCCACCTTTGCGTCATTGGTCGAGGTGTTGGCGAAACCCTCCGAAAGCGCGCCAATCTTGGTGATGTCGTCGCCCGCAGGCTGTGGATTGTAACCCATGTCGATTTCCTCCGAAAAAGCTCGGAGCAGCTTTCGAAATCCCTCTCATCTAAAACGGGATTTTTTCGCGCTTGCTCCGCGTTGCACAAAGATTGATGTTCTGCAGATGCACTCGGTACGTCTCATCTGCGGCTTGGCATCGGCCCGTAACCGGGCTCTTCTCGTTCAGCCCTTGTGCGCTACTCGGTATTAAGGCGCACAAATCCGTTCCTCGCTCCGTTGGGAGCGCGGTGGCTTCGTCTTTTTGCTTTCGTTATGTCTTGAAAAGGAACCGGCGTTTGCAAACACACGTCAAAGGCCGGGGTTGTCTTTCCATCGGTCACTGTTTGCAGCGACGGTCAGACTGTGCAGCAGAAAAATCGCGCTTCCTAGCTATCAATTCGGGCTAAACATATCGGCACCCTTACCACCAATATATATGTCGGAAGGCGGTCGCATGGAGATTTGCCGCCGGTTCAGACGCAAATAATTGCGCTCAGGCCGGGAAAAGCTGCTTTTCCTAAAAATATAGTCAATGGCGGTGAGAAGGGTCCCTATCCCGAAATGGCACATTCCGGAAGCTCGTTTGCCGGGCAGGTATGTAAAGGGATATCAACCAAAAGTTATATTTTCCCGGATTGCAAAACCGGAGCGAAAGCTTTTCCGATGTGTTTGTTTTTACACTGGTTCCGGGCTCAACGATTCATTACGGGCGTAACCAATTTTGTACGTCAATTGCAAGAAATAACCCATTTGGGCCATTTCTTTGCACAGCTTTTCGTATTAGCCTCCTTAATTAACGGGTAATTAATGATAGTTGACATGGCGTGAAGCGGGAGTTGCCCCATTTGTTTCTAGGGGTATCCCGGCGAATGACAGAGCACACAACCAAAAAGAACGTAATGCGTAGCGCTTTAGGGGAGACGTCGATGTTCATGGGAACTTCAGATTATGCGGCAAAACAAAGTGGAGCCGTTGCGCCTATAAATGGAACTTTATTGATCATCGCGGATCCGGACCTGTTTTCCGAGTGCCTCGTGGAGGCGCTGGGCAAAAAGTTCCCTACATTCGCTGTGATGAGCGTTATGTCCTCGGCAACGATCGACGATGACTATGGCGCCGATGTCCGGCTGGTCCTGCCGTACCGTATGTCGGGCGAGCGGCTTCATAGCGTTCTTTCGGCAGTCCACGAAAAGCATCCGGATGCCCCAATTGCACTTGTCGTCGAAACCATCGACAAGTTTGAGGAGCCGCTGAAGCAACTGGTGGGGATGCGTATCATCGATGGCGTGCTGCCGCTTAATCTGCGGCTCGATGTTTTCATGGCGGCGGTTGATCTCCTCATGAAGGGCGGGGAGCATTTTCCCGCTGCCCTTCTCGGCAAGCTCACCCCCTATTCCCAGGCCGTGAACGGCAAAAGCGTTCAAAGCAACGCCGTGATCGCCAACCGCGCCGACGCTCTTGCCGTCAGCAAGAGTGAAATGGCGGCGCTGACGACGCGCGAGGTGCAAATCCTCGACCTGCTTTGCAAGGGAACGCAAAACAAGATCATCGCCGACCGGCTTCACCTGTCCGAGAATACCGTGAAGGTGCACGTTCGCAACATCTATAAGAAGATGAATGTGCGCAACCGAACGGAGGCAGCATCGCGCTTCTTTCACAAGGACGACGACGCGGCTATCTCCGGCTGGAGAAACTGAACATCTGGCGGGCCTGATGCCGCAATGACGCCAGTTTCAAGCAGAGGTTATGCCTGAGGCTCAGGGCCTCAGGAAACAGCGGGACTTCTGACCAAATCCGCTCGGTGAGCAGATATAGGGAGAAGAACCGGAATAGGAATGCCGCGGCGATATCGTCGGTGTGTCGTAAGTATCGGCAACAAGCGTGACGGCTGCGTTGCCTGTCTTGTCATAGCCGTAGGACGCCTTGGCTGGAGCAACCCGGCTCTTGATCGTCGCCGTATTAGCAGATGCGGTCTTGATCAGAACGGCATCTTCAACGACGGAGCACGAGGCCGTTGCGAAAGTGAACGTCGCAAGTGCGGCGGCAACAAGTGCAAAACGACAGCGGCGGGCCGCTTTGCTGTTATGGGAATAAGGCATTTCATTCATGATGTATGTCCCCTGAAATCGACTAGCTGTCGCATCTCGCCGGGTGGTTTTGCCCCGGTGGACCGAGCCTTACAAAACCAGAATAGTCCCGACTGGTTGAGCGAAGCTTGCGCTAATGCTCAATAAGAAAGGCATAATGGAGGCGTAGTTAAAAAGTATTAAATCGAGTGATTAATACGAGTAATTCGGGGTAATCAATTGTAATATTTCGATAAAATAAAGTTGACCTGTTTTATGACGCGCCTATCATAAAAGTTGAAATATACCGAATCTAAATATTAAAACCTCCAGAAGAAATAAAAACCGGAGGTGACATTCGAAATATCCTGCAATCTGGAGTTTGATCTAGTTCAAGTCGAATCAGCCGGGCTGGTTCCTCATTGGGAGGAGTGTGTAATGCGTAATTTCGTTCCCAACGACCATGACAACGGCGCTACAATCTATTCCGAGTGGCGGCCAGGCCAGCGCGTTCTGGTCAACGGCGGGGCTGGTTTCCTTGGCTCCCATCTTTGCGAACGTCTGTTGGCTTGCGGTCATGAGGTGATCTGTCTCGACGATCTTTCGACTGGACGGACCGTTAATGTTGAGCATTTGCAAGCCAACAAGCGGTTTTTGATGGTCGAGCATGATGTCCGCAAGCCCTATGACATCGACGTCTCGCTGATCTTCAACTTCGCGTCGCCGGCCTCGCCGCCGGACTACCAGCGTGATCCAGTCGGCACCCTGCTTACCAATGTGCTCGGCGCGGTCAACGTTCTCGAAGTCGCTCGCAGATGCGGTGCAACCGTGGTGCAATCCTCGACATCGGAAGTCTATGGCGACCCGCTCGTCAATCCGCAGCCGGAAAGCTATTTCGGCAACGTAAATACAATCGGGCCGCGAGCCTGCTACGATGAGGGCAAGCGCAGCGCCGAAACGCTTTTTTTCGATTATCACCGCTTTTATGGCGTCGATATCAAGGTTGGGCGCATCTTCAACACCTATGGGCCGCGCATGCGCCCCGATGACGGGCGGGTGGTCTCCAACTTCATCGTCCAGGCGCTGAAGGGGTCGGACATCACCATTTATGGCGACGGCAGCCAGACGCGCTCCTTCTGCTACGTCGATGATCTGATCGACGGGTTCCTGCGTTTTTCAGCTAAGCCGAAGGATTGCACCGGACCGATCAATCTCGGCAACCCGACTGAAATTCCGGTGCGGCAGCTGGCCGATATCGTCATCCGCATGACGAATTCCCGCTCGCGCATCGTGCATCTGCCCGCTGCGATCGATGATCCGCAGCAGCGTCGTCCCGATATTTCGCGTGCCAAGGAAATGCTCAGATGGCAACCGCGCGTACCGCTCGAAACCGGTCTGGAGAAAACCATCGTCTATTTCGATGCGCTGCTGGCCGGCAAGAAGGTTGCGGAGGCCGTATGAGATGTCCCGTACAATCCTCGTCACGGGCGGGGCCGGATTCATAGGCAGCCACATCTGCAAGGCGCTGGCGCATTCCGGCTTCAAGCCCATTGCTTACGATAATCTCTCGACGGGTCACGCGGATTCAGTTCGCTGGGGTCCCTTCATTGAAGGCGACATTCTGGATCGTAGTCTCTTGAAGGCCACGCTCAAGGAGTTCTCGCCAGCCTTCGTCATCCATTGCGCCGCAAATGCCTATGTCGGCGAATCCGTTGAGGATCCGCGCAAATATTACCGCAACAATGTCGGCGGCAGTCTGGCGCTTCTGGATGCTTGTCTCGACCAGAATATCGGCGGGCTGGTATTTTCCTCCAGCTGCGCCACCTATGGCGTGCCGCCGCAATTACCGATCCGCGAGGAAACGGCGCAGATCCCGGTCAATCCCTACGGTCGTACGAAGCTGATTTTCGAAATGGCGCTCGATGATTACGCTGCCGCCTATGGCATGCGTTTCGTCGCTCTGCGCTACTTCAATGCGGCGGGTGCCGACCCGGATGGCGAACTTTACGAACGCCACGAGCCGGAAACCCATCTGATCCCCCGGGCACTGATGGCCGCCGCCTCGCGGCTGCCGCAACTTGACGTCTTCGGCCAGGACTACGACACCAGCGACGGCACCTGTATCCGCGACTACATCCATGTCAGCGATCTGGCTGACGCCCATGTGGCCGCCGTCAACTATCTTTCCGATGGCGGCGAGACCCTGCGTGTCAATCTCGGCTCCGGCCACGGCACATCGGTCGGGGATATCATCCGCGCGATCCATCGCGTCACGGGACAGGAAGTGCCGGTACATTTCGGCGCAAGGCGCGCCGGTGATCCGCCCGCCCTGTTCGCTGATATAGAAAGAGCGAGGGCGACCCTCGGCTTTGCGCCGAAGCGCTCCGATATAGACACCATCATCCGCACGGCTGGTCCCGGCTTCGGGTTGGAGGTGCTGTCATGAAAGCTCGCTCTACCCCTTCCGTACCATCATCGCGTCCCGTCGCGGGCCAATTGCCAATGCTGCCCGTCTTCACCGGCTGGAACCGCATGGCCTATCGTCTCGGCATTGGCGGTTGGCTGGTGACGCTTGCCTATTTCTGGATCTGGTGGCTGGACCGGGATCGGGTCATCGACTGGCCGTATTTTACGATCGTTACGGTAACACTCGCGTGGATCACGCTTCTGCCGTCCTATTTCATCTTCATCTTCCTGAACGCAAGGGTCGTCGACCGGCGCTCTCCTCTGCCGCAGGGCAGGGTGGCGATGGTTGTAACCAAGGCGCCGTCGGAGCCATTTACCGTAGTACAAAAGACGCTGCAGGCCATGCTGGAGCAGAAGGGCCTGGAATTTGACGTGTGGCTTGCGGATGAGGACCCGGATGCGCAAACGTTGAAATGGTGCGGCGCGCACGGTGTTTTCGTTTCGACCCGGAGGGGTGTCGTCGATTATCACCGCAAGACATGGCCTCGCCGCACCCGTTGCAAGGAAGGCAATCTCGCTTATTTCTACGATCATTACGGGTATGAGCGTTATGATTTCGTCGCGCAATTCGACGCCGATCACGTTCCGGAACCGGACTATCTGAGTGAAATCATCCGTCCTTTCGCCGATCCGGCGGTTGGATATGTCTCCGCACCAAGCATCTGCGATGCCAATGCAAAGGAGAGCTGGGCTGCGCGTGGCAGGCTTTATGCCGAGGCAAGCCTGCACGGCGCCCTGCAGCTGGGTTACAACAACAGCTGGGCGCCGCTTTGTATCGGCTCGCATTACGCCGTGCGCACCAAAGCCCTGCGTGAGGTGGGCGGTCTGGGACCCGAGCTTGCCGAGGACCATTCCACCACGCTTTTGATGAATGCGGGCGGCTGGCGCGGCGTCCATGCCGTCAACGCAATCGCGCATGGCGACGGGCCGGTGACTTTTACCGATCTCGTGGTGCAGGAATTCCAGTGGTCACGCAGTCTGATGACCATCCTCTTGCAATATTCGCGGCATTACGTGCCGAAGCTTCCCTTGCGGTTGAAATTCCAGTTCCTGTTTTCACAGCTCTGGTATCCCCTGTTTTCCGGCTTCATGGCACTGATGTTCGTGCTTCCCGCTTTTGCACTGTTGAGCGGCCAGGTACTCGTCAATGCCTCCTATCCAGTGTTTCTGGCGCATTTCCTGCCGATTTCGCTCATCATGATCGTGTTCGCCTTTTTCTGGCGGGCCACGGGGGCCTTTCGCCCGCATGATGCGAAACTCTTCGGGTGGGAAGCCATCGTGTTTCTGTTCCTGCGCTGGCCCTGGTCGTTGATGGGTGTGCTTGCGGCGATACGCGATACGATCCGTGGTGATTTCGTCGACTTTCGCATTACACCCAAGGGCACGCAGGCAAAACCGCCGCTGCCGCTGCGTGTAATCGCGCCTTACATGGTTCTGGCGGCACTAAGCCTTCTCGCAATGGTGCTGGCGCCGCGTGAAAACGCTGCGGAAGGTTTCTTCGTCTTCGCCGCGATCAATGTGGCGATCTACGCGGGCCTTTCGGTTTTTCTTCTCGTCCGACACACCATGGAAAACGGCTTGCCACGGCTGCCGGCATTGCGCGGTGGGGCGACGGTTGCCGCCTGTTCGTTACTGCTTGTGGCAGGTAGTGCCGCGGAACTCAGCTCCCATGCGATTGGTGGGCTGGAGGCCCTGTCGCACGGGCAACCCTATGTCAGCTTCACCGAAACGCGGTTCACCGTGGCCGGTGCTGGCGTGGAGGGAGCGAGATCGGTGCGTCTGAAACTGCGCATCGTACTGCCGGGAATGCCCGGAATTCGAAACATGCAGGCGGAGCCCATGGTGCCGCCACCGGTCATGACAACCGGAGAAATCATGCTGGCCGACAATAGGGTCGGACAATAGAAGGAGGAGGCTGTGATGAGAACAACAATAAGCAAATGCGGGTTCTCCGCTTTCGTACTCTGCCTTGCGGTGATCGCGCCAAGTGCCGTCCACGCCGCTGGCGGCACGAAGACGCCGAAACCGCTCCGGACCAGCGAAGTCGTAGATATGTATTACGACAAGACCTGGAAATGGGAGACTGGTGGCGGACGCTTCATCGCCGATGGCCGCAAGTTCATCGCCCTGACTGAAGAGAAAGGCAAGAAGGCCGTCGGTGAAGGCCGCTGGACCGTCGATGCCAAAGGTACGCTGTGCATGCGCGCTACCTGGAAAACCGATGCCGGAAACGGCAAGGCCGACACGTGTTTCGACCACGGTCGCATCGGTCAGGTGCTTTACCAGCGCAAGCAGGGCGGGCCCTGGTACGTCTTCCGGCATAATCCGCCACGGCCCGGAGATGAATTCCTGAAACTTGTCCGCAAGGACGACGTCACCCCGCAAATCGCCGCCTATGGCAAGGCGATGACTGCGACGAGGTAGGAGGAAAGTGTCATGCAAATAACAAGAAGAAGACTGCTCTTTGCAAGCGGGGCTGCTGTTGCTGCTTCAGCCAGCATGTACCCCATATTCAAACTGGATGCCCAAGGGGTCGCGCCCATGGGCTCCACGGGCATGAAGACGCTTGCCGACAAACGTCCGACATTGCACGCGGATGGTATACGCTTCGGCGCCTACGATCCGCACGGCGATTTCACCGGCCAGACCGGGGTGGCGACGGAACATCTGTTCCTGCCCTGGGAGGACGTGGATCTCGACAGCCTCGCGCTCGCAGACGCTTACGCTCTGGAGCGCAAGCGTAACGTGCTGATCACGGTCGAACCCTGGTCATGGGACGTCAACTGGCGGCTCACCTCCGACGAGTTGCGCCGCAAGGTGATGGGAGGCGATTACGACAAGAACATGCAGGCGATCGCCGCACGCATGTCCGCAATGAAGAGCCCGCTGATCCTGCGTTGGGGACAGGAAATGGAAGACACATCCGGCCGCTTCTCGTGGTCGGGTTGGAACCCGCAGGACTATATCACGGCCTACAAACGCATGGTGGACATGACCCGCAAGGCGGTCCCCGGCGTCAAGGTGATGTGGTCGCCGAAAGGTCTTGACGGTCTGCGCGCTTACTATCCTGGTGACAATTACGCGGACCTGGTCGGTCTCTCGGTCTTCGGTCTCGAGGACTATGACAAGATCGAATATGGCGGGCCGCAGAAGTTCACCGATCTCCTGCGCAAGGGCTATGGGCTTGTCGAAACCTTCAATAAACCGGTCTGGGTTGCTGAACTGGGTTATGAAGGCGGCGATTCCTACGTCCGTCCATGGATGAACGACGTGACGCTGAAACAGGCGGATTTTCCCAAGCTGGAAGAGGTCGTCTATTTCAACGACAAGGACGTGCATCCATGGCCGCACAATCTCGGCAAGCCCGACTGGCGCGTTGTGCGCCCGGCGCGGCTTAACTGAGGCTGGAGCGGGTAGAGCGGACGCCCGGCCCGCTCGCCCGCCCGGACTCTAATGGCTGGAGGCGAGTACTGCCTCAGCCTCATAGATGGCGCAGACGATGTGGTAGAAAGTGCTGGCCGGTGCCGGTTCGTCCAGCATCGGCTTGTCGGCCGGCCATTTGTCGAACCAAAGCCCTTTGACCGGTGTGTCGAGGAAAGGCTGCAGCGCGCCGATGGCCCTCAGGCCCGAGGCAAGATAACGCTGTCTTTCTTCACCAATGGTCACGCTGGCAAGGCGCAAGGCTGCCTTCAGCCATTCCGTCTGCGGCCAGAGCCGTGCCAGACCGTCATGTACCGAAAAATCATCGTACAAGCTCATGATCGCGACCTTGCGGCGTGGGCAGATGCCATGCGCTTCGCCGATCTCGAACATGCGCTTGGCCTTGGCGATTGCCTCGCCATTGTTGCGCAGGCTGCCCCAGCGCACCAGAAGCCAGGCCCATTCGAACTGGTGACCGGGCTCCATGATGCGGCCCTTCTCACCTTCAAACGGCATCCAGTCATGGCCGAAGAATTCGCGTAGCCCGCCATTGGTGCCATCGATGAAGCGGGTGAGTGCAAGGCCGGCGATCTCGTCGGCCAGCGCGGTCCATGGACCTTCGGGGTCCTGCACTTCCCAGGCAAGCATCGCCTCGAAAAGATGCATATGCGGATTGGAGCACAGCGGCGTGCGCGGCGGGTTCGCTTCCTCAAAGCCGGCGACGGGGTGTTTGTAGTCGCGATTGAGGACGGCGAGGATCTCGAGCGCCCGGGCACGCATCTCGTCCTTGCGGTCGGGAAGGGCTGCGGCCGTCTGTGCTGCGGCGAAAAGCGCGAAAGCCTGATTGTAGAGATCGAAGGACGGATCGATCAGCTTGCCGGTCTGGTCGGCGAGGTTGCCGTAAAGGCCGTTATCGAGGCGATAGACCTTTTCGAACCAGCTCAGCCCATGCAGCAACGCATCCTTCCACGGACCCTGCCAGCCGTTCTGGCCGGCGGCAGCGAAACAATAGGCCTGACGAGGCTGCACGCGGGCGCGGCGGTCATCAGAAAAAACCGGTTTCGCATCCTGGCCCAGGCGCTCGTAAAAACCGCCGTCCGGACGGGCGGAGCCAACCTCCCACCACAGCGGTAGCGCGTCCTCTTCAAGCCATTTCCGTAAGGTTCCGATCTCTTCGGCAAGCGCCTGCGAGATACTCGGAAATTGCACAGTCATGCGTCAACTCTCTGTTTTTACAGTTGAATGAAAAAAGTGATCAATAAAAATACGTCATTATAGACGCAAGTAGACCATGGGACATATTGCGCTGCAACCGTAAAAATATCGACCTCACGCCGAGCGAACCCGTACCAGCGCGATTTGGTTCCGTCGTCTCGTCCGGCAAAGAAGGGATCCGAAACGATTCGGAGGCCACAAAGCATCAGAAATTACAATATAAATTTGATATTGCTTATTCGCCTGCCTCCAGTATTTCGTAACAATGGTCTGGTCATTAGTGATTCGGTCTCCTTTTAACCTGTTAGGGCTTGGGGAAATAAAGGGGCACGGGGCAGTGAAATTTTCTGCCTTTACTTCATTGCTATTCTCTATTGCAGTTCTTTCGGGCTGCAATACTCCCTCGGGCGTCAGGTCGTTCGGGGGCGCAAAGATGTTGTCTGCGTCCGAAGCACTGGTTTTCCCACCGCCCGGCGGTCCGGAAATCGTCACCGTAGTCAATCGCACCTACTCCAATGCCGTGGCACAGCAGGTCGTATTGCGCGCCGAAGCCGCTACGCCCGGACAGAACTACATTAAGGCCGAGTTCTTCGGTCCGCAGCAAGCCGGCGACACTGATCGCGATGCTTTGACTTTCTCCGGCTTTAAGGCATCCTCCGTCGCGCGGGAAATCCGCTCGGAGTTTCCGGGTGAGAACATCGTCATGTCGGCGAATTATCTGCAGAACGGTTACGGCGCCTTTTCTTATGCGGCCGGCAAGGGCCGAGGCAGCGATACCTGCCTTTATGGCTGGCAGGACATCCGCTCACCCGAAAGCATGCGGCAGGATTTCCGCAACCTGGGGCGTATCAAGGTGCGACTGCGCCTCTGCCAGTCGGCGGCAAGCGTCGAGCAGCTTCTGACGGTCATGTATAATTACACGATCACCGGCACCTATGCCTCGCAAAGCTGGAACCCCTATGGCACGCCGCAGGCGGTGGATCAGAACCTTGGGCGGCCGGGCCATCCGGTCTATCCCATGAAGACCAATGAGGTGCCGATGCGGCCCGGCAGTGAAGTGACTGCGAGCATACCATTGCAACCCGTGCGCCGTGCTGCCGTACCCGTCACGCCTGTTCAGCCAACGGCGCAGCCCCTACCGCCGGTTGCGGCAGTCAGTATTCCGTCACCCGCATCCGTTGGCGCGCCCGCCCAGCCCGCAAGGCCTGCTGTAGTCGGCAGGCGCGCGGCCAGCGTGCAGGTGGAGAGCCAGCAGCCGACGCAGGTTCCGCAGGTGGCCATTCCGTCGCCCACATGTTTGTCCGGTTCGGCAGCGCCTCCGGGATGCAGGTGATGGCTGGAGCAACAGCAGAAGAGGGCATTGCAAAAGATCCCGGTAAAAATTCCGGGCGGGGAAGAGAGCGGAAAGTTTCGGGATGAACAAGGCCATCACAATCATTGTCTGGTTTCTTGTGTCGCTTTGCGTTCTGGCCATCGTCACGATGCCGGTCAGCCTGCAGACGCACCTGGTCGCCACGGCGATCTCGCTTGTCCTTCTCGCAACAATAAAGAGTTTCAACGGGCAGGGAGCCTGGCGGCTCGTGGCGCTTGGTTTCGGCACGGCCATCGTGCTTCGTTATGTCTATTGGCGCACCACGAGCACGCTGCCGCCCGTCAACCAGCTCGAAAACTTCATTCCCGGCTTTCTGCTTTATCTCGCGGAAATGTATAGCGTCGTGATGCTGGGTCTCAGCCTCGTCATCGTGTCGATGCCGCTGCCTTCCCGCAAGACCCGGCCTGGCTCGCCCGATTACCGGCCGACGGTCGATGTTTTCGTGCCGAGTTACAACGAGGACGCGGAGCTTCTCGCCAATACGCTGGCGGCGGCCAAGAACATGGATTACCCGGCCGACAAGTTCACCGTCTGGCTGTTGGACGACGGCGGCTCGGTGCAGAAGCGCAATGCCAGCAATATCGTCGAGGCGCAGGCGGCACAGCGCCGCCATGAGGAGTTGAAGAAGCTTTGCGAGGACCTCGACGTGCGTTATCTGACGCGCGAGCGCAACGTCCACGCCAAGGCCGGAAATCTCAATAACGGCCTCGCCCACTCGACCGGCGAACTGGTGACGGTGTTTGACGCCGACCATGCGCCGGCGCGCGATTTCCTTCTGGAAACGGTGGGCTATTTCGAGGAAGACCCCCGGCTCTTCCTGGTGCAGACGCCGCACTTCTTCGTCAATCCCGATCCGATCGAGCGCAATCTGCGCACCTTCGAGACGATGCCGAGCGAAAACGAGATGTTTTACGGCATCATCCAGCGCGGTCTCGACAAGTGGAATGGCGCGTTTTTCTGTGGTTCCGCCGCCGTGCTGCGGCGCGAGGCACTGCTGGATACGGAAGGGTTCAGCGGCGTCAGCATCACCGAGGACTGCGAAACGGCGCTCGCGCTGCATTCGCGCGGCTGGAACAGCGTCTATGTCGACAAGCCCCTGATCGCCGGGCTGCAACCGGCCACCTTCGCAAGCTTCATCGGCCAGCGCAGCCGCTGGGCGCAGGGCATGATGCAGATTCTGATCTTTCGCCAGCCTCTGTTCCGCCGTGGTCTCTCCTTCACGCAGCGTCTTTGCTACATGTCGTCGACGCTGTTCTGGCTTTTCCCGTTCCCGCGCACGATCTTCCTGTTTGCGCCGTTGTTCTACCTGTTCTTCGATCTTCAGATTTTCGTGGCTTCCGGCGGCGAGTTTTTGGCTTATACGGCCGCGTATATGCTCGTGAACCTGATGATGCAGAACTATCTCTATGGCAGCTTCCGCTGGCCGTGGATTTCTGAACTCTACGAATATGTGCAGACGGTCCACCTTCTGCCAGCCGTCGTGTCTGTGATCTTCAATCCGGGCAAGCCGACCTTCAAGGTGACGGCGAAGGACGAATCCATCGCCGAGGCGCGGCTTTCGGAAATCAGCCGCCCGTTCTTCGTCATTTTCGCACTTTTGCTGGTTGCGATGGCCTTTGCCATCTGGCGCATCTATGCGGAGCCGTACAAGGCGGACGTAACACTCGTCGTCGGCGGCTGGAACCTGCTCAACCTTATCTTCGCGGGCTGTGCGCTTGGCGTCGTCTCCGAGCGCGGCGAAAAATCGGCGTCGCGGCGCATCACCGTCAAGCGGCGCTGCGAGGTCAAGCTTGAGGGTAGTGACGCATGGGTGCCGGCCTCCATTGACAACGTGTCGGTGCATGGCCTGCTGATCAATCTTTTCGACAGCATCACCGCTATCGAAAAGAACACGACAGCGATCATTAGGGTGAAGCCGCATAGCGAGGGCGTGCCGGAAACCATGACCATCAATGTGGTCCGCACGGTCCGGAGCGACGGTTTCATTTCCATAGGCTGCACATTCTCGCCGCAGCGCGCCATCGATCATCGCCTGATCGCCGACCTGATCTTCGCCAATTCCGAGCAATGGAGCGAGTTCCAGCGCGTGCGCCGCAAGAACCCCGGCCTCATCAGAGGCACGGCGATCTTTCTGGCGATATCGCTGTTCCAGACGCAGCGCGGCCTGTTTTATCTGGCCAAGGCGCTCCGGCCCGCCTCCAAAACCGTCAAACCTGCCGGAGTTGTAAAATGACCGGCGGTAAAACGATCAGGAGTTCACTGACAGCACTGATGTTGGGTGTCGTCGCAACCGGTGCGATGGCGCAGTCCTCACCCTTCGACATGTCGCCGGAGAAGCCTGCACAGACAGCCCCGGCACCCGTGCCGCCGCCGACACTTCCCCCCGCTGTACCGCGCCAGCCGCAGCCAGCCCAGCAATCGACCCAGCCTGCAGTGGGCCAGCCTCCTGTGGTAATGCAGCCCGCACCTGCGCCGCAACCGCCGCTGCGGCCGCTGACGCCACCCGTATCCATGCCGCCGCAGGGTCAGGCGAGACCCGCACCCGTTCAGGCATCGTCACCCGCGGCGGATAGCCGTCGCCGGTATATCTTGCCGTACGAAAAGCTCAGCCTTTCCGGCGAAATGGATCGGCGGAAGTGGAGCATTTATCTGACGCCCGAGCAGGTGAATGCCGCCGTTTCGCTGAATATCGGTTATCAGAACGCCATCGTGGTCGCGCCGGAAGACTCGAATTTCCAGGTCAGCCTCAACAATGTTCCGCTGGAGACGGCGCGCATTGAAGCGCCCGACGGTGAGGGCAATGTTTCCTTGAAAATTCCACCCGGTGTCCTGCAGGTGGGCGCGAATGTCGTGACGCTTGGCGTGCAGCAACGCCACAGAACCGATTGCACGATCCAGTCCACTTATGATCTGTGGACCGATGTTAATCCGGCAAATACCTATATCGGCTTTAACGCCGATGTCGCGGGCAACTTCACCAATATTGACGATATCCAGGCAACCGGTCCTGACGCCAAGGCTGCAACGTCGATCGAGATCGTTGCACCTGCGCTCGGCAATCCGGCATTTGCAGATTCGCTGCTGCGCCTTTCGCAGGCTCTGGCGCTCCGAACCCAGATGCCGAACCAGACGATCCGTTTCGTGGCAGCACCCTCCGCCGAACGCAAGGCGGGAACGCTTGTGGTTCTTGTCGGCACCGCACGCGAGATTGCCGGCTTCACCGGCGCGGTGCCGCCCGAGGCGTCGGCGGGTGCTTTTGCCGGCTTCGATACCACTGCACCGGGTGGCCTCTCGCCACTCTTCGTCAGCGGTCCCACCCCGCAGGCGGTACAGGCGGCGATTGAGACGCTGTTTTCCTCGATCTCGCGCACGCCCGGTGCCCAGAGAACGACCTTTTCCACCCGCAGCTGGCATGCGCCGGATGTGCCGCTCGTCATGTCGGACCGTCGCATCGCGCTTTCCGAGCTTGGGCTTGAGAGCAGCGAATTTGGTGGACGGCGTTTCCGCAACGAATTCTACGTCGGCATGCCCGCAGATTTTTATGCGTCGGCCTATGGCGAGGCGGCCATGCTGCTCGATGCCGCCTATTCCTCGCAGGTGCTGCCCGGTAGCCATATAGACATCTACGTCAATGACGAGATCGCCTCGACCGTGCCGATCTCCAACAATGGTGGCGGCATTTTCCGGCATCTGCCCATCAATGTGACGATGCGCCACTTCAAGCCTGGCCCGAACAAGATCACCATCGAGGCCGTGTTGATGACGGCGCAGGATCAGGTCTGCGCGCCGGGAGCGCCGGCCAGCACGACCCCGCGTTTTGCCCTGTTCGACACATCGGAAATCCATATTCCTGATTACGCGCAGATCGGTCGCAAACCGGATCTCGCCGCGATGTCCGGTGCCGGGCAGCCCTACAGGTTTGCCGCAAATCCCGTCGCGCTGTCGCTTGATCGTTTCGATACCGACACCATGTCGGCGGCGGCGACATTGGTCAGCCGGCTGGCAAGCGCTGCGGGATATCCGATCAATGTCGAGACCGTGGCCTCTCCGCTGGTGATCGGGGACCGTGACGCCCTGTTCGTCGGGACGATTTCGCAATTCCCGCAATCGCTGATCAGCCAGTTCAATCTTGTCCCTTCCAGCCAGATATCCTGGAAAATGGGAACGGGCGTTCAGCCGCCTGCGCAGAACAGCGAAACCCTCTTTAATGACTGGCGAGAGCGGGTGGACGGCGGCATCTGGCAAGGCCAGGTTTCCTCCTTTGAGGAGTGGATGAAGCGGAATTTCGATCTGAGTTCCGATACGCTGCGTTTCCTGCCGGCGGCCGAGCAGCCCTATGCGCCGCCCGGCAATGTCTCCTTCATGCTGGTGCAGGGTCTAAGCCCTTCCGGCGAAGGGGTCTGGACGCTGGCTACCGCCCCGACGTCGGCGGAGCTTCGTGACGGCATGTCTTCGATGGTGCGTGAAAACCATTGGCGCGACGTCACCGGGCGGGTCGCAGCTTACGATGCCGGTGCAGAAAAGATCGAAACGGTCGAGGTGGGGCAGCCGTATTTCTACGTCACGCGGGCGTTTTCCCTCTCGAACTGGAGGCTGATCGCTGCTAATTGGCTGTCTTCCAATGTTCTTTCCTATTCGCTGGCATTCATCGGGTTCGTGTCGCTCCTGGGCTTTGCCACCTTCGCGATGCTGCGTATGATGGGGCGACACCGATGAGGCGTGGGATTTTTAGACTTGCCGGCATTTTCTGCGTGTCGCTGATGGCGTTGATCTCAAGCATCTCGATTGCCCGCGCCGCATCTGTCTCGCCTGAGGCCTGGTCGGCTTATAAAAGTGCGTTTCTCGATCCCGGCGGGCGCATCATCGATACCGGTAACGGCAATATCAGCCATAGCGAAGGCCAGGGTTACGGCATGTGGCTTGCCGTTCTTTCAGAGAACATTGCCGACTTCGAGCTGATATGGAGTTTTACCCGCACGGAACTCCTGGTGCGCGACGACGGTCTCTCAGCGTGGAAATGGGATCCGCGCACCAGACCGCATGTGACTGACATCAACAATGCCACGGATGGCGATATTCTGATTGCCTACGCGCTGGCGCTGGCTGCCGCGCAGTGGAACCGGCAGGACTATGCCGAGGCATCGGCGGCCATCGCATCGGCCGTCCTCAAGAAAACTGTCGTTCAGCGCGGCGGGCGAACGCTGCTTTTGCCCGCCGCCAGCGGCTTTGGCGAGGTTGACCGGGGCGACGGCCCGGTGGTCAATCCTTCCTACCTGATTTTCGAAGCATTTCCGGTCCTCAATCTCGTCGCACCATCGCCACTCTGGAAGGCGCTCGCCGACGACGGCGTGGCGCAGATCGGTACGTTTGCTTTCAGCGACAGGAAACTGCCAGCCGACTGGGTGTCGATGAAGACGAAACCGCAACCGGCATCGGCGTTTCCGCCCGAGTTTGGTTACAATGCAGTGCGGATTCCGCTTTATCTTGCAAGGGCGAAAATGGGCTCGCCGGAGCTGCTTGACCGCCTGAAAAACGGCATGACGCTGGAAAGCGGTGCTGCGGGAACCTTCGATCTCAAGAGCGGCGCGGTCAAGGACGTTCTGTCGGATCCCGGTTATCGCATCATTCCGGCGCTCGCGGCCTGCGCCGGCGGCGGCCCGGCTGTGCCTGCCGAACTGAAAGGCTTTCAGCCAACGCTTTATTATCCTTCTACATTGCATCTTCTGGCATTGTCGTTTCTGGCAAGGAATAACGGGGAGTGCCGATGAACAAACCGCTGTCCACCTCGGCTCTCATCCTGCTTCTGATTGCGCTCGCCGCCTTCCACTGGCGCGACACCATTCTCGGACGTGTATCGGACATTCATACTTCGGCGGTTGGCGACAACCGTGCGGCGCAGCGCGTTTCTCCAGCGGCAGCCAATCCGGCCCAGATCAACGCGTTCCTTAAAAATCGCGAGATGGCGCAGCTAACCCAACCCGTGACGCCAGCGGTAACGGTGCCGGCGACTGATCCGCAACCGCCGGTTACGCAGACGCAGACGGGTGGACAGATATCGCAGCCCCAAATGGCGCAGGCGCCCGCACCCCGCCAGACCCAGCCGGCGTCATCAGACATGCCCGAGGTCGATCTCAGCGCGCTGCGCTATTTCGCGGCCAAGGGCGATACCCAGCGGCTTCAGGCTGAAATCGCGAGGCTGCGCACGCTCTATCCGAACTGGACACCGCCTGCCGATCCGCTCGCCATTCCCGTTAACGGCGATCCCCGGCTCGATGCCATGTGGCAGCTTTATAGCGACGGCCGTTACGCCGAGGTCAGAAAGGCGATCGCCGACCGCCAGCAGGCGGAACCCGGCTGGCAGCCTCCCGACAATCTGACCGGCATGCTTTCCCTCGCCGAGGCTCGCCAGCGGCTCGTCAACGCTTCCGATCTCAAGCAATATTCGACAGTGGTGGACGCGGCCGCCAGCAATCCCGGCCTGCTGACCTGTAGCGAGGTGGATGTCCTGTGGCGGGTTGCCGATGCGTTTGCCAATACCGACCGCATGGGACGGGCGCGCGACGCCTATCTCTACATTCTCAACAATTGCACGACGCCAAGCGACAGGCTCGCCACGGTGCAGAAGGCGTCCGCGCTTTTGCCGGCGGAGATGATCGGCGATTTGCTTGCCAAGGAAAAGCCCAACGCAGACGGTCAGCTGGAATTCGAACCGGTCAAGAACGATCTCGCCCGCCAGTTCGTGGCCAAGGCAGGGGAGAAGGAGGGAATTTCCGTTCCTTCCGCCTATCTGATGCGGCTTGAAAGGCTTGCCGAGACCGACAAGCTTGCAAGCGATGCCTTGTTGCTCGGCTGGTATAATATCCGCCAGAAGAACATGGCGGAGGCGGAAAAGTGGTTTCGCAAAGCGCGGGAAGAGGAAGACAGCGCGTCTGCATCGCAGGGGTTGGCGCTGGCGCTGATCGACCGCAACGAGCCACGTGAAGCTGAGGAGGTCATGTATAAGTGGCGCACCGCTTCGGACGACGGGCTTGCGACCTATCTTGCCGCGACAGCCAATCTTCTGGCGCTTGAGCCGCCTGTGGTCCTGCCGCCGGATGTGCTGCAGCGCATCGCCGCTGAAACAATAACTCGCAAGGATGCGGCGACCGCGCAGCAGTTCGGCTGGTATTCGCTTGCTTTCCGGCAGACGCCGCTCGCCTTGCAATGGTTCAGCACAGCACTTGGCTGGAAAGCCGATGACGAACCGTCGGCCTATGGCATGGCAGTCAGCTATCACGATCTGCGCAATCTTGCCGGTCTGCGCAGCATACAACAGCAATGGGCAAGCCGCTCGCAACGCATCGCTGATGTGGGAACGGCACGTATGGTGGACCAGTCCGCGCAGCAGATAGCGCCCGTCACCGCACCGCCTGTCGCCACAGCTTCCCAGACAACGGCACCCGCGCCCTATGCGCCGCAGCCTGAGACAGTGGTGGCTTATAGCCAGCCGTCTGTCCAGCAGCCGGCTCCGGAACCTTCGCGCAAGCAGGCGCGTCTGCCAGCGCAGACGCAGAGGACCGTAAGTGCCTCGTCACGTCCACGCTCCTGCGCGGTCTATCCCGATCCCCAGCGCCTGCCCGCACAGCAGGCGCTTGATCTCGGCTGGTGCCTGATGGAGACCAACCGGCCGGCGGAAGCCCTGAAGTTTTTCGAATCCGCCATTGCCGGCGGCCAGTCGACTGTTAAAAGCGATGCGGCCTATGGCCAGAGCCTTGCCTATCTGCGCATGGGGCTGACGGACCATGCCGCTGTCTCGGCGACGAAATCGCGCATGGACCGTCCGCGCGCGACTGAGTTGCAGGTTTCAATCCTGGCCGACAGGGCGGTTTCCGCCTTCCAGTCTAAACGTTATGCGGAAACGCTTCTCCTGCTTGATCAGCGGGCGCGGCTTGCCGATGAGCGTACCGATCTCATGGTATTGCGCGGTTATTCCTATCTTGCCATGAACCGCTACGCCGATGCTGCGCAGATTTTCGAAAGTCTGACGTCCATTGGCGACAAGGAGGGCATCAGGGGACTGGCAGCGGTCCGTGCCGCCCGGCCGAGCAGAGGGCCCCAGGGCGGATGATGGCTTTGGGCGGCAACGGGCTGCCGCTGCTCACCCCGCGTCGGTAAGGTTGCGGATGATGCGCATGAAGATGCGTGCGCCGATATCGATCAGCCCATCCGGAAAGTCGTAATCGGGATTGTGCAGGTTGGGATAGTCCTTGCCTGCGCCCAAAAAGAACATGGCCGATGACGAGACGGCGCGGAACCTTCCGAAATCCTCGGACGCCCGCATAGGCAAACCTTCCGACCCGTGGGAAATTTTCTCCGCAGTCAGCGCCCGCAGGATATGGTCGACGGCTTCCGGCGCATTTTCGCAATGCAGGAAAATATCGTCATAGGCGATATCGAGTGTCAGTTTCTGTTCTTCGGCCACCTTTTTTGCCAGCGCTTCCGCATCTGCGCAGAGTTTTTCCATTCGGTCGTCTGTCAGCGTCCGGAGCGTCGCCCAGATTTCCGCGTCTGCCGGAGAAATGCCGAAGGAGGCTTCACCCATCACGGCATGGGTGATTGTCACCATCGAAAAATCGGGTTGCGGTGGAAAGCCGGAGCCGAGATCGTTCAAAGCCGGCATCAACTCAGATATCGCCCGCATCGGCGAGACGCCATGCTCCGGTGAGGAAGCGTGCGCGGTCTTGCCGGAGAAGCGGATTTTGATGCCGCGTGATGCGCAGTTGACCGGCCCTTCCACCACGCTGACATGGCCGAATGGCAGGCCTGGAAGATTGTGAAGAGAAAAGGAATAATCCGGCTTCATCTCGCCAAAGCGCGGATCGGCGATGACGGCGGCCGCGCCCGCACCTGTCTCTTCTGCCGGTTGGTAGAGCAGTACGACGCTGCCGGTTTCCGGGCGATTTCTGGAAAGTCCGAGTGCAAGCGCCGTCAGAATGGTGGAATGACCGTCATGGCCGCAAAGATGGCCTTTACCGTCTGTGCCGGAGCTGTATGCGGCGTCGGTTTTTTCCTGAATGGGCAGAGCGTCGAGTTCCGAGCGGATGAGGACTACCGGACCGCTTTTGCCGCTGTCATAGACCGCTGCCACGCCATGACCACCCAGATCGGTGAACATCCGATCCGGTTTTGCCTGCTCAAGGAAATCGCGAATACGCCGCGCTGTTTCCTTCTCCTCGCCGGAAATTTCCGGATGGCGGTGCAGATCATGGCGCAGCTCGATGAGGTCGAGCATATCCTTGTTGGTCAGAAACATAAAAAACCCTTGCAAGTCGTCCGGCCGATTTTTTCTGCCGCAACTTACAGGTCATTACGTTCAATGCAAAACCTTTGGCGGACGCCAGCGCTTGCCCGTCGATTTTGGCCTGGCGCTCAGCGTGATGACATCGGCAGGCAGCGGAATCCTGGCCTTTCCCAGTTCCAGCCGGGCAAGGGCTGCGCGCGCCTTTTCGGCATATTCCAGATGCGTAGCGTCGTCAGAATGGTAATGCTGCAATCTGTCGAGGATTTCGGCGCCTTCCATCGTTCTTTCGGCCGCAATCAGCGCCACGGCGCATTTGTAGAGCGCCTCGCGGTGGAAGGGGGCGCGATTGGTCACCTGACGGAATGCTTCGGACGCCTCATGATATTGCCGTTGCGCCAACCGCGCTTCGCCTATGCGCATCCACAGCAGAACCGGGTCCTGACCGCTGCCGAGGAGACCGAGGAAAGCGATTTCCGCTTCGCGGAATTCACCGCGGTCGAAGGTCAGATTGGCCAGCCCGAATTGTGCGCCAAGGTGATCGGGCGCGGCTGCCAGTACCTGGGAAAAGGCGATGTTGGCGGCCGCCTTCTTGCCCGTCTTGTAAAGTTTGAGGCCCTCTTCGTAGACGAAGCGTATGCTGCGCGGGTGGAGCTTGCCGCCGAGATTGTCGCCTGAGCGGGTGCGGAACAGCGTGCAGCTGAGCTTGTGCTCCTCCGGGCCGAAGAAATATTTGTACGGCTCGTTGCCTCGCAGGAAATCATAAGTCTTGAAACCCTGTTCGATCGCCCTGCGGATGCAGTGTCCGTGCAGCACGAGGCCGGGTGAGGGGGTCTTCCAGTTCTCGTCACGACCGGTAATGTAGAACAATACCGATTTTTTCTGCCGGTCGATGATATTGGCAAGCGCGCCGAGCGGCTGGTCGCCGAACCACAGGACCGGTACTTCCAGATCGCCGCGTATATACACATCCATCAGCATTTGCCGTGTTGCGCCGATCAACAGTTCGGTGCGCTCCTTGCCCTTGTGCGGCGCCCAGCGGATGCGCCAGAAATCGAACAGGATGCCCATGTCCCGCTTGATTGTTTCTTTCGTTGCGAAGGTGATGCGGTATTCGTCACCGCCTTCCACCTTCCTCATGAAGCGCCGGAGCTTTTGCCGGGACTGGCTGCTCATATGGCTGTCGAGATAGGAGTCGAACGTGTCCGGCAGGGCCACGACCGGGCAGATGCAATTGTTGATGTTATAGGGGTTGGTCGGCATGTTGTCGCGAAACATGACGAGCGGCCCCTGAAGCGCGCGGATCATCGCGTCGCGCCGCTCCGGTGGGCCGGAAAGATAGTCAAGCTTGAGTTCGGTCCAGTTCTGCTGCCGAATATAGGAACAGAAACCGGCAACCGCGTTATTTTCATATTCCGGCAGAGTGATGAAGCCGGTGTAATCCGCCGCGGCATTGCCAGCCATGACTATGCTGTCGTGGAAGCGGCCGGTTTTCTTGTCTGGTTCGGTGACGATGCGCAGCGGAAAAAATGCCACATAGGGCGAGCCTTCGGGACGTTCCCTGAGCGCCAGGATGAACCAGCGCTTGCGGCGCGGCATGTAATCCCGCAGCCAGCCCCAGGACAGGAAGTGTCGGGAATGGGGATCGGCCATGAACACCGTTTCCCAGTTTTGCCGGATAGCCTCGAAGCCTGCGTCGGTGTCGATGATGTCGATACGCATTCGTCCCCCTCCCAATACGGATCACAGATTCGGGAGATTGCATTTTATGAGCAAATGGCCGGCTTCAAATATTCCCTTCGGGTGAAAGGCCTATATCAAATGGGATTAGCCCGTAACGCGGCAACCATTCGTGCACCGCGACAAAATAGCCCTTGTCAGCGGGTCGCAGCACTCTAACATGCGGGCTGAATGCGCGGCCGGCTCAACGTTCGCATGGCAAAGGAGTTCTTTCATGGCTGTTCCTTTTATGCTTTTGACTGGTGCGAGCCGCGGAATAGGGCATGCCACCGTCAAGCTTTTTCAGGAAAAAGGCTGGAGAATCCTGACCGTATCGCGACAACCCTTTTCGGAGGAATGCCGCTGGCCATCTGCGCGCGAAAGCCATATCCAGGCCGATCTGGAGGACCTGTCCCGCATCGACGATCTGGCCGACGAGGTGCGCTCGCGCCTGCCGGAAGGAAAGCTGGCCGCACTCGTCAACAATGCCGGAATCTCGCCGAAGGGCGAAGGCGGTAGCCGCCTTGGCGTTGCCGACACAACGGCGGAGATCTGGACGCGGGTGCTCAACGTCAATCTCGTCTCGACGGCGCTTCTTGCCCGTGCGCTTTTGCCGGAACTGGAGGCGGCAAAAGGCTGCATCGTCAACGTTACCTCCATTGTGGGCTCGCGGGTGCACCCTTTCGCGGGCGTCGCCTATGCCGCATCGAAGGCGGGACTTGCGGCTCTGACACGGGAGCTGGCGCATGAATTCGGCCCGCGCGGCGTGCGCGCCAATGCCATAGCGCCCGGCGAAATCAACACCGCCATACTTTCACCCGGAACCGCTGAACTCGTGGAGGCGCAGGTCCCGCTCGGGCGGCTCGGCACCACGGCGGAGGTGGCGCAGACCATCTATTTCCTCTGCTCGGAGCAGTCGAGCTACATCAACGGCGCAGAAATTCTCATCAATGGCGGCCAGCACGTCTGACGCTTCAGCCCATCCAACCGAAACGGAGCCTTTATCCCATGACCATTCTGCCGAATTCCGTCGAGGCACGCGATATCGCCTACCAGATGCATCCAAACGTCAATCTGCGTAAATTCGAAAAGACCGGTGGTCTGGTCATCGAAAGTGGTGAAGGCATCTATGTGACCGACAGCAGCGGCAAGCGTTATATCGAGGCGATGGCAGGGCTTTGGTCTGTGGCGCTTGGCTTCGGTGAACAGCGACTGGTGGACGCTGCGACGAAGCAGATGCAGAAGCTGCCCTATTACCACACCTTCTCCTACAAGACGCACGGCCCGTCGGTCGACCTTGCCGAGTTGCTGATCGAACTTGCACCAGTGCCGATGTCGAAGGTTCATTTCACGTCTTCGGGATCGGAGGCGAACGATCTCGTTGCCAAGATGGTGTGGTATCGCTCCAATGCGCTGGGCAAAAAGGACAAGAAGAAGATCATTGGCCGCATCAAGGGTTATCATGGCGTGACAATTGCCTCTGCCTCGATTACCGGCCTGCCGCGCAACCATGAAAGCTTCGACCTGCCGCTGGACCGCATGCTGCATACGGCCTGCCCCTCCTATGTGCACTTCGGCAAGCAAGGTGAAAGCGAGGCGGATTTTACCGCGCGTATTCTGAAGGAACTCGAAGATCTGATCCTCAGCGAAGGCCCGGAAACCGTCGCCGCCTTCTGGGGTGAGCCGGTGATGGGTGCCGGCGGGGTTCTTCTGCCGCCTGAAGGTTATTGGGAAGGTGTGCAGGCGATCCTGAAGAAATACGACATTCTGCTTGTCGTGGACGAGGTCATCTGCGGGTTCGGCCGCACCGGCAAGATGTTTGCCTGCGAGACCTACAGCATCAAGCCGGATGTGCTTGTTGTTTCCAAGCAGATATCCTCATCCTACATGCCGCTGTCGGCGATCATCATGAATGACGGTTTCTACCAGCCGATCGCAGACGAATCCGACCGGATCGGCTCCTTCGGTCATGGTTATACCGCCTCCGGCCACCCGGTCGCGACGGCCGTCGGTCTCGAAAACCTGAAGATCATTCAGGAGCGCGATCTGGTCGGCAATGTCGCGAGGCTGGAACGCAAGTTCCTCGATCATCTGAAAGCGCTTTCCGACCATCCGCTGGTGCATTCCTCGCGCGGCGTCGGTCTTCTTGGCGCGCTGGAGATAAAGCCGTGGGAAGGTACGAAGCCGGGCGATGCGACGCTCGCCATTGCCGCCGGCATTGAGGATGAGGGCGTTATCACTCGCCCGATCGGCGAATCGATCTGCTTCTGCCCACCGCTGATCATCACGGCCGAGCAGCTTGATGAGCTGTTCGCCGGCGTTAAGCGGGGACTGGACAAGGTTGCGGCCGCACGCGCCTGATGACTTTGCGAATGTCCCGGCCGGTTCGTCCGGCCGGGCACCGCTGTCAGCTTGCCTTATCCCCGGTATGCCACAAGCACCGCGCCGCAGGCGATTAGCACCACACCCAGCCAGTTGGGCAGCGACAGCCGTTCCCCCAGAAACAGAACCGCGAAGACGGCGACGAACACGACACTGAGCTTGTCGATGGGGGCGACGCGGGCGGCATCGCCGATTTTCAGCGCCCGGAAGTAACATATCCAAGATGCGCCGGTCGCCAGCCCCGAAAGCACGAGAAAGGTCCAGGTACGCGCCGAAATGGTGGAGGGCTGCTGCCAGTTGCCGGTAACATAAACCATCAGGCCAGCGGCGGCGAGAATGACGATGGTGCGTATGAAGGTGGCGAAATCGGAATTGACGTTTTCGATGCCGATTTTCGCAAAAATCGCAGTCAATGCCGCAAAGGCCGCCGATAGCAGCGCCCAGAATTGCCAGGCCAGAAACAGGTTCTTCATAAGGGCCTACTCCGTTTTTCGCATTCGTTCTCGCTCGATCTGGCCTATAACATCCGCACGGCGATAAAAACCGTTTTCGACGGTTGGAAGGGCTTCAAACGATGAAAGGCCGGAGCATCGATCTGATGCGCCGGCCTTCATGCGAGAGCCTGCCCGGACAAACCGGGACAGGCTGGACCTTGGGAGGTCGTGTTATTCGGCGGGCTGAACCGCACCCGGAAGCGAATCCACATCGGCGATGCCGGTGAATTCTTCCTTGCCGCTGAGAACGCGGGCGAGCTGCTCCTGATCCAGTTCACCTTCCCAGCGGGCAACAACGATGGTGGCGACCGCATTGCCGACGAAGTTGGTGAGTGCGCGGCATTCCGACATGAAGCGGTCGATGCCGAGGATGAGTGCCATGCCGGCAACCGGAACCGACGGCACGACGGAGAGCGTTGCGGCCAACGTGATGAAGCCAGCGCCTGTGATGCCGGCAGCACCCTTGGAGGAGAGCATGGCCACGAGCAGCAGCAGGATCTGTTCGCCGAAGGAGAGGTGGATGCCGGTCGCCTGTGCGATGAACAGGGCAGCCAGCGTCATGTAGATGTTTGTGCCGTCGAGGTTGAAGGAATAACCGGTGGGGATGACGAGACCGACGACGGAGCGCTTGCAGCCCGCCTTTTCCATCTTGCTCATCAGGCCCGGCAGGGCGGCTTCAGAAGACGAGGTGCCGAGAACCAGCAGCAGTTCTTCCTTGATGTAGCGGATAAGCGCGACGATCGAGAAGCCGTTGTAGCGGCAGACAGCGCCGAGGACCACGAACACGAACAGTGCTGATGTGACGTAGAAGGTGCCGATCAGCATCGCGAGGTTGGTGACGGACGAGATGCCGTATTTGCCGATGGTGAATGCCATGGCGCCGAAGGCACCGATGGGGGCGGCCTTCATCAGTATCGCGACCAGCTTGAAGATCGGATACATCATGGCATGCATGAAATCGGTGACGGGCTTGCCCTTTTCGCCGACGATACCGAGCGCGATGCCGAACAGCACGGAGAAGAACAGCACCTGCAGGATATCACCGCTGGCAAATGCGCCGACGATGGTGGTCGGGATGATGTTCATCAGGAAGCCGGTGATGGTCTGCTCATGGGCCTTGTCGGCGTAGGTCGCGACGGCCTTGGCATCCAGCGTGGCCGGATCGATATTCATGCCTGCGCCCGGCTGCACAGTGTTGGCGACGATGAGGCCGACAATGAGCGCGAGGGTGGAGAACACGAGGAAGTAGATCATGGCCTTGCCGGCCACGCGTCCAACCTTCTTCATGTCGTTCATGCCGGCGATGCCGGTTGCGACAGTGAGGAAGATGACGGGAGCGATGATCATCTTGACGAGACGGATAAAGCCGTCGCCGAGCGGCTTCAGCTGTTCGCCAAAGGCCGGATAGAAATGGCCAAGTGCGATACCGGCGATAATGGCGACCAGAACCTGGAAATACAGGTGCTTGTAGAATGGCTGCTTGGCGTGGCCTGCCGCCACGGTTGTTGTATCGATCATGTTTTTTCCTCCTCGGCCTCACCCTGCCTTAATTGGCCTCCCGGGATCGCCGTGTCGTTGACGGCTTCGCGCCGATTGAGGAGTCATGTGCAATACGCATGCCAGACTTGCTTATTTGGTGTAACTGGCTGATTTAAAAAGTACTTTTTATTGACGCCGTATCAGCTCGCCGGCGTATGTGCGGATATCCGGACAAAACCTCTTGCGGTCTGTGTGTAAATCCGCACAATTGTCACATGACCCAAGAAGATCAGGCCTCTCATTCCCAGGCACGACGGCGCGCTCAATGGCTGGCGTTGGCGGGCTTGTGGCTGCTCGTCAGCCTGGGAGTTCTGTTGGTTGCCGATGACTTTGCGCGAAACCAGGCAATACGCACCGCCGCGTCCGAGGCCTCCACCGATGCCGAACTCAAGATCGCGCTTCTGAATGTTGCGCTGGAGCGGCCGCGCGCCATTCCGCTGGTTCTGTCCGGCGACCCCGACCTTGCGATTGCGCTGGATGGCGGTGGCGCGCCTGCCATTGACCGGCTGAACCGCAAGCTGGAGGGGCTGATCGAAGGCACGCAGTCCTCTGTCATCTATGTGACCGGACCGACCGGCTTGACAATTGCCTCCAGTAACTGGCGACAGGCCGACAGCTTCGTCGGCTCCAATTATGCCTTCCGCGAGTATTTTCAGGCGGCGATGAATACCGGCATGTCCGAACATTATGCGCTTGGCAATGTCAGCCGCCGGCCGGGCCTTTATATCTCGCGCCGCATCGATGCCGCAGACGGTCGGCCGCTCGGCGTCGTCATCGCCAAGGTGGAGTTCAACCGTCTGGAGGCGGATTGGAACATCGGCGGCAAACCGGTCTATGTGGTTGACAGGAACGGCGTCGTGCTGATGACGAGCGTGCCGGATTGGCGCTTCAAGACCGTAGCGCCGATTGACGAGGCGCGACGCAAAGCCATTTCCGAAAGCCTGCAATTCGGTAACGAGGCGCTTACAACGCTGCCGTTCCGGATGGCGCGACTCTCGAGCGACGGCGTTCCGCTTATCCGTGTCGATGACCCGGCAAGTGAGCGCGGCGATTATCTGCGGTTGGAAACGCCGGTGCCGACGACCTCATGGACCCTGCATTATCTGCAACCGGTGGCACCGGCGCTGAACGCCGCCATTCGCGAGGGCAGGGTGGTGGCGCTGGCAACGCTGATGCCGCTGATGGCGCTTTCGGCTCTGTGGCTGTGGCGCAGGCACAAGGCGCTGAGGGAAAAGGAAGAGGAGCAGCGCGCCCGCACCGAGCTGGAAATGAAGGTGCAGGAGCGCACCCGTGATCTGACAAGGACCCGCGACCATCTTCAGGCGGAAATTGCCCTGCACGAAAAGACGACAGGTGAATTGCGCAACGTGCAGCACGAGCTGGTGCAGGCCAACCGTCTCTCCATTCTAGGGCAGGTGGCGGCGGGCGTTGCCCACGAAATCAACCAGCCGGTAGCGACGATCCGCGCCTTTGCCGACAATGCCCGCACCCTGCTGAAACGCGACCGCATGGCGGAGGCCAACGAAAATCTCGAAAACATCGCGGCATTGACCGATCGCATCGGCACGATTACCGGCGACCTGAAGATATTGGCGCGCAAGGGCCGCACCGCTGCCGAACCGGTCAGTCTCAAGCTGGTCATCGAAGGCGCGGTGATGCTGTTGCGCAGTCGTTTTTCCGGACAGATGGATGCACTTGATATCGTGTTGCCGGATCAGGACCTGAAGGTGCTTGGCAGCCGCATCCGGCTCGAGCAAATTCTCATCAACCTTCTGCAAAACGCACTGGAAGCCACTGAAGCGATTGATGCGGCGCGTGTCGAGGTGCGGGTGCGCGAGGAAGGGGACATGGTCTTGCTTTCGGTCAGCGACAATGGGACCGGCATTCCCGAAGCGATCCGCGCCCAGCTTTTTTCGCCCTTTAATACATCCAAGGAAAGCGGCCTAGGCCTTGGTCTCGTCATCTCCAACGATATCGCCTCCGACTATGGCGGGCGGATTGAGGTAACGAGCAGCGAGGCAGGCACGTCTTTTTCCGTATATCTGAAGCGAGCATAACATGATGGCAGGTGGAACCATATTTCTGGTGGATGACGACTCCCAGCTGCGCAAGGCGATGGTGCAGACGTTGGAACTCGACGGATTGCCCGTTACCTCCTTTTCCCGCGCCGAACAGGCACTTGCGGCGCTCAACGAGGATTTCGACGGCGTCGTCATCACCGATGTGCGCATGCCCGGCATGACCGGGCTTGAGTTCTTCGACCATGTCCGCAAGATCGATGCCGATCTGCCGGTTATCCTCATCACCGGCCACGGTGATGTGCCGATGGCGGTCGATGCCCTTCACAACGGCGCCTATGATTTCATCGCCAAACCATTCCCCGCCGAACGCATGGTTGAAAGCGCCCGCCGCGCGCTGGAAAAGCGCCGCCTCGTGCTGGAAAACCGCGCGCTTCGCCGGGCGAGTGCTCAAGCCGAGGACGATTTACCTCTGATTGGCCAGACGCCCGCCATGGAACGCCTGCGCACCACGCTCCGGCACATTGCTGATACGGATGTAGACGTGCTGGTGGCAGGTGAGACGGGCAGCGGCAAGGAAGTGGTGGCAACGGCGCTGCATCGCTGGAGCAAGAAGCGATCCAGGGGCAATTTTGTGGCACTGAATTGCGGGGCGCTGCCGGAAACGGTGATCGAAAGCGAGCTTTTCGGCCATGAGCCGGGTGCTTTCACCGGTGCGCAGAAAAAACGCGTTGGTCGCATCGAACATTCAAGCGGCGGCACGCTGTTTCTCGACGAGATCGAAAGTATGCCGCTTGCCGTACAGGTGAAGATGTTGCGCGTTCTGGAAATGCGCGAGGTCTCGCCACTCGGTTCAAATGAGGAGCGACCGGTCGATATTCGCGTGGTGGCGGCGGCGAAGGTGGATCTCGGCGACCCGGCCGAGCGTGGCACGTTTCGCGAGGACCTATATTACCGGCTGAATGTGGTGACGCTGTCGATACCGCCGCTGCGCGAGCGCAAGGCGGATATTCCGCTGCTGTTTTCGCACTTCGTCACCAAGGCCGCCAACCGGTTCAACATGCCGGTACCGCAGATCAGCGCCGGCGTTTCCCGCCGCCTTAACGACTACGACTGGCCGGGCAATGTGCGCGAACTCGGGCATTTCGCTGAAAGGGTAGTATTGGGGCTGGAGATGGATGCGGCCACCACGACTGTTTCGCAATCGAGCATTCCGGCTTCCGGCACCCTGCCGGAGCGAATGGATGAAATAGAAGCGCAGATCATTCGCGAAACGCTTGTGCAATCTAATGGCGACGTGGCCGAAACCATTGCGATACTCGGCATTGCCCGCAAGACCTTTTACGACAAGCTGCAACGTCACGGCATCAACCGGGCGGATTATGTGAAAAACGGCGCTGCTTGAGGTGCCGCAGGATCTGGGGTGACACTTAATGAAAAGCCGCGGACGTTTCCGTCCGCGGCCTGATTATTAACAGCGATAACTGCGCAGACGTTATCCCAGATCAACCCGCTACGCAGAAATGACGCTGGCCGTCATTGCCGACATAGGTGCCGGAGCGGCCGTTGAAGCTGCGATAACGTTGCGAGCAATAATCGTACCAGGCATTCGTCCACGGCTCGATGGTGCGGTAGGTACGGCGTTGCTGGTAGTAGCCGGAATTATTGTCATAGACCGGTTGGGCACGGTAAACCGGTGCCGGACGATAGACAGGCTGCGGCTGTGGCTGATAATAGCGGTAGTCCGGCTCTTCGTACACATAGCTCGGTTCATAGCGACGCGGCGGGTCGATATAGACTCGCTCGTCGTCTACCGGTGCCGGGCGGGAAAGGGCTGAGCCAACGGCGACACCGGCGGCAAGGCCAAGCACGCCACCCAGAATGGCGGCATCGCGACGGTCGCGGCGGCCCCAGTCATCGGCGGATGCGCTGTTGAAGGGCACGATGGTGGCGGCGGCGACGGCGATAGCCAGAACGGTTTTAGCTGCAAAGGACGACATAATCTTCTTCCATCCGGATGGCAGGGCGCTGCCAGTTGCAAATTCGATGGTTAAAGAAATATAGCGCGCCTGCTGAACGGGCGCTGAATGAATTGTGGCGGCTGGCGACAGCTCGCAATTCCTGTTTGCGCAAGCCGCGCTTCGCGCTAGAACTCAAGTTCAAACAGGACAATTCCATGAGCCTTGCCCATATAACCGTCAATTCCGATTCATCCCACGAAGACCGTGCCCAGGCTATTCGAGATACGCTGCGCGACGCCATTGTCGACCGACGGCTTGCCCCGGGAACGAAGCTGTCGGAATCGGAAGTGGGAACGCTGTTCGATGTCAGCCGCACGGTGGTGCGGGCGGCTCTTCAGATGCTGGCTTACGAAGGACTGGTCAAGGCCGAGCGCAACCGCGGCGCTTTTGTCTCCAATCCCACACCGGACGAAGCGCGGCAGGTTTTTGCTTCGCGCCGGCTGATCGAGCCCGGCGTTCTGGACGCCGCAATCGAAAAGATCACGCCTGCGGCGGTGAAGCAGCTGAGAGAGCATCTGGTTCAGGAAAGCCGCCACCAGCATGAGCGCGGCCCGCACGCCAGGCGCGCGGAAATCAAGGCATCAGGCGATTTCCACCTGATGCTGGCCTCGCTTGCCGGCAATGCCATCCTCGAAAAATTCATGGACGAACTGGTCGCCCGCTCGTCGCTGGTTATCGCGCTCTACGGGCGCTCGGGCGTTTCAAGCTGCGGCCACAACGATCATGCCGACCTGCTCGATGCACTGGAGGCGAAGGATGCGGCAAAGGCCCGTGCCTTGATGCTGCAGCACCTCGATCACATCGAGGCCGATCTCGACCTTCGCATGAAGGAAGGATTGGCGCTGAAGGATGCACTGGCACTTTGAGCGGCCACCATCCCCGCCCTTCAGGCGGGGATAAGCGCCGCCCTGTCGCACTTCAGGCTGCGTAACGGCTGAGTGCCAGATCGTGCGTGTCTATCTCGGGCTTGTTCCCGCTGATGAGATCGGCAAGCACACGGGCCGAGCCGCAGGACATGGTCCAGCCAAGCGTACCGTGGCCGGTGTTGAGATAAAGATTGCTGTAGCGGGTGGTGCCGATAACAGGCGTGCCATCCGGCGTCATCGGGCGCAGGCCGCACCAGAATTTCGCCTGGCTCTGGTCACCTGCGCCGCCGAACAGGTCTTCCACCGAATGGGCCAGAGTTTCCTGTCTTGCTGCGGGCAGATCCTTGCTGAAACCGGCGATTTCCGCCATGCCACCGGCGCGGATGCGCGAGCCGAGCCGGGTGATCGCCACCTTGAACGTTTCGTCCATCACGGTCGAAACGGGCGCGCGTTCCTCCTTCACGATCGGAACCGTGATGGAGTAGCCCTTGACCGGGTAAACCGGCAGGGTAAGGCCGAGCTGGCGGACGAATTGCGGGGAATAGCTGCCCAGTGCGGCGACGAAGATATCGGCTTCCACCAGCCCCTTGGTGGTCTCCACGGCCTTGATACGGCCTGCCTCGACGATGGGGCGCATGATGCCGGTATCGTAGATGAAGGTGACACCCGCCTCTTCAGCCATGCGCGCAAGTTCGGTGGTGAACATGAAGCAGTCGCCGGTTTCATCACCGGGCAGGCGCAGGCCGCCGACGATCTTTTCCCTGGAAGGAGAAAGGCCAGGCTCGATGGCGGCGCAGCCTTCGCGGTCGAGAATTTCGAAAGGCACGCCACCTGCCGTCAGCACGTCCACATCCTTGCCGATGGCGTCGAACTGCTTCTGGGTGCGGAAAACCTCCAGTGTGCCCTGCATGCGCTGGTCGTATTCTATCCCGGTTTCGTCGCGCAGCGCCATCAGGCAATCGCGGCTATATTCGGCAATGCGCACCATGCGGCTCTTGTTGATGGCATAACGCGCCGATGTGCAATTGCGCAGCATCTGGCTCATCCAGCGCCACGCCGCCGGATCGGTAGTCGGCCGGATGATGAGCGGGGCATGCTTCATGAACAGCCATTTCATGGCCTTCATCGGAATGCCGGGCGCGGCCCATGGCGAGGAATAGCCGGGGGAAACCTCGCCGGCATTGGCAAAGCTGGTTTCAAGTGCTGCCGCCGGCTGGCGGTCGATCACCGTCACCTTGTGTCCGGCTTTGGCCAGATACCAGGCGGAGGTCACGCCGACGACGCCGGCTCCGAGGATAGTGACGTTCATGATCGTCTCACTTATGGCTGACAGATGTTGAAGCGACGGCCGGGGTTTCGCCCGGCTGAATATAATTGCGGCGGTAACGGCGTCCGAGGCCGGTCAGGATTTCATAGGCGATCGTGCCCGCATCCTCGGCAATGTCTTCCAGCGTCTGGTCAGGCCCGATCATCTGCACGAAGCTGCCTTGCGTCAATGTTCCCAAGGGCAGGGCGGATATATCGAGAATGATGCTGTCCATTGAAACGCGACCAGCGATGGGTAGGCGAACGCCATTGTACCATGCCGCACCGCGATTGCTGAGCGATCGCGGCAGGCCATCGGCATAACCAGCCGCGATCGTCGCAAGCCGCGTCGGCCCGGCCGCTTCGAAAGAGCCGCCATAACCGACCAGCGATCCGGCGGGAACGTCGCGGGTCTGAATGACGGCGACATCAAGCCGGACAACCGGTTTCATCGGGTTGGGACGGGTAACGGAGGGCGCGCCGCCATAGAGCGCGATGCCGGGGCGTAGCAGGGAGTTGTGATAGTCGTTGCCCAGAAAGATGCCGCCGGAATTGGAAAAACAGACGGATACATTAGGAAAAGCGACAGCGGCTTTTCGCATCACAGAGAGTTGGGCGGCATTGGAGAGGTGATCCGGCTCGTCGGCGCAGGCGAGGTGGCTCATCACGAAGGCGATGTCGATGTCATCAAGCAGTTGCGGCCGGGAGGCGAGGACTTCAAGCTCTTCGGGAGAGAGGCCGAGACGGCACATGCCGGTATCGATCTGCACTGCGGCGGGTAATGTCTTGCCAAGATTTTTGGCGTGGGCCGCCCATTGGGCGATCTGCTCGAGCGAATTCAGAACCGGTGTGACGGCCATGGCTGCGCAGGAGGTTTCGTTACCGGGCTGAAGCCCGTTGAGGACGAAAATCCGCGCTTCCGCTGAAAGACGCAGCCGGAGCGCCAGCGCTTCATCGATATGGGCGACGAAGAAATTCCGGCAGCCCGCTTCAAACAGCACCTGCGAGACGATATCCGCGCCGAGGCCGTATGCGTCAGCCTTGACGACCGCTGCCGTCTGCGATGTGGGTGCCATTGCCGCAAGCGCGAGATAATTATCGCGCAATGCGCCAAGATCGATGGTCAGATGGCCGCTTGCACCACCCGCTGCCTGCTGGCGGCTGATCTGCATGTCCATGGTCGTTCACCCTCATTTTTATCACATGAGAGTATTGCAACGATTGTCGAATTTCTTGGCTATTGTTCGAATAAGATGCGATAAAAATGCAATCTACGCAACTTTCATTGTCATATTGGAATTTTCTATGTCGTCACTCGACGCGACAGACCGCCACATCATCCGCCTGCTCCGGCTCAATGCCCGCATCAGCAATGCGAAACTTGCTGCGGAAGTCGGCCTTTCGGCTTCTGCCTGCCTTCGCCGGGTCGATATTCTGGAACGGGAAGGTATCATCCGGGGCTATACGGCGCTGACCAGCGGCCTTGCCGGCGGCGAGGTGATCTCGGTCATCGTGCAGATCACGCTCGACCGCCAGACGGAGGATTTTCTCAACAGGTTTGAGAACGCGGTGCGGCGTTATCCAGAAATCCGCGAATGTTACCTGATGACGGGCGGGTCGGATTATTTCCTGCGATGTGAGGCGGAAAGTGCGGGCGATTTCGAGCGCATCCATAAGGAGATTCTGTCGAAGCTGCCGGGTGTTTCGCGGATTCATTCGAGTTTTGCGATCAGGAATGTGCTGGCGACGCCGAAGGCGCGGTGAGTAGTTTTTTCGAAAGGACAATTACGCAGCGGAATATGCGGTTACCCCCTCTGTCCGGCAGGACAGAGGGGGTAAGCCCCTCACTCTGCATGTCGATGTCACCCCCACCACCGATAAAAATGATGCACCGGTCCCCGACCGTTCCCGACGGCAAGCCCCCGACCAGCGTCAAGCGCCCCATTCAGATAGTCCTTCGCAAGACCAACCGCCTCACGCAATTCACAACTCTTGGCCAAATGAGCCGTAATCGCCGCCGCCAGCGTGCAGCCGGTCCCATGGTCGTTTTTCGTGTCCACTCGCTTAGCGGAAAGCGCCTGCATGGTGCCGTCTGCAAACAGATAATCCGTACTCTGCGGCCCGTCGCCATGGCCGCCCTTGATGAGCACGGCTTTCGCGCCCACCTTCAGGATCATCTCGGCCTGACGGGTGATCTCCGCCTCGGTGTCTGCAATCGGCAACCCGGTGAGAAGCGCTGCTTCAGGCAGGTTCGGCGTGACGATGGTGGCGAGCGGCAGCAGGTCGCGCCGCAATGTCTCGATCGCATCCGCATGCAACAGACGGTCGCCGGAGGTCGCAACCATCACGGGGTCGAGCACCACCGGCTGGGGCTGCTGCCGAAGCCTTGCAGCTATGGCCGCGATGGTTTCGATCCGCGATACCATGCCGATCTTCACCGCATTGACGGCAAGATCGGAAAAAACAGCGTCCATCTGCGCGACGATGGTGGTGACGGAAATATCCTCCACAGCCGTCACACCTTTGGTGTTCTGGGCGGTGATGGCGGTGATGACGCTAGCGGCATAGGCGCCGAGTGCCGAGAAAGTCTTGATGTCGGCCTGAATGCCAGCGCCGCCGCCGCTGTCTGAGCCGGCGATGGTCAATGCGATTGCTGTCATGACTGTCTCGCTTTCAACGCTGCATCGACTGCCGCGCGGAAGTCCCTGGTTGCGCTGGCAATATCGCCTGCGCGGAAGATTGCAGAAATAACGGCGACACCATCCGCACCGGCAGCGATGACGTTCGGCACGCGGGCAAGATCGATACCGGCGATGGCGCCCACCGGCATGCCCGGCCGCAATTCGCGGAGCAGAGTGCGGAGCGTCGTAAAGCCGTCAAGGCCGACAGGCTTGTCTGGATTGACCTTGGAAACGGTTTCGAACACGCCACCAATGCAGGCGTAATCGGCGGGCATGGAGGCCGCCCGCTCGCCATCGGCGCGGTTCTTGACGGTGAGGCCGATGATCGCCTTATCTCCAAGGATGCGTCTGGCGGTTTTGGCATCCATATCATCGGCGCCGAGATGCACCCCGTCCGCGCCAGAGGCGAGCGCCACATCCACCCGGTCGTTGATGACCAGCGGCACGCCCGTGCCGGCAATGGCTTCGCGAATGGCGCTGGCGTTTTCGATCATCTCCCGCGTGGAGGCGTGTTTGTCGCGATATTGCAGAATGGTCGCGCCGTTGAGTGCGGCCGCCAGAGCAAGCTCGCCCAAGGGCGCAACATCGCCGAGGCTCGCATCGACCAGCGCGTTGAGACGGTAATCAACCTTGTTCATGCTCAATCCTCGCATGGTTTATTATGTCTTCGCCGGAAATTTCTGAAAGCACATCCAGAAATGCCGGCTCGAATGTGCCGGGGCCTTTGGCGTTTTTCGCTGCCAGTTCGGCTGCGACACCCGTGATGGCGAGGGCGGCGGCGGCGGCCGTCAGTGCGTCTTTTTCCACCGCCATGAAGGCGGCGATGACGCCACCCGATAGGCAACCCGTGCCTGTCACCTTCGCCATCCACGGGTGACCGTTGACGATTCTGACACTCCTTGTGGCGTCGCGCAGGTTATCGACAGGTCCGGTCTCTATCCTGATGGCGTTCGGAACAGCACCGATCAGGCTCATCTCAGCGCTGTTGCCGCGCACGATGGTGGGTCCAAGCGAGATCAGGTCACGCGCGAACGCCAGTCGCGATGGCGAATAGTCGCAATGCACGGGGTCCAGAATCCACGGCTTGCCAGCCGCGCGGGCGATCTCGACGGCAAATCGAATGACTTTTCGCCGGTCGGCGTCGAGCGTGCCGAGATTGATCGTTACCGCATCGGCTTTCGTGACGAAAGCACCGATTTCTTCGAGTGAGGTTGTCATCGAGGGTATGCCGCCGACAACGGTAATGCCGTCCGCGGTGAATTTCTGTACCACGGTGTTCATCAGGCAATGCACGCGCGGGCGCGTCTGCCTTACCCTTTCGAGGATCTCTGCGGCCTTCGCCGCAGTCGGAAAACTGTTTGCCATGGTTATTGCAACTCCACGGCAATGTCTTCCGCCGCCGGCGCCTGCTTGATCAGTTGCATGTCCTGCATGAAGGTGCCGAAGCGTGTGTAGCGGGTGCGATCGAGTGCGGCTGGACGTTTGGCGAAACGCGGCAGCGTATCGAAAAACGCCTGTTTGTTCAGCGCGTCGTCAAGGTTCGGATAGGCCTTGATGAAAAGCTGCCAGGATTCTTGTGGGTGGTTGGTGATGAAAATCGCCGCCTGCTCAACGGCCGAGAGAAAACGCGGCAGGCGGCTATCTTTCACGAGATCTCGATGGGTGACGAAGATGAGCTCGTCATAGGCGGGCACGCCATGCTCCTCGGGGAAGAACGAGCGGCCTTCGTGGCCCTCAAGCTTCATCTGCGTCAGTTCGAAATTACGGAAGCCGCCAAGCGTGGCATCGACCTTGCCGGCGATCAGGGATGGCGAGAGTGAGAAATTGACGTTGACCAGTTCCACATCGTCTTTCGTCAGTCCCTCCTTCTCCAGCATCCGCTTCAGCATCGCATCCTCGAAGCCGGAAACCGAGAAGCCGACCTTCCTGCCCTTCAGGTCCTTCAGGCTCTTGATTGGACCATCGGCCAGAACGGTGACGGTGTTCAGCGGGGTTTCCACCAGCGTGCCGAAACGGACAAGCGGCAGCCCGGCATCGTGGTCGAGATAGAGGTTCGGCTGGTAGTGAACGCCGATATCGGCCTGTTTTGCCGAGACGAGACGCGGCACGGCGGATGGGTCCGCAGGCGGGATCAACTCGACCTCCAGCCCGGCATCTGCGAACAGGCCGCGTTCCTTGGCGATCACCATCGGTGCATGGTCCGGGTTCACGAACCATTCCAGCAATACGGTAAGCTTGTCTGCCGCCTGCGATTGCGCGGGCGAAAGCACGCTTGCTGCCGCAACGATGAGGGAAAGAAGAGTTCGTTTCATGATGCCGAAAGTCTCCGCAAATGTTTGAAAGGAATGACGTGGTCTGTTTCTTTGGCCCAAGGGGCGAGATTGGCCGTTGCCCGGTCGACGACAAGCCGCAGCAGCACCGCCATGAGGGCGAGAATGGTCATGGCGGCGAACATTGTGTCGGTCTGCATGCGGGCATTGGACTGGATCATGACAAAACCGAGCCCGGCGGAGGCGCCCACCCATTCGCCAATGACCGCGCCGAGCGGGGCGAGCGGAGCTGCGACCCTCAGCCCGGAAATGAGTGAGGGAAGCGCCAGCGGCACACGCAGCCGGGTGAGGATTTGCCAGTGGCTCGCCTCCGTCAGCGACGCGGCATCGAGGATTGTCCGATCCGTGCGATTGAGGCCGTCGGTAAAGGCTGAAGCGACGGGGAAAAAGATGATGATCGCCGTCATGACAACTTTCGAGGCCATGCCGAAACCGAACCAGAGTACGAGAATGGGGGCCAGCACGAAGACCGGAAATGCCTGCAACACGAGAACCATGGGCCAGACGAGGCGGCCAAAACGCGGGACGGCGGCAATCGTAAAGGCAACGAGAATGCCGGCGGCAATGCCAGCCGCAAGCCCGACAGCCATTTCACCTGATGTCACCATGGCCTGTCCGAACAGGAAAGCTGGCTGGCGCAGGAGTGCTGCGGCAACATCGGCCGGCGAGGGCAGGATGTAGCGGGGAGGTGCGAACAGCCAGATGCCCAGCTGCCAGACAAACAGAATAAGAACGACGCCCTTCAGCGCATGGGAGGCACGCATCGGCCGGGGCTCAGACGCAGCCGTACCGTATACGAAGGGAAGGATGTTTCATCATCATCGTTCGGTCTCCAGCTGTGGCGATCACGGAGATCCGGGCAAAGCGGAGAAGAGAAAGGGCAGTACCGCAAACGCGCTACAGTTTCCGTTCCTACGCCGGCATGACCCGGATCAGGTTCAAGGGTCCGGCTCATCGCCATCTCAGCACCGTCTGGTGCTCCCCTCGGAAGAGACTGTTTTGCTAGGAGGGTTTTGAAGTAATGTCAACGTTGAAAGTTAACGAGAATATTGGCGAATTTGCCGCGAACATATTAGTTGTTGATTATATTAAGTTTATCAAAAATTAGTTATTTATTGAAACCGCTTTTCAATTCCGCTGTATTAGCTTCAGCTCCCAGATTGTTTGGGGGCGAACTTGAAAAACTTCTGGCAAGAGAAATCTGGAAATTTTGGCATTCTGACCGCGCTGCTCATGGTGCCTCTGTGCGGGGCTGCCGGTGTGGCGCTCGATATTACGCGCGGCATGTCGGTCAAAGCCGATCTGCAGCAGGCGGCGGATTCCGCGGCTCTGGCGGCAGTCGCCGATATGTCCGCAAGTGTTCAGGCGGCAAAGAAGATGTCGGGGGACGGTGTCATTCCCGTCGGCAATGAAGAAGCCCGGGCATTCTTCGATGGCAATCAGCGCGGCGACGCGGACTACACCATAACCTCTGTCGATGTTTCGGTGATCAAGCACGGCAATGTGGTCGAGTCGTCCGTCAGCTTCAAGGCGTCGGTCAGCACGACGCTCTCAGGGCTTCTGGGGAAGGATTTCGTTTCGGTTGCCGGCACGGCCACGGCCAAATACGAAACGGAAACCTTCAGCGATTTCTATCTTCTGCTTGATAATACGCCCTCCATGGGAGTGGGCGCGACACCCACGGATGTTGCCACCCTGGTTGCGAATACTGGCGATAAATGCGCTTTTGCCTGTCACATCGTGAAGGAAGGCGTGGCAGACCCGAACAGCTATTACTTCAAGGCCAAGAAACTCGGGGTTACGACGCGTATCGACGTGGTTGCCAAGGCAACCGCCAGCCTGATGGACACGGCAAAGTCCACGCGCAAAAGCAGCAATCAATATCGCATGGCCGTCTATACCTTCGGGGAACGGGCGGAAGATACCAAGCTGCTTGAGGTCGTTTCGCTAACCTCGGATCTGGACGCAGCAAAGAAAAAAGCTGGTGAAATCAACCTGATGTCAATCCCCTATCAGGGATACAACAACGACCAGCAAACAGATTTCGACCGGGCACTGATCCAGATTGGAGATAAGGTCGGCAGTTCGGGCACGGGCTCAAGCTCGGCGAACCCGGATAAGGTTATTTTCTTTGTTTCAGACGGGGTGGGCGACAGTTACAAGCCCTCCTCCTGTACGAAAAAACTGACGGGAGGCCGCTGTCAGGAGCCGATCGACATCAAAGACTGTACGAAACTGAAGGAAAAGGGTTTTCGTATCGCGGTGCTTTATACCACCTATCTGCCGCTGCCGACGAATGACTGGTATAATAGCTGGATCAAGCCCTTTCAGGCGGAAATTGGCTCACGCATGCAGAGCTGCGCTTCCCCGGGTCTGTACTTCGAAGTCAGCCCGTCCCAGGGCATCAGCGACGCGATGACGGTACTGTTCAAGAAAGCCATTACATCACCACGCCTGACGGGCTGATGGCCGTCTAGCGAGGCCTGTTAAAGCATCGGTTGAACGCCGCAATATCTGCGGCGTTTTTTGGAAATGGTCGGAAGGTGATGCTTCAAGCGATATTACGAAGCCGTTCAAATAACGCAGTAAAGGGCGTTTCAGCGCGGTAGAACACAGCCGGCTGGCCTATCGGAGCCTCCACGGTGATCTCGTGCCCGCCAAAATACCGCGCGCCACTCCAAAGATGCATCCATTCCCCATCGCCCGGAAGGTAAAGCGTGCGCTGCGTCTCCCCCGCCTTCCAAACTGGTGCGACCAGCATGTCGGCCCCATAGAGATAGCTGTCCTGAATGGCATAGGTCTGCCGGTCGTTCTCGTGATGCAGGAAAAGCGGGCGCTGTACCGGCAGGCCGTTTTCGGCCGCTTCGGTGGAAAGCGATTTCAGATAGGGGGCGAGTGCGACATAGATTGCCGTCATGCGGGCAAAATGGCCAAGAACGGTCTCGTCCTGATCGATCTGGAGATTGTCGCGCGGGCGATTGCCCTCATGGGTTCGCATGACAGGGGTAAAGGCTGCCATCTCCGTCCAGCGCATGATGAGTTCCGGGGTTCTGACATTGCCGAACAGGCTGGTGTAACCTCCAATATCGGAATGGTGATAGGCATTGCCGAGAAGACCGGAGGACAGCGCACCGCATATGACGGTGACGAGACCGTCATGGCGGGAGAAATCGACGGACTGGTCGCCGCCCCACAGCAGCGGGCAGTGGGCTTGCACACCGGTAAAGCCCGCGCGCATGAAGAACAGCGCTTCGCCGGTTTTGCCGCGGCTTTCAACGGCCTTGGCGTTGACCTCTGCCCAGAGCGTCGGCCAGGCATTGTGCATCAGCTTGGCGTCGATGCCGTTCGATAGCGTGATGTCGATCGGCAGATATTCGCCGAAATCGGCCATCCAGCCGGAAAGGCCGAAATCAAGCATGTTCTTGCCGATGATCTCTTCGGAAAACCACTCGGCTGCGGCCGGATTGGTGAAATCGACCACGCCACAATCGAACTCGCCGAAATCCACGAGCGCCGTCTTGCCGTCCGCGCCGGTGGCGAAATAACCGGCCGCCTCCGCCTCCGGAAAAAGCGGGCCGTCGACGCAGAGATAGGGGTTCACGTATCCCAGAAAACGAATGCCCTGATCGGCAAGCTCGGCGATCTTCTGACGCAGATGCGGATAACGCGCCTCATTGGCCTGCCAGTCCCAGAAGAGCCGGGCGCCGAAGGATGTCTGGCGAAGCCCCACCCAGTCCTCGCACCACAGGCCGGAGACCTTGGTTCCGGCAGCGCGGATTTTTTCCAGCCGGGCAAAGGAGTTGGCGCCATCCTTTAACCCGATGATCGCGCCGCCATAGACCCACTCCGGCAGTTCCGGCTGGCGTCCGAACCGCAGCGAGAGGGCGGAAACGATATCGGTGAAACGATCGCCGGTGAAAAACTCGATCCTTTCGGGGATCGCCCAGATCTCGACTTCGTGGAAATCTTCGTTGCGGAAATCGAAGACCGAATAGGCGCTGGTTTCCACATGCAGCGCATATTTGCGCGATGACAGATAGGTCGGCTGCGGGTAATTGGTGTTGTAATAATCGCCACCCGCCTTGCCGCTGACGTCAGCCTGGAAGGTGATTTCAGCGGTCTTGTCGCGGCCGACACCGGGTTCGGAGGTCCAGAGCGGAAAGCGGCGGCCGCGCATGTCGAAATAGGACATCTGTTCGCCACCGCCCCAGACATGTTCGTCCTCATCTGCGATGATCCGCAGCCACAGCCGATTGATGGTTTCATCCAGCGCCGTGACCCTGATGGCATTTCCATCCAGCGCCAGATGAAGGCGCGCGGCCTGCCCGGGTGCGGAAGACAGCGTAACGCTGTCGCCACTGACTTCGGCGTGGCGGAGCGCAGTTCGTTCGATGACATAGTCCTCGATATCGAAATTGCCGCGATACATATCCATCCGCTCCTTGCCGAAACCAGCAAAGAAAGCCGGGTTCTCAGGCGAATGAGAAAGAATGGTGTGGCTGCCAATCGCAAGCGTGAAGCCGTCTTTGGTCTTTTCGAATTGCATGACTATACCTGTTTAACCCTTGAGACCGCCGGCGGTGAGACCGGAGACGACGCGTTCCTGAAAGATGACGATCAGGATCGCAACCGGGACGATGCCGACCACCAGCGCCGCCGAGATGACGGGCCAGGGGAAAGCGAACTCACCCTGGTAAAGCTGGATGCCGACCGGCAGCGTGCGCAGTGCCGGATTGGAATTGAAGGAAAGCGCCAGCAGGAATTCGTCCCAGGCGTTCACGAAAGCGAGAATACCGGCGGTGAAGACGCCTGGCGCGCATAGCGGCACGACAACCTTGAACAGCGCGCCGATGCGGGTGCAGCCATCAATCATGGCGGCGTTTTCCAGATCGCGCGGGATGCTTTCGAAGAAGGATACCAGCATCAGCGTGCAGACCGGCAGGGAAAGCACGGTGTAAGGCAGTATAAGAGCGGTCCAGCTATTGAGCAGGTTGAGCGCACGCATGATCTCGAACAGAGGCACCAGCAGCGTTACCAGCGGGAATGTGGAAACGGCGATGATGAGCGAGAGGATCAGCGCCCGGTACTTGAGATCGAGCCGCGCCAGCGCATAGGCTGCCAGCACCGAAATCAGAATTGTGAGGGCCGTGGAAAGAAGCGCGACCATGAAGCTGTTGAACAGGAAGAGGTGCAGCGGCTGGTCGGAAAAGGCCTGCATGTAATTGGCGAGCGTCGGCGCATGCGGAAACCATGTGATCGGTTTCACCGTCAGTTCCGCTTCGGTTTTCAGCGAGGTGAACAGGATCCATATTGCCGGAAACAGGCCGTTGACCAGCAATATGGAGGCCGCAATGAAGCGCAGCGGCTTGCCGGAGAAGAAGGAGGACAGACCGGAGGAGGTCGCAACGGTGCTCATGGGATCAGTCCTTCGTCCTGATAATGCGGAGATAAACGGCGGTGACGCACATGGAGAGCGCAAACATCATGACCGCCAGTGCCGAACCGTAACCGAGATCGAGGAAGGAAACGGTGTTCTGGTGAATGTACATGGCGAGCGTCGTGGTTGATGTGCCGGGGCCGCCGCCGGTCATCATGTATGGAATATCAAAAGTCTGCAGCGCCGTAATCGTACGGAAGATGAGAGCAACGACGATCGAGGGTTTTAGGAGCGGCAGCGTGATCTCGAAGAACTGCCTGAGCTTGCCGGCGCCATCCACATCGGCGGCTTCATAAAGCGAGCGCGGAATGGTTTGCAGCCCTGCAAGGATCATCAGTGCCATGAAGGAAGACGTCTTCCAGATGATGGTCAGGCAGATGGCCGCAAAGGCCCAGTTCGGGGAGTTGAACCAGATGATGCCTTCAAAGCCCAGCCGGTTCAGCACATCGTTGACCACGCCGTATTCGTAGTGGAAAAACCACGCGAAGATGAGGCCGGCGAACGACAGAGGCAGCGCCCAGGGGATGAGCAGTGACAGGCGCATCGGCCATTGCATCGAAAACGGCAGGTTGGCGAGGAGCGCAAGGCCCAGGCCCATGAACAGCGCTCCAGGCACCGTTATCAGCGTTATCAGCACCGTATTCCAGGTCGTTTCCCAGAAAATCGGGTCATCAAGCATCGCCGTGTAGTTTTCAAAGCCGATGAATTCCGCCGGCAGGCCTGATGTCAGCGAAAGGCTGAAAAACGAGGTGTAGACGAGACGCGCCACCGGATAGACGATGATAAGCGAAAGAAGAATGGCTGCAGGCGCCAGCAAAAGCACGGCAAGCGACCGGTCACCGAGATCGAGCCACCGCGTCCAGCGCGGCTGCGGTTTCTCGTCCACCCTGACCATTGTTCTCTCCGGCATCGTCACGTCTGCCACTCCCGCAACTGAATTCACGTCATCGTCTCCCGATCAGACCGGTTAAGTCCCGGCCCGTTTATCGCGCCGTTCAGGCGATTTTCACTGGCTCGGCCAAACAGGCCGGCAACGGCATGTCCTGCATGCCGCCCCCGGCCACAGGGCTTAGCGCAATACGCGGCGCAGACGGCTTTCCATCTGCTTTGCGCCGTCTTCCGGCGACATCACGCCCGCAAGCACGCCATTGACGGTGGTGCGGATCGTTTCGCTGACCTCGTTGTAACGCGGTGTGACCGGACGGGCCTTTGCCGTTTCAACAACCGGAAGAGCATCCGCAAACCAAGGGATGGACTTGGTCACCTCAGCATCCTTGTAGAGCGAGGCATAGGTGGGCAGCAGCGCGGCATTGATGGCCATGAACTTCGAAACATCCTGGCTGGACAGATATTCCACCAGTTTCTTGGCTTCGTCCTGCTGCTTGGAATAGGCGGAAACGCCGAATTCCCAGCCGCCGAGGCACGTCGTCTGCTCTCCGCCCTTGACGGCCGGCAACCGGGCGACGCCAACCTTGTCGTTCACTTGGGATTCCTTGCCCTGAAAATGGGTCCAGGCGTAGGACCAGTTGACGGCGAAGAGAACCTTGCCCGCCTGGAATTCCTTGCGCGTGTCGTCGGTCGCCACTTCGGAAATGTTCTTCTTGGAAATGCCTTCGTCGACGAAGCTCTTCCAGAGCTTCAGCGAATCCACGGCCGCCTGATTGTCGAAATTCAGCTTGCCGTTTTGAACCAGCGACTTGCCTTCGCTCCAGTAGGGCAGCAGGAACGTGCATACCGCACCTTCGATGGCCTTACCCTGGAAGGAGAGGCCCTGAAGTTCGGGGTTCTTTTCGCCCTCCATCACCTTTTTTGAGGCTTCCTTCAGCTCATCCCAGGTGGTCGGCGGCTGGATGCCGTACTTGTCCAGCAAGTCCTTGCGATAGTAGAGGAACATGGAATCGGCGAACGCTGGCAGCGCCACGATCTTGCCGTTCACGGTGTTTGCTTCTGCATAGGTCGGCAGGTAGGCGGACAAGTCTTTGCCGGAGAAATCGCTGGTCCAGCCAGCGGTTGCGAACTGTGCGGGACGGATGACATCGAGCATCAGCACGTCGAGGCTTGAATCCTTGGCAGACATGACGGTGTTGAGATATTGCGCCTGCATTTCGGAGGTGTTACCGCCGGTCTCGATCACGACTTTCACGCCCGGCGTCTTCGCCTCATATTGATCGAGCGCCTTGCGCCACACGTCGGGTTGATGCTGGCTGGAAACGAAGATTTTGAGTTCGGCGTCGGCAAAGGCCTGTCCCGAAAAGCTGAGCATCGTTGCGCAGAGCGCCGCTCCCGTAAGGGCTTTGAATTTCATGTTTTCCTCCCGTTATTGAAATCTTGAAGCCGGGCCGGTGGCGGCCCGATCCTGTCACTGAATGGAGCGTTCCGTCGTCACGTCGAACAGGTGCACCTTCGATGGGTCGAGGCCGATCTTCAGTTCCTCATTCGGAGCCGGTTTCATCTCTGGCGGCATTCTCGCCGTCAGCGCCGCATCACCGAGGGTGAAATGCACCAGCGTATCCGACCCCAAAGGCTCCACCACCTGCACCTTGACGGAGAGCTGTGTGTCAAATCCCCCGGCAGGACCGAAATGTTCAGGGCGAATGCCGACGATGACCTCCCGTCCATCGAGCGCCGTTTCACGGGACGGTCTGATTGCTGCCAGTGGAAGAGAGTTGCCGTCCGTAAATGTCAGCCTGTCGCCGGTCACTCTGGCGCGAGCGAAATTCATGGCAGGCGCACCGACGAAACCGCCGACGAACACGCTTTCCGGACGGTTATAGACCTCGTCCGGCGTGCCCACCTGCTCGATATCGCCGCCGCGCAGAATGACGATGCGGTCAGCCAGCGTCATCGCCTCCACCTGATCATGCGTAACGTAGATGATGGTAGTGCCGAGCTGCTGGTGCAGGCGCTTGATTTCCGTGCGAACCTGTCCGCGCAGTTTTGCGTCGAGGTTGGAAAGCGGCTCGTCGAACAGGAACACCTGCGGGCGGCGCACGATGGCGCGGCCCATGGCCACGCGCTGGCGCTGGCCGCCGGAAAGCTGGCCCGGACGACGGTCCAGCAGATGGCTGATGCCCAGCATATTCGCTGCCTCATCAATGCTGGCATTGGCCTGCGAGGCGCTGACACCACGTACCTTCAGGCTGAAACCCATGTTTTCACGCACAGTCTTGTGCGGGTAAAGCGCGTAGTCCTGAAACACCATGGCGATGTCACGCTCGCGCGGCGGCAGTTTGTTGACAACGCGGTCGCCGATCATCACCTCACCGCCGCTGATGCTTTCCAGCCCGGCGACCATGCGCAACGTCGTGGATTTTCCGCAGCCGGAGGGGCCGACGAAAACCACGAATTCACCATCGTTGATTTCAAGGTCAATACCCTTGACGATGCGCAGGGCACCGTAACTCTTGTCCAGCTTGCGCAGGCTGACTGAAGCCATCTTTTCCTCCTCACGTCCGGGGCGTCCAAAATCGGATGAACGCAAACCCGGCATCAACCTTCAAATCCACGCATCGCTTTTCGAAAAAATCATCCCGATCGTCCGGCGATATCGTGGGACGGCCAAACGCCTGTCTCCCTAGGTCCGTGATATTACCTTTCGTCAAAAGGAAATCAATAGTGTATCAATTTTATTTCTGACAGAAATCAAAAACCGGCAAAGCTTTGATTTGTAGAAATATTTCAACGAAAACCCCTGCGTGGCAGGTCGCGGCTTCCTTGCCTGTGGTCAATTTTCTCTGTCCATGTGGATCACGCGAATTTCGTGCGTTTTCAACGTATGCGTGAAACGTACCGTGCGACGGTGTGGTCGAACCATGTCCATGAGACTTCAGCCACGGCTCCGTCCTGACCCTGGCTCAGGCGAAGGACGCGCGGCACCGACGCGCCGGATTTCTGGCCGAATTGTGCAGGCGCCCATTCTGGCACTTCCCCGAGGTCGATGCGGTCTTCTGCCTTCGATATCCAGAGATTGAGGCGGGTGCGATAGTAGAGATAGAGCGATTCCGACAGGTTCTCGATGGTAATCGTGTCGACATAGGAACCGTCGAGCCAGATCTCCTCGATTGCCGCCGGTTTCCCCGCGATACGCCTCAGGCGGCGGATGCGGTGGCCTTCCGGCGATGTGCCAAAGGCGGGCAGGGTGGATGGCTTGGCAAGGCGCGCAACATCCAGCACCTCCGCCGTTGGCAGGCCACCCCCCTCGATCATCTCAAGCCGGAAGAAGGCATAAACGCTCTGGGGATCACTGACCGCGCGGATATAATTGCCGGAACCCTGCACACGCTCCAGCAGTCCACGCTCCTGCAACTCCGCAAGCGCCTTGCGAAGCGTGCCGACAGCAATGCCGAGATCGGCTGCCATATCCCTTTCGGGAGCAAGCTTTTCACCATCTGTCAGACGGCCCGCAGCGACTTCGCGCACCAGCATTTCGGCGATCTGCAAATACATAGGCAGGCTGCCGCCCGTGTGTTTCATGATGCCATCCCCTCCGCAAAACAAAAATTGATACATCATTGATTTACATATTTCTTGATGTTATGCAAGAAAAACGAGAGCGGCCTTGAGGAGGAATTGCATGACCGTCGTACCCGTTACATCCGCTGATCTCGATGCTGCCGAGGTCTCCTGGTTTTCTGCCCTTTGTTCCGATGATTACGCCTATCTGGGCGTGCCGGATGGCAGCCTGCGCTCCAGCTTCGAACATTGCTCGGATATCGTCAAAAAGGCCGAGGAACTCGGTTTTCGCAACATTCTCTGCCCCTCTTCCTATCAGGTCGGCCAGGACACGTTGAGCTTCGTGGCAGGTTGCGCTCCGATCAGCGACCGCATCAATTTCCTTGCTGCAATCCGTTGCGGCGAAATGCAGCCGATCATGCTGGCGCGTACGGTGGCGACGCTCGATCACATGCTGAAGGGCCGCCTGACGCTCAACGTCATCAGCTCCGATTTTCCCGGCGAGGTGGCTGACAGCGCGTTTCGCTACAAACGCAGCCATGAAGTCGTGCAGATTTTGCGCCAGGCCTGGACCCGTGACACGATTGACCATGACGGCGAGATCTACCAGTTCAAGGGTGTCTCCACCGAGCCTGCACGTCCGTACCAGCAGAATGGTGGTCCGCTGCTCTATTTCGGCGGTTATTCGCCGGATGCGCTGGAGCTGTGCGGCGCGCAATGCGACGTGTATCTGATGTGGCCCGAAACGAAAGACCAGCTCGCAGACCGCATGCGCGCTGCCCATGAGCGTGCCGCAGCCCATGGCCGCACGCTGGATTACGGCCTGCGAGTCCACATGGTCGTGCGCGATACCGAAAATGAAGCGCGCGAATATGCGGAGCATCTGGTTTCGAAGCTCGATGACGAGTATGGCCAGCTGATCCGCAACCGCGCCCACGACAGCGGCTCACTCGGTGTATCGCATCAGGCGCGGGCCCGAGAACTGGCCGACAAGTTCGGTTATGTCGAACCAAACCTGTGGACCGGCATCGGCCGGGCGCGCTCCGGCTGTGGTGCAGCGCTCGTTGGCTCCACCGATAAGGTCCTTTCGGCGCTGGAGGAATACCAGAAAATGGGTATTCGCGCCTTCATCCTCTCGGGTTATCCGCATCTCGACGAGGCTGAACACTTCGGAACCAAGGTCCTGCCGCAAATGAAAACCTGCTCCCTGCCGCATGCATACGGCCGGGTGCCTTCTGAAACACCTGCCACGCCGCTGGGCAACGGGGAACGCCACTGATGGAACGTATCGCTCTTTCTGAAAACCTGGAACTTAGCCGCATCGTTTACGGCATGTGGCGCATCGGCGACGATGCTGATACTTCGCCTTCCCATGTACAGGCAAAGATCGAAGCCTGCCTGGCGCAGGGCATCACCACCATGGATCAGGCTGATATATACGGTGGATACACGGCGGAAGCCATTCTGGGTGCCGGCCTCAAGGCAGCTCCATCCCTTCGCGACAAGATCGAGATCGTGACGAAATGCGGCATCGTGGCGCCAGCCGGGCGTCACTCAGCCGCCCGCGTCAAGCATTACGATACCACGGCTGGCCATATCAACGCTTCAGTCGAGGCCTCCTTGCGTGACATGGGCACAGATCATGTCGATCTGTTGCTGATCCATCGGCCCGATCCGCTGATCGATCCCGAAGAAACCGGCAAGGCGCTCGATGCACTGGTAGCTTCCGGCAAGGTCAAGGCCGTGGGCGTTTCCAATTTTCGCCCTTGGGATTTCTCCCTGCTGCAATCGGCTATGAGCAATAGGCTGGTTACGAACCAGATCGAAATGAGCTTGCTTGCTACCGATAGCTTCACCAATGGCGATCTGGCCTTCCTGCAGGAAAAGCGCGTTTCACCAATGGCATGGTCGCCGCTTGGCGGCGGTTCGCTGTTTTCCGGTGCGCATGGTGGAACCATGGCTGCCCTGCAGCGCATCGGCAACGAGCAGGGTGTCGATGCCACTGCCGTTGCCATCGCCTGGCTGCTGCGGCATCCGGCAAAGATCGTGCCCGTGCTCGGCACCAACAATATTCAGCGCATAAAAACGGCGGCCGATGCCCTGCGCGTCACCATCGACCGCCAGACATGGTTTGAGCTTTACACACTTGCAATTGGAAGCGAGGTGCCGTGATGACAGTCGCAGAAGCGATCAAAATGCCCAATGAGCACGTATTTGTTCCCGGCGGCGAAAACAGCCGCAGCTTTCGCAATGCGCTCGGCGCTTTCACCACCGGCGTAACAGTGGTGACGGCAACGACGCCCGAAGGGCCGATCGGTATGACGGTCAACAGCTTCGCGTCGGTATCGCTCGATCCGCCGCTGGTGCTGTGGTCGCCTGCCAAAAATTCATCGCGCTATCCGGCCTTCAGCGGCGCAACGCATTTCGCCATCCATGTGCTGAGCGCAGATCAGGACGTGCTGAGCGCCCGCTTCACCCGCAGCGGCCGCGCATTTGACGATCTTGACTGGGAAATCAACGACGAGGGCGTTCCGGTCATTCCGGGCACGCTCGCCCGTTTCGAATGCCGGCAGGCGGCAGCCCACGATGCGGGCGATCACACCATTATCGTCGGCGAAGTGCTGCGTGCCGCCCACCGCGATGGCGATCCCCTGTGCTTTTCAGGCGGAGCCTTCGGGCGGTTTTCAAAGCAGTAGGCAGAACGGGATTTTCCCGTTCGATCTCGGCAGAGATTTACTCCAGCCATCTGTTGCTTATTTAACGGAGCACGCCTGTCGTGCTCCGTTTTTGTTTCGTCTGTCAGTAAAAACCACGCTTTGCGCTGTTCATACTGGAAATCATCTTTCAAACTGGCGTAGTTGATCTGATTCAAAAAATGATTCGCTCGATCAAAGGAAGACCGCAAGTCGCGCGGGTTAGGGAGACTGAATGTCCGCTTGTTTCTGCCATGTTTCGGAAGGGGAAACCTGTCCGACAGCGGAAATGCGTGCCTTGACGCCAAGCAGGCTTTTCGTCTGCGGGACGGCGGGTCTTTTTTTCTTTATATTTTCGCTTGCCGCTACATCGGGGGCTATCGCCGAAACGTTGCTCTGGACGGGGTCCGATGGGGGTGACTGGTTTACCGACGCGGATTGGGGTCCGTCGCGCCGCGTGCCTGGTGCCAGCGATGATGTGATGATCGATACCTACGGCCCGGTCATTACGATAGGGACGAGCGCCAAAGCCCGTGAATTGTTGATAGGCACCGCGCCAGGGGCCGGCACGCTGGTGGTGCAGGGCGGCTTGCAGACAGATTCAGTTTTTCTCGGCGCTGTCAGTGGCGCGTCCGGCACCGCAAGTTTCATCGGTGCGAAATGGCAGAATGACGGTGATGTCTCCATCGGTGGCAGCGGCGTGGGTAACCTTTCCCTTTTGCACGGCACGACGGCATCGTCGAAGAACGTCCTTGTTGGCGGAAGCGGGACTGGAAATGGCTCCCTCAAGCTCGATAACTCTTCCACTCTCACGAATTCCGACACCGTTTTTGTGAGCGGGTCGTCTTCCGGAGCTGGCGGCGGTGGAAATCTGGAGGTGCTCGGCGCCAGCGAGCTTTACAGCGCGAGAGGCGTTCTGGCCGAAGACCTCGGCACGACGGGAACCGCGCTGGTTTCCGGTGAAGACAGCCACTGGACCATGTCCGGGGATATGGTCGTTGGCGAAGCAGGCGTTGGTAAGCTCACCGTAACCGGTGGCGGCACGGTCATCAGTCAGACAACGACGGTGATTGCCAATCTGGCTTCTGCGGACGGAAGTTCTGTGACGGTAAGCCGTCTGGGCTCCTCGCTGCAAAGCGGCGGATCGCTCGTCGTTGGCAATTCGGGAGCTGCAACGCTTCTCGTAGAGGCCGCAGGGACCGTAACCAGTGGCGAGGCCATTGTCGGCCGCCATTCGGCAAGTGAGGCGACTGTCACCGGCGACGGCTCGAACTGGAGGACCGGCGACCTGCAGGTTGGCGGCGATGTCGCCGATCCGGGCGGCGCCGCCGGCAACGGCAAGCTCAACGTCCTGGCAGGTGGCTCCGTTGATAGTACGACGGCGCGGCTTGGCGTTGTGGCGGGTGCGACGGGCGCTGCCGCCGTGGATGGGCAGGGCTCGGTCTGGACAGTCAACCGTGGTGATCTCGAGGTGGGGGTGAATGGCACGGGTTCGCTGGCGGTCACGGGCGGCGGCCTTGTCGATGCAGCGAATATCATCATCGGAACAAATGCCGGTGGTACTGGTTCCGCCCGGGTATCCGGCGTCGGCAGCAAATTGCAAAGCCGCGCCGATCTCAATGTCGGCCTTGACGGCAATGGTTCCATGACCGTCGAGGCCGGTGGCACGGTGGAAAGCCGCGACGGCTATGTTGCGGCCCATGGCGGCTCCACTTCCACCGTAACGGTGGCGGGCGACGGATCGAGCTGGGCGATGACCGGAACGTTTTTTGTCGGATACGGAGGCGGGGCTACAGGAAATGTGTCGGTCAGCGCTGGCGGCGGTATCAAAGCTGCCAAGGTGATGCTCGGTAATCTTGCCGGTTCCTCCGGCACGATGACGATCACAGGAGCGGGTTCGAACGTCACCGCTTATATCGACAACGGCGTTGTGAACTCCGGCTCCGTCGATGTGGGTTTTGAAGGTTCCGGAAGCTTGACCGTTACGAATGGCGGATCGCTTGATGCCTATGATCTCTATGCGGGCAGTGCGGCGGGATCGAATGGAAACGTTCTGGTCAGCGGTGTGGGATCGCGCGTTGCGGTTGGCAATCTCATGGTCGTTGGCGATGCCGGAAACGGTTCCGTTGAGATAACCGGCGGAGCCTCGCTGGCTGCACCCACTATTCTCATTGCCGCATCGGCGGGTTCCACAGGCGTGCTCAACATCGGAGCTGCCGCGGGCCAAACCGCCCGCTCAGCCGGTGCGTTGGAAGCGCGCACGATTGCTTTCGGTGCAGGCAACGGCAGCATCGTCTTCAACCATTCCGAGACCGGCTATATACTCTCAGCCGATATTTCAGGTGCGGGCAAAGTCGTTGCCGAAGCTGGCGTCACAACGCTTGGCGGCAATAACAGCTATTCCGGCGGCACCACGATTTCCTCCGGCACGCTGAAAGGCACCTCAAAAAGTTTCGGCTCGGGCGGCATCGCCAATGATGCGCAACTCGTTGTCGATGGTGCCGGCACGCTTTCCAATGGCATCAGCGGTACTGGCACCTTTGAAAAGACCGGCGATGGCAATCTGGTCTTGACCGGAAATAGTACCTATACGGGCACCACTGCGGTTTCCTCTGGAAAGCTCAGCGTCAATGGCTCGCTTGCAAGCCCTGTTTCGGTCGGTACCGGCGCGACACTTGGCGGCTCCGGCACCATCGGAGGCCTGATCGTCGGCTCGGGTGGCACGCTCGCGCCCGGCAATTCGATCGGCACGCTGGCTTCCACGGGCAGCGCAACATTTGCTAGTGGCTCTCGCTATGAGGTTGAAATCGACGCCGCCGGCAATTCCGACAGGCTTGCCGTGACCGGAACCATCACCATCGACAATGATGTCAGTCTTGTCGTTACGTCGCTGGCGAACCAAACTGCCTATAGCCTCAGCACCCGCTACACGATCCTGACGGCAACGGGTGGAATTACCGGTACGTTTTCAAGTGTCGGCGAAAATTTCGCCTATCTGACCGCAAGGGTAGCCCGGAGTGCCGACGACGGCACCACCTATCTTTCCTTCGCCCGTGCATCACCGGATGCCGGCTTTCTGGCCGCTGAAACATCGACGGCCAATGCGCGCGGGGCCGCCAACGCCATAGAGGCGCTTGGGGAAAGCTCGCCGCTCTACGAGGCGGCCGTGTTTCTGCAGCAGGGCGAAACCCAATCCGCCTTCGCGCAGCTTGCCGGGGAAATTCATCCCTCGCTTGCCATGGCTTTGATCAACCGCAGCCAACTCACCCGCGATGTCATTCTCAACCGGCTGCGCAGTGCTTTCGAAGGTGTCGATGCGCGCCCGATCCTGCCGGTCGCCTATGCTGAAGGCGGATCAAACCCGTTTGACATTGACGAGGGTTCACTCACGTTCTGGTCCAGTGGTTTCGGCTCTCGCGGCCGCATCGATGGCGATGGAAACGGCGCATCGGCCGACATGAAGGGCGGCGGCGTCCTCTTTGGTGTTGACGGAGATCTGGCTGATGGCTGGCGTGCCGGGGTGGCGGCCGGTTACGGCCGCGATGTGATCAGCCAGGGTTCTCCTGCTGCATCTGCTGACGTGGACAGCTACTATGTGGCGGGTTATGCGGGCAAAACAATTGGCCCTGCATCCCTGCGTCTTGGTGCAACCCACGCCTTTCAGGATGTCGAAACGCGCCGGGCAGTTTCCTTTTCAACATTGAAGGAGGACCTCACTGCCGGTTACGACGCTTCCACCACGCAGGTCTTTGCCGAAGCCGCCTGGCGGTTCGATTTCGATCTCACCCATATCGAGCCTTACGCCAATATCGCTTACGTGAATACGCGGACGGATGCTTTCCGGGAGATGGGCGGTACCGCCGCCGTGTCTTCGGGTGCCGTCAGCCACGACGAGTTTTATTCGACGCTCGGGGCGCGCATCAGCCGTGACATTGCGTTGGAGGGGATGCTTGGACGCGCGATGCTCGATATCGGGTGGCGTCATGCCTATGGCGATCCGATGATGGAGAGCGCACTGTTCTACGATGGTGGCAGTGCGTTTTCTGTGACAAGTGCTGCCATGGCGCGCGACGTGGCATTGATCAATCTGGGGCTTAGCTACAATCTCAACCCATCCGCCACCTTGACATTCCGTTACGGCGCGGTTTTTGGCGCGGGTCTGCTGGATCAATCTGCTTCAGCCCAACTTGGAGTTCGTTTCTGATGAAGCGCAGTCAAAACACGCTTTGGAAAACGGCTCTCACGGTGTTCCTGTCCGCCGGTTTGATGGCAGGCGGTGCTCCCGCGCAAGATGCAGAAAAAAAGGCGGACGCGCCGTTGCGTGAGGTTCACGGGAGTTGGCAGCTTGCTTGCGTCGCGCCTGCGAAAAAAGATGATAATGAAGCCAGTAAGCCGGTTGCGGAGACGGCAAAACCTCTCTGCGCCATCGCTCAGGTCCAGCTTGAAGAGAAGACACGCAAACTGGTCGTCTCCGTCGAGTTCCGCCTGGATGATGTCGGGACGCCGGGTAAGCTTTCCGGCACCATGGTCATGCCTTTCGGCCTTGCCGTCACAAAGCTGTTTTCGGTAAAATCCGGAAATGTGCGGTTGCAGGAAGTTCAGGTCAGCACGTGTCTGCCCGTGGGCTGCATCGTTTCCTTCACGCCGTTCGTCGAACTTGTAACCGCGCTGAAGGCCGGAGAAACCCTGACGATAGAGGCCCCCGATCTGCAGGGCCGAACGGTTTCGTTCCAGTTGCAGGGACAGGGATTTTCCGAGGCACTGGAGCGCCTCGGAAGCCTTCATTAGAGCATTTTCGGTAGAAACCGCATCTCGGTTTGTGTCCGGAAGTGCGTATCTTCGATCTATGCCGCGACGGAATCGGGTTCGCTGGCACTTTCCGGATTTTGCGGTTCCGCGTGTTTTTCGGCCGATTTCTTGCGCGAAAACAGCCCGGTGAGGTAGGTACCCAACCTGTCCATTTCCACGAAGATGACCGGGGTGATGAACAGCGTCAGCAATTGCGAGACGATGAGACCACCGACCACGGCAACGCCAAGTGGCTGGCGCAGTTCCGAGCTGGCGCCTGAGCCGAGGGCGATGGGCAGGGCGCCCAGCAGCGCGCAGAAGGTCGTCATCATGATCGGCCGGAAACGGCGCACGCAGGCTTCGTGGATGGCGCGGGTGGGTGGTTCGGCCTTTTCGCGGATCAGTTCCACCGCAACGTCGATCATCATGATCGCGTTTTTCTTGACGATGCCGATCAGCATCAACAGCCCGATCAGCGCAATGATCGAGAAATCCATGCCCATCACCTTCAGCGCCACCAGCGCGCCAAAAGCCGCCGCCGGCAGACCGGAAAGGATGGTCAGCGGGTGGATGAAGCTTTCGTAAAGCACACCCAGCACCACATAGATGGTCAACACCGCCGCAAGAATGAGGATGCCGGTATTGCCCTGGCTCTGCTGGAATATCGCCGCCGTGCCGCCATAGCTGGTGAACACGTCCTGCGGCAGGCCGATGGTGGTTTTGATCTGGTCAATACGGCTCGTCGCATCCGAAAGCGCCACGCCATCCGGCAGGTTGAAGGAGACGGTCGTAGAAACGAGCTGGCCCGTCTGGTTGATGGTCACTGGCGCCTGCGTGCGGGTGAGGGTGGCGAAGTTGGAAAGCGGAACCAGAACACCCGATTTTGCCGAGAGAATGTTGATGTCGCTCAGGAAATCGTCATTCCACTGTTTCGAGCTGTCGAATTCGACGATCACATCATAGCTATCACCGGTCGACTGGATTTGCGCCGCCGTATAACCGCCGAACGACATTTCCAGCGTCTTGCGCAATTGGTCGTTGGTAATGCCGAAGGCGGCTGCCTTTTCCGGGTCGACCGAAATCGTCGCCGCAATTGCGCCGTTCTGAGCGTCGGAATTGACGGCGGCGAATGTGCGGTCGCGGCGCATCGCCTCCATCAGCTTGTTCGACCATTCATTCGTCGCGTCGGCATTCAGGCCTTGAATGACGAGCTGGTATTGGCTGGCGGAGCTGCGCCCGCCCAAACGCAAGCTTTGCTGGGGATTGATATAGGTGCGGATGCCCGCCACCTTCGATGTCGCCTGGCCAAGTTCGGCCAATACCTGGCTTAGCGGTGCACGCTCTTCCTTCGGTTTCAGCTCCACGAACATCGAGCCGTTATTCAGCGGGTTGCGGGAGTTGCCGCCGACTGTAGAGGTCACATGCACCACGGCCGGGTTCTTGCGGATCTGATCGGCCACCTGCGCCTGAAGATCGCGCATCGCGGTATAGGAAATGTCCTCACGCGCCTGCGTCGACACGGAAAGGCGACCGATATCCTCCTGCGGGAAGAAGCTGGAAGGCAAAGTCTCGAACAGAAAAAGCGATGCTGCAACCGATGCCAGGAATGCGCCCAGAACCACGCGGCGATGGGAAAGGCACCAGCCGACGGCCTTGCCATAGAGGCGAAGCGTGCGCTCGAAGCCGGCGTCGAACCAACGGATGATGGCCGGCGGTCTGGAGGAATGACCCGAAAGCCGCGAGGCGAGCATGGGCGTGACAGTCAGCGAAACCAGCGCCGACGCCATGATCGCGAGTGTGACCACCATGCCGAATTCGTTAAACAGCCTGCCGATCACTCCGCCCATCAGCAGAATGGGAATGAACACTGCGACCAGTGAGATGGACATGGACAGAATGGTGCCGCTGACTTCCGCGGCGCCCTGAAGGGCCGCCTCGCGCATCGTCAGGCCTTTTTCTTCGTGCAGTCGCAGGATGTTTTCCAGCATGACGATCGCATCGTCCACCACAAGTCCGACCGACAATGTCAGTCCGAGTAGCGAGATATTGTCGATACTGTACCCCAGAACATACATGGCGCCGAAGGCGGTAATCAGTGATAGCGGCACGGCAAGGCCCGGAATAATGGTCGCCGTCAGATGCCCGGTGAAGAGATAGATAACCGCGACCACCAGCCCGATTGTGAGGAGCAGCGTGAACTGTACGTCGGCAATCGCGTCCTTGATTGCAGTCGAGGCGTCATTCATGACGTTGATATTGACCGATGGCGGCAATTGCTGGCGCAGCGCCGGTAACTTGGCCCGGATGGCATCCACCACATCAACGGTGTTGGCGTCCGGCTGGCGCTGCACGGCAAGAACGATCGCCTGTTCGCCATCGAACCAACTGCCGGCATTGGGGTTGTCGATACTGTCCGTGACATTGGCGATATCGCCGAGATGGATGGAAGCACCGTTGCTTGTCGCCACCACCAGCGAGCGGAAGGCCGCCGCATCGGTGCGCTGGGTGTCTGCCTCTATCGTCAGGCGCTGGTTGTCATTCTGCAACGCGCCCACGGGCACCTGATTGTTCGCCTGCGCGATGGCGGTTGTGACGGTATCGACGCCAAGCCCTCTTGCCTGAAGCTGCGAGGGATCGAGGCCAATGCGCACGGCATAGGTCTGCGCGCCGTAGATACTCACCTGCGCGACACCGGAAATGGTTGAAAGCAGCGGCGAGATGATATTCTCGGCGATTTCGTCCACCTTGCTGGTCGGCATCTCCTTGCTGTTGATGGCAAGCAGCAGTACCGGCGCATCGGCCGGGTTGGTCTTGCGGTAACTCGGCGTTGTCGTCATGTTGCTTGGCAACTGCCGCTGTGCGCGCGAAATCGCCGCCTGAACGTCTGCTGCCGCTGCGTCGATGTCACGGTTGAGATCGAATTGCAGCACGATGGAACTGTTGCCCAGCGTGTTGGTGGCGCTGATTTCGCTGACACCCGGAATGGTCTCGAACTGCTTCACCAGCGGCGTGGTGACCGAGGTGGCCATGGTTTGCGGCGAGGCGCCCGACAGCGACGACGAAACGCTGATCGTCGGAAAATCGACTTTCGGCAGCGCAGCGACGGGCAACAGGCGGAAACCGGCAAGCCCGGCGAGCACGAGGCCGATGGCGAGAAGGGTGGTTGCAACGGGTCGGTTGATGCAGAAATTCGGGATCATGGGTTACCCACCTGTTCCTGCTGCGGAATATTGGCGGCCAGATTGGCGGCCGCGCCGCCCTTGTCCGAGAATTGCTCGACCACCTGTTGACCGTCGGCAAGTCCCGACTGGCCTTCAATGATCACATGCTCGCCGCCGGTGAGGCCGTTGGCAATGGCTGTCATATCGCCGTTGGAGCGGGCAACTTCCACGGTCGTCATATGAACACGGTGGTTGTCATCGACGGTGTAGACGAAATTGCCCTTCGGCCCCGGCCGCACGGCAACCGTCGGCACGACGATCATCTCCGCGTCGGAGACGAAATGAGTCGTGACGTTGACGGACTGGCCGGGCCACAACAGCCCGCGATCGTTCTTGAATTCCGCTTTGGCAAGTACGGTACCGGACGTTTGGTCTACGACGTTGTCGTAAAAACGCAGCATGCCGCTCATGGGCTCGCCGCCGGTTGCCGCCGGGTCTACATCGACCGCCGTGTCCTTCTGAACGCCTTCGCGCAATTGCGGCAGGTAGCGCTGCGACAGGCGAAAACTGACAGAGATGGGATCGTATTTCGTGATCGTCACAATATTGATGCCAGCGCTGAGATAGGCACCGGGGCTGACGGTAACATCGCCAAGTCGCCCATCGAAGGGCGCACGGATCTCCATATGTTCGAGCGTTACCTGGTCGGAAGCAAGCGTCGCCTTGTCGGCATCGATCTTTGCGGCGGCGCTGTCCCTGGCTGCCCTTGCCTGATCCAGCACCTGCTGGGATTCTGCGCTCTGCTTGACCAGATTGGCGGCGCGCTGGAAGGCGGCTTCCGTCTGTTCCAGCGTTGCCTGATCGGCAGCGATATTGGCCTTGTCCTTGTCGACGGCTGCGCGGGCGATACGGTCGTCCATCTTGAGGATCAGATCGCCCGCCTTGATATGCTGGCCGTCCTTCGCGGAGATTTCCGTGACGAGACCGGCCTGAAGCGGCGCTATATTGGTGATGTCGGCGGCAACCGCCCATCCCGTCGCCGTAGCATCCATTGGCAACGTCGCCTTGTTGACGGCGATGGTGCTGACGGTAGGCGGCCCGCCATTGCGCCGCCCGCCACCTTGCCTCTGGCCTGTCTGCTGGCCGGCTTGACCGTTCTGCGACGTCTGGCCCTTCTTGCCGGCAGATCCATCGGCCGTTGCCGTTTCTGCATGTGGCGAAACGCTGGCGAATTGTTTGAGATAGGGAATTTGATCAAGGGGCAGGCGATCTTTAAAATACCACGCGCCGGCGGCTGCGATGGCGAGAACGCTGAGGGCGGTCCAGAAACGTTTCATCTGACGGTTCCGCAAAATGAGAGCAATACATGTTTCCCGAACATGTTCGGCAAGCCCTGGGAGCAGCTTTAGCTCCCACAAGACACCCAATGCGCTGCAAAATCACCTTAAACTTTTGTAATGGCGGCGACGATGTATGCCGTCATGTTGCCTTGCGAAACAAGGGTTGTGGCGGTTTTGGGCATGTGCCCGTCGCCGGGCTCGATGCACGGAACTTGACCCCAATCGTGACCAAAATAAAAAGCCGCCTCGTTTCCGGGGCGGCTTTGAACAGGAGCGGCGAGTTGCCGAGGGTCAGAACGCCCGGATGGCGTTGCGCGTCGCAAGCACATCCTCGGAGACGTTGCCGGCCGTTGCGGGAACGGAGCCGACGAGGTCCAGGAACTTGTAAAGTTCGGTTGCCTGAGAGTTGGTCACGTAGATGATATCGCGATCCTGCATCGGGAATTTCGTGGTGGCAAAGAAGGTTGAAGGATCGCGCAGGTTGGCGCGGAAGATGACCGGAACTTCCTGTCCCGGGAACTTGGACATGTCGATGCCAAGCTTCACGAGAAGATCGCGTTTGACGGTACGATAGACATAGACCTGCGCAGGGTCGGCACGGGAATCGAGCAATCCGCCCGCCTTGCCCAGCGCATCCGAGAGCTTCAGCGCGGCGTCCTCAAATTCGAAACGACCATTGAGGCCGGAAGCGCCGAAAGCGAGATAGGTGCGGCGTTCACGCTCCACCATGACCGTGTCGCCCGGAACCACATAGATGTTCTCGGAAGGCGTGCTGACAAGGTGATTGTAGTTGACGCGCGCGGTCTTGCCGCGACGGATCAACGTGACATAGGATTCGATATTCGGGGCGCTGAGGCCTTTTGCATAGGAGATGACGTCGAGAACGCGGTCACCTGCTTCTGAAAGCTGGACCTTCGTCGGCTCCTTGACGTCGCCAAGCACGGATGCCTGTGCGGAGCGGCTGGAAATCTTGGTGATGAGGACCTGCGGTTCGATGGCCCGGTTGGCCAGACGCTCCTCGATCTCGCTCTGAACATCCTCGACATTGCGGCCTGTTGCGCGGATCTTGCCGGCATAGGGAACGCTGATATTGCCTTCCCGGTCTACCGTCTGGTTCGGCAGGCTGATGAAGTTGCCGGGACGGCTGCCCGCATCGTTTGGAATGAAAAGTCCGCCCGCCTGGCTTTCGAAGATTGCGACCTGCACCACGTCACCAACGCCCATCGGCAACGCCGGAACACCACCCTTGCCGCCGCCGAAACTGCCGAGCAGGGTAGCGGTGGTGGTATCGCCGACATAGTTCAAGACGGAACTGTTGATATCGATAAGAGCGTAGTCAACGCCAGCAGTTTTCTTTTTGTCCTTGGAACTGAATTTCACTGAAGCGTTGGATTCGATTGTTGCCGCATCGGGGCCTGATGCCGCTGTGACGGTGCACCCCGCAAGTGCTGCGGAGGCAAGCAGAATCGAAACATTCAATAAACGCATTTGGTCCTCAAAATAAATTTCGTCCGAAAAAAGAAACAAACCGGACATCGTATAGTTTTATAAAAATTGGCACTTCATATTTGACACCGGTAAATCAAATCTCAACCGGGCATTACATCCGTTCAGCAGAATCGTGTCACGAAATGTCTACGCTTGCATCAGGCTTATTGCCTAACTTAAGGCGATGCTTCAAGTTAAGTCGTCGCTCGATTGCGCCGGAAAATCCGTAACATGCACAATATTCACGACCCCGAATGGCGTCAGTATCATCGTTCTTCTATATTCAATCGGACGGCATAATCACTGCGATTACCGCATAGCGCTAGTGCAGTTTTGTCACGCTTGTCCAGTTTCTTTCATGTTTGACTTAAAAACATGATAATTGGTTGTTTTAAAGTATCTTTTCCCCGCATCAGCGGCCGATCCTCAGTCTCCCCGGCTGGCCTGCGGCGCTGGTTTCACGCTTGCGGTGGGCGGAGGCCGGCAGCGCCAGCCACTCTTGGATCCCTAAGCGGATAGCGGCCATCTGTACGATGGCCGGTATGGCAACGCCGATAACGGTCGTGATCGCTAGCAAGCTCGCCATATCCGTGACGTGGAAAAGCTTCACCGCGACAGCTCGGCCAAAGCCTATAGCGATGATGTGCATGACATACACGCCGACAGATAACTGGCCGAGTGTCTTGAGCATCGACGAAATCGCGCTTCCGCGAATAACAAGCGCCTGCGAAATTGCGATAATCAGGAATATGCCGAGAATTGCGGATGGGAAAGGAAGCCGTTCGGGAATTTCGGTTTGCCACGATAAATAGGTGGAAATCGCAAAGGCGACGAGAAGCGCGAGAAATGAGTGTACCGTGTATCGCCTCTGCCGAAAACCATATTGCTTGGCAACAGTGCCAAGTGTGAAATAGACGAGCCCATATGCGATATCCAAGGGAACAGACTGGCTGTGCAGATAAAAAAGTGTGAAGAGGGCAAGCGCAAATGCCATGCGGACAATCGGAGGCACCTGAACGAAAATATATGATGCAAGTTGGCAGAAAAACAATGCGTAGAGAAACCAGAAGGGGCTGATCGGGTTCCACAGGATTTCGAGGACACGGGTGAAATCTATGGTCGTGTTAGTGAGACCAAAACGCCCCATAGCCACCATCAGACTGCCATGCAGAATTGACCAGAACAGATAAGGGTAAGCGATATTCTTTCCGAGTTTGGTAAGAAAATCTGTCGGGTCGACATTTTTTTCGGAGAAAAAAAGTCCAGACACGAAGAAAAAAAACGGCATATGGAAGGTGTAAATCGTATAGTCAATAAAGCCCATAAGGCTGAAGTGCGTCGGCATACCAGAAATACTCAAACCTCTTTCCGCGTGACCAAAGACAACCATAATTATGCCGAGACCCTTGGCTATATCATAGCTGTGATCACGCAACGCCTTATCTTCCATGAAAACACCTAATG
>NZ_WJOK01000027.1 GCF_009649785.1 Agrobacterium tumefaciens | reverse complement strand
TCACCTTTATCAACGAAATGGCGGATCTATGCGAAAAGGTCGGCGCCAATGTTCAGGATATTTCGCGCGGCATCGGCCTCGATGGCCGCATCGGCGCGAAGTTCCTGCATGCCGGCCCCGGTTATGGCGGCTCCTGTTTCCCCAAGGATACGCTGGCGCTTGCCAAGACCGCACAGGACTATGACGCCCCTGTGCGGCTGATCGAGACCACCATCGCCATCAACGACAACCGCAAGCGCGCCATGGGCCGCAAGGTCATCAACGCGGTGGGTGGCGACGTGCGCGGCAAGAAGATCGCCGTCCTTGGTCTGACCTTCAAGCCCAATACCGACGATATGCGCGACAGCCCGGCGATTGCCATCATCCAGACCCTCCAGGACGGCGGCGCCAAGGTGGTCGGCTACGATCCGGAGGGAATGGTGAATGCCCGCCATGTCATCGAGGATATCGACTATGCCAGCGGTCCCTACGAGGCTGCCGAAGGCGCCGATGCCCTCGTGATCGTGACGGAATGGAACCAGTTCCGCGCACTCGATCTGCCGCGCCTGAAGGCCATCATGAAAAACCCCGTTCTGGTTGATCTGCGCAATATCTACCGCACGGATGAAATCGAGGAGCACGGGTTTCTATATCGAAGTGTTGGACGTCTTTCGTGATCCAAATTGTCGTATTACAACGCAGACACTTCAATGAGAAGACCAGCGTATTTCCAAACCCTTTGTGTACCACGGCAGAGCGCCTAATTAATCTCAAGATTGCATTTTCGCAATCCTGTGAGAGGTTGACTCCACTAGAACGTGCCGTTGACTGCCCAATATCAAGACGTAACGTACGTTTTTTCAGCGGTTAAAGCTGGGTGTAGGGACGCAACGAAACTTGCTCTGCGGGGTCTGTGCGGGGTGAAGGCATGATATCTGCTATCGATGGCGACTTTAAATTGACTATCGATGATGTCGAGGTTGTCAATACAGGCCATTATGGTATCGGGTCGCAGCGCGGGAAGCTTAAGTCTGGTTTGCTTTGCAATCTCCACTTCTCTAATATTGGCGGCGACTGCATCGACATTAAAACTCATACCGCGCCGGACACGGCTAAGCAGCTAATCCTAGAGCGACTATTCGCTTGCGATGGGTGCGGCCATAAATACCTCGGCGGCCCAGGCGTATCCCCGCACGAGATCCAGGCATGTTTCGATATGAACGTCCGGTTAACTGATTTTCCAGGCGAGGGATGGTGTTTTCCGTGTGTGCGACGCTAGAATAACAACCTCAGCGTTTAGAGGTTAGGCTTTTGATGCGGGCGATTGTTTTGCTTCTGGTCGTGGCTTTTGGAACGCCGAGCTACGGTCAATATTCAGCGGAACTTGGACCCAATACGGATGAGCATTCTTTCCATTGTGGAGCGGCCTTTGCGTTGATGGCAAAGGTCTACCAAGAAACTGGAGATGCCAAAATGTCCGCAGGCTACCAAACAAAATTCGACGAGCTGGCTACCCAGGCGGAAATCATTTTCGAGCGATCTCAGCGAACTAAAAGCGATGCAGAAGCCTACATGCAAAAGCATGTGGACTCTTTGACTGCTGTCGCAGAGAAAGACGCCGCGCTTGTGATTAATTTTGCCCGGCTTTGCCACCAGCGATTTCCTGGTTAAGTGGGTTGGCCTCGGTGTTCCGGCGAACGCGTTTTCGGCAAGTCTATGGATGGAAGTTATAGGACGCGTTTCATCTCATCGGCCATGACGCGGTCGATCATTTCGGGATCGCACTGCGCGTCAATGAGGAGCTCACGGATACCGCCCTCCCACGTCCTGATGTCGGCACGTAGGCTTTGAAGTTCTTCGATGCCATTCTCAGTCAGACCCTTCGTGCCATCTTCACTGCCATCGCTCACGTAAACCAGTTCCCCTTCGGAGATGTTGTCCGAGTTGGCCGTCACTTCCTCGATCAGTTCGAGATTTTCGCCGATCATGCCGGCGACTTGCCTCAGCGTATAGATGAACGTTGAGCGTGCCATGCCGATGCGACGCGCAATTGCCGAGACACTCGCTCCAGGCTCCATCGCCTCAGCCACCGCTCCTCCTTGAATTCATCTGACCAACGTCGCCGAAACTGCAGCGGCGCGCCCTCGAACCGTTCTGGAACGGCCTCGATCATAGGAAAGTTTCTAGTTCCAGAGATAGGCGCAGGAATAGACGCTCACAGCTGGTGAATAGTCATACTCAATAGCGCCCGCGCTACTGACGCCAGATGGGGGCTGCTTGCCGCTTACTACCGCGGCCTTTGATGTAGGGGTGCAGCTTAAATCCAGAAGGTTGCGGAGTTTGCTTCCGAAGTCGTCACTGACAAGATCTTTTATTGCTCAAATGGCAACTCTGGATCGCCTTGCGGTCGGCGTAGGCGGAAATTGGCTTAGGGTTCCTTTGGGGGCGGCAGTATCCATGTCGTAGACACAACGTCTAGAAGAGTTGCATGTCTAGGTGCTCTTCCGTCATGCGCACCGTCGCATGTTTGCCACAGAAGGCAATGACAATCCAAAGTTTGCAGTTCTGCGTAGGATTCTTTGTGTTGACTCTACTTCCGCGTGCCGCTAACCGTTCACAAGCTGACTGAAATATACAACTTTTAAACGGTGATTTTTGAGGGCTGCGAAGGATGAAACTGGCTGATCAAAGCGACATAGATATTGTCAAGGCGTCGGGTTTATTAGATGAGCCTTGGTATCTTGAGCGCCATCCAGAAGTCCAAACGCTCGGTATAGATCCAGTTGAACACTATTTATGGATAGGCTGGCGCCTCAACCGTAGCCCCTCACCAAAATTCTGCGCTCCAAGCTATATTGATGGAAACCCCGACGTGGCTCGATCGGGCCTTAATCCACTTCTTCACTATGCTAAATACGGACGCAATGAGAACAGGCCTGTTTATCCACTTATGGCTCCGGGCGATAAGGAGTCTCGGGTGCCTGTCAAAAGGATACTAGTGAGACGGCACGTCGAGTGGAACGATCGTCTTGACAGGGGTGCGACCGACGAACTTCGTGAAGTCAATTTCGACACGGCGCCTTCGCTGGTGTCTGTTGTGATGCCTACGAAGAACAGAATGTCGACGATCGAGACCGCAATTCGCTCGGTGATGCGGCAAACGCATCGAAATTGGGAATTGATTATCATAGATGATGGCGGGACAGATGAAACGCAATCTGTCGTTGCTAGCTTTGCCGACAATCGCATTCGGTACTTGAAGCAAGATGCGTCTGGAGGGGTATCGAGAGCTCGTAATATCGGATTGAGCGCAGCGCGTGGCGAGTGGATTTTCTTCCTCGATTCGGACAACTCCTGGCGTGACGATATGGTCGAGTTGAGCTTGAAGAATGCATATAAACGCAGCTTGTCGGCGGGGTACTGTGCTGCCGATCTCATTGACGATCATGGGCGGCGAAAATCAGTTCTTTATGCCGACTTCGATTACGAATCCTGCGTCAGGGAAAACTTCATAGATCTAAATTGCTTCTTCGTTAGATGGGAAGGAGAATTTAAAACGGCGCGATTTGATGAGAACCTCAGACGGCTCGTTGATTGGGATTTCATTATGAAGATTGCCGCGCACACGAGAGTTATGGGGTCACCTTTTGTCGGTGTTCATTATTATGACGGGAATATAGCTCGAATAAGCAATCAAGAGCATAAGTCGGATGTCTTAGACTTGGTTAGGGCCGTCCGTGGGCGGGCAAGAACATACAGCCAGACTGCCAAAACAATCTGCGATGCCTCAAGCTATCGCATCGCTGTGGTCTTCCATGTGTTCCATCCGGATTCCGTGGATGGGTGCGCGGCATACCTGCGAAATATTCCCTTTGATTTTGACTTGTTCATTACAACTTCGTTGAAGGAAGATGATCCCTGCCTGACTGCGCTTCTGGCAGATTTTCCGAGTGCAACGGTCTACAGGTTCCCCAATCATGGGGCTGACATCGCGCCGTTTCTTGAGTTGATTCCGACGCTGAAGAATTACAGTCTGGTTTGCAAAATTCACACCAAGCGAAATGTGGGAAAGTGGGGCGCTTCGTGGCGAAACGAGCTGCTCAATTCCGTTTTGGAATCCCCTTCTCACATTCAAGCGATTGTGGATCTTTTCAAGGAAAACCGGAATGTGGTGCTTGCAGGTTCGCGAGACCTCTACAAAGAAGGGCGTAGAAACTCTATACCTGAGACGTTGAGGAGAACGCAAAAGCTCGCCGATGAGTTAGGAATGGACGAAGCCGCATTGGATGGCTGGGGTTTTATCGCTGGTACTATGCTATGGGTTCGACCACTGGACCTTCTTCCTCTTGCTAGGCATATGTGTGAATCGCCCGGCTACAGCAAGATTTTCCGGCAAGACGGTGCGCTAGAACACGCGCTGGAAAGGATGATCGGGCTAACGCTGACCTCGAAGGGTAATGCTGAGGTGGCGTTATCGCAAAATGGAAAACTTCGCGTTCTTCCCGCAGCGACTGCCGGGGCCTCGGAAGGTGTCTCAATCACTCTTTCTCGTGCGCTCGAAGAGGCCTGATAAATGCTCCCCCGTATCACGACAATAATTCCGGCCTATAATCAGGAGATGTACATCGCTGCGGCTATTGCTAGCGCGGTGAAGCAGATCGGCCCCTTCGATCATGAGATTTTGGTATCAAGCGATGGATCAACCGACAAGACGCGTGACGCTATCAGGAGATGGCAATTCAGATATCCTGGCCTGTTAAGAGATGTAAGCCCAGAAGAAAACCTTGGAATATCTGGTAACTTTAAACGCCTGTTTTCAATGTCTACCGGAGCCTTCATCGCGGTGCTAGAAGGCGATGATATTTGGACAGATAGCGAAAAACTCGCGAAGCAGTTGCATGTTGCCCTTGAAACACAAAATTGCGCGTTGGTGTTTTCAAAAATTTTGGTGAGAAAGCTGCCGTCTGGGGACGAGAGTCTTCTCCCGCGTCAGCAGGGGTTGCCTAGTATGTTGAGTGGGTACGATTTCATTAAAGACCCCTCGATGAACTTGATTGCTAACTTCTCCAGTTGCCTATTTAACGGAGACCTTATTCGGTCGGCTCCTGATCGCCTTTTCGAGGGCAGGTTCAATGAAATTGCTCTTGCTTTTCACCTAGAACAGTTCGGTAAAATCTGTTTCCTGGATGAGGTACTGAGTGTCTATCATCAGCACGCTCAAGGTGTATGGACTGGAAGCACTCGTGAGCAGCAATTAAGAAGCGGAATAGAGACGCGTGAGATGGTCCTTGATGTCGCGCACCCGAAGTATCGCGGCGATATAATCAAAATCATCGAGGAGCGCTATAGAAAGCCTCTTATGGAACTGTTGGGCGAGTTGGCCTAACACGCCTTTACGCTCTAGGCCTCCAGCAGGCTCAACAGATGCTTGAATGGAGCCGCTGCCGGGCTTGTGGATTGATGGTGCCTTCGCCAGCGTCTCATGGAGCGCGTTCACTATTTTCGTACGCTCCAAGGTTTTCGTTTCAATGAGGGCATCTATGAGCGTCGAAATGATAGCGGTCTGCCCCGTTATCACACTGAGCAATTCATCATTGGACAAGCTTTTTTATTGGTGTCCCTCAAGAGTTTGGCGTGTTCAAAGGCGTCTTGTTGTCAGCTAATATCTGGCAAACCAATCAAAGATCAATGGCGAGCGCCGCGCCCCGGCAACGATTTGCTTCATCTGCCCTGAAAGCGGGATGTCCCGCCACCACGCATCAACCGCCACGGCACGGGTCGGCATAGCTCCGCGGCATAAGGTTATGGATTTCGCTGTTAAGCCAGCCATCTGCGAGGCGCTCGATGCACCGTACAGTTGAACCCGAAACTGGCGCGTTTCGCTATGGCCTCAGATATACTGAGGTATTCGCAATCGAGCCGCGTTGGCTAGACGTGTGACATCGCGGCATTGACAGTATCTGGATCCAGATCACGCCCAGTTGAGCCTGTATTTAGTGAGGGTAGCGTCAAGATTAGTAAAGTCGCAATCCGCACGACGGACGAACAGGGTAAGGGTACGGTTTGTGGCAATAGGTCGGGCAAAATTTTCAACCAGATGATATTCTGGACGAACCGAGTAGTCATGGAAGGCAATGACGCTGTCGGACCGTAACGATTTTACTGCCTGCAAAAAACAGGCGACCCGGAAACGTCCATCCACAAGACACAAGTCGTAACTTACACCAGATTCCAAGATTGCCAGTGAATAGGATGGGAAGTTGGCTTCATTTAACCGCGAGATGGGAAACCCCCATTCGCCTGTCGGGCCAACATCCACCCGTCGAAGAGAGACTTCTTTATCTTGCGCGTCCATGGCGGCTGAGACTTTGTCAACCCAGTCTTGGCTAGTATCAACGGCGTGAATGATATTTTTTACTAAACCTGCGGCCAGATACGTACTGCCGCCCATACCAAACTCAAAATACGAATCTGATCCCTTCATGACGGAACTGAGGAGGGCTACTTCTTCAACGTGCATCGTGATCTTCATGCATACCCTCCAAATGCTGGTCTATAGCTCTAGGCAACCTAATTGACGCTAAGAGCTTTCTTTCGCCCTTCGTTTTCTTTTTGTGTAGGGCCACCTAGATCATCCGGTGGCTCGACCAAGAATCGCTCAACCTGCTGCGAGATGACGAAGTCAGGGCGTTCAGCCTCTATGATCGAGTAATCTAGGTTTGGCTGCCACACGTACACGACCCGTGAAAATCTCTCAGGAAACAAGAACAACTGTGAAGATGTGAAAGAATCGCGAAATATCACGCATCGGGGAAGCGACTTGTTACCGCTCTCGAAAACGATCCTGCTTCCAATGTTTGGGACAGTATTATTTTCTATGGGCCGACCCGAGGGCGATGTTAACAAAAATTTTGAGACTCTCTCAGTTCTTCCTATCTTCCCGCCAAGATCCCCGGATATTGTCTCCTCTTTGCGGACAAAACGATCCGCCGAAATAGGCTCGATTCCTAGTCTGATCATCAATGCGTTAAACCCGAGGATCGAGCCGAACGAATTCCAATGGGTGTCCACCTTGCTGAATGTTCGCTCCGGGCCCGCCGCCGCAAATGCATCAGCCATGTAATAAATCAATTTGTTGGAGTCTGATTTAATGACCGCGTTGATGGGACGTTTTTTCGACAGAGCCATACCGTCTGGTAAGTGCCAATGGTATACGCATTCCTTGTTCGGCACTACGGCCAGGACGTATTTGTAACCATGCTTGCTAGCCATATGCGCGCGATGGTCCAGAAGGGTTCTCCATATGGATGAAAATTCCGACGGCAGCTTGTAGCATCCAGTGATCTGATCCACGACAGCGTTGCTGTCACCCGTGAGGAAAAGCCATCCTTCGCGACCTTCGTAAACCATTTGATGTAGGGGTTTGGGTGAGGTCATATTAAGACTCGTAAACTTTCCGGCGAGAGATGCGCTCTACTCCGAGACCTACAGCAAGTGCGATCATCCCGCAATAAACCGCGTAAGGGCGATCTAGAAGGCGCTCGTTGTAACCCGGAAAATATGCAGACCTCATCCATTCGACACACTGAAATACTGGACTGTATGACAACGGAACTGAAACGGATGAGGGGAGTGATGATGCCACAAACAGGACCCCAGAAGACGCATAGACGACGACCATCAACAGAAAGTAGATCGTCAGAAACCAGCTCATAAACATGACAATCACACTCACAAGACTCCCTACGCCGATAGCAAACATAATGCTTGTGAGATATGCCGCGGCTGCTTGAGGTACATCGATTGGTGTCGGGTCTTCTCCCCACGCGATCAGAACGAGGAACAGAGCGATAATGGTAAGGCATGAGCCGATACATTCTAGTAATGCCCTTGCCATGACGACATCAATTGTCTTCACCACCGGGAACATCATGAGTGTTCTGTTTTGAATAACGGAAACCGCCATAAAGCGTGAGACATACATGAATGTCAGTGTTGGCACCAACCCGGTGGCAAAAAAGATGTTCAGCGAGTTTCCGTACGGTGTGTAGCGGCCCATCACGTTGTAGATGGCCAGCAGCACAAGCATATGCGCGAGCGGCCAAAGAGGGACCATCAGAAAGCCAATTCCGTGATTAAAGTACCGTGAGCGCATGTCGCGTAACATCACAGCGAGCATGACGTTGCGCTTCTCTTTTAATGCGTCTGCGAACGTCCGCTGCGCCCGATATTTTTCCACGTAAGTTCTCCAAGGCTTCGATGGCTACGTAAATGAAAACTTACGGGAGAATCAACTGTCTATAACGGGCTCGCCTCTGCGGGCCTTTTTTATGTGCATCACACACAAAAGAGGCCCGCCACACGCAATATGGTGGCGAGGCCTCATGCCGCGGCCTGTTTCAGGGGACGCGCGGCGACATTTTTTTAGTGTTGCACACGGAAAGTTGCAACCCATCTAAAATCACAATCAGAAGAACGCCATGGCTCGGGAAACGCTTCCCGTCGCTCTCTAACTTATGTTTGGTCACGAGGACGCCTACTTTGACGCAAAGATCGACGGCGGCCCAACGAGATATGGCGTCACAGGGCGCTAGCCGATCATCGAACCGTTGCAGAGGTCGCCGCTGAACAAATAAAAGGCGATGACGCGCGAGGAAGGCGCCGAGGTTGCGGGAACTGAGCGCCCCCAGTTACAATCGGCGACTAGAAAACCGGTTGCCATCCGGTAGATGGCGCTGTCTGATAAAACTCAAGTCTGTGTTGCGCTGGTAAGACGATTGAGAGGTCTGTCCTCGGAAAAACGTCGGCAACTTTGTTGACAATGGCATCGACTATTGGCCCGATTGTCGTCGACACGATCACAATGTGGCCGTCGGCTTCGAGCTGGAGGAGTGCCTCACGCACAACATTGCTCAGCGCGTGATCATTCATTTACGCTGTCCAAGTTGTTTCTCAAGTCGGTTCCTCTGGTATGTGACTTGCTTGCAAACAACGGCTGCCTACGTGACGCTAGCCGAGACGCCGCATCTTTGCGAGTGGAGTTTTGATAGCAAATTCCTGAGTGTTGGAACCGGGTCCAGTACACTCGCCGACTATGGTCGCCCGGTTAGGCAGCCCGCCCCTTAAAGACTTCGGTGGTGTCCAGTTCCATATGGACGGCTCCCACTTGCAAGTGATTTTTACAGATATTTTGATCGGATCGCTTGCTTCCCTATGTGCGGCCTTTTCGTGGTCGCACATGACCACTGGCCAAGATGGTTTCCGCAACGCATGTTCCTAACACGGCAACGGCCCTGAAAGGCCATTGGAACTAACGGAGTATCACGCGTCTTGGATCGATCGATCGCACCACCTGCTTTTTTCTTGCAAGTTCACAGCATCAGCTCAACACGGTAGCGTTCTATTCTGCGCACCGTGATGGCCAATTCCTATGTTGCTTGCGTTTGTTCTTCTGGCCGCCGATACGCCTCGCCACTCACCATGAGCTTCCAGGCGACACAGGCAATCTTGTTGGCGAGCGCCACCGCAACCAGCTTCGATTTTTTCCTTTGCATTAGTTCGGTGAGCCATCGGGAAGCATGCCTTCTGCGGCCTGTTCTGACGTGCTGAAGAAGAGCAGTGGCACCGACCACCAATATGCTCCTCAGCGTTTCGTCACCACCACGTGTCATCACCCCCAATCTGACCTTGCCTGCGGTCGAATGGTCTTTGGGCGTGAGTCCTATCCAAGCGGCAAAGTCGCGACCCCCATCGCTTGAGCATGTAATCTATCGCCTCGGCGACGGGAGAACTGCGCGACAGTTTTGCCCGCTCAATTTGGAGCCAATCATGCAGCTCTTCGGCGAGTGGCAGGCTGTTTTGGCGGCGGCGCTTCAGACGCTGCTCGGCGGCACGACCGTTGATCTCCAGTTTGAAATCGAACAGGGCATCGATCCGTTTGACGGCCTCCAATGCCATTGGCGAGATCGGCGCAGCGTTGCTGCCACGTTTGGCGTTCGTGGCGATGTCGGCCAGCCCGAAGAACTTGCGGCGTGAATGTGCTCAGCAGAGTGCTTGGCGCAGAGGCGCGGCTACTCGTGCGTCAACGAAGCCAGACGGCCAATGCCATGCGAGCCCACATGGCTGCGCTCGGGATCATCGCCGCGACCGGCATGACCAGCATTGCAAAGCTCGCTGCCATTTTGCTCGACGATCGTGACGGTCGTCTACCAAACTCGGCCAGAGCTGCGATGTTGGAGATGGCCGATCGGATCGAAAGGCTGACCGAGAGGGTTGAGAGCCGCGACAGCACGATTGAGCGCGAAAACTGATTAGGCGATCGGTATCGCGGATCTCATCGTGGCCAGCGGTCGATGACCGCGCTGATAGGCCGGAAATATGACTGCACCGTCCGACGGCGATTCACACGGAAAATGCCTTGCTAATCTGGCCGTTCCACATATGAGTCAGAGCTAAAATTGGACGCCGATCACCCCGCCAGAGGGGTCAATATTCCATGCCGAAACACAAGCAACAGACTGGAAGTACTCGAAATGTCCGATGGTTCTTGGGTTAGATTGGTTCCCAACGTCTTCTTCACATTCAAAATCATAGTGCTCGGCATAGGCATGTATCATGCGATCAAGTGGCATCACGATCAGCCGAAGAAGGGTAGGGAGATAGGGAGAGCAAAGGGCACTGAACGTGCCCCTGCTATCCAATCTCTCAATCTCGCATTGCGTTGCTGTTCACGGATGATCAACTGCGATTGCGAGCCGAAGCGCTCGGTCACCGAAACAAAGCTATAATGCTCTCCGACTGACTGTTCGCGATCTGCAGCGATTGTACGCCTAGTTGCTGCTGCGTTTGGAGGGCTTTGAGACGGGTTGATGCCTCGTTCATGTCGGCATCGACTAGCCGTCCTATTCCTTTTGCGATCGAATCTGAAAGACGGTCCGCGAAGCCAAGCTGCAAGTCTATCCGCGTTTGAATAGCGCCCAACATCGCCGCACCAGAAGTCGCGTTGGTTGTCACGTTCTCAACATAAGTGATGTACATGTCGACCAAATCAGGGTTCTCAACAATGTTGATCTCCAGGAAATTCAGCGTAGAGCGCGGCTCGTTGCTGACACGGATGTTGTCGAAGTCGATCAAGGTTCCTGAGCCCCACTGCCTATCCACAGCCGGGTCTGATTTAATGACAACGCGACCCGCATTTGCTTCGATGATGAGATCTGGCCAATCGTCTTCGAGGAGAGACTTCATCAGGGTCGCCATATCCTCGGGCGACGACACTTTTCCGTCGTCGCGTGACAGCACCTGATTCACGTAAGACCGATCAAATGCGTAGGCCTTTGGTGACGCCCCGTTCACCGAGAAGGTGAAGCTGACTCTTATTCCCTTATCATCGATACCGTCTCTAAAAACTATGAACGGTTCAAAATTTAGCGCGAGGCCGGAGCCGCGCGTACCGAAATCGGAGTCCGGTTTTAGTCCTCCTGCGCTTACGCCGACACTCGTAACCGCAGCAATCTCTACGTATGATCCATCACCGTGTTGTTGGAGCGTTGTGATCGAAATCTTTTCTGGATCATGGACGGGAGGATATCCCGTAAGGTAGTTTGCGGACGCAGAGGCTCCAATTGAACTCAATTTTGAGGTAAGTAGCCCCGCATACTGCGTATTAGTGGATATTACACCTCCGAGGGTTGCATTGTAAGCATCAACATCGGCCTTAGTAATGGTCACTGTCGCGGAATAACCGTTGTAATATGGTCCTGGTAGCTCCTGAAGATTACCGCCCGCTCCAGTGTAGCTGTCGGGATTTGAAGCCTCTTTATCGAGAACTATCGTAAAGCTGACTTCAGCGCCCGGCTGATTGAAATCGAGCGGCGCGTTTGCGGGGAAATCGATGAAGACCCTGCCAGGGCTTCCAGTGTTCCATACGGGCGTCATATATCCTTTTGAACCGTCGATCCCATCATACGATGTGTAGTCACCGCCAATAGTGGCCGGATCGGATGTTGGATTCAGAGACCTAATGCCGCCTATGGTCTTGATATCTCGCGCGTCCTCTTGAAGTAGACCGCCGCCAGTGCTGTTGAAGAGCGATATTCTGGAAAGATCGACACCTATCGTCTTGACGGAGACAGAAGTTCCCGTCCGCACAAAAGATGAAACAATGGAAGCCCTATTGAAGGCACTGTCGTAAATATCGACAATATTTGTATTCAGCCAATTTTGACCACTGAAGCTGGCGGAGCCAGCAACGCTTACAACTTGATTCTTAAGCTGGTCCAACTCGGCTTGAATTTTGGATTTATCAACACCTTGCTCTGTCGCTGCTACGAGTTTCGATTTGAACTCTATTAGAACAGCAACCACCGAATCAATCCCGGCATAAGCCGTATCAACATTGGCTGCACCGAGGCCGAGTGCGTCCTGGACGGCTAAGAGAGCGCCATTGTCAGAACGCATGGTCGTAGAGATAGACCAGTAGGCTGCGTTGTCAGACGCAGTTGCAATGCGAAGTCCTGTGGATACTGCCCTTTGAGAATTCTCCAATCCAGATGAAATGAAGCGGAGGGTTTGCAGTGCAGAAATGGCGGTGCTGTTGGTCAGAATAGATGTCATGAGGAGCTCGCAAAAAAATGATCTCGCGCTCTTCATGAGCAATCAGTGATTGCATCGATATAAATAGTTCGTTGGTTAATCAAGTGTTAACTGCGGGTTACGGAAAGTAGCAGTCGTTAGACACTTCCACTGAGAGATGCGCTTCTAATCAGTTCCACAACTGATCCCTCGGTGATATGAAAGCGCGGATTGCGATCCCGGATCAATCCGTATTACAATGCGATATAGGTTGCACATGCTCACCTCGGCATCTTGGCTATGGTGATCTTCACATCACCCTTTACGTTGCAGCGTTTGCATTTCAGTCGCTTGGCAATTTCATCGACGGTGGTATCGACCTTTGCCACGCGGTTCAGTTGCCAGTGCGGGATATTTGAAACGTGGCCGCAGTAGTTGCACTTCGCAACGACAATTTCCCAGTTTCGAATTTCCTTCACTCTGACGGCTTGAGGCTTTGCTTGTTCCAAAGCCTCGATCTGTGAATTGCCGCGAGTTTTGTAGACACCCTCAAGTTAGATTTTCTGCTGGATCTCAAACTTGACGGGCGACAGCATCCCTTTTCTGACGTGCTCGCGTTTCGGATTGTAAAACATTTCGATGCAGTCGAACACGTCCTGGCGTGCTTCATCGCGTGAAGGGTAGACCCTGCGACATATCCGTTCTCGCTTTAGAAGATTGAAGAAGCTTCCGGCCACCGCATTGTCATGGCAGTTGCCGCGTCGGTTCATCGAATAAACCAGATTGTGATGCCTGAGGAACAATGCCCAGTTCATGCTGGCAAACTGGGAGCCCTGGACGCCCTTCTGTTTGTCAAGCGACGATCCTGGTTTGATTGATCTGTTTCTGGCGACGCATGATGATGCCGAAGACTTCCCGAGCGATTTAACGTTTGACGCCGCGAAACTTGCTTCTGACTTCAATCGCTCGGGATTGTCGCCAGCGGTGATCAAGACCTGCACGGCGCGGTTGTGACCAATTGAATTACGTTCGATAAGGTCTGGACCCAGGTCCTCGACGATTGCAGCGATCATCATGTCGAGATCGGCAATCTCATCATGCAGTTAAAGATATCTGCGGCCAAGCGACTTCAGGTGATCCGATATGCGGCTTCCACATCGCGGTAGGCTGTCAGGTCCGGACGCCAGGCGGCAAGCAATCGAACCAGTTGCATGCGGGTCATGCCACGAAGCTGATCCCGCAACACGTCGGGCGCGTCGATGATCGTAGTCTGGATTAAATTGTAAGGCTATGCGCCGAGCGTTGACCGCGGTCTTTCGGCAAGCCTTTAAAACTCTAGGAGTTTCCACCATGCGGTCTCGGCTTCGAGGTGTGACGGTTCGCCGTTCCGCAAAGGCGGGATGTGCCGCAGCCTGGGCAATCGTGGTAGCAGCCAACCGCAACAGCGCCGCGGCTAGGATCGACGTATCGGGGACGAAAGCACTTTGCCGCCGGAGATGGTGTTGCGGGGTGCGAGGCAGAGCCACGATGTGAAGTGTTTGGCAGAGGGCCGTGCCCTCAGATCCGTTCCGCACTCGCCGGTAAGCTCGAGCGCAAGCGAGGAGCCGAGGCCGTGAATCTGGGTCAAATCTGTTCCTGTGAGGCCGTATAGTGCGGTGCGAACATCGAAGGACGATGCGTTGGTCTGCTTGGTCTTCTTCCAGATCTTTGGCAGTGGCGCAAGCGGCGGCTCAAGCTCAGCGGTCATGGAAGCAATCTACGCTTGAAGCCTGCGGTCGCACTCCAGCATCTTCTCCTGGTAGAAGTCGTAAAGCTCCAGTGACCGGGAAAGAGCAACACTTGTTCATCACGATCTTTGCCGATCAAGGGTGCTCTGATTGTTTCGACAGATGAGTGGCAGCGAACATCGCGCAAAGATGCCAGAACGTCGGGATCACGCTCACTGGAGATGATCGGACGAGTAATCTTCATGCCGGTCACGCCGGTGATGTCGGAGACAACATGGTGGAACCGTAGGTTCATCTCAATCAGAGCCTTCTGCATATGCTGGATATGAGCTGCCGCATACTCGACCAGCCGTTCTCGCTGGCGCAGGTAGGCACGCAGCGTTGCGACCTCTGTGCGCTCGGCCGAAAGCTCCCGCGCAGCAGGCCATAAATCTGCAGATGGCGAAGCCATGCCGCGTCGCTAACGTCCGTCTTCCTGCCAGGGACGTTCTTTCCATAACGTGCGTTGACCAGGATCACCTCGAAGCCACGCTACTCTAGAATCTCGTAGGCCGGTATTCCAGTAGACCCCGGTCGACTCCATCGCCAGGCTGGTGACGCCGCAGGATTTGAACCAAGCGGCAATATCATGCAAATCGTGGGCAAAGCTTGCGAATGACGGATTGGCATCTCAGCACAATCTGGATTGACCGCTGCCATATCTGTGGCTTGGATGAACTTGTCTTTGGCATGGCTTCTCCTCCTCTGGATCGAGAGGGGCTGGGCCGCAAAAGTACGTCATTTTCCTATCCGGGATCGCCGCCGAAACAGCGTCACCACTCCCAAGTTCGCAACAGCCCATGTGCCACGTTTTTTAACGGGGCCGATCGCCTCCAATAAGCAGTCGGCAACTCCCCTCCCACGATCAGCGTAGCTCGGCCTGTTTCTACTGCGCATAGGCTGACCGAAACCCGTGATCGTTTTTTAGGATGTCTCGCTCCTCGGTGACGCGAGCCAGTTCCTTCTTCAGCCGCCTGATCTCCTCGGCCTCGTCGTTGCCCTTGGCGTTAGACGCCGCAAACTTCTTCTTCCATTCATACAGGGAATGCTGGCTCACGCCGAGGCGCTTAGAAACCTCCGCCACCGGATAGCCTCGCTCCGTGATCTGACGCACGGCGTCGCGCTTAAAATCTTCGCTGAAATTCGATTTGCTCATGATGCTCTTCCTGCCTCAAAATTAGGAAAGAAGGCGTCTACAAATCTCTGGGCTATTCAGTATTTGATAAACGGCTGATTGAAAATAATCCGCACAAAGCGGCTGATGGTTGAAGCGATATTTGCCTGACGTCTCTTCTGTGTTACGCGTTTCTCAAACGCGGGAATTATTCGCTTGGGAACCCAAATGGATCAGTCAGGTATGAACGATGCACTTAATCAACGTACTATTTTGTCAACCCTAACCGAGGCGCAGATTTTACCCATCGGAAGCTACGCTTATTTGCGACCCAGGTACTTGAAGCAATCTGCCTGGATTGAGCATATTCCTTTTGCTTTTTGGTTAACTGAGGCGCTGCGCCCATCTTTAGTGGTTGAGTTGGGCACCCATTGGGGCACTTCGTACTTTGCGTTCTGCCAAGCGCTCGAGAAGCTTGACATAGGTGCGCAAGCTTTCGCTGTTGACCGTTGGACCGGGGACGAACACGCTGGGGCATATGGTGGGGAAGTGTACCAGTATGTTAAAGATTACAATGAGGATAATTACAGCATTTTTTCCACCCTCATGAAGAAAAACTTTGATGAGGCGAATGAATACTTTCTTGATGGTAGTATAGATGTTTTGCACATTGATGGGTTCCATAGCTACGAAGCTGTGAGGAATGATTTTGACAAGTGGTTACCAAAGATATCCAACCGGGGTGTAGTGCTTTTACACGATACAAATGTGAGAGAGCGCAACTTTGGAGTATTTCGTCTTTTTGATGAATTGCGAGAAAAATACCCAGTATTCGAGTTTTTCCATGGTCACGGACTAGGTGTGGTAGGAGTCGGCGGGCATCTTCCAGAAAGGTTGCGGTTACTTCTTGATGCCGAGCACCAAAACGGCCTTCGACGCGACGTTCAGCATTTGTTTTCGAGCTTGGGAAAAGCATGTCTCGATTCATATGATAACAAGGAGCTACGTAAGAGGGTTGTGCAGGTCACGAAGTTAGAAAAGGAGGTTGGCGAACATAAGAATAAAGTCCAAGAACTGGCGGCTTTAGCGGCAGAGCGGGAATTAAATATTAGGGTTTTAGAAGAAAAGTTATCGAATAATTTGAATTATATTGAGGTCGCCCAGCAAAGTTCCGTCCAGGTAAGTGTTGAGGCTGCGGATTTAAGAAGTCGCCTAGCTGATGTTACAAGTGCGCTCTCGCAACGCCAACTGGAGGCCGAACAAAATGCGTTTGAAATTTCGGACTTACGTCGCGAGTTGGCAATCGCTTCTGAAAGCCAAATCCAAAGTAATAAAGTCACAGAGGCGCTGAAGGAGCATATTAATCTACTGGTGCGTGATGTGGAGCAACTTCGCTGTGCTCAGTCCGAAGACAAGGAACGTTGTCTCGCTCAGTCGATATCTATTAAGGAGTTGAATGATGCGGCCTCAAAAGCCGCGGCGGAGTTGGCGGAAGCCAAAGCTGCAAGGGATGAGCACATTCGACAATATGCGAGCCTAGAGAATGCGAAGGCAGAGAGCGACCTACGGGCGCAGGAGCGATTGGTTGAAGTTACAACCTTGACGAAAATGCTGATGGAAACGGAAGGCCAAGCGTCCGTTCGGTCTCTGCTTCTTGAAGAGGCCGGACGCCTGTTAGGACGCGCTGTAATGAAAATGCTCGAGTTGCCTAATTTTTGGAGAGTGCTTCCGCGCAGGCTGTATTCGTCGCGTCAGGTCAGCATGCTCAAGCGTTCCGGGCTGTTTGATCCGGAATGGTATCGGAATTACTATGTGGATATTGACAGGGCCGGCGTTGATCCACTTCGCCACTATGTCCAATATGGTGCTGACGAGGGGCGCTTCCCTAATGGCTTAATCGCAAACTTAGAAAAAGCGATAAAGAAGGTGTAGGGAGCTTTTTGGTTTGAGGTGGCGATTTTTCTAGGAACGATTATTGTTCGCAGATAGTGCTTTTTAGCGACCCTTGACATAACGGATGTAATTAAAAAGGCTGGCGCATAACCGCACCAGCCTTTTTGATAGCTCACGTACGCAGTAGGTGATGGTTAATCACACTGCAGGAAGAATGGTGATGTCGCGCAAGCTGTTGTCTGCACCTGTGATCTTGCCGATTTCGCTTGCTGCGCCGGTTTCGAGGTTGATGGTGTAGAGCGTGTTGCCGGCGGCCAAGTATGCGGTGTTCTTGCCGCCTTCCTCGCCGTAGATATCGAATGCGTAGGTTGCCGGCGTTCCCTTGAGGCCGAGCTTGCCGATTGCCTTCAGTGTGCCGTCATTCGGCTTTGTCTGCTGAACCAGGGCGCCGATGGTCGCGTCGATATTGTACATGGCCGTCTTTTCCGGCTTGCCGATAGAGTTGGTATAGGCGGCGGCAACGATGTTTGGCGTTTCTCCCTTGTGCATGTCGCCATCTTCAAAAGCCAGTGTTCCATCAACCGTCACAGCGCCGGTGTCGGGATGCACGCGGTGATTGGTCGTGCCGGTCATGAAACGAAGACGATCCGCTGCCGGGTTGAAATCGACCACAACAGGCGCTTCGGTCATGGTCAGCATTTTGTCCATATTGGCCACATCGGTTGCAGCACCTGTCTCAAGGTTGATGGAGACGATGCGGTGGTCCGGCGTCACACCGATGACAGTCTTGTTCCCGGGGCGAAAGTCGATACCAACGAGCTTGTCGACCCCGGTGACATCCATTGTCTTTGTGACGGCAGGCTTGTCAGTGTCGAACATGACGAGCGTCTTGTCGCCGGTCAGCCCGAGGACCGGTGCTGAAACCGCGATGCTTGCCGATGCTGCGAAAGCGGCGGAGGCGATCAGAGTGGAGCGGATGATATTCATGGTGTTTCTCCCGTGCGTTGAACCGTTCGGAAGGCGTCCAGCGGTTGGTTTTCGACGCTTCCACAGTTCAAGACACCGGGCAGGGTGCATTTGGATGCAGGCAGTGAAAAAATATTTGCGAGATGCATCCATATGCCGCCGCGATGGGTATTATGCCCAAGTCGACCATGCTGGCGATCAGACGTTGAAAGGTTTCAAATGCAGATGGGCTCCGTGCCGGATGATCTACACAAGGCGCTCACTGCCTGCGCAAAAGGGGACAAAAATGCATTGCGTGCGATTTTCGATCGCGAGGCAGGCCGGCTGATTGCAGTGGCAGAGCGCATCGTCAAGCGCAGGGAACTGGCGGAAGAGGTGGTGCAGGAGAGCTTCGTGCGCATCTGGACCCATGCGCACCAATACCGGGCAGACCAGGGGTCAGCGCGCGGCTGGATTTACGCGATCGTCAGAAACCGGGCGCTTAATCTGCTGCGCGACAGCAGGCGTGAACTCCCCGTGGAGGATGTTGAAACGCTCCGCGATGGCGCGCAGGCAGATGAAGTGATGGCCGCATGGCAGAATCTCGATCGGAATTCACGACTTTATGAATGTCTCGGCGGTCTTGAGGAGACAAAGAGACAGGGCATCCTGATGGCCTACGTGGCCGGATATTCCCACGGCGAAATCGCTGGCCGGTTGCGCATTCCGCTTGGAACGACGAAGTCCTGGATCAGGCGCGGCCTTTCGGCGCTTCGGGAGTGCATGGCATGATGATGGCGCGCAAAGATATTCCCGCCATCGCCGATGACTATGTATTGGGCTTGCTGGAGACCTCCGAAGCCAAGGCTGTTGAAGCAGCAATGGAATCAGATGGCGAATTGCGTGCGGCAATCGCGGCCAGCCGTGAGCGTTTTCTGCCGCTCGATACTGCCGTCGAGCCGGCAGCCATCAAGGGCGAATTGTGGAGCAACATCGAATCCCGCCTGCCGCTCCAGTCGAAATCCGCATCCCTCAAGCTCAACCACACGGCAAACGACAACAGCACAAACCGCTGGCGCGCCGTTGCCGTGTCCGCCATTGCCGCAACCTTTGTGCTCGCCGCCGGCCTTACGTTTAGCCTGACACGGACAACGGAGCCGCTGGTGATCGCAGTCCTCGTCAACGAGACGGGTGAGGTTCAGGCCGTTGTTGAGGATTTTGGCAACGAAAGAGCAACCGTGCGGATGCTGGCCGATTTTGCAGTGCCTGGAGACAAGACGATACAGGTATGGACATTGCCCTCCAGGGAGGTTGGCCCGGTCTCGCTCGGCCTGATCGATGGCGTCCGTTCAGCGCGTCTCGACGGACCGGCTTTGCCGACCCCCAGAAGCGACCAGCTCTACGAGATCACGCTTGAACAGGCAGGCGGATCACCAACAGGAAGGCCAACCGGCCCGATTCTGGCAAAGGGCTTCGCCCGAATGCCGCGATAGATCGCCCAAAGGCAAAACCGATAAGATCGCGGCGAAATTTCCTTCGCCGCATTCTACTCGCCGGTTTCGGGAGCAGCAGCATCGTGATGTCCCGAAACCTGCCGCAAACAATCAGGCAATCTGCTTATCAGGCGCCAAATGCGCCATCGATCGTGTGCATCGCGCCCGTCACAAAACCGGCTTCAGGCCCGGAAAGCCAGGCCACCATGCCGGCCACTTCCTCTGGCCGTCCGTGGCGCTTGAGTGCCATGAAGCTGTGCATCAGGTCTTTCATCGGCCCGTTTTCCGGGTTCGCGTCGGTGTCGATCGGGCCGGGCTGCACAACGTTGATGGTGATGCCGCGCGGCCCGAAGTCGCGTGCCAAACCGCGCGCCAGCCCCTGCAAGGCCGATTTGGAAACGGCGTAAGAGGCCATGCCCGGCACCGGCATCCGGTCTCCATTGACCGAGCCGATAACGATGATCCTGCCACCGTCAGGCATCTGCCGCGCCGCCTCCACAGAGGCGTGATAGGGCGTCTGGATGTTGATCTGAAACAGACGGTCGATGGCATCAGGGTCCTGCTCGAGAGCATCGCCAAAAATGGCGATCCCGGAGTTCACGATCAATATGTCCAGTGGACCACTGGCACGCACGACGCGGATGACTTCGTCGCGGTTAGCACTGTCCGCCCGTATGGCAGTGCTGCCCGTCGCCTTCGCCAGCTCTTCCGCCGCACCTTGGGATGCGCCATAGGTGAACGTTACCTTTGCACCTTCGTCTGCAAACCGCCGCACGATGGCTGCGCCTATGCCTCGGCTGCCGCCAAGAACCAGAACGGATTTTCCTTGAAACACGAGCACTCTCCATGACCTTGAAAATTAATTTAATGATCGATACATAAATACGAAGCAGCTCACTCGTCAAGATATTATGTAATGACCGATACAAAAAACATTCGCTCCCGCGGCCGTCCGCGCCGTTTTGATCCTGATCAGGCTGTGGCCACGGCCAAGCAGCTGTTCCACGCGCGTGGCTTTGATGCTGTCGGCGTCGCGGAGATCACCTCGGTGTTAGGCATCAACCCGCCAAGCTTTTATGCCGCCTTCGGTAGCAAGATGGGCCTCTACAAGCGGGTTCTTGATCTCTACGCCGGCACGGAAGCAATACCTCTTGCCGATATCCTGCGGCCGGATCGTCCGGTTGGCGAGTGCCTTGCCGCGTTGCTGGAAGATGCAGCAAGGCGCTATGCCGCTCATTCCGCAGCCCCTGGTTGCCTCGTTCTGGAAGGCACGCGCTGCGGCGATGGAGAGGCGCGTGCCGCAGCCAGCGTTTTTCACACGGCGGCAGAGGGCGTTATCCGCTCATATATCGCCGTGCGTTATCCGGAGAAGGCAGAGCGCCTTGCGGATTTCGTGAGTTCAACCATGGTCGGCCTCTCCGCCATGGCGCGGATTGGGCGTGACGTGGAGCGGCTCCTGAGTATTGCGCGCGTTGCGGGGGGAGCGGTGAAGCAGGAGCTTTCCGAGGCTTGAACCTCAGAGCAGTCTCAATACTTCTTATTAGTGTAGGAAGCTGGCAGGTTTCGAAAACCCGGCTCATTCTCACCAGAGATCGATCAGGCCACCTGATGCTCCGTGCACGGGGTCGGTCGTCGGCTTTGGCAAAGACTTTATCTGTGCAAGCATCGCACTGGTTGGTGCAGACGTCTGAACATCGGCCTCCTGGCCGGGTGGATAAGCGCCGACAACCTGAAAATGGGCAGAGGATTTCAGCTTCATGTGGCCCGTACCGGCTGGCAAAACCAGACAGTCACCTTGCGTAACGTGCAAGGTTTGCCCATCCGGCCCGCCAATCTGCAACGTCGCTTCACCGCCCCCCACGCCCAGAACTTCATGCGCGCCGCTGTGGTAATGGTGATAGGCAAACACACCATTGCGCCAGATGCCGCGCCATCCGTTTCGTGCGAACAGTGCCTCGAAAGCAGCGGAATCGAATGGCGAGCCGACGTGTCGATAGATGATGACAGGGAAGGTCTGGTTGTTGGGAACCTGATCGCCTGGATTTAAAGTGATTTTTTCAACTTTCATGTGAATGCTCCTGGCCATCTGGTCGGGCCTGCCAAACCGTGTCTGGTTTGCTGCGCAGCCAGTGCTGGCGACCAGCCAATCTTCGTCCGCACTTCGGCGGAACTGGAGTGGCACCGGCAGATTTCCGCCACCGACACTCCTTCATCACCCTGCTTCAGAATGAACGTCTTCTGTGCGTCCGAAAACTGCGATGCTTTCATCGTCTTCCGTTCCTTTCCCAGCCAGGAAAATGCACCGGAACACTCTAACCAAAAACGGTCCAGTATGAAGGGTTCAGATCAACAGAGTGCCGTGTCCGTATCGAGGGGACCGGGAGGCGAAGGGCCGAAGGCGGTTCCTCTCGCCATAATCGACGCTAATCGTGCTAAACGTCAGCGCCCTCTCTCCTATCACGCCACCTGTCTTGCTGACACCATCATCATATCGATATGAATATGCTCGAACGGGCAACTTAATGCACCGCGCTCGTCCTTCTCAATCAGTCCCAGCTCGACTAGCACCGCAGCATCTTCATGGACGCGCTTGACGTCCCGGTTCAGTCTGCGCGCAAGCTCTCGCACGCCAACCGTTCCACTTCCCAGAAGGACGTTCAGTAGTTCCCAACGGCGCTCGGTGAGACGCGAAAAGAATGTGCCGGGTGTCTCAAAGTTTAGCGTTTCACCCTGATACTCACCGCTTTCGAGGCCAATAGCAGCGCGCTTACCTGCTACGCGTAATGCCGATTTCCAGTCGGCGTTTGTCGTGATGGTCAAAGTTCTCATGACTGCCTCCGTTTTTCGACCTCAAATAAAAAGTCCTCAATCAGTTGGTGGATTGTTGTGAACCGGTAAGGAAACTCATGGCCGTCCAGATGTATGTGATCGCCTTTACCCCGCTCATTGTCGAAGCCCACAACCCTAATGCCGTTCTGGGCATAGACCATGCGATATTTGAACCCATGTTCGGTTGGGGGAACAGGCGTTGGAACTTTCCAAATAACGAACTGGATAATGCTGCCGTCGGCACCAACACTTTTGTGTTCTGTGATCGTGAGCGCCTTCTTGTTGTCTATAATGCCAACATCTTACGGTGTTGTCAATCTCGCCAACACTTGATTAATGAGCAAATCCCGCCGCAGCGACGAGACGTTGCGGCGGCCGACGGCTATTTTGCTCAGCCGCCTCGGAGAACTGCTTCAGGTCGCCTTCGGTCTGACCACCCTATTCAGCATTATCGAGCACGTCTGCCGCCTCGTCGTCGCTGTGGTCATGGCTGTTTCCTGGTCGTGTGAGAGTGCGGTTACCGCAGAACGGATGACAGGAACTCGCGGGTCCGATCTTCCTTTGGTGCGCCGAAGATTTCTTCTGGCGTTCCTTGCTCACAAATACGCCCTTTGTCGAAGAAGCAGACCCGGTCCGACACTTCCCGAGCGAAACGCATCTCGTGGGTAACAAGTAACATGGTCAAATCGTGCTCGTGGGCCAGGCCACGGATGACGGAAAGCACTTCGCCGACCAGCTGGGGGTCTAAGGCGGAGGTTGGTTCGTCAAAAAGCAGGACACGCGGGCGCATGGCAAGAGAGCGGGCAATGGCGACACGCTGCTGCTGGCCGCCAGAAAGCTGCACTGGATAGTGATCCTTCTTGTCGGCCAGGCCGACCATCTTCAAGAGTTCGATTGCCCGTGTTTCTGCCTCCGGCCGGGCAATGCCCAGTACACGCACCGGCGCCTCCACGATGTTGCGCAGCACCGTCATATGAGGGAAGAGGTTGAAGCTCTGAAAAACCATGCCGACGTGGTTACGGATCTGGCGCAGGTGTTTTTCCGAGGCTTGGAAGGGGCCTTTGCCGCCGGCCTGATGGTAGGAAATGTCCGCCAGCGTCAGCTTTCCCTCCTGGAACGGTTCCAGCGTCATGAGAATGCGCAGAACCGTCGACTTACCGGAGCCGGAAGGACCGATAAGAGTGACTTTTTCACCTTTTGCCACGCTGAAATTGAACTGGTCGAGGACCGTCAAAATGCCGAACCGCTTTGTGACATCGGAAAATTCGATCAGCGGTTGATTGGTATTGTTTGTCATCGCAAGGGTATTCCTGCTTTTGGAAGCGCCCTTTGCAGGCGGCTGAGGCCTGCTGAGCAGATTATGGTCAGAAGAAGGAAGATCAGGCCGACAAGCGTCAGCGGCACCAGATATTCGAAGGTGCGCTCGCCGATCATGTTTGCCAGCCCCATCATCTCTAGAACCGTGACGACGGAAAGCACCGGCGTTTCCTTGATCATGGCGACAAGATAGTTGCCCATGGCCGGAACTATGCGCGGGATCGCCTGCGGGATGATGATATCCCGATACGTCTGCATGCGCGTCAGATTAAGCGCAGTCGCGGCTTCCCACTGGCCATGATGCACCGCCTCCATGCCGCCGCGATAGACCTCAGAAGTATAGGCGGCATATTGAAGGCCGAGCGCCAGTGCACCGGTGAGAAACGCCGGCAGAACGATGCCGAATTCCGGAAGAACGTAATAGAGGAAGAAAAGCTGCACCAGAAGCGGAGTGTCGCGAAGGAATTCGACAACAACTGCGGTCGGCCAGGAAATCAATTTCACCCGACTGCGGCGCAGCAGCGCAAAAACCAGCCCCAGAATAAGCGCGATGGCAAAGCCGGCGGCGGCTGCTTTCAGCGTTACCGTCAGGCCGATCAAAATGATGGGCAGGATCGAGGTCGTGTAGGTGATCCAGGTGGTCGTGTCCCATTCGTAACCATACATCATGACTGAATATCCTTACGAATGGCGAGTGCGCGGAAAGACATTGCCGCGCCGCACGACATGTTCGATCACCCGGATGATGGCCATCAGGATCAGCGACATCGCGAAATAACAGAGGAGTGTGATCGAATAGATGCTGGTGCTATCCAGCGTCAGGTTGCGGATCGACTGTGCCGCGAAGGTGAGGTCGGCAATCGAGATCAGCGATACGAGTGAGGAAAGCTTCAGCGTTTCGATGGCCAGATTGCCGAAGGACGGCATCATCTCGACGATCGCCTGCGGCAAGGAAATGCGAAACAGCGTCTGCATCCGCGTGAAGTTCAGCGCTCGTGCGGCTTCCAGCTGCTGCACCGAAACGGAAGATAACGCGCCGCGAACGATCTCGGCGCCATACCCACCCGCATGGGCGGCGAGCACCATGACGCCGGTGGTGACCGGATCGAAACTCAGACCGACGAGCGGCAGAGCGTAATAGAACCAGAAAAGCTGGACCAGCAGCGAGGTGCCGCGAAACACCTCCGTGTAGCACAATGCGACAGTCGAGAGGATTGGTCCACCCTCGACGCGAAGAATGCCGAAGAAAAAGGCGAGTACCGTGCCGACAACAAGGGCTGCGAGCGTAATCGTCATGGTGACGACGGCGCCTTGCCACAACATCGGCAGGTAGGCGGTCATGTCCATCTGGCGTGTTCCCGAATTCATGGTAATCGGCGCCCGGTAATCCCCGGGCGCCGGCTGGCGTCATTTTCCGGCGCAGAGATCGGCAACCTTCTTTTCGGCCGCTGCCGCGATACTCTGTTCGGAGAGGCCGTATTTTGCGAGGATTTTCTTGTAGTCGTCGGTCTTGCGGAATTCGACGAGCGCGGCGTTGAAGGCGTCACGCAATTCTTTGTCCTCCGGCCGGAAAGCGAAACCGCCGTAGTTGCGCACAGGCGCATCCTTCACGACAGGATCAACGAAGGGCTTCACCTGCTCGACATTGGCCTGGCCCTTGGCCAGTTCTGACACTGTCAGTTCCGTGGCGGCATAGGCATCGGCGCGGCTCTGGACAGTGGGGATGGCATCTGCATTGGCCGGGATGAAGACGATCTGATCTTCCTTGACGCCGACGGCGCGCAGGAAGTCTACATTGTTGGCGCCAGATACGACGGCGACCTTCAATGCAGGATCCTTGGCAATATCGGCATAGGTGGTCAGCTTTTTAGGATTTCCTTTCTTCACCAGCAGGCCTTCGCCATAGGACGAGTTCGGTTCGGTGAAGGCCACCTGCTTGCAGCGCTCGGGCGAAATGTTCTGTTCGGCGGCTGCGAAATCGAAGCGACGCGCCTTCAGCCCGGGGATCAGCGTGCCGAATGGGGTCACCGTCCAGTTGACCTCTTCGATGCCCATCGATTTCAGAACTGCATTCGCGACATCGGGGCCGATGCCGGCAGAGGTGCCGTCGGGCTGCATGTATGAATAGGGCACTTCATTGGCAGTCGCTGCGCGAATGTAGCCTTGCTTCTTCACCTCCTGGAGGGTGAGTGCGCTGACCGCTGTCACGCTGATGGAAAGAGCAAGGGCGGAAAGCCCGGCGAGTTTTGTCATATTCATGTTCTAACTCCTCTGGTTGGGTTGCGTGGTCCGTTTTCGGATCTCACTTCATTCTTCGGACTAGGTATTCTCCGTGACCGTGGCGATGACGGAAAGGCAGTCGCCGGCCTTGATGAGGCCGGGAACGTGGCGCGCTGCGAGCACGCCACTGATAGAGGCGCGGTATTCGACCGGCGCAAGACCGGTTTTTCCAACAGGGTAGACCCTAGCGATGGTTTCACCTGCCGTGACCGTGTCTCCGAGATCGCGGACGAAGACGACGAGCCCGTCATCTTCGGCAAAGGTGAAGCAATCGTTGGAGGGCATATCCAGCCAGCGGCTCGGCGTCGGCACCGCGGCGCCGGTCAGGATGCCTGCATGGCGCAGCAGGTTGATGGTACCTTTGCGGGCGATGTCGATCGATTTTGCACTGGCCGTGCCCGCGCCGCCAAGCTCGGTGGTGACAAAGACCCTTCCCAGTTCCTCGGCCGTCGTGTCCAGCATGCCGACGGCGTCAATCTCCAGCATCTTCATCGAATAGGGGGCAGCAAAAGCTGCCACCGCCTCAAAGCACCGGGCTTCCTGTATCTTGTCGGGTAATTCGTGAGCGGCAGCGTAAGGCAGGAAATCAAGCGTCCTGCCGCCTGAATGAAAATCAAGAACGATATCCGCAAGCGGTAACAGATGGCGGGTCACGTAATCGGCGATCTTCTCCGTCACGGAACCGTCCGGACGACCGGGAAAGCTGCGATTGAGGTTCCCGCGGTCGATCGGCGAGGTGCGTGTTCCCGCGCGAAAGGCCGGATAGTTGAGTGCTGGCACGATGATGATACGCCCGCTGACGTCATCTGGATCGAGTGTGTGGGCAAGTTCGAAAAGTGCGGCCGGCCCCTCATATTCGTCGCCGTGATTGGCGCCGGTCAAAAGGGCTGTCGGCCCCTCGCCGTTGGCGATCACGCATATCGGGATCATTACCGACCCCCATGCACTGTCATCGCGGCTGTATGGTAGCCGCAGATGACCGTGCTGCACGCCTTTCTTGTCAAAATCGACCGACGACGTGATAGGTGAGGGGCGTAGCGCGGTGCTTAACATCTCTCAGCCTTTCACGAACAGTTGCCGCGGCACATTGGAGAGGCATTCGACACCCGTTTCGGTAATGGCGATACTCTCGGTGATTTCGAGCCCCATGTCGTCTAGCCACAAACCGGTCATGAAATGGAACGTCATACCGGGCTTCAGCTCCGTGCGGTCGCCGGGGCGCAGGCTCATGGTGCGCTCGCCCCAGTCCGGCGGATAAGAGAGGCCGATGGGATAACCGGTTCGGTTGTCCTTGATGATCCCGTATTTTTTCAGCACCGCGAAAAACCCATTGGCGATATCTTCGCAGGTATTGCCGGGTTTGGCAGCCGCAAGACCGGCCTCCATGCCCTCAAGCGTGGCCTTCTCCGCATCAAGGAACGCCTTCGTCGGCTTGCCGAGAAAGACAGTGCGAGAGAGCGGGCAATGATAACGGCGATAAGCGCCGGCGATTTCAAAGAAGGTGCCTTCGCCCAAGCGCATCGGCTTGTCGTCCCATGTCAGATGCGGCGCAGAAGCATCGGCACCCGACGGGAGCAACGGTACGATCGCGGGATAATCCCCGCCGAATTCCGCGGTGCCACGAATGCCGGCATCGTAGATCTCGGCGACGAGATCGCATTTGCGCATGCCCGGCTCGACTACGTCAACGATACGTTTGTGCATCAGCTCGACGATCTTGCCAGCCTTGCGAATATAGTCGAGTTCGGTCGGGCTTTTGACCGCGCGCTGCCAGTTTACAAGACCGGCGGCATCCTTGAAGCGGGCGTTCGGCAGATGTTTCTGCAAGGATGCAAAGGCAGCAGCCGAGAAATAATAATTGTCCATCTCGACGCCGATCGACAGGCCTGACCAGCCCCGGTCATCGACGATCTTCGACAACAGATCCATCGGATGCCGTTCGGTCGATTGAACGTAGTGGTCAGGATAACCGATGATGTTGTCCTGGGCGAGGTAGGCGGTGCGCTTGGCGCCATTGGCATCCTGCTTGCGGCCATACCAGATCGGCTCGCCGAGCGGCGGCACCAGCACGCATTGGTGGACATAGAAGGACCAGCCGTCATAGCCTGTCAGCCAATGCATGTTGGATGGGTCGGTGACGACAAGCAGGTCGATGCCTGCCTTTTCCATGGCGTCGCGGGTTTTGGACAGGCGCGCGGCATATTCCTCGCGCGTAAAGTTCAGCGTTACGCTCACGCTGCGTCTCCCATTTTCACACTGTTTTCGATGATTTGGCCGCTGCCGCCGTCTTTTGCGCGGGTAAACGCGAGATTGGCGATGGCGGTGTCCTGCACTCCGGTGCCGGTCAGATCGGCAAAGGTGATGTCGTCCCTCGATACGCGACCGCGTGCCTTGCCAGCGATGACAGCACCGAGCTCGGTGAATTCTTGATCCAGCGTTACAGGCCCCGCGGCGATAGCGTGGTGCAATTCACCGAGGATTCGGGTCTGCGAAAGCCGGTCTGCGATATAGCGCGCCCTGGAAAATACGGCCGGATCGATCTCGTTCTTGTGTTCGGCATCCGATCCCATGGCCGTCAGATGCTGGCCTTCTTCAAGCCAGCCGGCAAACAGGATCGGCTTTTCGGCTGGCGTCGTGGTCACGACGATGTCGGCGCCCCGGACAGCGGTCTGCGGATCGGCCGCGGCGATGACCTCGATACCGTGTTGGCGGGCCAGATCGCCTGCGAGCACCTCGGCCTTTTGATGGTCACGAGCCCAGATGCGTGCGGATTGAATGGGTCGCACCAGTTTCAGCGCATCGAACTGCAGACGGGCTTGCATGCCCGCTCCGAAAATTGCTGCAACGGAAGCATCTTCGCGGGCGAGATGCCGTGCTGCGACCGCCCCGGCTGCGGCGGTACGCACATCTGTGAGGTAGCCGTTATCGAGAAGAAGGGCCTCCACCAGTCCGGTCCTTGCGCTGAAGAGGATCATCAGCCCGTTGAGGCTCGGCAGACCGAGTTTGGGATTGTCGAAGAAGCCGGGGCTGACCTTGATGGCGAAACCGTCAAAACCCGGCACATAAGCCGTCTTTACATCCACCTCGCCACGAAACTCTGGTATATCGAGCCGCAAGATCGGCGGCATGGCGACCGCTTCCGTTGCGAGCGCTGCAAAGGCCTGCTCCACGCACTCGACTGCCGACAGGTCGAGCTTCACGACAGCGCGCAGTTCTTTTTCGGTTAGGATGGTGATTTGGCTCATGCGGCAGGCCCTTCGATGATCGTCTTGTGAACCGCCGGATCGATATTTCCACCCGACACGATGATCGCGGTTGGGCCGGTGATGTCCACCTTACCGAAGAGGATCGCCGCGAAACCGACTGCGCCGGCACCCTCGACCGTCAGACCTTCTTCATGCGTCGCATGGCGGATGCCGGCTGCGATCTCTTCCTCGGATACCAGCACGATCTCGTCGAGAAGAGATTGGCAGAGCGCAAATGTGATCCGGTTTTTCAATCCAATCCCCCCTCCCAGCGAATCCGCCAGCGTTTCTTCTTCCTGGATGGTGACGGGTCGCCCGGCAGTGACTGACGCATGCATGGCCGCGCCCCGCTGCATGGAAACGCCGATGACACGTGCCTCCGGCTTCAGCGCCTTCACCGCAACGGCGATACCGCCCGCAAGGCCACCGCCCGATAGAGGAACGAGAATTGTCGCCAGTTCAGGCATGTTTTCGACGGCCTCGAGGCCGATAGTGCCCTGGCCGGCCACGACGTCGGCGTGATCGAAAGGCGGGATAGCGGTCAGGCCTCTGCTTTTGGTCAGGCGCTCCACTTCCTCCTGCGCATCATCCTGTGATCTGCCGACAATCCGGATTTCCGCGCCGAGCGCGCGGATCGCCTCCACCTTGTTTGCCGGCACCAGCGCCGACATGCAGATTGTGGCGGGGATGCCGAGTTTGTCTGCGGCATAGGCCACCGCCCGGCCATGATTGCCCGTCGAGGCGGTGACGAGGCCACGCTGGCGCGTCGTATCGTCTAGCGAGAGAATGGCGTTCATCGCGCCGCGCAGTTTGAAGGCGCCGATGGGCTGAAGGGTTTCAAGTTTGAGATGAATGGGATGACCACAGCGCTCAGAGAGAAAGTCCGAGCGAACCAGCGGTGTGCGCTCCACCTGTCCCGCAAGCCGCGCCGCCGCTCGCTTTATTGCGGCCAGTGAGACTGGAAGCAAGTTGTCGGCGGCGGATATGGACAGGTTTTCGCTCTTCATGATTGTCATGTTGAGAGCGAAATAAAATCATGTCAATTATTATATTGTAATGATTCAATGATTTTCGGATGGCAGCCTCAGCCGATTGACCCGATATCGTAGACCGGCGGCAGTTGCTCGAATGTCTGCCGCACGGTGGTCAAAGCCCTGGCGAGGCTTGCATGATTGAGGCGGCCGCCGAGGCATATGCGAATGCCGCCGCCATGGCTAGGACCGGCAATAAATGGTTCTGACGGGGTTACCGCGACGTTCTGGTTCGTGAGCGCGCGCACCAGGCCGTCCTCCGTCCAGCGCTGCGGAACCTTCAGCCAGGCGCAGAGGGAGAGGGGGTGGGTCGACCCTATATGGTGGCCCAGTATGTCCATGGCGATTTTCTGCCGCGCACGGGCCTCGGTGCGCTGGACATCCAGCAGCAGCCGTGCCGTGCCGTTTTCGACCCAACGCGTAGCGATCTCGGCCGTGAGATATGTCCCGCTCCAGCTCGACACACGCAGGATGGAGGCGGCGCGGATGGAATAGGCGGGTGGCACGACGAGATAACCGACGCGCAGCCCTGTCAACACTGTCTTGGTGAAGCTGGTGACGAAGAAGCCCAGATCAGGCAGCATTTCGGTGATGGATGGCAGATCATCCTCGATCATCGGACGGTAGACCTCGTCCTCGATGACAAAAATGCCGTACCGCTCGGCAATTGCGGCGATGGCCTGCCTTCGCGCTGCGCCCGACACGTGCCCGGTCGGGTTGTTAAGCGTGGGAATGAGCACCAGAGCGCGGACACCTCCGGCTGCGCAGGCGGCCTCCAGCGCTTCGGGCAAAATGCCTTCTTCGTCGGTGGGTAAGCCCTTTAGGCTGAAGCCGAGGATATTAGACAGGCCGATAATGCCGTGGTCGGTCAGGTTTTCACAGAGCACCACGTCGTTGGAGCGGATAATGCAGCTCAGAGCGAGAAAAATGCCGTGCGCCGCGCCATTGGTGACAAGTATGCGTTCCGGGCCGGCTGTCACGCCCATCATCCCAAGCCATGTTCTGGCCGTTTCGCGATGGCTGTCGAGCCCCGCGACGGGCCGGCAGGGGCGCATGAAGCCAGAATTATCACCATCGGCCATCTCGCGAAGAATGGCGCGCGAGGCATTTTCATGGTCATCGAGATAGACGCCGCGAATGATGGATAGATCGAGCACCTCGGTTTGGCTGTGATCAAGCATCATGCGACCTGCCCGCTCCGTCACCCGCGTCTTCACGAAGGTTCCGCGGCCAATTTCACCGCTGAGATAACCAAGCCGCTCCGCCTCCTTGTAGGAAAGGCTGACCGTCTGGACAGAAAGGCCGAGTTCGCGGGCCAGATCGCGGTGTGTCGGCATGCGGTCCATCGGCTTCAGAACGCCGGCGTCGATATCAGCAATGATGCGTTCTGTCAGTGCGGAATGTTTCGTTTCGCCTTTCTGCTTAGCCAGCGTCGGTCGCCATGCCACCGGTCTCGTTGGGGAAACTGGATCTGGGCTGGGTGAATTGGCTTGACGACGCATGAAATTGTCTCGTTTTCGACGAAGGTAATTTCATGACATTATGCATGCTTCTATGAAAAGATGAAGCCTTATGCAGCGTAGACAGCAACTGCGCTGCAAAGAGGCGCAGTTGCTGTCGAAATGAGCAGCATTTGCGACGTTGAAAACTGAAGCTGCCGATCAGATTTTCTCGCCGGCCTGGACCAGATCATCCATGACACTGCGGACAGCGGCTTCAGCAATGGCGATGATCTCGTCGACCTCCTCCCGGGTCGTAACAAGCGGCGGTGCAAAGCCCAGAATATCGCCATGCGGCATGGCGCGTGCTATGAGACCGCCGTTGCGCGCCGCCTTGGAAACGCGTGCACCCACAGTGAGTTGAGGGGCAAAACGCGTCTTTTTTTCCCGGTCAGCCACGAATTCGATAGCGCCCATCAGTCCCACTCCGCGCACCTCGCCGACGATCGGAAGCTGGGCGAACTTCGCCTTCAGTTGTTCCTGGAAATAGCTGCCAACGGCTCGTGCATTGCCTGGCAGGTCTTCCTTTTCGACGATGTCGAGCACGGCGTTTGCAGCCGCCGCTCCGATAGGATGGCCGGAATAGGTGTAGCCGTGGGAGAAGGCGCCGACGCGATCCGCGCCTTCCTCCATCACCTTGTAGACTTTCTCCCCGACGATAGCGCCCGAAAGCGGGAAATAGGCCGAGGTCAGGCCTTTAGCGACGGTGATCAGATCTGGCTCGATGCCGTAATGCTGTGAACCAAACATCGAACCCGTGCGGCCGAAGCCGGTAATAACCTCATCGGCAATAAACAGGACATCGTATTTTTTGAGAACCTCCTGAATGGCCGGCCAGTAACCTTCCGGCGGCGGTGTGATACCGCCCGTTCCGAGCACCGGCTCGGCGATGAATGCACCAATCGTGTCCGGTCCTTCGCGCAGAATAAGCGCGTCCAGCTCTTCCGCGCGCCGCCTCGAAAATTCCAGCTCCGTCTCACCGGCTTCTGCGCCCCAATAGTGATGCGGAACGCCTGTATGCAGGATTCCGGCCCGTGGAAGGTCCATATGGTCGTGATAAAAACTCATGCCGGTCATTGAGCCGGAAACCACGCTGCAGCCGTGATATCCCCGTTCGCGGGAGATGATTTTCTTCTTTTGCGGTTTGCCGCGCAGATTGTTGTAATACCAGACGAGCTTGGCCTGTGTCTCGTTGGCGTCTGACCCTGACATGCCGTAGAAGACCTTGCTCATTTTGCCTGGTGCCATTCTGACGAGGCGATCGGAAAGGATGGCCAACTCATCCGTCGTGTGGGCGGCATAGGAATGATAATAGGCAAGGCGGTAGGCCTGACGTGAAATCGCCTCAGCCACCTCGGTACGTCCATAACCGACATTAACGCAATAAAGACCGGCGAAACCGTCGATCAACTGCTTGCCGTGCGCGTCCTGAATGCGGATGCCCTTGCCGGTTTCGACAATGGTGGGCTCGCCGAGTTTGCCGCTGGCAAAATCCTTGAGCTGCGTGAAAGGGTGCAAAACGGCGTTTCGATCCATTTCCGCAATATTCTTGACGTCGATTGTCATAGGCGAGTTCCTTTTCACGCAGCTAAGTTGCCGAAGCAGACATATTTGGGTTCGAGATATTCCATGAGACCATGACGCGAGCCCTCACGACCAAGGCCGGACTGTTTCCAGCCGCCGAAGGGAACGGGCGCGCCGGTAAATTTCGGCGTGTTGACGGCTACCATGCCATATTCCAGTTGATGCGTCAGACGCATCGCCCGGCCGAGATCGTTGGTGTAGAGATAGGCCGCAAGCCCCATCTCCGTCGAGTTGGCGCGTCGCACGACCTCCCGCTCGTCATCGAATGGCAAGATCGCGGCCACCGGACCGAAGGTCTCCTCCCGCGCGATCAGCATGTCGTCTGTGACATCGGCCAGCACGGTCGGGGTGACAAAATTGCCGCCGAGCGGACTGTCTTGCCCGCCGCAGATGAGCTGTGCACCGGCAGAGAGGGCCTGCGCGATTTGCTTGCGGCACTTTTCAGCGACGGAGGGGCGTGTCATCGGTCCTATATCGATGCCAGCCTCGAAACCGTGGCCGACCTTGAGTTCGGCACTTGCCTTGCCGAACTGACTGACGAAGCGGTCATAAATACCTCGCTGGACGTAAATCCGGTTGGCAGCGAGGCAGTCCTGCCCCGATGTTGCGAATTTCGCCCCGATGCAACCTTTTACGGCTTTGGAGACATCGGCGTCGTCGAACAGGATGAAGGGCGCGTGACCTCCAAGTTCCAGCGACGCTTTCTTGATGGTCGCCGCCGATTGCGCCAGCAAAATACGACCGATTTCAGTCGAGCCGGTAAAGGAAAATGCGCGCACATCGGTGTGTTGCAACAGGCGATGCGCAAGTGGTGCGGCGTGGCCAGTGATGACCTGGAATACGCCGGCGGGCATTTCAGCTTCCTCAGCGAGCTTTGCCAAAGCGAGCGCCGAGAGGGGTGTTTCAGGCGCCGGTTTGACGATCATTGTGCAGCCAGCGGCAAGCGCTGCGCCCGCTTTGCGGGTGATCATAGCAGAGGGAAAGTTCCACGGGGTGATGGCCACGGTGACGCCTAGCGGCTGCATCTGGACCGAGAGACGACTGTCGGGCAAATGGCTCGGTATCGTCTCGCCGTAGGCGCGCTCGCCTTCGCCGGCAAACCAATCAAGGAAATTGGCAGCGTAAGCAATTTCACCAAGCGATTCCGAGAGTGGTTTGCCCTGTTCGGCCGTCATTATGACGGCGAGATCATGCGCGTTGTTGCGCATCAACTTGCCCCATTCACGCAAGATCTGCCCCCGTTCGGTTGGAAGCTTGTCGCGCCATTCTAGAAAGGCATTTTTCGCGGTACTGACGGCATCATCCGCATCCTCAAGCGAACATGCCGCCACACCGATGAGATCTTCTCCGGTCGCCGGATCAATGACACTGAGCGTTTCATCGCGAGCAGCCCAACTGCCATGGAGAAAAGCGCGTCGCTCGATCAAATCGGGCCGCCGCAGGTTTTTTAATGCAGTGCTTGCAATACTTCTCATATGGAGCTCCCGGTAGATTTACAGGGAGACTAATCAAGCGCATTGAGCGGTTGACTGCGTTAATTATATCGTTCAAGCCGGAATTTCGCTTATTTTAGGTTCCGTACGCAGGATTTGTGCATGAATACTCTCGATAGAGCGGACAAGGCGTTGCTTGAGGCCGTTCAAAAAAACAATCGCCTTACGTCGGAAGAGCTGGCGCAACTCGTCAATCTTTCACCGACCGCATGCCAGCGGCGCCTCAAACGTCTGCGCGAAGATGGCGTCATCGAAGCAGATGTCGCCATCGTGTCGCCGAAGGCGGTTGGGCGAGGCATTACCATGATCGTGCTCGTTTCACTGGAGCGCGAACGCGCCGATATTGTCGATCGCTTCAAGGCGGCCATCCGCGCGACCCGGGAAGTGATGATCGGATATTATGTGACGGGAGACGCCGACTTCATTCTGGTCATCACCGCCAAGGACATGGAGGACTATGAGGCGTTTACCCGGCGGTTCTTTTACGAAAACCACGATATCAAGGGCTTCAAGACCATGGTCGTCATGGACCGGGTAAAGGCTGGTTTTTCCTTTCCGATCGAGGTTTGACGACTTGCGGTTCACAGATATCGCCACCAGATGTCCGGGGTGGTTGAAAAATGCTGATGACTGTTTCCTGAGACCTCTCTACCCATCCAGACCTCGCGGCTAAACGTTCGCCATTTTGAGTCTACGGATTTCGACGCCTATGCAACCTATCCCAGGCGCGGCGACGTCTATCGTGTCCTGTACGCCTCGCGGAAAAATTGACCCTGGTTGGGACAGGTTAACACGCTGATCAATTTGCCGTTTCTTCGGCGTGGCGGGGGTCAGCCTCTCGCGCCATGTTGGGGTCAAATCCCACGCTGAAACACATTTCAGGTTGTTAAAGAGCGTAGCCGCTTGACCGCAACGGAGCGGCTTTCCTCGCTGGCGGAGGATATGTGCGATGGCTATCAACAAGGTTTCAGTGCCGGTCTCAACAATCTGGCCAGCGTGGCCGGGCGAACCATGGTGCTGGAGCGAACGATGAAGGTGCAGCGAAACATCGTCTGGAAAGGCTGGATGAACAAAGAGGCGCTGCCACGATGGCGGGGCCCTGACGGCTTTTCCCGCCGCATGAAGAGCATTGACCGGCGGACCGGCGGCGCATGGGTCTTTGACATGATCGGCCCTGGCGGAACAGTCTTTCCGAACCATCATCGTTATATCGAGGTCCGGTCCGAAGAGAGGATCGCCTATACGCTGCTATGGGGCGAAAACGGGCCAAAACATGCCGATGCGTGGGCCTGAAAATCAGGATGGCACGACGAAAGTTGTGCTGGGCATGGTGTTCAGCGCGGAAGCCGAGTTCCAGCGAGCGAAGGGTTTCGGTGCCGTGGAACTGGGTCTGCAAACGTTGGGCAGGCTGGAGCGCTTTGACTCATCAGCAGCGATCCTATCGCCTTGAGAAAGTTGTTCCGCGCTGTACACAGCAACTGGACCCGTTTGAGCCGCGCCAGGGAAGCTCGATAAAATCATCAGAACCAGTGCGGGTGGCGGAGATCGTGGGAAAGCCACACGAACGCCAAAGCGAGCGGCTGCAATCAGCGGCGAGTTCCTTGATAAGGAAACGGCTTCCATCGGCTCAACGGGTTTTTGTCAACTGTGTATAGGGGAGCAAGTTTGCTGCGGCAGACAGCCTTTTTCTGTCGGTGATGGCATTCCAACGATGTAAACGGGAAACAAGTGCTCGGGATCGTTTTGAGGGCGGGCTGATTTCGGCGGTGCGGGATTGTTGAAAGCCTTGGCTCCTGCATCCGGTTTGGAGAAGCCAATTGCCGCCACCGGAGTCGTTGTCCTGCTTATTTCTCATCGGTGCATTCTAGGAGTTTGCTTCGGCCGGATCCAAAAAAGTTGCGGAATGGTCACACCCTTTCTTTCGACAGAAGGTTTTCCATAAATTGCAACCGCTAAAGTTGTTGCGATGACGTGTCGGGATGTTATCTCTGCGTCAGGTTGAATCATTGAGGGGACGAGGGATGAAAAAGTTGGGGGCGATTTTGCTGATGGCTCTTTTGAGCGCATGTGCAAAGCCATCTGACGGACCGACCGCAGGCAATATCCGGTCTGCGACTTTACCGCGAACCAACGAGAAAATCCCCGTCATCGAGCTGGCTAACGCATCGGCAGCCACGGTTTCCGCCGCAAGTACACAGAACGCCTCCGGGCCCGGCCTTACCGCGCTTCGCAACACCGGTTACAACGCTCAGAGGTTGCGGCGCGGCGACGTTATCGACATTACCGTGCTGGATACGGGAGAAGACGGACTTTTCTCCCCGACACAGAGCAAGACGCTTAATCTTGGCCGCTTTACAGTGGATCAGAGCGGCTCGGTGAATATTCCCTTTGTTGGCAAACAGAGGGTTGTTGATTCCACACCGGAAGGGCTGCAATCGCAGGTCGTTGCCGGCCTCAAGGGGTCGGCCGTGAATCCGCAGGCCGTCGTTACTGTCGTTGATAAGCCGACGAGCGCCGTCATGCTCAGCGGCGCGGTGAAAAATCCCGGAAAGATCGTGCTCACCGCCCGGCAGGAGCGGGTGCTCGATGCGCTCAATCAAGCAGGTGGCCCTACTGTCGCTGCGGGCGCGGCCACGGTCACCGTCGTTCGCGGCTCGCAAAGGGCCAGCGTGCCTCTTGACCGCGTCATGCGGGAAGACCGTCAGAACATCCGCCTGTCACCGGATGATCAGATCATGATCGATGGCGACGCGGCGAGCTACACCGCACTCGGTGCCTTCAAGAGTGCCGGTGAATTCCAGTTTGAAGCCGGAAAGCTGACCCTTGCGCAGGCCGTCGGCCGCGCCGGTGGCTTGCTGGATGACCGCGCAGACGCGCGCAATGTCTATGTCTTCCGCAATGAGATTGTTCAGGTTCCAGCCGCAAGGATACCGGGCGCGAAAGGTCCGGTCGCTACGGCCACGACCATGCGGCCTGTGATATATCACGTCAACATGCGCGACGCTTCCAGCATCGCACTCATGCAGCTCTTCCAGATGCAGAAGGGTGATGTGCTCTATGCCAGCAACGCGCCGCTGGTGGATTCGGCCAAGCTGCTGACCGTGTTCCAGAAGAGTGTGCCGACTGCGGCGGCGCCGCTTCCCGGCGGCGGCAACTGACCAATGAGGCGTTACAGAAGCTGTAAAGCTTCCATTGCCGATTGTGGGCGCAAAGCGGGATCATAATGGCAACAGGCGTCCGCAAGATCTGCGAGGCATTGCGGTGATTGTGCCTTATCCGTCTCGATTAGCCGCCTGGCGAGCCGTCCCACGGCATATATATCCTGATCCGGCTTTGCAGGTGCGCCTTGCATCTGTTCCGGCGGCGAAAATTCAGTTGAGGCAGCAAAGCGCAGGCCCTGTCCGGCGTGTTTACGACCAATCTGCAGGGCGATGCCGAAGTCGCCCAGTCTTGCCGTTTCGAACTTACCATCCGACAGCAGAATATTGGCGGGCGTGACGTCGCAGTGCACATATCCAAATGCATGCACTGCACTCAGCGCTTGCAGCACGCGGCGAAGGATCACGATCGCCTCCGAGGCGGCAATCGGTTGCGCAGATATGATCGATGCCAGTGAGTGCGCAAACCACGGCTGCAACAGACCCGGCCGACCATCGGATAACCGCAAAAGGGCGGACGTTTCCACAAGGCAGGGATGGCGCAGCGCGAGCCCGATCTCGGCCTCGTCCCATAAACGGTGCAGCAAAACGGTGTCGTCCCTGCGGGCAGGCGGCACGGTTTTAAGCGCGTGCAGCGAGCCGAGATCGCGGTGGCGCAATTGGAGCAAAAGTGTCGTCTCGCTCTGGTAAGCTGTGAAATTCACGGCAAAGCTGTCCGCAATCCAGTCCGGTTTTTCGCCAGAAATATCTGGTAATTTTCGATCCAGCGCATTTCGGATCTGGTCGATCAGGTCTTGCTGCTCCTGATAGCTTCTTTGCCGCGTGCCCTCATGGCGGATGCTTCGCCAAAGGTCGGAAAAGCGTGCGGCTACCTCCGGATAGGCAAGTTCATTGTTCACGCCGGTTTCCAATCACAATAGCGCTTATATTCTCGCGGGCGTTTTCGATGAGAGCTTCCTGGACCAGGGCATTGGCGCAATCCTTGACCGGGGTGTTGAAGACGATCTCGGCGATGGCGCGGTCCCGGAGGATCTGCACCAGCGGGTAACTGCACAGCAGGACCCTGTCCTGCAAACCCCACTCCTCGAAAACGATGTCCGGCCGGAACTGCTGGGAAAGCCCGACACATTGCGAGAGTTGCTTTTTCATGCCGACAACGACGTGATCGCGCGAAAGCTGGTGCATGGTGCCGTTTTTCAGGAGATAGGCGCGCGCATCACCAGACCACAGGACGCTCAGCCTGCGCGAGATGATCGAAGCTATGACGACGCTGGCCATCGGCCTGACATCGGCACCGGTCGTCTGGCGGGAGAGGAGCAGGCTGTTGATTGTGCCAAGCCTTCCCCTGATCTGTTGCGCCATCATCTCCGGGTTTTCGGCATCTGGCGTTTCCGCAAGAATATTCGTGGCGAGACGGGCGGCCTCTGCAGCGCTGTGCGAATTACCTTGTCCATCCGCTATGGCGAAGAGGGAAGGTGTCTGGGAAACGAAAAGAGCGTCCGCATTCAGGGAAAGCCGCGTTCCAGGGTGTGTGGCATAGCTGTAGGTCACAGATGACGGCTGTTTCGCTGCCGGCGCAGGCGCTGGCGCCACGGGCGGCATTTGCTGTTTTGTTTCCTCCTGCGCCGTTGCTGGAATTGGCGCTGGCGTTGAACGGTCCTCGCCGCCTTTGCCCGGCATGTCGCTAAAGAGACGCAGGAAATCGGAGGCTTTGGGTTTGCCGTCAAATTTGAGGCCGCGGGCACGACGGCTGATGGGATCGATATACCACCAGAGGCTCGTCGGCATACGGTCGCGCACCATTTCCGGCACATCCTCCTCTTCCCGCGATTTTGGCAGACGTAGTTTTTTGATCGAAGTAATAAACCGCGAGATGTCGAAATCGCGGGTCATCGATGTCTCCGCCAGCGCCTCCGCGGCCATGAACCAGGTGTCGTCGAGATAGAGGCTTCGTGGATGTTCGCGGAAGCCATTGAGCTGCGCGATGATGGCGAGCGGATATTTGCGTCCCACCCGGTCCGCACTCGGCACCAGTACACCGACATAGGCGCAGTTTCCCCATATGCCGCGCTCAATGATGAAGCGTATGGGTGGCGACGAAGAGAATATTTCGGGCCATCGGCCCGTAAACATATCCGCACCGGCGTGCATGCCGGATCGCATCCAGCCGTCAAAGGTACCGATCAATTCCCGCTCGAGCCCATCGGAGATGAAATCGCCATGACTTGGGACCTTGCCGAAGAAACCGATGCGATCGCTTTCCGTCGCCGTTTGCGTGGACCTTGATGCCTGATCGGCCATCAGTTGCGATGACCCGCTGTCGGTGTCGTGCCTGCCTTCATTCTAATCCCCTCCTTTGAAACTCACCATTCCGTTCCGTCCCTAGAACTGCGCGGGGCAGGCGAAGCTGGCAATTGCATCCAGCTTGAACGGATTGAGAACCGAGCCGAACTGAATATCGAATTCGGCAGCCTGTCCGCCATTCTCAAACCGCACCCGCAGCAGATCACCCGACTGGTTCTCGATATCGGCACCGTCGAACAGGCGGAAGGGCGACCAGTCGCCATTTTCGGTTTTGGCCTGCTGCCAGCCGCCGGGCTGGAAGGCGATGCGTGACAGGCTTGCCGTGTTTTCGCGCGAAGGCCAGGTGATCGATTTCGCCTGGATCGGACCATGATAATAAACGACCCGCTCGCCCTCGATCTCCAGCATCACCGCGCTGGAGGCATTGGTGAGGGAGACGGGTTTGACATTGATCGAAACCGCCGGCGTCTCGCTACCATTCGGGAAAAAGGCGCGCGAAATCTTGTCGGCATTTTCGAACTGGGCGACTGCGCTGCTGGGAAGGCCGGCCGCGCCAAAGGTACCCTTCCAGCTCCATGGGGTCGTCGTCTTGTCGACAAACGGTTCCATGCGCTGTTTGAAGAAAGTCTGGAAAACCCCTGCCGGCCCGAAGAGACGCGTGAAATCCGCAATGGCGACATCGCGCGCGGAGGTCCGGTCGAAGGGATAACGACCGGTGACGATCGAAGAGCACAGGGAGGCTGAATCTGATGTCCAGAGTTCGGCGATGCGGCTGCGAGCGGACTTCACTGCGAGCGAGCCGACATCCGCCGCCACGCCTGCCACCCAGACGTCGAGCGGTGCCGGCAATTCGCGGGCCTGCTGCAGCAGGTCCTGATTGGCCTTGGTGAGCTGGCTGTCCACGTCGAACACCTTGGCGACTTCATCGGAGGTTGTTGCCGAGCGGGCAAGCTGTTCGTTCAGCAGCTTGAAATGCGCGAGCAACTGTTCCGACGGCGAACCACCGGTCTTGTCGCCATTGGCCTGCTCGCCCGTTGTGGCTGCGCCTTTTGTCGCCAGCATGTCGCGCAGTCTCGCATAGGGATCGGACGCATTCACCGAGGCCACCATAACGGCTGTGGTTGCGTCGCCTTCCGCAGTGGAGGCGAGGGTGGCGGGGTTTGCTCCGGGGCGGAGATCGGTCGCCTCCGAGATCGATCTGGCGGCCTCCATCACTATATTGCGCTCATTGGCGAGCGCACGAGTGGTTTCCACTGCGTCGCCGAGGGTCTGGGACGGTTTGACCCGAAGGTCGGCCAGCATATCAGCCCATTTTTTCTCAAACCGGTCGAAATAGATTTGCAGCGCGGCCTGCGCCACCTGCTCCACGGTCGCGCCCTTGATGGCATCATCAGAACCGCGCACCCAGCCTTCGGAAAGCGCGATGCGGGCGGCATGAGCGACTTGCGGAATGACGACACGGTGATATCCATCCGCAGTGAAAAGGCCCTCTATGCCCTCCGCCATAGGCGCTTTGCTGCGACGCTCGAAAGCCCGCTCCCCCAGAGGACCGAAAGCCGCCGCGGGTGTCCATTCCATCAATTCGCGCACCTGCGGAAGACCGGCGAGAATATCGTAGGCGCGTGTGCTAATCGCGTGATCGCGGATCGTTTCGCGGGCGGTAGCGATGAGCCGCGCATCGAGCTCGATCGGTGCAAGCACGCCGTTGGCCAGCGCCTTTGCGTGCTGGTCCAGCGCTTCTCGCACCGCAGCCCTTCCATCACCAGGGTAAAGCGATGCGAACATCTGATGCGTCTGCACGGTCAGGAAATCGCGGTCCAGTGCACCCATCCCGCCCAGCATTCCATAGAGTTTCAGCGAATTGAACGTGCGGGTGACATCCTTCTCGTCCTTAAGCTGCTTTTGCAGCTGCACGATCATGCGCGGCAGCAGCAGGGCGTTGAGCGCGCGCTGATAGGCATCACGCTGGCGCCCGGCAATCTTTTCTTCCTGATCGAGACCGAAGCTGACATTCCACATGCGTTCGCGGGCAAAGCCGGAATTGGCATCGCGCAGATTGTCGAGCGCGGGGAGGATGCGCAGGAAATCCGCATCTGCGACGTCTCGTACGGGAATTCCCTGAACGAGCTGCTCATAAGCGCCAAGTTTGCGATCCGCTTCGGCGAGCGCCTGTGTATTGGCGAAATAGGTGAAAATCCAGCCAGTGAAGACAATGGCGACCGCCGCGGCGGATGCGCCATAGGCAATGCGGCGCACCAGCAATTGCCGCCCGGAAAGGCGTTTGTCGCGCATCACCAATGCGGCTTCGGGAAAGATGACATCCTTGAACAGCCGCGAGAGGAAGTAGCTCCGGCGGGTTTTGGGGGCTGCGGGAGATCTTTCCGTTTCCGGCTGCGTTCCCGACGCTAAATAAACGCCGCGCAGAAGCGGGGGCTCAATGAGAGGTGAACTTGCGCAAAGCTCGGCAAGCGCTTCATGCAGGCGGTCCTTCAGACGCGCCAGCTCGGCCGGAAAACGGAAGATACGTCCGCGTATCTCCGCATTCTGTTCCTGCTGCAGGCGTTCGATCAGCATGGCATCGACCCGCTGCTGCAGCAGCTCGAATTCTTCCGTCAGGCGCTGCGGCAGGTTCTCGGCGGAGTAGCTCTCATCCAGCTTGAAGGTTGTGCCCCAAACCTGCTGGCGATCGGTCTTGTTGAAACCGTCGAAAAACTCCACGAAACCATGCAGCAGATCGGCCTTCGTCAGAACGATATAGACCGGGACCCGAGCGCGCAGATATTCGTCGAGTTCCGAAAGCCGCTGACGGATGGAGCGCAGTTCCTGCCGCTGTTCTTCGGGATCACGGTTGAGCAGATCGGGGATGGATAGGGTAACCAATGCGCCGTTGATCGGCTGCGAACGGCGATATCGCCTCAGGAGGCTGAGAAAACCTTCCCAGCCGGCCTTTGAGGATCCGTCGAGATCGTCCTGCGTGGTATAGCGGCCGGCGGTGTCTATCAGGATCGCCTCATCGGCGAACCACCAGTTGCAGTTGCGCGTGCCGCCAATGCCCTTCACCGCATTTTCGCCGAGCGCATCGCCAAGCGGAAATTGCAGGCCGGAATTGGTGAGTGCCGTCGTCTTGCCGGAACCGGGGGCGCCGAAGATCACATACCAGGGCAGGTCGTAAATATAACCGAAGCGCTTTTTCGTGACGCGTCGCAAGAGAGCGAGCGCTTCCTTCAGGCGTGTCTGGATTTCGCCGATTTCCGCCTGCCGATTGGCCAGCGCCTCGCGCTCGATACTGTCGACGAGTTCCTTGTCCTGCTTGCGTCCGCGGTAGATCGTGACGACGATGTAGACCAGCCAGATGGCGACGATGATGCCGATGGCGATGAGCCGGGCCTGCACCGTTCCAAGCGGCTTGAAATCGCCGAGCGCAATCAGATAGCCGTAGAACCAGATGACGACGCAGAGCGCTATCACCCATAAAAGCGACAGGAAACGTCGTCCGACGAGGGCCGCATAGCTCTCGACATAGGAGCGGATCGTATAAAAATAGCTCAATGGATTCATGGCTGGGTCTCTCCCGGCTGCTGTCCCGGACTGTTCTGTATGGGCGGCGAGAGAATGCCGGCATCGCTCAGTTTTTCATCGGGATTGGTCAGGACCATGATTTCTGTTCTGCGGTTTATCTGACGGCCTTCTTCCGTCTTGTTGTCGGCGATCGGGTCGCTGTCGGCCCGGCCTTCGGTCAGGATTGCTTCAGGGCCGGTGAATTGGGAAAGAATGTCTCCAACGGCCTTGGCGCGCGCCTCGGAAAGGTGCCAGTTCGATGGAAACTCCACCGTCTTGATCGGCACGGTGTCGGTATAACCGATGACCACCGCACGAAATTTCTCAGCCGCAAGCGCGCCGCCGATACGCTGGATGAGATCGCGGAACTGCGGGCTGACATCGGCGCTGCCTGTCGTGAACAGGCCCGAATTGTTGATGCGAACCCGCAGCCGCCCGTTCACATCCGCAAGGGTCACGAGCTTCCTGTCGACTTCTGGCTGCAGGAAGGCCATCAGCTTTTCAAGCCGGGAGGGTTGCCTCGGCTCCACGATTTTGGGTGGATCAACGACGCGGGGAGTTTCCACTTCAATTGGCGGCGGCGTTGGTGCAGGAGGGCTTGCGATCAACACGCTCGGTGTTTCGTTCGGCGGCAGATGAGCAAGTCTTTCGAAGGTGACATCGGATGCGCTGTTGAGCGACAGCGTGAAGAAGAGATAACCGAGCGCGAAGGCGAGCGCCATCAGCGACAGCAGGGTCCAGAGCGCCGCCATCGCGCGCAATGGCGTATGTCGGGCATCGACGCCTTTCCAATGCGGAGAAAGCTCCCGTTCGAAGGCGCCATATTGGCCGATCAGCGTTTTGTAGAGGCTGTCGCGGATGCGTGAAAGCTCGAGCGCTCCTTTCGGTGAAACGCGGGTTCGTCCCTCGAAAGCCAGCGACAAGCACAGATAGATCAGAAGCAGCAGATCCTTGTTGGCGCCGGGCGACTGGTGGAAATGGTCGAGAATGTCGAAAACCCGGTCGCCGCCAGTGACGTCATTGTGGAACGTGGAAACGAGCCCGGAGCGCGCCCAGCCTGCCCGCACACCCCAAGGCTTGCTGAGAACGACGTCATCGACCGTCGCGCAGACGACATAATGCGCAGCCCTTGCCCGCTCGGGGCTGATGCGGGCGGAGGCGAGGTCGCGTTCATAGCGTGTAATTGCTTCAACGCAGGCGCGGCGAAGCTGGTCGGGATCCGGCTCGGCATCGCTGAAGCGCAGCAGATGTGCGAGGTTGAGAAGGGGAGCTGCCGATTGCACAAGTGTCGGAACCTCCTCGCCGCCGAAGTGGAAACCGGTCAGCAGCTGTTCGACCGGCATGGCAGTCGCCTTTGCCCTGCTGGGGCCTGCCGGCTCGTCGGTCTCGACGATGTCCTCCAGGATTGCCGCCATGTTGCGGGCGTTCTGGTTGCGCCGGCGACTTTCCTCGGTGATCTCGACCACCGTTGGCAAGTCTTGCCAGGAAGAGGGGTTTTCCGTGCTCATTCGCGTAACGCCCACATTTCCATTTCAAGCCCAGGGAATTCGCCCGCTAGATGCAGGGCAATGGCTCCTGAAGTATCGAGCTGTTTCCAGAGCGGCGACTGCGTGTCGATCTCGAAATAAACGGTGCCGGATCGATAGGGCAGTTGCCTTGGCAGAACCGGCAGAGACCGCACGGGAATACCCGGCAGTGCCACATTGACTAGTTCGGAAATCCGTTCCACCGGACCGACCTTGATCTGTGCCGGGAGGCGACGGCGAATATCCTCCGCAGCCATATCCGCCCGCACGGCAAGCACGAAGCCAGCGTCGCGCAGAAGTGTGCGGTCGTGGATAGTGCCGACGCGGACGCCATGACGGCGTTCCACCAGTTCGATTGCGACGGCCGCCTGTTCCAGAACCGCAGACAGCGAGGTGCGCAGATCATCAAACACAGCGCCGAAGGTGGCTTTCAGATCCTCGTGTCGATAGGGCGGGAAATCTGTCGCCCGCTTCCTGTCCATTGTGAAGGTGGCGAGCTCGCCGGCAAGCTGGATGCAGTCTTCGTAAAAGCGGATGGGATGAAAACGCGTAGCGTTGGCACTGCGATGGGCGAGTAGCGGATCGGCCCGGTTGAGGATCTGCAGCAGGAAATAATCGCCCACTTCCGCCGTCCCCCGGATCGTCGGATCACCGATGCGTTCGGCGATCGCCTGGGCGCGGTGGCGCACAATCCCAAGAAGCTCCGTCAGCAATTCGTTGAGACGGGGCGCTGCCGCGCAGCTGAGGCTTGGAGGGATGAAATCAGGATCGAGAATGACCGCACGGTCGGAGCGGACTTCGATTACCCGCGCCAGCCCGATGAGTTCATAACCGGAAAGATCGTCACCGGTCTTGAGGAACTTCAGGCTCAGGCGGCCGACATCAATCGGGGCGACGAAATCCGTCTCCATATTGGTATCGGAGACTTCATAGGTGGATGCGGTGAAACGCACATTGTTGGTGTCGTTGTGGCCGCTGGCGGACATGTCGGCCTTACCCGGCTGCCGGGCCGGCAGGGCGAGATAGATGATGGCATTCTTGACGCTCTCGTCGAGATCGAGCGGCGGCGGCAGGTCGGAATCCTCAGGCGCCTCGAAGGGCGTGCCGTCGGGAAGGATGCCGCGCAGGTTCGACAGAGCGAATTGCCCTATCGACAAGGCGCTGCGATCGACCCCGATCTCAACGATCCCCCACGGATAGGGCGAAAGGTTGCGTGTGGTGTTGCGCACCAGGCGTTCGGTCCAACGGTCGGACTGCTGAAAATGCTGGACGCGAAGAAACATGCCCTCGCTCCAGGCTACACGGTTCTCATGTCTCATCGTGGTCATTTACCCCCTTGGCATCGGCTGTGGCCGCGTCAGTCTGCCGTACCGGCGCGGCTTCACCACGCGCTGCGCGCTGCAGGAACTGCCTGACCGGCAATGGACGGCCGTTTTCTTCAAATTGCTTTTTGTAGGCGGACCAGTAGTCTGTTTTGATGATCAGCCCCTGCCAGTCCCGGCGGCCGATCTTTGCCCGGAAATCGTTGCCGGCATCGACAGACGCCTCGATAAACCTCGGCTCGAGCCTTTGCGTGCAACCATGGATCAAAGTTTCGAGCGCGTAGGCAAGTTGCCGCTGCTGGCGGATGAGCCTTTCCATCCGCTCGCTCAGGGAGGCTGACGAACCTTGGCCAGCGTGCTCGCTCTCCAGGTCGAGAACGGCTAGACAATCGGCGCTTTCCTGCTCCAGCGTGGTTAGAAGATCACCAATCTCCGGCGCGGTAGAAACGCCTGCAGCCGATGCGTTTTCCACTCGTAAGTTTTCTTCTGTCTCCGGGAAAACATTGTCGAAATCTTCGCTGCGGGCGGTCGAAACGGGACGAGAGATCATGACGGGCGTGTTTAGCGCGTCGGTATGTTCGTGCTCGCTGCTTGCAACCGGCTCCTCATCCCAGTTATCAGGAAGAATGGCACTTATTCCATGCGCCGCGGGCGGTTCGCTCCAGCCGATCTCGACATTTCGCGAAATGGATTTCGCCTTCCGTTTGGCGCCCTCGCGCCATGTTTCGGACCAGTCGTCGACAGAGGCAGTGTTGCCCATCATGCCGCCGGCCGAACGGCCGTTCGGGGCGATGTCCGCAAGGATCGCCGAAATGGTCAGCGGCTCGTCGCTCATTCGCAGGGATGCGTCGGGGTCGGAAAAATCCAGTTCGGCATCGCCGCTGATGGCGACCTGAAAAACCTGCCCGCCAATGTTGATTTGCGAACCGTCGCGGAGACGTGCGCTTTCGCCTTCGAGCAGAAGGCGGCCATCGACCAGCGTGCCATTCGCGCTCTGGTCCATTATCGTGAAGCCTTCGCCATCGCGGTTGAGTGTACAGTGCAGCTTGGAAACGCGCCGTTCATTGTCGTCGATCTGCCAGTCGCATTCCCGCGAACGGCCAATGACGCGGCGGCCGCGCTCGAAGGTCCACTGACTGGCTCTAGCTGCTCCGATATTGCGTGTGTCCTTGAGTGCAAGCTTCATATCCATGCCCCCTCACGCGGAAATCGCCGAGCCTTCCCGCTCGGTCACCACAGCGTCAGCGCTGTCTTGTTGGGCGGGTGCCACGCGAGCCCAGCTGTTCCAGCCGAGACGGGCGGGAGCATCGGACTGGCCGAGGCGGCAAAAGGGAATGTCCTCCTTTTTCAGGATCACCTGCACATCGAAGTGCAATGCGCTTCCGACGAACAGGCGTGTCAGAGAAAATATTTCCGCAAGCCGTTTCGAACCGGGCGTGAGGGCCAGGTAATCCGCATATGCGACAGGGCCGATCACGACCCGGAAGCCCCCGCTCATATCTTCGACAGCGCTTCCCGCTGTCGAGTTCTGTCCGAGCCTCAGTCCTGATGCCTGCCCCAGCTGGCTTTGTTCGTGAAGCGGTAAAGCCACCCAACGCCGGCGAAACTGTTCGATATGGACCGGAAGTCCCGTGAATTCGCAAAGCATTGATGTCAGGGCCGAAACATTGCGGTTGCGGCCGGCCAGAAGACCGCTGAAACGCAGGAGCGCGTCTTCGCTCACGCCTGCTTTCTCGACCAGACCGGCAGTGCGGAACCCGATGAGGGCGAGCAGTGTTTTGCGGAAACCGTTGTCCCTCTGATCGGCCGACCAGCGCAAACCCCTTGCAAGACGGTATTTTTCCGTCGCGGATACAAACAGCTCGCTGAACCTTGCCGCAAAAAGGTTGAAGAAGCTGGCCAGCGCGCCCGAACGATTGCGTTCTTCCCGTTGCAGCAGTTCGCCGTATGCCGGCGGTAGCGAACCAAGCGGGCCGACGATGGGCGCGAAAGCTGATTTCAGTTCGGCATGACCGCGCTTTCGGCTGAAACCGCTGACTGCAAGCGGTGTCGGCTGTATTCCGCCATGAGCACCGATGACGATCGCGTCATCCGGCGAAACGAACTGGGCGACGCGAAACGCGGTTGCAGGGTCAAAGCGGCCGGGATCGTCGCTGAGAAGCGCCGCCTGTCGGTCTTTGATGGTTGGCGTCTGCTGTAACATACCCGTCTCCTAAAGCAGCGGCCGGTCGGCCGCGCGGGCTGGCCAGCGGGCAATCGGTTTGGAGTGGCCGCGCATCGTCGCCGTCAGTCGCGTGAAACTGTTGATCGAGGTGTAGAGCCCGAAGAAATGGTTGAGGACGCCGGCGAAAACAAATGCGGCAGGTCGCGCGATCAGTGCCGGGTCAAACTCCACCGTGATATCTGTTCCCGGTACCATTGCCGAGCCAATCCGGGCATGAGAATTCTGCGCCTCGACATTGCTGATCGCCTCCACGATCTGTCGGGTTTCCGGGCTGTCCCTGAAGGAATAAAGCGAGAGAATGTCCTTCAGCGGCGCGCCGCCGTTGTCGCTGAGCGAGAGATGGTTGAGGAGAAGATGTGAGATCAGCCGCCACTCGCGTGCCGAACGCTCGTTGACGCGGATCGCCTCCGTCGGCGGCATAAGCGCATGGATGGATTTCACCGCCTCGTTGCCGGTAGAAAGCTGCAGGAATGGGTGCCCGCCGCCAAAGGGAAGCTGGCTTGGCAGTTCGCGGTTGAGGCAAAGTGTATCAATGCTTGCCACCATGTCGAGCGGCCCAAGCGGGCCGCGCTTCTGATCCACGAAGGCGATGTCCGTATCGGAAGAGCCGTCATCATCGAACCGGCGCTGTATCTGCCAGTAAACGTTTGCGCCATTATTGCGCTGTGTGCGACCAAAAAACGGAGACGTCTTCTCGGTCTGTCCGGAACGGCTGGTCAGTTGAACGTTTTCAACGGCATAGATCTCGCGCGTCCGCTGCCGCCGTGCATCCGGCAGCAACCTGTATTCCGTCCGCGTACCATCAAGACTGAGCGGTTCGCAACTTTGTTTGAACAGGTTGATCACCGGTGAGGCGTTCAACACAAAATCTCTGACCGACACCATGCGCTCAAGCCGCGTGTCCGCCGCATCCAGATAAATGTATAGCTCGCAGTCGCCGCCGCCCCATTTCTGCAGGCCGTCAATATCGAGAAACAGAAATTTCTGCGGCAGCGCGAAGAATTCGGTGAGAAGCCGGTATCCATCAAAACTGTTGGCTGGATATGGCAGCATGGCTTTGTCGCGAGAGTACCCGGACGGCGTAAGACTTCCGGCGGGCAGGAAAACGGCTTCCTTGTCCTCGGCGTGACGCGCAAGCGCCATGCCGACGCAATGGTTGGTCAAAAGCTCGTAAAGCGCTGTCGCCTGCTGCCATGCGGCGGACAGGAAAATCTGGAGTTTCGTCAGTCCCATTTCCGGGAAAGTACCGCTGCGCGGGGCCGTGCTGCGTAGCGAAAGCCTCAAACAGCTGGCCGTGCCGGCAAAGGACGCCGAAAAAGGGGCATCGATCGGCTGACCGGTGAGTGTGGCAGCTGCGATCTCCAGTGGAACGATCTCGACGTCCTGCGTGGTGCGGAAACGGCAGCTTTCGCCGCCAACCGGTTCGGCGAGAATTTCGCTGTGGCGGGGAAGCGTCTGCACGGTTGCCAGCGCCGGGCTCGGGGCGAATTGCACGACGCTCATCGAAGGGATCGGGGCAAGATAATGCGGATAGAGCGTTTCCAGCAGACTGTCCGACAGTTCGGGGAATTCGTCATCCAGCTTCTGGCGCACCCGGGCGGCGGAATAGGCGAAACTCTGGATCAGACGCTCGACATGCGGATCGTCGGCAACGTCGCCCGTCATCCGCAGCCTTCCGGCGATCTTCGGAAACGCCGCCGCGAAACGAGATGCGCGCTTTCGCAGCGCAAAAAGCTCGTCATTGTACTTTTCGAGGAAGCCTTCAGCCATTCGTCGCCTCCACCAGGAATTGCTGCGTGGAAGGATCGATCCGGGATTCAAAGCTGATCGGCGGCATGCCTTCCTGTAGGCGGAAGCTTGCCTGTATGCGCATGCGAAGCGCCCGGTCACCATCCGTGCGGTTTTTCAGGATCGTCACATGCACGTCGGCAAGGCGTGTTTCGAACAGGGAAATCCGCCGCTCGATGCTGCGAGCGAGTCGCGCCTTGGAGGCATCCGTCACCAGATTGGCTGAAAGAATGCCGTCCACGCCGTAGCTTACGAGGGCATCGGACAGTTCCTTCAACGCAGCCGGCGGGCCGGCCGGGTTGCGGCGAGTATTGAGCAATGCCTCGAGGTCGCGGCGGATCACCTCGCGCATCTCGCGGGCCTGATCCTTCAGGCTGACGAGCATATCCGTTTCCGCATCCGGCGCGTCATCGAGCAGCCGGTCCAGAACCGAGCGCGACAGCGTCCTTTGCCGTGCGCGATATTGCTCCAGCGGATCAACCACGGGCGATCTGCCTTTCTTCGTCGGACAGGGCGGAAAGCGCGCCGATTTCGTGGAACGGCACAACATCGTCGCCAATCAGCAGGCAGCGTTGGCCGAGACCCGTTATCAGTGGTTCACCCTCACTCCAGTGCGTTTCTCGACCGAGAAGGAGGCCGACATCGTCGCCCGCACCGTGATAGATCGCAGGAAGCAGCACGGATGCGACTGCCCCGTCGCGCAACGTCAGTTCGGCGCCGCGAAAGGCGAGGTCGCGCGGGCGGCTCATGGGGTCGATGCTGAGGCTCTCGATGCGTCCGTAATCGATCCAGAGATAACGTCCGCCGTTGGTCAGGACTTCCAGCGCATGCGGAACCCGATCGTCCAGATCGCGGATGTCGCCGGCGCTCTTGCCGTCGTGGCCGATTGGCACATTGCCGCGTTTTTCGTCGAGTTCATTCAACGCGTCTTTCGCGCCCTCGACATCGCCGCTCCGCGCGGCAATGTTCGCCCGGATGGCCAATTGGTCAAGTTCGGAGGGGCCGCCGGGGAAATCCGGTACGGCGCCGCTTTCAAACCACGCATTGCGTGCGGCCATGGCGCGCAGCTGGTGGCGGAAGAGGGAAAAACCGACGCTGTCCTGCGGTGAGAATGTTGCGGCCAGATTGCATTGCGCATCGGCCTTTTCATAGTCGCCGGCGAGGACCAGCAGATCGATGTAGAAATGGCGGCCATCCTTGTCGGTCGGCCTGGTTTTCACATGGTCCCGCGCGAGCCCGATTGCGTCTTGCAGCTGGTTGTCGTCCAGGAGGCGGGAAATTTCGTCGCGCAGCGTCATGCGGATATCCTTTGCGGCTCGGCCGAAGGCCGGGATGCGGCGGTGGCCGGCATCATGGTTTCGGCAATGAGGTGGAAGCTCGTGGAGACGTCATCGAGCTGGAAATGCGGCTGAAGGCGGACGGTACATGAGAATGTTCCGGGCTTGCCGGGAACCTCGAAGACATTGATCCCTGCAGAGCGCAGCGGATAGCGCGTGCGCAACGCCGCCTCCGCATCGTCGTTGCCGAGCGTATAGGAGGAAAGCCAGCTTTCCAGTTTACGCTCGATGGTCGTGGCATCGCTGAGCTGGCCGATGTCATCGCGCATGATGACCTTGAGGTAATGCGAGAACCGGGAGGCACACAGCACATATTGCAGCATGGCAGCGAGGCGGGCGTTCTGCCTCGCCGCTTCGGTGGAGTAATGGCCGGGTGCATGCAGGGATTGGTTGGCGTTGAAGATCGCCATGCCGGAAAGATAGGTTGTGGAGACGGGTACGATGCCCAGATCGGAAAATTGCTGTTCCTGCCCAGTCGTCAGTTGCACTTCCACGGGCGGCTGGGCGGACAGGCCGTTACTCTCGATGCCGAGATCAAGCGGTGGCAATTGTCGGACAGAGAGCATGCCGCCATCCACGGCGTCCTGTGTCACACCGCGCAGATCCGCAAACCAGCCGGAATCGACGAAATTGCGCACCACAACCGTTGCGAAGGCAAAGGCGGCGTTGCCCCACAGCAGGGTCTCGCCGCTTTCCGCCACATGCTCGCGGAATGGAAATCCGTCATCCCGCCCGCGCGCATAGGGCCTGTAGGGAGAACGTAGCAAAACGCGCGGTGCGACAAGGCCTACGAAGCGTGAATCGTCGCGTGCGCGAAGCGCATTCCACCGCAGCCGCGATTTCTCCTGTTTCAGCCAAGAAAAGTCATGGACCCGGCTGAGCTCCGAAAAGTCCTGCAGCCCAACGGTGGAGGGCGAAGCCGCCGCTACGAAAGGGCAGAAGGCGGCCGCAGCCACCATGCCGATCTGTGACAGCGTTGTGATGGAATCGGCACCATCAAGATCATCAGGGGAAAAGGCGTAGTCACCGATCAGAAGGCCGACCGGTTCGCCGCCCGGCATGCCAAATTCGCGGTTATAGACGACCTCGAAAAGATGGCTCTGGTCGAAGTCGGTGGCGCGTTCCGTGTTGCGGGCAAGGTCGCGCCAGCTGGCGTTCAGCAGTTTCACCTTCACGTCGGTGCTGCGGCCTGCCTCGCGCACGACCATGGCAAGCCCGCGCCATCTCGCCTCCATCGCCTGAAAATCGGGATGGTGGAGAATAGCGTTCACCTGGCCGGTCAGCGCATCGTCGATGAGGGCGATGAGCTGGTCGGCGAAAATACGGGCGTCCGTGAAGGACTGATGCGCCATGAGTGTGCTCCGGATGATGAACGGGGCCGGGGTGGCTGAGCACCCCGCACCAGGCTCAGTTCTTCGACGGAATACGGGCGACCATGCGCAGCGAGGTCGTCAGTTCTTCCATCTGCAACCAGGGCCGCATCCATGCGACCGCATTGTAGGCGCCGGGTTTGCCGGGCACTTCCTGCACGGTCACCTTGGCATCGCGCAGCGGATATTTGGCGCGGCTTTCCTCACCCGCCTCGTCATTGGCGTTGACGTAGTTGGCGATCCAGCGATTGAGCCAGACTTCGCAATCGGACGCTTCCATGAAGGAGCCGATCTTGTCGCGCCCCATGACCTTGAGATAATGCGCGAAACGCGACGTGGCCATGATGTAGGGCAGACGTGCCGAAACGGCGGCGTTGGCCGTTGCTTCCGGCTTGTCGTAGAGCTTCGGCTTGTGCGCGGTCTGGGCGCCGAAGAACACCGCATAGTCCGTGTTCTTATAGTGGCACAGCGGCAGAAAGCCGAGTTTGCCGAGTTCGGCGTCGCGGCGGTCGGTAATGCCGACTTCGGTCGGGCATTTCAGATCCAGGTCGCCGTCATCGCTGGAGAAGACATGCATGGGCAGGTTTTCCACCTTGCCGCCGTTTTCAGCCCCTCGGATAGCCGTACACCAGCCGCTTTTGGCGAAGGCATCGGTCAGCTTGGTGCCCATCACGTATGCGGCGTTCATCCAGCAATATTCGTCATGCTCAAGGTCACCATTCACCGCACCCTTGGTTTCGTCATAGGCGAAGTCATCGATCGGGTTGGTTTTCGGGCCGTAGGGCATACGCGCCAGCACACGCGGAAGAGCAAGCGTGACGAAACGGGAATCGTCACTTTCGCGGAAGCTGCGCCACTTGGCATATTCGACCGTGTCGAAAATCTTTTCCAGATCGCGCGGACGGGCGAGATCGCGATAGTCCTCGAAACCGAACATGTGCGGGCTGGCAGCAGAGATGAATGGCGCGAAGGCTGCCGCCGCTATCGATGAGACGCCTTGCAGCAGCTGGACGTCATCGAAGGAATTGTCGAATTCGTAATCGCCGATAATGGCGCCGAGCGGTTCGCCGCCGGGGGTGCCGAATTCGTCTTCATAGATCGCCTTGAAGAGGCGGGACTGATCGAATTCGACGGCTTTTTCGAGATCGCGCGCCAGTTCACGCTTGCCGGCATTCATGACGCGGATCTTGAGGTTGACGCTCGTTTCGGAGTTCTTGACGAGATAGTTCAACCCGCGCCAGGTGCCCTCAAGCTTGGCGAATTCGGGCGCCTGCATGATAGCGGCGAGCTGTTCGGAAATCGTGCGGTCCAGCTCCGCGATCGCGTGGTTAAGGGTGACGGTGAGGTTGCGATCATATTTTACCGTCCCCTTCAGTGCTTGATCGGTCAGCGTACGCAGGAGGTTCTGCGCGCGGTCCGGTTCGGTTTGACGGGTAGCGGCAACCACCTTGGACAGCAGTCCCTGATCTTCGGCGGTCGTTGCCTGTGCTTCATTTTTCAGCAGGCTCTCAGCGCTCATGTTTCAGTCCTTCCACATGCGGCTTTGAAAATGCCGCTTGAACAGTTAGAAGCCCCAAGCGGGGCCGTTCGAGGAGATTTTCCTCCACACAGGCGATTATTCGTTCGCGCCGTTCTTTTCCTTGAGTTCGGAAACCAGCGTTGCGAGGTCGGTCTTGTTTTGCAGAATATCCTCCAGCATCCGCTCCAGATCTTCCGAACGGTCGGCCTTGGAAAGAAGGTCGCGCAGTTCGTTGCGGGCATCCAAAAGCGCCTTGAGCGCCGGAACCTGCTGCACGACAGCGCCGGGTTCGAAATCATCCATACTTTCGAACTTCAGGTTGACCTGCATGTCCGTGCCATCCTTTTGCAGCGTATTGGCAACGGAAATATTGAGGCCGGGCGTCATGCGCCGCATGACTTCGTCGAAATTGTCGCGGTCGATCTGAACGAATTTACGCTCCCCGAACGGCTTGAGCGGCTGGGTGGGATTGCCGGAGAAATCACCGAGCACACCGACCACGAAAGGCAGTTCCTTGATTACCATCGCGCCTTCGGTTTCGACTTCGTATTTGATGTGAACGCGTGGTTTGCGAACACGCTCCAGCTTCTCATGTACACTTGCCATTTCAACCTCCTTGGTGCCCCTTGGCACAGACGACTGTTACGGAGTGGCGTCGCGCTCCGCGCTTTCTATTTTCCGTTGCTCTCTCCGCTTGGCTTGATGCCGGCGGCGGTTAAGACTGCGTTTCGAACCTGGGCTTCCGGCAAAAGCTCGGCCAGCAGCTCCGAAAAATCCATGCGTCCCCTGCGCACCAGTGTCTCTATGGCAAGGGAGATCGGTGAATGCGGCTCGGTACGGCGGAAGTAACGCGCAACCGAGAGAAGAGTTTCAAATGCTTCGTCGCGCGATAATATGCCTTCCGGTGCGGTCACGGCGGGCCGCGCGGCCGCCGGCCCGCTCTCGTCTGAACCGCTGATGCCCACAGGTTCCTGTTCGACGGATGCCGGCTCCTGGTCACGCCCGCCGAGCGAGCGAATTGCAGACGCTGCTTCGACCAGCGTGTTGCGGATATGGGAACTCGGTGGTGCGGATTGCCCGCAGCGCTCGGCAAGGATGGCCATGATGGCATCAAACGCGGAGAGGCACGCAGTCACCTCTGCCAACTGGGATGACATGGCGGCAACGCCAGTTTCAGACGCAAGCCGATATAGCTCTTCGCGACGTTTGCTCTCATTTGGGCGCTGCGCGAGTTGAAAGTCCCATAGGCTGTGTTCGCCAAATTTGCCGCCTGGGATCAATGAGGCGAGGCGCAAAGGCTGAACAAGCGTTCCTTCGCTGCCGACACCGTTCAATCCCGCTAAAGGTGCAAATTTTTCTTCGTCATTATCGTCGCTGATTGACCGCAGCGAGTCCCAGTGGTTGTAAAACAGCTCTTTGCCGAGGTCGTAGATTTCGCGCAGACCATGAAAGCCGCGCAGGCGCAGCGATGCTTCCGCAAGCCACGCCAATATTTCAACATCCTTGCTTTCGGAATATATAATCTGCAATCCAAGATTGCTGACATTATCCCAGCTACTGGATATTTTCAGGTTATCCTGCGGAGAAGCGGCGCGCTCTTCTGTACGAGCTTGGTTTCTTTCATCCTTAATTCTATAGTATATTTCACGCGTTCTTGCGTTGACCCGGATATTTTCTCCGCAGTCGTTCAGAAATTCTACATCTGTTTTAACGTTCGGCGCGTTCAACGGCAGTCTATCTCCGAGAAATAGTAATGGATTTTTTGTAGTTACTTCCCTTACGTAAGGCTATTCATAAGACAGACTTATTCTAAATGTGTCTAAATTGTGGCGTCTAGTGGATAATCTCATCTGACAAAAAATCAACTTCGGGGTGGACAAGTTGGTTTCATCATCATATTTACTCCACGTCACGTTGTGGAATGAACCCGGGCAGGAGGCTCATTGCATGTCGCATATCGATCTCAACCGCCTTGTTGGAGCGCTTGAGCCAGACCTGCGTGTTACCCTTGAAGCTGCGGCTTCTGTTGCGGTGCGCATGGGGCACAGATACGTGGATATCCCGCATTGGCTGCTTGCGGTTGTGGACTCCGGCATCTATGCGAAAACATTCGAGGAATTAAAAATTCCACTTCCGGTATTGCAGGCTGAAATCAGCCGCAGTCTGGAGGAGTCCATCATCGGCGACGGAGAGGCATTGTCGCTCTCCCAGAACATCCTCACGGCAGCCCGGGAGGCATGGATTCTCGCATCGCTGGAGGCTGGCCGCGACCGTGTTACGCTTTGCGATCTGCTGTTGGCGATGGATGAGGAAACCTCACTTCGCTCTTTCGTCCGCTCGGCATTTCCTTCTCTCAAGGCGATGGATCGCACCGCGCTTGAGCTTCTTCGCAACTCGACTGAAAATGGCGCAGGCGTGGATGTTCCTTCCGCGCTGGCAGGCTCAGGGCAGGCAGGGACAGGACAGTCTGCAGGCCAGAATGATTTCTTGCGCCTTTACACCCAGGACATGACCGCAGATGCCCGCAATGGCAAGGTTGATCCTGTTATCGGCCGCGATGATGAGTTACGCCAGCTCGTTGATATTCTAACGCGCCGCCGACAGAACAATCCCATCCTGGTAGGTGAGGCGGGGGTTGGCAAAACGGCGGTTGCCGAGGCGCTGGCGCTGGAAATCGCGTCTGGCAACGTTCCGGAAAAGTTGCGCAATGTCCGCCTGCTGAACCTCGATATTTCGCTACTTCAGGCCGGTGCCGGCGTTAAGGGTGAGTTTGAGCGCCGCCTTCATGGCGTAATCGATGCGGTCAAACGTTCTACCGAACCGGTCATCCTGTTTATCGATGAGGCCCACGGTCTCGTTGGTGCGGGTGGTGCGGCCGGGCAGGGCGATGCGGCCAATATTCTCAAGCCCGCTCTGGCGCGGGGTGAAGTGCGCACCGTCGCGGCGACGACCTGGAGCGAATACAAGAAGTATTTCGAAAAGGATGCGGCGCTGACCCGTCGTTTCCAGCCTGTACATGTGCGCGAGCCGGATGAGACGACCGCCATACGTATGTTGCGCGGTGTCGCTGACAGCTTCGTCAGCCATCACAACGTTGTCGTTCGTGACGAGGCGGTCGTGGCCGCGGTGCAATTATCCGCACGCTACATGCCCGCGCGGCAGTTGCCGGACAAGGCCGTCAGCCTTCTCGATACGGCCGCGGCTGCCGTCTCACTGGCACGGCAGACCCAGCCGGAGCGGCTGCGCGCTATGGAAAGCGAGCGGCGCCTTCTCACCGATGAGTTGAACTGGCTTCTGCGTGAACCGCAGGATGGCGAGATTGACAGCCGTATCCAGTCGATACGGGGCGAAGTCGAAAAGCTTGAGAGTGGGATCGATGATCTGCGCAGCCGTTACGACGCGGAGATGGCTGAGCTAAGCGAAGAGCAGCCGGTTGAAGGCGATGTTTCCAATGTCTCTCCCCTGCGGCCTGCGGTTGAGGCAAAACCGGCAAATGCCGAGAGACTTGTCCCGACGGTCGTTGATCGTGAGGCGATCGCCGCCGTCGTTTCGCGATGGACCGGAATTCCACTTGGCAAACTTCTGGCGGACCAGATCGAAAGTGCCCGGACACTCGATGCGCGTATGCGGCAGCGGGTGGTGGGGCAGGATGCTGCAATTGCACGGATTGCCGATGCCATGCGCACTGCGCGGGCCGGATTATCCGATCCGCGCCGCCCGCCGGCCGTTTTTTTCCTTGTTGGCATGTCCGGAACAGGAAAGACCGAAACCGCGCTGTCGCTCGCCGATATGCTCTACGGCGGCAACAGCCATCTGACGACGATCAACATGTCGGAGTTCAAGGAAGAGCATAAGGTTTCGCTTCTTCTCGGTTCGCCGCCCGGCTATGTCGGTTTCGGCGAAGGCGGCGTGTTGACGGAAGCGGTGCGCCGTCGGCCGTTCGGGGTTCTGCTCTTGGATGAGATCGACAAGGCTCACCCCGGCGTCCAGGACATTTTCTATCAGGTGTTTGACAAGGGCGTGTTGCGTGATGGCGAAGGCCGCGACGTGGATTTCAAGAACACCACTATCTTCATGACGGCCAATACAGGCTCGGAGTTGCTCTCGGCGCTGTCGGCCGATCCCGACACGATGCCGGAAGGCGAAGCGCTGGAAGCGCTTCTGATGCCGGAGCTTACCAAACAGTTCAAGCCCGCGTTCCTCGGGCGCACGATCATTCTTCCCTTCATGCCGCTTGGTACGGAGGCGCTTGCAAGGATCGTGGATATGCAGATTGGCAAGATCAGGGAACGTGTGCTCGCAACATATGGCACCGGCCTGACCCTGTCCAATGTGGCGCGAGATGCCCTGGTGGCGCGCGCCGGTGCAAGTGAGATTGGCGCACGCGCCATTGAAATCATGATCGGCAAGGACCTCCTGCCGCCTCTTTCCAGCTTTTTCCTCGAAAAGGTAATCGCGGGAGAGCGTGTCGGGAACATTGTTGTCGATTTTGGTGAAAACGGGTTCGGCATTCGTGCCGAAGAGGCTGGGGAAGCAGATGAATTCGCCGTAACCGAAGAGGTTGGGGTGGATAAAGTTGCCGCGTCGGATGGGGCTACCCGACGCATGCGGCATTAAACGAAGGGTAACTCGGCCTCGGAGCAAGAGGTCATTTTAGCTACAGGAGCTTACAGCATGCCAATTTATCTGCAGATTGACGGTATCCAGGGCGACGCCACCCATGAAGAACATCGCAAGTGGATGGATATTGAAGCCATTCACTGGAACGTGGCCCGCAACATGAACACCTCTGCTGGTTCTGCTGCAAACCGCGAGGCATCCGAACCGACCATTTCGGAAGTCATTCTGACCAAGGTTAGCGATTCTTCTTCCACCAAGCTTTTCCAGGAAGCCTGCGCCGGCCGGACCGGCAAGCTCGCAACCATTCATCTGGTGACCACGGGTAATCCCGGCAACACCTATATCGAGTATCTGCTGACAAACACGCTTATCGCCAGCTACTCGGTGGATTCCAGCGGTGACCGTCCGGTGGAAACCGTCAAGCTCAACTTCACGAAGATGGAAGTGAAGTACACGCCGTTCGACGACAACAACTCGCCGCAGTCTCCGATGATCGCCTCCTACGATCTGGCGACGACGAAGGCTGCCTGATCGTGACGCGACCCGGTGCCGGCGTTGCCGGCACCGGAACGTTTTCAATGCAGTTTTGCAGCTCACGTCGTGATGTTTCACGTCGAGTTTGGTCTAGGTGGTTTTTTGATGCGCTCCCTATATGCGTTTTTTGTTTCCGTGCCGGTTGTTCTGGCATCTTCCGGTCTTTCGCCGGTCGGTGCGGCGGAGCGGACATGGATATTCTCTGGTGCCGAACTCAAGCAGGCCATCGAGGGTAAGCTTGCCCCGGAGGTGTCCGATCCGGAAATGCGGCGGCTGGTTTCCGTTGCAAAATCAAGCGCCTATATCGCTGGCGTGGCCGATCTGACGAGCGGATCGGACTGGTGTGGTGCAGGCGCCGTGGCGCCCCATGAACTCAACGACCGGATCTACACCTATCTCGGCGATCTTCCTGCGGAAAAACTGGATGAACAGGCAGCCACTCTCGTGCGGGAGGCGCTCAAGGTCTCCTTTCCCTGTGAGCAGAAAAGTAACTAGTGGGACGAACCATGCGCGTTAACTTTGACACTCTTTATAAGAATTATCCGAGCAGCGACCCGTCGCACCCGAACTATGTCAGCCAGCGTGATCTTTTCACGGAAATAGGCTGGGATGATTTTATCGGTAACCCGAACTATCACAATACCTGTGCCATCCGCGTTAGCATCGCTTTCGTGAAATCGGGGATCAACATCGTGCCAGCCTCGCATCGCATCCAGAAAGGTCCATATGCGGGCAAGGGCATTGAGGTGAACATGCGCCGCCTCGCAAATCTGGTGAAACGGACGAGCTATCTAGGCGAGCCCGAACCGTTTACCCCCGCGACAGCGCGTAATGGCATCGGTGCCCGTAACGGTGTTGTGGCGTTCAACAATATCCCTGGTTACACCGGAGGCGGCCATATCGATCTTGTGCGGGGTGGCTCAGAGGCCACCCAATGCGCGTCGGCCTGCTACTACAATTCGGAAACGATCTGGTTCTGGCCACTTCAGTCCAGCCGCGGGTCCTGATTAGGAGTGTTCCATGAACGACCAGTCGTCACTTTCTGATTTCGTTCAGGCAAGCCGCGTCCTCAAGGTCAAGTCGCCTTTGGGAGAGGATCAGCTTTTGCCGGAGCGTCTGACGGTCGAGGAAGGCGTATCGCAGCTCTTTGATATTCGCCTGACGGTGCGTGCCAAGAAGGAGGCGGTTAAGCCCGAGGAACTGATCGGGCGGCTGGTCGATGTTTCGCTCGAGATCAGCCAGGGCGAGGGTGAGGGCGGCGGTGTTCGCCGTCCCTTTAACGGCCTTGTAACAGAGCTCCATGAAGGTCCTCCGATCACGCGTGGGTTGCGCTCTTACTCGATGACCATCCGGCCACAGATGTGGTTGCTTTCGCGGCGTTCCGATTGCCGCATCTGGATGGACAAGACGGCGGTCGATATCGTTGAGACGCTGTTTTCAGAACACGGCATTCCTGCACCCGATACGTCAGGCATCATTTCGCCGCCGCTTGCACAGCACTACAGCGTACAGTTTAACGAGACCGATCTGGATTATCTCACCCGCCGTTTCGAAGAGGATGGCCTGTTCTACTGGTTCAGCCACGAGGACGGTTCCCATAAGCTGCATGTTGCCGATAGCGCCAGCGGCTGGCTCGGGCCGTCTCCGGCTGCCCAGGGGGAGGGAACTGTGCGGCTGGCGCAGGGCTCGTCGGACCGCAACCACATCAATGACTGGGCACGGCGGTTCTCCTATGTCTCCGGCCAGCGGGCGGGCGCGGACTGGAATTTCGAGACGCCGGGCATGGTGCCTGGCACGATGACGCCGTCTCTGGTGCAAATGCCGGACGCGGCGAAGCGCGAGCTCTACGAATATCCGGCCCGCATCAAGACGGTGGAAGAAGCGGAACGGGCGCAGAAACTGCGCACCCAGGCGATCGAGGCCGATCACGACCGGGTATTCGGATCGTCCACCTCACGCATTCTCGAACCCGGCCGTCGCTTTACGCCTTACGAGGTTGCCCATCCCGAACATGCCTATGAAGAGCATGTGATCATCAGGGCAAGCCACAGCATCGTCGATCTCTCCTATGAGACAAACAGTAACGAGCCTGAGTATCGCAACCACTTCGAGGCAATTCCGGCCCGCGTTCCCTTAACGCCGCACCGGACGACGAAGCGCCCACGCATCGAAGGCACGCAGGTGGCAATCGTCGCTGGCCCCGAGGGTGAGGAAATCCATCCCGATCAATATGGCCGCATCAAGCTGTGGTTCCCTTGGGATCGTAAGGCGAAGAAGGATGGCACGGATACGTGCTGGGTGCGGGTTGCGCAGAACTGGGCGGGCTCCACTTGGGGCGGCCAGATCATCCCGCGCATCGGCATGGAAGTGATGGTTGCATTTGTGGATGGCGATCCGGACCGGCCCCTGGTCACCGGCGTGGTGCCGAATGCGCGTCAGACAGTGCCTTATGAGCTGCCTGCCAACAAAACCAAGAGCACGTTCCGGACTAACACGCACAAAGGTTCGGGCTTCAACGAACTGACTTTCGAAGACGAGAATGGCCGCGAGGAAATTTACATTCACGCCCAGAAAGACCGCAACGAAAAAATCCGAAACAATCACAGCGAACGGATTGATAATAACTGGGTCCAGTCGGTTGGCCACAATAAGTCGATAGAGGTGCGCAACAACCACCACGAGGTTGTTGGTGGCAATATGATGGTTACAGTTGGGCCGAGCGGGATAGGAAGGGTCGTGAATTCGGTGCTGAATTCGCTTGTGAGCGGGATTGGCGACGTTGCAAAGAACCTCGGTTTTCCAGGGCTTCTCAATCCTGGCGAGGGCAATATGTCCGTCATCGTCGAGAAGAACAATACTGAGAGCGTGGGTGTGTTCAAAGCCGTCAACGTGGGGGCCGGAATGGCTACCAATGTCGGTATGTCCTACAGCGTCAACGCAGGAACACGTGTCAATCTCATGAGCAACGACACGATGTCGCTGTCTGCGCAAAACAGCGCGACCGTACATAGCGGGGGCGAATTGCACCTGACTTGCGGAAAGGCCAATGTTTTGATGCATGAGGATGGAACTGTCACGCTGAGCGGTACGAAGCTCTTTCTCGACTTTGAAGAGATCGAGATCAATGGCGAACAGCGTGTTGTCGTCAATGGCGGAAGGATAGATTTGAATTGAGAAGCAATATGACGAGAATCCTGGCCCCGGCATGTGTGATCCTTATGGCCTCCAGCTCTTTTTCCTTCGCAATTGAATGCGAAACCGATCCGGCCAAATTCGCCTTCACATCGGATACGCCATCCACCTTCAACATCGGAGAGAAGCAGGATGTTGACCGAGCCTATGCAGGGCTTGCGGCCGTTCTTGGGCCGTTAGACAGCTATACGAAAACGCGCATTTTCTATTCTAAAGGTTATGAGGACATCAGGGACTACGACTGTAGGGAAGAAAAGTGCCGAGCGATGGAGGTTCTCGAGGGGCTCCAGCAATGTGGCGCGGGCGGCATGGCCAAGAAGGACGCGTGTTATCCACTGGCGGTCGTTTACAAACAGAAGCTCTATTGCCTTCTTTATCCGGGACAGCAGAACTTCGATCCGTCGAAACCATTCGTACCCTATGTGCCATTCAAATACGGTCAGGCGGAGCAATGAGCGACAGCGCATTTCCCTATGGCAACGACCTGAAAACTCCCGACTCCTGGGCTGGATTGGCACATACCAAATCCCAGTCATGGCTGATTGGTTATGACAGTGGCGCATCTCTGATTCTTGGTGCGCACACCTTTCTGTTGTTCGGCCGGGAGAACTTGTGCGCCTGTGTCGCCTCGTTCTACGGGGCCGGCCTGTCAGCAGGTTACGGCATGTCCAATGCCGCCAAGCGCGTTGAACGCGGCGGCGGGCAGTCGATGAGGATCGGTCAGGGCGGCGGGGCTTCCGAACAACTCAAGACGATAGAGGATATGAAAACCGCAAAGGACATATCGGACATCCCGACAGCGGGAGACCAGTATGATTCCGCTGAAAAAATTTACCGTTTTCTTGCTGCGCAACAGAACGGAATGAGCGCTCTCAAACCGTTTTGTATCAACGATCTGGATTACACCATGGGGTGGGTCTCAGGGGCTTCTGTTGATGCGGCAATAGGGGTCGGGACATATTATCTTGCCGACGCCCGCAATCTTTTCAAAGGGGCGACGGCCCTCAATGTCAAGACCGAAGCCACCTTGGTTGGCGCGTCCCTGGGTTCCATGATTGGCTTTTGGCGAGTTAAAAAATGGTACTCGCTCTGGAACGAGTTGTCCCGGTCAAAACGCGAGGAATACCCATTCCAAGCCTACAACGTTCATCCATATTTCCGTGAATGGAAGTCGGAAGAATATACCTATCAAAAGCAGCTTGATCGTATCGCGGAACAGGACCGTATCATCAACTCGATCACTAGGGACATGCAGGTCAATCCCGCTAAATACGGTTTCCCTGATTCCGGCTATGCACTGCAGAGGTCGGTAGAAATGACCGAGAAATTCTATTCGGGTGCGCGTTCCCCTGACAGTAACCCGTTCATGCCTTGGGTGCCTATGGACAAGCAACATATATTCTATGAGGGGAGGTGAGGCCGGATGTTATCAAAGCCAGTGAAATTTGACGACGGATCTACGCCGGCGGGAATTTGGCTAGAGCTCCATTCCACCGAGCGCCAGTGGAAAAATACCTATGTACGCATGCTCAATGCGGGTGGCTCAAGCCGTGACATCGCGCTGAAAGCGATAAGAACCCAACATGAGCTGTTGGCAAATCTATCACAATTCTCGGCCGACAGATGGAGAATGCTGTGCGATGGCCAAGGCTGGACACCGCTGGGCTGCTCCGCTCTGTCCTGGTGTCAGGGGGATGTGACCTTTTCCGAGGTCGCAGGACGCGGCAAAAGTTTGCATTGGAAGATCGACCCTGAAATCGGCAGCGATTTTGCTGCGCTTATGCTCAATCCCGCTATTGTTCCTGTAGATCTGAGTGCGCTTCTGCGCACCGAGGATGACGATTTTGCCGTTGCTCTTGCCTTGGCCTCGAAGCCCGAATGGCTCCCTGGATCGTTTGTCCCGCCGCAGGGAGCACGGCTTGGGTTACTGACACGCGCCATGCTTCAGGCGCGCTGAAAAGGGGATATAGCCGATGCCCAAAGCTCATCGCCGTGCCGATATAGGTTCATCCCATTCCTGCCATTTTCCACCCACACCGGCGACCGGGGGTAGTAATAATGTCTATGTGAATGGTCGGCCGCTGATGCGCGTCGGGGATGCCTATTTGCCGCATGGCTGCCCGTCCTGCCCGAAGCCCTCACATCCGCGGGCTCTGGCGGCTGGAGCATCCACCGTCTTCATCAACGGCAAGCGGGCCGGTCGAGTAGGCGATGCGATTGACTGTGGCGGCAATGCGCAAACCGGTTCGACCGACGTCTACATCGGCGACCGTGAGCCGAAGGGCGGCAGTGATGCAACCTCGTGCCAGGCAAGCATGGCCGCGCGGTCCGTTCCAACGGTTCGAGGATAAGATGCAGAGCCAGCTTAACGGCGGAGCGGAGGTGCCAGCGGTCGGTCAGGTTTATCTGAAACGCCTCTCCCGGATTGCGGACAGTTGCGACAGGCGAATCTATGCGGTGCTGGACGGAGCTCTCTTCGGTAACCTAACAGCGGATCTTTCGGCGGCTGGTTTGTGCCACAGGCCGCTCTATCGGTCGGCGGGTTCCAATTCGGCAATTGTGCTCGGCGGGCCGTGGCTCGTTTCACTTAGTCTTTCGCCGCCGGCCTCAAGTGCGCCGGATAGCTTGGTCGAGACGGCGGAGCCAAGCGACGAGGAACTGCAGGCGCTGGCAGCGAAACTGTCGAATGACATGGCGAAAGCAGTCGCCAATGGTGATGAAAGTGGCGGCGGCTTGATGCCAGCCGACGAGATCGATTTGCCTGGGCGGGTAAAGAGCAGAATAGAGGCCCTGCTCAAGCTTATCGCAGACAGGCCGGCTGTGGTATTCTGGGTCGGTGATCGCTGCCTTTCTGAGGAAACAATCTACAGGCATCTTCGTGGTATTAACCGCATCTTTCTGCCGCTTGAGCGAGACGCGCTCGCGGGATTGAGCGGTTCGGTTTCTGGAGAAGCCGGTGATATCTCCTTGGCGGCCGGCGATGCGCAAGAAGGGGCATCGTTCGGCCTTGATCTTGAAGAGGCGCGGGGTCGTAGCGAAATTGTTGTTTTCCGCCATGCCGACCCGAATGTCATGATGCAGGTGTTGCCGGCGCTTTCGCCGGAACAGGTGGTGCGCCTTATGGGCCCGGCCGAAGAAATCTACTTCGCTCCGGCCGAGGCATGGGGTGGGAACATCAAGCGCGCTCATCGACCGGTTGATGTCGTCGCGCAGGGCGGCATGTTGCGCCTGACTCCTGAGAATATCGAGGTCATCAGTGCATCGCGAATGCTCGCCGCGCGTCGCCGCCGAGTGACGGCCTTTCAAAGGTCCGCGCCGCACTTGCTACAAGGCATGGACGAGCGCGAAGCGCTCATATTCATGGAACGATATGAAACACAGGCACGAATTTACGGATTGAAAACCGAGCGCGGATTCTTTCAGTGGACCTACCTTATGAGCGCAAGCAACGGGCGCTTCATCGAAGCACCTGATATTCGCCAGAACCTCAGAGGCCGCAATCCTGACGCTCGGCTGGATGAAATGATGCGGCTGATGGCGAATGCGGCGAAAGAACGGGGGGGTGCATGACTGCCGTGGCTGCTGCTGGCGGGGAGGTTCTGCTTGGCCGTGCGGCTGCAGGCGTGGCAACGAGGCTCGGTGCCCGCGCCGCGCTCGGTTTTCTTGGGCCAGTTGGTGCAGCAATGGGCCTCGCCATGCTGGCCTATGAAGGTTACGAACTCTACAAAATGTACAATGAGAGCCATTCTGAACCCGCCGATGGCGAGGCGGGAAGCTGCACTGGGAACTGCGATTCGGCAAAGGCGGAAGAACAGAAGAAGCGGCAAGAGGAACTGGAGGATGAAGCGGGCGTCAGTCAACAGACAAAGGGTAAGACAAAACACGGCGAAAAGGATGGCGGTATGGCGGAAGCTGAACGCGACTTCGATTCCTTGAAACCGGGCAAGGAGAAAGGTATCGAAACACAATACGGGCCGGGCCGCACGGGGGAACTGGAAGACGGCAGCAAGGTTACCGTCCGTCCGGGAAGCTCTGACGGTCGTCCGACGTTGCAAATACGTAGGCCAAACGGTCGTCAGACCGAGATACGCTATAATGACGGACCTGGGGTTTAATTATGGACTTCATTGGAAAAGACTGCACGCTGGATCATCAGGCCATTCGAAACAGAAATTTCGCGGCGAGGATTTACCCCGAATTTCCAAGCGAGGAGGAAATCGCTCTCGTCGCCGCGCGTATCGGTAGTAACGAGATTGATTTCGCTGCTTACGAGTTCGGTCAGCCTCCGCGCCATTTTGCACCGCAACCGGTCGGGTTGGTGCTTGATGCACTGTTTGAAAATTCGCCTTATGGCCTTCTGATCCATTTTTCAGCTCATGATCTCTGGATCTGGGCGCCGGAGGATCACGAATACCTCGTTGTCTTTGGTGATACCAATCTGGTCAAGGCGATAGAACGAAGTGACATATTCTCATTCAGCTTTGCTGATTATCTGGGCAGTGGTGTTTTGTCGCAAGCGACGGTCACACATCTTCGCGGCGTAGCATCGAACTATACGATCGGGTAATGGCGGACGACCCCACTGAGGACTGATCACGGGTGTGCGGGAAGGGTCTGGGAATGTATTCGCTGGCCGGCACCTAGGTCGTCTACACGAAGAGCGGAACGAATGCGATCGCGAAGGTCAACGATTTGGACCTCGAGTTCAGCGTTTAAGCGCATCTTGCGGATTTGCGCAGCCAGAAGAGGCATTTGTATCCGCTTAACGTCGAGGTGGCTTTGAACAGCCCGCATGGCCACACGCAATCGCAGCGCTATACGCAGGCACGTCAAATTTAAACCTCGGCCTAAACCGAATGACTAAGATCGCCATTGCCTCCGACCGCTTGCCGAACAAAATCGCATTGTCTTGGCACCGGTGAGGTGCTGCAGGGGGCTTGCCGAAACCAGTCTGGTCGACGAGCAATGCCAAGGGCAACCTAAGCCTGGCGTTTCAGTTAAAGCAAAGAGACTACCATCATAGCCCAAACAAAGACGAGCATCGCGATGCAGGCTGGGCGGAACAGATAAAATCGCTGCCAGTTCGTGAGGCGGAGGTCGTTATAGTGCATGGATCTGTCAAGTTTGACGTGATCCATGTTGCTGTCGACAGAAAAATCACCACCATTCTTCTTGTAGAAATTATACTCCCGAACCTGCGCGATAATCTGCTGCACAGCCAGAAGGCCAACCGCGATAAGAGCCGCAGAAAAAATGACGATCTCAAGTATCAGCAAGCGTTTCTCCTGTTCGATCGGTTGAAACGGCGACGTATCCGGGTTTGGATCAAATCGTGGGAGACGAAGTGTCAAATCGCTTCAATGGATGCAGTTGTTGTTTAAAACTACGCAATGTCGATTTTTTCGTCCAGTATCTGATAATGGTGTTGCGCGGTATTTCGGAGAGGTGAGAGATGGAAGTCCGCAAGCTTGATGCGGACACAGGGATAAACTGTCATGTGACGTCCTACATGACGGCGTCAGATAGTGCCGGAAGAAAGTTGCTCAGGTGGCTGTAGAGAAAGGCAAGCAGACTGTAGATCCTTCTCGGAAGGCACTTGCACCGAGGCTGTATGCGATCCTGGCACGGTCAGCGAGAACAGGTGTCATATTTCGGCGCGGCCCGAGCCGGCTGGTGCAGCTCATTCGCTGGGACTTGCGCACCGACACTTTTGAACATGGTCAATGGTTGAAGGGACGGGTCTACGAGAGACGCTGCGATCTTTCTCCGTCCGGAGAACTTCTGGTCTACTTCGCGGCCACAAATCGCCCGCCCTACGCGAGCTGGACGGCCATATCGAAGCCGCCATTCTTCACCGCACTGACGCTTTGGCCAAAAGGAGACGCGTGGGGAGGAGGCGGTGTTTTCGAGGACGAGAACAAACTGCTTCTCAACCATCCGTTTGACGATAACCGCGTCTCGTTCGCTCCAGGTTTTCGATTGAAGCGAGGCATGCAAGTGGACCCGTGCGGTATATTGTCGGGACGTGGAGAGGACGAGCCCATCAGCGGCTACATACTTGCGCGTGACGGTTGGCGTGTGATCGACGCCGGTGAGGGGCAAACCAATGGCCTGAAGGCCTCGACCTTTTACAGCTTCAACAAGCCGCGTGTCCTGCAAAAACCGGGTGCAAACGGCCGGAGCCTTCAGATGGTTCTTCATTCGATCGGTCGCAGTCAAAAGGCGTGGTACGGACTGGACTACCGCGTGTTTGACCGGGACGGAACATTGCTTGTCGACCTTCCGGAAACGGATTGGGCAGACTGGGATGGCGGCGATCTGGTGTTTGCACGCGGCGGGTGCCTCTATAGGCTGGCAAAAAGCGACTTCCGATCCGGTAATGTCATGCCTATTGAGTCTTCCTCGCGCCTGCATGACTTCAACGGCGCAGGTTTCACCGCCCTGGCACCTCCGCACGCCGCTCGTCACTACTGACGCACCCAGCCTCGGGGGGAGCTTTGATATCAGGCATTACTCATCCACTTGTATCTTCGGGTCGTAACCGCCTTACGATGCCACCGGAAACGTGGAGCTGTGTGTCGCCCACCCGGACCGCGTAGAGGCCGGCTAGCTCGACTTCGCCCGGTTCAATATCCTCAATGAGCAGCAGTCCTGTATCGGTCATCGCGTAAACATGCCGTGCGTCAACTGCGAATACACGGTTGAGGAAATGCAAAATGGCTGGATCGATTCCAGGAATCTTTTTGCGATAACTGCCTCCGAACAGCATCTCGCCGTTCGCATCAATCCGAAGCTGATCGTTGACACCACGCGCTGTGGCGGGATTGACCTTGCCGGGCCGGCTGATGGGCTTCCCGCGATAAAGCAGGGTATCGCCCATCCGTGCAAAGGAAAAGCCGAGCGATTCCACCGCTGCGGGATTGTCGATGCCGCGCTTGCGCACACCTTCAACGATCAGCCCTTTTGCGTCACGAGCATAGGCGCCGCCCAAAACCTCGAAGCTCGCCATGTCGATTTTGACGACAGCAAGCTCTGGTAAAGGTGCTGTACTGTCGATGTAATAGGCCTGCTGCTTGTCTTTGAACCATGGGCCGTCGAGCTTTTCGAAGCTAGCGGGATCGGCTTTCTCAATGGGCTCCATCCCGTAATGTTCGAGGCCGGGCAAGAAGTAGCGCAGGCCGTGCCGATCCTGCCCGAACACATCAACGATGTGTCGGAAGCTGTCGTGGTCGAAATGATCGAGTGAGACCCATTCGGCTTCCTGCGGACGCTGTGGCCTAACCAGAATCCGGCGTCCATCGCTGTAATAGAGACCGCCGATCGGTACTGGCTCATTCCCCACAGACGCGCTTACCGCACGGCGTGCCTTCTCCCGGTGCCACCAGCTGTCGGCAATCTCGGGATGGTTCTCGAAATAGCCGCTCCAAGACTCAAATTCTGCCGAGACTGATTGAGGTTGCCCTGCATAGTACGGCCGCTCGCTGTCATAAGCGCGATACTGACCTGCTTCTGATGCGCAGACAAAACTCTCTCGGTCCGCGTCGGGAATCAGGCTCTTCTCCCAATAGACATGCTTCCTGTCAGCGAAATATCTGCCTTCGTCGCCGATGGAATGGAAACTGGCCGCATCCGCGCCTTCAATCGCGACCCCGTAAGCATAGACTTTGCGACTGTCCTTTGCGTAGTGACTCTCTTCGATACGGATGCCCGGTTTCTGGCCGCTGCCGTAATAATAGCTGACGATCCCGAATGTACCCGGCTCCTCGGTGGGAAGGCGCAAGTTGGTAATGTAATAACCGGCGGCCTTGTCGACACCATAACGTTGATTCAGAACGGTGAAGCTGTCTGGATCGGCGCCGCGCGCTGAGAACCAGAAAAGCTTCGTTGGTGTCTCGCCCTGGCCGTAGACATGTCTATCGTCGCAAAACCAGCGGTCACCAAGCTGTCGAAAGGTGAAGGGGTCTACCCCGGACAACGGGACGCCCTTGCGGTCGCGGATTGGTGCGCCGTCCACATAGACCTGATGGCCATTGTGGATATAGCGGATGGTCGGGAATCGTCTTTCTCCGATGTAATGCGCGACCCAGTCGACATTGGCGAAGGGGCCGATTCGAGGATTAGCTTCGACTGCCCGCCGCAAAGCCGCAAGCTCTGTGCGCATGCTGAAGGGTTCTGTTACCGATAGGCCGATGCCGTCATTCCCCGTCAGACGCTGGAAAAGCGCCCGATCCTGCTCGGGTTCGGGAAGTCCGTCCCGCCTGAACGCGGCCGCAACCCAATTTGTATTGGCGTAATGAAGTTGGCTGTAGCGCTCTTGGAACCGTTGCCAGCGCGCGGGATCTATGTTGAGACGCTCGAATATCTGTGACGCAGCATACCCGGCCTCGGCAAAAAGAGTGGCCGCATACCAATGGGCATAGGGTAGTGGGAAAAGTTCAGTCAGCTTAGTTCCGCCCAAGTCCGCTCCGATCTGTGGTGTCAATGCCAGCCGTGGTTCCAAGCCAGTTTACCTGTCTATCTTGCGCCATTTTTTGCGGCTCAAAATACCAGAAGGAAACAGGCTTTTTTTACTTTAAGAAAATACCCTAGTTTGATGTTTTTTCTACATTTTGTGCGCTTTGGTTCTTTATCTGCGCCGGACCTTATTGCTGCGTTGTTACCATGGCTTGTCGCACGATATCGTAGACAGTAAGAGCTGGAAGACGGGAAAAGAAGTTGCTGTTATCGGCGGCGGAGGGCCACGCTGACCAAAGGGTGAGTACATGCAGGCGCCCATTCCGCCATATGACGGTCGCATCTATATCGCCGCTGTCCTGACCTTTTTTGTCTGTCACTGAAAACCGGAAGGTGCGTGCGGGGATTCCCTGTTTTGCAAGCAGACTGTCTTCCTCACTCGATATCAGTGCGGGTGGCCGGGCATCAGGTGTCTGCCTGACAAAGTAATCCCTCACGATCGTGGCTCCGGCCATTTCCAGGTCCGGTTTTTCCTTCATGTCCTGAACGAGCAGCCATATCAGGCCAACATCTCTTCCGCCCTTGCGCCTGATCATGTGCAACTCGGCCGGCAAAGCGCCATGAAAATCGTTGATCGGTATTTCCCACTGGTCCGGGATGCGGAGTGCGATCCGCTCGTTGGCTATCCGAACAGGAACCGATTGCAGCTCCTCCCCAAAGCTTGATTCTTCTCCATTTTCCCATGAGAGGCTGTCAATGAACGCAACGGCATACTTGTCAGCCCGAACTACCAGATCATAAGCCGCGTCAGCATCCGCCGCGTTGCTGACATCTGCAACGAAATTTATGCCCAGCGCCTGCTTCCCGCGAGAGAAGCAATAGCTGATAAGGGCGCTATGTGGTTCGCCGCTCTGATCCTTGGTGCCCAGAAGCATAGCTTCTGTCAGGTCCGATGCAACTTTTGAGACGCGCGTTGTGTATCCAGCAGTGTCTGCCTGGTAAGTGCAGATCCGGAACGCTGCCGATGGCGCCTGCAGATTGTACCCGATAAAGGTCGTCTCGATTTTCGGACTGGACGAATCTGAAGTTATTTTTCCGATGACTTTCACATTACCGATTGTGCCAGGCTCCGTCGGACTCATTGGTACGGTTTCGACCGTAGCATTTGGGGAAAGCGTCCCTTCAAGATTGAGGGCTGGCGCTGAGAAATCGAATTTTCTCATCACCGGTACGGCATTTTGAACGGCACTATCGTTATCCTGTGCAAAACCGGTTCCGGCGAACATCGTAACGGCGACCGAAGTTGCGACAAGCACACATGCAAAAGACCGGCATTTCTCTCCGTGTACCATCCGCTCCCCGGTCAACATCAAAAATTATAATTCTGCCTAACCGTGCAATGAAAAGTACAGCGACACAACCTCTGAGTTTAGACTGGTGAAGACTCTCATGGAAACGGCATTGGAAAAAGCGCCAGACGGCCGAAATCGTGACAGCTCTCAAAAATCTCCGAGAACAGATGTCAAGGGAATGTGATGTTCGTGTGCGCGAACATGGCGGCTATGGCATTGTCGTTGAACCGGCCCTGGCGTCTCCAAACTACGTGAAGGTGCAGTAAAGAATGTTTGGCGACAAGCTAAGAGATTGCGCAAGAACGCTCATGACTTCGTCGTTAACGTCATCACCTGAAATAGTGACATCAATGGTGATGGTCCTATCCAGTGAATTGACGCGCCGTGCGAGTGATGTGACTGCTAGTTGATGGTCACGCGTTTGGCTCATCAAACTCGACCGGACCTCGGTTTCGCTTTCCGTGGTCGTGCGGACCTCAACCCTACGACGTTGTGACTCGACTGGGTGTTGTGGAACAAAGCGCTCGATGAGCCGAACAACTCTGGGGGAGGTTATGTTGATCAACAAGATTAGAAGCGTTGCCTCAGCAGCCTCGAAAATTTCTCCATAACCCGCAAGGACGCCGATCGCTCCCGTAGCCCATATTGTCGCCGACGTGCTCAACCCGCGAATGTTGAGGCCGGTGCGCATGATCAGTCCTGCGCCAAGGAAGCCTATCCCCGTCACCACCTGGCCGCCCATGCGGATATCCTCGTTAACTTCGAGGATGGCGGGCAGGGCGCAGGCCGCTGGGCTACTTGGGCTTCGTGTGACCCAATTTCGTGGGGGCCCTCTGTAGGCAGGCTGGAGTGTACCCCGTTTCGCCGGACAGCTCGGCTTGTTTGATTCAGTCCTGATGAACTGCTGAGGGAAGCCGTCTCGAGCGCTGAACGGTGATAGGTGCATCGGGACGCCTAGGAAATCTGGAAGCGTGGCGCACTTTTGGGGTGACCGATTAAAAGACGCCAATGTTGTCGTCGGCACGCACTATCGGCTCAATCCAAGCCCCTGAGACCGGTTCTGCTGTCTCAACGCGTGGTCATGGCTAAGCTCGGCATGGCGTGTACGATGCACCATGCGGGCGATTGTGTTGATCTGCTCGGCCTGCTTTGCGAGCTCCGTGCGTGCCTCGAGCTCCTCGGTAAACCTGCGGGGATCGGAATTACCAAACCGCCGCGTGAGCGCTTCGGCCACCAGCCTGGCCTCGTCAAGCGCGGTTTGCCCCTCAGGAGACGACCGCAGCTCTTTGATGAACTGGCTTCGCCTCTCGACCTGCATCTTCTCCACCTTGGCAAGGATTTCGGCGCTGCGCGAGGTGAGGCCGGGAACCTCGATCACATCACGCTGCTCACGCTGCCATTGTTCGCTCTGACGTTCTTCGCCAAGCCGGCGCTCCCATGCCTCGGAGACATAGCCGATATG
>NZ_WJOK01000026.1 GCF_009649785.1 Agrobacterium tumefaciens | reverse complement strand
ATCTATAATATTAAAATGTTCTTATTTAATAAAAGAGACGGTCATGAAAACAAAAACCGCCGGGCAGGTGCTCCGGCGGTTTGGTTCAATGGTCAATAGTCTCGTATTTGAGCCTTTGTTCTTAGGTTGCCTAAGAACGCGAACCGGCCGTCATGCAAAGGAATTGCAACGATCAGGCGGCGAGATCTTCCGCTTCGGTTCCCTTGAACATCTTTGCAAGGTTCAGGAAGCAGATCATGCCATGTTCGTTGGCAATGATGCCTTCGGAGTAGGACTTGTCGAAAGAGGCCGAGATTTCCGGAACCGGCTGGACCTGATTTGCCGGGATCGTCAGAATGTCCGAAACGCGATCGACGAGCATGCCGATGACCATGTTGTGCACTTCGGCCACCACGATGGCGCTTCTTTCATTTGCGACGGTGCTTTTCATTCCGAGTTTGTGTGCGAGATCGATGATCGGAATAACCGAACCGCGCAGGTTCATGACGCCGATGACGTCTTTCGGCGCGTGGGGAATGGGCGTTGAAGGCGCCCAACCGCGAATTTCGCGGATAGTCGTCGTCTTCACGCAGAATTCCTGATCATGCAGGCGGAATGCGATGATTTCGAGCGTCTCGCCGCCAAAGTTGGTAGAGTTTATCATTGCCATCAGAATTCTTCCCAATGCTCGCTGTGGAGGCCAGCGCAAGTGCACCGACACTTGCATATGCGAATTTGGCGTTCTGCCTGGTGCCTGAACAGCCGGAAACAATATTTTCCGCCTTCAATGGAAGATTCGTAGCATGAGATGGTTTCGCAAACCTAAATGCGAAGACTTCAATATTCTTTCTCGTAAAATATACCGGCTGCACCTTCGCCATTACCGCCCGCTTCACCGCGCAGCTTCACGCCGCGCCCGACATCGAGGTTGATGATGGCCTTTGCGCCGGAATCGCCGCTTTGCTGCAGTTCGAGATAGGTTCGCTCGTTGAGATATTTTCCGGCGGAAACGCGGGCCTGGCCTTCCGAATCCGTCGAGATGTCGAGATCGTCGACGCCGAGATTGCTTCGGAGCTTGTCGAACAACGATGTGGAGCGCCCGCCGGCAAGCTGGGCTGCCGCATCCGCCAGCCGCGCGATCTGCAAGGCCGAGAGCTTGGACATGGATTGGCCGAAGATCAGCTGTGCCATAACCTCATCCTGCGGCAGAGCCGGGGTTGAGGAGAAGGCGAATGTCGGGTCGTTGGCATTGCCGGAAACCGCAACCGTGATGGTGGCGGAACCAGCGGTGGACTGCGCCTCCATATCCAGAACCGGCACGAGGCCGCCGCCGAAGGTTATCTTGCCCGTATTGAAATCGAGACGGCGGGTGAGAATTTCGAGCCGTCCACGGCGCATTTCAAAACCGCCGGAGATGACGGGAACAGCCGCCGTGCCGCGAATGGTCAGGTTGCCCGTCAGTTCGGCATCGACGCCCCGCCCACGCACGAAAATGCCGCTCGGTGCGCTCACCTGCAGATCGAGATTGATGGTCGATGAACTACCACTGCCGCCCTGATCGTTGCCGAGTGCCTTTACCTGCGCCCGCACCTGCGGCGGGGCGTTCTTGTGCTTGACGTCGATTTCCGTCAGCGAGGCTGGAAGTTTCTCCGGGATGGTGATGGCGCTTCTGTCCAGCGTCAGCTTGCCGCCAAGCACGGGCGAATTCAGAAGCGGACCCTTCAGCGTCAGCGTGCCGCTTACGATGGTCGTCACCAGCGTGCCATCATTGTAACCGGCGCGGTCCAACGTGATCGTGATGTCGGCTGGAAAGCCCGAACCGCCCGTTATACCGACGCTACCCGTTCCCGAGATCGTTCCACCGCCAGCAAGCTTTCCCGTCAGCCGGGAGATGACGGCGCGATCACGATCGAAGGTGACCGTTGCTGCCAGCCCGTTGACCGTGAGGTTACGGCGCACATCGGTCAGGCGCGTACCATCGGTGGTGATGCTGCCGGTAACGACAGGCGCGGAAGCGCTGCCGGAAATCTTCACATCGATGGCGGCGGTGCCGTCCACATCGAGGCCCTGTGCTGCGGTTTGTGCGGCAACGGCGGAGAAGGGCAACCTCCCGGAAAAGGCCATGGAAAGCGGACGGTTACCGGCGATGCCGAGGGAGCCGCCGCCCGAAAGCGACATGCCGCCCTGACCGGTCACATTCGTATCGATCTGCAAGGTGCCGCCGGCGAAACGGCCGTTTGCCTTGATGCCGAGCGCTGCAAGCCCTGCCGCACGCGTCTGGGCAACCTCGGCATTCGTCCAGTTCAGATTATAATCGACCGCTGGATCTGAAGCCGTGCCCTTGGCGCTGACTGTCCCGGATATACTCCCCGCCGCATCCAGCCCGGTGGCGAAGGCATTTGCGAGGTTCGCGGGCAGCGAGCGGATATTGGCGTTGATGTCGAGTGTCGAACCCGCCGTGCCGTTTACCTCGACTCGCCCGTCGCCGGTGATGATAGTCAGACCGGAGATGCGGGCCGTGCCGTTCTCGATCGCAATTGTACTCGGCTTTTCGAGCCGTACGGCAATGCCCTTGGGGGCGGCCGAGAAGGCATCGAGCCGCACGGTCATCGGCGATCCTGCGGTATTGGCGCTGCCCTTTACCACGAGCGGCGCATTGTCGTAGCGTCCGTTGACATCGAAGTTGGTGGTCGTGCCGGAATGGCCAATGGTCGCATTCAGCGCCGAAATCGCCGCGGTGCCAGCATTGACGCTGTCGGCGCTGACCTTGCCGTTGATGGCGAGCGCCCGAAGGTCGTCAATGGAGATATCGGCAGCGAGCTTCGAAATAACCGTTGTGCCCTGGCGGATGCTGCCGCCATTCGCCTTTATCGTCGCGGCAATCCGGCCGTTATCGTTACTGAGTACGATGTCGCCGGCAATATCGCCATCTGCCTGTTGCGCGGCAAGTGCCGCCAGCAGGGCCAAGTCCGGGAAATTGAACGACAGATTGCCAGATGGCAGGAATTGTTGCGAGAATTGCAGCTTGCCGTTCAAGATGTTGCGACCCACTGCCACATGAAGCTCGGGTATTGCCGTGCCGTTTTCTGTCTGCACCACATTGGCGTTGGCGTCGATCTTCTGCCGGTCGAGGCTGCCGCTGGCGGTCAGTTTTGCCTGCGGTGCGGCCGGATCGGCCTTGCCTGCGGCATTGACCTTGAGCGCTTCAAGCTTCCGTCCGGCAAGAGTGGCACTTTCGGAGCTTAAGGTGACATTGAAGTCGGGCGCGGCAAGCGCGCCGCTGGCTTCAATTGCAAAATCGGCAACGCCCTTTGCCTGTGGCGTCAGTTTTTCGAGAGCGGGAAACTTGCCCGTCAGATTGGCGCTCAACGCGTCGTCTTCGAGACTGACATCACCTGTCGCTTCAATTGTTCCGGATTTGACCACGAGGTTCTGAACGCTTGTGCGCCCGCCAATGATCAGGTCGATATCGCCCTGCAAAGCTATGGTGGTATCGAATTTTTCCGCCAGCGCTGGCGGCAGGGTGGCGGGCAACGCGAAGAGCTGCACGCTGGATGTCAGGCGATTGTTGGCGAGGTCGAAACTGCCGTTCAGCGTTCCGCCGACACTGGCGCTCTCCAGCGTCGCGCCGTCAAAGCCGATCGTCGAGGAGGTAAGGCTGACCGGCGCCTTGATGGTGACCGGCGCACGCACCAGCCGGTCGATATCCGGGCTGACGAAGGACGATTGTGCCACGGAGAGAATGGTGTCGATGGTGCCGCTGCGATCGGCAATGTTGAGATTGCCGCTCCTGGCCGTCAGCTTGACATCATCAAGCCTACCCTGTGGGAGGGAAAGGCTGCGCAACGATGCCGTGGTGTTGAGATGAGCGGCATCAGCGTTGCCTTTCAGGGAAAGATCAATGCCATTGATGAGGGCCTGGATCTCGCCATTGTTCAGCGGCCAGCGGAAATCCACTGACCCGGCGGTGCCGATGAGGTTGGCACTAAGATCGTTCTGGCCGTTCGGATCCACGGTGCCCGAGGCCGTCAGCAGCAATGTGCCGGTTTCCAGCGTGCTGCTGCCGATTTCGATGCGGCCCTGTGGTGAGAGCGTGGCGTTTGCATCAAGTTTCGTCTCGCCTGCAAAAAGCTGTCGGAAAGCGGGGGGCAGAAGCAGATCGGGCTGGCCGCCGCCTGCGACCTCGATACGCCGCGTGCCGTCGTCTCCTAGTAGATGGTGGCCGGTGACGTTGAGCACGGGGTTGCCGGCGACGTTGCCGCGCAGAGTGCCAGTCCAGTCAGAAAGCGGACCTTCACCGTTCACATCGATCGCCACGGCGGGTGTGCCCGGAAGCGAGAGCAGCGTGGCCAGAAGCCCGCCCTCGGGCTCCTTCATCTCCGCTTTCAACTTCAAGACATTTTCATTCGGCAGAAACGCGATGTCTGCATTGACCGCAGCGTCCGGCGTGCTCTGCCGGTGGGCAGTGAGCGATAGCCTGATATCGTCCTGCGCGGCCTTGAGATTGCCCTCGGCGGTCAGCTCGAAGTCGCGGCCAAGAAGGGATTGTCCGAGGCTAATATCGGGGAAATCGAAACTGTCGATGTCGATTTCAATCGGCAGGGACGAACTGCCGGAGCTTTTGGTCGATGTTTGCTCAGCGGGAAGCGGTTTGCGATCGACATCAATCGATCCGGCCGACACCCTGTCGGCGTGGAAGGTTCCGGCAAGAAGCGAGAGCGGCGACCAGTCAACGGCGATCTGGTTCACACGGGCGTAAGGTCCCTGCCGATCCGCAAGAGTGACATTGTCGAGCCGCAGGCGACCGGTCAAAAGACCGCTGGGTGGAGAGATTTCGATTGTCTGGTCGGGCGTGGAAACGAGCGATGAAATCTGCTTTGCGGCAATTCTTGCACCCATCGGGGTGAGACCGACGAACAGAACCGCAAGCAACACCAGCACCACGCCGCAAAGAGCAGCGTAGCCCAGCCATTTCAGCAATCGAATCAACGTTGTCATCAAGCGTAATCTACACTCTGTTGCTAGGGTGTTCGATGGCGGCGTTTAAAAAGACTGGCCGATGCCAGCATAAATGCCGAAATTGTTGCCACCATCATATTTTTCAAGCGGCATGGCGACATCAAGACGCAAAGGCCCAAAGGGCGTTGCGTAACGCAAACCAATACCGGCGCCAGCCCGGATATCGGAGAAATCAGGGGTTACGCTGTCGGATACCACACCCGCATCGATGAAGGGCACGATTCCGATCGTATCGGTGACCTTGATACGGGCTTCGATGGAGCCAACCACGTAAGAGCGGCCGCCAGTTGCATCACCGGCTGCATTATAGGGCGATATTTCCTGGTAGCTATAGCCGCGGACGGATCCGCCGCCGCCGGCATAAAAGCGCCTTGTGGTCGGTATGTCCTGCAGATTGCTGCCGCCGACGAGCACGCCGCCGGAAAGCTTTCCGGCCATGATCAAGCGATCTTCGGCGCCGAGTCCCTTATAACCCGAAATAGAGCCTTCAAAGGAGGAAAAGAAAGTGCCGTTCAGCGCTTCATAGCTGGGCTTGGCGGCCACCGATGCACGAAAGCCTTCAGTGGGGTTGAGCTTGTCGTCGCGCGTATCGCGAACGAATTCCAGCGGTATGGAGGTGGTCAGATATTTGTTCTTGCCGAATGCGTCTTCGGTATCTGCCCACTGCACCTCGAGACCGGCGGCTGCGGTATCGGTGTCGTTCAGCTCATAACTGAAACCGGCGGCTCCCGTTATGGTCTTGGCCTCATAGGTATCGGGATGTTCGGTCTTGGCGATCAGGCTGGTCTTGAATGTGGTGCGCGGGTTGAACATGCCGGGCTTTGTGAAGGTGATGCCCGCCGAATAGTCCATGCCTTCGACGCTCGATGCTTCGGCGATGCGTGAAACCGAACCCTCGATCCGCAGCGATTCCGCCTGCCCGAACAGGTTCCTGTGGCCCCAATACCCCTGGAGGCCAATGCCTTCCGTGGTGGAATATTGTGCGCCGACGCCGAAATAACGGTGCTTGCCCTCTGACACCTCGATGGTGAGCGGAATGGAGCCATCGCGTGACAGCGTTCCTGCTTCCTTGATTGTCAGGCTGGAAAAGACGCCGAGCTGGCGTAGCCGGTCGGCGGCCTTGCGCAGTTTTTCCGGGGAGTAGGGTTCGCCGCCATTGAGGCGCGAATAACGGCGGATGAAGTCGCCGTCGACGGTTTTTTCGCCGGTGACGGTGACCGCGCCGAGCGGTGCCACGGGGCCACCTTCGGCAGCCATGGTAATATCGACCGTGTTCGTCGCGTGGTTTGCAACGGCCTCGCGTTTCGTCAGCTTCGCAAGCGGGCGGCCTTCGGCTTTCAGATCATCGATCAGTTTGTTGCCGGCGCGGATGATTGCCAGAGATCCGGCATCGCCGCCGGTGACGAGACCGTATTCTTCAAGGTTGCGGCCCGTCACATCACCCTCGAGCCTGATATTGCCGAGCGTGAAGACCGGGCCGGGTGTGACGGTTATGACCACCGGCACCGGAGCGGAGTGATCGAAGACCGGATTGGGTGGCAGATCGTCCACATCCTTGCCGGCGACCGTGACCTTGACGATGCCGCCATATCGGGCGTTTTCGTAAAGCGCTGCGATCAGCCTGTCCCTGTCATCACGCGCCTTGATCAGGAGGCCGAGATCGCCGGAGGCCGGTTTGTCCTTGTCGGCCAGAAGAAGCGAGCTGTTTTCCAGGCTGTCTTTGAGAGATTTGTCTGCATCGGCAGCATTCAGCGTCACGGCATATTTGACCGGATTTATAACTTCGATCTCCGGTTCTTCCGAACCCCAGAGACGCACGCCGAACAGCTTGAAAGCAAAAGCATCGCGAGTAAACGCCGGGTACAGGGCGAACGTAACGGCAACCGCAAGAGCGGTGCCAGCTTTCCCATACGCAATACCTGTCTTCGGGTTAGTCCGTGTTCTTCGCATAAGCTGCTTTATGGTTGAGCATTTATTATGGCTCTGACCCGTTTCCTGTCCGTTAACAGTGCAGTTTAATCATAAATAAACGGCGTTGAGGACCCTTCGGACTGTGTTTTGCCCGCCTTAACGCAAAAAGCCCCGGATGACCGGGGCTTCTGTGCAACGGTATCTCGTGCAGCTATTAACGGCAACGCGCCGTGTAACGCTGACCGTACTGGTCGCGATAATAGCAATAGCCCGGTTCGGATGCATTGCCGATCAACGCGCCGCCAACGCCACCGATCGCCGCGCCCACTGCCGCGCCACGAACGTTGCCCGTGATAGCGCCGCCCAGGACCGCACCGGAAACGGCACCGATCGAAGCACCCTTTTCAGTCTGCGTGCAGCTTGCAAGCGACAGGCCGACCAGCGCAAATATGATTGCCTTTTTCATGAAACTCTCTCCAACGTTACAATGAGCTCTTCGGCTCGGTAGGCGTCCCATATTTATCTGCGGCGACTGCTACCTCCGACCGCCACAGATAACTAACAATTCGATACCGTTTAGGGAAGCCTCCTCTTTCAGGCGTTCTTCCGCGCGTAAATCGATTGCGTCCCAAACAACGGCGCCGTTTGAAAAAGGTTCCAAATTTCCGGGTTTTTTGATGTGAATCAATTTTGTACTTTTCATCGGCGTCTATAAACGGTTTATTGGAATGGTTCAAAACAACGGCGAATTGACGCAGACGTGGTTAAAGCAGCTCGCAAGGGTTGACGGTCCCGGTGTCGAGGCAGAAAACGATCTGGTCAATTCTGGAGCATGGCATGGACTTCGAGGCATTTTTTACGACGGAACTGCAGAGCCTGCATTCTGAGGGACGCTATCGCGTTTTTGCGGATATCGAACGCCAGCAGGGCAATTTTCCCCGCGCGACACGGTACAACGCCAATGGCGAGCGCAAGGACGTAACCGTCTGGTGTTCCAACGATTATCTGGGCATGGGCCAGAACCCCAAAGTCATCGAAGCCATGAAAGCCGCCATCGATCACTGTGGCGCGGGTGCGGGAGGCACCCGGAACATTTCTGGGACCAACCATCATCACGTCCTGCTCGAACAGGAACTTGCCGATCTGCACGGCAAGGAATCGGCGCTGATCTTCACGTCGGGTTACGTTTCCAACTGGGCGACACTCGGCACACTTGGCCAGAAAATTCCGGGCCTCATCATTTTCTCCGATGCGCTCAACCATGCCTCGATGATCGAAGGCATCCGTTACGGCCGTTGCGAGCGGGTGATCTGGAAACACAATGATCTCGAAGATCTCGAGGCAAAGCTCAAGGCAGCCGATCCAAGCGCGCCGAAGCTCATCGCCTTTGAATCCGTCTATTCGATGGATGGCGATATCGCCCCGATCAAGGAAATCTGCGATCTTGCCGATCGTTATGGCGCCATGACCTATCTCGACGAAGTCCATGCCGTTGGCATGTACGGACCGCGCGGCGGCGGTATTGCCGAGCGCGAAGGCCTGATGGATCGCCTGACGATCATCGAGGGAACGCTCGGCAAGGCTTTCGGCGTGATGGGCGGTTATATTGCCGGGTCCACGGCGGTCTGTGATTTTATCCGTTCTTTCGCCTCCGGTTTCATCTTCACGACGGCCCTGCCGCCGTCGCTCGCTGCCGGCGCAATCGCCTCGATCCAGCATCTGAAGGCAAGCCCCTTTGAGCGCGCCCGCCATCAGGACCGGGTGCGCAAGCTGCGGGGGCTTCTGGATGCACGCGGCATTCCGCATATGGACAATCCCAGCCATATCGTACCGGTCATGGTGGGCGATGCCGCCAAGTGCAAATGGATTTCGGATATCCTGCTCGACAATCACGGCGTCTATGTGCAGCCGATCAATTATCCGACCGTGCCGCGCAAGACCGAGCGTCTGCGCATCACCCCGACACCGCTGCACACCGATGCCGACATCGAACAGTTGGTCGGCGCGTTGCACCAGCTCTGGTCGCATTGTGCGCTGGCGCGTGCCGTGGCTTAAGGCCGCAGTTCAAACAAGAGAAAATCTGGCCGCGTTTACGCGGCCTTTTCTTTGCTGGCGATCAGTTCCCGCGCGTGATTGCGGGCTTCCCCGTCCGCCGAAAATACGTCTTCGATGCTGTTGGCTGATCGGCCGTCATGCATGCGGTCCATGACCGTTTCGACGATTTCGGCCATATCGAGAAAACCGATGCCGCCTTCGACGAAGGCGTGAAAGGCGGTTTCTTCGGCGGCATTCAGAGCCGCGCCCTGCAAGCCTCCGCGCTCCAGCGCCGTGCGCGCCAGTCGGAGTGCTGGAAACCGGGTTTCATCAGGCGCTTCGAAATCGAGCCGCGCCAGTTTGGCGAAATCCAGGCGTTCGACATTGAGATTGCCGCGCTCAGGATAGGTGAGGGCATAAGAGATGGCGGTTCGCATATCGGGCGAGCCGAGCTGGGCGATATAGGAGCCATCCGTATAACCCACCATCGAATGTATGATCGACTGCGGATGAACGATCACCTCCACCTGCTCGGGCTTGAGATCGAAGAGATATTTCGCCTCGATCATTTCCAGCCCCTTATTGAACATCGAGGCGCTGCCGATCGATACCTTCAACCCCATCGACCAGTTGGGATGTGCGCGGGCGATATCTGCCGTGACATTGGCCATCTGCTCACGCGACCAGGTGCGAAAGGGTCCGCCGGATGCGGTGAGTACGATGCGCTCCACGGCCTGTTTGTGATCGCCCGTCAGGCACTGGAAGATCGCACTATGTTCGCTATCGACCGGGATCAACCTGCCACCGCCCTGTTTGACCGTGCGCAGGAAAACATTGCCTGCGGAAACGAGGCATTCCTTGTTTGCAAGCGCTATGTCTGCGCCGCGCCGTGCGGCTGTCAATGTCGGGGCAAGACCAGGTGTTCCGGCAATCGCTGCCATTACCCAGCCGGCCTCCATCGAGGCCGCTTCTTCGAGGCCGGATTTGCCTGCCGCAACCTCAATGCCGGTGCCGGCAAGGGTCGCTTTCAGCGCTTCGTATTTGCCATCCTCGGCGGTTACCGCAAGCTGTGCGCCGAATTCACGCGCCTGTTGCGCCAGAAGATCGATGTTTCCGGCGCCGGTGAGCGCCAAAACCTCGAATTGTCTGCGACCACCCAGCTGACGGACGACATCCAGTGTGTTCGTACCGATCGAACCCGTCGAACCCAATATCGTCAGCCTGCGTGGCATTTCACTGGTATCTGTCATCTTCCGTCCGTCGGTCGTTTCCGGTTGCCCGAAACCGATGCATAGTTTCTGGCGACATGCACTAGCCTCTACTCGTGAAAACCCGTCATAACAAGGACACAGCCGGGCTATTGTTTTTGCGGATGGCAAAGCCATATGCAAGAAAAACGATGAGAGAATATTGATGCGACGTTTTCTGGTTTCCAGCGGTTGGATTTTTGCGGCAAGCCTTGTGCTGGTTCTGGTCTTTATTCCTTTCGACCCACGCCTTTCGGAACATGCTCAAGCCCTGCCGGGAAGGATAGTTTCCTTCAATCGCTCCATTACCGATTTCGGTACTTTCAGCTGGATGCTTTATTCCACCGGCGCTCTTGCCATCCTTGCCTATGTCGGCGCGCGTGTCCTGCAGGCGCGGACCTATGCCGGCCGGCTGAGAACGGCATGGCGGCTTCTCGCTTACTTCTTCCTGACGATCGGAACGGCGAGCATATTGGTCCACACGCTGAAATTCCTGATCGGGCGGGCGCGGCCGGAGCTTTTTCTGGAAATGGGTGCCTATAGCCTCACGCCTTTTACCGGTGACAATCTTTATGAGAGCTTCCCGTCAGGCCATTCGACGGCTGCCGGGGCGTTTTTCGGTGTTTTCGCCATGCTGATGCCGCGCTTCCGCTGGGCGTTCCTGCTGCTTGCCCTTGTCATTGGTGTTTCGCGCGTCATCGTCGGCGCGCATTATCCAAGCGATGTGGCCGCCGGGCTGTTGCTTGGCATGTGGACGGCCATGGCCTTCGCCTTTATCTTTGCCCGGTCCGAAATGCTTTTCCGTTTCGATGCACATGGTTGGCCACAGCCGAAAAATGCAAACCTGCCGGCGACGGATGCACGATAGAGACGTTTAACGGACAGGGGGGCGGTGATGGAAGAAGCGAAAGTCGTGCCGGAGAATGACGGCAGGGCCGTTCAGCACATCCGCACGTCCGTTGTCGTGGCGGGTGGCGGGCCGGCCGGCCTGATGCTCGGCCTTTTGCTTGCCCGCAGCGGTATAGACGTAACGGTTGTCGAGAAACATGGAGATTTTCTGCGCGATTTTCGCGGCGACACCATTCACCCCTCCACGCTTGAACTGATGGAGCAGCTGGGTTTCGCCGAGGAGTTCCTGAGCCTCCCGCATACGCGTGCGCCACGGCTGAACGCAGTCATCGGCGGCGAGCGTATCACGATCGCGGATTTTTCGCGGCTGCCGGTCCATCATCGTTTCATTGCCTTCATGCCGCAATGGGATTTTCTCAATTTTATCGTCGGCAAGGCCGGGCAATATGAGAATTTTCGGCTGCTGATGAATGCGCCGGTAACCGGCCTGATCGAGCGCGACGGGCGTGTTGGTGGCCTCATGGTCAATACGCCGGAAGGCGCAATCGAGATCGCCGCTGATCTGGTGGTGGGCGCGGATGGCCGCAACTCCATCGTCCGCGAGGCGGCGGAGCTTGAAGTACAGCGCTTCGGCATCCCGACCGAGGTGCTTTGGATGCGCCTTTCGAGACAGCCGGGTGATCCGGCCGACACCATGGGCCATGCGGGTTCGCGGCAGGGTTTCGTGATGATCAACCGCGGTGACTACTGGCAATGCGGGTACGTGGTGCGCAAGGGCTTTTTCGCTGACATGAAGATTGAGGGGCTTGAAGCCTTCAGGAACCGGGTTGCGGAAATCTGCCCTTTCCCGCGCGAGAGGCTCGACGAAGTTACGAGCTGGGATGACGTGCATCTGCTCACCGTCCGTATCGATCGGTTGAAGCGCTGGTGGAAGCCCGGCCTGATCTGCATCGGCGATGCGGCCCATGCCATGTCGCCCGTCGGCGGTGTCGGCATCAATCTTGCCATTCAGGATGCGGTTGCCGCGGCCAATGTTCTGGTGCCGGTATTCACATCCGGCCGGACCATTGCCGATGACCACCTTGCCGCCATAGAGAAACGGCGATCCTTTCCAACCAAGGCCACGCAATTCTTGCAGCGGATGATGCGTGTCGGTCGCAAGAAAGAGCAGACGGAAACGGCGGAAAAGCCGAAAGGCCCACCCGCCATCGTTAGGGCGATCATGCGGTTTCCACTTTTTGCCCATCTGACCGGCAGGCTGGTGGGGCTGGGCTTTCGTCGGGAAAAGATCGAGACGGTGTGACGCGGCTTAAGCCGCGTTTACGATTTCCTTGGCATATTTCAGTCCAATAACGGCGGAACCAATCAGCCCCGGCTCGATCCGGCAAATGGCAGGCACGACGAGCGGCCTGTCGAAGCGCCTGAGAATGCGACCCCTGACGGCTTCGTCCAGAGCTGTCACGAGTTCCCTTGAATTCGAAAGCCCGCCGCCGACGGGCACGATGGTTGCGCCGGTGACATTGATCACCATCGCCAGCGGTGAGGCGAGAATATCAATGAGTACATCGATAGTTCTTGCGGCTTGCGCATCGCCTGCCTGCCAGGCGGCAATAATATCCTCACTGGTCATATCCTGCCCGTGAAGATGCAGATGCAGCTTTTCCATGCCGCGCGCGCTGCCGATCGCGTCGACACAGCCGGTGAGGCCGCAACCGCATTCGAATCGCGGCAGCGATACCGGTGGATTGCCGGCCAATGTCGCGGCCACTGGCCCATGTCCCCACTCGCCAGCGAAGCCGCCGTCGCTGTTGATGAGCTTGCCGTCAATCACCAGCCCGCCGCCGACACCTGTTCCAAGGATAACGCCGAAGACGACGCGATGTCCTTGTCCGGAGCCGATTTCCGATTCGGCGATCACGAAACAATCCGCATCGTTCGAAACGATAACAGGAAGGTTCAGGGCTTTTTCCAGATCGTCTTTTAACGTTCTGCGGTGAATGCTGGGAATATTGGCGACTGTCGCCTTTCCCGTATCAAGATCGATGACGCCCGCGATCGACAGTGATACGCAGTCGGGTGTGCCGCCGCTGTTGTCGATGACGGATTTCAAGCCGGCAGCGAAGTCTTCGAAGCTGGTTTTGGGCGTTGGTATACGCGGTACGGGGCGAATATCGTCCGGGGCATGGGCAATCGCGCCCTTGATGGTCGTTCCGCCGATATCGAAACAAACGATCATGGTTCAGACTCCGGAACGTGTGGCATCGTAGATTTTTTCTCCGCCAATCCATGTTGAATGCATCTGGAGGTCTGGTGTCAGCATCACGAAATCAGCATCGAAACCGGGCAGGAGTTTTCCCTTGCCGGAGGCGCCGATTGCCTGCGCCGGATAGGCGGATGCCATTCGCAAAGCTTCTTCCAGCGGCATTTCCATCTTCTCACGCATGAAACGGATGCAGGAGAGCATGTCTATATCCGCTCCCGCCAGCGTGCCGTCGGCCAACGTTAGCCGTCCACCGTTGCGATAGACGCGCCGGCCGTTCAGTTCGAAACCGTCATCATCCGTGCCGATGGTGGACATGGCGTCGGTGACAAGGAAGATGCGGGCCGGGCCATTCTTGGCGCGCAGCGCAATGCCGATTGCGGCCGGATCGACATGGAATCCGTCGGCTATAAGCCCGCAATGCAACTTGCCGTTCGAAAGTGCGGCCCCGACCAGCCCCGGCTCGCGGTGGCCAAGCGGGCTCATGGCATTGAAGAGATGCGTTACCATGGATGCGCCTGCATCAGCATAGGCCGTCGCAACATCGAGACCGGTGTCGGTATGGCCGAGGCTGACGACGATGCCGGCGTCGCTGAGTGCTGCAACCTGCTCGACAGTAACATTTTCCGGGGCAATGGTTGTCAGCACGAAGGGGAGTTCCGCCCTGCAGCCGGTTAGGACTGCGAGGTCGTCTATCTCCATCTTGCGGATCAACGCCGGATCATGCGTGCCCTTGCGCGCGACAGAAAGATGCGGCCCCTCGAAATGCAGGCCGAGGAAACCGGGCACATGCTGCTTGCCCGCGGCAATCCCCGCCTGCGCCGCCCTGAAAGTCACGTCCGACCGGTCGGTGATGAGCGTCACCATCAAAGCCGTCGTGCCGAACTGGGCGTGGGCGGAGCAGATGCGGGCAATGCCAGCCACATCCGGCTGGTTGTTGAACATGACGCCGCCACCGCCATTGACCTGAAGGTCGATGAAGCCCGGCGCGATCAACAGCCCATCTGTATCGATCACTTCGGCGTCGGCAGGCACGCTGTCCAGGACAGCGGCAACGCGCCCTTCGCGGATCAGGAGCACCTTGTCATCATGCCATTCGGCGCCATCGAAAATGCGGGCGCCGACAAATGCCTTTATGCCGCTCATTGGGTCTCAGTCACCTTTTTCAATGCCACTGGAGCATCCGGGTTGAAGCCTCTTGCGCGCGACAATTGCTCGATGAAGCCGTAAAACGGTGCGATAAGCAGCAATGCATCGGTCAGGGGATGGTTGGTTTCCACGAAGGGCAAGGGCTTGGCCGGGCTACCCTTGGCAGATGTGACGAAAACATTGGCGCCTTTTTGGGCAAGGCTTGCGGCAATATCCGTAACGGAGGTCTCGGCGCGGTCGCGCGCGGCAAAGGCGATTACCGGAAATTTCGGTGCGACCAGCGAAACCGGGCCGTGCATGACTTCTGCCGACGAATAGGCTTCCGCGTGCAGCTCGCAGGTTTCCTTGCATTTCAGCGCGGCTTCCGCGGCAATCGCAAGGGCGGGGCCGCGGCCCAGCATATAAAGTGAATCCTCACCCTTCACAGCCTCGCCAATATGGCTCCAGTCAAGTGCGATTGCCTTGGCGAAATTCTGCGGCAGGGTGCTGACGGCCTTCGCGAGCAGGCTGTCTTCCGTCCATTCGGCAAGGATGGCCAGACCGGCGACAATGGAGTTGACGAAGGACTTGGTTGCGGCAACTGCCTTTTCCGGTCCCGCCTGGATGTCGATGGCGTGATTGGCTGCGTCTCCAAGGGGGGAGGGCAGGGTGTTCACGAGGGAGAAGGTAAGCGCTCCGCCCTTGCGGGCACTTTCCGCCAAAGCGACGATGTCAGGGCTTTTGCCCGATTGCGATACGGCGAAGGCTGCCGCCCGTTCCAGCCGCAATTTCGTCTGGTAGATCGAGGCGAGCGAAGGGCCGAGCGAGGCGACTGGAAGCCCCGTCTGTAACTCGATCGCATATTTCAGGAAATGCGCGGCGTGATCGGACGATCCGCGCGCAATGGTGACGATAACGGCCGGGTCACGGGCTTTCAGCTTGTCTCCGGCCTGCCGGAAGTCGGCACTGGTATTGTCCAGCAGACGGGCGACGGCATCGGGAATCTCGTTGATTTCCTGGCGCATCAGGGTTGTCATCGTTTTCTGTCCTTGGTCGATGTGTTTCAGTCGGAGGTCATCGTCAGTTCGGCGACGAGGTCGTAGGCGTCGCTGCGATAAAGGGCGCGCGATATTTCCATGAGGCGGCCGCTTTCGAGATAGGCCATGCGCTGGACGGAAAGTGCAGCAGACCCGGGGGGAACTCCAAGCAGCATCGTTTCCTCATCCGTAAGGTTGCGCGCGGAGATGCGCTGGATGGCGCGGACGGGGCGAATATCGCTTTTCGCAAGCTCCTGATAAAGCGAGTTTTCCACCAGCTGTGGGTCCGGCAGAATATCGCCCGGCAGGCTCGTGACTTCGAGCGCGATCGGCTGGTCGTTGGCAAGGCGCAGTCGCGTCAACCGGGCAACCATGGCGGATTGGGAAAGGCCGAGAGCCATCATCTCGTCACCGGTCGGGTAAAACAGGCCTCTTTCAAGCCAGCGCGTGCTCGCCACCATTCCCCGGCGGCGCATATCCTCTGTAAACGAGGTAAGCTTGGTCAACGGCTGCTGCATACGGGTGATGGGTTTGACTACAAAGGTGCCCGACCCATGCCTGCGCACGAGAAGTCCGTCGCGAACGAGATCGTCCACAGCCTTGCGCACCGTGACGCGGCTGACGCAGGCGCTTTCGGCAATGTCGCGCTCGGGCGGCAGTGCATCGCCATGTTTGAGTCGGCCGCCATTGATGGCGTCTTCAATCGTCTGACGCAGTTTCAGGTAAAGCGGGCCGCCGCCTCCCGATTGCAGGTCGTCCAGATTAAGCGCTGCCCCGTTCATCCATAACCTCTGTCACAATCGATGTGGCGAATTCCGGCTATACCATATGCGTCACAATCGGCAATACCAAAATAGAACCATTAGTGGATTTGTACGATTAATCGGTGGTTTTTTCGATCATTTGCCGAATAATAAGGCGTCGTGCTTGAAATTTCCGCATTAACCAAAAAAAATTTCCGGCAATTGGAATTGCTATAGACGATTGGCATTTTTTTGGTATTGTTTTTGTATCAGTGGCTGACGGCGCTCTATCTTGCGCCTGTCTCCGCTGGGGAAATCGGTCTCCGGTCCTCACTAGAATTTGCGAGATCGAATTTAACTTGACCGTTATGAAAATTAATTTCATCGTGGCGGAAAATTATCGCAGATATCAGGATAACCAGCACAGAAATGGTTGCTTCTGCGAAAATGAATTACGAATGAACAGGGAACAAAGTTCATGAAGGTGGGAATTATCGGACTCGGATTCCGTCTCGGTTATCTGGGCTACGTTTTTCACGAGATCGACAAGGATTTCGAGATCGTCGGTTATGTCGATCCTGCCCCGGCCGGTCTGCCGGGTCTTGAGGAAAAGGGCATTTCGGCTGGCAAGGCCTATGACAGCCCCGAGGCGCTGATTGCCGGCGAGACATTCGACCTTTTGATGATCGGCTCACCGAACCATATGCATCTGGAGCATATCCGCATCGGGCTTGAAGCCGGTTGCACCATCTTCTCGGAAAAACCCATCGTCGTCAGCATCGAGGAAAGCCTCGAACTCGCCCGGTTGCTCAACAAGCATGGACATGAGCGGCTGCTGGTCGGTCTGGTCCTGCGTTACTCGCCGCTTTACCGCGATCTGCGCGCCGCGCAGGCCGAAGGCAAGCTGGGTGACGTCGTCTCCATCGAGGCTTCGGAACATATCCCGCCCTATCATGGCGCGTTCTTCATGCGCGACTGGCGGCGTTACGAGAACTATTCCGGCTCCTTCATGCTGGAAAAATGCTGCCACGACCTCGATCTCTATAATGGCGTGGTGGGTGCCCGGCCGCGTTTCGTGTCGAGCTTTGGCGGGCGCAAGAGCTTCACGCCTGCAAATGCTCCGCAAAATGACGGCATCAACGACATGGAAGTCTACCATCGCAAGCCGAGCGGCTGGATGGGTTCCGACAAGGTTTTCGACAGCGACGGTGATATCATCGACTACCAGACCGCGATCGTCGAATATGAAAACGGCGCATCGCTCGCCTTCCATACCAATCTGAACGTTCCCGACGATTTCCGCCGTTTCTGCGTCATCGGCGCCAAGGGCATGGCCGAGGGCGATTTCGTGCGCGGCTTCCTGAACGTGCACAATGCCCGCACCAACGAAAAGACCGTTGCCAAGACCTATTCGGCGGCAACCGTGCTCTCCCAGCATTATGGCGCGGATGAGCAGATGGCCGAGGACGTGATCAACCATGTCGTCAAGGGGACGCCCCTGCCGGTTTCCGCGCTCGATGCGATCGAGGCCGGTATTCTGGCGCTCGCCATGGACGAGGCGCGCCATGGCCGCAAGGTGGTCGATCTCAAGCCGGTGTGGGAGGAATATGATCTGGCACTCCACGGGCAGTTGAAGTCGCCCGCCGTGAAATCGGCTTAAGGGGGCGCTGCGATGGATGCGAAACGCAGCGCGGTCATCTTTGCCTGGCTTCTTCTTTTGCCGGCGCTTTTATACATCACTGTTATTGTTGCTTATCCGCTCGTCGATACCTTCATCCTGTCCTTCACGGACGCGTCGTTGAAAAAGACGACGAACTGGGTGGGTTTCATCAATTACGAGAAGATCTTCAACGAGACTTTCGCCGGGGTCATCACGCGGACCTTTATCTGGACGTTCTTTTCCGTCTCGATAAAGATGATCATCGGCACCTTCGGTGCGGTGTTGCTGAATTCGGCCGTTCCCGGTCGGGCCCTGTTTCGCATCCTGACGATGCCGCCATGGATCGTGCCGATGGCTATCGGCATCTTCATGTGGGGCTGGATGTATAACGGCCAGTTCGGCATGATTTCCGGTGTTCTCCAGAACCTTGGCCTGGTGGACGGTCCAGTCGCCTTCCTCGCCTATGGCAGCACGGCTTTCTGGGCGACCATCATCACCGACGTATGGATCGGCGTGCCGATGGTGACGCTTTATCTGCTGGCGGCAATTCAGGCCATTCCGCAGGATCTTTACGAGGCAGCCTGGACCGACGGCGCCAGCCGCACCTACCGCTTCCGCCGCATCACGTTGCCGCTGATGCTGCCGGCCATGATTACCATGTCGATGATCTCGCTGATTTCGACCTTCAATTCCTTCGACATCATCTGGATCCTGACACAGGGCGGACCGACGGGCCAGACGACGACCATGATCATCGACACCTACAAGACGGCGATCGGTTCCTACAAATACGGTGAGGGCGCGGCGCGTGCAGTGCTGATCTGCATCTTCCTGTCCATATTCACCTACTTCTACTTCCGCATCACCAGCCGTATCTCGCAGGAGACCAGCCGATGACCGACAAAAATGCGATGATCAACCGTTACAGATGGTATGAGATCGTCGGGATTTATTGCGGCATCGCCGTATTCCTGACCTTCGTGCTGGCGCCGTTTGTCGAAGGGTTTCTGGTTTCGCTGAAACCGCTCAGCCTGCTTTTTTCGTCACCGTATAAGTTTTGGCCGGAAAACGGCTCCTTCGAAGCTTACCGGACCATGTGGGTCAGCGTTCCCGGCTTTGCCCGCTACGTCTTCAACTCCTTCTTCATCTCGACGATATCGACGATCATCGTTCTGCTTCTGGTGGTGCCGGCGTCCTATGCTTTCGCGCGGTTCCAGTTTCGCGGTCGCGGGCAATTGCTCGGCGCGTTTCTTGCGATCAACATGTTCTCCGGTGCGGTGCTTCTGATCCCGCTTTACCGGCTGATGCGCAATATGGGCGTCCTGAACACCTATCTGGCGATGATCATTCCCGGCGCCGCCTTTTTGATCCCCACTGCCATCTGGCTTTTGCGAACCTACATGCTGCGTATTCCGCGCGAACTGGAAGAGGCGGCCTATGTGGACGGCGCGAGCTATTTCTATACCTTCCGCCGGGTGATCCTGCCGCTTGCGATGCCTGGCATCGCCGTCGTGTCCATCACCACCTTCATCGGTGCTTATGCGCAGCAGTTCATCTTCGCGCTCACCTTCAATTCCAAGACCGAATATATGCCGCTGCCCATCGGCCTGTTTGCCTATTTCGGTCGTCAGGAAGTCGTCTGGAATGAGTTGATGGCGGCCAGCTTCGTCGGCATTGCGCCGGCCATGGTCGTCATCTTCTTCATGCAACGCTATCTCGTCAGCGGGCTTACCGCCGGCGCGGTGAAATAATCAACAATAGGAACGACCACCAGAAAACGGGAGACTATCTATGGCACTGAAACATTACGGATTGGCGCTTTGCGCCTTCGCATTTGCCGGTTCCACTGCCCTTGGCACGGTGGCGGCACACGCCGCCGACAAGGAGATCAGCTGGATCTATTGCGGCGACAAGATGGACCCCATCCATGAAAAATACATCAAGGAATGGGAAGGCAAGAATGCCGGCTGGAAGGTCGTTCCTGAAGTCGTCGGCTGGGCGCAGTGCCAGGACAAGGCAACCACGCTCGCAGCCGCCGGCACTCCGGTCGCCATGGCCTATGTCGGTTCGCGCACGCTGAAGCAGTTCGCACAGAACGACCTCATCGTTCCGGTGCCGATGACCGAAGACGAAAAGAAGACCTATTATCCTAACATCGTCGACACGGTTACCTTCGAGGATACGCAGTGGGGCGTGCCCGTCGCCTTCTCGACCAAGGCGCTCTATTGGAACAAGGACCTCTTCAAGCAGGCCGGTCTCGATCCGGAAGTGCCGCCGAAGACCTGGGCTGAAGAGATCGCCTTTGCCAAGCAGATCAAGGAAAAGACCGGCGTCGCCGGTTATGGTCTGCCCGCCAAGACCTTCGACAACACCATGCACCAGTTCATGCACTGGGTTTACACCAATAACGGCAAGGTCATCGACGGCGACAAGATCACCGTCGACAGCCCGCAGGTTCTTGCAGCTCTGAAGGCCTACAAGGACATCACGCCTTACTCCGTCGAGGGTCCGACGGCCTACGAGCAGAACGAAATCCGCGCCATCTTCCTCGATGGCAAGGTTGGCATGATCCAGGCGGGATCGGGTGCTGCAACCCGCCTGCAGGAAACCAAGATCAACTGGGGTATCGCAACCCTGCCGCTCGGCCCTGAAGCCAAGGGTCCCGGCACGCTGCTCATCACCGACAGCCTCGCAATCTTCAAGGGAACCGGTGTCGAAGAAAAGGCGACCGAATTCGCCAAGTTCATCACCTCTCCCGGCCCGCAGGGCGAATACGAACTGCAGGGCGGCGCTGGCCTGACCCCGCTTCGTCCGTCGCCGAAGGTTGATGAGTTCATCGCCAAGGACCCCTTCTGGAAGCCGCTGATCGACGGTATCGCCTATGGCGGTCCCGAGCCGCTCTTCACTGACTACAAGGGCTTCCAGGACACGATGATTGAGATGGTGCAGTCTGTCGTTACCGGCAAGGCGACACCGGAAGATGCCGCAAAGAAGGCATCTGCCGCTCTCGAGCAGTACAAGTAATCCACATTTATACGGTTGCGGGCGCAGGTCGCCCGCAACCTCATAATTCGTTGCGAGAATACCCGCCGCTATGACGGCAGGAGCTTCTCGTGTGTTTTAACGGTTCCGATAAGGCGCGATTTTTCCGTGTCGCGGAACGTCTCTGAACGCAGCCTGATGTCGGCTGGTGACGGGAGAGGCAAGTTTTGGGTCAGCTTTATCTCAACAACGTCCGCAAGAACTATGGACATTTCGAAGTCATCAAGGGCGTTCAGCTCGACATCAGGGATGGCGAGTTCGTCGTTTTTGTCGGCCCCTCGGGATGCGGTAAATCCACATTGCTGCGCATGATCGCCGGCCTTGAGGATATTTCCGCCGGCGACATCGTCATCAACGGCGTGAAGGTCAATGACTTGCCGCCGGTTAGACGCGGCATCGCCATGGTGTTCCAGTCCTATGCGCTCTATCCGCATATGACGGTTTTTGAAAACATCGCTTTTCCCCTCCGAGTCGAAAAGATGGAAGAGGGCAAGATCAAGGAAAAGGTGGAGGCCGTCGCCAAGATCCTGCAACTCGACCAGCGCCTGCAGCAGCGTCCCGGCATGTTGTCCGGCGGCCAGCGCCAGCGTGTAGCGATCGGCCGCGCCATCGTTCGCGAGCCGAAGATATTCCTGTTCGACGAGCCGCTTTCCAACCTTGACGCCGCACTTCGCGCCGACATGCGTATCGAGCTCACCAATCTGCATCGGACGCTGAAGGCGACGATGATCTACGTGACGCATGACCAGGTGGAAGCCATGACCATGGCTGACCGCATCGTGGTGCTGAATGCGGGCGAAATCTCCCAGGTCGGCGCGCCGCTGGAACTTTACCACAAGCCCGCAAACCTGTTCGTCGCCGGTTTCATCGGCAATCCGAAAATGAATTTCCTGAAGGTCACCTGCAAATCCGTCAGCGCCGATGGTGTGACCGTGGAGTATGAGGGCCAGACAATCACCGTGCCGGTGGAGCCGCGCGCCGGTCTTGAAGGCACGCAACTGACGCTCGGCATTCGCCCGGAACACACCGGTCTCGAAACGGCCGACCTGAATATCAAGGTCGCGCCCAGCGTTATCGAGCGGCTGGGTGTGAATACGATCGCTTATGGCGTCGCGCCCACGGGTGAAAATTATTGCGCGCTTCTTTCCGGTTCTGCGCCTGTTGTCGTCGATGAAACCATCGTCACCGGTATCAAGGCGTCGGATTGCCATCTGTTTGATGAAAGCGGCACATCGCTCGAACGGCGTGTCGATCTTTCTGTCCTCAAACTGATACAATAAAGGGCGGGAACCGGGCCATGAAATCTGTCTCGCCATGCCCGGTTTTCTGCGACGCTATCGGTTTTCAGCGGTCTTCGTCTTCCAGACGAAAAAGCAACGCCGGGCTTTCGGCCCGGCGTTCAAAACCGTCTCGCAGGTCCGCTGGATCACGGCATGGGATTGGGCATGTATCCGGTGAAACCGCTGATTTTCCAGCGGCCCTCATGCAGTCGGCAATAATAGAGCGTCTGCCATTTCATGACGTCGAAGCTGCCATCGGCCTTGCGAAGCCCGCCGTCGAACTTCTTGCGAACCAGCGCGGTCTCACCTTCCACTTCGATTTCTTCCAGCGTGGTGGTGGTGAAGATCGCATTGCGCGGGTCTTCAGCCAATTGCTGGGTCTGGAAATCCTGCGCCTGTCGCAGCCATTCGTCGCGATAGGCGTCAAGCGAGGGGAAGGACAGGCGCCAGTTGTCCGGGTTTGCATCCCGGTTGGCGTTGATGCCGAGAAAGCCGTCCTTTACGAAATCATCCGCGACTTTCGACCAGTCGGCAGTGAGGAAGGCGTCGATATCCCGCGTTACCAGCATGTCCCAGATGGAGTGGCGGGCGACGTCTGTTTCGGGAAAAGGGTTTTTGAATGGGTCGCGCATGATTCAGGTCCGTTGTTGAAATTATTTTCAAGATTTGGATATTTCTCTGGCGAAGATTGTTGGCATATGCTCATCTCGCAATCAACAGAGAAAATAATTTTCAGATCAAAGGTGTCCGGCGTGTCGTCAACGGGGCGAAACATGGTCGATTCATGGGTGTGTACGGTTGACGGGCGTCTCGGATTAAGGTGCATCGGAAACGGGGCCAAGCCTTAAGTTTTGGCGGAACGGAGACCGGTGAGCATGGATATTTTCGCAAAGATTCAAGACGACAGGGGACAGTTCTCGCAATCGGAGCGGCGGATCGCCGATATTCTGGTTTCGGACTTCGAGTTTGCGGTCAATGCATCGATCATCGAGCTTGCCGCCCGCGCCGAGGTTTCCCCGCCAACCGTGACGCGGTTCTGCCGCCGTCTGGGTTGCCAGAGCTTTTCGGATTTCAAGGTCAGCCTTGCCAAGACCGCTTATGTCGGCATCCGCTACCTCACCTCGGAACCGACAAGCACAGGCCCGTCGGACGTCGCCGAGGAAGTGCTTGCCAAGGCGCAGGAGGCGCTTTTCCTGCTGCACAAGACGCTCGATCCCGCCCTCGCCGACGAAGCGGCCGTCCGGATTGCCAATAGCGGCATGATCTACGCGTTTGGAGCCGGTGGTAATTCCTCGATGATCGCCTCGGAAATTCAGAACCGGCTGTTTCGCCTTGGCCTGCGCGTTTCGACCAGCGCCGATCACAGCATGCAATTGATGATGACTGCCGCTGCGCGGAAGGAAGACGTCATCATCGGATCCTCCTTTTCCGGCCGCAACATGGAATTGGTGAAGTGCTTCAGGCTGGCGCGGGAAATGGGGGTCACCACCATCGCGCTGACCCAGAGCGATACGCCCGTCGCCTTGGCCGCCGATATGGTGGTGGCCGTCAACGTGCCTGAGGGAAACAATATCTTCCGCCCAACATCATCGCGTTATGCCTATCTGGCGGCGGTTGATGTTCTGGCGACGCTAGCTGCCTATCACCACCGGCAGCGGTCGATGGTGACCCTGCGGCACATCAAGCAGCAGCTTGTGGAGCATCGTGATCCGGACGACCGGCAATTGCTGGGTGACTAGAGCATTTCCAGTGAGCCGCGTAGCGGTTTCACGCCCGGAAAATGCATAAAAACAAAGATGTAGAGCGGCTTGACCTCAAAACCCGCTCTGGAAAGCCTCGAAGGAGTAGCATGACATGCAGGACAGGAAAGACCAGGTCGCCGTCGTAACGGGCGCGGCGGGCGACATCGGCCGGGCAATTGCCGCGGCGCTTTCTGAAAGCCACGCGAAGGTGGTGTTGGTCGATATCGATCCCGACGCCCTTTCCAATGCGCTTTCCCTGCTTTCCGGTTCCGCCTTCGTTTCGAAAACCTGCGACGTCACCGATCCGCAGGATCTTGCAAGGCTGGCCTTGGAGGTTGGGGAGCTGGGTGATGTCGCGACCCTCGTCAACAATGCTGGTGCTGCAAGGGCCGTCAGCCTGCACGACACGACCGCAGAGATATGGCGCAAGGACAATGCCCTTAACTTGGAAGCACCGTTTCTCTGCTTCAGGGCTTTCGAGGACGCGCTTAAGCGCACGCAAGGGTCTGTCATCAATATCACCTCCGTCAACGGCATGGCTGTGTTCGGCCATCCCGCCTATAGCGCGGCAAAGGCAGGCTTGATCCATCTGACGAAGCTGATCGCTGTCGAATACGGTAAATTCGGCATCCGTTCCAATGCTGTTGCTCCAGGAACCGTGCGCACGCAGGCTTGGGAAGCGCGGGCGGCAGTCAATCCTCAGGTCTTCGAGGAAGCGAAGCACTGGTATCCGTTGCAGCGCATCGTGAGGCCTGAGGATGTCGCCAACGCCGTCGCTTTTCTAGCCGGGCCACAGGCAGCGGCCATCAGCGGCGTGTGCCTGCCGGTGGATTGCGGCCTGACGGCAGGGCAGGCGCCGCTCGCCCGCACTTTCTCACAATCCGAACACTACTGACCGAAGTCCTCTCGGGCTTGAAGCACAATAAAGGGGAGCATCATGGCGCTCGCACAATTTCGTCTCGAAAACTCATGGCATCCGCTCGACGATTCCGCATCGGGTGGCTTCACCTTCACCCTGTTCAATCTTTCCAGCGAGCCGGTGAAGGATTTCCGGATCGTCTATACGTCGCTGACGCGGACCATCGACAAGCCCGTCTGCGGCAATGCCGTCTATCTGCGCCGCAATGCCAATTTCCATGAATTTGCGCCGCCAACGGGTTTCGTGCTCGAAGCCGGGAAATCGTGGCGTTTCACCGTTGACGGCCTGCTCAGGCCTGCCCGCCATCGCACAGACGGTGCGAAATCCGCCTATATCAGCCTTGCCGACGGCACACATCGCGCGGTTGATGTCGCTGACCTGATGCTTGACGGGCGCCATAGCGAGCCGGCGCCAGCCCTGCTTCCTGAAGGAAAGCTCGATCTGCCCTTCGCCATCCAGCCCTGGCCTGCGGAAATCGATGCCGCGCCGGGCGAAGACTTTCCCGTCGCACTCTTCCCGACGGAAGAGGCAGGCAAGGAAGAAGTGCTTGCGGTGGAAACTGTTTCGTCGCTGTTCCGCAGGCTTTTTGCCGTTGGTCACGTGCCTTTCAGCCTCGCGCCTGTTCATGAGGGCAAACCGCTTCGTTTCAAGCAACATAGCGGTCTGGAAGCTGAAGGTTATCGCCTGTCTTTCTCTGATGACGCCGTCGTCGTGGAATATTCGGCCGCTGCAGGTCTGCAATACGGCCTGACTGTGCTCGCGCAATTGCTGCACGGCGCGCGCACCGATACCAAATTCCGTTTCCCGGTTTCCGGCACCATCGCCGATGCGCCGCGTTACAGCTGGCGCGGTTGCCATCTGGATGTCTCGCGACAATTCTATCCGGCCGGTGATGTCGTGCGGCTGATCGACATTCTTGCATGGCTGCGCATGAACCGGTTCCATTGGCACCTGACGGATGACGAAGCTTGGCGTCTCGAAATCAAGGCTTACCCGCTGCTGACGACAGTCGGCGCGACGCGCGGCCCGGATGCGCCGCTTCTGCCGCAGCTCGGCAATGGGGCTGAGCCGGTTTCCGGTTATTACACGCAGGATGATGTTCGCATGGTCGTCGCGCATGCGGCGGCACTGAACATCGAAATCGTGCCGGAGGTCGATATTCCCGGCCACAGCACGGCAGCTCTCGTTGCCTATCCGGAGCTGACGGATGGGCAGGAAGCGCCGGACAGCTATCGCTCCGTACAGGGCTATCCCAACAATGCGCTCAATCCCGCCATCGAGCCGACCTATGAATTCCTTGGCAAGATATTCGACGAGATGGTGGAGCTTTTCCCCTCGCGGCTGATCCATATCGGCGGCGACGAGGTAGCAGATGGCTCCTGGCTTGCCTCGCCGCTTGCCAAGTCGTTGATGGAAAAGGAAGGCCTCGACGGCACCTTCGGTGTCCAGTCCTATTTCATGAAACGTATTCAGGGGATGCTGCATGAGCGCGGCCGCCAGCTTGCCGGCTGGGACGAAGTTTCGCACGGCGGCGGCGTCGATCCCTCGGGAACATTGCTGATGGCCTGGCAGAAGCCGGAAGTTGGCCTGGAGCTTGCAAAGCAGGGCTACGACGTCGTGATGACGCCGGGACAGGCCTATTATCTCGACATGGTGCAGGATGAAGCCTGGCAGGAGCCGGGCGCAAGCTGGGCCGGCACCGTTCCGCCGTCGCACACATATGCTTACGAGGCAGTCGGTGAGTTTCCCGAGGAATTGAAGGAGCGAATGAAAGGCGTTCAGGCCTGCATCTGGTCCGAGCATTTCCTCAATCGCGCCTATTTCAACCATCTGGTTTTCCCGAGGCTGCCCGCCATTGCCGAAGCGGCGTGGACGCCGAAAGCGCAGAAGGACTGGCTGCGTTTCTCCGCCATCGTCCGCTTGAGCCCGGTCTATTGAGAGGAAGGCGAGATGCGTATTGCCGTTGGTGGAATTCATACCGAATGCAGCACCTATTCGCCGGTGCTGATGCGTCAGGAAGATTTTCGCGTCTTTCGCGGCGCGGAGTTGCTGGAAGCAGAGTATTTCAATTTCCTCGGCGAAGGCGGAGCGGAAGTGTTGCCGCTTCTGCATGCGCGGGCGGTGCCGGGTGGTCCCGTGTCGCGCGCGGCCTATGATGTGTTCAAGCAGGAATTCTTGGAGCGTCTCAAGGCTTGCCTGCCGCTCGACGGGCTTTATCTCGCCATGCATGGCGCGATGAATGTCGAGGGAATGGACGATGCGGAAGGGGACTGGATTTCCAGCGCCCGCGCCGTAGTCGGACCGGATGTGATCATTTCCGCCAGCTACGACCTGCACGGCAATGTCAGCCAGTCGATCATCGACCAATTGGATATTTTCGCCGGCTACCGAACTGCGCCGCATATCGATGTGCGCGAGACGATGGTGCGGGCGTGGACGATGCTCATCAAGGCTCTGAAAACGGGCGAGAAGCCCGGTGTGGCATGGGCGAAAATCCCCGTTCTCCTGCCGGGTGAAAAAACCTCCACGGAAGATGAACCGGCCAAAAGCCTCTATGCCGTCTTGCCGGACTACGACGCGCGGCCCGGCATTTGGGATGCGAATTTCATGATCGGCTACGTCTGGGCCGATGAACCAAGGGCGACGGCCTGCGCTGTCGTTACCGGGACGGACAGAGAGGCCGCGCAGGCGGTCGCCTCGGAGATTGCGCAATCCTACTGGAATGCCCGACAGGATTTCCGTTTCGGTCCCGTGACCGAACCGCTCGAGGTCATCATGGATATTGCGGAAAAAACAACAACCGGGCCGATCATTCTGGCGGATTCCGGCGACAATCCGACCGGCGGCGGGGTGGGCGATCGCGCCGATGTTCTGGCGGCGTTGATTGCGCGCAATTGGCAGGGCGCGTTGATCGGCGGCATCACCGACAGGCCAGCGGTCGAGGCTTGTTTTGCGGCGGGCGAGGGCGCGGCGCTTTCCCTGAAGATCGGCGGCAGTCTCGATCCCGAAAGCCCTTCCATCACTGTCGAAGCCAAGGTCCTGAAACTGGACGATCCAGGTGCTTCCGATCAGCGGCAAGCGGTAGTCGTCATCGATGGCATTACCGTCATTCTGGCTGCAAGGCGCAGGCCCTATCACATGATCGCGGATTTCACCCGTCTGGGCTTCGATCCGAAGGCGGTAAGGCTGCTGGTCGTCAAGTCAGGTTATCTTTCGCCGGAGCTTGCGCCCATCGCCAATCCTAATCTCATGGCGTTGACGGAGGGGGTTATCAATCAGGATATCGAAAACCTCCCCAATCGCCGCCGGGATGGCGATTTTTACCCATGGAAACCGCATTTCAACTATATCCCGAAACCCATCCTTTCGGCCCGCTGGCGATGACAGCGGTTCGATAGCATTTCATTCAGCGATCCGGCCGTGCCGGATCATCTCAGGCGAACCTTCATGCCGTCGGCTCTTTCCATCGTTTTCAACAATCCGTCGATCCGCATCGGGGCGCTCGCCATCCTGTTCTTCGGATTTTCGAATGCCGCCACCGCCCCCTATCAGGCGGTGATCGGCATTCGCGAAATCGGGCTCAGCAACACCGTCTATTCCCTACTGATGCTGTTTGCCGCCATCATCAATGTCAGCGCCAGCGTCCTGATGGGCATCGTTGCAGACCGGCTCGGCGAATATCGCAAACCCATGCTGCTGATCGCGCTTTTCGGCGTCAGCGGCTATTTGCTGGTTTATCTTGTTGGCAATGCCACCGCCTTCGTGACCGCGAAGCTGCTGCTCCTGCCGATTTTCGGGGCAATGAACTCTCTGATTTTCGCGCATGTGCGCGCCGATGCCCGCAATCTTTCGACGGGCGACATGATCGCCGTGAATTCGATCATGCGGGCCACGATTTCGCTTTCATGGGTGCTGGTGCCTGGTATCGTCGGTATTTTTCTGGTAAATTCCGGCAATATGCTGATGGCTTTCCTGTTTTCAGGCATCTGCGCGCTTATCTGCTTTCTGCTTGTCGCTTTCTGCCTGCCGCGCACGGCGACGCCGGCATCGGTGAACACGCAGGCACGCTTCGGTGTCCGCGCTTCACTTGCGGAAATCGGGGAGCGACGGGTGCTGCTGCGGATCATCGCCATCGCGCTCATCTGCTCGATGCTGCATCTCAATGATTCCATCCGCTCGCTCATCATAACGGGTCAGGCAAAGGGAACGGTCGCGGATATCGGTATCGTCGCTGGCATCGTTGCCGCGCTGGAAATCGTCTTCATTCTGCTGTGGGGCTGGATCGAAAAAAAGGTGCCGCAAACACTGACCCTTGCGGCGGGAGCGGGGCTTTATGCCATCTACCTCATCCTGCAGGGTCTCGCGACGGCACCTTGGCATATCTACGCGCAGACCTTGATCAGCGCGCTCGGCGCAGCCGCCATCATCAGTATCCCGATCACCTATCTGCAGGAACTGATTGCGGATCGGCCGGGGCTTGGAAGCTCGCTGATTGCCGTCAACATCTTCCTCGGCGCGGGCTTGGGTGCGCTGATTTTTGCCGTCGGCACGCTCGTCACGAGCTATTCAGGCACTTCAATCCTGGGAGCGATTGTGGGTCTCGGCGGCGTTTACATGCTCTACGCGCTTGATGGGAAGGGCCGCCGCAGGTAGAGCGTCGGACCGAAAAGTGTGGGCGGTTTTCGGATAAGCCGGCGCGAAAACACGGCATGTTCAAAAGAAAGAGGTTACGATGATTCTCGAGATTTGCGTGGACGACGTGGCCGGTCTGGAAGCGGCGGTCAGGGGTGGGGCCGACCGAATAGAACTTTGCGCGGCATTGTCCGGTGGCGGTGTGACGCCGTCTGCGGGTTTCATGCACCGGGCGGCGGCCTACGCCCTGCCGGTGAGCGTGATGATCAGGCCGCGCGCCGGGGATTTCGTGTTCACGCGCGACGAAGCCGATGTGATGAAACGCGATATCGATGCGGCGCGCGCGGCGGGGCTTTCCGGCGTGGTGCTCGGTGCCTCGCTTGGCGATGGCTCGCTTGATATTCCCCTGCTCGAAGAACTGCGCCGCCACGCCGACGGGCTCGATATGACGCTGCACCGGGCGATCGACGTTGTTCCCGACATGGATGAAGCATTGGAGGCCGCTATCGCGCTGGGGTTCCCGAGAATTCTGACCTCCGGGGGCGCGCGTTCGGCGCTTGAGGGCATCGAGACCTTGGCGCGATTATCCGAGCTTGCCGCCGGGCGGATTGTCATCATGCCGGGGGCCGGGGTGCGTCCACCCGTCGTGCAGACATTGCTGGACCGCTTTCCCATTACGGAGATCCACGCATCCTGTTCCGCCATTCCGTTTTACGATCCGGAAAGCCGGGTGGCGAAACTCGGTTTCACCGGCGCGGGGCGCAAGGGCACGGATGAAGAGGCCGTTCGAGAGTTAAAGGCGATCCTCACCGCTCATCAAAAAGGCGGCGCAAAGCTCTAGCCGTTCCTGCGGCGCCATCGAGATCGAGGTGGATCACGTCCGGTCCCGGCAGGGCCAATGCCGCCCTGATGGCATCGGCCATGGATTGCGCAGAGATTTCCTTCTCTTCCAGAACCTGTGCCAGTCCCAGCCGCGCCAGCCGTTCGGCGCGGGCGCTCTGTTCCGTTTCGCCATCGGCCGCAAACGGGATCAGAAGCGAGCGGCATTTTGCCTGTAGAATATCGCAGACGGTGTTGTAACCGGCCTGCGAAACCGAAAGCCGTGCGCCGGCAAGCAGGCTTGCGAAATCCTTGCGGAAGCGGAAGATGGACACATTTTCGGGCGCCTGCGCCGAGATCGCATCGAAATCTGCCTGCGGCATGTTGGGGCCGGTTATGAGGCACCAGCTTTTGATCTCTTCCAGCAGAGGCGATGCCTCAAGTGCGGCCCGGATAAGGGCTGCACCAACGGCACCTCCGCCAGCGGAAACGACGATATCGAATTTTTCCGCCGGTTCCGGCGATGGCAGCGGCGCGACGAGGCCGGTATAGACAACGCGCTGGCTGATTTCGCCGGCAAGGGGAAAGGTCTCCTCCAGCCGGACGAAATCCGGATCTCCGTGGACCAGCACCGCGTCGAAATGTTTCTTCACCAGCGACACGGTTTCTTCGTCCCGGCCGGGTTTGGTTTTTTCCTGCAGAATATCGCGCAGCGACGTCATGACGAGCGGGCGTGGTTCACTGTCCTCGATCTCGTGCAGAAGCGGCAGCAATTCGAAACGCACCTGCCTGCGGCCGAAGGGGAAGGCCTCTATGATGACGATATCCGGCTTTGCGCCGTGATAAGCGCCGATCAGCATATCCGTTCGCAGCTTCTTGAAGTCGTCATCGACCGGTTTGCCGGAACTATCGACAAGGCCGGAAAAGCTGCCGTCGCTAACGGCGATCGGCGGCAATTCGACATGGCGGATGCCTTCGCCCGGAAAGCCGGGAACCGGGGTGCCACCTGTCACCAGAACGACATCGAAACCATCAGCCTGAAGGGCATTGGCAACGCGGCTGGCGCGGGCGATATGGCCGATGCCCAGAAGGTGCTGGACGTAGAAGAAAACGGAAGGGCGCTTTTCCGTATCGGTCATGGCGTTTTTTCCCACTCGGTTTCGAACAGCGTCTTCAACTCGGCAATGCTGGTGCGGTTGTCGAAGGCGGTTCGCACACGGTTTTCCGCCGCACTACCCAGACGCTCACGCAATTGTGGATCGGTAATCGCCGTGCGCAGAGCCTCGGCGAAGGCAACCGGATTTTCGGGCTCCGTCAGCAGGCCGTTTTCACCGTCCACGAAGAATTCCGGAATGCCTGATATATTGGTGGAAATGCAGGTCAGCGCCTGGCTGGCGGCCTCGACCAGCACATTGGGAAGACCGTCGCGGTCACCATCGCTGGTGATGCGGCAGGCAAGGGCGAAGAGGTCGGCCTCGCGGTAATTCTCCAGCACCTGTTTCTGTTCCATGGCGCCGGTCCAGACGATCCTGTCGGCGATGCCAAGCTCGTCGGCGAGTTTTTTCAACCCGGCAAGTTCGTCGCCGCCACCGATATGGGTGAAACGCCAATGGATGTCCTGTGGAAGCGAGGCCAAAGCCTGCAACAGAATATCGATGCCCTTTTTCTTGACGGCCCGTCCAACACTCAAAATCCTGACTGGATCATGAGCGTCCGATCCATCTCTTTGCGGACGCGGCGTGTCGAAATGCGGGAAGCGGGTGAGATCAAGACCGTGATAGCTCAAATGCACATTCTGTTTGACGCCGGAAAGGGTGCGAAGATGCTGAAAGCCGCTTGCGGTGCAGGTCACGGCCCAGCGGGCGCTTTCCAGCTTTGCGGCAAGGTCCCGGTCGCTGGAGGTCCAGATATCCTTGGCGTGGGCCGAAATCGTCCAGGGCGTGCCGGTGATAAGATGGGTATAGGCGGCGACCGAGGCGGGTGTGTGGATGAAGTGGACATGCAGCCACCCGGCATCTACAGGCCATTCGTGCGCCAACACGGCCGCCTGCCCGAAACGGCGGAAGCGGTTGCGGCTGAGATCATGCGGCAGATCGCTGAAAAACCGACGCAGCGCCTTGGTGAAGCCTGGCTTTTTGCGGCATGCCCACAGGGCCTTCAGCACGCGGATGGGCTCGTCATGCAGATATTCCGGCAGGTAGGTCACGGGTGCGCGGATTTCATCGTGAACGGGGTGGCGTTTTTTATCCGTCGGGCGGCGCATGGACATGAGTTCCAGCTTAAGGCCAGCCTTTTCAAGCCCCAGAAGTTCCTGGGCGATGAAAGTCTCGGACAGGCGCGGATAGCCCTTGAGGAGCACCACGATTTTTTTTGTGTCGGTCACGTTGCGCGTGTCTCTTTTGAAGCGGTGGTTGTCGGGGAGCCGGTCACGCCGTCAGCGTTATTGGCACCTTGTCGCCCTCGGGCGGCAGCCATTCGGCTATCCGTTTCGAAATGTTTTCCAGACCATCGAGCTTCAGGTCCTGCGAATTGACGGAAGGCGGCGCGCGATTCGGCAGCGCTTTAAGAGCTGCCGCCATTTTTGCCGGATTCTCGGCATCCTCAGGTAAAAGCATGTCGAAAAGGCCGAGCTCCGACGCGCGGCTTGCGCGGATAAGCTGCTCCTCTCTCGGCACCGTGCGCGGCACGACGAGGGCAGGCTTGTCGAACGACAATATCTCGCAGACGGTGTTGTAGCCGCCCATCGACACGACGGCCTGAGCGCCGGCAACGAGGTCTTCCATGCGGTTGTCGAATTCGATGATCTCGATGTACGGAATATCGGCAACACTGCTCATGAATCGCTGGCGCTGGTCTGCCGGCATGTAAGGGCCAAGCACCACGAGCGCCTTGTGTGTCAGTTCGCTATCATGACGGTAGGCGTTGATGACGTCATCGATCAATTCGCTGCCGTCACCGCCGCCGCCAGTGGTGATGAGAAGATAGTCGCCCTCCGGCCGGTGCGCCACGGTTTCCGCCTGCGTTTTGGAGCGTTGCAGGAAGCCGACGAAATCCATCTTGTCGCGAACGGTCTGGGGAACGTCGAGCCCCGTCAAGGGGTCGTGGAAGTCCGGCGGGCCATAAATCCAGACGTGGTCATAGAACTTGCCGATCTTGGTCATCACGTCATTGCGCTTCCACTCCGCTTCAAGCAGCTGCGGTGCATCCATGACGTCACGGAGGCCGATGACAAGCTTGGTTCCCTGTCCCTTGAGATACGCAAGCGTTTCCTCCACCTCGCCACGAAGACCCATGGGCTCCTTGTCGACGATGAAGATATCCGGCTGGAAGCTTTCGGCAGTGTGATAGATGATGGAGCGGCGCATCTTCAGTGTTTCCTGAAGATCGATATGCCGGTCCATGGAGGTGTATTCGCCGTTGCGCAGCTTGATGACGCTCGGGATTTTCACGAAATCGACACGAGCGCGATAATCGAAGGCGCCGGCGATAGTCGCGCCCGAAATGATAAGCACGTTGAGGCCGCGATAATCCTCCACCAGCGCGTGAGCGATCGTGCGACAGCGCCGCAAATGTCCGAGGCCGAAGGAATCGTGGCTGTACATGAGGATGCGTGCGTCGTTCAGACGGGAGGTCATCGGCCACACCTCTTTTTGCCTTTCCCAAAAAAGGCGATGGCGGAAGAGCAGTTTATCAAGGCGTGTTCCATTTTATCTGAAGGGATCCGCAGCATCACGTAGTCCGTCACCGAAGAAATTAAAGGCCAGAATGACGAGAACAACCGGAATCGTCGGGATGAGAAGCCACGGATATAGCGCAATGACGCTGACGCTGCGCGCCTCCGTGAGCAGAATTCCCCAACTTGTGATCGGCGGCCTGAGGCCGAGACCAAGGAAGCTCAGCGCGGTTTCGCCGAGAATCATGCCCGGTATCGTCAGCGTCGCCGAGGCGATCAGATGTGACATGAAGCCGGGGATAAGGTGCCTGCCGATGATGCGCGGTGTGCCGGCGCCCATCAGTTGTGCAGCCAAAACATAGTCTTCCTCGCGCAATGCCAGCAATTTGGAGCGCACGGCGCGCGCCAGTCCCGTCCAGTCCAGCATGCCGAGAATGATGGTGATGCCGAGATAGACGAGGATCGGACTCCAGGTCACCGGCATGATTGCTGCGAGTGCGAGCCACAGCGGAATGCTCGGAATGGATTGCAGGACTTCGATGATACGCTGGACGATGAGATCGAAAGTGCCGCCGCGATAACCTGCAAGTCCGCCGATCACAATGCCGAGAACGAAGCTCATGGCGACACCGAGAAGGCCGATCGTCAGAGAGATGCGCGCGCCGTAGATGATTCGCGACAGCACGTCTCGTCCAAGCCGGTCGGTGCCGAGCAGGAACATTTCACCACCTTCGGCCGGACATACGAGGTGGGTTCTAGCCTCGATCATGCCCCAGAAATGATAGGTATCGCCCTTGCAGAAGAAACGCAGCGGCTGGATATCCGTCGGCACATCCCGGTAGACGCGCCGCAGATTGTCCATGTCGAGCGTCATTTCCCGACCATAGACGAAAGGCCCGACAAATTTTCCGTCATTGAAAAGGTGAATGGCCTGGGGTGGGGCGTAGATATGCTCGATATTGCGGGTGTGAAGATTGTAAGGCGCGAGGAACTCGCTGATCAGGATCGAAAGATAAAGCACCACCAGAAAGGCGCCGGACCAGACGGCGATCTTGTGCTGGCGGAACTGCCACCACATGAGCCGCAGCTGCGACGCCTTGCTGAAGGCCGCCATTCCGGACGTATTGGGTTCGATGAGCGACGGGTCGAACGGCGCCGTCGAAACGTAGTGGGGCAGCGCTTCGCCGGATGTCGGGATGGATGAAGTCATTTGACGTTACCACCTCCGAAGCGGATTCTCGGGTCAAGTATGGCAAGGGCGATATCCGACACAAGAACGCCGATCACCGTGAGGAAAGCAAGGAACATCAGGAAGGAGCCGGCCAGGTACATGTCCTGGCTTTGCAGCGCCCGGATGAGCATCGGACCGGTTGTTTCGAGTGACAGCACGACGGCGGTGATTTCCGCGCCTGATATGATGGCGGGCAGGATCGAGCCGATGTCCGAGATGAAGAAATTCAGCGCCATGCGCAGCGGATATTTGATCAGCACTTTGAAAGGGTGAAGCCCCTTGGCGCGGGCGGTTACGACATATTGTTTCTGCAACTCGTCCAAGAGGTTGGCGCGCAGGCGGCGGATCATGCCGGCCGTGCCCGCCGTTCCGATGATGAGGACGGGTATCCAGATATGTTCGAGAATCGATTTGAACTTTGGCCAGCTCATCGCCTGGTTCAGATATTCCCGATCCATCAGATGGCCGATGGAGATACCGAACCAGATATTGGCGAAATACATCAGGATCAGCGCCAGCATGAAGTTGGGGATGGCGATGCCAAGCAGACCGAGGAAGGTCAGGCCGTAGTCGCCCCAGCTATATTTGTGCGTGGCGGAGTAGATGCCGATCGGGAAGGCAAGAATCCAGGTGACGATGATGGTGACGAAGGACACCAGAACCGTCAACCACAGACGGTCTCCCACAACCTCGTTTACCGGGAGCTGATATTCGAAAGAATAACCGAAATCGCCAACCAGCATGCCGGTTGCCCAGCGGAAGTAACGGATCGGCGCCGGCTGGTCGAAGCCATAGCGGACGCGCAACTCCTCGATTTCGGCAAGGTTTGCGGTCTCGCCCATGGCGCGCAGTTCGGCGACGTAGCTTTCGAAATAATCGCCCGGCGGCAATTCGATGATGGTGAAGACCAGCATCGAGATCAGGATCAGCGTTGGGATCATGACGAGGATGCGCTTGAGAATATACCGCAGCATATCAGGCGTCTCCGTCATACCAGAAGGCATCCGGCATGTAGATGCCGAGATACGATGTGGGTTCAAAGCCGAAAAGCGCCTTTTCCGGCACGTTTCGCATGCGTTTGACATGGACGACGGGTTGCAGCGCGCCGTTGACGATGCCGATGGAAAATACCTGCTGCGTGTAGATACCAAGCATTTCCAGCCAGATTGCCTCGCGCTCTTCCTCGGTGACGCTTCGGCGCCATTTTTTCAGGAGATCGAGCAGATGCGCTGCTTCCGGCAGGTCAGGCTCCTTGCCCTCGCGCCCGCCGGACAGATAGTGGATGCCCCAGACCGGCCATTGCAACTGGTCGTCGCCGGTGGGCGCAAGGCCCGAAGGCAACATGTCGGGGGTCGGCACGCCATTGTCCATGCCCATCCACACCGACATCAGCACCTCGCCGCCCATGGCACGCTTGCGGAAGACATCGCGCTGGGTCGGGCGGACCGAAACCGCAATGCCGATATGCCGCCAGTGGTCCGTGACCAGTTCCATCACGTCCGTTTCGAGCGTGCTTTCGCCTGTGGTCTCGACGATGATATAGGCTGGACGGCCGTCCGGCAGAAGCCGGTAGCCGGCGCTGTCGCGCTTATCGAGACCTGCTTCGTCAAGCAACCTGTTGGCCATCGCCCGGTCGAAGGCACTCCAGGCCTCGGCAAATTCCGGTCGGTAAAGCGGGCTTTCCGGCAAGACGGTGTCGGCGCTTTCCTTGGCCAGCCCGTAAAAGCAGACCATGTTGATTTCGTGCCGGTTTATAGCGAGCGACATTGCGCGGCGCACGCGCACGTCCTGGAAACAGCTCCGCCATACAGGATCGGCGCAGTTCAGATTGGGCAGAAGCGCAATGCGCGACCCTTGAGAGCGTTTGTAGAGGTTCACCTTCAGAGGAAAGCGCTTTTCGGCATCCTTCAGGAAGGTGTAGTCGGCGAAATCGAGGCCGAAATATTGCAGATCGCTGTCACCCGACGCCGTCTTGGCCGAGATGATGTCGGAGGAGGTGACGTTCAGCAGGAACCGGTCGAGATAGGGCAGTTGAAGGCCGTTTTCGTCGACACGGTGATAATAGGGATTGCGTTCGAAAACGAACTGTTCGGCCGGTGGCGAAGTCGTATTGCGCCAGGCGTCCAGCGTCGGCAGAGCGGGATTTTCTGGACGGACCTGCCGCGACATCTTGATATGCAGACCGCTCCAGTCATCCGCCTTGTTCTTCTTGATGAGCTTGGCGAGGTTTTCCGCGGTCTGATATTTGATGTGGAACTGCTTCATATAGGCGGCGGGCAGGAAAAGCCGCGCGGGCGATGCTGCTGCGAGCTTTGCCAGAAAATCGGGGTTCGGACCTTCCCAGGTATAGCGCACCGTCAGCCGGTCAATGACTTCGATCTGGGGAGGATTGTTGTTGACCAGCAGTTCGATTGGCGGGCCGCCCTTGTGAATTTCCTTGTTGAGAGCAACATCCTCCCAGAAATACCGGAAATCCTCGGAGGTTAAATCGCTGCCGTCGGACCATTTGTGGCCTTCTCGCAGCTTGAAGGTGAAGATGCGTTCGTCCTGAACGTCGTAGCTTTCCAGAATGTCGGGATGAAGCTCGAATTTTTCGTCGTAACCAACCAGGCGGGCATAGTTGCTGATGGGCATAAGCCGGATATCGCGCTGGCCGCCGATCAGCATGCGCACGGAACCGCCGTGTTTTCCGGGCTCCCGGCCGAGCGCCTTCATATCGATGACGCGCGGGTTTTTCGGCAAGCGCTCGGCAATATCAGGCAGCTCACCTTTTTCCCTCTTTTCCTTGAAGTAGGCGGGGTCGGTATAGGCAGCGCGCGCATAGGTCGGCAAAAAGACGGAGGCCATCAAGGCAAGGGTGGTGCGGCGCGTAATCACGAGCGAAGCTCCCTGATGTCGGCATTGCCATTTGCGAGAACGAAATGGCCATCGCCAAGATCGGCAGAGATCATTTCGCCGTCACCCTCGTCGCGGAATTGCTTGCCCCAGTCGAACTTGCCCGTCGCGCTGATCTTGCCGATGGTGCGGAAATCGAGCGGACGGTCGAGATCGGGAAAAGGCACGGCCGCCAGCAACGATTTTGTATAGGGGTGAACCGGAGAGCGCATCATGATTTCCCGCGGCGCCAGCTCGACGATGCGGCCCTCGCACATCACCGCCACGCGGTCCGCCATGTAATCCACCACCGCCAGATTGTGCGAGATGAAGAGGTAGGTAAGTCCGAGGTCCTTCTGCAAATCCTTGAGCAGGTTGAGGATTTGCGCCTGCACCGAGACATCTAGGGCAGAAACGGGTTCGTCGCAGATCAGCAGTTCGGGACCCAACGCCAGGGCTCTGGCAATGCCGATACGCTGCCTCTGGCCGCCTGAGAAACTGTGCGGATAACGGTTCAGCGCGCTTTCTCCAAGGCCGATTGCCTTGACGAGATTACGGACTTTTTCCGCGCGGTATTTCGCATCGCCCCGTCCATGGATTTCAAGTGGCTCGCTCAAAATATTGCGCACGGTCATGCGCGGTGAAAGCGATGAGATCGGGTCCTGGAAGACCATCTGTATCTTCGACCGCAATTCCTTTAGATCGCCGTCCCTAGCATTGAGGACGTCGATATCGCCCTGCGGCCGGTGAAATGTCACGGAGCCTTCATCCGGGCGAACGGCGCGCATGAGGATTTTGCTGACGGTTGTCTTGCCGCTGCCGCTTTCGCCGACGAGGCCAAGGCATTCTCCCCGGCGGATTTCAAAACTGACGCTGTTCACCGCCTTGGTGGCATTGGCATCGCGGCGGCTGAACCAGCTGGACTTCCGGGTCGTGAAGGTCTTGCTGATATTCTCCACGGTCAAGAGCGGGCCGGGGGTCTTGTTCACTGCGGCGGTCTTCTTGCCGACAAGGCTTTCGTGGTCGACGGTGATCTCACGAAGCGCCTTCAGCCTCTCACCCGGCTTCATGTCGAAATGCGGCACGGCGGCCATCAGGCCCTTGAGATAGGGGTGGCTCGGTGCCTTGAAAATATCGTCGACCGTTCCGGCTTCCATGATCTCGCCCTGATAGATCACGGCAACCTCGTCGGCGATGTTTGCCACCACGCCGAGATCGTGGGTGATGAGCAGCATGCTCATGTTCAGCCGGCTCTGGAGATCGCGCAGGAGTTTGAGGATTTGCGCCTGTATGGTTACATCAAGAGCCGTCGTCGGTTCGTCGGCGATCAGAAGCGCGGGGCGACAGATCAGTGCCATGGCGATCATGGCGCGCTGGCGCATGCCGCCCGACAATTCGAAGGGATACATGTTCACGACCTTCTTCGGGTTGGAAAACCCTACAAGGTCGAGCGTCTCATACATTTTTTCCGCGCGCTCGGCCGGCGACAGGATGCTGTGGATTCTCAGCGCTTCGTCAATCTGGTTGCCGATCGTATGCAACGGCGAAAAAGACGTCATGGGTTCCTGAAAAATCAGCCCGATGCGATTTCCGCGTATAGCGCGGATTTCCCGGCCGTCCTTCGGCAGTTGCAGCAGATCGACGGGGCCGGCTGCGGCATTTGCGGGATCGGTAAACAGCACGCGGCCGTTCACGCGCGCCGTCTTGGGGTGGATGCCCATGATGGTCTGGCCGATGACGGATTTTCCGGAGCCGGATTCTCCGACAAGCGCGGTCACTTTTCCCGGAAGAATGCGAAGGCTGGCACCCCTCACGGCGTCAATCGTGCCACCCATAAGAGAAAACGAGACCCGCAGATTTTCAATACGGAGCAAATCTGCGCCTGCGCTCATGCTAAAGGGTTCCTTGCCGTCTCTCTTTATCGTTGTCTTGTGACAATTTGCTCAGGAGGGCTTAAAGGCACGTTATCGTAGGGTTTGTTGTCTGTCTATGCCTCTGAAACATCGAATTGTTTAGCAAATTCAAAGCCGGCTTCCAAATTGCAATGGCTTGCCTGATGGCTTGTGTTTGGCGATATGTTAACGAACGTTCCCGGGTGAGGATCCATGTCCGACAAGAAATATTACGATGCCCAGCTGGATAGAGCCCGGCAGTTGCAAAACCAAGGACAATATGCGGAAGCGCATGCGCTTCTCTTATCGCTGGTTGCAGTAAAAGACGGGCACCTGATGGGTGAACGGACAGTGCTCGGTCTGCCGCGCCGGCTGCATGCGGCACGGCTGCGTCTTGCCAAGGCTGAAGGCGATGTGGTCGCGAGGATCGGCTATCAATATACGCTGGTTCCGCCGCCGCAGGTGCTTGCAAAATATGCGCATTTTTCCCTGGAGGAACACCGCGCTATCAATCTGAAAAGCAGGGAGGACGTGCCCAGGCGCATCCACCAGATTTGGATCGGAGACAAGGCCCCGCCCGTATCGGTCAAGGCCTGGGCCGCCCATGCCGCCTCGCATGGTTACGAATATCACCTCTGGCGGGAGGCCGATCTTGAGCGGGAAGGCGTGTTTTCGAATGACGTCTTCAGGACGATGCTGGAAGATGGCGATTATCCCGGCGCTGTCGATGTGGCCCGCTATGTCGTGCTGGAGCGTTTTGGTGGCATCTATCTTGATTGCGACTGGTATCCGGCGCGGGATGATGCGAGTTTCGATGCTTTCCTGCCACTGGTAGGGCTGACGGCGTTTGATGAAGAAACACCGCGCGATACCGGGCAGGGCAGCATGCTTCTTGCCAACTCTTTCATTGCGACACCTGCTGGCCATCCGGTCTTCCGCAGGATGCTGGAGGCGTTTCCGAGGATTCTTGAGGAAATGCCGCGTGCGCCAGCCTGGTGGTCGACGGGTCCGCTGATCTTTACCGTTATCGCTCGGGCTGGGAGCATCAGCCTTGCGCCAGCGGGGTTTGTTGCCGCTTCTCTTGCCGATCGCGCCGCGTTGCAGGAGGTCGAAGCTGTCAGGCGCGAACTTGCCACCAAGACGGGTGGTTTGCTGATTGCCTGGAAGTCATGGTGATATCTGGTTGATGAGTTCCGCCGAGGAACGCCAGCGCGCGGCAGGATGTTTGCCGGTAATTTCGAACAGCCGTTTCAGAAAACGCCAGACGTTGTCATCATGCACGAGATGATGGGTGAGGATGCCGGTCGTGCCGCCGTGCTCCGCAGTCTGCAGGATGCGGGCGGCGGTCTCGGCGAAAAGGATGTCGTCTTCGCGCCCACCGCGGCTGCCGTGCCAGTCAATCACGTCGACATGGGTGTTCAGGCAAGGTGGCACGGCGTCTTTCTCCGGGCCGAAAACCGAAAGCGCTCGATATCCGAGGTCTGCCAGTCCCTGCACCACATTGGCATCTATGCGGTTCCACGGCGGAACGAGCATAGGCACGAAACGCCTGCCATGCAGATCGTGCAGTTTTTCCAGCCCGGATTGCAATTCGTCGAGAACGATGGACAGGTCACGGTGTGATCCGAGTTCCTGTTTCTTTTCTTTCTCGGTGGCATAGTTCGTATGGGACCAGCCATGCACGGCGACATGGGCAATGTCAGTCGTATCCAGGTGCTGCGCGAGCTTGTCCGTCGTCATCTCGGGGATAACCGCAAGCGTGACCGGCGCGGAAAAGCTGCTGCAAAGATCGAGCAGCGTGTCGAGCGCCGGTGTCGGTTCCACCGCATCGTCGTCCCTGAGCCAGAGATCGGCCGTTATGCCGCGTCGTCCACATTCATCCAGTGCCGCTACGAGTGTTTCCAGACTCATGATGTTCGTGCCTTTGCTCGCAACAGGATATCGTTCAGTTCTCTTGCGGCGTTTTCCAGAGATCGTTCATTTTTTACGAACTGGCGGGCTGCACTTGCCAATTCCTCACGCCGCTTGTCGTCGCCGAGCAGAGTTTCGATTGCTCCAGCATAGGCGGCTGTATCATTTTCCGGTGTCAGTAATCCGGTGGTTCCGGATTTTACCACTTCGGGGACGCCGGCCACCGCTTCGGCGATAACCGGCAGGCCCGCAGCCTGTGCCTCGAGATAGGCGAGACCGTAGGCTTCGCCATGCCCCGGCCAGACGTAAACCGATGCTTTTGAAAGAAGTTCTGCGATTTCGTTTGCGTTTTTTTCTCCGTGCCAGACAAGACGGCGATCGGGGAAAGAGCTGAACATGGCTTGCACGGCAGCGCGTTCCGGCCCGTCGCCGATGATATCCAATGTCCAGTTCAAATCCTGCGGCAACAGCGCAAGCGCTTCGCGAAGCGCGCGATAGCTGTCGAACTTGTCGCCCGCCCGCATCATGGCGACGGTGATGAGTTTTCCCGGTGTGGGGCGCGGAGCAATTTCAAGAAAATTACTGGCATCGATAAAGGGCGCCAACATCGCCGAGCGGAGTGCGGGAGAGGCGCGGACAAGCCCGTCGCGATCACGCACGGTGAAGCAGATATTGATGGCGGCAGCGTTCAATGCGGCCAGTAACTCGTTCTGAACCGCCTGCCAGCCCATGCCATTGCGCTTGGGGGAATAGGAGGCCTCGGCGGTGACGTAGGCAATACCGAAACGTCTGCTTATTTCCGGCCCGAGCAAGTCCGGGGCCTTGTAATAGGGGTGATAACAAAACCACAGATCCGGCGCGCCTTCCCGCTGCCAGCGCTCCGTGATGGTCTCGATTTCGTGCGTCGCAGCATCGGCAAGCAAGGACCGCGCCGGATCGTCAGCCTGTTTGAGAAAGCTGCGCAGCTCGGAAGCGACGGAAACATCGTGGCCGCCCATCGCCATCGCCTGCATCAGCAGGCGGGCCATCAGCCGGTCTCCGGAGGGAACGGGATGGTTGGGCGATTTGAGCGGTGAATAAAAAGCGATCCTCATCCGGATGGTTGTGCGTCGCCCATGGCTCCGGCGTCAACCGGAATTTGAGAGGGCCGAGCCTTGACAGCCTGACCATTCTTGCCCAACTGAAAGGCATCTTTTGCACATGCGCGGAGCGTGACACGCTTTGACTTCCCCAGTCGTTTCCCAGAACCTGCTTTCCAGCATCGAAAACAAAAGCGCCAAAGCGGCGGTGATCGGCCTTGGCTATGTCGGCCTGCCTCTAGCCATCACGATCGCCAAGGCCGGTTTCAAGGTCGTCGGTTTCGATATCGATCCCAGCAAAATGGTCGCGATCGATGCCGGCCGCAGCTATATCGAGGCGGTTTCGGACGAGGTGCTGGCAAGCGTCAGGCGCGATGATGGCTTCATCGCAACGTCTGATTTTTCCAGACTGGCTGAATGCGATGTGATTGCCATTTGCGTGCCGACGCCCCTGACGAAATATCGCGAGCCGGACCTCTCCTATGTCGAAAAGACCTGCCGGGACATTGCCGCGCATCTGCGCAAGGGGCAGCTTGTGGTGCTGGAATCGACCACCTATCCCGGCACGACCGACGGAGTTGTGAAGACCATTCTGGAAGCTACCGGACTTGTCTCCGGCGTCGACTTCTTCATCGGTTTTTCGCCCGAGCGGGAAGATCCCGGCAATCGCGACTTCGAGACCTCGACCATTCCAAAGGTCGTTGCAGGCGATGGCGAGGCTGCCGGAAAACTGATGGCTGCATTCTACGGCTCAGTGGTCAAGAAGATCGTTCCGGTCTCGACAAACGCCACGGCCGAGGCGGTGAAAATCACCGAAAACGTCTTCCGTGCTGTCAATATCGCGCTCGTCAATGAACTCAAGGTCGTCTACGAGGCCATGGGCATCGACATCTGGGAAGTGATCGACGCGGCGAAAACCAAGCCGTTCGGTTTCATGCCGTTTTATCCCGGCCCGGGTCTTGGTGGCCACTGCATACCGATCGATCCATTCTATCTCACTTGGAAATCGCGGGAATATGAGTTGCCGACGAGGTTCATCGAGCTCGCCGGCGAGATCAACACCGGCATGCCGCGTCATGTCATCGGACGGGTTGCGGAAGCCCTCGACATCCGTTCCGGCAAGGCGCTCAGCCGCTCCAAGGTGCTGGTGGTCGGTCTCGCCTACAAGAAGAATGTGCCCGATATTCGTGAAAGTCCTTCGCTGAAACTCATAGAACTTATTCAGGAGCGCGGCGGCGAAGCGGCCTATTATGATCCGCACGTGGCAGAAATCCCGAAAACCCGGGAATATAGCCACCTGATGGGCATGAAATCCGTGGCTTGGGACAAGCAGACCGTCAGCGCCTTTGACGCTGTTCTGGTCGCGACCGATCACGACAATGTGGACTATGCCGCTCTTTGCGAATGGTCGCCGCTGATCATCGATACGCGAAACGTCTTCGCACGTCGGGATATCGCCGCAAAACACATCATCAAGGCCTGATCGGCTTCTCCCGGACATTTCCAGCAAAGTCGCCATACGCTTTTACTGAAAATGCCCGGCATTCATGAACGGACGGACTATGAGCAGATTGGACAGTTTTATTCGCCGGCTGACCGCGCAGCGCGATATCCTCAACCACGTCAAGGCCGATCTTGATCTGCCTGACGAAGGTGCGATCATGGAAATAGGCCTTGGAAACGGGCGCACGTTCAATCATTTGCGGGAACTGTTTCCGCAACGCCGTATCGTTGCCTTCGACAGGGCCATGGGTGCACATGCCTCTTCCGTTCCGGCGCAGGAAGATCTCGTCATCGGTGAAATATCGGAAACCGCTCCGGCCTTCATCGGTGTGGAGGCGGCCATGGTGCATGCCGATATCGGCACGGGCTACCCCGAAAAGGATGCCATTACCCTGACATGGCTGCCGGACCTTGCCGCGGGCATGCTGGCAAAAGGCGGCGTTGCGGTCAGCGGTCTGCCTCTGGATCATCCCATGCTGAAGCCTCTGCCGGTGCCGGAAAGCGTGCCGACCGACCGTTATTTTCTCTATCGCAAGATTTGAGGCCGGATGGCCCGTCAGCGAGCGCGCCGGTATTGCCCTATAGGTAACGCTCGCTCTCTTCTTTCGAGAGCAGGAAAACTTTCATTTGCGAGTTTCTCCCGCGAATGGCGATTTTTTCGCTTCGCAGATCGGCAATCTCTTGTCCCGCCTGAATGATGGCGGGTTCGGAAACGACAATGGCGGCGCCGAATTCCTTGGCCTTGGATTCCAGCCTGCTCGCCACATTCACGGTGTCGCCGATGGCGGTCAGGGTTTTCGCTGCGCCATAGCCCATGACGCCGACTATCGTCGGGCCGGCGTGGATGCCTACTACCACTTCCAGCCGGACGGCAAATTGTTTTTCCAGTCCCTCATTCAGGATTGAAAGCTCCCGCAATATGATAGCGGCGGCCTTCATGGCGTTGCGGCAGGCATTTTCTGCATCGTCGCCAAGTCCGAAAAGAGCCATGGCGCCATCACCGATGAATTTGTCGAGATGTCCTCCGGCCTGTTCTACGGCCTGCCCGACGATGGTGAAGTAGCGGTTCAGAAGAAACACGACGTCATATGGCAGTTTCGCCTCGGAAAGCGCGGTGAAATTGCGGATATCACAAAAGAGGATGGCGATCTCCTCTTCCTTGCCCGGCCGTGCCGGTTGCGCATCCGCTGGCAGGTCGCTCTGTTGGGGCGGCGATACCAGAAGCGCTATTCCAATATCCTGGGTGGGCCGCAACTGGCAGCCGAGCCGCACATCTGAATCGGCATGGATGCGCCTCAAAGTGGTTTGTTCGATATCTCCGGGAGGCGGAAGCGGGCCTTTGCTTTCGACAATCCTGACCCGGCAGGTCGAACAGCGTCCTTTGCCGCCGCATACGGAATAATGCGGTACGCCAGCCAGTCTGCTGGCCTCCAGAATGCTGAGCCCGGCAGGGACGCGCGCTTGCGCGCCATGCTCATAACGGATCTCGATAGCCGTCGATCTCTGTCGCCAGCTGCGCACGCCGCGCAAGACGAACACCAGCATGACCGCGCCGACAAAAATCGCTTCCGTTGCGTCGGTAACGAAACGGATACGCGTCTCCATCTCCCGTTGTAACGGTATGTCGTCTCTTTGAACGGTGGTATCTGCAAGCCCGGGAGGAAGTGAGTATTTTCTGTCCACCTCCTCCAGCCAGCGGCCGGCATCGCTGAAGCCCAGAAGCGCCAACAAAGGTAGCATCACCGCCACAGTCATGAATATCCCGGCAATTTTGGGATACCAGTCCCGGTACCGCAACCAGAAAAACAGGCCGATACACCCGTGGGTCCAGATCACGATCAATGCGAGGCTTTGCCACGCGCCGGCCATGGGGTTGTTGATCCAGAGCCGGCGAACGACCGAGTAATATCCCACGTCGATGTTGTAGATCATGTGCGACACGCGAATATTGACGGCGTGGCTGATGATCAAAAACGGGATCGACAGGCCAAGTATGGCTTGCAGCGCTTCGCGAAGCGGCATGCGCAATGTCCGGCGCTGATAAAGCGAGCGCAGGACAAGACAGACGTGCACCACAACCGACCCATAAAACAGCAGGCTGCTGACGGGATTGAGCCAGATCAGGCTGAACCATTTTCGCGCCCGCTCGGCGGTATCGATAGAGATGAGAGCGAGCGAATGGTTGAAAAGATGGGAAAATACAAAGGCAAAAATGATGAGGCCGGACAAGATCCGGGCGCGTCTCAAATTGGTCTCCGAAAAGAAACGGATCATGCAAATCCCATCATGCGGTCATTTGGCGCAGAATCATCATTAAGTGTGCTCTGGTGTCTTTAATGCAGGGTATCTCGTGGCAATATCGTGGAGCAATGGGCCGGCGATGGTCAATTGTGCGTGTTCGAACGTCGGTTCGCCGCATGATACAAATCAGGCTTCAAAAAAGCGTCAAACGCAGGCCAGCAACACGAGATTGGTGACCGCGATCAGAGGTCGATGATCTGGCCGTCCATTGTCGCGAATGCACCGCTGAACTGGGCTTTTGCCTGTTTTTCGATATCGTCCAGCTCATCGTCGCTGCGGCTTGGGGCGTGGTGGATGAAGCCGACATTTTTTGCGCCTGCCAGTTTGGCAAGGCGGATCGCCTCCTGCCAGGACGAATGGCCATAACCGCGATAAAGGCCCATCTCCTCATCGGTAAACATGGCGTCGTAGAGGAAGAGATCGACGTCCTTGATCAGATCAAGCACGTTCTTGTCGATATTGCCCGGTTCATGTTCCGTATCGGTGATGATGGCGAATGACTTTCCCGCCCAGTCCAGGCGATACCCGATGGCGTTGCCCGGATGATTGAGCATTCCAGTTCGGATCGAGAGGCCCGGATGAACATCCAGGACGTCGCCCGGCATAAAGTCACGGGTTGCCATTTTTGCGCAGCAGACTTCCAGCGGTACGGGGAACCATGGCGGGCTCATGAAGTCCTTGAGCATTTCCCGCGTTGTCATGGTGCCGGCTAGATGACCCGACCAGATGGCGACATCGTTGGAGCTATTGTAGAACGGCTTGAAATAGGGAAAGCCGACGATGTGGTCGTAATGGCAGTGAGAAAAGAACAGGTTGACGTCGGTAATACCTTCCGCCCGCAACGCCAGACCAGCAGGGTGTAACCCCGAACCCGCGTCGAACAAAAGAACATGATCTCCGCATCGTACCTCGATGCAGATGGTATTCCCGCCATATTTTCGGAAGTTTTCACCTGAAACAGGAAGCGTTCCCCGCGCACCCCAGATCTTTACCCGAAAATCTTTATTACCTTCCCGACTTACTATGTCGGAATCGAACGCCATGACACACCCCGATTACAACGGAATCTTGCACGCTTCCTCCCATGAAGCCCGTTGTCTCTACAGATTATTATATCCGCTCTCTTTTGGCGGACGCCCTTACCCTTATTCAGTCAGCATTTCATTTATATTGCAATGGTGCGACATTTATTTTTCCAACATCGCCATCCACGGTAGCAAGAAATTGCGGCTCATGTTCTCGCGTTTGCACGCGCTTTGCTAAGCTCCGTCGTCGTCTGGGTGAGACGTTCGGCAAGAACGCGCATGACCTTGATGGTAATGTCAGGGAAATCGGACATGAGCTTGAAGAACTGTTCCTTGCCGATACGCAGGGCTTCCACGTTGGTGGAGGCGCGCACGGTTGCGGTTCTGACGCTGTCGCAGAGAATGGCGATTTCACCGACGATCGCATTGCCGGTCATTTCGGCCACTTTTAACGTGCCCGACGGAGAATCGACCAGAACATCCACTTTGCCGGTCAAAAGGACGTAAGCCGCATCGCCGACATCTCCCTGCCGGAATAGCATGTCGCCGGTGTGATAGGACACGCGGTCGGATGCGAATGCGAGAAGTTTGAGCTTCGACGGTTCCATTTCCGAAAAAAACGGGACGCGTTTCAGCATTTGAATTTCGTCTTTGAAAAGCATTGCCTTACCCTGTTCTTGTTCCACCTCGGTCACTTTCTTGGATTTATGTTGCGACCATATCCTTGAATGTACCGTTTTCCTGCGCAAGAGTCTCGTAACTTCCATCAGCGCTGATAAGGCCCTGATGGACGACGATGACCCGGTCGAACATGCGCGAGAGCGTCGCATTCGACAGAACCCACACGATCGCCGGGTTATTATTGTTCTGTTTCAGGAATGTGATGACCCGTTCGACAATTTCCTCCTGTTGCCGCGGATCGAGGCCGGGAAGGGGGCGATTGAAGACGTAATAGTCGGACTTGCGGATGAGCGCCCTTGCGAGATTGAGCTTCTGCCGCTGGAGTGGCCCGAGCCGCTTGCCGCCGGCGCCGAGGTTGAAATCCAGACCCACCGCAAGCACACGCTCATAGACGCCCTGCTTGCGCATGACCTCGGCCACGATGTGGGTGATGCGCCGTGATGCGTCGGTATAACGATGGCTGACCTTGCCGAAGAGAATATTGTCCAGAAGGCTGGTGGCACTCATGTATTTCGTCGGATCGTAGATTTCGATCACGTTCTTCAGGCTGTCCGGCAGGTTTTCATGGAACATGTGCCGGACTTCAACGATCCGGTTCATGATTTCCGGTGACAGCAGGCCGAAACGCTGCCGGGGCTCAATGTAGAAAAAGCTCAGCCGCAGCATCGCGCGTCTTTCGCTTTCATTGGCCTCGTCGAAACTCCGGCTCTGAAGACGCTGCAGCATTTGCTGATAGACCGGAACATCGTCGGGCGTCATGAATGTGAGCTGCTGGAAGAAGGGGTGGTCACCCGGCAGGTCGGCGAAGATCTCCACGATGTTTTCGGCAATCGTATACCCCATTTCGAACAGGGTTTTGACGAGGCCTGTTTCGCGCATCAGCGAACGGAAATATTCGCTTTCGATGACGGTCCTGATCGACTGTGATGAGTCGCGCATGGTGCCGAACAACAGGTTCTCGCCCACGGTGGCCTCGCTGTTGTAGCTCTCCAGCTCAAATGGAGCGATGAGGCCGCTCAGGTTCTCCTTTTCCAGTTCGGCGCGCAGGACATGTCGCAGTTCCACAATGCGGGCCGCAAGATGCAGGTCGGTCAAAGGGTCGATCGTCGAGCGCAACGCGAATTCCAGAATATCCTGTGAAAGTTCCACGCTGTCGAGCACAGCCAGAACGGCCTGGATGAGGTTTTCCGGCTTGCCGTCACCGGCCGGGCTTGAAGCGTAGTCGATCCATTCGCTGTTGATGTCGATCGTCGGATTGCCCGCAAGCTTGGCTTCGCGGATCTCCCATTTGCGGTGTTCCAGCGCTGCACCTTCGTATTGCTTTTCGACAAGCGGTGCATGCTTGAGACCGTAAAGCAGATTGTCCTTCAGGCTGGCGTGGAAAAAATAGCTGTCCGAGGACACATAGGAGATGCGCCGGCCCGTCAGCGATTCAGGCAATTCCAATATGTCGACGTCGTTGATGCTCACCTTGCCGGAAGTCGGCCAGAGCGTGCGGCCGATAGCGTCCGCGAGCGCCTCTGCTCCCGATCCGCCGACGATGGCGATCACCTCGCCTGCCTCGATCTTCAACGATGCCTGTTCCAGAAGCCGGCTGCCGCTATCGTCTTCCAGCGTCAGATTGCTGACGACGATCGGTGCGGCAATTGCCGCGACTGCTCCCGGTGACAGTTTTTGCACCTTGTCATCGATCATGTTCGACGCATCGAACTGCTCGAAGACCTGCTCGTATTTTACCTGAACATCCTGACGCGCCTGATCCCAGTCGATCAGCTCCTTCAGCGGTCCTGGCAGTTCCTTATAAGCGTTGATGACGGCAACCAGCTGCCCGACATCGAGGCTGCCCTTGAGCGTGAGATAGCCGCCGAGTGCATAAAAGAAGAAAGGGGTGAGCTGCGCGAGGAAGTTATTGATGAATTTGACCAGAAACTTCCACTGGTAGAGATCGTAGCGGATCCTGAAGATGTCGCCGAGCCGGTGCGAGGCATCGGCACGCTCGAAATTGGAGGTGTCATAGGCGTGGATGGTGCCGATGCCGTCGACCATTTCGCCGATGCGCCCGGCAAGCTGGCGTGCGCTTAGCTGCCGCTGGCGCCCGAGTTCGATGAGGCGACGGCGCATTTTGGGGATGATGCCGACCTGGATGGCGGCCATGAAAGCCGCAATCAGACCCAGCCAGAAATTCTGCACGAGAATGAAGAAGAGTGCCGAGAGCGCCTGACCGCCCAGAAGCGCCGGCTGCACAAAGGCGTCGCCGGTAAATCCGCCCAGCGGCTCGACCTCGTCCTTCACCATGCTGGAGATTTCAGCACCCTTGACCCGCTTGAAATGCGTGGGCGGGAACCGCAGGATCCGATCGATAAGTTCGAAACGGATACGCCTGAGAAGCCGCTCGCCGAGGCGGCCCTTGAAGGTGTTGATATAATATTTGAAAAGCCCGTTGATGACGACAAGCGCAAGGAAGGTGAGGCTGAGCGCCATCAGCATCGACATGCGGTTGAGTTCGAGCCCGGGGAAGAGCGTCACGGTGCCCCAATAGGGAATATCGACCGTGAGATGCATGAAAAGCTGGGTCGCGTTTGCCCCTTCGAAGCCGTCTCCCTGAATAGGCCCGTTGACGATCTGTTTGGGCAGATCGAAGGCGAGGAAATAGGGGATCATGGACAGGGCGACGATCAGCAGAATGAAAAGCTGCTGCCGCTTCGTATGCGACCAGATATAACGCGTAAGGCTTTGTTCCATATAAAACTTCTATGACCTGTCGGGCAGGGCCCGGCGTGTTGGTTTGCGCGGTGTCAAGACGGTCAGGCTGCCGGGTGGCGGGATCCCCTCCTGCAAATAGGTATGTGACTCGCTATTTATCAGTATATTCAAGCGGTTTCGAGCAAAATAGCGCCCGTGCCGAGGCTGGCCCACGATCCCCGATATTTGTTTTTGTAACGTGCATTCCACATTCGATATTGAGACGACTACATTTTTAGACTTCCCTAATGTTATTGGTTTTACTGTAGAACAGGACGTTAGGACGCTCCGGTATAGTTATCCCGCAAATGGTTGAGCCGACAAAGGCGTAGTGATTGCAAGGTCGATGGCGATAGATATTTCAGAGCGTGCAAGCGGTGAACCGTCCCCTGACATGTTGTCGCTTTCGGGCATTGCATCCGATGGGTCGATCGCACATCCGGTTTCTTTTCAAGGATGCACGGGTGTTTTTCACCCGGCGCGCAAAGAGGTCAAACAGGATCATGCGGTTCTTTTCGTCAGCCCCTGGGGCATGGAGGAACTGTGCACTCGCAAGTTTCAGCGGGTTGTGGCTGAACGGCTGGCGGCGGCCGGCGTCGCCAGCCTGCGGTTCGACTATCATGGCGCTGGGGATGCGCTCGATCCGGAGAATGTCGGCCGTGCGGCGGATTGGCTTTCGGACACGCGAGCGGCGCTCGATTATCTAAAACGTCTTTCCGGCTGTTCCAGGGTGGTCGTCATCGCTCAGGGTCTCGGCTGTCTGATCGCCATACAGGCGCTCGCCGATGCGGCGGCCGTCGGTTCCATGGCGCTTCTGGCGCCCGTCGTCTCCGGTCGGAGCTATCTTCGCGAACTGGCGATGTGGTCGTCCATGATTGACGATGGCCTTGGTCTTCGTCCCGGGCAGCGCATGGCGGAGGCGGGGGCAATTGCAGGCATGGCCATGCCGGTGGGTGTTGCTGATGCTGTCAAGAAGGTCAATCTTGCAAAGCTGGATACTGCTCCTGCGCGCAGCATTCTGGTGCTGTCGAGACCGGGCCGGGCGAGCGACAGCGATTTTGCCAAACAACTCGCCGCGATTGGTGCCGAGATGGGGGAGGCGGAATTTGAAGGATATGACGATCTCGTATCCAGTCCTACACTCTCGAAAATACCCGGCGATGTGGTGAAGCGGCTTCGGGATTGGGTCCTGTCCCAAACTCATGCCGCGGATGCGGCGGGTCTGCAGGAGAATTTCATCGTCAACGCTCCGCAGCGCGGTCGCGGTTTTCTGGAACAGCCGGTGCAATTTGGCGAAGCCGGCCGGCTTTTCGGTGTTTTTTGCGAGCCTGACGATCGGCCGGCGGTCTCCTCGGTCCTTCTGCTGGGCGCAGCCTACGACCGGCATGCGGGTTGGGGCAGGCTTTCCGTGCAAACGGCCCGTTTGCTCGCACGGGAGGGTATCGCTTCGCTGCGGTTCGACGCGGCCAATATTGCCGACAGCCCCCCGGTCAAAAACGCGCCCGATCAAGTTCTTTACGATGCGGCGCAGAATGACGACGTGGCCGCAGCGCTCGATTTTCTCAGTCGGCGTGGCAAAGGACCCGTCGTTGCTGCTGGGCGCTGCAGTGGCGCCTACCTCGCCTTCAATGGCGCGCTTGCCGATGACCGGATCAGCGGGGTGGTTGCGGTTAATCCGGTTGTGTTCCACTGGCGAAAAGGCCGCTCTGTCGATGAAGCGCTGCACAAACCGCCACGGTCCTTTGGGGAATACAGCCAGCGTTTTCGCCAAGGCGCTACGTTCAAGCGTCTCGTCAGCGGCGATGTCGATGTGGTGAGCGCCGGTCGCAATATCGCCAAGGCGACGCTCAAGAAGCTTTCGATAAAAACGGCAAGGCTTTCCCGCCGGGGGAGCGAGGAAGGGCGTGCCGTCTACGGTGCTTTCGACAAGCTCAAGACAAGGGATGTGTCCATCAGCCTGCTTTACAGCGACAATGACGACGGGCTTGAGCATTTCCGGTATTATTTCAACGCCGATGGCAGGGGCCTGTCGGCCTATCGGAATGTGTCGCTGACGATTATTCCTGACGCCGACCATAATCTTTCAACGCCGGAGGCCAGAAAAGCCTACATCGATGCGGTGAAGCTAATGGCTCTAAAAGGAAAAACGCCGGCTGGAGCCTAGCGAGACGACATCGCCGGAAGGGGGCGTTTCGGATGTTGCTGTCTCCGGCATAAGGTCGATTTTTCTGGTTTCACCGGGTGCGAGATGGAACCAGCTTTCCGAGGCGCGGTAATCTTGCGCCGTGATATGGACGGATTGCGCCAGCCGGTCCGTGCCGATCTCGAGCGACCAGATGCCGTTCGCCTCGCTCACCCCCACCTGAAGGTTGGCGGCGTGCAGTGCTTTTTTCCGACCGAGAGGAAAATGGAACGCGTCTGCGATGACAGATCCGGTCGCGACATCGCGGAGCCGGGCTACCGTCACATCATGGGAGGGCGGGCCGAAGCGATAGGCATAGGTCGTATCGAAAAAGGCGCCGAACAAATCGGTTGCGGCGATGGTCTGGCTCTGTCGCGGCGAGAGCGTGAGCGGCCGTTTGGCATGGACGACAGGTTGCGTGCCATCGCGCAGGCAGGTCAGTTCCAGCATGGCGTCAAGGTTGTCGCCGGTTTCGTTGATGACATGAATGTCCAGCCCGTTGGTGCCTTCATCGGAAAGGCTGACCTGGATGGGACGAAACGCTCTTTTCAGCGCATGCCAGACGGATTTGGGTCTGGCGGTGGCATCGATGATACCCCAGCCAGCGCCGGGAACGAGATCCTGCAAGGTCCAGACCAGGGCGCCCCGGCAAGGGGACGCGTCGCGACGCCATTCGGCGAAGGTTGCTTCCATGACCTCGGCAGTGACGGCACGAGACATGTCGAGATAGAGGCCGCCATCCTCCCGACGCAGCACGTCCGGCTCAACGTCGTAAAGCAGTTTCAGATAATGGTCGCGAATATCCTCGAAATCCCAGGAAGCGCCGCGATCGCGTGGCGTGCGCGCCTTCCAGCGCGGATCATGCACCGCCAGAGCGGGAAGATGTCTGTCCAGCGTTTCCTGTTCGGGAATATTGGCGAAGGCCAGGCACTCTGCAGCAAAGCGGAGATTGGCCCGGCGGGCATCTTCCAGCGGACGGCAATAGGCGCCCACACCGTAATAATGACCAACTCCGGCATTGGGAAAGAAGGGCAAGGCGCCGCCTGAAGGGGAATTCGCCACATAGGCCGCGTCCGGCCGTTTTTCGGTCAGGACTTCGGGCAAAATTGTCTCGGTGAGGGTTCCCTTCCATATCTGCTCCGGCAGACCGAGCATCGCGCCCTGCTGGTACATTTCGCTACCACCGCAAAAAACGATCAGCGAAGGGGAAAGGGCGGTCGCCTCGAGGAACTGCGAGATTTCCGTAACGATGTGCTGGCTGAGCGCCTCATCCTTTGCTGGATAATCAAAATTGGCAAGCATGGCGTCCTGCCAAACCATGATGCCGAGTTCATCGCACAGCGTGAAGAACTCCGGCGTTTCATAGGCCATCGTGCCGCCGATGCGGATCATGTTCATACCGGCTTCGGCAGCTTTTCGAAGCCAAGGCTCATAGTCCGGTCTTGTTCCCGGCAGCCGCACGATGTCGGCGGTCGTCCAGACTGCGCCCCGGCAGAAAACGGGGTGCCCGTTTATCCGGATGCCGAAACCGTTGCCGTCTTTGCCGTAATCCACCTCAACGCGCCTGAAGCCGGTGCGCCCGAGCCTGTGTTGCTTACCATCCAGTTCCAGAACGACTTCATGGAGCGCCGGTCTGCCGTGGGTATGCGGCCACCAGGTCTCGACATCGGGTATCCGGAGTTCGCCCAAGAATTCGCCGTTTTCACCTCTGGAAAGATCGGTGCTGTAACCGGCGCAGGTGAGCCGTGCAGATGGAATGTCGTGGTTCGCCTCCAGGGCGATGTTGACCGTTCCCGTCCCGGTTTCGTCGAGTGAGGACCGGACTGAGCAACGCACGCCTGCCTGTCTTATAAGGCTGATCGGTCGCCATGGTCCGGCGGCATGGATTTCCGGGCACCAGCCTGGCATATATCCGAGCGCCGTGGTGCGGATCAGCCGCAGACCTTGGGTGTTCATCATCTGCGGACGCCAGCGGGCGCGCGGACCGGTTTTTTCGAGCCTCGGCGAAAGTGCCCGGAAGCAGATCGATAGTTCGTCCGCGCCTGTCAGTTCAACCGGCACTTCCAGCCTTTCGAACATGCTCTGGCTGGCGGCGATCAGTTCGCCGTTGAGGAAGATTTCTGCAATCGTCGACAGGCCATCGAAGCGCAGGATCGCCCGCTCCCGCACATCGGAAATCATCGTCAGACGGTACCAGGCATCCCTGTCGTTCAATGGTGTCGGATTGAAACGGTCGAATTTCCCGGCCAGTTCCAGAGCTTGCGCCACTGTTCCGGGAACGGATACGTGAAGGCTTTCAAGAGTTGCGGGAATTTCCGAGGGCGTTTCGCAGGCATTGGCGGACGTCAGTGTCAGCGTCCAGCCTTCGCTTAGTAATTTTTCGCTTTCGCGCGGAAGATAAGTCCTCACGCGGCCTCGCTGGTGTTCGACAATTTTGCCGCAAGGGCTTCCATCACACCATCCCATGCTTCCGCAGCCGGATCGAGCACCGAGGCGAGCGCGTCGAATTTACGGCGCGTGACGGCGCGAGCTAGCTGGAACTGCACGGTCTTGGCGACCTCGGATATGCGCAGCGCGTGGTCTCTCGCTTCAGCAAATTCGCTCTTGTCCAGCCATTCGAGGTGGCTCGCAGCCAGTTCGAAATTGGCGCCGAGCTGGCGCAGCGTATTGAAGGCATATTTGTGGAAAAAGCCGAACGGCCGGTCTGCCACCTTCTCGACCTGAGCCGGAAACACGGCTGCAAAAGACCTGACCGGATTGTCGGATGGTCGCCGTGAAAAATGAAACTTCAGCAGCCGTTCGGCCGTTTTGCGGATATGCGCCGGCGAAGGGTTGCTGTCTGCGAATTTCGCAAATTCCGTATAAGGCAGAAAGGGCGGCTCGCTCTCTGACAGGTGATGCTGGAACAGGCCGTCGAAATCTTCGCCCGACAGGTGGAAAAAGCCGGCATTGTGGAAATAATCGAGTTCCCGGTTTGCGAGGTCCATCCGGTTGATGGCGATGGTGGTCTTGCCATGTTCCTTCCGGTAGCCCACCCCGTGGGTATCGGGCATATAGAAGCTGTCCATCTCGATCAGGCAGATGCGGCCGCGCTCCAGCTGCGCTTCGATATGGTTTTCAACCCGGTCGAAGATCGCAAGTTCGGTGGCGCGAACGCCATAAAGTGCTTCCAGATCTTCCAGCGGCACCTTGAAGAAGGTGAACTGGTCGCCTTCGAAATCCTGCGTCAGTGTGAAGCCGAACATGGCCTCAGGCGGCAACCCTTTCGAGGCCAGCACCTCGATCCACAAATCGATGTAGCAATTGGTCTCCGGCCACATTCTTTCCGAAGAATGAAGCGGGTGCTGCACATAGTTTTTGGGATCGAGACCGGGGAAAATCTGCCGCATGAATGGTTAGCCCCAGAGTGTTTTCAAGGCCTTTTCGGGCCAAGTTTTTACATCCAGTCCGTGATGCGCAAAAAGTGCCAGCGCAATGCGCTCAAGGCCGAAACCGACGCAGGCGGTGTGAGCCACATCACCATTGTCGAGGTTCAATCCCCATTTCTGGCCAAAGGCGTCCTGATGGTAATTGAAGCTCATGCAGGCCGTCGGGTTGGTGGCGGATGTGACGGGGATCAACAGTTCGAATTTCAGGTTCTGGTCGCGCTGGTTGTTGGCGAGCATTTTGCCGGCGCGGCCGAAGAAGGGATCGTTGGCCACGTCGATGGTCACATCAAGGCCCACGGCTTCCATCATCGCCACGCCGCGATCCATCCATGTCTGGCGGAATTCGGTCACATCGCTCTCCGTGCCCATGCGCACATATTCCCGCATGCGGAAAAGCTGCTGACGTGCCGGGTCCTTCGAGGGTTCATGGCGGAAACAATAGGACTGGATGTCGTAGAGACCGCCGCCGAAAGGCAATGCGCCGCGCTTGGCGATGGTCGGATAAAGAGGGTAGCAAGCGGCCGGCGTCAGCACGATATCGGTTGCTTTCTGGTCCTTTGTCCAGTCGCCGCCCTCATCCATGGATTTGAGAAGGCTGACATGGTCAAGTTCGCAACCGCAGAAGGAATGCACCGTGCCCGCAAGCTGCGGGAAGCTTTTCATGTAACCGCTCTTTTCGAAATAGGCGCGGTTGATGCCGGGCGGGAAGCGGATCGCCTCTGCACTGTCCGGGCCGCCGGTGCGGTCGATCAGGCGTTCGAATGCGGCAATGACGTCCTCGAACTGGCCGCTGCGTCCGTAAAGACCATCGACACCCGTTTCAATCAGCAGGCCTTCTTCGAACAGTCGATCGAGAAACGATGTTTGCATATCCATGGTCTTATCCCAAGAGGCTGGTGTCCTGCTTGTGAACCAGCAGGAGATTGGCGGAATTGCCGAGAATACGGTCGTTGGAAATCATCAGGCGCGCGGAATGCGCGTCGCGAAGGTGTCGGCCAAGGCTGTAGGGCGTACCGTTCTTGTAACCCATGATGCCGCAGACCAGCATCGCTTGGTCGATGATCTCTAGAATGGTTTCCGAAGAACAGATCTTCACATTGTTCATGGCAACCGCGAACGCCATGGACATCAGCTTGTCCGGGTCGCTCTTGGTGTCTTCGTAAGCCTTTACGCCCGCAATGACGTTGGATTTGACCACCTGCAATTTCGTGGAAATTTCGGCAATGTGGATAGCGCCTGGCGGTGTGACACCGGGCGACTTGCGTGCAGCCGTCCTGACGAAGGATTGCGCGCGCAGCACCGCATCCGACGCGATGCCATACCAAACGGCGCTCCACAGAAGATGCGAGCTTGCAAGCATGGATTGCGCGGCGATTTCCGCAAAGGGTTTTGGGAATATCTGCACCGCCGGCGCCTCGCCGCGGAACAGGAAACCGTCCGAACAGGTGCCGCGCATGCCGAGTGTGTCCCAGACATGGGTCTTCTCGAGCCTGTACTGATCTTTCAGGAAGACGGTCATCACCTGATCGGCCGGGGCGGCATCCTTGTGGGCGCGCGAGGTGATGAGGATGGCATCCGCATTGCTGCCGTAGGAAATGACGGTGGCGTCCTTCTCCAGCCGGCAGATGTCTCCTTCGACCTCAATCGCGCAGATGGAATTGCGCAGATTGCCGCCGATTCCGCCTTCGGTCGTGGCCGATGCGAGCAGAAGCTGTTCGCTTGCGATGCGGCTCATGAAGCCCGCATGCCATGGGCTTGTCTCGCCGTGTTCCACAAGGCTCGATGCCTTGATGTGGTGCATGGCGAAAATCATCGCGGTTGCCGAACAGGCCTGGCCAAGCCGGGCGCAGATATCGGCGATTTGCTGTATGGATGCGCCTTCGCCACCAAGAGAGGACGGGACCTGAATGGCGAGAAGGCGCTCTTGTCTCAGCGCCTTGACGGCTTCCTCCGGGAAGCGACCGGTGACGTCCACCTCGTCCGCGTGTTTGGCGGCAATTGCTGCGACGCGGCTTGCGCGCGCGGACAGCGTTTCATCCTGCGGCGCAACGGTCACATTCATCAGGCTGCCTCTTTACCATCCAGAATGAGCTTAACGGTGTCTTCAATGGCCTTGATGCTGGCAAAGGACTTGCGGTTCAAGAGGTTGTCGGGGAATTCGATATCGAAAGCTTCCTCGATACCCAGCATCAATTGCACCGAGGCAAAGGAAGAAAGACCTGCTGCATAAAGATCTGCTTCGTTTTCAATCGTATCGACGGGGGTAGGAAGCTGGCCGAATTTTGCCAGTATTTCACGAATAGTCGCATTCATTCCGACTTATCTCCCATGAATTTAACATCAGGATGGTTTGTGCTTATCGTTAATTTGAAAACGATAATATTCGCCTAAACCGTTAGGTTAATTACCGCTAACGGCGCTTTTGTTGTTCGTCCACCTTTGCCAGCCATCAGCAGCACCCTTGACAAATGTCGGGCGGTGTTTTCTCTTGTGTCCATTCACCAGGGGTGTCCCGTCAAGGGGCTGAGATTCTGCTTTTATGCGCAGTGACCCGTTGAACCTGATCCAGTTCATACTGGCGTAGGGACGGTGCAAAGACCGAAGGTCGGATTGCGTGTAACTTGCGCTGCCGACGCGTCGGTATTTTCCATCATTCCGGCTCGAACTGGGTCTCCACTGTCAAACTTTGGAGCCTCATGATGAATATCGTTGCCAAGAATATCCCGCTTGTCGTCACAACCGGGCCGCATCCCGCCTCCACGAAAATCCACAAAACCGGAATTTTGCATCCGCAAATTCGCGTGCCGATGCGCGAAATCGCCGTCCACCCGACGGCGGGAGAACCGCCGGTCACGGTCTATGATTCCTCAGGCCCCTATACCGATCCATTGCATAACGTTCTGATCGAAAAGGGTCTGCCGCGCCTGCGTCGCGACTGGGTTGTAGCGCGCGGCGATGTCGCGGCTTACGACGGTCGGCACGTCAAACCGGAGGATAACGGCTTTGCCACTGGCGAGCGCCTGACGCCGGAATTCGCCGTGCGCCACCAGCCGCTGAGGGCCACGGAAGGAAAAGCCGTAACGCAGCTTGCCTATGCGCGGGCAGGCATCATCACGCCGGAAATGGAGTTCATCGCCATCCGCGAAAATCTGGGGCGCGAAGCGGCGAAGGAGAAGCTGGCTCGTGATGGCGAGAGTTTCGGTGCGCAGATACCCGATTATGTGACGCCAGAGTTCGTCCGTCAGGAAGTCGCATCGGGTCGCGCCATCATCCCGGCCAACATCAATCACCCCGAGCTTGAGCCGATGATCATCGGCCGTAATTTTCTGGTCAAGATCAACGCCAATATCGGAAATTCCGCCGTCACCTCCTCCATGGCCGAAGAGGTGGAGAAGATGGTCTGGGCGATCCGCTGGGGTGCCGATACCGTCATGGACCTTTCGACCGGGCGCAACATCCACAATATCCGCGAATGGATCATCCGCAATTCGCCGGTACCGATCGGCACAGTGCCGCTTTATCAGGCGCTGGAGAAGGTCAACGGCATTGCAGAGGACCTGAACTGGGAAGTGTTCCGCGACACGTTGATCGAACAGGCGGAGCAAGGCGTGGATTATTTCACCATCCATGCCGGTGTTCGGCTGCATTACATTCCGCTTACCGTCAACCGTGTCACCGGTATCGTCTCACGCGGCGGGTCGATTATGGCCAAGTGGTGTCTGCATCATCACAAGGAAAGCTTCCTCTACGAGCATTTCGACGAGATCTGCGACATCTGCCGTGCCTATGATGTTTCCTTCTCGCTGGGTGACGGGTTGCGGCCCGGTTCGATTGCCGACGCCAACGACGCCGCGCAATTTGCCGAGCTGGAGACGCTCGGTGAGTTGACACAGATCGCATGGGCGAAGGATTGCCAGGTCATGATCGAGGGCCCCGGCCATGTGCCGATGCACAAGATCAAGGAGAACATGGACAAGCAGTTGAAGACCTGCGGTGAGGCGCCCTTCTATACGCTTGGGCCGCTAACGACCGATATCGCCCCCGGTTACGACCACATCACTTCCGGCATCGGGGCAGCGATGATCGGCTGGTTTGGCACGGCGATGCTCTGCTATGTCACGCCGAAGGAACATCTCGGTCTGCCTGATCGTAACGACGTGAAGGTCGGTGTCATCACCTACAAGATCGCGGCTCACGCGGCCGATCTCGCCAAGGGCCATCCGGCAGCACAGGTGCGGGACGATGCGCTGTCGCGTGCAAGGTTCGAGTTCCGTTGGGAAGACCAGTTCAACCTGTCGCTGGATCCGGACACGGCGCGCTCCTTCCATGACGAGACCCTGCCGAAGGAGGCGCACAAGGTCGCGCATTTTTGCTCCATGTGCGGGCCGAAATTCTGCTCAATGCGGATTTCCCACGACATCCGCGCCGAGGCGCAGAAGGAAGGGCTGGAGGCCATGGCCGCGCGCTTCAAGGAAGGTGGCGAGCTTTACATGCCGCTCGCGACCCCGGCAGACGGCCAGTAGCATGCGTGTCCTTGTTAAGGGAACGGGGGTCGCCGGTCTGACGGCGGCCTTCGAACTGGCGCGGCGCGGCGCAACCGTGGAGGTTTCGGAGCGCAATGCTGAAGCCTCGCGCGGCGCATCCTTTTATGCGGGCGGAATGCTGGCACCCTGGTGCGAGCGTGAAAGTGCGGACGAGGCGGTACTAACGCTCGGCCAGGCGGCTCTCGACTGGTGGGATGAGGCGACCCCCGGCCTTGTCATCAGACACGGCACGCTGGTCGTCGCGCCCGCCCGCGACAAAGCCGAGCTTTCGCGTTTCGCATGCAGAACAACTGGATACCAGTGGGTGGATGAGGGTGAAATCGCCGCTCTGGAGCCTGACCTTGCCGGGCGGTTCCGCTCCGGGCTTTATTTCGCGGGCGAGGGGCATCTCGATCCGCGCCTTGCGCTCAAATCGCTGCATACGCGGCTTTGCGGCTTGGGCGTGCGGTTTCATATGGGTATTCCGGTGGATGAGCAGCCGTTCGATCGGGTGGTGGATTGCACCGGCGCTGCGGCGGTGGGCGAGATTGCCAATCTTCGCGGCGTGCGGGGAGAAATGCTCTATCTAGCCACGTCAGAGGTTTCCCTGTCGCGCGCCGTCCGGCTCTTACATCCGCGCATTCCGCTTTACATTGTGCCGCGTGAGCCGGGTCGCTTCATGGTGGGGGCCACGATGATCGAGACAGAGGATGCCGGAGCCATTTCAGCGCGCTCGATGATGGAGTTTCTGAACGCCGCCTATGCCGTACATCCGGCCTTCGGCGAAGCGGAAATCATCGAGACCGGAACGGGCGTGCGCCCCGCCTATCCCGACAATCTGCCGAAAGTTACGCAGGACGGCCGGACCGTCTTCATCAACGGCGCCCACCGGCATGGCTTCCTGCTGTCGCCGGCGATGGCGCGGCAGGCGGCTGAAATCGTCTGCCAAGATATCTCTGGAAAGGAACAGGATCATGAAACTTCTGGTGAATGGCGACGAGCTTGATCTCGCCACCGAGACGCTGGCCGGGTTACTCACCAGCCTCGATTATGAAGGCGAGTGGCTGGCGACGGCGGTCAATGGCGATCTGGTGCATTCGGAAGAGCGCGCCGATTATCGATTGAAGGCGTTCGACCGTGTCGAAATCCTTTCGCCGATGCAGGGAGGTTGAGGCCATGCTGACGCTTTATGGCCGTGAGGTCTCGTCGCGCCTCCTGCTCGGCACGGCGCGTTATCCGTCTCCCGCCGTACTTGCCGATGCAGTGCGGGCCAGCAACACGGATATTCTGACGATTTCGCTGCGTCGGGAAACGGCAGGCGGCAAGAAGGGTGGCCAGTTTTTTGAGCTGATCCGCGAGCTGGATCGTTCCATTCTGCCCAATACGGCTGGCTGCCATACCGTGAAGGAAGCGGTGCTGACGGCGAAGATGGCGCGTGAGGTTTTTCACACCAACTGGATCAAGTTGGAGGTCATCGGCCATCACGACACCTTGCAGCCCGATGTGTTTGCGCTCGTCGAAGCGGCGAAAATTCTCTGCGACGATGGTTTCGAAGTCTTTCCGTATACGACTGATGATCTTGTCGTGGCGGAAAAGCTCCTGGATGCGGGTTGCAAGGTGCTGATGCCCTGGTGCGCGCCGATCGGCAGCGCCATGGGGCCGCTTAATCTGATGGCGCTGAAATCCATGCGGGCGCGTTTTCCGGATGTGCCGCTGATCGTCGATGCCGGTATCGGCCGGCCGTCACATGCGGTGACGGTGATGGAGCTTGGTTACGATGCCGTTCTGCTCAACACGGCGGTCGCGGGGGCGGGTGACCCGGTCGGCATGGCGGAAGCTTTCGCCCGCGCCATTGAGGCCGGGCATCAGGCTTTTGTGGCGGGGCCGCTGGAGCCGAGAGATATGGCCATTCCCTCGACACCGGTGATTGGCACGGCGGTATTTTCCTGATTCACCTTTTGCGTTGACAGTGCCCCGTGGCGGCGGGATACCGGGAGAAAAGGGGAACGGCATGGCGGCACGCAATAATCTTCTGACGGATATCAATGGGATTTTGGTCGGCAATGTCACCGATCTTGCACTCGGCTCCGGCGTCACCGCAATCGTTTTCGAAAAACCCGTAATCGCCTCCGGTTCGGTTCTTGGCGGGGCGCCCGGTGGTCGTGATACCGGCCTGCTCGACCCGGCGATGACGGTGGAAACCGTGGATGCCTTCGTACTTTCAGGCGGTTCGGCCTTCGGGCTGGATGCGGCGGGTGGTGTTCAGGCCGGTCTGCGCGAGATCGGGCGTGGCCTGCAAGTCGGTTCCACCCGTGTTCCCATTGTGCCGCAGGCGATCCTCATGGATCTGTTGAATGGTGGCAACAAGGAGTGGGGGCTGCATTCGCCCTATCGCGAGATGGGCTATGCAGCTTTCAGGGCGGCGCGTGCGGAGCCCTTCGGGCTTGGAACAGTCGGCGCGGGAACGGGGGCGACCACCGCCACCTTCAAGGGCGGACTTGGTTCGGCAAGCGCTATCAGTTCCGGCGGTTACAAGGTGGCGGCCATCGTCGCCGTCAATGCGCTTGGCTCGGCAACCGTTGGCGCCAGCCGCCATTTCTGGTCTGCGCCTTTTGAAGAGCAGGGCGAGTTCGGCGACTGCGGTTTTCCTGATCGTTTCGAACCGGATCATACCGCGCTTCGTCTCAAGGGCGTCAACCTCACCGCGACGACCATCGGCGCCGTGGTCACCGATGCCGTCCTTACCAAAGCGCAGGCGCACCGCCTTTCCATCATGGCGCATGACGGGCTGGCGCGCGCCGTGCTGCCCGCCCATCTGCCGAGCGACGGCGACACCATGTTTTCGGCTGCGACCGGTGAGAAGCCGCTTGAGGGCGGCGCTCATTTCGCGGAACTCTGCCATCTCGCTACCATCGTTATGGCACGCGCGGTGGCGCGCGGTGTTTACGAGGCGACGGCTCTGCCGCAGCACGGTGCGCAGAAAGCCTATCACGATCTTCATGGCCGGGGTTTCTAGCCGATGAGCAATATACATCAGCCACTGAAGCCCGTTCTCCGCATCGATTTTCCGCCCGGAGATCGTCTCGGCCACGGTAAGATCGAGTTGATGGAGCTGATTGTCGAGACCGGCTCGATATCGGCCGCCGCGCGAGCGATGGACATGTCCTATCGCCGTGCATGGCTGCTTGTGGATGCGCTGAACCATATGTTCAGGCAGCCGGTGATCGAATCCCAGCGGGGCGGCAAGCAGGGTGGTGGGGCCGCGCTGACCGCATTCGGTGCCGAATTGCTTGAACGGTATCGCAGCATGGAAAAGCGGATGAATGAGGCCCTGCGCAAGGATATAGACTGGCTTGAGGCCAACCGCAATCCGGATGCCGCCATCACTAATATGGATCGAGAGCCGCCGACTTTATGATCGCGTGTACCGGTTTCCCGGGTTCCAGCTGGAGACGTTCGCGCGACAGATCGGTGATGCGCGACTGGATAATATCGCCGCCGCAATCCACCTGAACGGTTACCATGCCATCTTCGCTGGCGGAGATACCGGCAATATGGCCTTCGAGGATGTTAAGTGCGCTCAGGCCTTCGGGTTTTGCCGTGGCAAGCATGACGTCACGCGCTGGTATCAGCACGCGTGCCGGGGTGCCGCGTGTTCCTCTTTTTGCTGGAACCTGCAGGAGCGACGAGCAGAGCCTTACGGCAGCAAGCCCGTGACTTTCATCGAAGCTTTCGATGTGTCCCGAAAGGATGCTGCCCGCTTCTCGTCGCTCAAGATGTGCGCTGAAATCCGACCGTGACAGCACGTCGGCCGCTTTTCCCTGTGCCTCCACCTTGCCGTCCTTCATAACAACTATGCGGTCGGCAAGGCGGGCGACTTCCTGGATGGAGTGGCTGACATAGACGATCGGGATTTTCGTCTCGTCGCGCAGCCGTTCCAGATAAGGGATGATCTCGGCCTTTCGTTCCTCGTCCAGTGAGGCGAGCGGTTCGTCCATCAACAGTAGTCTGGGCGATGACAGGAGTGCGCGGCCGATGGCGACCCGCTGTTTTTCACCGCCGGAAAGCTTGTTCGGACGACGCTGGAGAAGATGGCCGATGCCAAGCATATCGATAATGCGGTTTTCATTCGCCCGCTCAGATTTTTCCGTAGCGAACCATTTGCCGTAGTTCAGGTTCTGGGCAACGCTGAGGTGAGGAAACAGCCGCGCGTCCTGAAAAACATAACCAAAATGGCGCCTGTGCGCCGGCAGGAACAGGCGCTTTCCGCTATCGGCCAGCACTTCGCCATCGAGCGATACCTGACCACTATCTGGTCGCATCAGACCTGCGATGATGCGGATCATCGACGTTTTACCGGAGCCGGAGCGTCCGAAAAGCGCCGTGATGCCGCCATCAGAGGTGAATGACGCGTTGAGTTCGAAGGAGCCGAGGCGGTGGCGGGTGGAGACAGAAAGCGTCATTCCATGCTCACCCGTTTGCCAATGATGCGGGCCAGAAACTCGGAGACGAGCAAGGCCAACATGGAAATCACGACGGAAACGATGGTCAGCCGCAATGCGCCTGCATCGCCGCCCGGAACCTGCGTGAAAGTGTAGATGGCAGCGGACAGCGTCTGGGTTTCGCCGGGAATATTGGAAACGAAGGTGATGGTCGCGCCGAATTCGCCCATGGCCTTGGCAAAAGCGAGGATCATGCCCGCGATGATGCCGGGCAGGATCAGGGGAAGCGTGACGGTGAGGAACACCCATAGGGGACTTGCACCCAGGGTTCCGGCCGCCTCTTCCAGCTTGCTGTCCACCGCTTCGATGGAGAGGCGGATGGAGCGCACCATCAGCGGAAACGCCATGACGGCGCATGCGAGCGCCGCCCCCGTCCAGCGAAAGGAAAAGACGATGCCGAACCAGCTGTCTAGAAACTGGCCGATGGCGCCTCTGCGGCCGAAGAGGACGAGCAGCAGAAAGCCGGTGACGACGGGCGGCAGAATGAGCGGCAGGTGGACGATGCCGTTGAGCAGCGACTTGCCCCAGAAGCGCCCGCGCGCCAGCGCGACGGCAACCGCAATGCCGAAGGGCAGGCTGGCGAACATGGCGATGGAGGACACCCACAGGCTGAGCCTGATCGCCGTCCATTCTTCAGGGCTGAGTGTCCACCAATGCAAAGCCATATCCTACAATCGTCATCTCTCGCGGTCCCGCACGGGATCGGGCCGCGAGACGCAGTTTATTTCAAAACGGTAAAGCCTTGCTTTTCGAAGAAGGGCGTAGCTTTGGCGGACTTCAGGAAATCCAGATAGGATTTTGCCGCCGGAGATTTTGCTTCCGAGAGAATGGCGACGGGGTAGATGATCGGCGGATGGCTGTCTTCCGGGAAGGTGCCGACGATCTTCACGCCCGGATCGGCGGCCGCATCGGTCTGGTAGACGATGCCATAGGGCGCTTCGCCGCGCGACACGAGCAGCAACGCTGCGCGCACGCTTTCCGCGCCGGCGACTTTCTTTTCCACGGATGACCAGACGCCGAGCTTTTCCAGCGCAGCCTTGCCGTATTTACCCGCCGGAACGGAATCGACCGCGCCCATGGCCAGTCGGCCATCGCCCACCAGTCCGGCGAGATCGAAGTCCTTTTTGATATCGACCGGCTTGGCCTTGTCGGCCGGGGCGACGAGAACGATGCGATTGCCAAGAAGATTGGAGCGGCTTTGGACGTCGATCAGCTTCTTTTCGGCAACATAATCCATCCAGGCGAGGTCGGCGGAAATGAAGATATCCGCCGGTGCACCCTGCTCGATCTGTTTGGCGAGTGCGGAGCTTGCGGCGTAGGACACGGTCGCTTCATTGCCGCTTTCCTTCGCCCATTCGGCATTGATCGCATCAAGTGCGTTTTTCATGCTCGCGGCAGCAAACACCGTGACTTTTTCGGCGGCATGGGCGGGAACCACAGCAAAGGATGCAGCCACCCAGAAGGATGTTGCTGCGGCGATGGTTTTGAAGAAGGTGCGGCGTAAGAGTCTCATGGTGTGTTCCCCCGGCTCGAGATATCCTGATGAATATATCGATAGGCCTATAGGGCAATCATTATATTTTCAAGAATATATCGATGCCGTTTAAAAAAGCCGCCACGACCGGCGGCTTTCGGCCTGGTTGATCAGAAGCGTTCACCGGTGAAATGGGCAATCTGTGCGCCCGCCTCGTAATAGGCTTCCTTCACTGCCCGGAAGGCCAGCGCTTTTGGTTCGGTCACGGGAAGAGGCAGGTCGTTTTCGGCGATATCACCGAGAATATGTTGCGCAATCACCTTGCCGAAGGCAGTACCGGGTGCGATGCCGCGGCCATTATAACCGGAAAAACCGACGACATTTTCCGCGAATTTATGGAAACGCGGCACGGCATTGTCCGTCATGCCGATCTGGCCGTACCATTCGCATTCGAATTCCGTCTCGCCCAATTGCGGGAAAAGCCGCTTCAGCGATCGTTTGGCCCATGCCCGGTGAATGGCGGCACCCGTGCTGCGCAAGGCGCCGACGCTGCCGAAGACCAGCCGACCCGCTTTGTCCATGCGGAACGAGGAGAGGATTTCCTTTGTATCCCAGCAACCTTCTCGGTTCGGCAGGATACTCTTTTGCAGATTGTCGCTAAGCGGTCTGGTCGCGAAGTTGAAGTAGGGCAGGTAGGTCTGTTCGTCGCGGACGATCTGCCACGGCCCGGTGCTGTATGCTTCGGTGGCGACCACGATCCAGTTGGCGGTCACCGATCCCTGCGGCGTTTTTACCACCCATTTTCCACCACTACGTTCGGTCGCTACGACGGGGCTGGCGGTGTGCAGCCGTGCTCCTGCCTTTTGCGCGGTGGCAGCCAGACCACGAACATAGGCAAGCGGCTGAAGCGTGCCCGCGCGCGTATCGAAAAGTGCGCCGGAATAGGCGGTGCTGCCGGTGTGTCTTGCCGTTTCATCGGCATCGAGAAGGCGGACGGGAGCGCCTCTGGCTGCCCATTGTTCGCAGCGCTCGCGAATTTCGGCGAGCCCTTTTTCACCGACGGCGCAGTGCAATGTGCCATTCTTTTCTATCTCGCAGGGAATCGCGTGTTTTTCCACCAATTCGCGCACCAGCAACGGCGCATCACCCAGAAGGCTGAGAAGCCGTTCCCCGTAGGTTTCGCCCAGCACGCCGGGCAACTCCCTCGGCATGACCCACATGCCGCCGTTGATGAGACCGACATTGCGGCCGGCGCCGCCGAAGCCGATTTCCCTGGCTTCGAGAAGAACGACATCCATGCCCTTTTCAGCAAGATGAAGGGCGGCGGATTGTCCGGTGAAGCCGCCACCGACAATCACCACATCGGCAACCGCCTCGCCTTGCAGAGCAGGCGTTGCGGGCGGCTGCGGCGCGGTCTTTTCCCAGAGGCCGTGCGAGCGGGGGTCATTATACATCGTTCCACCATTTTCCGGGCGAGTTCATTTGTTTTCCGTATGAGTCACAAGCCCTTGTTTATGAGACTTTACAAGCGGCCTCACCTGTTGAATATCGACATATCGTCAAGAGTTCATTCCGTGAGGGAATATGGTTCTGCCGCCTCGGCGCTTCTTACCGTCGCTTTCACTTCTTGCGGCCTTTGAAGCCGCCTCGCGCACGGGCAGCGTGACCGCGGCTGCGAGAGAACTCGGGCTTACTCAAGGCGCGGTCAGCCGGCAGATCCTCGCGCTTGAGGAGCAGCTTGGCGTGGCGCTGTTTCTGCGCGAGCGGCAGACAATCCGGCTCACCCGGGCGGGAGAGGGTTATGCGCGGGAAATCCGGGAGGCCCTGCGGCGAATATCGACCGCGTCGCTCAATCTGCGCGCCAATCCAGATGGCGGCACGCTCAATCTCGGTGTTCTGCCAAGCTTTGGTACGCGCTGGCTGGTGCCGCGTCTTCCCGATTTCATTGCCCGACATCCGGGCGTTTCGGTCAATCTTCTTACGCGTTCGTCGCTGTTCGATTTCCGTACCGATACAGTCGACGCGGCGATTCATTTTGGTTTGCCGCATTGGCCGGGTACCGAACTCGTTTTTCTGATGCATGAAACAGTCATTCCGGTGTGCAGTCCCGCTTTCAGGGAGCGCTACGGGCTTTCACAGCCGGGCGATCTGCTGCATGTGCCGCTGCTGCACATGACGACTCGGCCGGACGCCTGGGAACAATGGTTTCGCAGCCATGATGTGGTTTTCGACAATGTGCATGGCATGCTTTTCGATCAGTTCACGACGATTGCCGAGGCGGCGAGCGCCGGGGTCGGGGCATCGCTCATTCCGTCCTTCATGATCGAGGAGGAGTTGCGAAGTGGCCGGCTTGTCGCGGCGGTTACCGGCGAGGTGGAGAGCGAAGAGGCCTATTATCTCGCCTGCATGCCCGATCGCGCCGGTTACGCTCCGCTTGAAAGTTTTCGAAGCTGGATCGTTTCTCAGGCCGCGATCGGGGCTGGTAGCAGCGGATGAGACTTTTCTGCCTAAACCGGCAGGCGGTCTTGCAAGACCGGCGCGGCTAAGCCAATAGTGCGCCATGACGCATGGCGAAGAGCCACGCACCACAAGTTCCAATACGGGAGATGTCCGTGAAGCCCATTTTTGTCCAGCTTCAATGCGAGCCCGGCAAGACCTATGATGTCGCCGATGCCATCTATAAAACGGAGCTGGTTTCCGAGCTTTATTCCACCAGCGGCGAATATGATCTGATGCTGAAGATCTATCTTCCACAGGAAGAGGATATCGGCAAGTTCATCAACCAGAACATCGTCAACATTCCGGGCATCGTCCGCTCGTTGACGACGCTGACCTTTACCGCGTTCTGACGCGCGTCTGGGCGGCGAGAGAGTCTTTTCAGCACTAGGATCTGGGCTGGCTGGTTTCCTGTGACAAGCACAGAAACGAGGAGAGGTGGGAGTTCTAGGAGCGCGTGGCTTTTGCACTCCAATCCGGATTTGAAAAAGCTATTTCACCTTAGTGCAGGGCGTATTGATACACCCGGTCGTGGTTTATGACAGACCAGTGGACGGATTGTCAGGCAATAGAAAAGCGCGCCATCGACCCGGTATTCTGGATCCGATATTGGGCGCACTTTGGTTTTGAAAGGTCCGTGAGCGGGTGATGGGTTTCCCGCATCAGGCCGCGGCCAGGTTCCGGCTGCGCACGAGATTGCGAATTGCAATCCGCACATCGTCGGCGCTGTCGAACTTCTGTTCGTCCAGGTCGTGGACGTGGAACTTCACCGCGATGAACTTCAGCCGGTCGTTGTCCGGTATGACGATGCCGACGGGTTCGCCAGCGAATTCAATAACTTGCTTTTGCATAGGTATACTCCCGCTGTGGCTCATTAACACAGCATGTCGTCGAACTGATTTTCAGAAAATTGAGACCGTCAGGTCACATTCGACAGCAGCGGGAACACGTGGATTTAAATCCAGCATTCCAGGACTCAAGACCAAGGATTGCGTTGATGCGAATATATTTTGACATGACACACTCCCTGTATTGGTGTTGATCCGGAATCAGGAGACTCGCTCTCCAGTTCCACACTGATAATCCAGACCACCATTAAAATCAATGCTGATTGTTATAGGTAGAATATTTTTCTTTATGATGACAGGAGGGGGGCGGAAATGTGAAATTTTTGTTTTCGTTCGACGCCGCTTTGAAAAGCCCGGCACGGCGGGCTTTTTACGCTTTTTTTAAACGTCGCCGGATGCAGGCGGCGGGTAAATATGATCGTTTCCGTTGAAGTCCGAGACGGAGTAGCAGCCATCGCGGGTTTTTTCGGCCGCATTCGGGCCGATCGTGGCCTTGCCGTGACCGCCCGGAATGTCGAGAACGTAGGTCGGCTGGCAAAGACCGGAGACATGCCCGCGCAACGCGGAAACGATTCGCTGACCTTCTTCTATCGTCAGCCGGAAATGGCTGGTGCCGGGCGCAAGGTCGGGGTGGTGCAGGTAGTAAGGCTTGATACGGTTCTCGACAAAGGCGCGCATCAGTTCGGCGAGAATTGCCGAATCATCGTTGATGCCCTTCAAAAGTACGGTCTGGCTGACCATGGCGATGCCGGCATCGATCAGGCGCGCGCAAGCACTTCTGGCTGCTTGCCCAAGTTCGCGTGCGTGGTTGGCGTGCAGGGCCACATAGGTGGTTTTGCCGCTGGCCTTCAATGCTTCGATCAGCGGCCCGTCGATTCGTTCGGGATCGACGACCGGTACACGGGTGTGGAAGCGAACGATCTTGACGTGCGGTACGTCTTTCAGCCGCGTCATCAGGTCGGACAATCGCCGCGCCGAGAGTACCAGCGGATCGCCGCCGGTGAGGATGACCTCCCAGATGGCCGGGTTGGCTTTTATATAGTCGAATGCGGCGTCCAGCTCTTCCGGGCTCATCATGCCGTTGCCTTGCGGCCCGACCATTTCGCGGCGGAAACAGAAACGGCAATAGACGGGGCAGACATGCACCGCCTTCAAAAGCACCCGGTCCGGATAACGGTGGACGATGCCATGGACGGGACTATGTGCACCGTCGCCGATCGGATCGTCCCGTTCTTCGGGAAGGTGGACGAGTTCGGCTAGGTCCGGCACGAATTGCCGCGCGATGGGGTCCTGCGGATCGCCGCTGTCCATCAGATCGGCCATTGTCGCTGTGATGGCTAACGCGTAACGCTGCGTCACCGCGCGCACGTCCTCGAGCGCCTCGGTCTTGATCAACCCCGCCTCAACAAGTGCTTCGGGTGTCTTGATGGTTTCAAGCCTTGTCATCGTCCGTATTCCGCGACGGGTGCCCACATGACCAGATCGATTCGGGGCGCGCCGGTTGCCAGCATCACTAGTCGGTCGAAACCGAGTGCTATGCCGCTTGCCGGCGGCATGATCGCCAGCGCCGCCAGAAAATCCTCGTCCAAAGGATAGGTCTCGCCGTAAACCCGCTGCTTCTCAACCATCTCCATTTCGAAACGCCGTCTCTGCTCAGTAGCGTCGGTCAATTCGCCAAAGGCATTGGCAAGTTCCACGCCACACGCATAAAGCTCGAACCGTTCCGCCACCCGCGCATCCCCAGGCGATTTGCGGGCAAGCGCAGCCTCGCTTGTGGGGTATTCATCGAGAATGGTGGCGCGGCCGAAGCCCAGTTCTGGTTCCACCCGCTCCACGATAACGCGGCTGAACATATCCGCCCAGGTGTCGTCCTTAGCCACACGAATTCCGGCATTGGTGAGGCTCGCGGCAAGGTGCTGGCTATCCGTCTCGCCGTTTCGGTCAATCGTCGCCAGAAGATCAATTCCCGCATAGCGATCGAAGGCTTCCGCGACGCTCAGACGTTCCGGTTCGAGGAACGGATCGACGCTGCGGCCACGATAGGTGAAATTGTTTGTTTTGGCGGTTTCCGCCGCCAGCGCCAGAAGATTGGCGCTGTCCTTCATCAGGATCTCGTAGGTTTCTCCTACCCTATACCATTCCAGCATCGTGAATTCTGGGTGGTGCAGGGGGCCTCTTTCCCGGTTTCGATAAACATGGGCGAAACAGAAAATGCGTTCTTCACCGGCCGCGAGCAATTTCTTGCAGGCGAATTCGGGCGAGGTGTGGAGATAGAGCGGAGCGGCGTCGCCGGCCGGCGTCAGTCCCTGGGTGGCGAAGGCATGCAGATGTGCCTCGTTGCCAGGAGAAATCTGCAATGTGGCGGTGTCGACCTCTAGAAAGTCCGCGCGCGCGAAATAGCTGCGAAATTCCGACTGGATCGCGTTGCGTCCAAGCAGAAAGGGGCGGCGGTCGGCATGGACGTCGGGCGTCCACCAGGGCGACATTGTCTCGTTGCTTGAGCCCATCTCTTTTTTCTTTTCCGTCTTACCTGCTGGCCTTGTTACGGATAAACGGCCCGCAAAACGCCTGATCGCATCATTTAAAGCAATTCCGGGCGGAAAACCGCTAGGCACTCTTCCGCGAATTGCTGTAGAAGGCTGGCAATTCGCGCGGATTTAAGGTAGTTGCGCCCCAGAAAAAAGACAAAACGTCTGCCGGGCCGGTGCTATCGCGCAGTCCTTTACGACGCATTTCATCGAGTTACAAGGAAGTCATATGGTCAAGGTTATCGCCTCATCCGTCCGCAAGGGCAATGTTCTCGACGTGGACGGCAAGCTCTACGTTGTTCTCACCGCGCAGAACTTTCACCCGGGCAAGGGCACGCCGGTCACGCAGGTTGACATGCGCCGCATCGTTGACGGCGTGAAGGTCTCCGAGCGCTGGCGCACGACCGAACAGGTTGAGCGTGCTTTCGTCGAAGACCTGAACTTCCAGTTCCTTTATGAAGATGGCGAAGGCTTCCACTTCATGAACCCGGCAAACTACGATCAGGTCGTTGTCGATGTCGAGACGATGGGCGACCAGAAGGCCTATCTGCAGGAAGGCATGACCTGCGTTCTTTCCATTCACGAAGGCAATCCGCTGGCTGTCGAACTGCCGCGCCACGTCACGCTGGAAATCGTCGAAACGGAACCGGTTGTGAAGGGCCAGACGGCTTCTTCTTCCTACAAGCCGGCAATTCTTTCCAACGGCATCCGCACCATGGTGCCGCCGCACATCGACGCCGGTATCCGCGTGGTCATCGCGACGGAAGACAATTCCTACGTCGAGCGCGCCAAGAACTGAGCCTGACGGCAGGTTAAACAAAAAGCACCGGGCGACCGGTGCTTTTTTGTGTCTGGAATACAAAAAAAGCCCGCGTCTCGACGCGGGCTTTTCATTTGCCTTGAGGCGTTTCTTACATGCCCTTTGCAGCGACCACGGTTGGGCCAGCGGACTTCTTCGGGACAGGCTGGCCAACGGCATAACCGCCGCCGAGAGCCACGTTGAGCGATACATAATCCTGCGCGGTCGTCTGGATCGCCGTTGCAAGGTTTGCCTGCGCATCGGAGACCGACCGCTGGGCATCCAGAACGTCGAGCAGAGACGACGCACCGTCACGATAGCTGGCTGTCGAGAGCTGCAGCGCTTCCTGGTAGGATGAGACAGTCTTTCTCAGCGCGTCGACGGTACGCTGGTCGCGATTGATGGCGGCCAGGGCGTTTTCGACTTCTTCAACCGCGTTGAGAACGGTTGCCTTCCAGACGAGATATTGCTCGCGTGCTTGCGAGTTCGCGATGTCGACATTGGCGCGCAGTCTGCCACCATCGAGGATCGGGAGAGTGAGGCTCGGACCGAAGGACCAGCTATTGGCCGTTCCCCTGCCGCCGCCACTCAGGAAATTGTAGCTCGGGGTGATCGCGCCACCAAGCTCGATGCTTGGATAAAGCTGTGCCTCGGTTACACCGATCGTGGCGACCGCAGCGGCGAGATTGCGTTCAGCGACGCGGATGTCCGGACGGTTGCGGATCAGGTCGGCCGGGATGCCGGTGCGGGGAACTGCGCGCGCAACAGGCTGGCGTGCGCCCTTCTGCAGCTCGGCGATGAGCGACGAGGCCGGCATGCCGAGCAGGGTCGCGATGCGGTGGGCTGACTTGCGGAAGCTGGTTTCGAGGCCGGGTATCTGCGACAGCGTTGAATTGACCAGACCTTCGGACTGGACGACATCGAGACGCGAGGCCGCACCCGCTTCGAGCTGCAGCTTCGTCAGATCGAGCGTTTCGCGGCGTGAACTCAGGTTCTGGCGGGCAATCGCCAGGCGCTCCTGATAATAGCGCACGTCGATATAGGCCGCGGCGACTGAGGAAATCAGCGTCAGGCGCTGAACGTCGACGGTGGAGTACGCGGCGTCGAGCGAAGCATCGGCGCTTTCCGTTGCCCGGCGATAGCGACCGAAAAGGTCGAGGAACCAGGAAACGCTAAGGCTGCCGTTGGACACGTTGGTGACGGGAACGTCACGGTAGCTGCCCTTGGTCTCGCTGGTCGTGTGGCTGCCACTGCCAGTCAGGCTCGGCAGGCCGCCGGCGCCGTCCACGATCACCTGGGCCTGCGCCTGATTGATGCGCTCGATTGCCTGCATCACGGTGAGGTTCTGCGCAAGGCCGGTGGAGACGTAACCGTTCAGGCGGTTGTCGTTAAAGGCCGTCCACCATGCAACGCTGCTGATGTCGCCATTACTGGTTTTTCCGGCTTCCGCGAACTTTCCCGGCAATTGAATTTCCGGCGTCTTGTGGTCGGGTCCGACAACGCAGCCCGAAAGCAGTAGCATTGTCAGGGGAATAGTAGCGCGAATAGACAGCATATAATTTTCCCAATTCTCTGGTTGGCTTACCAAGCGCGGCTTGCTGACAAATGGGCTGCGCGGTCGATATGCCCTAGAAACGTGCGTTTGCCAAATCGGCCATATTTCTAGCAGCGTATTAACGGTTGGCACAGCCCATTTTTGTTTTGTTAACGCCTTGAAAGGCGACGAATGATGACGAAAAAGGACGGAACGAAGAAAATTCCGAGCAGTGTTGCAGAAAGCATACCACCCAGCACCCCGATACCGATTGCATTTTGCGCGGCAGAACCCGCTCCGGTTGCGATCGCGAGAGGCACGACGCCGAGGATGAAGGCGAGCGACGTCATGATGATCGGACGCAGGCGCAGCTTCGCCGCCTCCAGTGCCGCCTCCACCAGACTTAACCCGTGCTCCTGCCTCTCCTTGGCGAATTCAACGATCAGGATCGCGTTTTTCGCGGCAAGGCCGATGGTCGTCAGCAGGCCCACCTTGAAGTAGACGTCGTTCGTCTGGCCGAAGAAATGGGCCGCAGTCAAAGCGCCGAGGACACCCACCGGGACAGCCAGAATGACCGAGAACGGGATCGACCAGCTTTCATAAAGGGCAGCCAGGCAAAGGAACACGATGAGAACCGACAGCGCGTACAGCATGGGCGCCTGCGAGCCGGAAAGGCGTTCCTGATAGGAGATACCCTGCCATGCCACGGTGTAACCGCCTGGCAAGCTTGCCGTCAGACGTTCCATCTCGTCCATGGCTTCGCCGGAAGCAACGCCTGCGCCGGCGGTGCCTTCAAGCGAGATCGCGCCCGTACCGTTGTAGCGTGCCAGTGACGGCGGCGCGTTGATCCACTTCACCTCGCTGAAGGAGGAGAAAGGTACCATTTCGCCGCTGGTGTTGCGGGCATACCAGAACTTCAGGTCGTCCGGCTGCATGCGATAGGGTGCATCGCCCTGAACATAGACCGGCTTGAGCTCACCGTTCAGGGTGAAGTCGTTGACATCCCGGCCGGCAAAGATCGTCGACAGCATCAGGTTCACGGAGGAAAGATCGACGCCCATGGCCCCCATCTTTTCCTGATCGAGAATGATCTTCATCTGTGTTTCGTTGTCCTGGCTGTCGCTTCGCAGAGAGCTGATTTTTGGATTGCTTGTTGCAAGCGCAATCAGGTCCTTGGAGGTTGCGGTCAGAGCGTCGGTGCCGTTGCGGCCGCTATCCACGAGATACATGGAGAAACCGCTCGACGTGCCCATGCCCTGAATTGCCGGCGGCAAAAGCGGGAATACCTGTGCATCGCGGAAGCCGAAGAACGTACCCATTGCCCGCTGCACAATGGCGGCGGCGTGTTGATCGGGTGCGGTTCGCTCGGAAAAGTCCTTGAGCTTGGTGAAGACGATCGCGTTGTTCTGACCCGAACCGCTGAAGCTGAATCCAAGCACGCCGAAAACCGATTCGACATTGGCTGCTTCTTTTTCACGGAAGTAGCTTTCGACCTGTTTTACCACCTCGTTGGTGCGTTCGATGTTCGAACCGGTCGGTGTCTGGATGATCGTCAGCAGCACGCCCTGATCTTCCTGTGGGAGGAAGGAGCTTGGCAGTTTGGTGAAGAACCAGGCGCAGCCGCCGACGACGATCAGGAAAAGAATCGTCACGCGCAGGGGCCGTTTCAGCAGATAGCCGATCGACGAGACATAGCCGTCCGTCGTCTTGCCGAAGCCGCGGTTGAACCAGGCACCCGGTCCACGCTGCTTTTTGGTATGGTCGATGGGCTTCAGCATTGTGGCGCACAGCGCCGGCGTCAGAACGATGGCGACCACCGCCGAAAGCAGCATGGCCGAAACGATCGTGATAGAGAACTGGCGATAGATGATACCAGTCGATCCGCCAAAGAAGGCCATGGGAATAAACACGGCGGTCAGGACGAGCGCGATGCCGATGATGGCGCCGGTTATCTCGCCCATCGATTTTTCCGTCGCCTCGACCGGCGACAGGCCCTCTTCCGACATGATGCGCTCGACGTTTTCAACAACGACGATGGCGTCATCCACGAGAAGGCCGATCGCCAGAACCATGGCGAACATGGTCAGCGTGTTGATGGAATATCCGGTTATTGCGAGGATGCCGAACGTGCCGAGGAGCACGACGGGCACGGCGATCATCGGAATGAAGGTGGCGCGCAGGTTTTGCAGGAAGACCAGCAGCACGACGAAGACGAGGATGATCGCCTCGATCAGCGTATGCACCACTTTCTCGATCGACAGCTTCACGAAGGGTGTCGTGTCGTAGGGATATTCGATCGAGACGCCTGCAGGCAGCGAGCCCTCAACGGCGGTAAGCGCGGACTTGACACGTGCTGCAGTATCGAGCGCGTTGGCGCCCGTGGCGAGGTTGACCGCGAAACCGGCGGAAGGACGGCCGTTCGAGCGGGAATCACCGCCATAGGTTTCCTGGCCGATTTCGATGCGGGCCACGTCGCTCAGGCGAACGGTTGCGCCGTCCTTCTCAACCTTCAAGATGACCGATTCGAAATCGGCGACGGTGGTGAGCTGGCTCTGCGCCGTCACCGTCACATTGAGCTGTTGGCCCTGGACGGCGGGAACGGCACCGAGGGAGCCGACCGAAACCTGGGTGTTCTGGCTTTCGATGGCGCCGGTGACGTCAGCCGTGGTCAGCTGGTATTTGTTGAGCTTGAACGGATCGAGCCAGATGCGCATCGCATATTCGGAACCGAAGACGTTGATGCTGCCCACGCCTTCAAGGCGCTTGATCTGGTCTTCGACGCGCGAAGAGAACACGTCGCCGAGATCGGCCGAATTGCGCTTGCCGTCCGTCGAGATCAGCGCACCCACCATCAGAATGCTCGATGTGGAGCGGCTGACCTGAATACCGCGCTGCTGCACGGTGTCGGGCAATTGCGACTGCACGAGCTGCAGCTTGTTCTGCACCTGAACCTGCGCAATGTCAGGCAGGATGCTGTTACCGAAGGTCAGTGTCACTTCGGCGCTGCCGGTCGAGGAAGACGAGGTCATATAGGTGAGATCGTCGAGGCCGGTCATGCCGTCCTCAATGATGGTCGTCACCGATTTTTCGACCGTCTCCGCGCTAGCGCCGTTATAGGTTGCGCTGACGCGGACCGTCGTTGGGGCAATATCGGGATATTGCGAGATGGAGAGCGTCACAATTGCCAGAGCGCCGCCCAGCATGATGACGATGGCGATAACCCATGCAAAAACGGGGCGCCTGATAAAGAAATGGGCCATGGCAGTCCTGCCTTACCTTTTACGAGCTTCGACCGAGGGTTTCGTGCTCATGTTTATTTCGAGGGGGCGGCGGCAGGCGGAGCTTGCTGCGGCAGAACGACGATACCGCGATCGTCGATGGTCACTTCCACGGGCGCGACCGTCGCGCCGTCGGCAATCCACTGGAAGCCGTCAACGATGAGTTTGTCGCCATCCTTGACATTTTCCGTCACCAGCCAGGCATTGCCCGACTGCTGGCTGGACGGGAAGGTGCGCGTTTCCACCTTGTTTTCCGCGGTGACAAATTTTGCGGTCAGTTCGCCATTGGCGTTCCGGCTCGCTGCGCGCTGCGGGATGCGGAAACCCGTTTCCTTACCGATGGTCAGCGTTGCGCGAACATAGGTGCCGGGAAGCAGAAGATCGTCCGGGTTATCGAAGAGAGCACGGATGGAGAAGGTGCCCGTGGTTTCGCTCACCGCCATGTCCGACATGTCGATCTTGCCGTCATGCTTGTATTCGGTGCCGTCTTCCAGCGTCAGGTGAATGCCGGTTTCCTTGGTATCGCCGCCGAGCTGGCCCGACGAGATCGCCTTTTTCAGACGCAGAAGATTGATGCTGGATTCCATCAGATCGATGTAGATCGGATCGATGCGGCGCAGCGTCGTCAAAGCCGTCGTCTGGTTTGCCGTCACCACGTTGCCGATGCTGAAAGCGGTTGCGCTGGTGATGCCATCGAAAGGCGCGCGGACCTTGGTGAGATCGAGATTGATCTCAGCCGTTTCCAGCGCAGCCTTGGTCTGGGCTACGTCGGCTTCGGCCTGAAGCAGCGTCACCTTGGCGTTTTCATATTCGATCTGCGTTGCGCCGCTGTTGACCAGCCGCTCGTAGCGGGCAAGGTTCGCCTGGGCGCTCGGAACGCTTGCTTCGGCTTTCGCTACGCTTGCCTTGGCCTGTGCCACTTCTGCCAGATAGGTGTTGTCTTCAATCTGGTAGAGAATGTCACCCTGCTTGACCTCGCTGCCTTCCTTGAAGGGAATGTCGCGGATGATGCCAGTGACGCGCGGGCGGATTTCCGCCGTCTGGAACGCGCTTGCGCGGCCGGGAAGAACGGTGGTCAGGGGATATTCGCTCGTCTTCATCACAATGATGCTGACCGGAGACGGGGGACGCGCGGCGCCCTGGCCGGCGGTCTGGCTGCTTTCGCCGCCATCGCTGCATCCCGCGAGAACTGCGGTCATGCACAGAGAAGCAAATAGGGGTAAAATACGTCGGCTCATTGTTCTTCCCTGCGTATCGGTCGCATTCAACTATAAGCGCAGTGTCGCTCGGCGGATGCTGGTCCGGGTGCAGGGACGATGGGTAAAGGCCCTATGGGGACCTTCTTCGTTCAATCTGCTCGGACCGCCATTCGCATAGAAGCGCAGGCTTTCACGCTTCGCAAGCAATTGCGAGAAGGTGACGTAAGTTGAGAATCGTCACTTAGCAAGCGGATTGCGCAATCCTGCCTCGATTAAATCAACCAGTTGATCGCAACGTGTTGCTAAATTGCCGATATCTTCCCGTGCGATGAGGACGGGATGGATGACGCTCGCGAGTGCGTGGAGGACGGTTTCCGCCAGAGGCGGGATGTCGGCGGGGGCGTAAATTCCCTTATCTACGCCATCGCGAATAATGTCAGCCACCAGGTTTGCTATGACGGATTTGTAATAGTCACCGCACTTCATGTCCTGCTTGGCCGTCATCAGGATCATTTCGAATATATAGGGATTGTCGTTGAGGTTCTGATGGTGTTGTTCCATCAGGGTGCGGGCGAGATGGCGCAGCCTTGAAACTGGTGCATGACTTTTATCGAGCGGGTGGATTTCCCGCTCGAATGCACCGATCTGCTCAAACCCGATGGCATCGACGAGCGCATTCTTCGAATTGAAGTTCTTGAAGACGTTCGCGGGCGACATGCCGAGTGCTGCGGCGATATCGGCAATCGCCACTGCATTGAACCCACGCTCGCGAAAAAGTTCTTCGGCTTTGGCAAGAATGTCCCGCCGCGTCTCTTCGGCGGAACGGCGAGGCCGGCGCTTGACAGGAACGTCGTTCTTCCTGTCACCCTTTCTCGCCTGTTCGATCGTTTTGCTCAAGGTCAGACTCCGGGGAAAAATTGCTCCAGGTTCCGGCGTACTCTTGCCAGCGGCGTCTCACCGCTATCGTCGGGAACGAAGCTTTGTCCGGTGATGCGTTCGTATGCATCAATATATACCCTTGACGTCTGCAATACGAGTTCCCGCGGAATTTCCGGAACGTCGTCCTTATAGGGATCGCAGCGTTCGGCAACCCAGGCTCTCACGAAATCCTTGTCGAAGCTTGCCGGCCGTGCGCCGTTGCGGAAGCTCTCTTCATAGGTTTCAGCCATCCAGTAGCGGCTGCTGTCAGGCGTGTGGATTTCGTCGGCCAGAATGATCGTGCCGTTTTCATCCGTGCCGAATTCGTATTTCGTATCGACGAGGATGAGGCCCTGCTTTGCGGCAATCTCCTGTCCGCGCTTGAACAGTGCGAGCGCGTAACGGGAAAGCGTGTCCCATTGCTCCTGCGTCAGAAGTTTCTTCTCCACTATCTCGGCCGGCGTCAACGGCTCGTCGTGACCACCATCGAAGGCCTTGCTCGTCGGCGTGATCACCGGCTCGGGCAAGATCTGGTTGTCCTTCATCCCGTCCGGCAGGCTCATGCCGTACATCTGTCTCTGGCCTTTCTTATAAAGGGTCAGGATCGATGTGCCGGTGGTGCCGGCCAGATAACCGCGAACCACCACTTCGACCGGCAATATTTCAAGCCTCTTGCCGATGACGACATTAGGATCGGGATAGCTGACCACGTGGTTGGGGCAGATATCCTTCGTCTGCTCGAACCAGTAGCGTGCCGTCTGGGTCAATACCTGCCCCTTATAAGGAACACAGGTGAGGATGCGGTCGAATGCGCTGAGGCGATCGGTTGATATGATAATGCGGTTGCCGTCGGGCAGATCGTAATTTTCACGCACCTTACCACGGTAGTAATTCGGCAGCTCGGGAATGACGGCTTCATCGAGAATGCGCACGGGCTCTCCAATTCTTAAGGCTATAAGGGGCGTCGGACGCCCCAGTCTGGCTGAAACTCTTATCCGTTCCTATTGCATGTTTCCCGAAACAGAACCAGTCGGCACATACAGGAGGCTCCTCTTGCCCTCCCTGGCGGTCCACCTTGAAACTATCTTTTATTTTCATATGTTTAGCAAAAATGTCAGTTTTTTGACGATAGGTGTGTTGACTTGTTTGAGGGTGATCTCTTATAAGTCCGCTCACTGAACGAGGGCGGCGGCGCTGCTGGCGACGAAGTCTTTCGTTCTAAAGAAATCATGTTGATGAGCTGACTGCTTGTTGTTTTCCAAGGGCTTTTGCTTTTGGGGTTTGATTTTGTGACTGCATTGAGCGGTCTGTTTTTTGACAATTGAATATGAGAAGAAAGAGAAACGTGGGCGGCGAAGCTTGCGGGGTCTG
>NZ_WJOK01000025.1 GCF_009649785.1 Agrobacterium tumefaciens | reverse complement strand
CTTCCAGACGCCGGCGATACTGCCGCTGTTCGTCGTCGAAGCCTTCAAGAGCATGCTCCAAACGCGAGATGGCGCCGAGCGGCGTAACCGTGATCGCCAGATCGATCTCGTAGTCTGCGCCGGTTCGCTGGAGGAGGGTCTCGTAACGATAGCCGTCGCCCTTGCCGAACCGCTCACCCTCATAGACCAGATCGAAGCCGCCGATCGTCGCCAGATGCACCTCACCTTCTTGCCGCAACTGCAGGAGCGTAAGGATCTCCTTCATCAGTGCGCGCCCGGCATCCTTGCGCTCGGCAAATTCCTGACCGAGCAACATCATCTTGAAGGAATCGCCGCCTGTCGGCTTAAGCCGCACCATGTCTTGGCCGACCTCACCGACGCGCCGGGTTGAGACCTCGATCTCACGCTCGGCATCGCGAATCTGCCGACGGACCGCATACTGATCGTCTTCATGGGCAGCCCGCAGCCGCTCGAGGCGGGCAATATCGGCCTCCAAGCCAGCCTTCTGCATAAGCCGCTCGTCGCCAGAGGCGATCGCCTTCGCCATGGCGAACTGATTGGCAGCACCTTCACCGACATCCTCCAGTCGCCGGATCGAGGTATCCCCAGAGAGGGCGGCAGCAATGAACCGGGCCTTGCGCTCGTTGTTCTGCCACATCGAAGCGTCAAGTGAACCTTGCGTGGCATAGGCGAAGATGTCGACCTCGTCATGCTGATTGCCCTGGCGCACGATCCGCCCCTCCCGCTGCTCGATCTGCGACGGCAGCCACGGGACGTCGAGATGGTGCAGCGCCTTGAGCCGAAGCTGCGCGTTCACGCCAGTGCCCATAGTCTCCGACGAGCCGATCAGGAAGCGGACCTTTCCGGCGCGGACATCGCCGAAGAGACGCTGCTTGGCCTCGGTTTTCTTGTAGTCCTGCATGAAGGCGATTTGCGACGCCGGCACACCAAGCCGGATCAGCTCGTCGCGGATGAAGCGATAGGCGGAGAAGCCTCGTGATTTCTCGACATTGATCGTGCCGAGGTCGGAAAAAATCATCTGGGCAGCGCCCGCCAGCTCAAAGTCCTTTCCGTCAGGACGCCGATAGATGGCGCCACCGGTCTCCTTCCAAATTCGGTAGGCATTGCGAACCAGCAGATTGAGCTTGTTGTCCTCTTCGTTATCGGCCGCAGGCATGACGAAACGAAGATCGATGGCCGCATGGCGCCCATCGGTGATGACCGAGAGCAGGATGTCGTCGCCCGGCTTGGCCGGTCCCTCCCTCTGTTCGATCGCCTTGATGCGCGAGTCGAGCACCTGCTGATAGGTCTTGAACAGAGCCGTCGGCTTGGCCGTCAAGATCTGGCGGCGGCCGGTCGAGACGTTGGGCACCCTCACATATTGACGAAGATCCTCCGGCATCACGACATCGGCAAACGAGCGGAACATGGCGATCAGTTCCGGGACATTGACGAAGGAAGCGAACCGCGACACTGGCTTGTATTTCCCTGAGGGCTGGATTTCGAGTTCGGTGGTGGTATCGCCGAAGCAGGACGCCCAGGCATCGAATTCGTGCAGCCCGCGCTCGGCAAGTGCGGTATGGCCGAGCAGGCGCTGGATCGAGAACATCTCGCCGAGCGTATTGGTGATCGGGGTTCCCGACGCGAGCACCAGCGCCCGGCCGGGGTTCTTCGTCTCGATATAGCGGGATTTGACATAGAGATCCCAGGCGCGCTGCGATCCATTCGGATCGATGCCCTTCAGCGTCGACATGTTGGTGGCGAAGGAAAGCTTGCGGAACTCCTGCGCCTCGTCGACGACGATCTGGTCCACGCCGATCTCCGAGATGGTGAGAAGATCGTCCTTGCGCGTCGCGAGCCCTTCGAGCCGCTCCTGCAATCCCTCCTTCAGACGCTCGAGGCGCTTGCGCGAGACGCGGTCCTCGCTGTCGACCTTGGTCAGCAGGTCCTCGTAGAGCTGCAACTCATCCTGGATCATCTCCTGTTCAAAGGCCGCCGGCACGGCGATGAAGCGAAACGCAGAATGCGTGATGATGATCGCATCCCAGGTCGTGGTGGCAGCGCGCGACAGGAAGCGAGCCCGCTTGTCCTTGGTGAAGTTGGTTTCGTCGGCGACGAGGATCCTCGCGTTCGGGTAAAGCGCCAGGAATTCGCGTGCGGCCTGGGCCAGGCAATGGCCGGGCACGACAAGCATCGCTTTGGCGATCAGGCCGAGCCTCCGCTGTTCCATGATGGCCGCCGCCATGGTCATCGTCTTGCCGGCGCCCACGGCGTGCGCCAGATAGGTCGAGCCATCGGCGATGATCCGCCAGATGCCGCGTTTCTGGTGCCCATACAAAATAAAGGCGCCAGAGGCGCCGGGAAGTTTGAGATGGGAGCCGTCGAATTTGCGCGGCGCAATATTGTTGAAGCGGTCATTATAATCCCGCGCCAGCCGGTCGGTGCGATCCGGATCGGTCCACACCCAATCCTGGAAAGCCTGCTTGATCCGCTGCAGCTTGTCGCGGGCAGCTTCGGTATCGACGACATTCAATACACGCCGCTCGCCATCGACATCCTTGAAGATGTCGAAGATTTGCGGAACACGGCTGTTGAGCGCATCGGCGAGGAGCTCGCCGGCATGCCGGCGGCTGGTGCCCCATTCCGATGTGCCCGCTGCGGAGTAACCAAGCTGGCGCGCTTCCACAGTCCAGGAGCCGAGTTCCGGCATGTGATGAATCCGGATATCCGCCTCCATCCTCTCTTTCACAAAGGCAACGACATCGGCCGCCGGGATCCATGGGGCGCCGAGACGGGCGGTAATGTCGGACGGACGAAGATCGGCCGGCTGGACATCCTCAAGCGCGCGCACGTTCCGCTCGTAGATCGGATCAAGCTCCGCCGCCGCCTGCGCGGCAATGAGCTTGGTGCGAACCGAGCCGGAAAGGTAGGCGTCCGAGGTCTGCCATCTGCCGCTGACCGGATCCTGAAACACCTCATCGCCGAGGGCGTCGATAACAGTCGCCACGTCAAGATGCAGCAGCTCGGCGATATGATCGAGATCGACATGACCACGCTCGTTGAGGACGACCGCCAGCGCGTCGGCCGCATTGGTGATGACGGGCGACATCGGCGGAGCGATCACACGGCTGCTGAATATCGGACCGGGCTTTGCCGTGTCGGTCTCGATGTCATAGTCCTCGATCGACGCAACCAGCCAGCAATCCGGATCATCGCGGAACGGCGACAGGTTCGGCTGGCGATGGGTTTCCTTGATCTCACCGGTCCCCGGATCCTCCTGGACCGACACGGTTGTGTGGTTGATCGGGCCGAAGTCGCGGACGAAGGCCGACCAGGCAATGCGCAGACGCACTTGTAGATCGCGCCACGGCCGGTCGGTCTCTTGCGCCTTCAACACCTCGCGCACCGCGTCGCGGATTGGGATGAGCTTCGAGATGATCCGGATATGCTTTTCCGGGATGCCATCGCCGGAGCGGCCCTTGCGCACGACGACGGGCACGGCCGAACCGTCGAGCATCTGCATCAGGCCCTTGGCGCGGTCGACGAAGAAACTGCCTTCGCGAACCGGGCTATCGTTCCGCCGGAGATCGACGATCTCGGCAAGTTCGTCCTCCAGATCGATATCGACGGGAGTCGGCTCGCCGTCATAGAGGTCAGTCGGCAGGAGATTGATTGCTGAGGTGAGGGCCGCGTCGAGATCGTCTCCGGCGCGGGGCCGGCATGTATAGGTCTCGCCGAACGGTCCAGAGGTCGTCGCATGGGTGCCGAGGACGAAATCGGGGTGCCGGGCAAACCACCAGTTGACGCGGATCGGACCTTCGTCATCCGTGGCCGGTATGACCTCATCGACATCGAGCCATAAGTGATCGCCTTCCGGTTCACCGGGCTTACGCTTGCGGAAGAACAGGATGTCGACGACGACATCCGTGCCGGCGTCCCGGCGAAAGCTGCCTTCGGGCAGCCGGATGGCGGCGATCAGGTCAGCCGACTTGGCGATATGCTCCCGCGCCGTCGTATCGGCCTTGTCCATCGTACCATGAGAGGTCACGAAAGCGGCGAGCGCGCCGGGCTTCAGAAGGTCGATCGACCGGGCGATGAAGTAGTCGTGCAATCGCAGGCCGAGTGACCGATAGTTTCGGTCTGAGCGGACGGTGCGATCGGAGAAGGGCGGATTGCCGATGGCGAGATCGTAGACCGATGAAAGGTCCGTGCGGGAAAAGTCGCGCTCGATAATCAGTGCTTTCGGCTGCAGCAGCTTGACAATCCGCGCGGTGACCGGATCGAGCTCGATCCCGGTCACATAAGCGGTGTCGCGATACGTCTTCGGCATAAGCGCGGGGAAGAGGCCTGTACCGATGCCTGGCTCCAGCACCCGGCCGCCGCGCCAGCCAAGCCTCTCGATACCCGCCCAGATCGCCCGGATGATGAATTCCGGGGTGAAGTGGGCATATTGGGTGCAGCGGGCAAGCGACGCATAATCGGCCTCGGAGACGGCGGTCTCGAGCGAGGAGCCGATCTCATCCCAGCCCTGCCGGAAATCGTTTTCACCCGGCCGTCGGAATACGCCGTTGGCCAGCTCGCCGGCGCCGAAGCCGGTGAAACGGATCAGCTCCGCCTGCTCCTCTGGCGTCGCCGGCTGGTCCTGCCTGGAGATATCATTGGCGACGAGGATCGCCGCAACGTTGGCGCGGGCACGATCCTTCCAGGAGGAAGGTAAGCCGCGGTCACCCTCGAGATAGAAGTTTTCCCGAAGCCTCTCGGCTCGGGAGGGTGCGGCCGCCTTCGGAAGTACGGTTGCCGGCGTTGGCGCCGGCGGCGTGGGATCCGGATCGTCGTCATTGGCAGGTACAATGACCGCCTCGGGCGCGAAGCTCCCAAAGGCCGTGACGCCCAGGCCAAAGCCGGACGAAAGTGCGGTATTGCCGAACATGTCGAGCGTGAAGGGATCGTTGCTCATGATAAAAATCTCCTTTTGGAAGCGCGCGTCATCGTTCCGCCGTGACGATTGGCGGCGAAGGGACACTGGTTGAGGTTGGGAATCCCGCTGAGGCGGGAGCGTTACGACCACTCGATGATGAAGAGTTCCATCGAGTCTTCGTCAAAGGTGATACCGAGATGCCTGGCATTGGGGGCGGCGGCGATCATTGCTTCCAGCTGCACGGCGTCGATGAACTCGACACCGTCATCTCCGCCAAAGGTCTTCCGCTTCACCTCGAACCAGTCGCCGTTCGTGCGGGGATCGCATTCGAGTGCATAAGCAACGAACGGCTTTTCTCCATCCGGCAAATTGCCGTTCGAGCAAAGGTAGACACCGTGATCGCCCACGAGCCATACACCCGGCAGCTCGTCGCGACCGGGGTGGAGGCCGTAATGGGGATTGCGATAGCCGCCGTTCGCTTCGGCGTCGGCGCGGCCACGGGCGATCACCGCCCGCACGGATTCAATCGGAAAGGAAAGCATGGAAATTTCCTCCTCACGCTGCGACTGCAGTATCAGGGAGATGGCGCAGTTGGACGGGCAACTTGATGGCGATCTCGTCGTCGGTCAGGTCGTCGAGCAGCTTCAACCTGGCCGATCCAGCCCCGGTGTAGAGAGCGATGACGCGCTCGCCCGGCAGAAATTGCGGCGTGGTTTCATCCGAGTAGCCCCGATAGGCGTCCGCCGTGGCACTCCAGATATGCTCAAGACGTTCATCCCGCGTCATCGCTCGCACCGGCCGCGTCTCCCGCTCGATGATCGCCAGCCGCATGTCTTCCACCGAACGACCGTCGGAGAGATCACAATATCCATGGAAGTGGCGGATGATCCCGTCGATCCGCAACGTGAAGAAAACCGATGTGACGGATTGCGTCAGGAATTCGCGCATTGCGAACATCGAGCCCCGGATCCACAATGGCGGGAGGATCTCGAACATATAATCATGCTCACGCTCGGTGATTTCGAACCATTCACCAGCATAAAGCGCGCTCGCGTCATCGTCGAAACGTTGAGGACGCTGTGCATGCCGATCGAACAGCCGGAACATCTGATGGCGCTCAGCGATGCTCTGGTAGACTTTACGGATTGCGGAAGGGGTGCTCATTGACGGCTCCTCTGGCCCTGTCCGAACCGAAGCGCGGTGGTGCCTGCTGGCTCACCATCCTCTTCAGTCCTTCATGACCCCTCCCCTCACGCCGCCTCTCCGTCCGGGCGGGTCAAGGGCCGCTCTTGAGCGGGCGAAGCTTCACCCTTGACGCGGCCGGCGGGTATGCGGCAGGCCCTGGCTTGTTTCCATTCTTCTCTCCCTCCTTTCTTTTTCCCGCGCTTTCAGCGCTTCATTCCAGTCCTCCGCCAGCGGCTTCAGGCGCAACCAGTCGCAGCCGACCTCATCGGCAATGGCACGGAGGCGGCCGGCAAAGGTCTCGCCCTGGCTATTGGCGTCGGTGGCAGCGACCAGAACAGTACCGGGACGCGCGGCCAGTGTGCGGACGGCGGCGTCCGTGGTTGGCGACCACCCACCGCCGGTGCTGAGATAGAGGCTGCCCTCGCGAAGCCCCTCGAATGCCGCAAGGCTCATGGCGTCGATCGCCGCTTCAGTGACGCAAAGACGCTTGGCGTCGGTAGAGCCAAAGCGAAAGAGAATTTTAGAACCGCCTGCCGAAAAGCCGCGCCAATCGGGACCGCGCTCCTCCCAGCCAGTAACAACACCATCGTCATTGACATGCGCGGCCCACATGCTGCCATAAGGGCCTTCCCGAAGGACATCACTTTGGATGGCCTCCCGGATGATCGTTGCCGGTAGGCAGCGCTCGCTGCGCAGATAGCGCCAGGTCATTGATCCCTGCCACGGCCTACGTCGTGTTGCCCAGCGTTCAGAGATGGAACTGCTGTGAGCGGTCTTTCCGGCCGGTCGAGACCAGGCAGGATCCCTGGCGACGATGCCGACAAGAGCGGCCACCCGGTCGAGTGCCTCGACGAAGCTCACGCCGTCCAGATGCTCCGCGAGACCGAAGACGTCGCCTTTCGCATCCGACAGTGGATCGAACCATCCCCGCCCCCCATGGATAACGATGACGATTTCCGCACCGCGTCTGTACTTCAACGCTTTGCGGGTGCTTTCCTTGACGTCGATGGCAAAACCGGCCTGTTCCAGCACTGCTGCGCACGGGACGCGGTCCCGAAGTTCCTCCAGTTTCTGTTTTTCCATTATTTTTCTCGGCGCTTGGCGCCGCCCTTCTCTCCAGATTCATGTCTCCCGCAGTTTGCGGGACCGTTTGCGGCGGTCCGCGAAGAGCAAAGGAGGCAAGGGCGCGGCTGGCAATCTGCAGATTTGCACCCGCTCCAGATGACATACCAGCAGCGGCGAAGCGTCCCTTGCCGCCTGCCGCTCGCAAGCGGCACCCAGGAGGTGAAGGGTCTCAATGAGACCCACCCGGAACGTACTCATGCACGATCTCCAGATCGTCTTCGTCATCGAGTTCGTCGCTCGGCAGAACGCCGAACTCGTCGCCGGACCTGAACAGCGTGACTGGAACCATCAGGGTGCGGGAAAGCTGGAAGGCGTGGTTCTGCGCAAGCGAAAGATCGGTGTTCATCTGAGGCTCCATCTTTGGAGCGGGCCATTCCCGCTCGATGGCAACCGTCAGTGTCCGGAACCGGTCGCGATCACCGTGGAGGCGCAGCCGGAGCGGCCGCAGCTTGCTAGCGGACCCCGTCAGCGGGTTGATCGACGGAGATCCGGGGCTGGACCAGGAAGCCATCCATCAAGAGCGGGTTTGGCAAGCCTCCATAGGTCACCTCCGAGAAACAATGATAATGCTGATGCGGATCTTATCGTCGTCCCTATCCCTCGGCTGTTTGTTCAGCCTTCAATCAGGTCCGAGGACGAACTCGCCTGCTGGGACCGTGTCCGACGTGATTTGACGATAGCTCGACCACTCGTGTGACTATGATCGAGGACGCATGGACCCATCGTGATGCCCGGGCGACCTATGGAAAGTTCTCGCGCACACCTTGATGATTGACATCGCATGATGACAATCCCAGGATCGACAGGAAGAAGCTGCCACTAAAGCAGCAGGGGCGCCTCGGATGCAGCCTTCTTCTTCGCCCATAGCTCCGTTGTCCGCTCCATCGTCACCAACTCGGACGGAAATGTCCGCTTCTGGAATGCGAGCGCATCATCGAAGCTGCCATGGAGCCACTGGTCGTACTCATCTGGATGTAACAAGACGGGCATCCGGTTGTGCACGGGCTGGATCGCCTCATTGGCGTCCGTCATGACACCGGAATAGACCGGACCCCATTCGTCGCTAATGCGCCACAGCCCTGCCCAGGCAAAAATCGGCTGGTCCTTCAGGGAAAACCAGGTCCGTGTCATCCTACCCTTTTCACCCTCAGCTTCGGCAAAACCCGTTACGGGGATCAGACAACGCCATTGCGGTTTACGTGCCAGGCCGATCCACATGCCTTTCGAAAGGTCCGCGATGTTATTGACAGGCTTTGGCTTCGCTTCCGGTTTCATACCTTTCAGGCGTAGCGGAAAACCCCAGACCATCGAGCGGAGCTCGCGAACACCTTCGTTTTCCGTCACCACCATCCCGGGCGTGCCAGGATAGACTTCCTCGGGAGCGTTCGATTGCATAGGGTTCGGCACGCGAAAATGCGCAGCCACTTCCGCGGCGGAAAGACGGACGGTGTACAAATTGCACATATGACAGGCCTTTCAACAGGAAACTCCAACACGAAACCTAGGTTACATAAGCATGTTGTCCCGACGCGGTGAAGCCTTGGAGGGCGAAACGCCGCTTTGCCAGCGATCGCGCGTATGCAGGATTTCGAAGTCATCGGATGACGGTGGATCACGAAACTGGAAGGCGATGACGTCTTCAATCGAACCATGAAGCCAACGATCGTATTCGTCTGGCTCGAGCAGAACCGGCATGCGGTCGTTGAACGGCCTGATCTTCTCATTGGCGGTCATGGTCATGCCTGCGAACACAGGGCCGAAGTCCGGGGTATTCTTGCAGAACCCCGCCCACGCCATCAATGGTTGGCGGTTTTTCGAAAACCACGATCGGGTTTTTGCCCCTTTGACACCGTCGGGATTTGCGAAGTGCGTCAGAGGGATCAGGCAACGATATCTGGGATGCACGACGATGCGGTCCCAGAGCGGGTTGGTGAGATCGGCGACCAGACCTATTCTGCTCGGGGGCTCGCCCTCACGTCGCATGTCCCGGGTCTGCCGCGGAAAGCCCCACGGGATTGACTTCAACAGCCTCAACCCATCTTTCTCAAGAACGATCAGTCCGGGGGTGCCTTCGATAGTTTCGCTCGGCACCTCGATCGCCGGCGCCATGTCGACCGCGAATTGCGCGACAATCTCGTCCAGGCTTTTGGTGACTGCAAACAGGCGTGACACACCGGTCTCCTCAGTGGAAGTTTCTGGATTTGATCTTCAGATTATCGATGTGCAGGTCTGGAATATAGATATCCCTGACTTGCGTAGCGGGCTTCGGATTATCACGCGGATCCGGCCCTCCTCCGTGCTTGACCTGGTCGCCGCGACCATGGGGCAGGGGGAAGTCACCGAGTCCGCCGTCACGGTTCCCAACGCTTGCCAGGTCAGTCGAGAAATCGAACAGGCGCTGGGCAACGAGGTGAACGACCTCACCTTCCCGCTGGATGCGGCCGTTGATCGCCATCATGCTCGCCGTCATAAGGACCCGCCGCTGGCGCTCGAACAGCGATGGCCAGACCACCGCATTGACGATACCCGTCTCGTCTTCCAGCGTGAGAAACATCACGCCCTTCGCCGATCCCGGCCGCTGTCGCACGAGAACCAGGCCGGCGGTCCAAAGCCATTTTCCGTCGCGCTGTCCCATCGCCTCGGCGCAGGTGACGATGCCTTTGCGGTCGAGGTCTTTTCGGAGAAACGAAACCGGATGGGCTCGCAGCGTAAGACCGGTGTGTGAGTAGTCCTCGACGACCTCCCTGCCCTCGGTCATGGATTTCAACGCGACTTCGGGCTCCTGCATCTCGGCGATCACCTTGGCTTCGCGCTCAGCGGCCGCCGCCCAAAGCTCCAAGGGTTCATTACGGAGCGCCTTGATATCCCAGAGTGCCTGACGTCGTTCCAGTTGCAGCGATGGCAGGAAAGCATCCGCTTCGGCAAGCTTGACCAGCGAGGACGGTGAAACACCGGAGCGTCGCCACATGTCGTCGGCCGAGACAAATGGATGCTCTGCGCGCGCCAGGATAATTCGTGCGGCGTCGTTGGTGGACAATCCCTTCACGACACGCATTCCGAGACGAACAGCAAACCGGTCGGAATTGCCGATCCGCTCCATCGTGCAGTCCCAGCGGGAGCGGTTTACACATACAGGTCGAACTTCGACATCGTGGTTTCGAGCGTCCTGGACAATCTGGGCAACACTGTAGAAGCCCATGGGCTGACTGTTGAGCAAGGCTGCACAAAAAACGTCTGGGTGGTGGCATTTCACCCATGAACTCGCATAGGCGATCAACGCGAAGCTGGCGGCATGACTTTCGGGAAAGCCATAGGAGCCGAAGCCTTCGAGTTGGGTGAAGGTTCTTTCCGCAAACTCCCGGCTGTAGCCGTTCTTGACCATGCCCTCGACGAGCTTGTCCTTGAACTTGCTGACTCCGCCGGTGAACTTGAACGTTGCCATGGCGCGCCTGAGTTGGTCCGCCTCACCGGCAGTAAAACCCGCGCAGGTCATCGCAACCTTCATCGCGCTCTCCTGAAACAGGGGAACGCCGAGCGTTTTGCCGAGAACGGCTTCAAGCTCGGGGGTCGGATACTCAACCTTCTCCTTGCCCTCCCGCCGCCTCAGATACGGATGCACCATGTCGCCCTGGATGGGGCCAGGCCGAACGATGGCGACCTGCACGACGAGGTCATAAAATGTCCGGGGTTTTAGCCGCGGCAACATCGCCATCTGGGCGCGGCTTTCGATCTGGAACGTGCCGAGCGTATCGGCCTTGCGGATCATCGCGTAGGTCGCCGGGTCCTCCTGTTCGACATCGGACAGGCCCATCGGAATGTTCTTGTGTTCCTTCAGCAGTTCGAACGATTTCGCCATGCAGGTCAGCATGCCGAGTGCCAGGACGTCGACCTTCATGAATTTGAGGGCCTCGATGTCGTCCTTGTCCCATTCCACCACCTGGCGATCCTTCATGGTCGCCGGTTCGATCGGTACCAGATCGTCCAACCTGTCCTGGGTCAGAACGAAACCGCCCGGATGCTGACCGAGATGCCGGGGCGCGCCCATCAGCTGGGAGCTGAGATCCAGCGCCAGCTTCAAGCGGTAATCCCCGATGTTCATGTTGTTGTCCTTGAGTTGCTTCTCACCGACACCTTCCGACCATCCCCAGACGCCGGAGGAAAGCTGTGTAATCAGGTCTTCCGGCAACCCTAAGGCTTTACCGACATCACGCAGCGCGCCTTTGGCACGGTAGCGGGTGACGGTGGAACAGAGGGCGGAGCGGGAGCGTCCGTAAGTCTCGTAGATCCATTGAATAACTTCTTCGCGGCGGGCGTGTTCGAAATCAACGTCGATATCCGGAGGCTCGTCGCGCTCCATCGAGACGAACCGCTCGAATAGCAGGTCGCCCGTCTCCGGGTTAATGCTGGTGATGCCGAGGCAGTAACAAACGGCCGAGTTTGCCGCAGACCCCCTGCCCTGGCAGAGAATGCCTTGCGAGCGGGCAAACCGGACGATGCTGTAGACGGTGAGGAAGTACGGTGCGTATCTCATCACCCTGATCAGCTCAAGCTCGTGCAGGATTGCCTTGCGGACCTTGTCCGGGATTCCCTCCGGGTATCGGGTGGCAGCCCCTTCCCAGGCAAACTTGGTCAGCGACTGCTGGGCATCAAGGCCTGGCACGAGCGCCTCTTCCGGATACTGATATTGCAACTCGCTCATGTCGAACCGACAGCGCTCGACGATTTCGCGCGTTCGAGCCAGCGCTTCCGGATATTCCGAAAAAAGCCGGTGCATTTCTTCCGTTGCTTTCAAGAACCGATCGGCATGCCGCTCGCGATCGAAGCCGACGCTGTCTATGGTGGTGCGGTTGCGAATGCAGGTGACGATGTCCTGCAGCTGCCGGCGGCTGGGATCATGAAACTGCACATCATTGGTGACGACCGTTTTGACCTTGTGTCTCACCGCCATGTTGGAAAGATTGTGAAGCCGCAGGCGATCGTTCGGACGACGGCGCAGGCATAGCGAAACGTAGGCCCTGTCGCCGAACATCGCGGCGATCTTCCTGAGCTGGCCCGCGGTGGTCTCATCGGCCTCATCCGGGACAAGGACGGCAATCAGGCCAGCGCTATAGGCTTCGACATCAGACAGATCGAGGATGCACTTGCCTTTACCTCCCCGGCTTTTGCCGAGAGACAGCAGCCGCGTCAGTCTCGAATAGGCTGACCGATCGGTCGGGTAGACCAGGATCGACATGCCGTCGGAAAGATCTAGACGGCAGCCCACGACCAGCCTCACGCCTGTGGATTTTGCCGCCTCCCATGCCCGCACGATCCCGGCAAGCGAGTTGCGATCGACCACTCCAAGGGCGTCGATGCCGAGGGCTGCTGCGGTGGCGAACAGTTCCTCCGCGGAACTGGCACCGCGCAGGAACGAGAAATGCGTGGTGACCTGAAGTTCAGCATATCTCATCCGAACACCCCATGCAGAAACCAAAGGTGCGACCCTGTGTCGGCATCCACGCCGTCACCGGCGCGATAAACCCAGTAGCGTTCCCCTGCCTCGTCCTCGACGACAAAATAGTCGCGAACGGCGGCATGTTCTTTCGGACGAAGCCACCATTCGCCGAATATCCGCTCCGGTCCGTCTGCCCGCTTCACACGGCGGCGCTTGCCGCGCCAGGTGAACACGGCGGGCGGCTGGTCGGGGAGCAGAGCGGTTACGTCGATCCGTTCGGGGTTTGCCAGTAGCCGCGACGGCCTTGGCCATTTCGCGGCCCATGTCGCTCTGGTTTCGTCGGCCGTCGGCCCAATCCGCTTCACCGACCGCTCGGGAACGTCGGAGGCGACGGGCGTCACGCGGTAAAGCCGCTGGCCACGATTGCCGAGAATGTCGACAAGCGGTGTGACGTCGACCACGGTTTCTTCGATCAGAGAGGATGCAGCCTGTCGCTCCTCGAGTGGTTCTGCCATGATGGCGGACAAGCACCAGCCGCTCTATGCCGAAGCCCGGATCGATTTTCTCGATCCGGTCGCAGAGAAGCTTTGACAGCCGGGCGGGGTCACGTACCGGTTTTGCCAGTCCGGCTCGAATGCACTGCCGCGTGTTGTCGACACGGTAGATGACAAGATCGGAACGCCTGACGCCGAGGCCGCGTGTCTCCAGCTTGACCGTGAGTTCGCCGACCAGTCGACGCACATATTTGGCGATCGTCTCGGCCGCGCCGATCGGCTCCTGGAAGTTCTTCGCTGCCTCGACCAACTCCGGAGTGCGCAGCGGTTCGATCGGTTCTGCCATTCGCCCAAACAGTTGATCCAGCCGCCGGCCAACTTCGGGCCCATATCTGAGCGTCAAGGGTGCGCGCGGCATGGCAGAGAGTTCACCGACGGTCTCGACGCCCATCACCCGCAGTCCGTGGATTGTGTCAGCTGGAAGACGCAGACAGTGGATCGGCAAGTCGGTCACCGCTTTCGCAACGCCGCCGACCGGGACGACCGTCGTTTCAGCCGGCGTCACGCGGGTGATCGCATGCGCTGCTCCCCAGGTATCGGCGACGGCAGCACGTGCGGTCAGGCCTCGTCCTCTCAACCCGTTGACCAACCCGGAGATCAGCAGATCTTCGCCGCCTTGCAAGTGGTCGGCCCCTTCCGTGTCCAAGACGATACCGTCCGCGCCATCGACGGTGACGACCGGGCTATATTGCCGGAGCGCCCATAGCGCGAGGCGCTCGATGGCTGCAGCGTCGGCACTAGGATCAGCATCGACCATTGTGAGGTTGGCGACTACGGCCTGGGCTTTGCTCGCGGGCATGCCGACCTTGAGTCCCAGTTTTCGCGCGGCGGTGTCGGCAGCCGAGATCCACCGCTTCGACCCTGACCTGGAGATGACGACGAGCGGCTGGTCAGCTGGCACGGCTCCCTCTCCATGTCGACGTATCCGGTCTGTTGGCAGAGTGGGGAAGTAAACACACACGACCCTTGGCATCACAGGCTCCTAATTCGAACTCAGCACACTCGCCTGCTTTCACACGCATCAATTCCAGCAGCCATCGGGCCCGACCGACCCCTGCCACTGGCAGCTGCTCCGACGGAAGCACGCTCACTCTCCATCGTGTCGTTGACGCGGTCGGATTGCCGAAGTCCGACGCTTCCGTTTGCCGCCGCCATCTGCGGACGACGAGCCCCATGGTCCCTGTTTTTTCGCAAGCCAACTGCAGCCGCCGGGATGCGACCATCGGCAATCGAACCAGTTCACCGACCACCGCTGCTAAACCACCGAAGGAGAGCCCTTCTTCCATAGACGCCAGGACGTCCTCCTCCTTATCGCCTTCGCAGAAAATCACGCGGTCGGGATGCAAGCCTGCCTGGGCGATGGCGGGGAAAAACAGGTCAGGTCTCGTCAGGCACCAGAGGACCTTGCCTTTAGAGCGTGCGGCAATGCCAGCAGCAAACAATGCTGCAGCCGCGCCATCGACCGTGCCGGCTCCGCCGCCTGCTATCTCGTGAAGAGCGCCGTACGATAGCCCACCACCCGGCAATCGCTCGTCCATCTCGCGGACGCCGAATGGCAGTACGACGGCCTTCTTCGCCGTACTGCCTTCCAGGTGGGAAATACGGTCTCTGAGTTCCTCGATGACCCGAGGATTATGGGCGCGCGACATCGTTCACAGACCTCCTCAGGTTCGCGTTGCATGGACTTCATGTCCCCGAAAAATTGGTGACGTTCCTCTTTTGTTCCGTCGCTTGCAAAGAGTCAAGAGATTCAAAAATGGCAATTTGGCCCAAACTTACACACCGGAAAAAATGCCGAGACGAATCAAGACTCTAACTATTTTGACTTTCGCAATTGTTTTTACGGTGTGATGATCGGCCCGGTACCCCTCTGAATTAACGTCGGATCATAATGCTCTTTCGATCCTTTGCCGCATTTGCCATCGCCGCAGTTTGCCTCGTGATCGTCGCAAGCGGTTCTCATTCGCAGCCAATGCCGCCAGTTGCGACGATGTCCAAGCCAGAGCTTCGGCGGCTCTGCCGTGCGGGAAGTGCAGAAGCGTCCGTGCTGCCTGAAGCCGACGCAAATTCGATCCTTCAAGATTATGAGCAGTCACGGGCGGCCTGCGACCGGCTGGTGGAGGCCTCAGGCCTTCAGGGCGACGCACTGGTTGACGCGCTACTCGACCGCGCGGACTTTGAGGCGCCAGGGCAAGACGACAAATACGAACGGGCCTTGGCCGACTATGCCCGCGCGATCGAGCTATCCCCCGGCTCCGCTGATGCTTACTGGCGGCGAGGCAAGGCAAACCTTCTCTATGCGCGTAATCTCCCGACTGCCTTAAAGGATCTCGATGAGGCCATTCGCATCGACACATCCCAAGCGGAGTTCTTTGTTACCCGTGCCTCGATCCTAAGCTGGCTTGGGGAGCCGGCACGGGCCCTGGTCGATCTTAATCAAGCGCTTGGGCACGATCCTCATTCGGTACATGCGTTGACCAACCGCGGCCTTGCTTACTTCAACGATGGCGACACCTCTCGGGCCATTGTTGACTTCGACGCCGCCATAAAACTTTCTCCGAATGATTCAGGACTCTATGGCTTTCGCGCCGCAGCCCGGCGGGCGTCCGGCAACAACACGGGGGCAAAGGCGGATGATGCGAAGATGACTGAGCTGATGTTTAAACAAGCTCAGTAAGGACAAGTGCGGCGGCTCTTGCCGCCCGCCTTTATTATTACGTGTGACCTCGAAAAAGCATCACGTGACTGCCAGATCAAAGACGATAACGGTCGCGCGGACGGTGCGCTGCCCGGAGTCTTCCGTCCTTCTCACCCCTTCGAAACTCTCATTGCCCCGACATCGCCGAAAATGCGTTGAACGGCCGCGATTTGATCCGCAGCGATGTCGACAGAGACCTCAATGTCGCCGTCGAGGGCGCCGTCATGGCGGGTCCCATCGGCGTGCGAGGCGTCTCCGCCGGATGCGCGCGAACCGGATGTGTTTTCACTCGTGGCCGGCTGTACGAAGATGTCGGGCCGCGATACGCCCTGCTGTTGAACGAGATGCTCGACCGCCAGGTCGGCCGCCTCACGCGTTGAGAAACTCGCGCGGATGGTAACGGTGCTGTCGTCTGCCATGATAATCTCCTTTGGCTTTGATGAAAGTGAAACTCTCAGGGTGCGCCGTTGTTGCGAAGTTTTCTGTCTTCTCCCCGGCGAGCGGCCCGCCGGACTGGTCGAAGCTCTTCTAAAGTCGGCTGCCACCACTCAGCGCCTTCCGCGTGTGCTACCTTCGCAGGCCATGTGCGTACGAGTTCGTCCAACCTCGGCTTGCGCCACAGCCCCCAGACGTGATCTTCCGTGACGCCCGGATAGAATTCTGCCATCGCCTCTGGATCGACAAGTTCCCCGGTGATCTCAGTGAAGATTACCAGGCCATATTGAATGCCGACGACACGGTCCAAAGGAGGAAGGTCTTCGCTTGCGAGAGGGTATCGCCGCCTTTTCCGCTCAGCCGAGCGTCGTTTCGACTTCGCCTCCTCTTCCGAGCCTTTCCGGGCTTCAGCTCGACGCCGCCGTTCCTCAGGCTCATTCCTTCTCGCCGCCCCCTCGATTGCCGGCCAGTGGCTGCGAAGCTCTTCATATGAACGGTAGGGGACATGCCAGATCTTCTGGTCACCATCCCACCGCGAATAGGGGATCTCGCGCAGTTCGTCGACGACCGTGCGCGAATAAGGTGTCCTGATCAGGAAGCCCGCTTTTCCGAGTACAAGATAGCAGCTCTCGATCGGGTCGAACTCGAATGCATCCCTGCCCTTTGCGTCGGCGAACACATCAGCCTCTGCTTCGAGTTCGGCAAGCCACCGCCCAACACGTCGTGCGGCAGTCTTGCCTGGCACGAACCATGCCTTCCGGGTGTCGCTCCATCGCGCCCTGGGGAAACGCGCCCGAAATTGCTCGACAGTCATGCGGTCGAACGGAAAGGACACCGTCTCTCCTGGCGCGGCTTCGACATTCTCCGTTGTTTGCTCGTCGCTCATGCTGTGGAAACGGCTATGTTGACCGACAGTTTCAATCTTCCACGAAAAGGCTCAGCCGCATACGGTGTTGGTTGGAACTAAATTACGGCTGGACTCTTCTCAGTGTCGAGGTTCCAGGCCGTGTCAACCGGACGTGGCAGGGATGACGAACGCGGTGGTTTTTCCAGTTTCTCATCGCGGCCAACGAAACGGCAGTCGAGCGTCCAACCTGTCCGGCCGGGCCTCATCCCGCTTTCATTGGAGGCGGGAGGCGGAGTTGTACCGGGGACTGCCATGGCCAGCGACAAGCTTTCGACCTACAAGCAGAAACGCGATTTCCAGAAGACGCAGGAGCCGAGCGGCGCAGCGAAGCTGAAGGCGTCCAACCGCAGGCGCTTCGTAATTCAGAAACATGACGCAACGCGGCTGCATTACGACTTGCGGCTCGAACTCGATAGCGTCTTCAAATCTTGGGCTGTCACCAAGGGACCTTCGCTTGATCCGCACGACAAGCGCTTGGCCGTCGAGGTCGAAGACCATCCGTTGGACTATGGCGACTTCGAGGGGACTATTCCGAAAGGCCAATATGGCGGCGGAACTGTCATGCTCTGGGATCGCGGCTATTGGGAGCCGGAAGGCAACAAGACGCCGGAGCAGGCTCTCGCCAAAGGGGATTTCAAGTTCACGCTGGAGGGAGAGCGGCTGCATGGCAGCTTCGTGCTGGTGCGGATGCGCAATGACCGCGACGGGAGCAAGCGGACGAATTGGCTGCTGATCAAGCATCACGACGATTTCTCGGTCGAGGAAAACGGCGCGGCCGTGCTTGAGGAAAACGCCACATCTGTGGCCTCGGGCCGAACCATGGATGCGATCGCCGCCGGCAAGGGCAGGAAGCCAAAACCGTTCATGGTGCAGAGCGGCGACGTTCAGGCGGATGCCGTTTGGGATAGCAATCACGGGCTGGCGGCGGAGGAACGTGCCGCGGACACGAAGACAAAGCGCAAGCCGGCGCCGAAAAAGCCGGCAAAGTCCGCGATGCCGGAGTTCATACCGCCGCAGCTTTGCGAAACGCTGGAACGCCCGCCCTCAGCCAATGGCTGGATCCACGAGATCAAATTTGACGGCTACCGCATCCAGGCGCGCATCGAAGACGGCGAGGTGACGCTGAAGACCCGCAAGGGCCTGGACTGGACGGGCAAATATCCGGCGATTGCGACATCGGCCTCAAACTTGCCTGACGCCATCATCGACGGCGAGATCTGCGCCCTCGACGAAAACGGCGCGCCGGACTTCGCAGCACTTCAGGCGGCGCTGTCGGAAGGCAAGACCGACGAACTGGTCTATTTCGCGTTCGACCTGTTGTTCGAGGGCGGTGACGACCTGCGGCAACTGCCGCTCACCGAGCGGAAGGAACGCCTGCAGACACTACTTGATGATGCCGGTGAGGATCCACGCTTGCGTTTCGTCGAACATTTCGAAACCGGTGGCGACGCGGTCCTGAAATCGGCTTGCAAACTGTCGCTTGAAGGCATTGTCTCGAAACAGGCCGACGCGCCCTATCAATCGGGCCGCACCGACACCTGGGCGAAATCCAAGTGCCGCGCTGGCCATGAGGTCGTGATTGGCGCCTATGCCAAGACCAACGGCAAGTTTCGTTCCCTGTTGGTCGGTGTCTTCCGGGGTGATCACTTCGTCTATGTCGGCCGGGTCGGGACGGGCTACGGTGCCAAAACGGTCGATACGATCTTGCCGAGGCTCAAGAAACTGGAAACCTCAAAGTCGCCCTTTACCGGGATCGGCGCCCCAAAGAAGGTTCCCAACGTGGTCTGGGTCAAACCCGAACTGGTCGCCGAAATCCAGTTCGCCGGCTGGACTGCGGATGGCCTCGTCCGCCAGGCGGCGTTCAAGGGATTGCGCGAGGACAAGCCTGCACACGAAGTCGAGGCAGAAAAGCCGGCATCGCCGGCAAAGACTGATACCCCGACGCCGGCCAAGTCAAAGCCATCAAGGCCGGCACGCGGCAAAAACGCCAAGGCCGAGGTGATGGGCGTGATGATATCCAGCCCGGACAAGGCGCTCTGGCCCGATGCCAACGACGGAGAGCCGGTGACGAAGGAAGATCTTGCCCGCTATCACGAAGCCGTTGGTCCATGGCTGATCGACCATATCAAGGGACGGCCATGCTCGATCATCCGTGCGCCGGATGGCATCGGCGGCGAGCAGTTTTTTCAGCGACATGCAATGCCGGGAACCTCGAACCTGCTCGAACTGGTCAAGGTGTTTGGAGACAAGAAGCCGTATCTGCAGATTGATCGGGTGGAGGGCCTTGCCGCCATTGCCCAGATCGGCGGCGTCGAGCTGCATCCGTGGAATTGCGAACCGCGCCAGCCGGAGGTGCCAGGCCGCCTTGTCTTCGACCTCGATCCCGGTCCAGACGTGCCCTTCTCGACCGTGGTCGAAGCCGCCCGGGAAATGCGCGACCGGCTTGAGGAACTTGGCCTTGTCAGCTTCTGCAAGACCACTGGCGGCAAGGGCCTGCACGTCGTCACGCCGCTCGCGGTAGCGAAGGGCAAGAAGCTGTCCTGGCCCGAGGCAAAGGGTTTTGCACACGATGTCTGCCAACAAATGGCACGCGAGAACGCGGACCTCTACCTTATCAAGATGGCCAAGAACCAACGCAATGGCCGCATCTTCCTCGACTACCTGCGCAATGACCGGATGGCGACGGCGGTTGCACCCTTGTCACCACGCGCAAGGCCCGGCGCCACCGTGTCGATGCCTCTCACGTGGAGCCAGGTGAAGACCGATCTCGACCCGAAACGCTTCACCATCCGCACCGTGCCAGCGCTCCTCCAGAAGACCAGCGCCTGGCAGGATTATTGCGATGGCCAGCGTTCGTTGGAGCAGGCCATCAAACGATTGGCGAAGTCGATGAAACAGGCGGCCAGAGATCGCTGTCGTCAGAAGCCATAGCGCTGGTCAAGTTCTCGAAGGGCAGCCTGAAGCTCATCGATGGAAACCGGCTTCGGCGTTCCGGGAATATGGCGGAACGCCGGCGTCGAATCCAACGCGTAGTAATCCGAAGCCCATGCCGCCAGTATGGTCCGTCTGTCGTCCACGGTGAGACCCGTCGCTTTCACCACATCAAGCGGCCGCTCAATCCGCATGCCCTGAAGCAGGATAGTCGGACCCATCGCCGCGGCATTGCTCGCGGCCTGCTGCAAAATCTGGTCCATGTCGGCCTCCCTAGCGAACGTGCGGATCTTTGTCGTGCCGGCGACCGGAAGCGGCGATGGTATCAATCTCCGGTGCCAGCAGATCGTGCTTCTCGGCGAAGGCTGCGAACAGGCCGCGTGCGGTCTCTGCCTCGATCTCGCCGCGCAGTGCTGCGCCACAGGCCTTCAGCGCCACCGAATAAGCCGTGTCGCGCATTGATACTGGCCATTCGACGAGATGCCGGCAGGCGTCCATAACTGTTCGGACCTTAGCGGGAAAGCCAAGGCCGACAAGGATGATCACAGGTTCTCTGAACATATCGGGTTTCATTGTCTCTCTCCTTCCCAACCCGGAATGTGCGATAGGGCGCCGCGGCCAGCAGCGCCCTTCTCCAAATTTTCAGTCAGGCGGCCTTTTGCGCTTCGATCTGTACCGGGGCGGTCGACTGCACAAGGGCCGGATCCGTCTGGATGTCGATCTTCCGCGGCTTCAACGCCTCCGGAATCTCACGAACGAGATCGATCGACAAAAGACCATTGTTTAAATCGGCGCCATTTACCCTGACATGGTCGGCAAGCTCGAACCGGTGTTCGAACGGACGTCCGGCAATGCCGCGATGCAGGTAGCCTTCGGATGCCGTCTCCTGCTTCTTGCCAGTGACCGTCAGCAGATTGGACTGGAAGGTGATGTCGAGATCATCTCGGGCAAAACCTGCGACCGCGATCGAAATCCGGTAGCTGTCATCGCCGGTCTTGGCGATGTCATAGGGCGGCCAATCACTGATCGAGCGCGCGCGCTGGGCATTTTCGAGGAGATTGAAGACCCGGTCGAAGCCGACGCTCGAGCGAAAAAGAGGTGCGTAGTCGTAAGATGTTGCCATAGCCATATCCTCCTTGAAGCAACATGGGTACAGAAGCGCCGAAAGTCGGTGCTCCCAGCAAAGCCAGCCCTGACTTCAGCGGCTGGCGGCAATCGATTTGGTTTTTGAGAATTTAGGATTCAAGAGCACCGGCCGAAAAAACTTAAGTCCTCGCCGACGGGCTGAAACCCATTGCTCAGTCGAGTCCATAAACAGCGGCATTGTCCTGGATCTCGCGCAACCCTTTGTAAGAAGCGTGCCGCAGATTGCCGTCGTCGGTCCAGCCGCGGAATTCAATTTCCGCGATCAAGGTCGGCTGCGCGAAGACGTAATTCTTGCCTTTGAGCGGCACGACCGGTGTCCTGGTCTTCAGCATGTCGAGCGTCTTTTTCAGATAGGCCGCATCTTTTTCCTTGAAGCCCGTTCCGACGGCGCCAACATAGACCCAATCCTGTCCACGTCTCGCAGCCAGCAGCAGACTGCCAATCCCGCCGCGCGCGACCGCGGACTGCTCATAGCCGACGATCATGAAGCTCTCACTCTGCACGCACTTGATTTTAAGCCAGTCGCCCGTCCGGCCGGATCGGTATGGACGGTCCCGGTGTTTGGCGATAATTCCTTCCAGCCCGAGAGAACAGGCGGTCTCTAGGAGTTCGCCGCCGTCACCCTCTACCTCCTCGGAAAGCTGGATCGCTCCAACCGCACCATCCAACAGATCTGTCAAAAGATGTCGGCGGACTGACAGCTCGGTCTTCGTCAGATCGTGCCCGTCGAAATATAACAGGTCGAAGGCGAAGAGGACGGATTCGCTCGAAGCTCGTTTGCCGCCGCGTCCGCCAAGCGAGCGTTGCAGCGCTCCGAAGTCGGACCTCCCCTGCGCATCGAGCACAACAGCTTCGCCATCCAGAATGGCAGTCCCGACTCCCAGCTCTTTGGCAGCTGCCACGATCGCAGGAAACCGGTGTGTCCAGTCATGGCCGCCGCGGGTAATAATTCGCACGCCTTTCGGCTCGATGTGGACGGCCAGCCGATAGCCGTCCCACTTGATCTCAAAAGCCCAATCCGGACCGATCGGTGGAGCTGCCTTGAGCAAGGCCAGGCATGGCTCAACCCGATCGGGCATCGGATCGAATGGAAGGTTCGGCTGCGCCGGATCGCGCTTGCGGCGCGGCTGCGATTTCGCAGACAGCCCGTCGTCCTGTAGGAGCGGTTTGGCGCGTCGCTTCATTTGCTGGACCGGGTCTCAGCGGCGACCGACTTTTTCAGAGCGTCCATGATGTTGATGACATTGCTCGGCGTTGACTTTGCTGGCGCGGACGGTTTCGCCCTGGCCGGCTTTTTCAGCGCCTTCTTCTTGGCGGCAATGATGTCGAGAAGCCGGTCCTGCACCGGGTCAATGACCATCTTCGGGTCCCAGTGCTGCGTCTGCTTCTTGATGAGTTGCTGTACCAGGGGCATCATCTCGCTGTCCGCCGTCTCGTCGTCGTCGATGCCCGCAAAATACGAGTCTTCATCGCGGACTTCATCCCCGTAGCGCAAAGTCCAAAGGACAATACCCCTGCCACGTGGCTCCAGCATGACGGCGCGTTCGCGGCGCGAGATCACCAGCCGCGAGATACCAACCATGTCCTGGGCCTCCATCGCATCGCGAATGACGGAGAACGCCTCCTGTCCGACCGGATCGTTGGGCGATAGGTAATACGGCGTGTCGAGCCAGATCCATTCAACGCTGTCGCGCGGGGTGAATGTGGAAATGTCGATCGTCTTGGTACTGTCGAGCGCAACGTTCTCCAGCTCCTCGTCCTCCAGCATGATGTATTCGTTCTCGCCGCGCTGGTAGCCTTTGACCTCATCTTCGTCTTTGACCTCTTTGCCGGTGACGCTGTCGACATAGTGGCTGACGACGCGGTTCTGGGTCTCGCGATTGAGCGTGTGGAAACGGACCTTCTCGCTTTCGGAGGTCGCCGGCATCATCTGCACCGGGCACGTGACGAGCGATAGCTTGAGGTAGCCTTTCCAATAGGGACGGACAGCCATGTTCTCCTCCGATCAACCGGCGCGGCGGGTCTGCGACGCCGCGGACTTGGTTTTGGCAGCGGCAGGTTTGGCGGCTTTCTGGCGCGCCGTGCCCTTGTTGGCATTGGCCGCACTCCGTTTCGGCTCCGCCTTCTTTCCACCAATGCCGGCACTTTCTCTGAGTGCCTGCAGAAGATCGCTCGGCTTTGATGCGGCCGGCGCCTTCTTCTTCGGAAGCGCCCTACCCTCGATCTTCGCCTTCACCAGCTCCGCGACGGCAGCCTCGTAGCGGTCGTCGAACGCGCTGGCATCGAAGCTGCCCTTCTTGGTGCCAATGATGTGCTCGGCCAAATCCAGCATTTCGCCTTCGATCTTCAGATCGGGTAGTTCCTCGAACGCCTCTTGAGAGGAGCGCACCTCGTAATCGAAGTTCAGCGTTGTGGCGATCAGCCCTTTGCCATGCGGACGGATGAGGACGGTTCGAACGCGGCGAAAGAGAACGGTCCGGGCAATCGCGGCCACCTTGGCTTTCTTCATGCCGTCGCGCAAAAGCAAGAAAGCATCCGTGCCCATCTTGTCCGGCGCCAGATAGTACGGCTTGTCAAAATAGACGTCGTCGATCTCGTGGCAGGGGATGAAGGCATCGATCTTGAGCGTCTTGTCGCTGTCAGGAACTGCGGCCGCGACCTCCTCGGGCTCAAGGATGATGTATTGGCCGTTTTCGACCTCGTATCCTTTGACCTGCTCGTCACGTTCGACCGGATCGCCGGTCTCGCTGTCAACGAACTCGCGCTTGACCCGGTTTCCGGTCTTGCGGTTCAGCGTATTGAAAGCGATCCTTTCCGAAGATGATGCTGCGGTGTACAGCGCCACCGGACAAGCGACCTCTCCGTATTTGATGAAGCCTTTCCAATTGGCTCTCGGGGCAACCATGACGCAAAACTCCTGACACAACCAATGCGATTCAAGCGAATCAGCATGTAATTGTTCCGAGTCGAAACGAATCAATTTTCAAGGACTTAGCGCGATCATGCCCACTCGTTTTGCGAGTCTGCGCTAGTCTCTTGATTCCCGTGCATCTTTTCCTGGTCACACGCGTTTCTTCGTGGAGCAATCCTGAAGGAGTCCTGCCATGAGCAAGCGCGAACTGATCGATACCGGAACTGACAAGCGTTATGTCCGCCGTGACAAGGAGGGGAAATTCAAAGAGAGTGTCGACGTCTCCCGCTCGCTGTCGGCCGATGCTCGCCACGACGCGAAGCATGATGCGAAACCGGGTCAGGGCGACAAGGGCGATCGAAAGCACTGACGGAAACGCTGGTGAAGCTCGCTACCTACAACGTCAACGGCATCAACGGCCGGCTGGAGGTTTTGCTCCGCTGGCTCGCCGAGGCAAAGCCTGATGTCGTGTGCCTGCAGGAATTGAAGGCGCCAAACGATAAATTCCCGCGCCGCGAGATCGAGCGCGCGGGCTACGGTGCGATCTGGCACGGCCAGAAATCCTGGAATGGTGTGGCAATCCTTGCCAGGGATCAGGAGCCGCGCGAGACACGACGCGGACTGCCGGGAGATCCCGACGACAGTCACAGCCGCTATATCGAGGCTGCCATCGATGGCATCGTCATCGGCTGCCTGTATCTCCCGAATGGCAATCCAGCACCTGGGCCGAAATTCGACTACAAACTCCGCTGGTTTGAGCGACTGCATTCCTACGCCGAGGAACTCTTCGAACTCGACGTTCCTGTGGCTCTGGTCGGCGATTTCAATGTGATGCCGACCGATCTCGATGTCTACAAACCGGAGCGCTGGCGGGACGACGCCCTGTTTCGCCCTGAGGTGCGCGCTGCTTATGCCGAACTCATTGCCATGGGCTGGACGGACGCCGTCAGGCTGCTGCATCCGGAAGAGCGGATCTATACGTTTTGGAAGTATTTCCGCAACGCCTTCGCTCGCGATGCCGGGCTGCGCATCGATCATTTCCTGCTGAGCCCATCGCTACAGGAAAGACTGCAGACCTGCAGCGTCGACAAGTTCGCGCGGGCCTGGGAGCACACCAGCGATCACGCGCCGGTCTGGATTGAACTGGATAATGAATAGCATATCTCAGGGACAATTGGTGCGGTCGTTTCTAGGCTCGTCAACCATGGCGATGGCCGATGAAGAAACAAAGGAGTGACGGCATGCAAGATTTCGACGCCGTGGAGTTCGCAGACCGTCTGGCGGCGATGACAGACGAGGAAGTGTTTGGGCTGATGGAGCGGCTTGAGGAAGCAAGCGAGAGCATTCGTCCTGAAGATCGCGATGACAGCGATGTGTTCGCCCAAATCGCCATGGTGGAGACGGCGATCGAGGATCGGTTTCCGGGCCAGCTTATGGCGCCATACAAGGATTGGCAGCAGCGCCGGGTCGGTGGCTGATCAGGAGGATTTTTGATGAGTGAGAGATCTGAAAATCAGGAACGACTGTTTCAGCAGTTGGATGATGCCGTCGCTGAGATCATCGATCGTTTCGCAAATGAGGGACACGGAACAGCGCGTGTCATAGAGACGCTTCAGGACGTTCTGGCAAAGCGACAGCTCGCCTATGATCGCGACCCTGATCCCGCGGATGAACCGATAGAAGAACCGGCCAACGAGTGGCCCGCAGCCGATAACCCGTCGAACAGAAATGGGGGGTGATCAATGAACAATACGGCAGACCATCCCGCCGCCGTCGAGGCAATATGCAGTCTGACTCGGACGCAAGAAGAAGCGCTTCGAGCAATTGCTTTCTTCCGGCGACAGAGGAAAGTGGGCAGGGGTTGGCTGGTCGGTGACAAGCGGCTGTCGGAGAAGCTTGTCGAGCGACTGGAAAAGATGGAACTCGTCGAGGAGAGCTTCATCCGCGGCGAACCGGTGCTGCAGTTGACCATTGTCGGACAGGCGATCAAGGCGCAGCTACTTCAATAGTCTGCCTGCTCCGGCATCGCATGCGTTGGAAAGACATTCACCTCACTACCTGAAAGCCTAGCCGGGTGACGCTACTGACCAATTTTCTGATATAAAAATTGGTCAGTAGCGGGAGAGTTGCCATTGGTGACCAAATTTTGTATATAATTTTTGGACACAATGTAGGATGACTATGCCGGATCCCACATCTGACACTCTGGAACGCATTCAAAAACGGATCGCCGACGCGGCGCCTTCCGGGGTTTGGTCGCGCTCCGACTTCTTGGATATCGCAACACCGAACGCCGTCGAAAAGGCGCTGCAGAGGCTGACCAATCGCGGCGACATCCGCCGCCCTCATCGTGGTCTTTACGACAAGCCAGCTGTCAGCCAACTGACAGGCACGATGGTGTTTCCGCCACGGGCCTCGTTCATCGATGCAATCGCGCGGCGTGACAAACTTCGTGTTTGCGTCGATGGCATGACGGCTGCCAATGATCTTGGCCTGACGACGGCCGTCCCCGCCAGGTCAACAATCTATGCGGACACATATCCCCGAACCATCGAGATCGAGGCCAATGCCGGGGATGCGGAGGCCACGAAGCCCGTGATCTACATCTTGGACTTCAAGCGTATCTCAGCAAAGACCGCTTTTTGGGCGGGCCGGCCGGCAATGCGAGTGATTCAGGCCCTCCACTGGTTTCGCGACGAGCGATCCAATCTGGAGACCGTTGTCGATGGTATCGTCCGCTACCTGGCACGAAGCCATCATAGGCAGCCGATCGTCGAAGATCTGCGCGAAAACATTCACGCCATCCCAGCCTGGATGTACCGGGCTGTCGAGACGATAACCGCCGATCCGCCACTTCAGGAAGACGGAAACACTCCGCCGGGCCGCGGGGGAATGGATGAACATGCACCAGAGTTTCATTGATATCATCCGCTCAAGCGCTGACGAGCGGCGAGCACTGTTCTCCGCCGCTGCTTCCGAGCTGGAGACGCGAGCCGAGAATGTTGAGAAGGATCTATACGTCTGCTGGGTGCTGGACTTCCTGTTCAACCGCCGCAAAGACGATGCTATCGGTCTCTACTTTAAGGGCGGCACCAGCCTCAGCAAGACATATGGCCTTATAAAGCGTTTTTCTGAAGATATCGACATCGGCATCTACAAGGCAGATCTAAAAGTTCCGCTCGAGGCCGATATCGCAGCACTTCCCTCCGTCAATCAACAGCAAAAGGCTCTGGCCGAGCAGGTGGACGAGGCAGCGCGCCATTATATGTCCGGACCGCTCAAGAGTTTGCTCGATGAGGAAATCGCTGCGGTCGAGGGAGAGACCGGACAATCGGGGCATTTTTCGCTCGACTTCGGATATGATCTCTACCGAAAGAAGGAGGCGCTTGACGTACTCGTTCTGGGATACAAAAGCGTCTTTGACACGAGCGGCGGTTATGTCGAGGCCGCAGTGCGCATCGAAGGCGGGGCACGCCCGGATCCGGTTCCGGCCGAGACGCGAGAGATCATTCCATACGTCGCCTCGGAAATGCCAAAGGGCACTGACCTGACGGTCCAGAATGTAACGACCGTCAAGCCGGAGCGCACTTTCTGGGAGAAAGTTCTGATCCTTCACGCTATGACCGAGATGACCGAAAAACGAAGCATGCCGGATAGTCCCGCGCTGAAAGTTCCAGACCTCAATCGATACTCGCGCCATTATTACGATGTTCATCAAATCTGGACGAATCCCGGCTACGGCAAGGCCACGGCATTGATGCTTGACCTTGCTGAGGCTTGCCGCCGGCATAAGGAGCTGATGTTTCGCGCGCCGGACCATCGATATGATCGAGCCGTTCCCGGTAGTTTTCGGCTGGTGCCGACGCCCGAGATGCGCAAAAAACTCGCATCAGACTACGAGAGAATGTCCGCCATGATATTTGGGACGCCGCCCGAATTTGGGTCTGTCATGGCCAGCATTGAAGAGTTGGAGTCCTTTCTCAACTCAATCGCGGAGCCCTCGATTTGAAGGCAAATGCGAGAGCTAGCCGATCATGAAGTGCCCTGATTGGATCTGAACCAGCCACCCTGTTGGGACAATTCAGTGCGTGGGAGAGGGCTCCGAGCCACACACCAAAGCTGCTTCTCAGCTGGCAGAAAACTTCTGGACAGCGGTGACGTCGAAATAATCGCGCCACTCAACGATCTTGTCCCCTTCTACCTCGAAAATCCCCATGATCATCACACGGCCGATTTCGCTGCCATCGGCGCGCTCAAACCTGTCTAGCCGCTCGGTGAGAACGCGAGATCCATCGGCGGCAATCGCGAGCATGTCGATATGTACCGTGGCGATGCCCATTGATGCTTCCAATCCATCGATCATCGCAATGGCCTCGTCGGCTCCAGTCGTTATTGATACGCCTTCGTTGACCCAGCGCGTGGCGGGTGTGAACCAGTGGCGGACGGCTGGTCTTCCACCGTCTTCAACGAACGCGGTGCAAAATGCCGAAACGGTTTCAATTGGGGTGAGCATGATGGGTTCTCCGAGGCCGTCAGAAGCCCCGATGGCCTCTGTCTTGGCCCGATAATAGGATTTGAACCCCAGGGCCACGATGCCGAAACTTCCGTTACTCTTGCCTGATCTTCCGGAAAGCTTGATAGAACCGGGCAATCTGGTTACGGTGGAACCATGAGCGAACTCGACAAGATACGGACAATCGCAATGCGTCACGCCGGACGTTCGAACCCTAAATTGCCGAGACTGTTTGCCTATACCCTCGACCATACGACCGAGATCGACCCGCTGATTTATGATCCTGCAGCATCTCTGGTGATCCAGGGCACCCAGCGCATGTTCATCGGCGACAAGATGTTCGAGTACGGCCCAGGTCAAAGCATGATCGTAGCGGCCGAGATCGCCGCGCTGGGTCAGGTTTGCGAGGCTTCGCAAGATAGTCCGTTTGTCGCGGTCGGTCTGTTTCTGGATCCGGCTCTGCTGTCCGATCTCGTCCTAGAGATGGCGGCGATGCCGGAGTTGCCGATCGAATCCGGGTACGGCGTGAGTACCGCGAGCGCGTCGCTTCTGGGCGCTTGGGGCAGAATGATGGAACTGCTGGATCGCTCAGCCGAAATTCCGGTCATGGCACAGTCTCTGGAGCATGAACTGATGTTTCGGCTGCTGATGGGGCCGCATGGCGGATTGCTGCGACAGATTGCGGGATCTGACTCGCGCCTGATGCACATTCGAAAAGCAATGGCCTGGATCCGCGACCATTACACCGAGCGTCTCGACTTCAAGGAAACCGCGGCGCGCGCAGGCATGAGCGTCTCCGTCTTTTACGACCGTTTCAAAGCCGTCGCCGCGGTCAGTCCGCTTCAGTATCAGAAGTATATCCGGCTCCACGAGGCGCGCCGACGCATGATCGCGACCCAGGCAGGTGCGGCAGAAGTTGCCTTTGCGGTCGGCTACGAGAGTGCCTCCCAATTCAGCCGGGAGTACAGGCGTCTGTTCGGAGCACCTCCGGGTCTAGACACCAAACGGGCGAAGGCTGGCCTAGGGAGCATCAATTCGCCAAAAGCGCCTGGTGCGCGGTCAGATGTTGCTTGAACCGTCGCTCATAGTCTTGGCCAACCGCCGCGATAACGCTCTCTCGTAGGGACAAAGCCTCGCGCCATCGGCCTAAACGCGGGAGACCCTGAAACATCGTCTGCGTTACAGCCGGGTCGATAAGGCCGAAATACCGGAACACCGGCGCAAACACCACATCGACCATACTGAACATCGAACCAGCGAAGTACGGCCCCTGCCTCACGAGTTCCTCCAGCCTCTCAAGTCGATCCCGCAAGGCAGCACCCTTGGAGTCTGCGGTCACCCGGTCCTTGGCATTCAGGAATTGCCAGGCATCGGTGAGTGTTGCCGTGCCGAACTCGACCCAGCCCCGTTGCAGAGCACGCGGCAGGGCATCGACAGGATAGAGTTTCGCCCCATGCTGCGATTCCTCGAGATATTCGCAGATCACCATGCTTTCGAAGAGGATGACGTCTGGCTCGTTCGCACGGCCTACCCTCAGCAGCGGCACCTTTCCGGTCGGCGATAGCGCCAGAAACCATTCTGGCTTCCAAGCAAGGTCAACATCGATCCTGTCGAAGGGCACGCCCTTTTCCAGAAGCACGATGGCCGCCCTCTGAACGAACGGGCACAGCGGATGGCTGATGAGGGTGAGATGTGGCATGGGTGAATCCTTGAGGTGCTCGGGACGACTTACAGCAACTGCCCCCCCGAGATGTCGAAGGTCGTCCCGTTCGCCCATGCCAGGTCGTCGGACAGAATGGCGGCCACCGCACTGCCTATATCGTCGGGCAAGCCGACACGCCCCAAAGCAATGCCCTGCGCTATATAAGCGTTTACACCTTCGTTGTCGCGCACTGCACCGCCGCCAAAGTCAGTGGCGATGGCGCCTGGCGCGATTGCATTGACGCGGATGCCACGAGCCCCAAGCTCGACGGCCATAAACCGGGTAAGGACCTCTACGGCAGCCTTCGCAGCAGCATAGAGGCTGTAACCGGGCAGTGTGAAACGAACAAAACCCGACGAGACGTTGAGAATCCGCCCGCCGTCCTCGATATGAGGCAGCAGCTTTTGTGTCAGGAAGATAGGTCCGCGCAAATGCGTTGCCATCAGCGAGTCGAATTGATCTTCGGTAGCGTCAGTGAAGTTGGCGAACAGGCCGTTGCCAGCATTGTTGACAAGGACGTCGAACCGGTCACGGCCGAAGTCGGATTTGAGGGTTTCGGCAACATTTTCAGCGAAATTCGGGAAGCTTGCCGTATCCGTTACATCGAGCGCCAACATCTCAATCTTGCCTCCCAGCTCCTCGACTTCCCGGCGCAGAGCGTCCGCCCCCCCCAAACCGCTGCGGTAAGTGCCGATGATGTGAACACCGCGTTTAGCGAGGTGAAGCGCCATGTTGCGGCCGAGCCCGCGGCTAGCTCCGGTGATGAGTGCGATCTTGCTGGTCATGAATGGCTTCCTGGTATTGTCGTGTATGGGAGCTGCGATATTGCAGCCCCTTTCGATGTCTCCAGGATAATGAATGCGGAAGATCATTCTCCACCTGATACGCTCAGCTTCTTGCCTGATTGTCTCAATGGCTTTACGTGACCGCCATAGGGTGCCATAGTTTATCGATGACAAACGAACTCCAGGCCCATCTCGACATTGCCTTACGCCATGCGCCGGCGGGGCTGACCATCACGCCTATCCCTCGGCTGGAAATCAGCGTGGGGCAGGCTACCCCCGGCAAGGCACCCTGTCTTTACCGCTCGATGATCTGTTTCATCCTGCAGGGAAAGAAGGATGTCGCTATCAACGATAGTCTCCTGAGCTACGATCCCGCGCATTACCTGATCAGCGCACTCGATCTGCCGTTGACAGGGCAGATATTTGATCGTGACGACGGCCAGCCCTATGTCGCAGTTTCACTGGTCTTGGACCCGGCGCTGCTTGCCGATGTAGCGGCAACAATTCCACCGGTTCGCGACAACATCCCTCAAGGCGTAGGCATTGCAATCAATCCCGTGACGGCTCAAATGCGCGACACCCTGCTGCGCCTTCTGTCGTTGCTGGACACTCCAGACGACATCGGTGCTCTTGCCCCGATGGCTGAGCGCGAATTGCTCTATCGTCTCCTTCAGGGTCCGCAGGGCCGGCTCTTGCGTCAGATTGCGCAGCCTGAAGGTGCGCTTGGTCGCATTCGTCGCGCCGTGGCCTGGATCAGGGACAATCGCGATACGCAACTGCATATTGAGGCGTTATGCGACGCGAGTGGCATGAGCCGGGCGAGCCTGCATCGCCATTTCCTGGCGATGACAGGGCTTAGTCCGCTACAATATCAGAAGCAGCTTCGGCTCCAGGAAGCACGGCAATTGCTTCTTGCCGGCGATAGCAGCGCATCCGCCGTCGCATTCGCGGTCGGTTACGAGAGCGCTTCGCAATTCAGCCGGGAATATCTTCGCCAGTTCGGCGCGCCGCCTGCGCGAGACATCCGGCAGATACGGGAGTCTATGGCAAGTCCTGCGCTTTGAGCTATCGCCATGGAACTTTTCGTAAAAACATTGGCCGACATCTCAGATCACATGCAACATTTCGCCGAAAACACAGAATAATCGACAACTGGGCTCTACGTCATCAGTTAACATGTCCGCTTTATCCGATGGCGCGCCACTGCTTCAAAACCGTGAAAGCCTGGAAAGGATGTGAACTGTCGGCCCTGTGCTTGATGCCGGAAATCAAGATGACTTTTCAAAATGAGATCGTTGGCAGAGAGGGCTGGTGTCCAAATGGCAGAGGCACTCAGACGCCAACATAGAGACTGAACGTTCGCTACGCGCCGGACATGTCGAATTTTATTACGCTTTCCGAGAGCTACGCCTATATATGGGCGAACAAACACAAGCACGCGCCTGCTAAGAGGCCGTCGCACTCGGAGGATGTTTCCATTACCAACCAGATTCCCACCGGCAATACAGGTCTCGATGTCATCCTGCACGGAGGCCTGCCTGCCGATCGGCTTTATCTGCTTGAGGGCGCTCCAGGAACAGGCAAGACTACGCTGGCGCTGCAGTTTCTCCGTGAAGGGGTCAAGCGCGGTGAGCGGGCACTTTATATCACCCTGTCCGAGACCAAGGAAGAGCTCGCGGCGGTCGCTGAATCCCATGGCTTCAGTATCGACGAGTTCGACGTCTTCGAGCTGTCTGCAGCCGAGGAGGCGCTTGGCGAAAGCCGGCAACAATCTGTGTTTCACGCCTGGGAAGTCGAACTGTCTGAGACGGTCAAGCTCATTCAGGCCGAGGTCGAGCGGGTCCAACCAACTCGTATCGTTTTCGACAGCCTGTCGGAGATGCGGCTTCTGGCGCAGGACTCGCTGCGCTACCGGCGCCAGGTTCTGGCCCTGAAACAGTATTTCTCGCCGCGTAAGTCAACAGTCCTTATGATTGATGACATGACCGCGTCGGGAGACGGGCGCGACGCCCACCTTCATAGCTTGTGCCATGGCGTCATCACTCTGGAACGACTCACGCTGGATTTCGGGGCATCCCGGCGACGCATGCAGGTTCAAAAGCTGCGTGGTATAGACTTTGTTGCGGGCTACCATGATATGAAGATCCGTAAAGGCGGTCTCGATATCTTCCCAAGATTGATCGCGTCCGATCATCACACTCCCTTCGTCGGCGAGCCAGTCGAGAGCCGCGTCAGCGAACTCGATGCTCTGATGAGCGGCGGTCCTCTTCGAGGAACCAGCACGCTAATCTCCGGTCCGGCAGGCACAGGCAAGACAACGATTGTTCTCCAATATATCTACGCAGCCTGCGAGCGTGGCGAGCCGGCAACGCTTTACGAATTCGACGAGCGCGCCGGCACGATGATGGTGCGCGCCGCTGCGTTCAATCTAGACCTGCAGAAACACATCGACAGCGGCATGCTTGTCATCCGGCAGATCGATCCGGCTGAGGTATCACCGGGAGAGTTCGCAGCACTTGTCCGAAGTGAGGTCGAGGATCGCTCGGCACGACTGATTGCCATCGACAGCCTGAACGGCTACATGGCCGCCATGCCGCAGGAACAGCAGCTCATTTTGCAGATACACGAGCTGCTTGCCTATCTGAACCAACAGGGTGTCGTCAGTTTCCTTATCAACCCGCAGCAAGGTCTCCTCGGCAGCATGTCGACAACCTTGAACATCTCCTACGTCGCAGACGCCGTCATCCTGCTGCGCTTCTTCGAGGCCAATGGCCGCATTCGAAAGGCGATCTCTGTTCTTAAAAACCGCGCCGGACAGCATGAGGATGCGATCCGGGAATTGCGGATCGATGCCAAAGGCATTCGTGTCGGCGAGCCTCTCGTCAACTTCAGGGGCGTCCTGACTGGTACGCCCGAATATGTTGGCGAGCGCGGACCGCTGATGGAAGACCGGTAACGTGGATCATAAGACAGCCAACGAAGGCTACCGCGTCCTCATCGTCGCACCCTATGGCCGCGATGCGGAAAGCATCTCCGCTCTGTTGACCACGCACGGATACCGCACAGGGGTAATCTCGTCTGCATCGGAACTGATCCCACAGCTCGACGAGCGCATCGGCGTCATCATCATGACCCAGGAGGCCCTGGCGGGCGAGATGGGTGGATTTGACGAAGTATTGTCAAACCAGCCCATCTGGTCTGACATCCCCTTCATTCTGCTCGCGGCACAGAGTACCGCGCGCTCCGGAGCCAAAGCTCATGCAGCCCGAATGCAACTGTTCGACCGGTTCAACAATGCCGTGGTTCTCGAAAGGCCGATCGGCATTCCCTCGCTGCTCAGCGCGACGAAGTCGGCGATGCGATCGCGTCAGCGTCAGTTCCAGATGCGCCGCAGGCTAATCGAGCTCGAGCAGAGCCGCGAAGCACTTGTCGCCAGCGAATTGGAACTGCGTTTGGTTGCCGACTCACTGCCGGTGCTGATCGGCTTTATCGGTCGTGATTTGCGTTACCGTTTCGCCAATGCAGCCTATGCCGACTGGTTCTACCGCCCACCCGAAGACGTTATCGGTAAACATGTGCGCGAGATCGTCGGAGACGAAGGCTTCGCCAAACGCGAGGATGCGATCCTTAGAGCCTTGGGTGGAGAAGAAACACGGATCGAAATGTCCTGGCCGCATCGCGACGGGCGGCAACGGGAGGCCGAGATCCGTTATCTGCCGCGTCGGGCCAAAACAGGTGAAGTGGATGGCTTCTATATCTTCAGCATCGACATTACCGATCGCAAGCAGACCGAACATCAACTCGAAGCCATGGTTGGCGAGCGGACCGCAGCTCTCACGTCGGAGATGCAGGCGCGTGAGGCATCGGAGACTGCCCTGCGCCAGAGTCAGAAGATGGAAGCGGTCGGACAGCTCACCGGCGGTATTGCCCACGACTTCAACAACATGCTGACGGGAGTGCTTGGCGCGCTGAGCATCATCAAGCGGCGTATTGCAAGCGGAAAACTAGATGATCTTGACCGCTTCATCGACGCAGCATCGACCTCCGCCCAGCGCGCCGCGGCGTTGACCGCACGCCTTTTATCCTTCTCGCGTCGTCAGTCCCTCGATGCCAAGCCGATCGACGTGACCGAGCTTCTTGCATCGCTTGACGATCTGCTGCGCCGCAGCGTGCGCGAAAATATTGCCTTGCGCGTTGTCGCAGCGGCAGACCTCTCCCTGGCCGTCGCCGACGCGAACCAGCTGGAAAATGCGATCCTCAATCTCGTCATTAATGCACGCGACGCCATGCCCGACGGCGGTCAGCTGACGGTCGAGACGAAAGCGGTCGAACTGGATGCGATCTACATCAAAACCCGACCTGGCATCAAACCAGGCTCTTACGTCATGGTTTCAGTCAGCGACACTGGCGTCGGCATGCCGAAGGAACTGCTGGAGAAGGTCTTCGATCCGTTCTTCACGACGAAGCCGCAAGGGCAAGGAACCGGTCTCGGTCTCTCAATGGTCTACGGATTTGCACGTCAGTCCAATGGCCAGGTGCGGATCCATAGCGAACCTGGGATAGGAACGACCGTTTCGATCTACCTGCCTGTCGGCGTAGCTCCCCACGCAGCAGTTGATGACCACAGCGATCAACCCGTCCCCGAGGGTCGCGGCCAGACAGTTTTGCTGGTGGAAGATGATCCGTCAGTTCGACTGCTCATTCTCGAGGTTCTGAAGGATCTTGGATATGAAGCGCTTGAGGCTGAGGATTCCAACGTTGCCGTCACGATCCTGGAAACTGGCCAGCCGATCGACTTGATGGTTTCTGACGTCGGTCTGCCGGGCATGAACGGGAGGCAGCTGGCCGAGGTTGCGAGGCAGCATTACCCTGATCTACCGATCCTGTTTGTCACAGGCTATGCCGAGAACGCGGCTATTCGAGCCGGCTTTCTCGGGACCAACATGGCGATGATCACCAAGCCCTTCGTTATGGACGTTTTGGCTGAGAAGATTTCGGAAATGTTACCCAAGCAGTCGTGAAGATAGTCAATCTCGGAGGCGGAATTGGACGCATACGTATTTTCCACGGACCACGCCGGGTCTTATCCGCCATACCTTTTCGTAGCCGACCAGAATTCTTCAAGGCCGGGTCATCCTGGAGGAAAGTCTTGGGTTCCCTGGAAGGCCGTGAAGCTGGAGACAGATAAGACGGGCGCTAAACCAAGCGCTGTTGCCAGTGCCGTTACGGCAGATGGCTATCACATATCTGATGAGATGGATCCTCAGGAACAGGATTGAATGAGGGAACTCTGCTGACCGGCCTGGATTCTTCGCGCGCTCCACCTGAACGGGATGATGGATAACGACAAGCGGATCGGATCTGGGTTGGTCCTCGGTGGTTTGCTCAAAGGTATTCAGTCCCCAGGAAAACCGCTAGTTCAGTGTGGCCGTACGAAAGGCATTGCACATGGGGAGGTCGGAATTGCACACGCCAAGCGAAAGCGCGCTGAGTTTTAGAAGCGACCCTCGAGCGGACGCTGCAAAGCTATTTGCTGGCCCCGGTGAAGTGCGTTCTTTCGCGCGCGATCTTGATTGGTCCGACACCGTCCTCGGGCCAACCACAGACTGGTCACCGTCGGTGCGAACCATGGTGCGGTCGATGTTCGACTCTCCCTTCCCGATTTGTCTCTGGACCGGTCAGCATTACGCCCTGATTTACAATGACCCCTACCGCCGCATTTTGGCGGCCAAGCACCCTGCAGCCCTCGGTCAACCCGGTGCGAAAGTCTGGGCCGAGATTTGGGAAGAACTTCAGCCTCAATTCGATGGTGTGCGGGCGGGTGGTGAACCGATCTATTTCGAGGACGCTCCATTTGTCATGGCACGACTTGAAGGCGGAGGTTCCGAGACCGCCTGGTTCAACTACTCGCTGTCGGCACTCCGCGAAGAGGATGGCGACGTCGCCGCGGTTTTCAACATCACACCCGAAACGACGCGCCGCGTGTTGCTTGAGCAACGCCTTCACGAGGATCAGCTGGCGTTAGGGGTGAGTGAGGAACGCTTGCGCCTTGCCGTCGACAATGCCGACGTCGGCTTCTGGGATGTCGACCTCATCGCCGACACACTGACTTGGCCGCCGCTGACCAAGGCGATGTTCGGCATATCTCCCGACATCCCGGTGACGATGCACGATTTTTACAACGGTCTCCATCCGGATGATCGCGCAGCGACGACGGCCGCCTTTCTCGCTGCTGCCGACCCCGCTCAGCGTGCCGTATACGATGTCGAATATCGCACGACCGGCAAGGAAGACGGTATCGAGCGGTGGGTTGCGGCGAAAGGCCGTGGCGTATTCGACAAGGAAGGACGCTGCCTTCGCGTGACGGGCACGGCGCTCGAGATTACTGCTCGAAAGATCGCAGAGATCCGCCGAAATGCCATCATCGAGCTCACGAGAGCTCTTCGAGACCTCCAGGATCCCGCCGAGATCGCCTTCGTCGCTTCGGAAATGCTTGGGCGGATGCTGGGTGCCAGCCGGGTCGGCTATTCGGCGATAAACCCCGACACCGACACGCTTCACACTGATCGCGATTGGACCGCCCAAGGGGTGGACACACTCGCCGGTAGCTTGCCGCTGCGGGCCTATGGCTCTTTCGTCGACAGTTTGAAAAGTGGTGAGTTCATCGCCATAAACGACACCCGCAACGATCCTCGAACCGCCGGCGCCGCGGCAGACGCTTTGGAGAGCAAGAGTACCCGGTCGTTCGTGAATGCACCAATTCTTGAGAAAGGCCGACTGGCTGCTGTCTTCTTCGTCAATCATGCGGGTGTCCGTAACTGGAGCGACGGCGATCTCGGCATGATCAAGGAATTCGCCGAGCGCACGCGCAACGCGGTCGAGCGCGCCCGGGGCGAGAATGCGTTGCGGGAGAGCGAGGCGCAGTTACGCGAATTGAACGAGACGCTGGAAGCTCAGGTCGCGGCGCGCTCCGGGGAACGCGATCGCCTGTGGAACTTGTCCGAGGACATGCTGGCCCGGGCCGACTATACTGGCATGATGTCGGCGGTCAGCCCTGCCTGGACACGGGTTCTCGGATGGACGGAACGTGAGCTGCTGACACGTGGCTATGCCACCTTTATGCATGCCGACGATGAACCTCCGACGCTCGAAGCCATCGGACGGATGGCTGAAACTGGTTCGCCAGCCCGTTTCGAAAACCGCATCAGCGCAAGTGACGGTTCCTGGAAACATATTGAGTGGACCGTCGCCCCGGAATCGGATGGCAAAAACTTCATCGCGGTCGGACGCGACCTGAGCGAAGTCAAGGCGCGCGAATTGGAGTTGGAGCAGGCCCAAGAGGCACTGCGGCAAAGCCAGAAGATGGAGGCAGTGGGCCAGCTGACCGGCGGGCTTGCCCATGATTTCAACAACATCCTTGCCGGTATCAGCGGCAGCCTGGAAATCATTTCCAAGCGGCTGGCACAAGGCCGCCTCAGCGATGTTGACCGCTATGTCGGCGAAGCGCAGGGATCAGCCAAGCGTGCCGCCAATCTGACGAACAGGCTTCTCGCCTTCTCGCGTCGCCAGACACTCATCCCAACCCCAGCCAAACTGGATGCATTGGTGAACGGAATGCTCGACCTTGTCAGCCGAAGCGTGGGGCCTCAAATCCGTATTGAGACCATAAACGCGGCTGCAATCTGGAGCACCTATGCCGATGTTGGCCAAATCGAGAATGCACTGCTCAACCTTTGCATCAATGCCCGGGACGCCATGCCGGACGGCGGCACCATTCGGATCGCCACGGACAACGCGGAAATCGCCAACAGCGAAAGACGTGCGCTTCCGCTTGAGCCCGGTCAATATGTTCGGCTGACTGTTAGGGACGACGGCGCTGGCATGTCAAAGTCCGTGCTTGCGCGGGCCACCGAGCCATTCTTCACAACCAAGCCAATCGGCCAGGGAACGGGTTTGGGACTTTCGATGGTCTATGGCTTTGCCGCGCAATCCGGAGGTGCCGTTGCCATTGAATCGGAGGTTGGCACCGGCACCACGGTCAGCATCTACCTGCCGCGATACGGTGGAGACATGCCCACGAACGTTGAAGAGGATGTTGCTACACCCGTCTTGCCGACCGAGGTCAAAAAACAATCCTGCTGGTGGACGACGAGGTTCTCATTCGCATGGTCGTTGCCGATCAATTGGACGAATTAGGATATGTGGTCATCGAAGCCGGCGACGCAACGCAGGCGCTGAAGCTGTTCAACGATGTCGCCAAAATTGATCTCCTGCTGACTGACGTTGGCCTCCCAAACGGCATGAATGGGCGTCAGTTGGCCGATGCGGTTCTGCAGCAGAGACCGGGACTGCCGGTCGTATTCATAACCGGGTACGCAGAAAAGGCGGTTCTCAATGACAAAGATCTGTCGGCCGGTATGAGGGTGCTGACGAAACCGTTTGCCACAGAAGCGCTCGCTCAGCTCGTCCAGAACGTCTTAGAAAGGGTTTAGCTATTGATCCTCGATGTCGCCGCGTGACGGAAAAGACATATTGACCGTGGCAAACAGCCGTCGCACGCCTTGAGGAGATTCGAACCTTCGACCCGGTAGTACGTTAAACCAAAGGCGCTGATTGTAATTGTAAAAAGAGATTCACTTGCGCGACCATCATGTTACCGTATGTTCTGAGATCAGTTTTCAGGATGTAGACTTTGTGTCTTGAGCGCGATGCTGGATTTTCGGCCGCTGCTTCCACGAACGTGATAGGAGCGAGTAATGAAATATTGTAGCTTCCGACGCACGATCCCAGTGTGGATGACCTCCGCCACCGCCTTATATTGCCGCCCCGTTTTGTATTAGAATGGCTCAACGAAGAGAGAATGACCGTGTCGAACGCCAAGCAAATCCTTGCCATGTTGCGAAGTCGCGCTGAGGGCGACGATGACCTGTTTTTCTCGATTGCTCTCCAGATCGCCGCATCCGAAGCCCGTCAGGGACACAGGACTACGGCTGATGAAATGCGAGCCGAGGTTGACAAGGCCCGGGCCCGCAAATCCCGAGGAGCAAGTGTTGCCATTCCTCTCGGGGCGCCTCGAGGCGACCTCGAAGGACTTCTCGAGCTTCGCGAGCCACGCTTCAAGCTAAAGGACATGGTTTTGGCGCCGGGATTGCTCGACAGTCTCGAGGATATGATCCGGCAGCAGAGGAAGCGTGACTGGCTGCGGGAACATGGCCGCACTCCTAATCGCCGGGTTTTGTTTGTCGGGCCGCCTGGTTCGGGCAAGACGATGTCCTCGGAAGCGCTGGCTGGCGAGCTCAACCTGCCATATTACGTGATCCGGCTGGAAGGGCTTATAACACGCTATATGGGTGAGACCGCAGCAAAGCTCAGGCTAGTTTTCGACGAAACCGCAAAGCGCCGCGGCGTCTACCTCTTTGACGAATTCGACGCGGTTGGCGCGCATAGAACGTCGACGAACGATGTCGCCGAGATGCGCCGAGTCCTCAACTCATTCCTGCAGTTCATGGAAGAGGGCAATTCGACAGACAGCCTCATTGTTTGTTCGACCAATCACCCCTCGCTTCTCGATCGAGCGCTGTTGCGTCGATACGATCTCGTCCTCGAGTTTGAAGCGCCGACGGCCGACCAGATCAAGCAAATCATCGTCAACAACCTCAAGCCGATGTCATCAGCCAGGCTCGGCTGGACGAAAATCGTCAAGGCAGCCGACGGTCTCAGCCAATCCGAAATCGTCCGCGCGGCCGATGATGCAGTCAAAACCGCGATCCTTGATGAACGGAGGACGATTGCAACTGAGGACGTCGTGCAACGTCTTAACCAGCGTCGGGAGATGCGCGATGCTTTCCTCGATGAGAAGCGTGTACACTGACCGATGGCAGGCCGATTCACGCTTCCGCACATTGATGTTTCGGCGCTCCATACCGCAAGCCCCTATACCGGCACAGGAAGCGGTGGTTCAAGCGTCCCGCGCATCCGTGCGGAGCATGGACGCAAACTCAGCCACGAACTGGATGTCGCGCTCGCCGCAATTACTGAACTCAGGGGTGCAGATCCTAGACTGGAACCTGCCGCAGGCGGATACATCGAAGTTGAATTGCGGGCCGGCGCCAGTGCCGACGTTTTAGAATGGAAGAAGCAGGGCATACGCCCAGGGGCGACTAAGGACCGCGACAACGTGCGCACGGTGGCGCTCTATGTTCCGGATAATGCGCGAGAAGCCATCCAGCAGATCCTCGATGATTATCTGTCAGGTCCCCTCTCCCAGAAGGGTAATCCCCCAAATGCCAGTCGCGTAGAGAAAATCGAGGAGATCAGGCGCGCACGCCTTGAAGTCTTCTGGACCGACGACCCTAGTGCTCTGCCCGACAACCCTCAGCATCTGATGTGGTGGGCTATCTGGGCGCATCGCGATAATGAAGCGGCCGTTGAGGACGTTTGCCGCCGGCTCTCTCTGCGTGCCGCCTCCGCCGATCGCCGGCTGTATTTCCCGGAGGCGGTTGTGATCCCCGTTCTCGCGCGCCGCGCAGCGATCGAGTTGATGACCTTCGCAACCGGGCTCGTCAGCGAGCTTCGACGCGCGAGCGACAATCCGGTGTTCTTCCTTGAAGACGCCCAGGAAAGCCAAAACGAATGGGTCGACGATCTCGCCGGACGTATCATATGGCCTGGAAACGAGGTACCTGCCGTCTGCGTCTTGGATACGGGAGTCAATCGCGGCCACTCGCTGATTGAGCCGGCCCTCGCTGCAGCCGACCAGCACGCAATCGACCGTGACTGGGGCGTCGATGATCATCATAGCCACGGTACGGCTATGGCAGGCTTGGCCCTGCACGGGGATTTGACGGCCGCACTATCCGATCGGTCCGAGCGACGGCTGAACCATCGGCTGGAATCGGTGAAGCTCTTGCCGCCGCAGGATATGGACCCGAACGATCCCCACTCCTACGGCGTGATCACCCAGACCGCGGTATCGCTGGCGGAGATCGCTGCACCCGAGAGAAGCCGAATATTCTGTATGGCGGTGACTAACGACAATGTTTCCGGTGCCCGCCCATCAACTTGGAGCGCTGCGATCGACCAAGCCGCGGCCGGCACGATGAATGGAGACGACGACGAAGCTCCGAAAAGGTTATTCGTCATTTCTGCCGGCAATGTCCCAGCCGAGATTGAATACGCTCGGATTTTCCGGCAGGACGATTACCCGGCCGAAGATCCGAGTCAGGCTTGGAACGCCATCACCGTCGGCGGATACACCGATCTCAATCAGATCTCCGACGTGGGCTACGAAGATTGGTCGTGCCTTGCCGGCCCCGGAGAACTCAGCCCTTACAGCCGCACGAGCGTCAATTGGGCTCACGCCCGCGCGCCGATCAAGCCGGAAGTGGTCCTGGAGGCCGGTAATCGCGCACTCAGCCCGGCCCGCCGAGAGGTTCTCAGCCTCGACTCACTGTCACTTCTAACCACATCGCCGACGACCGGCGCAAACGCCGTTACCGCGTTTCAGGCGACGAGCGCTGCGACCGCACAAGCCGCGCGCATGGTCGCAAGGCTCACGGCCGAGCACCCAACCTATTGGCCGGAGACAATCAGGGCGCTTGTCATTCATAGCGCCGAATGGACCGAACCAATGCTTGAGCAGTTGAACAGTCCTGCGGGAAAGAAGGACCGGTACCCGCTGATGAGGCGGTTCGGCTATGGGGTACCTGATTTCGACCGCGCGTCTGCTTCGGCGCAGGACCATCTGGCGCTGGTCGCCCAGGTTGCTATCCAGCCGTTTCGTCTGAAAGGGCAGCGTGAATTCAACGAGTGCCACTATTATCAACTCCCGCTTCCAGCTGCGATCTTGGAGGACCTACAGAACACCGTAGTCGAGCTGAAGGTCACGCTGTCGTACTTCGTGGATCCCAATCCGGGGTTTTCGGCCAATGTCGATCCACAGCGCTACCAATCGTTCGGCCTGCGCTTCGACTTACAGCGCCGGGGCGAGCTTGCCGAACGCTTTAAGCAGCGGGTCAATGCCGCAGAGCGCGAGGATGGCGTGCGGGCACCAAGTCATGCCGACGATGCCCGATGGATGTTTGGCCCGGGCAGCATTTCGGCAGGCTCCCTGCATTGCGACGTCTGGTCAGGGCCCGCAATCGAACTATTGAGCCGTGAGCTGCTGTGTGTGAAGCCAGTCGTAGGCTGGTGGCGCAATCGAGCTGCCAAGAACATCGTCAATCGCGAGACACGCTATTCGTTGGTCGTGACGTTGAAAGCCCCAGGCGTCGAGGTTGATCTCTATAGTGGCGTGATCGCCGCTAAGGCTCGCATTGAGACGGCGGTTGCAGCAGAAACAGATATTCTGGTCTAGTCTCGCGAAAGGGGCCGTGACGACAGACGGCGGCTCCTGAAGGGATTTGAACCGGCGACCCGGGAGATCTTGACGCACTAAGTCTCTGAAACAGCGATGGAAGGTGGCCTAACGGCAATTTGTCTGATGAGCGCGTTGCAATTGACAAAGCCAAAACATGCTACCGAAATATATCGGCCTGATAACCACCGTTGTCGCAATCGACCATGATTTCACTTATAGGGGGGCCGCGGCCTCGTGGGATATCCTTCAACATATTCCTCAAGCAACCCGAAATGGTCAAGGATCCTGAAAGGATTGTTTGACGCAGCCTCTAACCGCTGAGCGTCATCAATAGAGCACCACGGACATAAATCGCGGTTGTCTCTTAGAGGCTCCGTGCATTCTGCACATTTCGCAATCGGAGGCGCGATGTCCCCATCCGCAAATACTCTGCCGTCACCTTCGCCGGTGATCAGATAAGGCTTAGGATAGCTGCGACCTATTTTACCGACATAGAAATCGGCGCCAAGCTCTTCCGCCGCTTCCATAAGAGCATCTTTCGTCTGCGGCGAAGATTTTGCGCCGGAGATTAACGCCGCGACACAGCGTTGGGGTACGTAGAGAATTTTGTGGCCGCCGACGTCATCGATATAGTCTTCGAAATTCACAGCGCGGACTTCCTGCTCGTAGCTCCACTCCAGATATTTAGAGAAGTAGCCCTGATAAATGATGGCGTCACGGAGGGCCATCGCGTCTCTTGGCTTTCTCCGGCGCGCAGCCATCTGCGCGAAGGAGACTAGTGTCTCACTTGGTCGCTCTCGATATGAGATCTCGCGCACTAAGAGGTCGGGGAAAACGCTTTGCAGCTCGGCAACATCGAACCCGATTACGAAACCTTTGTGATTGTTTCCATAGTGCGCCCACATCGGGGTCACGACGGGTGATTTAGAGAAACAGGTAGTCAGCAGCGACGGAATTTCCTGGACCACCTCGCTGTACGTCGCAAGTAGGTCAGATTCTTGCTCAAGGTCTACGCCGAGGAAAAGTTCGAATGGGTCGTTGTAATGTTCTGGCAAGCTACACTTGAAACCGACATGGCCATCACGAACAAAAACATGTTCAAGGACGCTCTCAGAAAAGTACTTGAAGATCAGTTTCATCAGGTCGGTCGCACCATGTTCCACGCTCCTGATACCCCAGCAAGGCTGGTAAAAGGCGTCACCGGATCGCTTTGCAAAATCCTGTTTATTACTCATGCACAACCTGACGCAATACTTGATGCGTCGACTATTCGACATCATCGTGTTTACGATCTTTAATCGCATTTCAAAGCTGGAACTCAACCTTACCGAAAGTCACAATGAGCCTATTTGCTACATGGCGCGGCAAACTTGATCTCCCGTCACTTCCCGAACGTACCTTGAAGATCGGCGGAAATCGCATCGTCCAGCACGTGTTCGGCGGTGCACGAACTCAAGCTGAGATCTCGCCCTCGGAGTTCAAGGGACACGACATCATCGTGACGAAGCTCAATCCACCGTATCGCGAGATACTTCTGCGCCACAAGGGCGCTCGCCGAGTAGAAACAATAATGCCGGTGGTGGTCGCGCCTAATGCAAATGATCCCGATGCACTTCCCAAGGAATTAGAAATTCAATGGGACTCGTTTGGCGAGCTGGCGACATATGCTGATACGCCGGAAAAGGTAATAGGCTCTTGGGCCAACGGATTTGACTTTCGTACGGAGGATGAGAAGCATAATCTTCCTGGCCTCCGGGTGCCGCAAATTGGCGCTCTACATGCGATTTCCGCCCACTTTTCGGTCGGCAAGCACTTCGAACCGGCTACAGTCGTCCTTCCGACGGGTACGGGCAAGACTGAGACGATGCTTGCAACGCTCGTGTATCGTCGCCTTGGTCGCACACTGGTTCTCGTGCCAACCGATGCGCTACGAAGTCAGATAGCCCGCAAATTCATAGGTCTCGGCGTTTTGCCTGAAGCACAGGTAATAAGCCTCGATCTCCCCAAGCCACGCGTCGCGGTGATCACCACGGGCATCCGTTCCATCGAAGATTTGGAGTCAATTGTTCGTAATGCGAACGTCATCATAGCCCTGCCGAACGTCCTGGAAGCCTCGGATCCGGCCGTGGTCCGCCGACTTGCGGAGGCATGCTCGGACCTCATCGTCGACGAAGCCCACCACATCACCGCGAAAACGTGGCACGGCGTCCGTGAGCATTTTTTGGGAAAAAGGATTCTTCAATTTACAGCGACGCCATTTCGTCGCGACGGTAAGCGCATCGATGGCAAGATCATTTTCAACTACAAGCTCGGAGACGCTCAGGCCGCTGACTACTACCGACCCATCAATTTGAAGACGATCGAAGAATATGGTGACGAAGAGGCACGAGACGTCGCTATAGCCAAGGAAGCGATCGCCGCTCTCCGCCACGATAGGGACGGGCTGAAGCTTGATCATCTGATGATGGCGCGAACACTCTCCAAGGATCGCGCAGAAACGATTGGCCGAATCTACCAACGTCTTGCACCGGATCTCAAACCAGTGATCGTCTACTCCGGCCCCGGACGCACAGTCGCCAATCGAGAAGCCATGACACAGCTATTCGATCGCGGAGCGGACGGCGCGAGAATCGTAATCTGTGTGGATATGTTGGGGGAAGGTTTCGACCTACCCAATTTGAAGGTCGCAGCACTCCACGACACACATAAATCTCTCGCCGTAACCCTACAGTTTATCGGCCGCTTCACCCGCAAAGGTGCAAAGGGAAAGATTGGCGAGGCCTCAGTTGTTATAAACATTGCAGATCCTGATGCAGAGTCGAGGCTCGCTGACCTCTATGCTGAGGGTGCCGACTGGGACCAAATAATAAAGCGGTTGAGCGAGGACAGGATTGATCAGGAATTACGCCTTCAGGACGTTGTTCTCGCGCTTAAGGAAACAGGCAACCTCCATTCGAATCTTTCACTTTGGAATCTCCGGCCGGCACTCTCGGCGCAGCTCTTCCGTACGAAATGTGTTGAGTGGAATCCTTTGGCTTTCGAGTCAGTTCTCCCGAAAGGATCCGAGACTTGGTATGCCTTCAGTGAGCACGACAATGTACTGGTTGCCGTGGTTCGGCGGGCAAGCGACGTCTCATGGGGCAACTACCAGAATGTGTTCGACACCATCTATGACCTACTGATTATCAAGTGGGACAAGGTTGCAGGTTCTCTCTGCCTCTTTGCCAGCGACTATGATGCCCTGCGATCAGAAAAGCTTGCCAAAGCGGTTACGGACGACGAGACCACGCTGGTTTCAGGGACCCCAATCTTCAATATCCTGAACAATGTCGAACTCCCGCTCGTGAAGAGCCTGGGCTCATCGCGCATCGGCGCAATCAGCTTCACCTCCTATTTCGGACCGAACGTCACGGAAGGACTCGCCAGCATTGAGAAGGCCGAGTCCTCTCTCAACAACCTCGCTTGTTTGGGATACGAAGACGGAGAACGAGTTCTATGGGCTGGAACTCAGCGTCGCGGTAAGGTCTGGCGACAGAAGGCCGGATCGATATCCGACTGGATAGAATGGACATCAGCGACATGGGCGAAGGTCACGTCGGACGTCGAGAGCGATAGCAACATCGTGCGCGATTTTTTGCGCCCGGAAAGAATGACGAAGCCACATGGGGCGTGGCCTATTGCGGCCCAATGGGGTGAGCAAGCGCAAACTCGCTTCAACGACAAGCAGTATGTCGTCTTCGGATCCTCGGAGGTCCCGGTGTTCGCTGTTGACTTGAATCTAGGGGATGTCGGTCCGGATGGAGTGATAGTCTTTCGTATCGAATGTGACGCGACAACCTCCGAATACCGCCTCGTCATCAGCGACGAAATGCCCGGTGGCTATTGCCACGAACACATATCCGGCCCGGCGGTCTCCTTCCGATACGGAACGCAGCCAGCAGTTCCGTTGGACGAATACCTCCAGAAGGATCCGTTCATCGTTCGCTATTCGGATGGCACCTCTTCTTACAATTGCTACCACATTCCGATGAAGCTCGAGGCAGGCCTCTACCAGCGGGAAAGGCTCGAAGGCTGGAACTGGGACGGCATCGAGCTGAATAAGGAGTCGATGCACAAGATCGGCGATCAGCGGACAATCCAATTCCGGACGTTCGAGCAGATCAAGGGTGAATTCGACGTTATCTTCAACGACGACGGAGCGGGCGAAGCTGCTGACCTCGTTTGCCTAAAGGATGTCGATGAGGCCACCATCCGACTGTGCCTCATCCACTGCAAGGGAGCGCACGAAGGGCGTGTATCCCAAGACATTCGGAATTTTTACGTCGTTTGCGGTCAGGCACAGAAGAGCATAACCGCAAAGCACGCTGGACTCCCGACCCTTTATCAAGATCTGAAGAGGCGTCACGAGATTTGGGGCCGCGAAGGTTACAGCCGTTTTCTCAAGGGCAGCATAAAGGACCTCTCCTATTTCAAGGAGAAGTCGCGTCGCGCGAAACTCGACTTCGAGATGGTTCTCGTGCAGCCGGGAGGCTCAGTCGCTTCAATCACGGACGACGCTCTGCGGCTCCTAGCAACGACGGAACTGTATCTGCTGAAGACTACGCAGGCGAAGTTGCGCGTCGTCCTTTCGCCCTGATTTCGAGCAGCTCCAAACAGGTAATCGAATTGTGTCCAGCAATCTTAACGTCGAAGAGCTCAGCAAAAGGTGCGAGCGAAGCATTGCGAAAATGAGCGATCGCGAAGCCTTCGCACATATCGGCGACCTAATAGACGACGGAGCCGACACCTCGCATGAGCGTGCCGTCAAACGCGGACTTTACTTGCTGGATGACCTATCTAAGCGCGATCTCGTGCCCGCAGATGGAGCGCTTGTAGAGTATTTCCGGGCAAACGCCTGGGCGGCTATGTCTCAGATCTCAAACGCCAGACGTTCCTGGGCATGGGACTCGCCGGAAACGCAGGAAGAGATGCTTGCGCTTTCACGCGCATGCGGCCATCCTGGCTTTCGATCTCTCGACCCGGTTCGCCGATGCCAAATCCTCACCAACCACGCGAACCTCTTGAACGTCGTCGGTCGAACAATCGATGCGATCGCTGGATGGGACGCAGCTCTCAAGATCATCCCTCACTTTGCGGTCGCTCTCGGAAACCGGGGATGCGGGCTTGCCGTCTACGCGCGTCTGATATTCACCGACTGGGAGCGAGCGATTTTGGCGTTGCATGCGTACGACAGCTTCCGATCATCGTTGGCCGAGGATGTGTTCTACGACTCCGGTAATCCGGCTAGACCAATGGCCTTTTTCGACAATCAGGCAGAGGCTCTGGCGAATGCTATTAACCTCGAGGAAGTCAGAGCGAAACAAAATCTCGATATAGGCCGTGAAGGCAAATCCAGAGCTCAGCGAGCCTATCGTCGCTGGTGCCTGAAGCACCGTCTGTTTCTGTGCCCGTTGAATGACCTCGGACCTTATCTCGCAGCAGCAGCTGATGACCTTATGCTGCCGCCGCTCATGGAACGGTTCGATGACCGACCCGATGGGCATCTCCCTCCACCAATTGTTGGCTTCTTCAGTCAGATGAAACAGGAATACGCCTCCGCGCGGTTCATGCTTTTCGAGGGCATGAGTAGCACCAGGATCCACTTCTCTGATCGCGACGCTATCCTCACTGATACACTTGACTACCCCCATTACTCGTTGGCTAGCGAGAGGGTTCGGACAGCCTTTCGCGTCGCGTATTCCCTCCTCGACAAGGTCGCCTTCCTCGTTGATAGGTATTGGAACCTGAAGAAAGTGCCGGAGAGAATTAGCTTCAAGAATGTTTGGATGGTGGAGGGCAAGTCACGTCTACTGCCCAGGTTCGCGGAGCTCGACAACCTACCTCTCCGCGGCTTGTACTGGCTTTCGAAGGAACTCTTTGATGATCAACTGAGGCAGACGACGGCGGCAGATGCCCGTGAGTTGCATGTAATTCGTAACGCCCTCGAACATACATACCTACGTGTAAGTGAAGGCTGGGCCAAGCCGTTAATGCTAGATCGCGCGGACGGTAGTGGCTTCGGGATATCTATTGGAAGTGACGAACTTGAAGCGAAAGCAATCCGTATAATGCAGATGGCCCGATCTGCATTGCTGCATGTGTCCCTAGCGATTGGTGTTGAGGAACGAAAGAGGGAGATAGAGAATCCAGGTAAAATTGGCGGCTCCATGCCACTTTACCTTCTTGCCGAAAAAAGGAAGCGGCCAGATCCTATCTGATCGTACTGGACATAAAAATTTTTCAAATCGGCGGCGTTTGAAATTTCTGGCGCCGTCAAAGATTGTGCTATCGCTACGACTCAAAACTTCACACAGGTTCGCCTCGCCGCCAAACCTCTTGCGAACTCGACAGAATAACCCGACAACCATCAGATGCTATTCCATGCTCAACTCCGAAGTCGCTGTGGAAATCTGACGACCTGCCCTGTCTCCAAATCGGTCGCTTCGACGACCGTTGGCGGTTTGGGAAGATATCCCACCGAGTCAAAGCTTTTCATGCCGGTGTCGGTTAGGCCGACAAGCTGAAGGATTTCCTTCCGAGGCAGTGCCAACATGTGTTCAAGGAAGTCCTGAGAATAGTCGCCCGACGCGACAAGGGCTTCGACACCCCTACGAAGCATCCTTGGACGCTCCATCACCATCACGTCATCGAACGGCTCGGGCTGCCTCCAGTCTCTCCGGTTCATCGAGATGTAAAGCCGCTTTTTTGCCTCGACGTCGATCATACCAAGGTCGAACGCCCGGGCGATCATTGCGGCAATCGACATGCCCCATCTCTTTTTCAAGGCATAAAAATAATCAAGTGACGGTATGGCGACTTCGTCCCAGAAGCTTTCCTTTGGAAAAAGGAAAGCTCCGGCAAACCGATGCGCCTGCTTTTCGATAATCTTGTGTAGGTCGGGATCGCGGTTCTGTTCCGCCGTCACGTTTTTATGCAATACAAGATGCCCAAGCTCGTGGGCCACATCGAACCGAGCTCTTGCGGCTGTTGCGCTGTGGACGTTCACACCGATAAATCCACGCTTGAGCAATGGCGACCGAAAGAAGAAGCCATCCTGCTTTTCGGAAGGGATATCCAGCATTGCGACCGGAATTCCTGCATTCTCAACGCTGAGTACGACATCCCGGATCGGCAGGCTGCGCAGCTGCCATTGCCGGCGTAATTCGCTTGCGCATTTCTCGATCATCACCGGTGATATCAACCGTACGTCACCGGGAAGGTCGACTTCGGGGATTGCCTGCTCAGGAAAATCCAGTTCCTCTTCGAGTGTCCAGAACAATTCGCAGAGCCATTTCATGCGTTGTTCGGTCATCTCACGGGCGGCCTTCGTCTCCGCGACCTGGTCGCGCCAGAAAACCGTTCCCAAACTTTCGGACCAAGCCTTCCGGGTAAAGAATTCGACCGGAAAAGCCAAGGCCATGGCAATAGCCTCAAGATTATCGTGGGTCGGTCTGTCTTGGTTTGCCTCATAGCGGGTTATAGCCATCGACGTCACGCCGATCTTATCTGCGAGCGCATTCTTACGAAGGCCGCTCGCCAGCCGAGCTTCCGTTAGTTTCTCACCCGAAAAATTTGCGACACCCTTAACCATTGGATCGCAACACGCCCTTCCCGTTCTTCCTTCTCACGATAACGCGATCTTCCTGTATGCTGTGGCCGTACTGTGATGCGCCAACATCGGTGCGCACACCTCCAAACATCGCCAGATCATGAAGATCAAGCCTCACAATCCAGTTTTCATAATCGGCGTCAGGGATCGCAAGCATTAATGCGCCAAGTTCGCACTCCCGCTCTCCAAACCTCGATCCACATGCACCGTGGAGTAGAGCCGCAAGGACGCCGTCGGACCAGTCGAGCAATTGGTGCGGACGGTCTCCAAGATCTAGCTCCAGCTGGGTAATGATCCCTGCGTACCGGCTGATTTCTTGTTTGTAGGCAGCAGCCCGCGGTCGGCCGCCGTAGAGAGAATCCATCGGCTCCTGCATTACGATAACCCGCCCGGCCTTCACAAAAAGCTTTCCCTGACCATTACAGGCTAGGCGCTTGATGTCGTATGGAATATCGTGCTTTTGGGCAGCGCGGATCAGCGCTTTAGATATTGCCGTGCCGCGACCCCGGGCAAATTCATAGTATCGCTGATCGGATGACAAGAGTTGATCATCAGCCAGCTTGTCATAGAGTTGTCGATACTCCCAGGCTGCGAAATTCGTCATACTCTCGACGAACGACGGTGTCAGTTCATTGCAGACGACATCTCTGAGTTCGCCACCCGGACGCATGAATCACCTCACATCAGACACATAAAGCCAAATGCACATTTTTTGTGAAAAAGTAAAGTCTATTCCGTCGTGGCCGAGCCTTGATCCCCTGTAACCGAGACTTCGACAACCGAACGGGTCTGCTGAAGTGGCCCCGGAATGCTCGATACATGGCCGATCCTGAAGAAATCTAGGTCCTCAAATTAGCTGTGAGGTTGGGCGAAATAGTATCCAGCAGACCTAGCAGTCGGTGCTTCGCAACTTCTGCATCTCTTGGCCCCGGCGCGAAGATCACGCAATCTGCCGCTCCGGGAAGCACCTCGAAGTCTTTCCAGGATTCGGAAGGGGGAGGAAAAATAACGAACCCGCCCATCGGGTGGCACCTTACTATCCCGCCATCGACGGACCAACCAAGCGTGCGACGATACTTTTCGACCGTTCTGGACTTGGGGTCCTTATGATGGTGCTCCGCGCTCGCTAGAGTGGCGTCGCCGACGACGAGAATACGCTCGTCCCCGACGGTGATCCTGAGGAGGTAGTCCGGAGTGCATTTCTCCTCAAGCCCAAGGAACGGGCGCTCCGGATCCATCTCCTGGTTCAACGCCGCCCACTCCAGGACGGGTACCGTTCGCTCGTGCGGAGGCGGTACCCGGGAATAATCCACGTAGTTAGGCTCCGCCTCGAAATCGAGCTCGATTTGCACATTTCCTTTTTGAAGACGCCACGAACACGCGTCCGGGGCCTTTTTCAGGTCAGTAATGCAATGTCCGGTGAACCCGAGCTCTCGAAACTCCTTCACCAGCCAGACGGCTCCCCAGAATTCCCAGAGCTTGTTCAAGAGAATCGGAGGATAGCGCGATCGCAGCGCCTCGGACTCGGCGATGGCCTCCGACATCAGCGGCGAAAACGCGCGCAGAAGTAACCGGAGACGATAGTCGCGATGAAACAGGGGGGTAGGGTAGACGAGGGTATTTAGTTCCGAGCTGTCATTGGCGAACCTCGCGATGATACTGGTCAGGTCGTCCAGTTCCATCTTTATCGACAAGAGCGTGGCCAGCCTTTCTTCTATTCGCTCCCTTCGCTTTTCGGCGTGGCCGCGTGTCGCCCGGTCTTCCAGCGATTGGATCTCTTCCTTACAGACGACCGCGCAATCGCGCAGCTGGGCGCATCTCCTCGCTGCCCAATGCGACACGATCGCGTTCTCCGGTAGAGGGAGGTTTCGTCTGGAGCGAGGACCCAGCTCGATGAAAGGCTCTCGTCGGAGAGACTTGGCCGCAACCAGCTCTTCGGTTGCTTCCCGGATGAGCTCAAACGCGGTTATTGAACCCCTCCGATCGGTTCCCCGGCTCCACGACCTCTCCGGCTTCGGGCTATCGACATCCCAAGCAGCAACTATCCCGAGTTCGCTCTCGATATCCTCGACCATGGCTATGACATCCCGTAGGTCTAGCAATAGGGTCGGTACTATGTAGCAGCGTAAGGTCGAGTCTTTCGGAACCTTGAGTTCAAGATTGATCTCACCGAAACGGCGATGCCTCGCGAGATAGGTTTCGAGGTCCCATCTCTGCCATCGGGCTCCGTCTTCTCGGCTCTCCTTCAAGTCACTGAGATTCGATTCGTCTTTCCTGTCCACTCGGGCGCTGAGCATCGGCCCGCGGATGAGTAGATCAAGGAAGGGCTTGTCGTCCCGGATTAAATATCGGGTCGCCGGGTTCCACGGAAGCTCCCTGTAGACCCCGTCGGCGTCCGCGACCCGAACAGCTATGATCGATGGAGCGCCTACTGCCAAGGCGATATGAACCCGAGACGCGCCTGATGTCGGGCGAGCCTCAACCGAGCCTTGGTTCTTACCAGTTCGTCCAGGCCGTTGGTCGCTTTCTCCATCGCGTCAAGCGCGGGCAGCACCTGGTCGATCGCGCCGGATAGCTTAACAAGAACGCGGCTTGCGACGATCCGGTCCACGAGCTCGCCGCGGTCCAGCAGGCCCTTGGCCTGCAGATCCAGTTGATGATGTAGGTTGAGTATCGCCCTGATGTCCCCCAGCACGCGGCGGGAAGGAAGCAGGTCATGGCGGAGGCCGTGTTCATGAACCGCTACGTGAAGCGCGTTGAGGATTTTCTCGATGCGCTCGTCCTTGCCAGCCCCACCATGGCTCACCACCGGGAGACCGGGTAGGGGATCGATATTTCCGAAGTCCACCATCCCGTCTGATTCCATGTCCCAAGGGATTTGGGAAAGCTCCAGGAGAAAGCAGCGGTCGATGACCTTAGGCGACGGGGGTCGGGAGAAGTCATCGACATTCATCGTTCCAAGTATCCGGCACGGCGCGATGCTGAGACCGCTTTCGATATGTCCATGACCGCCATCCAAAGCGTGGAAAAAGCGCGAAAGATAGTATTCGGGACGGGTTAGGTTGAATTCGTCGAAAAGGATCAGGTGCTGATCCGAAGTCTTGCCGAGCATAGGGCGAAGGAGGCCGGTTTCCCCGAAGAGGACGCTGTCATTTTCCCAGTGTGCTTGGACCGCGATCTCGTGGAAGGTCTCGCCGCGCGTCGTGCCTAGCATACGAGCGATCATCCGCACCAAAGATGACTTCCCGCAACCGGGAGGGCCGGCGAGCAGCACGACAGGTCGGACGGCCATTGCCAGCAACGTTACGACGATGTCATCGAAATGAAACGCCGGCGTATTTCGGATCACCGCTTCCTTGAGGGATAGCAGTGCGTTCGAGAAAACGGTCTCCGGCACCCGGTTTCCCCAATCGTGATGAACACTGTCGGCACGATCGGCCCCGTTTATCGGGGCGGTCGCGTTCCTCAGAGCGGGCTGGAGGAGTGAAGAGGCGGCGGCGTCTTGCGGCCGTGCAGTATCCGAATTTGAGGCCACCTCGACGTGCTCGTCACGTCGCTTTCCCGCTGTCTCCTGTGGTTCCGCGAGTGGTTGATCGTCGATTGAATCCACGAGTTCTGATGTGGACACAGTGACAGTCGCCGGAATTGCGTCGTCGCCAGAGGCCGTTCCGGTGCCGTCGTGCATCAGACGCTCGAGTTCGTTGGCTGAAGTCCTGCCGCGCTGGGCAGTCATTACGACGATCTTGGACATGCCAAGGTCCAGAATAACGTCGTCCGCGCCATCAATGGCGAGATCACCTGTCTCCAGCTCGCCTTCAAACGGCTCCAAAGCGGGTTCCGAGCGTTTTCGGAAATCCTTGCCCTCGATCCAGAGATACGCGACGCCGTCGATCTGGTCAGAGACGATGAAGGCTTTTTCCTCGTCGGGGTCCCACTTCAAGGACATCTTGCCGGGCGACTGTCTCACGTCCATGGCCTTGAACGGGCGTCCTTGGCGCGCGGACAATCCCGCTCCCAGCCCTGGAACCAGGCGCATTTTGGGATGAGAACCCGCCGCGAGGGCAGGCAGCCCCTCGATCGGCCTTATACCGCCGTCATCCACGAACGGATCGTTCGCATCGAGCACCACTATGCGCTGCTCCAATTGGCCGGGCTGCTTGATGCCGAGCAGAAGGGAATCGGGAAGCGTGGACTCAAGGGGAGCGGAGCGAACCTCGGTGTTGTCTGCCCGGCGGCTGCGAAGCCGGGGAGGATCGTAGTTCTGTAGGATATGGGCGAGACCTCCGGCTGCCGCGGCTATGGCGAAGGAGCTACCCACCCTGAGGACCTTAGGTTGTTCACCCTCCGGGAAGAGTGTTTCCATCATCGCTTCGTCGAAACCCGGCAGAAGGCTTGTGCCGCCTGCGAGGAGCACTGTGTCGATCAAACGATAGGCTTCCTGCGGTGACTTGACGCCCAGTTCCTGCATTCGATCCGCGCTCAACCGCTTTGCCTCGATCGAAGACGTCTGGTTTTCGTAGAGCCGCTCGCAAAGCTTTTCGAAAAGCGGACGGAGGTGAAACCACAGTTCCTTTGAGACCGACGACAATGCCTTCCGCGTCAATGACGACGGCTTTGTCGTGGTACCGCTTTCGAACGTGGTCGATTTTCCGCTCAGGCTGACCTTTATCTTGGCACTTTCGACCGCGCGCAATGCTTCCGCGGTCTCGGGCATCCCGAGCATATCGGCAAGACGGATATCTACCCAACGCCCTGCGTTACCAACGCTGTCGCCTCGAAGCGCTCGAAGCCGAAGGTCGCGTTGACTTCCCTTTTTGCCCGCAGAAACGATCTTCTGGTCACGTCGACTTACAATCAGGGTCATGTTCGCAGTAGAAGCGCCCACATCGACCACCAGGATGACGTTGTTTCTACGCTCCTCCAGCTCGAGCGTGCCTTTTACCAGGCGGAAGTATTCCGCCACCATCTCCGGCTCAGGGAGCAAGGTTATACCCGGTATCGCCGCTTCGACGGCTTCTTTGTATCGCGTGCGGGTCTTCTCCTCCGCGATTGACGGCATGAGCGCGTGCTTGCGATGCGATTGATACTCAGGCGGAAGACGATCCAGAAGCTTCCTGAGGTAAGCCCTGAAAACCTCGTCGCGATTGAGGGTTCGGAAGGGCGTGAAGCGGTCGCTACGGTCGAAGATCATTTGACGGGTGTCTTTTTCCCCGTGCAGCATCCAGTCCTTGATGTCGTCGATGCGATGGACCCAGCGCTCGCCGACAGGCTCATCGAGTTCCACCGACCACTGATCCTTTTCTGCCGCGGCCGGGTCGGCGACGACAAAGCATCGTGAGGGAAAGTAAGGCTCACCGTCTTCTTGAAGAAGAAATTTGAAAGCGTTGTCGAACATCTACCGGGCGGCCCCTCCAAGACATACACTCGTGAAGGAATTTGGATATACCAGGGCGGGTACTATGGCGACATGCAAGACGCGCCCGCGTTGTGCAAATCAGTGACTATCCACAGGTCCGCTAACGTTCACGCGTCTCCGGGGATGGCGCAGATTTTCAATGGACAGGTCGACTGCTTTGCGCTGATCTGTCAGAGAAAAACCTCTAAGTTGCCGGAGCAGATCAAACGCGAACTCCGAGGCCGTAAATCACAAAACCCCCCACGCCCGAAACCTCCCCCTGCCCGTCATCTCGCGCAGGCCGAGCTCCAAAACGATCCGCCGCGCCGCCTGCGGCGTCACATCCAACGTTTTGGCCACCATCCCGGCCGAAACAAGCGGCTTCGCCATCACAAGCTCGACCAGTTCCGGCAGTTTTGACGACGTACGGCGTCCCTCGAGTTTCCGCTCGAAAAGCTTCCGCGCCAATGCCAGACGGTCATGCTCTTTCATGCCGATCTCGGCGGCCGCCAAAAGTCCGTGGGCAATTGCAAGCAGTCGCGTCTCCTGATCGCGATGCCGGCGCCGATCGACGGGAATAGTTTTGAGGCCGAGATTGATGGAGGCCAAATGAGTGCCTGTGGTGGTGCCGGCTTCCCGAAGCAACGACGCAGCCAGCAGTCGGCCGAGCCAGGGGGCATGCTGCAGCACGGACAGCTCGTTCCAGGCATCGAGGGCGACGATGGCCTGTAGCAACGCCGGCAGATGTTCGGCCTGACGCACTACACCACGCCATTCCTCCAGCCGCTCGTCCTCATCCCAGTCGAGTTCATAGATCATCGGATTTTTTTCGGCTCCGCCGCCACGGCCGGGCCGGGTTGCGTTCTCGATCGCAGCCTCCGATCGGGCCAGTAGCGCGTCGATGGCGGCATAGTCGACGCCAGGGAGATTTCCAACGTCGTCACCTTCCTCCCCCTCCCCTTCCGCTTCGATCGCGGCCGCCGGCCGAATAACTTCGGCCGTCGTCGCCTCGTCCCCGCCGCCCGACCCGATCTCCGAGGTTTTCCGCAGCGTGCGCAAACCATCGGGGGAAAGCGCCCAGTCGGGTATTTGGGTTGCGATGCGCCGGCGGGTGCGCAGCACATCGCGGGCAATTGTCAGCTCATGAGTCGGTGTGCGGATATCACGGGTGGCGTCGTGGAGGACGAGGTCTTCGAGGTGAACGAGTTCGCCGTCGATCCACAGCGAGGCGCAGGCGTCGGCGAAATTTAGCCGCTCAAGGAAGCCGGCGCCAACTGGCGAGCGGGCGACGCGCTCGTCGAGACGGGTCAGCGCGACACCGGCGTCGAAAGCCGGCCGCATCAGAGCTGTCATGCTGATTTCTGATACATCGTAAGCCATTGATATTATGGTAAACGAAGTCTTATAAGAACTCTATGGGAAAGTTTTGGTTCCTCACATCGTATGTTTGCCAGACAGGCCTATAACCATCGATAAGTATGCCTTATCGATGGTTGTTGATATCAAGCCCCAAATCAGACTTGTCGGTCGCCCCGGATGAGTGGAAACGCCCGGTTTTCCGGTCTTTCGGGCAGATTTCAGCGAGGATCGGCGGAATAGCTGCCGCTATGAGAGCCACGGTGAGCTCCCCTTCCTCCCGAGCGAAATCGGATATTGCCGTAATCTCCTGCCCTGGCAGCGCTTATTACCTCCTCACCTCCCCTGAACTCCTTGGTTTCAGCCATTTTCGCCGCAGATGTCCACCAGAGCGCGTTTCACGCAGGCAATGACCCGATGCTCATTCTAAGTCCCATTCCGAGTCTGGCGGAGCTGTATTTAGACCATAAAACACGCTTGCAACTGTTCATTTTCTCGCGCATTCATTATCTGTACAAAGCACCTGAAAAACGCGTGAGAAAACCATGGCAAAACGGCAAGCTGCCAATCAGTCGCCGGCCCCGAAACGTCTTATCGGCTACGCGCGCGTCTCGACCGACGATCAGGTCCATGACGCGCAGATGGACGAGCTGCGCGCCGCCGGCTGCGAGCGGATTTTTCAGGAGCACGGGTCGGGTGCATCGCGCGCTCGGCCGGTGTTGACGAGACTGCTCGGCGAGCTCACCGGTGGCGATGTGCTTGTCGTTGTCCGGCTGGATCGCCTCGCCCGTTCCGTCAGCCACCTGTTGCAGGTGATTGAGGACCTTGAAGAGCGCGGCGTTCATTTCCGATCGATCCGCGATCCCATCGACACCTCCACGCCACAGGGGATGTTTTCTCTCCAGGTGCTCGGCGCCGTCGCACAGCTCGAACGAGCTCTGATTGCCGAACGAACCAAAGCTGGCATCAAGGCGGCAAAAGCGCGTGGCAAGCTGCCGGGCAATCCGGGACTCCGAGAGCGGCGACCAGAGGCGATCAAGGCGGTGTCGAAGGCACGAGAAAAACTCTATCTCGACGAGCTGATCTCCTCCGCCCAAACCTGGCTGCCGATGGTGCGGCAGCTACGGCCCCAACACAGCTGGGACAATGTGGTCCGGGTACTCAATCGCCGGGGCCATGACTGGACAGTAGAACGCCTGCGCCGAGCGGTGCATAGAATGGTCCGGGAGAAGCTTGCCGACCCTGAGCTCTTGGCCCGCTCGCCACGTCGTGCCCCAGAAGACCACCTGATGAAGCTTGTTGCAGCGATCGCCATTGCTGATCCCAGCCTGTCGCTGCGCGATATTGCCGCCCAACTGGATCAGATGGGTGAGCGACCGGCGCGCGGCGGGCGCAAATGGCAACCTTCCTCCGTTCGCCACCTGCTGGATGAGGCACATCGGTTTGGCCTCATTCGTTATTGAGGGCGCTTAGCATCAGCTTGCCGATTGCCCGGTTTCTTGCTCGCCCTGGCTTGGCTGGCAGAGATTTCCAGCCTTCGCTTTGGATGATGTCACGTGCCAACTGCCGGTATTCGGCTTCCGCACGGACATTTAGGACTGACGCGGCCAGCCTTTGAGGAGGCGCCTGATGATACACGGGGACCGGCCCGCGCTCGAATTGCCGGAAGGCTTCACGGAAAGAGGCCGAGAGTAGAGGCTTCTTGGCGGTTTCCTCAAAGAGGAGGTCGGAAATAGCCGTAATGGTCACGGCTCGCCATGCCGGTGGAAGGCTGGCCAGCGGTGCCGCGCCTGCCGTGACTGATGGCCGTTGACCATAAGGCAGCGATAAGCCCAGCTCGGCGATGTATGGCATCCCCTCCGGTCGCGGCGACCAGAGAAACCGGCTTGCCGTTTCAATGCGTTCAAACTCCAACCCGCCCTTGCCGATGGCCTCGCCGAGAAACGAGGCAACCTGCAGCAGGTCTGTTTGATCGCGGCGTCGAAACCTCCGCGCCGAGACAATGGTATCGCAATCACGGCAAAACAGTCTGACAACGCCGGCAGGTGTGGACCGGAACTGAAACAGACCAGTGCGGAAACAGCCGCCGCAGTTAATCTCGAGGCCAATCTTGTGCCGGGTGCAGACAATTGCTTCGACGCATACCCAAGATCGTCGGCAATAGTGGTCCCTCCCCTTCTCTGCATCTTCATCCAGGCATGTCGGGCAAACGCCTCGATGGGCGGGATCGTAAACGAAAGACGCCCCGCTGCGCCCGGTATTGTGCAGAGACAGACGCTCCACATCTGCTTGCTTCAGGCGACAGGCCAGGGCCCATAAGCGGGTTGTGGATTGTTCGGCCGGGATATCATCACTGAGGAGATGCGGCTTCGAGACGTCCCAAGAGCCACGTATCCAGTTCTCGATCTGCCGTGGCGAGCTTGAGTACTGGCTCGCGACCCGCCAACGCCAACTGCTTAGAAGTTCATCCTCAAAGGGTCGTGGGGCGATCGCCAGCAGCCGCACCGGTCTCACGAGCTTGCATGTCGCCGCAGGCGCCCTTCAGTGCGCCGCGCCATCGCGACCAAAGGTAGGACAAGGTTGTCCGCGTCGAAGCTCTCCAAGGTAATCTTCTCATTCCCATTCCGGACGGCTTCGACCGCTACCGTCTCGATCAGGCGAAATATTCGAACCGAACGCCGTCGGTCATATCCAGCACCTTGCAGCGCACCGCTGCGGTGCCAAGCTGGGATGGCTCGCGCAGAGGCAGGATACTCCCGAGACTTGCGAGCAATTGGGCGAGCTGCTGCGTGTTGGACCAGCGCTTCAGGTGGATGGCCTCGAACCTTTCGGCAAGCTGCGGATCCGTCAACAAAGCCTGCCGGGCGAGATCGGTGCCGGCGCAGATCAACGGCACTTTCAGATCATTCGCCAGAAAGCGGATGACGTTGAGGAAGACCCGTTGCTGCCGATATGTCCCGGTCAACATGGCATGGATCTCATCGATGATCAGCATCCGTACCCCCATCCTTCGCATCAGGGTCCGGCACGTAGTCTTCAGTCGGTAGGTCGCGTCTCCGCTTGGACCCGGTGCACTTAATGCATTGAGGAGTTCACCGTAGACATCGCGCTCGACGGGTTCGGCGGGCATCTGCATCGCCACGACCGGCATACTCGTCACACCCGTTCCACGATCGAAGACGGGCTGGTGATTCCGGAGAAACTTTCGGATGATCTTGGTCTTTCCCATACCGGTATCGCCGTAGAGAAGCAGACAGGGCATTCGATCCCGTGGCGGATAGGAGAGCAGATCCTCAAGCCTCGCCAGCGCAGCCCTCGCATCGGCTGTTTCAAACCAACGATCTGCACGGATCCAGGCGATCCGTTCTTCAATCTCCATCTCGGCATACTGGCGATAGGCAGGCAGCAGATGGGAATATACCGTCATGACCATTCCTCCACCGACAACGGTGCCAAATCGAAGAAATCATCTCCGTCTACATCATCGGTGATTTCCGCCTGCTGCCGATCGGTCGCCGCCAGTGCCCTCAACTGCCGCTCGGCTCCCCGGCGGACGCTCCGCGTTTGACGACCTGCCATCTCGACAATCCGTCGCTGGGCTTCGATGGTCTCGAAGATCAGGTGATCATCAACCGATTGCAGACCACGAGCCCTCAAAGCGGCCACGGCCTGCCGGTGCTCCCCGAGCGTGACCCGCGGCCGGCCGAGGTCTGCGAACCGTACCGGCCAGCTCTCGCCGTTTGGCCCGTCGACGAACACGCAGGAAATATCGCGAGGATCGTAACGAACCCGCATCTTGTCCGGCGCACCGGTCCAGGGGCTCAGGATATCGTCCCAATATTTGAGGCCGAATAAATGCAGTCCGTCGCGGCGGACGACACGTTCCTCAAACGGTAGGAAATCCAGGACGAAACGGTGTTCGTCGTAGGGAAGCCTCAAAGGCTCCCGACGCGCAAGGACGCTATCTTCCCAAGCCAGGCGTGGTGGAATTTTCAGCGCACGGTGAATATCGGCGTGATAGCGGCCGACGATCTCGAGGGTGAGCCATCGCTCCAGCTCGTCAAAGGTCATGACAGCATGTTTTTGGGGGTCGTAGTCGCCACGAGCGCTTATATCACTCGAGGTTGAACCGGGCAGAAAGTGAACGGCTCCCATCATCGTACCGATAAGCCGCTCGATGTGACCACCGTAATGTGGGCGAGCAACCGGTCGATGAATGAGGTTGATGCCGTGCTCGGCAGCTCCCCAGTCGAGCGCTTTTCCCCGAAACTCTCGAGCATTGTCGAGATGAATGGCGGTAGGCAAACCATGCACGGGCCAGTCGCCGACCACGTTCCGCTCCGCAAGCCACGAAGCCTTCGGCAAAACCATGTGCCGAATGGCCAAGGCGACGGATGTTGACGATGGGTGCTCAAGGCTCAGGTAGAAGCCGGCCACCGTGCGGCTGGCGATGTCGATTGCCAAGGTCAGCCAGGGACGCTGTAGCGGCTGGCGGTTTACAGCATCAACGACGAAAAGATCGACCAACGTGTGATCGATCTGCACAATCTCCATCGCATGCTCTGCAGAATATTCACCGACGACGGCGGAGAAGCGCTGACGTGCGGCCGGTGCGCCCTCTCGGGCTTTGATCAGCTTTTGCCGATCGGCCTGATCGATGCGAGCCTTGACCGCCTTCCAGGAGGGGGCCGGCAGGTTTCGCTCGCGGCAAACTAATCGAACATGGTCGTGGACGGCGGTGACTGTCGGCCGCTCACGGCAGCAATAGGTTTCCTGGATGGCATGAGTGACAGCCGCTTCTTGTTCTGGAGATAGCAGCCGCCTCCCCTTCTTAGGGCCCGGCGTCTCATCCAGCAACGAACTGGTGACAGGCTTTCGCCGAAATTGGCTAAGTAACTGATATAATCGCGATGGTCTGATACCCAATTGCCTGCACGCGGAAGATCTCTCCGAGACGCTCAGCGCCCCGCCGAAAGCGAGAGGACGAATGACAGCCTCGCGAGCCAACGCCTTCTGCCAAGCCGTCTCGCTGATAGGAACCCCTTTGGGTGTCTGCGCCATTGAGACCTCCCAGGCGAAAATTGGCTTGGCCAATATCAATCGCAGCAGATCTCAGAATGCTCGTCGAGCATGACAGTAGGAAGACACTGCGTAGCGAAGTGCGCAGCAACACGCCTACCGCGCATTTGTAAGCCGCATAAATCGAAATGCATTAGCCCAAGGCTTTCCGCTGGAAACTGTCCCTCACAAGCACTTCCTCGATAGGCAATTGTCCACCCCGTGGCCAAGCTTCGGCAACAGGCTTTCCAATGGCCACGAACATTGAGATGGCATGATCGTCAGGCAGGTTGATGAGCTTGCCGACGGCATCAAGATCGATGCCTCCCATCGGGCAGGAACTATAGCCCAGTTCTTGCGCGGCCAGCATCAGCGTCATGGCGGCAAGACCTGAGGATTTCATGGCGTCGTCACGTTGGAGCCATTCACGACCGATGTAGAACTGCATCATCGAATTTGCCAGCTTCTCCGCCATCTCCGGTCCGGCAGAGCGGGCATAGCGGGTCGGCTCGGTTTTCCACCCCGAAAGATCCGCTGTCATGATCACAAGCAGGGATGAATCCGTGACCTGCGCTTGATCGTAGGACGCTGCCCGGATTTGGCTGAGCAGATCCTTGTCGCGAACGACGACGAAGCGCCAGGGCTGGGTGTTGCCGGGCGTTGGCGACAGCATGGCGAGCGAGATCAATCGCTCGATCTCCGCCTCAGTGATTTCATGGTTTGGATCGAACTGGCGGAACGACCGGCGAGTTTCAATGGCGGAAATGACGTTCATGGGGCTTCTCTTTGGACAACAGGCGTGCGCATAGGCACAAGCGCCGGGTTGCGGGCCTGGTTCGGGAGTGATTGAGGCGGGGTTCTCGTCTTGAGCCTAAGAGGCGAAGCCGTTGAACCTGCGTAGGATGCCGTCGATCACCCGTTCTGGAAGGTAACGGCGAAGGGTGCGTACCTGGCCGGATTGCTTGCCAGCGGAATAACGCAACTTCGGCTTCTTCGCCGTGGCAGCCTTTACGACCGTGTCGGCGACGACTTGGGGATCATCACCTTTTTCAACCCACGTGCGCATCAAGTTTTCGCTACGGATCCGCTCGGACTGATAGACAGGAAGCGGCTGATCTGCGCGTGTCAGATTTTCTTCGAACGAGGTGCGTGTCACGCCAGGCTGCACGAGCACGACACGGATGCCGAAGCTGCGCACCTCATGATCAAGCGATTCCGAATAGCCTTCGATTGCGTGCTTGGTCGAGGCGTAGAAGGCGTTGTACGGTGATGGGATAAGCCCAAGGATCGAGCTCATGTTGACGATGCGCCCGCTTTTCTGCTTGCGCATAACTGGCAGCACTGCGTTGACGACACGGGCGACGCCGAAGACGTTAACGTCGAACAGACGCTGAGCCTGAGTGATGGAGGACTCTTCCGCGCCGCCGAGCAGGCCTACCCCTGCATTGTTGACGACAAGGTCGATGCGGCCGGCCAGTTTGATGATCTCGGCAATCAGGGCCTGTACCGAGGCTTCGTCCGTCACGTCGCAGATGAGCATTGTGATGCCCTGCGGATTGGCCACCGGCTTGCGGCTGGTGCCGAACACACGATAGCCGGCCTGGACCAAGGATTTGGCCGTTACAAGCCCTATACCGGAGGAGGCGCCGGTCACCAGGGCAACGCCGTTGTTTCTGTTAGTCATGTCGTCAGCTTTCATTAAGTGTGGATCATCGTCTGAACCTGTGTTACTATCTTTTCGATATCGTGTCACTATCGAAAAGATACTAAATGAAAAATAGTTCGATTCCACAATGCCCCGTTGCCCGCGGCCTCGATTCTGTCGGCGACGCATGGAGCATTCTTGTACTCAGGGACGCCCATGCAGGCCTAACCCGTTTCGACCAGTTCCGGAAAAGCCTCGGCATCGTACCGACCATGCTAACGAAACGGCTCAAAGCGCTGACGGAGGATGGCTTGCTTGAAAAACGGCTCTATTCGGAAAAACCCCCGCGCGACGAATACATCCTTACGGATGCAGGCCGGGATTTCTTGCCGGTGCTGATGATGATCGGGGCGTGGGCGCACCGGCATTGCGGCGGCGACCTCGCCCGCTATGTCGATGTCGAAACAGGCGTCGAGATCGAGCCGATCGGAATAGATGCCGTGACAGGCGCGCAGCTCGGAACCCGGGCATTACGGATGAGCACTTGAAATGACGACTAAAGGCTTGTGCTACGCCCGTCGAATTCGGGTTTAGTTGCATTAAGGGACCGCGATGGGCACTTTCCAGTCATTCAGGAAGATTCCGGCGATCATGGAAAACTAAACGGCCAATCTATACAGTGAAAGTGATCACGCCCAATCAAGCCGATCGACACATCTAATCTGGGCCAAATCACGCTCAAAAGAGGCATTTCCCATGGAAGATCGCGTCCGTTTCGCCCTCGAAAAGCTGCTCAACATCGCCCATCAGGATACCGGCCAAGGCCGCCGCGTCGCCAACTTTTTGCTCGCCTGGTGGAACGCCGACGTGCATGGCGGCTTTGATCTGACCGATCTGGCCAATGTCGATCGCGAGGTGTCCGAGGATATGGCGACCATCTTCACGTGGCTGGCGCGAGAAGAGGACGTCGAATACCCCTACGACTATCGCAGCGAGATCGAACAGATCATCGCACGCTGGCGGCCGAAGGCTGAAACGGCCTGATGGCTTCCGCCAGAAAGACAGCGAGCCTGACCGGTGTCGAGCGTCGGGCCGTGGAACTCGACACCATCGCCTCCGTCCTACCGATCGATCGTCGCGACGAGCTTGCCGAGCTTCTCACCGACAAGGACATCGACACTCTCCGGCATCTGGTCAACGAAGGCATGGGCGCCAACACGCTGCGCGCCATCACCTCCGACCTCGCCTATATCGAAGCGTGGGCGCTCGCCGCCACAAAACGATCGCTGCCTTGGCCAGCCCCCGAGGCACTGCTTTTGAAATTTGTCGCGCAGCATTTGTGGGATCCGCAAAAGCGGGCCAGCGATCCCGACCATGGGATGCCAGCAGATGTCGACGAGAACCTGCGCAGCCAAGGTTTTCTGAAATCGACCGGGCCGCATGCGCCGTCGACGGTGCGCCGGCGGCTGGCGAATTGGTCGACGCTGACAAAATGGCGCGGCCTCGATGGCGCCTTCGTCTCCCCTCCCCTCAAGTCGGCGATCCGGCTGGCCGTGCGTGCCGTGCCGCGGAAGCGGAGCCGCAAGAGTGCCAAGGCGGTCACGGGCGATGTCCTTGCAAAACTGCTGGCGACCTGCGCCACCGAAAACCTGCGAGATCTGCGTGACCGGGCCATCCTGATGGTCGCCTTCGCCTCCGGCGGCCGCCGGCGCAGCGAGATCGCCGGATTGCGGGTCGAGCAGCTGACCGAGGAGACGCCGATCGAGGTTCCGGGTGGCCCTCCCCTCCCCTCTCTCGCGATCCATCTCGGCCGGACCAAAACGACCAACGGCGAGCAGGACGATGTCGTCTATCTGACCGGCCGTCCGGTGGAGGCGCTGACGGCATGGATGATTGCGGCCAAGATCGACAGCGGGAGCGTGTTTCGGAGAATCGGGCGCTGGGGCACTGTCTCGCGGCGCGAGCTCGACCCGCAGTCGATCAATCTGATCGTCAAGCAGCGGGCGGAGATGGCTGGGTTGGAGCCTGGAGAGTTTTCCGCGCATGGCCTGAGGTCAGGGTATTTGACCGAGGCAGCGAATAGAGGGATACCTCTCGCCGAAGCGATGGAGCAATCACGCCACCAATCGATCCAGCAAGCATCGAAGTATTACAATAATTCGACCCGTCGCAGCGGACGGGCGGCGAGATTACTTTAAGATCATTCTGCGTCGGCGTCGTCACTTTCCCGTTCGAGCTGGCTTTCCGGTAGACTGGTACCCGCTTCCCAGTCCGTGAAGATGGCCTCGATTTCATCTTCATCCGCATGGTTGTTAGCAAGGAAGGAACTGATGATGTCCCTCGCCTGCTCGTTGCCACTGCGAGCCAGAGAAAACACTTGGCGGATAACGGCGACAGGGGACGCAAAGAAAGTTTCCACTGCCCCACGTGATAGAGTTGACCTTGGCCCATAGAGTGATTGAAGGAACCGGAGGAGCCAAGTTTCGTTGTTGGCCCGCGCGGCGACCTTCTGCATCACTTCGTCCCGAGCTCCGCCCTGGGACCAAGCAAGCATTAACGATGCATATGGGCTTGGCTCGATACCGTCGATGTCAAGCTTGGAGTATCGCCGCAACATGATAATGCGAGCAGCCTCGTAAGCCTCGGCCGTCATCAGTCGATCATAAGGGCTCGCCCTGTCACCGTAATATCCATGCCCGAACGTTTCCCGCCGGAAAATCTCGGTGAGAAAACCCATCGACGCGCCTGTTTCGAACACCGACGCAAGCGCCGCATCGTACCGAGCAGGCGTCGCAGCCTGGATCTGCCTTAGGACCTTTTGCATCAGGAACCAGATATGCGGCTGGCCCCATTCCCGCCCGCTCTTGTCCTCTGCGAGGTCATCCGCCGCGTCTACCATGCCTTCAATTAGAGTTTCCACTGGCCAGGCTTTGAGCAATTCGAGGGGGGTGAAGCGGAGTTGATCGACCAAGCGTTCTGCTTTAGAGGCGCCCGCATCACCTTTGTGACGATCGCTTTCGACAAGAAATGCCGCGACTTCCGCCCTCCCCTTGCCCGCCGCTTCGATCAACCTGTCGGCGTCGAGCTCGGAAACGCCGTCGATCGGAGGGACCAGCGTAAAGTAAATACGCGCATGGCTTGGGCTGGCAAGTCGCTTGTATCTGGCGGCTTGGGCCAAGCCACCGCGATCATCCGGTGAGAAGATCCGAGTATCCTTCTCCTCTCTGAAATTATAAAGGTCGATACCTGGAAGATGTCGATCCAGCTCGTACTGCATCGCCTCCCATGTCGAGCCGTCCCTTTCCAGTGCCGCATCCATCGCTTGCGTCTGAGCGAGCCGTTCTTCGTCCGAAACGCGACTCCGGCCGCTGCTCAAAGCCGCAAACTCGACCAGGTACTCCTCGACCCAGCGGTAAAAAGGGAGACCCGACTGCAATAAGCCGAAGCCAGACAAGATCCGGCGTATCAACGCGTTCGGCCAAGCTCGGCCAGAAGACCCTGAGGCTGTCGAGAACGCGGATGACCGCACGCGGGTTCTTGAATACGCGGCCACCCGTCTCGTCGATAACCTGCTGCAGATCCGAGACCCGCGATTCATCGCAGGTCATGAAGGTCTGAAGCTCCTTGGTGAACCAACGTCTGAGAGCAAAGGATTCTGGCCTCGGCACGGCGACTTCGGTCTGGACGATTTTCTCCAAGTAAGCCGTGCCGCTTGAGACGCCTGTGCCAGTTTCGATCGCATGGGCGAGTGTGACCCCATCATAGCAGAGGAGGTAGGAGACACTGGGGAAGTCGGCGACAGAACGAACAAGCCGCAACAATTCGGCGACTTCCGCCGGCTCGAGACGATCGACATCATCGATCGCGACGACGATCCGGCAGTCGAGATCGAGCAAGGCTGAAGCCAGCTTCTCCTTCTGCGCGACCAAGGTCGGCGCTTGCGTCTGCTCGGAAGCCGCAGCGGCAATAGTTTCCAATATGCTCCCAGCTGCGGATGCCCCGGGAAGAACGAGGCCGGCCAATCCGGCAAGCTTCCCAACCGGGCCTAGATGCCGGGCGAAACTGCGCACCTGATCAACGACATCGCCGGCGGCGCGCTTGTTAACGCCGCTGGCGTCACCGCGGGCCTTTTGGAGTTCGGCAATGGCCTTGGCCAGGTCTTCGAATAAAGCCGTCAACAATTGATCGCGGTCACCGATCAACCACGGCCTGAACTCGACGGCCGCGACCTTAGCCCGATCCATCCGCGGAGCTTGGCCAATGTCAGCGCGAGCAAGCTCGATTTGCCGGAGCCCCACCTTCCCTCAAGGCCCAACACGAAGCCCTTGTATGCCGCTTGCGAGGTCAGAGATGCGGCGATGCGTTCGGCAAGCGCTGCAAATCCAAACTGGTCTTCACTTGGGGACTGGATCGGCCGATCGCCGTTAAAAATTAGTTCGCTCATGGCAGCATAATGGATCGTCGTTCGAACAAAGGCGAGCCAGCTTGCCCTTCAAACGACCGAATTTTGACAGTCATCAACACAGAAAAGGCTGTCGCATCCTGCCATAGGAAAGATGGAAAATTACCTAAATCACGCTGGCTCTCGGCTGCAGCGTCCGTGTTGACCAAAGCCGGTCCAATCCCCTCCTGAGACTAACACGCCTGGAGATCACACTTCCGACTTGACCGGTCGTCCGGGAACGCGGTGATCACCCCACTTCCATTCGGGAAATTTCCAGTTCGGAACGCCGAGCATAACACCGGCTAGGGCTTCTTCGAATTCCATAGCCTTGTGAAACGCACCTCTGCCAAAGTAAGCCTCAACGTAGGATTCCGCCCCCGTCCGCAAACGACCCATATAACAACCCAACACGGCGAAGTGGACGGGCGGCGAGGCTCTTATAGAGGTCGAAGCCTGGGTCAGGTTTGCCGAGGTGGGACACGGTCTTATGTTTCGGCGCGACTGGCCAAGGGGAGACCGTCGAATTCGCGTGCTGAACGAATGCGACATAGCGCGGCTGGACAACCGCATTGCAATGGCCGCAGCAGATCGGGTCAATCTCGGCAAAAATCGGGCTTGCCTAAAAGTTCTTCGGTCATTCCATCAATTTGCGCGAGGCATAGCTCCTCAGCGGAGGGACGTGCCAGCTTTCAGGGACTTAGCGCGCCCCACCTTCTCGCTTTGGCACGCAGTTTAGACAGGCGTCGATTTGGAACTTCTCATGATGCGTTCTTGGAGAAGCCCTGTTTGAGAATGATTGTTACGTTGAAGGATTTTAAGCAGTCTCTTTGCTCCTTGCAGGGCATGAGCGCGCTCCGCAGCTAGAAAACTCCGTAAACAATTTGCATGGACAACTTCTGTCGGAAGAAACTCATGCTCGTCGGGAAACTCAGCGAGTGGCAGAGAAGGCACATGATCTGATTTGACCCACCGTCGAGCCTCAGCTTGACCAAGCACGTAGGCGGCGAAACCGAGATACTCGTCGCAAAGGGCTACGACAACATCTTTGTCTTCGCCGCAGACCTGTCTTGCAAAATCCTCGCCATCGTCGGCCGAGGAAAAGAAGATCACCAGTTCCAGGATCTCTTCAGCCTCTTTAACCCACTGGTGCCGCATCCATATCGGAGCAAATATCTCCTGAAACCTCTCCCAGGTGACAAGCTCTATATTCGTATATTGGGCTGCCGGGCCCGCGCCGGACTGAAATCCCGCCGGCGCGACGATGTAGCCGATGTTCGCGCCGATATCCGCCATCACCGTTCGGAAGCCGTGGATCACGTTTTTAGGAACTCCCGTTTTCCAGTATTTGCATTCGCAAAGTATTACGTTTTTGCGTCCCTGGAGATCCTCTTCGGCATGCACGTCTACTTCCACCGTTCCGCGAGCTGTCTCAACGGTGAACGGCTCATAGACCGAGAATCCACACTCACGGAGAATGCGTGCGGACTCTCGTTGTAGTTCCTTCCAATTTCGAAGTGGACGACTGGTGATGATCGCAGATTTTGTCATGGGGCCAAGCAACAATTAAAGTTTTAGCTTACATCAGCAGCCTTGAAGCATTCCCTAACGTCTTCCTGCGGTTCGCATCACGCCGAAGTAACTCGAAGATTGGCCATTGGTCGTAAGCTCTGCCGTCGCTCATCACCCTCTTCATTGTTATGTTGAACGATCCTGCAGCGCTGCAGGATCGTTCAACCTGAAAGCGTGCAAGCCGGAGTAGTCATCGTGTGTTGGCGAACTGTTCGCCAAGCGACACCTGAAGGAGTCATCCAATGTCCAGTTTCTTCGAACTGCTTGCGTCGGGCGTGATGCTTGCCGCAACCATGGGAGAAATGGCAGCCGATAGCACACAGAAATCCATCGTTCTCGTCCCCGGCGGCTTCATCGATGGTTCGGGCTGGGAAGGCGTTTACGACATCCTCAAGAGGGACGGTTACGATGTCACCATCGTCCATGACCCGACTATCGCCCTGGAGGATGACGTCGCTGTCGCGAAACGCACGATCGCTGCGTGGACCAGCGATGTGGTCCTGGTCGGCCACTCCTACGGTGGTGTCGTCATCTTCGAGGCCGGATTCGACCCCAAGGTCAAGTCGCTCGTCTATATTGCCACCTTCGCGCACGGCGCAGGTGAATCTGTCTCCAGCCTGATCGCCAATCCCGTACCCGGCACTACTGCACCCCCGATCCTTCCGACAGTCGACGGTTTCCTGTTCCTCGATAAGGCGAAGTTCGCACAATCGTTCGCCGCCGATGTCCGTCCCGACCTCGCCGCCTTCCTGGCTACCTCCCAGGTACCTTGAGGCGCCGGCGCTCTCGATGGTCGGGTCACCGTGCCCACCTGGAAAGCAAAGCCAAACTGGTATCTTGTCGCGACCGATGAGACACCCGAGGCGCTTAACCAACCGCCGTGAGAAGTCGGCCTTCAAAACCAGTAAAACCCTGTATCATAACAGGAAATCGCGAAAAAAAACTGCTGACAATTCGACTGCAAGCAGAGAGCTCATAGGCCGATCTCTTCCTATCAACCCCGGCGCTGTACTGACATCAAGCAGTCCTTCGACTTCCCGAGCCATTCGCCTTCGTAAGAGCCATCAGCATCGGCCCAAGCGAAAACTCCCCGCGCTCAGAGCGCCTGGTGAGATCCCGCAGATAGCCTCCGGCCGACGTTATGAAATTTGACCGCTCGAGAATGCAGGCCATAGCCACCGCGGCATTTTCTGGCCCCATGGCGTTGCACGCCTCCTCGTAGGCAGAGGGGCTGACGCCAAGCATCGAGCGCACTACGACGGCCGCCTTCATGAGCTCGCGCCAGTGTTCGATGCGCCCGTCAGGCCCATAATCGGAGATCTGGGGGCATGCACGAAGGACCATTCCGAGCGGGAACGCCTTGATCGGCTCGCGTTTCGTCTTTTGTTTTTCCTTCGGCTCATCCCTCGTCAGAGGTTTGTCCGCCAAGTTTTCGCCCTGCTCTCTTTCGGAGCTAGGTTCAAGTTCATTTATGGATTCGGTGTTTGAATTCTGTATGTGGCGGTCATCCTGAATGGCATTGCCATGCATTTCTCGCGTTTTAAGCTGAATTTCCAGAATGTTGAGTACCTCTTCCCGCAGAAGCTCCATTTCATCGAGCGTAGTCTCGACCTGAGAGCGGTTCGGGTGGCGAGGGTGGCGAGCGAGAATGCTGACATATTCGGACTCCACATGGTCCCAGTTGCCGGCCGCGCCCTCTTCCACGGCGGACGAGATCAACTTGCGCACATCGCGACGGCAGATCGTCAGCGCTTCCCTTGCACGGCGGAAGCGCGCGCGCTCGGCGGCGACGTCCTGCGCCATCAGGGCGAGTTCAGTGGCCCGAGCCAGCAGCGGCGTCAGGTCAAACCCATAGGCCTGTTCGACCTCGCCATCCCGGTTGCGGTGTGCATAACGTTTGCCGTTCGGGCTGTCGCGCCGGAGAATAAGGCCCGCGTCAACCAGCGCGGCGAGTTGCCTTCGCAGGGTCGTCTCGGTGATCCCGTGGGCCCGAACGGACAGCTGGGCGTTGGATGGGAAGACGACCAGACACTGGCTCGGGTCGAGCTGCGCGTGAGGGTGAAACGTCAGGAGGGCATCAAGGATGGCAAGTGCCCGGTCCTGAATTCCCAGGCGTTCCCGTGCCTCGCATACGTCTCGAAAGACTTTCCACTTCTCGATGCGCGTTTCCGGTCGCGGATTCTCGATCGCCATCTGGCTTCGTACCAGGGCGAGCGACATCGGCCGCCGCCCAAAGGGCGTCGTCACATGTCCCGTCTGCATTTTTCTTTCACCTTGCTTCAGGCAAAGGAAATCCGCTCACCAAATCGGCGCCAAGACTCTTGACTGTGATTCCGGGAAATGCGATTCTCGATCCTGCTAGAGATGACGAGAGAGGCTTCCACGGTTCGCCGTTTGGGGGCCTTTTTCTTTTGCGGTTCAGTCTCCGTTCGTTTCAGTTTTCGATCCTTTGTACTCCTCGTACAAACGACCCATGTGTGAAGACAGCCATTGGCTGAACGGCCTGGCTTCAGCATTGGTAAGCTCGATGGCAACCTTCCTTGCCTTCGCATTTATCACCATGTTCAACGCGCGATCGGTCGAGGTCCAGTCCCGGACAGCAGGCTCAGCCTTCGGCTTCCTGGCGGCTGACCTGGCCTTGTATCGCTTCAGGTGATCATGGAGTTTGTCGAAGCGGTCGCCTTCAGGGTGCGTCTGGAAGTCGGCAGACTCCACGTGCTCGATCGCAACCTTGGACAGGGCAGGGGAAAGGACAAGCTGGCGGAGGCTCAGCCACCGGTCGCGCCCGATTTTCTTGGACGCGCCCAAGGCCGTTATAACAGATGCCGGCACTGCTTCGACGACCGCGAGCATCTTCGAGAGCATAGCCTCGTCAATGGCAAGCGAAGAACGAACTGTCTCCTTGGTCATTCCCGACGCAATCAGGTTCTGCGCGAAATAGGCGCGCTCGATGAAGGAAAGGTTTGACCGAGCCGCGTTTTCTTGGCCCTGAACAATTGCGGAGGTGGTGTCGTCCAACTTCTTGACGATTGCCTTGACCTGAACGCCAAGCTCACGGGCGACCCTGAGGCGACGATGGCCGAACACGACCATATATCGCTTGGCGTCCGTCGAGCTCGGGCGAACCAGAATAGGTGTCGTCTGACCCGATTCCCTGATCGCCTGGAGCAGTTCCTGGAACTCCTCCCCATCGTCGGACAGGCGGTCGGTAACGAAGGAGGCATCGATCAACTGCGGATCAAGCTCGACGATCACCTCGCCTTCCATGAGCTTCTTGGTGTTCTCGGCCATATCCTCGATGGAGCGGACAACCGTCTTTGCCGCTCCTGTCATGCCGTAGCCCGGCTTGGTTGGCGTCTGGCTCGCCGAGATGGCAGCCATGTCCAGCTTGGCGAATGGATTTTCACGCGACATGGCCGGTCTCCAGATGAGCGTTCAACTGCGACAAGCCATTCATCGCGCTTTCAAAAACGGCAAAAAAAACGGCTGACAAGTCTCTCATTTTCGCCCCCATACACCATGGATGAGATCGACGATTTCCGCGTTGGCGGCATTGAGACTTTCCATTGCCCGGTCGTAGGTCGCGCGGACGAACTCGCCCCGCTCGACCTCGTAAAGGGTTTGCTTCTTGATCGACGCGTCGGAAATAGCCGTGGATTTTACCACATGGTTTCTCAACATCTGCTGTGCGAACATCGACTGCATGAACCCTACCATCTGCGTCTGGGGAATATCCGTGGGCTCAAAGCGCGTGATCAGATAGCGGAACCACTGCACCCGCATCTCCGCCCCGGCCTCTGCAACCGGTCCCATGATCCCCCCGAGCATCATGAGAAACTGGCTCATCGACATGATGTCCAGCATCTGCGGATGGATGGTGATGAGGATGCCTGTCGAGGCCATGAGTGCGGTGATCGTCAAGTACCCGAGCTGAGGAGGGCAGTCGATGACGACAACATCATACTTGTCGTCGACCTGCTTCAAGGCACTGGCGATCCGCATGTAAAACAGCCGGCCGTCCTCGCCCTTCCTGGACGAGATCGCTAGCGGCACGTCATATTCGTATTCCTGGAGAACCAGGTTTGCCGGGACCACATCCAGTCCCGGGATGTTGGTCGGCTGGATGACGTCCGCGATCGACTTGCGTTCGTCGTCGAAGCGAAGAGCCTCATAGAGAGAGGCAGTATCGTCAAGCTCCGGCTGGATCCCGAAGAGGGAGGTGAGCGAGGCCTGCGGATCGAGATCGACCGCCAGTACCCGATGGCCAGTGAGAGCAAGATACTGCGCAAGGTGTGCCGCCGTGGTGGTCTTGCCGCTGCCCCCCTTGAAATTGACGACCGAGACAACCTGCATCGGTTCGCCCTCGCGGCGTCTTGGCACGTAGTACCGCTTGTCGGACTTCTTGTTTGCCTCGAGATAATCCCGAAGCTCCAACATCTGGTCTGCCGTATAATACCGGCGTCCGCTGACCGACTCGATCTCCGGCCCCTTGCCATCGGAATGGAGTTGCCTCAGATGCGTCTGCGTCACCCCCATGAAATCGGCGACTTCCGCAAGTTGGAACTTGCGCAATCCCTTGCGAGCGTCCGGCGGGTATTGCTGGCTGCGCAACATATGCAACGCGCTTGAGATCTTCGACCCCTGCTGGGCGATCTCGATATCAAACCTGTTCTGCAGCTCAGTGCTCATTTTGCGAACTTTTTCCCGGGGGTCTTCACTTTCGAAAAAATGGCTTTGCGGCCATCATTTGCGAAACTATCATCCGATTCCCATCGCGCCGCAAGACATTTAAGGTTAACAAGAAGTTAACGGAATGTGCGTGAATCGCGGCCGCTCGGTGAATCGGCGATATCTTTCCGCAAGTTAGCCAGATTCCATTGGTCGCGTATAGTCGGTGGAAACTGCAGATCTGCAGAAATCTAACCCATTTTGCACACCCCGCGTTGGCTTGATTCACAACTCGATTACCCCGACTCACCAGAATCACCGCCTGCAGATCTGCAGATGGCCAACCGTGGATTGAGATGATCTTCATCACGCTGACGAAGTTCACGCGGAGATAAGGATGCAGGTTCTCACCATCTCGCCCGACCGATATGTCGAGCATCAGACTCTTCTCAAACAGATGTACGGGCTGCGCGCTAACGTATTCGGCGGGCGGCTCGAATGGGATGTCGCCATTACTGATGGTAACGAGCGGGATCAGTACGACGACCTGAACCCGACTTACATCCTCGCTGTCTCCGGTGAGAACAAGTTGATAGGATGCGCACGCCTCCTTCCGGCGGTAGGCCCAACTATGCTTGAGCTGACATTTCCGCAACTGTTGGCGGACGGTTCGCTCAACGCGACCAGTACCATGATCGAAAGTTCGCGCTTCTGCGTTGATACGACCTTGCCTGCCGGAAGGGGAGGGGGCCAACTCCACCTTGCGACACTGACCATGTTCGCTGGAATCATCGAATGGTCGATGGCGAACGGCTACGACAGGATCGTTACCGCTACTGATCTTCGCTTCGAGCGCATCCTGAACCGGGCAGGCTGGCCAATGGCGCGGTTGGGTGAACCGGTGGCAATTGGCAACACTGTCGCCATCGCCGGCACACTTCCAGCGGATCAGGAGAGCTTAGATCAGGTTCGCCCATCGAACTATCGGTCCGCTCTCTCTCGTACTGATGATCATTCGGAGAGGAGCGCAGCGTGACCCAGCTTCGCTCCCATCCAAGACTTGTCCGCAAGCTCCAGGATGCGCTCGGCGACCAGCTCTGCGTAGCGCTTGACGATGCGACAGTCGTCGAGATCATGCTCAACCCTGACGGCCGACTGTTCATCGAACGGCTCGGTCATGGTGTAGTCGAAGCCGGCGGGATGAGTGCCGCAGCCGCCGAGGTCGTCATCGGCAGCGTCGCCCACGCGTTGCAGTCGGAGGCAGATGACGAGCGCCCGATCATCTCCGGCGAACTTCCCATTGGTGGTCATCGTTTCGAGGGCCTGCTTCCGCCGATCGTCTCCAGCCCTGCCTTCACAATCCGTCGGCGAGCTTCACGACTAATCCCGCTCGACGACTATGTGACCTCAAAGGTGATGACCGAAGCCCAGGCGTCAGCCATTCGCAGCGCGATTGACGCTCGAATGAACATCGTCATTTCCGGGGGTACTGGCTCCGGCAAGACGACACTCGCCAACGCAATAATCGCCGAGATCGTTTTGAGCGCACCGGACGATCGCATGGTGATCCTCGAAGATACTGCCGAAATCCAGTGCGCTGCCGAAAACGCGGTCTGCCTGCATACCAGCGATACCATCGATATGGCGCGGTTGCTAAAAAGCACCATGCGGCTGCGTCCAGACCGCATCATTGTCGGCGAGGTCCGTGACGGTGCAGCCCTGACCCTCCTAAAAGCCTGGAACACCGGCCACCCGGGCGGCGTCACCACAATCCACTCCAACACCGCGATGTCGGCCTTGCGCCGGCTCGAACAACTGACCGCCGAGGCCAGCCAGCAGCCTATGCAGGAGGTGATCGGCGAGGCGGTCGATCTCGTCGTCTCGATCGAGCGGACGGGAAAGGGGAGGCGTATCCGCGAGGTGATCCACATCGAAGGATACCGAAACAACCACTACCAGACCGAACACTATGCCCAGATCGACGAGGACAGCCATGTCGCGTAAGCCCCATTCTATTCTCGCAGTGATTATGTTTGCTGCCATCTCCTTCAGCCTCTCGGAGCCTGCACTGGCGTCCTCAGGTGGCGGCGGTCTTCCGTGGGAGTCGCCACTGCAGCAGATCCAGCAATCGATCACCGGACCCGTCGCCGGGTTCATTGCCCTTGCCGCAGTCGCAATCGCAGGCGCCATGCTGATTTTCGGCGGAGAACTCAACGATTTTGCCCGTCGACTTTGCTACGTCGCTCTGGTCGGCGGCGTTCTCCTCGGCGCCACCCAGATCGTCGCTCTGTTCGGCGCAACTGGTGCATCGATCGGTGAGGTCCACGCCGAGGCAGATGTTGCTCCAGCCTTTCCTGCGGCTGTGATGACGCCGTCAGCAGTCGGGGAGGGGGCTCGTGGCTGAAGCCGGCTCCAACCTTATCCGGTCGCGGGTGCATCGGGCGCTGTCACGTCCCAACCTGTTGATGGGCGCTGATCGTGAGCTTGTCCTGGTGACAGCGCTCGCCGCCGTCATCCTGATATTCGTTGTGCTCACCTGGTATGCGGCGCTGTTCGGCGTTGCGATCTGGCTGGTCGCGGTCGCAGCCCTTCGTATGATGGCCAAAGCCGATCCGCTGATGCGAAGGGTCTATATCAGGCATATCTCCTACAAGACCTTCTACCGCGCGACGTCGTCGCCGTGGCGCCGGTATTAAGGGAGTTCGGCATGGTTGCGCTTAAATCCTTCCGCCATTCCGGTCCGTCCTTTGCCGATCTCGTTCCCTATGCCGGGCTGGTCGACAACGGCGTCCTTCTCCTGAAGGACGGCTCACTGATGGCGGGCTGGTACTTTGCCGGACCCGATAGCGAAAGCTCGACCGATGCCGAGCGAAACGAGGTGTCACGGCAGATCAATGCCATCCTGTCGCGCCTCGGTTCCGGCTGGATGATCCAGGTCGAGGCTGTCCGGGTGCCCACGGGGGATTATCCAACGGAGGAAGCAAGCCATTTCCCCGATCCGGTCACCCGCGCCATCGATGCGGAGCGGCGGGCGCATTTCCAGAAGGAGAGGGGGCATTACGAAAGCCGTCATGCCCTGATCCTCACCTGGCGCCCACCGGAACCGCGACGGTCCGGACTGACGCGCTATGTTTATTCCGACGTTGCCAGCCGATCTGCCACTTATGCCGACAAAGCACTTGAAACCTTTCTGACCTCGATCCGTGAGGTCGAACAGTATCTCGCCAATGTCGTGTCGATCCAGCGGATGATGACACGCGAAACGTCGGAGCGCGGTGGTCATCGTGTCGCCCGCTACGACGAGCTCTTCCAGTTCATCCGCTTCTGCATCACCGGGGAAAATCATCCGGTGCGCCTGCCAGATATCCCCATGTATCTCGACTGGCTGGCGACGGCCGAGCTGCAGCACGGCCTGACGCCACTTGTTGAGAACCGGTTTCTCGGCGTGGTGGCGATCGATGGCCTGCCCGCCGAAAGCTGGCCGGGAATCCTCAATAGTCTCGACGTGATGCCGCTCACCTATCGCTGGTCCTCCCGCTTCATCTTCCTCGACGCCGAGGAGGCACGCGCAAGGCTCGAGCGTACCCGCAAGAAGTGGCAGCAGAAGGTCAGGCCATTCTTCGATCAGCTCTTCCAGACGCAGTCGCGGTCGCTCGACCAGGACGCGATGCTGATGGTGGCCGAAACCGAAGACGCGATCGCCGAAGCCTCGTCGCAGCTTGTGGCCTATGGCTACTATACGCCGGTCATCGTTCTCTTTGATCAGGACCAGCAAAGCCTGCAGGAGAAGTGTGAGGCGGTCCGGCGCCTGATCCAGGCCGAAGGCTTTGGTGCTCGTATCGAGACGATCAACGCCACCGATGCATTTCTCGGCAGCCTGCCGGGCGTGTCCTACGCCAATATCCGTGAGCCGTTGATCAGCACCCGCAATCTCGCCGACCTGATACCGCTTAATTCGGTATGGTCTGGAAGCCCCGTAGCACCGTGCCCGTTCTATCCGGCCGGATCGCCGCCGTTAATGCAGGTTGCCAGCGGATCGACACCCTTCCGGCTGAACCTGCATGTCGACGATGTCGGCCACACCTTGATCTTCGGCCCGACCGGATCCGGCAAATCAACGCTGCTCTCATTGATCGCCGCCCACTTCCGACGCTATGCCGGTGCGCAGATCTTCGCGTTCGACAAGGGGGGCTCGATGCTGCCGCTGACACTGGGGCTCGGTGGCGATCATTATGAGATTGGTGGCGATGCTCAGGAAGCAGGGGAGGGACGGGCACTCTCTTTCTGCCCATTGGCCGAGCTCTCGACTGATGGCGACCGAGCATGGGCGTCCGAGTGGATCGAGATGCTGATCGCGCTGCAGGGTGTGACGATCACCCCGGACTACCGTAATGCCATTTCACGGCAGGTTGGACTGATGGCCGAGTCCCGCGGCCGCTCGCTCTCCGACTTCGTCTCGGGTGTCCAGATGCGGGAGATCAAGGACGCCCTGCATCACTATACCGTCGATGGTCCGATGGGGCAGCTTCTCGATGCCGAGGAAGACGGTCTGGCGCTTGGCGCCTTCCAGTGCTTCGAGATCGAGGAACTGATGAACATGGGCGAGCGAAATCTCGTCCCCGTACTCACCTATCTCTTCCGACGCATCGAAAAGCGGCTCACCGGTGCACCGAGTCTGGTCATCCTTGACGAGGCCTGGCTGATGCTCGGCCACCCGGTCTTCCGCGACAAGATCCGGGAATGGCTGAAGGTACTACGCAAGGCCAATTGCGCCGTGGTGCTGGCCACCCAATCTATCTCTGATGCCGAACGGTCTGGCATCATCGATGTGCTTAAGGAATCCTGCCCGACCAAGATCTGCCTACCCAACGGAGCGGCGCGGGAGCCGGGCACGCGCGAGTTCTACGAGCGCATCGGCTTCAACGAACGGCAGATCGAGATCGTCGCGACCGCGATCCCGAAGCGGGACTATTACGTCGTGTCGCCAGAAGGCCGCCGCCTCTTCGACATGGCCCTTGGTCCTGTTGCGCTCTCCTTTGTCGGAGCGTCCGGAAAGGAAGACCTCAAGCGCATCCGCGCCCTGCGTCTTGAACATGGGGCCGCCTGGCCTCTCCATTGGCTCCAGCAAAGGGGGATCGCCCATGCCCACACGCTCTTCCCAACCGAATAGTATATCGCACCCCGCAATTGCTGCGGCCGTCGCACTCTTGACCGCACTCGCTCTCCCGGTGCAAGCCGGCGGTGTCACCGGACAGGCAACCGAGTGGACCCAGCTTGCCAACAATACTGAACTGATCAGCCTCGTCGGCAAGTCCGCTGAGCAGGTGAACAACCAGATTACCCAGATCTCGCAGCTGGCCGAGCAGATTCAAAATCAGCTCAACATCTATAAGAACATGCTACAAAACACCGCGCAGCTTCCAAACCACATATGGGGCCAGGTCGAAAGCGATCTGAAGAACCTCCAAAGCATCGTCAACCAAGGCCAGGGCGTCGCATTCTCCATGGGCAATGTCGACGATGTGCTGAAGCAGCGCTTCCAGAGCTTCGCCGACATGAAGAGCAACCTGCCTGACGGCGCGAGCTTCTCCACGACCTATCAGAACTGGTCCGACACCAATCGCGACACGATTGCCGGCACGTTGAAGGCCGCCAATCTCACGGCGGAACAGTTCTCCAGCGAGGAGAATACCATGTCCTCGATGCGATCGATGTCGGAAACAGCAGATGGCCAGATGAAGGCTTTGCAGGTCGGCCACGAGCTCGCAGCGCAGCAGATCGCCCAGATGCAGAAACTTCGCGGTCTCGTCTCCCAGCAGATGACAATGATGGGGACCTGGTACCAGTCTGAGCAGGCGCAGAAGGATCTGGCGCAAGCACGGCGTGAACAGTTCTTCAGCGGAACCGAGCGTGACATCAGGGGCGGCCAGACCATGGAGCCGCGCTGGTGAGCCCGCGTCTGTTCCTCCTTATGGCCCTAGTAGCGACCGGTTCCGCGGCCGGTGCGAGCGTCATGAACTGGATCGTCGTCCAGTCGCAGGCCACGCCAGTCTCCGGGTTGGGCACCGCTGCCATGAATTCTTCCGCCAATGAAGAACAGCGCCGATATCGCGAAGAGTTCTTTGGCGGGAATTCCGACCGCGACATCCGCGGCGGCCAGGAGATGAAGCCCCGATGGTAGCGATTCCCTCTTCCCGCGCGCTCGAAAGGGTGTTTATCGCGACGGCGGTCGTTCTTCTGGCGACCACGCCCGCGCTGGCGCAACAGGGCCAGGTGTTGACCACACTCGAAAATTCCGTCGTCACCGCTGCCAAGGGTTGGGAGACGACGGTGATGAGTGCAGCCCGCTCGCTGTTCTGGATCCTTGCCGGCATCGAGGTGGGGATTGCTGCCGTATGGCTGGCAGTCAATGCCGCCTCGCTCGACAGCTGGTTCGCCGAACTCGTCAAACGCATCATGTTCATCGGTTTGTTCGCCTTCATACTCGATAGAGGACCGGAGTTTGCGAAGGCCGTAGTCGACAGTCTCTACCAGATCGGCGCGGGTGGTGGCTCCGCCTCTCCCGCTAACATTTTTGACGCCGGCATTCGTGTCGCGACGAAGATGTCGGAACAGGCGAAATTCGGCCTCTGGGAGGATAATGCGCTGGCGATCGCCGCCGTCTTCGCCATGGTCGTGGTCGTCGTGTCGTTCAGCCTGGTCGCTGCGATCTTCGTGGCCGTCATGGTCGAGATGTATGTGGGCCTGCTCGCCGGCATGATCATGCTTGGGCTCGGTGGCTCGTCCCACACCAAGGATTTTGCGATCAAGTATCTGGTCTATGCCTTTTCCGTTGGCATGAAGCTGATGGCCCTGGTGATGATCGCCAAGATCGGCTCCGACATCCTTCTCGGACTGGCAGAAGCGCCCACGGCGACCTCGGAACAGTTCATCACAACGCTGGCGATTGCCGGCATCTCGGTCGTTGTCTTCGTCATCGCCATGTATGTGCCGCCCATCCTGCAGGGCGTGGTCCAGGGCGCATCGGTTGGCGGCGGCATGGAAGCGATCCGCCACGGCGGACAGGCTGCCTCCTTTGCCGCGGGCGCCGGCTTTTTGGCAACAGGCGCGGCGAGCAGAGGCTTTGGTGCCGCCAGCGCCGCGAGGGCAGGGGGCTCGTCCCTGGCAGGTGCTGCGTTACGCGGCATGCAAGCTGGGATTGGGGGAGCCGCTGGTGCGGTCGGTTCGGCTGCCAAAGAGAAGGCCATCGGTTCACCGGGAGCCTACGCCGGATCTATGCTCGGCCTTGCCAACGCAAAGCTGGATCAGCAGCCAGGCCGGCCAGGTTCATCACCGCCCCCTCCTCCGATCAACGATAGCAAATGACGGGACGCTGAAAAAATGGCCGGACAGAATATTCCCGATAATCCCTACATCGCCGCACGCAGCGAATGGAACGAGCGCTACGGTTCCTATGTAAAAGCCGCCGCCGCATGGCGCATTGTCGGCATTGCCGGCATGACCATGGCCGTCATCGGTTTTGGTTACGCGCTCTACCAGAGCACCCAGGTGAAGTTGATCCCTTATATCGTCGAGGTCGACAAGCTTGGCACTGCCGTCAATGCGGGTTTCCCGCAGCAAATCGAATACGCCGATCCCAGAGTAGTGCGCGCGACACTCGGCAGTTTCGTTTCGAACTTCCGATCCGTCACGCCGGATGCGGTCGTGCAGAAGCAGTACATCGACCGGACCTATGGGCTGCTGCGCACCTCCGATCCAGCAACGGAAAAGGTCAATGCCTGGTTTCGCTCGAATTCGCCCTTCGAGAAGGCGAAGACCGCGACGGTGGCGATCGAGGTCAACAACATCGTCGCGCTTTCGAACCAGAGCTACCAGATCGACTGGACCGAGTTTGAACGGGACCGCCGCGGCAAGGAGACCGCCACCCGCCGCTTCCGCGGCATCGCCACCGTGACACTGACGCCGCCCCAGGACGAGGGCATCATCCGCCTCAATCCCATCGGTCTCTATCTCCGCGACTTCGACTGGACTGCACAGCTTTGAAAGGCATGGCCCCGAACATGAACAGATCAAACGAACTATCGCGGGTCACGATGGGCGCCGGCATCATTGCTATCGCCGTTGCTGCCTCCTTCACCTTCCCTTCTGTTTCTCTCGCCGCCGATGGTGTCACCGCCAACGAGGCGAAAGGCATGGGGATTTCGACACAATGGCGAGGAAGCCGAGGGCTGGTGACGAAAGGCCCCGATGGAAAGGTGATTTTTCTCTATGGGGAGGTACAGCCATCCGTCGTCTGCTCTCCGCTGCAGGTCTGTGACATTGAGCTTCAGGGTGGCGAGGTGGTGCGCGATGTGCTGGTCGGCGATACGGTCCGCTGGAAAGTAGAGCCGGCGACATCGGGTGCGGCCGGTGGGCAAGCGATCCACCTGATCGTCAAGCCGTCGGAACCGGGTATGGTCACTTCGATGGTCGTGACCACGTCACGGCGGACCTATCATATCCAGCTGAAATCGCATCCGACCCGGTATATGGCCCGTGTCGGGTTCGAATATCCCGAAGACGTTTCGGCGAAGCTTGCCGATGTCAAGGCGCGGCTGGAAGCCAGCACCATTCCAGGTGCCGGCGTTCCCGCCGAGCAATTGAGCTTTGCCTATTCCGTCTCGGGCAGTGCCGGCTGGCGTCCGACCCGTGTCTACTCGGATGGACAAAAGACCTACATCCAGTTTCCACGCTCGATCTCCGGTCAGGATGCGCCGGTTCTGTTCGTCGTCTCCGGCGGCCAGAACCGCATCGTGAACTATCGCATGAAGAGCACCATGATGGTGGTCGACTACAACATCGATCGTGCTGTCCTGGTCTCAGGCGTTGGCTGGAAACAGCAGAAGGTAACGATCAGCAGGGGAGGGCGGTGATGCTGAACATTTTTCGCAGCAACGCGCACAGCCTCGGCCGCATCCGCTGCCTCGCCATAGCCAGTGGCCTCGCCATCCTCCTTTCCGGTTGCCAGTCAAAAACGGAAACCGGCAGTCTTGCCACGAGCGCTGCACCTCCAGAGATCTCCGGAAAGGCGGCAGGCGCCATCGCCGGCGACATGGTCAGCCGTCTCGCCGAGCAGATCGGACAGGGGAAGGCAACCGTTGCGCTCAAACAGGATGGCTCTCCCTTCGGCCAGGCACTTGAAACAGCGCTGAAAGGATGGGGTTATGCCGTGGTGACCGACCAGAAGACGGATAGCGGCTCGACCGTCATTGCGCTCGCCTATGTCATCGTCCCCTATGACGGCCAGGTGCTGGCACGGCTTTCGACGAGCAGTGTCGAACTCGCCCGGGCCTACACAGTGACGAAATTGGATGCGACACCTGCAAGCGCCCTGTCCGTCATGCGGCGCGGGTGAGGGAGGATATTATGGTGCAGTCTCTCAAGCTCGGTGGTGCCGCCAATGGTCAGGATGCCGGCATCAAGCGGGTGAATCGCGTGCCGGTCTTCGTCGTGATCGTGCTGTTGGTCTCCTTTCTTGGCATCATCTTCTTAGGGCTCGCCTCGCGCGGGCTTTACTTTGGCAAGGATAGCGGCCCGGACACCAGTTCCGGCAATCCCGCCTCGACCTATGCCGACCAGATCAAGCGAGGCGTCACCGACGGCATCATTGGTGAGCCACAGCCGCAAACGACGTTCCAGCCGACGCCGGTCGAGACGACGCAGGCCGAACAGAAGGCGGCCAACCCATTCACGCAACCCGAACCGAGACAAGAACAACGGAAAGGATCGGAACTGGAGCCGGAAGAGGTTTGGCGCGCGCGACTCGCCCGCGAGCAACAGGAACAGGTTCTGCGCGAGCAGCAACGTCAGCGCATGACTCGAATTCAGGCGCGGGACTCCGCCTATGACGCGCCGCTCGCTATCGATCGCGGCAAGCTGGAAGCGCGGTCGGAAAAAGATGAGAGCGCCGGAGGCCGGACGACGACAGCCGCTGCGAACGGAAACGCATCCGATCTTTACGCCGCGGCCTTGCGCGCCGGTCTCGGTGGGCAGAATGTCGATCCCAACGGACAGAACTCCAAGGAAGATTTCTTCAATGCCGATCTCAAGGATCTCGGATATCTGCCGAACCGTGTCGTGCCGCAGCAGTCTCTCTACGAACTGAAACGAGGCTCGGTTATCCCGGCGACATTGATAACCGGAATTAATTCCGATCTTCCGGGGCGCATCACCGCTCAGGTCAGCCAGAATGTCTACGACAGCGCAACAGGCCATCGCCTGCTGATACCGCAGGGCACAAAACTGCTCGGTCGCTATGACAGCAAGGTTTCGTTCGGTCAAAGCCGTGTCCTCGTCGTCTGGTCCGACATCATCTTTCCGAGCGGATCGACGCTGCAGATCGGCGGCATGGCCGGCACGGACGCGGAAGGCTATGGCGGCTTCAGAGATAAGGTGAACAACCACTATCTCAAAACCTTCGGCTCGGCGGTCATGATTGCGCTGATCGGAACGGGCATCGACATGGCGGTGCCCGAGAGTTCCTCGCTCGCCACACAGGATACGGCGTCCGATGCCGCACGGCGGAATTTCGCCGAGACATTCGGGCGCGTGGCCGAACGGACCATTAATCGGAATATGGACGTGCAACCGACGTTGCAGATCCGACCGGGCTACAAGCTGAATGTCCTGGTAGATCAGGACATTGTATTTCCGGGTCAATTTCGCTGAGATGAGGGACTATTTTCAATTTTGCTAAGACGCATTGACAGACTCTAAGGACCAGCAGGGCCGTACACACCCATGATCAATTTCAGATTGTATTTATAT
>NZ_WJOK01000024.1 GCF_009649785.1 Agrobacterium tumefaciens | reverse complement strand
AGTATTTCGGCGAGTTCAAGGCGTACGACCAGATCGACGCTGCTCCTGAAGAAAAGGCTCGCGGCATCACGATCTCGACGGCGCACGTCGAATACGAAACGCCGAACCGTCACTACGCACACGTCGACTGCCCCGGCCACGCCGACTACGTGAAGAACATGATCACCGGTGCTGCCCAGATGGACGGCGCGATCCTGGTTTGCTCTGCAGCTGACGGCCCGATGCCGCAGACGCGCGAGCACATCCTGCTTGCTCGCCAGGTTGGCGTTCCGGCGATCGTCGTGTTCCTCAACAAGGTCGACCAGGTTGACGACGCCGAGCTTCTCGAGCTCGTCGAACTGGAAGTTCGCGAACTTCTGTCGTCCTACGACTTCCCGGGCGACGATATCCCGATCGTCAAGGGTTCGGCACTTGCTGCTCTTGAAGATTCGGACAAGAAGATCGGTGAAGACGCAATCCGCGAGCTGATGGCTGCTGTTGACGCCTACATCCCGACGCCTGAGCGTCCGATCGACCAGCCGTTCCTGATGCCGATCGAAGACGTGTTCTCGATCTCTGGCCGTGGTACGGTTGTGACGGGTCGCGTTGAGCGCGGTATCGTCAAGGTTGGTGAAGAAGTTGAAATCGTCGGCATTCGTCCGACGTCGAAGACGACGGTTACCGGCGTTGAAATGTTCCGCAAGCTGCTCGACCAGGGCCAGGCTGGCGACAACATCGGTGCTCTCGTTCGCGGCGTTACCCGTGACGGCGTTGAGCGTGGCCAGATCCTGTGCAAGCCGGGTTCGGTCAAGCCGCACAAGAAGTTCATGGCAGAAGCCTACATCCTGACGAAGGAAGAAGGCGGCCGTCATACGCCGTTCTTCACGAACTACCGTCCGCAGTTCTACTTCCGTACGACTGACGTTACCGGTATCGTTTCGCTTCCAGAAGGCACGGAAATGGTTATGCCTGGCGACAACGTCACTGTTGAAGTCGAGCTGATCGTTCCGATCGCGATGGAAGAAAAGCTGCGCTTCGCTATCCGCGAAGGCGGCCGTACCGTCGGCGCCGGCATCGTCGCTTCTATCGTCGAGTAATTTCACGACGTTGAAATTCAGACCGGCGGCGGTGTTACCCACACCGCCGCCGGGCTTTTAGTAAAAAAGCCTGGCGGCGTTGCATTTTTAGTGCTTGAAAAATTCGGTGAAAGCGCGTAAACGCGCATTCACACTCACCCGCTGGATTCGCAAGCAATTGCGGAGCGCGGTGTTTTAGCAATACAGACTACTGAAATGATTGGGGTGCGACGCGCATCCCTCTCGATTTTTGAAAATCTGCGGCGCCACGATCAATAGAAGTTCATGTGTTTCCGCGTGCGGAAATGAATAACAAAGAACAAGGACAAGACGAATGAACGGCCAGAATATCCGTATCCGCCTCAAGGCGTTCGATCACCGGATCCTCGATGCCTCTACCCGTGAAATCGTGTCGACCGCAAAGCGCACCGGCGCCAGCGTTCGCGGCCCGGTTCCGCTCCCCACCCGCATCGAAAAGTTTACCGTCAACCGCTCTCCTCACGTTGATAAGAAGAGCCGTGAACAGTTCGAAATGCGGACGCACAAGCGTCTTCTCGATATCGTTGACCCCACCCCGCAGACCGTCGATGCTCTGATGAAGCTCGACCTGGCTGCCGGCGTTGACGTGGAAATCAAGCTCTAAGACTGGCCTGACCTCATCCAAGTGAGGGCCATATAACAAGGAAGGTACGTGGAGAAATCCAACGGCTTCCAATCCGGAGACCGGAAACATCGTGAGATGTCGAAGGGCACTCCTTAACAAAGGCCAAAAAGGGTTTTCCCTTCAAGGCTCGCAAGAGGATGAACCAATGCGTTCAGGTGTGATTGCACAGAAAGTGGGTATGACCCGCGTCTACAACGACGCTGGTGAACATATTCCAGTAACAGTATTGCGGATGGATAACGTACAAGTCGTTTCCCAGCGCACGGAAGACAAGAATGGCTACACCGCAGTTCAGCTCGGTGCCGGCCAGTCCAAGGTCAAAAACACGACGAAGGCGCTTCGCGGTCATTTTGCCGCTGCCAATGTCGAACCGAAAGCAAAGCTCGTCGAGTTCCGGGTTTCCCCCGAGAACCTGATCGATATCGGTGCAACACTGACCGCAACTCATTTTCAGGCCGGCCAGCTGGTCGACGTAACGGGAACCACGATCGGTAAGGGTTTTGCCGGTGCTATGAAGCGTCACAACTTCGGTGGTGGTCGCGCTTCGCACGGTAACTCCGTATCGCACCGTGCGCACGGTTCGACTGGTAACAACCAGGATCCGGGCCGCGTGTGGAAGGGCAAGCGCATGGCTGGTCATATGGGCCAGACGCGCGTTACGACCCAGAACCTCGAAGTCGTTTCGACCGATGAAGACCGTGGCCTGATCCTCGTTAAGGGTGCAGTTCCCGGTTCCAAGGGCGCCTGGATCATCGTCCGCGACGCCGTCAAGTCGGCCGCGAAGTAAGGGAGCCTTATCATGGAATTGAACGTCAAGACCCTCGAGGGAAAAGACGCCGGCAAGGTTTCTCTGTCGGACGAGATTTTCGGCCTCGATCCCCGTCAGGATATCCTGGCCCGTATGGTTCGCTGGCAGCTTGCAAAGAAGCAGCAGGGAACGCACAAGACCAAGACCCGTGCGGAAGTTTCCCGTACTGGTGCGAAGATGTACAAGCAGAAGGGTACGGGCCGCGCTCGTCACCATTCGGCTCGCGCACCGCAGTTCCGCGGCGGCGGCAAGGCCCACGGCCCGGTCGTTCGCAGCCACGCACACGACCTTCCCAAGAAGGTTCGCGCGCTTGCTCTGCGTCACGCCCTGTCTGCAAAGCTGAAGGCTGAAGATCTGATCATCGTCGATCAGCTCGTCGCGTCCGAAGCAAAGACCAAGGCTCTGCTGGGCAGCTTCGCTTCGCTTGGCCTGACCAACGCTCTCGTTATCGGTGGCGCAGAACTTGATGGCAACTTCAAGCTCGCAGCTCAGAACATCCCGAATGTGGACGTTCTGCCGGTTCAGGGCATCAATGTTTACGACATCCTGCGTCGTGGTAAGCTCGTGCTTTCCAAGGCTGCTGTAGAGGCTCTGGAGGAGCGGTTCAAATGACGGATCTTCGCCACTACGATGTGATCGTATCTCCTTCGATCACGGAAAAGTCGACGCTGGTATCCGAACAGAACCAGGTCGTATTCAACGTCGCCAAAAGCGCTTCCAAGCCTGAAATCAAGGCTGCCGTGGAAGCTCTCTTCGGCGTCAAAGTCACGGCTGTGAACACGCTTATCCGCAAGGGTAAGACCCGTCGTTTCCGTGGGTTCGCCGGTAAGCTGAAAGACGTCAAGAAAGCCGTCGTTACGCTCGCCGAAGGTCAATCCATCGACGTGTCCACCGGACTCTAAAGGTTAGGCCCAAGCGGGCAAAGACCCAAAAGGGAACAAGAATATGGCATTGAAAAGTTTCAATCCGACCACGCCAAGCCAGCGTCAGCTGGTTATCGTGGACCGCGCTTCGCTCTACAAGGGCAAGCCGGTAAAGGCTCTCACCCAGGGCCTCAGCTCCAAGGGTGGCCGCAACAACCAGGGCCGGATCACCGTCCGGTTCCAGGGTGGTGGTCACAAGCGGACCTACCGTCTGGTGGACTTCAAGCGTCGCAAGTTCGACGTTGAAGGCACCGTTGAACGTTTGGAATACGACCCCAACCGCACCGCGTTCATCGCGCTGGTTACGTATACCGACGGCGAACAGGCTTACATTCTCGCGCCACAGCGTCTCGCTGCCGGTGACAAGGTGATCGCCTCCGACAAGGCAGTGGACGTGAAGCCCGGCAACACCATGCCGCTTCAGTACATTCCGGTCGGTTCGATCATCCACAACGTCGAGATGAAGCCAGGTAAAGGCGGTCAGATTGCCCGCTCCGCCGGTACGTACGTCCAGCTCGTCGGCCGCGATGCCGGTATGGCTATCCTGCGTCTCAACTCGGGCGAACAGCGTCTGGTGCACGGCTCCTGCCTCGCATCGATCGGCGCAGTTTCGAACTCCGATCACGGCAACACCAACGACGGCAAGGCCGGTCGTTCGCGTTGGCGTGGCAAGCGTCCGCACGTTCGCGGCGTCGTCATGAACCCGGTCGACCACCCGCACGGTGGTGGTGAAGGTCGCACGTCGGGTGGTCGTCACCCGGTTACTCCGTGGGGTAAACCCACGAAGGGCAAGCGCACCCGTTCGAACAAGTCGACCGACAAGTTCATCATGCGTTCGCGCCATCAGCGCAAGAAGTAAGAGGAGAAGTCTCAAGTGGCTCGTTCAGTTTGGAAAGGTCCGTTTGTTGACGGCTATCTTCTCACTAAGGCTGAGAAGGTGCGCGAAAGCGGACGCAATGAAGTAATCAAGATCTGGAGCCGTCGCTCCACGATCCTGCCGCAGTTCGTCGGATTGACGTTTGGCGTCTACAACGGCAGCAAGCATGTGCCCGTCTCTGTCAATGAAGACATGGTCGGACACAAGTTCGGTGAATTCTCTCCGACCCGTACCTATTACGGTCACGGCGCGGACAAGAAGGCAAAGAGGAAGTAATCATGGCGAAGGCTAAGACCGAACGCCGGCTGAAGGACAATGAGGCTCAGGCCATTGCCCGTACGCTCCGCGTCAGCCCCCAGAAACTGAACCTGGTTGCCGCTCTTATCCGTGGCAAGAAGGTTGATCGCGCTCTCGCCGAGCTCGAATTCTCCCGCAAGCGCATCGCAGGGACCGTCAAGAAGACGCTCGAATCTGCGATTGCCAATGCGGAAAACAACCATGACCTCGACGTCGACGCTCTCGTCGTCGCCGAGGCCTATGTTGGCAAGTCCATCACCATGAAGCGTTTCCACGCTCGTGGCCGTGGTCGTGCATCCCGCATTGAAAAGCCGTTCTCTCACCTCACGATCGTTGTTCGTGAAGTTGAGGAAAAAGGGGAGGCCGCATAATGGGTCAGAAAATCAATCCGATCGGCTTCCGCCTCGGCATCAACCGTACCTGGGATAGCCGCTGGTACGCTGACACCGCTGAATACGGCAAGCTGCTGCATGAAGACCTGAAGATCCGGGCTTACCTGATCAAGGAACTCAAGCAGGCCGGTATCGCCAAGGTGGTCATCGAGCGTCCGCACAAGAAGTGCCGCGTTACGATCCATTCGGCTCGTCCGGGTCTCATCATCGGCAAGAAGGGCGCGGACATCGAGAAGCTTCGCAAGAAGCTTTCCGAGATGACCAACTCCGAAACGCACCTCAACATCGTTGAAGTGCGCAAGCCGGAAATCGACGCGACTCTCGTCGCTCAGTCGATCGCCCAGCAGCTCGAGCGCCGCGTGGCTTTCCGCCGTGCGATGAAGCGTTCGGTTCAGTCCGCAATGCGTCTTGGCGCCGAAGGCATCAAGATCACCTGCGGTGGCCGTCTCGGTGGCGCCGAAATCGCTCGTACCGAATGGTACCGCGAAGGACGCGTTCCGCTGCACACGCTGCGTGCGGACATCGACTACGGCACAGCTGAAGCAGAAACCGCGTTCGGCATCTGCGGCATCAAGGTCTGGATCTTCAAGGGCGAAATCCTTGAGCACGATCCGATGGCTTCTGAGCGTCGTGGTCTCGAAGGCGATGCTCAGGGCCCTGCAAGCCGTGAGCGTGGCGATCGTCCCGATCGTCGTCGCGAAAACGCTTGATTGACGCTGGCGAAAGATAAGCTCGGAGAAGTAAGAAAATGTTGCAGCCAAAGCGTACTAAGTACCGCAAGCAGTTCAAGGGACGCATCAAGGGCGTCGCCAAGGGCGGCTTTGACCTGGCATTCGGTGAATTCGGCTTGAAGTCGCAGGAACCGAACCGCGTGAACGCACGCGAGATCGAAGCGGCCCGCCGCGCGATCACGCGTTACATGAAGCGCGCAGGTCGTGTGTGGATCCGCGTATTCCCAGACGTTCCGGTAACGGCAAAGCCGACCGAAGTTCGTATGGGTAAGGGCAAGGGTTCGGTCGAATACTGGGCATGCAAGGTCAAGCCCGGTCGTATGATGTTCGAGATCGACGGTGTGTCCGAGGAGATCGCCCGCGAGGCGCTTCGTCTCGGCGCTGCCAAGCTCTCGGTCAAGACGCGCTTCGTACAGCGCATCGCAGAGTAAGGAGCAAGGCACATGAAAGCCGATGAAGTTCGCGGCCTCAGCGCCGACCAGCTCAAGGACAAGCTCGCCGATCTGAAGAAGGAGCAGTTCAACCTGCGCTTCCAGAAGGCGACTGGCCAGCTGGAGAAGTCCTCGCGCATCAACGAAGTCCGCAAGGACATCGCCCGCGTTAAAACCATTGCCCGCCAGAAGGCGGCAGAAGCCAAGGCCTAAGGAAAAATAATATGCCGAAACGCATTCTGCAGGGCGTCGTAGTGTCCGACAAGAACGAGAAGACTGTTGTAGTCCGGGTTGAGCGCCGATTCGCTCACCCGCTGCTCCAGAAGACCGTTCGCCGTTCGAAGAAGTACAAGGCACACGACGAAAACAATCAGTATAAGGTCGGCGATGTCGTTTCCATCGAGGAATGCGCACCGATCTCCAAGGACAAGCGCTGGACGGTCGTTTCCGCCCAGGCTTAATTTCATCAGAATCGCGCCAGGTCTCTTGTACTTGGCGCGAAATACTGTATGAAGCACCGCAAGGACGCTCGTGAATCGAGCGTCTTTTGCTTTGATGCGCACGGAAGGTCCTTCGGGAAACCACCCTGTCACGACATTTCCGCGCAAAAAAAGAGACATTCATAAGCTGGGGCAGGGGGCTCACTCGGGAGAGTTTGCCCAACCGTTCCGGTAACAACAAGAAGGCGACCTGACATGATTCAGATGCAAACAAACCTCGACGTGGCGGATAATTCCGGCGCACGTCGTGTCATGTGCATCAAGGTGCTGGGCGGCTCGAAGCGCAAATATGCTTCTGTTGGCGACATTATTGTCGTTTCCATCAAGGAAGCTATTCCGCGCGGCCGCGTCAAGAAGGGCGATGTGATGAAGGCGGTTGTCGTTCGCACCGCCAAGGACATCCGTCGCGCTGACGGCAGCGTCATCCGTTTCGATAACAACGCAGCCGTTCTTATCGACAACAAGAAAGAGCCCATCGGCACCCGTATCTTCGGACCGGTTCCGCGCGAACTTCGCGCCAAGAACCACATGAAGATCATCTCGCTGGCTCCGGAAGTACTGTAAGGAGCGTATGCGATGCAGAAAATTCGTAAAGGCGACAACGTTGTCGTATTGACCGGTAAGGACAAGGGCCGTACCGGCGAAGTAATCCAGGTTTTGCCGAAGGAAGATCGGGCCGTTGTGCGTGGCGTTAACATGGTGAAGCGTCACCAGCGCCAGACCCAGGCTCAGGAAGCTGGCATCATCAACAAGGAAGCGTCCTTGCACATCTCCAACATTGCCATCGTCGATAAGGATGGCAAGCCGACCCGCGTTGGCTTTACTGTTGTAGACGGCAAGAAGGTCCGCGTGGCCAAGCGTTCGGGAGAAGTGATCGATGGCTGATAAGTACGAGCCGCGTCTCAAGACGGAGTACGTTTCCCGTATCCGTGGCGCCATGCAGGAGAAGTTCTCCTACGCCAACGTGATGATGATCCCGAAGCTTGAAAAGATCGTGATCAACATGGGTGTTGGCGAGGCAACTGCCGACTCCAAGAAGCCAACCATTGCTGCCGGTGACCTGGCTGCGATTGCCGGCCAGAAGCCGGTTGTTACCCGCGCTCGCAACTCGATCGCTGGTTTCAAGGTTCGCGAAGGCATGCCGATCGGTGCGAAGGTTACCCTTCGTGGCGCCCGCATGTATGAATTCCTTGATCGCCTGGTCAACATCGCGCTGCCGCGCGTTCGCGACTTCCGGGGTCTGAACCCGAAGAGCTTTGACGGCCGTGGCAACTTCGCCATGGGCATCAAGGAACACATTGTGTTCCCTGAGATCAACTACGATAAGGTTGATCAGATGTGGGGCATGGACATCATCGTTTGCACGACGGCGACGTCGGACGACGAAGCACGGGCTCTGCTTACAGAGTTCAACTTCCCGTTCCGTCACTAACCGTAACGACGAGCGTAGAAAAGGAACTCCGATATGGCGAAAACAAGCGCAGTTGAAAAGAACAAGCGCCGCCGCAAGTCGGTCGCCCAGCAGGCCACCAAGCGGGCTGCACTGAAGGCGATCGTGATGAACCAGTCCCTTCCGATCGAAGACCGGTTCAAGGCCACTCTGAAGCTCGCTTCGCTGCCGCGTGACGGCTCGAAGACGCGTATCCGCAACCGCTGCGAAGTAACGGGCCGTCCGCGCGCGTTCTATCGCAAACTCAAGATGTCGCGTATCGCGCTTCGTGAGCTGGGCAATTCCGGCAAGGTGCCGGGCATTGTCAAGTCGAGCTGGTAAGGAGACGGGCACATGACCATGACTGATCCTTTGGGTGATATGCTCACCCGCATCCGCAATGGTGCTGCTCGCCGTAAGTCTTCGGTAAGCACGCCTGCTTCCAGCCTCCGCGCACGCGTTCTCGACGTGCTGCAGGCTGAAGGCTACATTCGCGGTTATTCCAAGGTCGATTTCGAAAACGGCAAGGCCGAATTCACGATCGAACTGAAGTACTACGAAGGCGCGTCCGTGATCCGTGAGATCGGCCGCGTTTCCAAGCCGGGCCGCCGAGTTTATGTCTCGGTTAAGTCCATTCCGCAGGTCGCGAACGGCCTCGGCATCACCATCCTTTCGACCCCGAAGGGCGTGATGGCCGATCACCAAGCTCGCGAACAGAACGTTGGTGGCGAGGTTCTTTGCTCGGTCTTCTAAGACCCGAGCACGGATCTCCATAACGAACAGACAGGATTGAACAATGTCTCGTATCGGTAAAAAGCCCGTTCAGGTTCCAGCAGGTGTTACGGCCAATGTCGACGGCCAGAAGGTCACTGCTAAGGGCCCGAAGGGTGAACTGTTTTTCGTCGCTAATGACGACATCCAGCTGAAACTCGAAGATAATGGCGTTTCCGTAACGCCGGCCAACAACACCAAGGAAGCTCGTTCGAAGTGGGGCATGTCCCGCACGATGATCGAGAACATCTTCAAGGGTGTTAAGGACGGCTACGAACGCAAGCTCGAAATCAACGGCGTCGGTTACCGTGCCGCCCTGCAGGGCAAGAACCTGCAGCTGGCTCTCGGTTTCAGCCACGATGTAGTTTACGAGCCTCCGGTCGGCATCACCATTGCCGTTCCGAAGCCGACGGAAATCATCGTTTCCGGCATCAACAAGCAGCAGGTTGGCCAGGTTGCCGCGGAAATCCGTGAATACCGTGGTCCCGAGCCCTACAAGGGTAAGGGCGTGAAGTACGCTGAAGAGCGTATCGTCCGCAAAGAAGGCAAGAAGAAGTAAGGATCACGCGAAATGGCTAGCAGGAAAGAAGCACTTGCACGTCGCGCGAGCCGTGTGCGCCGCCAGATCAAGGCGGTTGCCAATGGCCGCCCGCGCCTGTCGGTTCATCGCTCGTCGAAGAACATCTACGCTCAGATCATCGATGACGTTGCTGGCAAGACGCTTGCGTCTGCCTCCACGCTCGAAGCCGATCTGCGCGGCTCGCTCAAGACCGGCGCCGACGTTGCAGCAGCAGCTGTCGTAGGCAAGCTGGTGGCAGAGCGTGGCGTCAAGGCTGGCGTCAAGGATGTCGTATTCGACCGTGGCGCATTCATCTATCACGGCCGTATCAAGGCTGTGGCAGAAGCTGCCCGCGAAGGCGGTCTGAACTTCTGAGTGCTTGACCCTTTCGATTGTTCGCAATCGAGAGAAAGGGTCATGCACCACTCAAGATCCTGCAGCGTCCTTTGCGTGTCGGTTTCGACACGCGGCGCTGCAGTTTCCGCCCTGACAACGATCCGGGCGGAATTTCACCGGGCCATGCGGGTCTCTTCATCGAGGCCGGTGGTCTTTTCGTTTGCCGTTCCACCCGTAAAAGAAAAAGGACAAGGACAATGGCACAGGAAAAAAGAGGTTCTCGCGACGACCGCCAGAACCGTGAAGAACGCGATAGCGAATTCGTCGACAAGCTGGTCGCGATCAACCGCGTTGCAAAGGTTGTTAAGGGTGGCCGTCGCTTTGGCTTCGCCGCTCTCGTCGTCGTCGGCGACCAGAAGGGCCGCGTTGGCTTCGGTCACGGCAAGGCTCGCGAAGTTCCGGAAGCCATCCGTAAGGCAACCGAGAGCGCAAAGCGCGATCTGATCTTCGTTCCGCTGCGCGATGGCCGCACGCTGCATCACGACGTCAATGGCCGTCACGGCGCAGGCAAGGTTCTGCTGCGTTCGGCCAAGGCCGGTACCGGTATCATCGCCGGTGGTCCGATGCGCGCTGTTTTCGAAACGCTGGGCGTTCATGACGTTGTTGCCAAGTCGACCGGTTCTTCGAACCCGTACAACATGGTTCGCGCAACGTTCGACGCTCTGAAGCATCAGGTTCATCCTAAGGACATCGCTGCACAGCGTGGTCTCAAGTATGCGACCCTTCAGTCTCGTCGTGCCGCTTCCGGCAACGCTTCTGAAGAATAAGGAGCTGGATCATGGCCAAGAAGACTACTGAAGCCAAAAAGACTGTTACGGTCGAACAGATCGGCAGCCCTATCCGCCGCCCGGCAATCCAGCGTCAGACGCTGGTCGGTCTGGGTCTCAACAAGATGCACCGTCAGCGCACCCTGGAAGATACTCCTGCGGTTCGCGGCATGATCCGTGCGGTCCAGCATCTCGTTCGCGTCGTTGACGAGAAGTGAGACGGAGTAACCTATCATGAAACTCAATGAAATCAGAGACAACGAAGGCTCCACCAAGGACCGTATCCGCGTAGGTCGCGGTATCGGTTCCGGCAAGGGCAAGACCGGTGGTCGCGGTGTGAAGGGTCAGAAGGCTCGTTCGGGCGTCGCCATCAACGGTTTTGAAGGCGGTCAGATGCCAATCTACCGTCGTCTTCCGAAGCGCGGTTTCAACAACATTTTCGCTTCCGAATTTGCTGTTGTATCGCTCGGCCGCATTCAGACCGCCATCGACGCCAAGAAGCTCGACGCTTCCGCAACGATCGATGCTGCTGCTCTCAAGGCTGCTGGCGTTATCCGTCGCACCAAGGACGGCGTTCGCATTCTCGCTGACGGCGAACTGACGAGCAAGGTTGCTTTTGAAGTTGCCGGCGCTTCCAAGCCTGCACTCGAAAAGATTGAGAAGGCCGGCAGCTCTATCAAGCTTCTCGCAGTTGCAGCTGAAGCTTCCGAGTAATATATAGACTTCAGACGCCCGGGGCATAGTCGCTCCGGGCGTTTGCGCTCCCTGGCTTATGGTGCTCTCGATTTAAATCGATTTATTGTGGCATCATGGCAAACTCTTCGCGGTGCAGCTGTTATGCGCGCCACATGCGGCATAAAGTGCCGCAGGGAGAGCCTCACAGTTCTTGAACTTCCTTGAGGGAGGGGATAGGACATAAAAAAACAGGGTGAGGCATGATGGCGGCGCAACGCCGTGTTCGTCCGAAGCCCGTTTTTGAACCGGTATTTTTAGACCTTTCCGCATTGGCCGGTTTCGCTGGCCGGCAAGGGTCATTCGGAGAAATTTATGGCTTCAGCAGCGGAACAACTGGCTTCGAACCTGAATTTTTCGACCTTCGCTAAGGCGGAGGATCTGAAAAAGCGTCTCTGGTTTACTCTTGCCGCACTTCTCGTCTACCGTCTTGGTACCCACATTCCGCTTCCGGGTCTGAACCCAGAAGCCTATGCGCAGGCCTTCCGTGGCCAGGCCAACGGTATTCTCGGTCTTTTCAACATGTTTGCGGGTGGCGCAGTCGAGCGTATGGCGATCTTCGCCCTCGGCATCATGCCTTACATCTCCGCTTCGATCATCGTGCAGCTCATGACCTCGGTCGTGCCTTCGCTGGAAGCGTTGAAGAAGGAAGGCGAAGCCGGACGCAAGATCATCAACCAGTACACGCGCTACGGCACGGTACTGCTTGGCACCCTGCAGGCCTACGGCATCGCTGTCGGCCTTGAGAGTGGCAACGGCCTCGTGGTCGATCCTGGCCTGTTCTTCCGTATTTCCACCGTCATCACGCTGCTCGGCGGCACGATGTTCCTGATGTGGCTTGGCGAACAGATTACCTCGCGCGGCATCGGCAACGGTATTTCGCTCATCATCTTTGCCGGTATTGCCGCAGGTCTGCCCAAGGCGCTTGCCGGCACGCTGGAACTCGGCCGCACCGGTGCGCTGTCGACGACGCTCATCCTCATGGTCGTTATCGTGGCAATCGGCGTCATCGCGCTGATCGTTTTCGTGGAGCGCGCCCAGCGCCGTCTGCTGATACAATATCCGAAACGCCAGGTCGGCAACCGGATGTTCCAGGGCGATACCTCGCATCTGCCGCTGAAGCTCAACACGGCTGGCGTTATTCCCGCGATCTTCGCATCCTCGCTGCTGCTTCTGCCTGCGACGGCTGCCGGTTTTGCCGGAAACACCAACCTGCCGGGCTGGGCAACCTCGATCATCGCGTCGTTGCAGCATGGACAGCCGCTGTTCATGGCGCTCTACGGCCTGCTCATCGCGTTCTTTGCATTTTTCTACACGGCTATCGTCTTCAATCCGAAGGACACGGCCGATAACCTCAAGAAGCATGGCGGCTTTATTCCGGGCATTCGTCCGGGCGAGCGCACCGCGGAGTACATCGATTACGTTCTGACCCGTATCACGGTTGTCGGCGCTGTTTATCTTGTCTTCGTGTGTATCCTTCCTGAGACACTTATCGCACGTACGGGCATTCCATTAGCCCTTGGTGGTACTTCGCTTTTGATCGTTGTCAGTGTAACTCTGGACACGGTTGCGCAAATTCAGGGACACCTGATCGCGCAGCAGTATGAAGGACTGATCAAGAAGTCGAAGTTGCGTGGAGGAAAGAGGGGACGATGAGACTGATATTTTTAGGTCCGCCGGGTGCGGGCAAGGGAACCCAGGCCAAACGCCTGACTGACAAGTACGGGATCCCGCAGCTTTCCACCGGTGACATGCTTCGCGCTGCGGTTAGCGCGGGCACGGAAATAGGCAAGCGCGCCAAGGCCGTCATGGACGCCGGCGGGCTCGTTTCCGACGATATCGTCAATCAGATTGTTTCCGAACGCATCGAAGCTCCGGACTGTGCCAAGGGTTTCATTCTCGATGGCTATCCGCGCACCGTTCCGCAGGCCAAGGCGCTTGCCGAGAACATGCACAAGAAGAATGTCGCCCTCGATGCCGTCATCGAACTGAAGGTGGACGAGGAGGCGCTGATTCGCCGAATCGAAAATCGCGTTGCGGAGACCATCGCTGCCGGTGGCACGGTTCGTTCCGACGACAATCCGGAAGCCTTCCGCAAGCGGTTGACGGAGTATCGCGAGAAGACTGCGCCGCTGTCGCAATATTACAGCGAGCAGGGCGAACTTGTGACACTGGATGGCATGGCTGATGTCGATGCCGTCACTGCGGCCATCGAACGGGTTCTGGAAAAGGCCTCGGCCTGATGGTTGGAGCGGGACGGTGAAAACCGCAGGCGGTTTTCCCGGCAAATCCTGGGCTCCTGATACGGCGTATCCTTTGGATCGCAAAAGAATCTTGGCGGAGCCGGTTGCTTTTTAGCGCTGATTCCGTTAAACACCGCGCCAACTCGCGACATCCCAAGCGACTGGCGCGGATTTCCCTTAAGGGAGGGAAATCCGGGTTCGGTCGTTTTGACTTGTCACGGACATCAATTTTGAACTGGCGGTCGTGTCGGCCGCTCGAATGGAATCACCACTTGCCGGATGGCAACTGGAACCAAGGAGAAAAGACGTGGCACGTATCGCTGGCGTCAACATCCCGACTGCAAAGCGCGTTGTTATTGCGCTGACGTATATTCACGGGATTGGTCCGAAATTCGCGCAGGAAATCATGGACAAGGTCGGTCTTCCGGCTGACAAGCGCGTTCATCAGCTTACGGATGCTGAAGTTCTTCAGATCCGCGAAGCCATCGACCGCGACTATCAGGTCGAAGGCGATCTTCGTCGCGAGACCTCGATGAACATCAAGCGTCTGATGGACCTCGGCTGCTACCGCGGCCTGCGTCACCGTCGTGGCCTTCCGGTCCGCGGTCAGCGCACGCACACCAACGCCCGCACCCGTAAGGGTCCGGCGAAGGCTATCGCTGGTAAGAAGAAGTAATTTTCCGGTTCTCCGGAAAGGAGAGGCTGGTGCGGTCTGCGCCAGCCTTTCTGAGTTTGGCGTGAAGCTCGGAAACGGGTCGATCGCCGGTGTAGCCGCTGGTGTTACGGCGGTGAAGAGATCAATGAAAGGTATAAAATGGCCAAGGAAGCCGCACGCGTTCGCCGTCGCGAACGTAAAAATATCACGTCGGGCGTCGCGCATGTCAACTCGACCTTCAACAACACGATGATCACCATCACCGACGCACAGGGCAATGCTATTGCCTGGTCGTCCGCTGGTGCCAAGGGCTTCAAGGGTTCGCGCAAGTCGACCCCGTTTGCTGCCCAGATCGCTGCTGAAGATTGCGCGAAGAAGGCTCAGGAACACGGCATGAAGTCGCTTGAAGTTGAAGTTTGCGGTCCGGGTTCCGGCCGTGAATCGGCACTTCGCGCTCTGCAGGCTGCCGGTTTCATGATCACTTCCATTCGCGACGTGACGCCGATCCCGCACAACGGTTGCCGTCCGCGCAAGAAGCGCCGCGTCTGACGCGACCGTGGTTCGGAAATTCCGCCTTTCCTTCGGTCTGGCGGAATTTTCGTGTATCTGGCGTGTGCGCGTCGATTTCGATCGACGGACTTGCGCTCAAGAACCCACTGATGAACCGCGGAATTAGGTTCCTCTCAGTGTTTTCATGCTCGGTCCGTCACGATTGGATGGTGGCGGCGAACGGAAGGTTTAAAGATGATTCAGAAGAACTGGCAGGAACTTATCAAGCCGAACAAGGTCGAGTTCACCTCGTCCAGCCGCACCAAGGCAACGCTCGTTGCCGAGCCGCTGGAGCGTGGTTTCGGTCTTACCCTCGGCAACGCGCTGCGTCGCGTTCTGTTGTCTTCTCTGCGTGGTGCCGCTGTTACGGCCGTGCAGATCGACGGTGTCCTGCACGAATTCTCCTCCATCCCCGGCGTTCGGGAAGATGTGACGGATATCGTGCTCAACATCAAGGAAATCGCCATCAAGATGGATGGTGACGATTCCAAGCGCATGGTCGTGCGCAAGCAGGGTCCGGGTTCGGTAACCGCTGGTGACATCCAGACGGTTGGCGACATCGAGATCCTGAACCCCGACCACGTGATCTGCACGCTGGACGAAGGCGCTGAAATCCGCATGGAATTCACCGTCAACAACGGCAAGGGTTACGTACCGGCTGAGCGCAACCGCGCGGAAGATGCCCCGATTGGCCTCATTCCGGTGGACAGCCTGTATTCTCCGGTCAAGAAAGTGTCCTACAAGGTGGAAAACACCCGTGAAGGTCAGGTTCTCGACTATGACAAGCTGATCATGACGATCGAGACCAACGGTTCGGTTTCCGGCGAAGACGCCGTTGCCTTCGCCGCTCGCATTCTTCAGGACCAGCTCGGCGTCTTCGTCAACTTCGACGAGCCGCAGAAGGAAGCAGAAGAAGAATCGGTTACCGAACTCGCGTTCAACCCGGCGCTTCTCAAGAAGGTCGACGAGCTGGAACTGTCCGTTCGTTCGGCAAACTGCCTGAAGAACGACAACATCGTCTATATCGGCGACCTGATCCAGAAGACCGAAGCCGAAATGCTTCGCACGCCGAACTTTGGTCGCAAGTCGCTGAACGAAATCAAGGAAGTTCTCGCTTCCATGGGTCTGCACCTCGGTATGGAAGTACCGGCATGGCCGCCTGAGAACATCGAAGATCTCGCAAAGCGTTACGAAGACCAATACTAACAAACAAGAAGGCAGACCTTAAAGACTGCCTTTCCCCGTCAAACAGCAGATAAGTCATCTGCATGTGCCAGGAAACGGCAGGCCTTAGAGAAGGCACCTGCGTAGAAGGAGAATAGCAATGCGCCACGGTAATTCAGGCCGCAAGCTCAATAGAACCGCCAGCCACCGCAAGGCAATGTTTGCCAACATGGCTGCTTCGCTCATCACCCATGAGCAGATCGTCACCACCCTTCCTAAGGCGAAGGAAATCCGTCCGATCGTCGAGCGTCTCGTGACGCTTGGCAAGCGCGGCGACCTGCACGCTCGTCGTCAGGCGATCTCGCAGATCAAGGATCAGGACGCTGTTCGCAAGCTGTTCGACGCAATCGCTTCGCGTTACGCAACCCGCAACGGCGGCTACCTGCGCATCATGAAGGCTGGCTTCCGCCAGGGCGACAACGCGGCTCTGGCCGTTGTTGAATTCGTCGAGCGTGACGTTGACGCCAAGGGCGCAGCCGACAAGGCTCGCGTTGCTGCGGAAGCTGCTGCTGCCGAAGCTGCGTAAGGTCTGACGCCGTTCAGGCGTCGTGAATTAAAAAGCCGGGTGAGAAATCACCCGGCTTTTTTATTTTCCAAAAGAATAGTCATGAACGACGCAGATAGTAACCGTCAGTGCCGTCGTCACCTTTGATCAACTCGACGGTCCGGTTGAGAAGCCATCTAATTCCCTTACCTTCGGCACCAAATTCAGCATTGGATGTGTTCCAAAGATCTCCAATCAAGCTATCTGAAACATCAGAGCGCAACAGGGATACAAGGAATGTATTGAGCGCATTTCGCTCCTTTTTAGTTAAGTGATACAAACCTAGAAGTAAGACGCCATCCAAGCTTTCGAACATTTCGAAGTCTTGGATCATATAGCCTGTAAATTTCAGGAATACGGGTGCGGGTGTAATGGTCTTTTTCACAATATCGGCGTTCCGAGGGTAAGCTGTATCAACATAGAAGCCATTAGGGCGGCTGGCGTCGTGAAAAATAAATACGCCAGCTTCGTAATTTTCGCTTGTCTTGTATATCGCTCGATAGATTTTTGGCAGGATTTACTTAATGATATCTATGTTATTGCTCTCTATCGGCTCGATGTCCTGCAATCGTCGTTTTTAACGATGCTTGGAAAGCGCTCGCTTCACTCCGGAACGTGTATACGGGCCTTGATGTGCTTGAGTTGCGCGACAATCGTAAACGTCATGATGACCAGCAGCGACCACGAACTCCACTTGCCGATATGGACGACGGACCATGCGCCGATCTGATCGGGATATTTCCAGATACCGAAGAATGTGGAGATGTTTTCCGCGAGCCAGACGAAAAACCCTATCAGGACGAAGGAGAGAAGCAGCGGCATCTTTCGATCCCGATCATAGGGGCGGTAGACCACCGTTGCGCGGGAATAGAGGCCGATGGCGCATGCGGCGATGTACCAGCGGTAGTCACCGATAAAGTGGTGGGTGAAGAAGTTGGCGTAGATGGCGATGCCGATCAGCGTTGCCATCCAATAGGTGGGATAATTGCGAATGCGCACATCCAGCAGGCGCCACGCCTGGATGATGTAGCTGCCGACGGCGGCGTACATGAAGCCGGAAAAGAGCGGCACGCCGAGGACCTTGCTATAGGCGAAGTCGGGGTAGGACCAGGATTGGATAGCGCTTGACGTCTTGAACACCTCAAGCGCGAAGCCGACGATATGGAACAGCAGGATGGCCTTGGCCTCGTCAAGCGTTTCCAGCCTGCTCCAGATCATGAAGAACTGGATGCCGAGCGCGACGATCAGCAGCACGTCATAACGCGGAATGCCAAATACCCCACCTTGCGGCACCACGAAGATGGAAATGAAGAACAATCCCGCAAACAGGCAGGCACGGGCTTCCTTGATGCCGAAATAGAGAAATTCGATGACAAAGCGCCTGATTCCCTTGAGTTCGCCCCAAGGATAGGTATCGCACAAAAGATTGTCCAAAACCGAGAGGCGGGTTGCGGCTGGGCCTGTTGCTGTGCTCATGTTCGCGCCTCGATTTGTATCCGTTAAATTTTCATACGAAAACCGGAAGGAACTCGCATGGGTCTGTCACGCCTTTCCCCGCCTTATTTTGCCCGCATCCGGCTTTTGGCGGCGGCCATGATTGTGATCATTGGCGGTCTTTGCTTGCGGGCGTTCGGCTACGAGGTGGGATTGCCGTTCGTGGCGGTAAAATATGGCGGATCCGTGCTCTGGGGGGCGATGGTCTATCTGCTGCTGGCGGCCATCCTTCCGTCCCGCTGTTACGGTTACGAGGTTCACATCGCCGTCATCGCCGTCGTCGTCGTGGAATTGATCCGGCTCGTTCATTTCCCGGCGCTGGACGCGTTTCGCGCAACGGCGGCCGGAGCTTTGCTGCTCGGCCGCGTTTTCTCGGTGTGGAATATCGTCTGTTATATCGGCGGGATCGCGGTGGCGTCCTTTACGTCCGGACGGGGCTTGCGCGCCTTGCCCTCTTCGCCGCCATGATCGAGGGCCGCACCAGCCGATACCCGAGCAACACCACCATCGTACTGATATAAAACACCGGCTCGAGCGTGATCGATTTTCGCGCCAGCACGAAATGCAGTACGCCGACGATGAGCACGAGATAGACGAGCTTGTGCAGCGTGTTCCAGCGGCTGCCGAGCTTGCGGATCGACCAGCGGTTGGAGGTGAGCGCGAGCGGCAGCAGCATGACGAGCCCCGCCATGCCGAACATGATATAGGGCCGCTTGAGAATATCAGCGGCGATGGAGCTGAAGACCAGGCCGCGGTCCAGAACCAGATAGACGCTGAAATGTGCCAGCACGTAATAGAAGGCGATCAGTCCCAACGCCCGGCGATAGGCGATGAGGTTTATGTTGAAGAGATCGCGCAGCGGCGTCACCAGCAAGCCGAGGCATAGAAAGCGCAGCGCCCAGATGCCGAGCAGGTGCTCGAAATCCTTGACTGGGTTGAAGCCGAGGCCGCCGGTTGCGGCGAGGTAAAAATACCAGAGGCCGGGACAGAGGCCGATGACATAAAGCGACCAGATGGCTGCCGGCTGGTAACGCTTCGGCAGTGAGGGAAGCGAAAAGGCGAGGGCCATGATCAGTAATTCGCCTTTAGATCGAGGCCGGTATAGAGGCTTGCCACCTCGTCATAGCCGTTGAACATCAGGGTAGGGCGGTTCTGGGTGCCGAAAAAGCCGCCTTCGCCGATGCGCTGTTCCGTTGCCTGGCTCCAGCGCGGATGGTCCACATGCGGATTGACGTTGGAATAGAAACCGTATTCGCGGGCGTTGGAGTTTTTCCACGTCGTTTCCGGCTGTTTCTCGACAAGCGAAATACGGACGATGGATTTGATGCCCTTGAAGCCGTATTTCCAGGGAACGACGAGGCGAATGGGAGCGCCATTCTGGTTCGGCAGGGTTTCGCCGTATAGTCCGACGGCAAGAATGGTCAGAGGATGGCGGGCCTCATCTAGGCGCAGACCCTCGACATAGGGCCAGGACAGAGGCTGGAACAGGCCGCTCTGGCCCGGCATTTCCTCCGGCCGCACCACGGTTTCGAAGGACACGTATTTCGCGCTGCCGAGTGGCTCCACCTTGTCGAGAAGTGCGGCGAGAGGGAAACCGATCCACGGAATGACCATCGACCAGCCCTCGACGCAGCGCATGCGATAGGTGCGCTCCTCTAGCTGATATTTCATCAGCTCTTCGATGCCGAATTCCTGCGGTTTGGAGACAAGGCCATCCACCTTCACCGTCCAGGGGGTGGGCTTGAACTTGCCGGAATTTTCCTTCGGGTCGGATTTGCCCACTCCGAACTCATAGAAATTATTGTAGCTGGTGACGGCATCGAGCGGGGTGAGCTTCTCATCCAGCTTGTAGGCGCCTGCTTTGGCAGCAAGCGGAGTGGCGACAGCCTCGCGGCCGGAAAGCCCGATTGCCGCAAGCCCCGCCGCGGTGCCCAGGAAGCCGCGTCTCGAGAGGTAGATATTCTTCGGCGTGATTTCTCGTGCCGGGATGAGGGGCGGACGATAGGCGGGCATTTCAACCTCCACAAAAGCCGGGTGCATCGGCGATAAATCGATTATGATAGGCTATACGGCCGCTGCACAGATATGTTTCAGCACTCTGCGCAAAAACAGCGGCCGGGCGGCAAAAATCGCGCATTTGTGATGACAGGCCGCGCGAATTGCAACATTCAAACCGGGCGTACCGTACCGAACCGTACTGTTTTGCCCGAAGGTGACAGTGACAGGGCTTACGGTTTGCGCTAGAAAAACCGCAAAATAGGGCGAGGGCATTTTGACCGCGGTGCGGGAATGCGCTCTTCTGCCCAAGAGATCGAGGAAAACACCATGCCAGTCTATCGCTCCAGAACGACAACCCACGGCCGCAACATGGCGGGCGCGCGCGGCCTATGGCGCGCCACCGGCATGAAGGACAGCGATTTCGGCAAGCCCATCATCGCGGTGGTCAATTCCTTCACGCAGTTTGTGCCGGGCCATGTGCATCTGAAGGATCTCGGCCAGCTCGTTGCGCGTGAAATCGAAGCGGCCGGTGGCGTTGCCAAGGAATTCAACACCATCGCTGTTGATGACGGCATCGCCATGGGCCATGACGGCATGCTTTATTCGCTGCCGTCGCGCGAAATCATCGCTGACTCGGTCGAATACATGGTCAATGCCCATTGCGCCGACGCGATGGTTTGCATCTCCAACTGCGACAAGATCACCCCCGGCATGCTGAATGCGGCGATGCGCCTCAACATTCCCGCCGTATTCGTTTCCGGTGGTCCGATGGAAGCGGGCAAGGTCGTTCTGCATGGCAAGACGGTCGCGCTCGATCTGGTTGACGCCATGGTCGCAGCTGCCGATGACAAGATTTCCGATGAGGACGTCAAGATCATCGAGCGTTCCGCTTGCCCGACCTGCGGTTCTTGTTCCGGTATGTTCACTGCCAATTCCATGAACTGTCTGACCGAGGCGCTCGGCCTGTCATTGCCCGGCAATGGCTCGACGCTTGCCACCCATTCGGACCGCAAACGCCTGTTCGTCGAGGCCGGTCACCTGATCGTCGATCTGGCGCGCCGTTATTACGAGCAGGACGACGAGACCGTTCTGCCGCGCACCATTGCCAACAAGGCTGCGTTTGAAAACGCCATGTCGCTGGATATCGCCATGGGCGGTTCCACCAACACGGTGCTGCATATTCTGGCGGCAGCGCATGAGGGCGGTGTCGATTTCGGCATGGAAGACATCGACCGTCTTTCCCGCAAGGTTCCCTGCCTTTCCAAGGTCGCGCCTGCCAAGCAGGACGTGCACATGGAAGACGTTCACCGCGCCGGCGGCATCATGCGCATTCTCGGTGAGCTGGATCGTGGCGGTCTCCTCAATCGCGATACCTACACGGTGCACGAGGCGACGCTGGGCGACGCCATCGACCGTTGGGACATCACCCGCACCAACAGCGAAACCGTGCGGCAGTTCTTCAAGGCTGCCCCCGGCGGCGTGCCGACGCAGGTGGCCTTCAGCCAGTCGTCGCGCTGGGACGATCTGGATACGGACGGTGAAAACGGCGTTATCCGCTCGGTTGAAAAGCCTTTCTCCAAGGATGGCGGTCTGGCCGTGCTTTATGGCAACATCGCTCTTGATGGCTGCATCGTGAAGACGGCGGGTGTCGACGAATCCATCCTTAAATTCAGCGGTCCGGCGGTTGTTTACGAAAGCCAGGACGCGGCGGTGAAGGGCATTCTTTCCAACGAGGTCAAGGCCGGTGATGTCGTCGTCATTCGTTACGAAGGACCGAAGGGCGGCCCCGGAATGCAGGAAATGCTCTATCCGACCAGCTATCTCAAGTCCAAGGGCCTCGGCAAAGCCTGCGCGCTGATCACCGACGGACGTTTTTCGGGCGGCACATCCGGCCTGTCCATCGGCCATGCCTCGCCGGAAGCGGCGCAGGGCGGCGCTATCGGCCTCGTGCGTCAGGGCGACTTGATCGAGATCGATATTCCCAACCGCACGATCAACCTCAAAGTTATGGATGCGGAACTGGCAGCCCGCCGCGCCGAGCAGGATCAGCTCGGCTGGAAGCCTGCGGAGTTCCGCAAGCGCAACGTCACGACAGCGCTGAAGGCCTATGCGGCTTTTGCGTCCAGTGCCGACAAGGGTGCTGTTCGGATTTTGCCGGAGTAATCTGGCGGGCAGGGTCCTACATTGCAGGCAGCCTGAGCCGCTCTTCTGAGCGGCTTTTTCTTGTTCTGACCCAGATTACGCGCGTCGTTAAGAAACAGATTCAATTGCCTCAGAGCTTGATTCTCCAAGCTCGCGCAACACGCTGTTTCTGCACCGCAAATTCTAAACCATCCGGCCGTCCACCCTCCATGCCAGCAGTCACATTGGAGTGATGTTCCGTCACTTGCCCTTTTCCAACGCGCCGCGATGCCTAACTTCAGCACCATGAAAAGACGAACCGCACTCGGCCTTATCGCATCCCTGCCTTTCGCCCGCCTTGCCCACGGGCAAACACCCGGCAATGGCGCCCGCTTCAGTCCATTGCTCAACGAGGCGGATGGGCTTTCGAGCCTGAAAGCCGTCATCGTCAGTATTGACGGCGAGGAGGTGGCCAGCCGTGCCTATCACGGCGCCAGCCTTATGGGTTCCACCAACATCAAGTCGGCCTCGAAATCTGTGATTTCCGCGCTGGTCGGCATGGCGATCGACCGCAAGATATTGGCCGGGGCGGATCAGCCGATTGCCACGATCCTGCGCAGCGATTTTCCGCCGAACCCCGATGCGCGTCTGGAAAGGGTAACCATCGGCAACCTGCTTTCCATGCAATCCGGTCTGGAACGAATGTCCGGCCCGAACTACGGCCGCTGGGTCGCCAGCCGCAACTGGGTGCGAATGGCGCTGGGGTCGGGTTTTGCCGGAGAGCCGGGCGGTGGCATGCTTTACTCCACCGGTTCCACGCATCTGCTTTCGGCGATTTTGACCAAGGCATCCGGCCGTTCGACGCTGTCGCTGGCGCGCGACTGGTTCCGGCCGCTGGAGGGCTTCTCAATCGGCGGCTGGGAGCGCGATCCGCAGGGCATCTATCTGGGCGGCAACCAGATGGCGATGACGGCGCGGTCGCTGCTGGCTTTCGGCGAGCTTTACCGGCTGGGCGGGTTAACGCCAGGCGGCGAGCGTTTGATTTCGCAGAGCTGGATCGATCAATCCTGGCAGCAACGCACCAATTCCGTCTTCAACGGCGATGGTTACGGCTATTGCTGGTTCATCAAGGAGATGGCGGGCGAGACGGTTTATTATGCCTGGGGCTACGGCGGGCAGATGCTCTATATCGTCCCCGCCAAACGGCTTTCGGTGGTTATGACGTCCCGCGAGGATGCGCCTTCGGCGAGAACCGGTTATCGCGACCAATTGCATGGGCTGATGGAGAATATCATTCGCGTTGCGTGAAAATCAGAGCGGTCTGTTTATGCTCTGAAAAGCTTCCCCGAGCCGCTTCATGCGCTCCTCATAGGCACTTGTAATGCAGGCGACATCCGCATTGCATTCCTGGCGCTTTTTCAACCATTGGCTCTGTTCTTCGCGCAAGGTGTCGCGTGCGCCCATCGCCATCAGTTGTGTCAGGATGTCGAAGGTGGTGACCATCTTCACGTCCTGATCGTTGAGGGCTCGGTTGTCGCAGATCGCCTTTTCATCCGAGGCCAGATCAGGCTTCGTGCAATCGAAGCTGGCGGCGTTGGCGGGCGAACCCAATGAAGCGCAGGCGAGGAGGATGCCGGAGGCAAGGATTGTCTGTTTCATGTGCATGGGTCGTCTCATTTTGAGGACAGGCTCGTGTGGGTGAAACCGAAATGGGGTGCTGTTGGTTCCACCTGCACAAGCCGGTCATCGCATGAAAAAGATCGGCCATCATCTTGCCGCGCTTTGCTTTATAGGCTTTCACGTTATAACTCCATCATACTGATGAGGATGAGGAATCACATGCAGAGCGTGCTGAAGTATCTGTCCACCGGCTTTCTTGCGGCGCTGCTTCTCGTTCCGGTCGGAGCGCAGGCGCAGGACAACAAGACCGTGCCCGCAAGCCACATGGAAATGCAGCTTTCCTTCGCGCCGCTGGTCAAGCGTACCGCGGGCGCTGTGGTGAATGTCTATGCCGAACGCATCGTGCAGCGGCGCTCGTCGCCCTTTGCCGGCGACCCGTTCTTCGAACAGTTCTTCGGCCAGCAGATGCCGAACCGCACGGAGAAACAGTCCTCGCTTGGATCGGGTGTGATCGTGACGGCCGGCGGCCTCGTGGTGACCAATAATCACGTCATCGATGGCGCCGACGACATCAAGGTGGCGCTGGCGGATGGGCGTGAATTCTCCTCCAAGGTGCTGCTGAAGGACGACCGGGTCGATCTTGCCATTCTGCAGATCGACGCGAAGGAACAGTTTCCGGTGCTTTCGCTTGGCAATTCGGATGCCATTGAAGTCGGCGATCTCGTGCTTGCCATCGGCAACCCCTTCGGTGTCGGCCAGACGGTAACAAGCGGCATCGTCTCGGGGCTGGCGCGCAACCAGGTGACGCAGGGCGATTTCGGCTTCTTCATCCAGACCGACGCCTCCATCAACCCCGGCAATTCCGGCGGCGCGCTGATGAACATGGCGGGTGAGTTGATCGGCATCAATACTGCCATCTTCTCGAAGGGCGGCGGGTCGAACGGCATCGGTTTTGCCATTCCCGCCAATCTGGTCCGCGTTTTCGTTGCCGCCGCCGAGCGTGGCGACGCGAACTTCCAGAGGCCCTATATCGGCGCAACCTTCGATCCTGTCACCTCCGATGTCGCCGAGGCGCTTGGCCTGCACCGCGCGCGCGGTGCGCTCGTCGTCAGCGTCGTCAAGGGCGGCCCGGCGGAGAAAGCTGGCATCGAGCCGGGGCAGGTCGTAACGGCGGTCAACGGTTTGGAGGTGGAGCATCCCGATGCACTCGGTTATCGCCTCACGACTGCTGGCATCGGCAAGTCCGCCGAATTGACGCTGGTGGAGAAGGGTAAAGAGAAGAAGGTGACCATTGCGCTCGACACGGCGCCGGAAACCGCGCCGCGTGACGAACGGCTGCTGGAGGGACGCAATCCCTTGGCGGGCGCGACTGTCGCCAATCTTTCGCCGAAGCTTGCGGATGAACTGCGCATGCCTTCGCAGGTGACCGGCGTCGTCGTCACCGATGTGAAGCGCGGTTCGCCGGCCTATCGGGTCGGTTTCCAGCCGAAGGACGTCATCCTATCGCTGAACGGCTCGGATATCGGCTCCACGGCTGCGGTCGAAAAGGCGCTGGATGACAATCCCGGCTTCTGGCGGGTGGAAATCCTGCGTGACGGTCAACGTATCCGGCAGTTCCTGCGATGAGCGATGACCTCTTTGCCCCACAGGTGCCTGTCGAGGTCGCCAACCGGCGGCCTCTTGCCGACCGCCTGCGTCCGAAGACGCTGGCGGAGGTGACCGGGCAGCCTCATCTGACGGGTGAAGAGGGCGTGCTGCGCCGTATGATCGATAGCGGCTCACTCGGATCGATGATCTTCTGGGGACCGCCCGGCACCGGCAAGACAACGGTCGCCCGTCTGCTTTCGGGCGAGGCCGGGCTGGCTTTCGAACAGATCTCGGCGATCTTTTCCGGTGTCGCCGATCTCAAGAAGGTTTTCGAGGCAGCACGCACACGCCGGATGAACGGCCGGCAGACGCTGCTTTTTGTTGATGAGATCCATCGTTTCAACCGTGCCCAGCAGGACAGCTTCCTGCCGGTCATGGAAGACGGCACCATCATTCTTGTGGGTGCAACCACCGAAAACCCGTCCTTTGAACTGAATGCCGCTCTTTTGTCGCGGGCGCGTGTCCTCACGTTCGGTTCGCATGACGAGGAGAGCCTGGGCGAGCTTTTGAAGCGCGCCGAAGAGGCGGAGGGCAAGCCTCTGCCGCTGACCGAGGAGGCGCGTGCCAGCCTGATCCGGATGGCCGATGGCGATGGCCGCGCCGTGCTGACGCTTGCCGAAGAGGTCTGGCGTGCGGCGCGCAAGGACGAGACTTTCGATACCGAAGGGCTGACGCGCATCGTGCAGCGGCGCGCGCCGGTTTACGACAAGGGACAGGACGGCCACTACAATCTGATTTCCGCGCTGCATAAATCGGTGCGGGGTTCGGACCCGGATGCGGCGCTTTATTATCTCTGCCGCATGTTTGACGCCGGCGAAGACCCGCTCTTTATCGGGAGGCGGCTGGTGCGCATGGCGGTGGAGGATATCGGCCTTGCCGATCCGCAGGCGCTTGCCGTCTGCAATGCCGCCAAGGACGCCTATGATTATCTGGGGTCACCGGAAGGCGAACTGGCGCTGGCGCAGGCCTGCGTCTATCTCGCCACCGCGCCGAAATCGAATGCCGTTTATACAGCCTTCAAATCGGCGATGCGGGCGGCCAAGGAAAACGGCTCGCTGGTGCCGCCAAAACATATTCTGAACGCGCCCACAAAGCTGATGAAGGGCGAGGGTTACGGTGACGGTTACCGTTACGACCATGACGAGCCGGATGCCTTTTCGGGACAGGACTATTTTCCGGAAAAAATGGGTCGCAAGACGTTTTACGATCCGCCCGACAGGGGTTTCGAGCGGGACATCCGCAAGCGTCTCGACTGGTGGGCGAAGCTGCGCCGCGAGCGCGGTTCGCGTTAAAAAGCTTTCTTCACAAAAAGAATCAGGCGCTTGCCAAAGTGAGTCGTAACACCGCGCCATCCAACTGTTTCCAAAGGGAAATCAGGATGCCTTCCGGTGTTGTATGACCTGCGACGGCGCAGGCAGCATCTTGACCGAGGATTCCGCCAGACCACTGTGCCCTTCGGCATCGATCACCAGATGCCAGTGCAAGGTCTCGGGAATGCTGATGCGGATCGGCGATTTTTTCGCGACGCCGCCGAGATATTTGAAATCGAGCAATTCTGTGAAACGCTGGAAATTTGCGCCTGTCATCAGCCGTACATTGTTGACGGCCGAAAGGGACACCTCAATGGTCGTCCCAGCCCGCAATTCCTTCAGGTCATAGTGTGTAAAGCGGAAATTCGGCCGTGACATTGCGCGTCTCCCTGTACCTGTATTTTGGCAAAAGAGGATAGGACGTCAGGGTTAACGAGCTCTTTAAAACGGCAGCACCCTGTAGAATTTCGGGTCGCTGCGCCGGCTTTTAAGGGCCGTGGAGAGTATTGGCGGGTTGGGAGGAGGAGGTCTGGAATAATACTAACGTATAATAAGCGTATTCAGTTATAATAAATTTTTTAACTCTAACATAGGCTGGTCGAAGTGCCGTCAGCGGCGTTGGGGGGAATATGAAAAACGTCACGATATCTATGCGCCTTTATGCGCTCGTTGCATTGTTTCTGGCAATATTGACTGCGGCACTTACATTCAGCCTGTTCGAGACCTTTCATGAGATGGAACGCGAGCGTAAAGCGGGGCTCGCATCCATGAACGAAACGGCTATCGCCATTCTTGAGCAATATTACCGGCTAGAGCAGGGTGGCACCCTGACGCGTGAGGCTGCGCAGCAACAAGCCAAGACCACGATTGCGGCGATGCGCTATGGCAACGGCAGCGGCTATTTTTGGATCAACGACATGCATCCCAAGATGGTGATGCATCCGATCAAGCCCGAGATGAACGGCAGCGATCTCACTGCCAACAAGGATCCGAACGGCAAGGCGCTGTTCGTCGAATTCGTCAATACGGTGAAGGCGGGCGGCCAGGGCTTTGTCGATTATTATTGGCCCAAGCCCGGCGCGCCGGACCCAGTCGAGAAATTTTCCCATGTCGCCGGTTTCGCGCCCTGGGGATGGATTGTCGGCACTGGCGTCTATGTCGACGATCTTGAGGCGGTTTTCTGGAGCAATGCCTATTTCAACATCGCAGTGTGTGTTCTGTCCGGCGTTCTGGTGATCGGCGTGGCTGCAGCCGTCGTGCGCAGCGTGACACGGCCTATCGATCGCATCCGGCAGAGTATGAAGCGGATCGCTGATGGTGACGGCGAGGCGGAAATTGAATTCGCCGACCGTCGCAACGAAATCGGCGCCATTGCCAAGACGTTGCTGGTGCTGCGTGACAGCGTCAACGAGCGCAGCGCCTTGCAGGCCCGCGAGGCGGAGCAGCAGCGGGCGCTGGAGGAGGCGCGGCATGGCAACGAGATGGCGTTGCGCTCCGCATCCGAACGTCAGGCTCATGCCATGAATGAGCTCGGCAGTTCGCTGGAAGCACTCGCCAATGGCGATCTGACCGTCGAGCTTGCCGATATCGGCGGCGAATATGAAAAGCTGCGCATGGATTTCAACCGCGCCGTCGGCGCGCTGCATGGGGCGATCGAGGCGATCGCCAGAACCGGCCATGTCGTCAACGATAGCGCATCTGACATCAGCGGTGCGACCGGCAATCTTTCGCGCCGGACAGAGCAGCAGGCAGCGGCGCTGGAGGAGACGGCGGCGGCTCTTGACGAAATCACCGCGACGGTGCGCACCGCTTCCGAACGGGCGAACGAGGCCCGACAAATGGTGCAGGATACAAAAACGAGCGCAGGCCGCTCGGGCGAGATCGTGCGCAATGCCGTCGATGCGATGGGCCGTATTGAGGAATCTTCGCGGCGCATCGGGCAGATCATTTCCGTCATCGACGAAATCGCGTTCCAGACCAACCTTCTGGCGCTGAATGCCGGTGTCGAGGCCGCAAGGGCAGGCGAAGCGGGACGCGGTTTTGCCGTGGTGGCGCAGGAGGTTCGCGAACTCGCGCAACGCTCTGCCAATGCCGCCAAGGAGATCAAGACCCTTATCAATCGTTCCGCGGAAGAGGTCGGCGGCGGTGTCGCACTCGTTCGCTCCACGGGCGATGCGCTGGATGAGATCGTGACGCTGGTCAACCGGGTCGACGGCCATGTCAATTCCATCGCCACGGCGGCGCGGGAACAGGCCACCGGCCTGCAGGAGATCAACACCTCCGTCAACCACATGGACCAGATGACCCAACAGAACGCCGCCATGGTGGAAGAGACGACGGCGGCCAGCCAGACGCTGGCCGAAGAAAGCCGGCAGCTCCGCGCGCTGCTGTCCCGTTTCGAACTCGGGCATGGGGCAGGGCGCGAGGTTTCGCGGGCGGCTTGATTTTTATCCGCTTGAGATAGTTTACAGGGCGCGGCTTTGGCTGCGCCCTTTCTGTTTCGAGGAAGTGCGACAAGCTCTCCTCCGTCGTGCCGGACCCGTGGTGTGTCTGCATCGTGAGAGGCGTTGGTTTGCAGAGCTTTGCTCACACCTTTGATATGATTTCGGTCGAGGCTCCCGCATTTCCCGCTTCACGGAACAGCCCGGTTCGTTATTTCTCCCAACCAATAAGGATTCGTTTACCCCGTTTCTTTAAAATTTACCTGTATTGCCGCGGGTAGCGGCCGCTGAAGGTACAGGTTCTCGTATGGCGTATGTTTCCCTTCCGCGTCGTCTTGTGACGTTGTTGATGATTTCCACGGTCATGGTGTCGTGTTCGGCGGAGGGGCTTGTGCCGCCGGCCGAGGTTGACGGCACGACACGTGTCGGCGCCATCCGGTCGTCGCGGCAGCAAGGCTACAGCGCGCCGCCGGGTGCGGTCTATCAGGCCGAGCGGACCGGGCAGGCCACCAATTATCCCGCAGCCGTGTCGCAACCGATGCCGGAGCCTTATGCCTCGCAGGATCCCCTGCTGCAATCGCCACAGGGCGGCCAGGGCTATTCCACGCTGGATGGCCAGCATCAGGCGCGGATGGCCGCGAACGGCCAAAGCATGGCCTCCCCAGCCATGCCCAACCAGCAGGGCGCCGCAAATCAGATCGCCGAAGGCGAGGGCGGGGTGAACATGGATTCCATGCTGGGCGTGGAGCCGGTTCGCGGACTTGCGGAAGAGCAGGACGCCGATATTGCCGAAGGCGCTTCCGCCCAGCCGGTGGTGGACGGCATCGGCACCGACAATCCGGTTGCCGTTTCTCCCGCTCGCCGGCAACAAAGTGCGGGTCAGTCGCGGTTGATACCGCCACCGCCGCCGGGGTCTTCTTCCCGCCGCCAGCCGGTGGAGGAGGTCGCCATGCTGATGCCCAATGATCCGATGGCCCGCGACGGATTGCAAAGCAACCGCTCGGCTATGCCGCCCGGCGTCATGCCATCCTCGGAAGTGGCCTGTCGCTCCGAGCTGCGCCGTCTCGGCGTCGCCTTCCGCGATGTTGCGCGCATTGCAGATGGTCCGACCTGCGGTATCGACTATCCGATCGAACTCAGCGGGCTTGCCAGCGGCGTTGCCATCCGCCCGGCAGTGAAGCTCAATTGCCAGGTCACGCTTGCCTTCGCCAAATGGGTAAAGTTCGAACTCGTGCCGTCCTCCCGCTTCCGTTACCTCTCAGGCGTCGGGCGCATCACGCCCATGGGCGGTTATTCCTGCCGCAAGATGAATTCGCGCTCCAGCAATCCATGGTCCGAACATGCGCGCGGCAACGCCATCGATATCGGCACCATAACGCTGAACAACGGGAAGGAGATTGACGTTCGCAGCAAGAACTTCTTCGCCTTCCGGGAAAAGGCGCTGCTGAAGGCAGTGAGGTCCGATAGCTGCAAATATTTCTCAACGGTTCTCGGGCCGGGCAGCGATCCCAACCACTGGAACCATTTCCATTTCGACCTGCGCACCCGCAAGTCCGGTTACAGGCATTGCGACTAGGGGCGGCTAGACGACACGGTGGTGCATGACGATAGGCGTGAGGCATTAGTTGTGGTGCGTTACGTCGACCAGTAACTTCCCGTCCGTCCCGGAGCTACCCGGAATGACGGAGTGGGGGATGTGGCCACATTACAATTTGGGCCTGTTGGGTTTGGTGCTAGCCGCCCAAAAAAAGACCGGCCCTAAGGCCGGTTGAAGAAGACTGCCTAAATCGGGGGATATCGGCGTCTTTGCAAGGGCATGCAATGGGAAGAAATCCCATAAAACGGTCCATCCGGTGCGGATATCCGGCAAAAAACATCGCGCCGTACTGACCTGCGGCCAACATGGCTTGCCGCCCTTTTCTGATACGCTATGAGCGTCACATGTTTGTGACAACGGCCCCCGGGAGCCTGCTTTCATGCCCCCTGTTTCAGAGATACTGATCTTTGCTTCGGCGCTTGCGGCCGCGGGCGTGGTCGCTGGACTTCTGGCGGGGCTGTTCGGCATTGGCGGCGGTGCTGTGCTGGTGCCGGTGTTCTACCATGTGTTCGGGCTTCTGGATGTGCCGGAGGCGGTGCGCATGCATCTGTCGCTTGGGACTTCGCTCGCCATCATCGTGCCGACCTCCATTCGTTCCTTCCTGACGCATCGCCAGAAAGGTGCCGTTGATATCGATCTCCTGAAGGGTTGGATCGTCGCCGTGCCGCTCGGCACCATCCTCGCATCTGTGGTGGCTGCGCATGCCTCGAGCGTCGCCCTGCGGCTGATCTTCGCTTTCATTGCGCTTGCGCTCGCCTTCCGGATGATCTTCAACCGGGCGAGCTGGCATCTCGGTTCAGACCTGCCGAAAAATCCGGTCCGCTTTCTGGTCGGCACCGGCATCGGCCTTCTGTCTGGCCTGATGGGTGTGGGCGGCGGGGTGATGAATAATACTTTCATGACGCTTTACGGACGCACCATCCATCAGGCGGTTGCCACATCCTCCGGTGTCGGAGTGCTTATTTCGCTGCCGGGTCTCCTCGGCTATATCTGGGCCGGCTGGGGTGATGCAGGTCTGCCGCCTTTTTCCACCGGCTTCATCAACTGGATCGCCGTCGCGCTGCTGATCCCCATCACGCTTGTCGTCGCGCCCTATGGCGCGCGGCTGGCGCATGCACTCAGCAAGAAGCAGCTGGAGCGGGCCTTCGGGGTGTTTCTGGTCTTCGTCGCGGCCCAGTTTTTCTACAGCGTCTACAGCTGATTTTCCCTCTCCGCCGAATGCAGTGTTCAGGCCGTTGGGCTGGCAATTGCGGGTTGTACGGCCTATATGGCGTGCATCTTACTCGTTTTTTTCGAAAGATTCGCGATGAATGCCATTGTTTCGATACGGAATCTGACCAAATCCTACTCAAATGGCTTTCAGGCGCTCAAAGGTGTCAGCCTCGATATCAGGGAGGGGGAAATCCTTGCTCTTCTCGGGCCTAACGGAGCCGGCAAGACGACGCTGATCTCTATCATCTGCGGGCTTGTCAATCCGGGTGAAGGCTCGGTTCTCGTTGGCGGATATGATGTGGTGAAGGATTTTCGCCAGACGCGTGCCCTGATCGGCCTTGTGCCACAGGAACTGACGACAGACCAGTTCGAGACCGTGTGGAACACGGTCAGCTTCTCGCGCGGTCTGCATGGGCAGAAGAAGAACCCGGAACTGATCGAGCGCGTCCTGAAATCGCTGTCGCTCTGGGACAAGAAGGACAATATGCTGCGGGAGCTTTCCGGCGGCATGAAGCGACGCGTGCTGATCGCCAAGGCGCTTGCGCACGAACCGAAGGTCCTCTTCCTCGACGAGCCGACGGCGGGTGTGGATGTTACCTTGCGCCGCGACATGTGGAATGTCGTTTCCGAGCTGCGCTCCAAGGGCGTCACAATCATTTTGACCACGCATTACATCGAGGAGGCGGAAGAGATCGCCGATCGAGTGGGCGTTATCAATGGCGGCCAATTGTTGCTGGTGGAAGAAAAGACCGCGCTGATGAAGAAGCTCGGCCGCAAGCAGCTTTTCCTTGAACTTTCGCAGCCGGTGGAGGCGTTGCCGGATAGTCTCTCATCCTTCGGCCTTTCGCTCTCGGATGACCGCAACACCATCACCTACGAGATCGAGGACAACGGCGAGCAGGGGCGCATTGCCGATCTGCTGACTGCGCTTTCCGGTGCCAACATCCATTTCAAGGATATTTCGACACGTCAAAGCTCTCTTGAGGATATTTTCGTCTCGCTGGTAGGAGACCAGAAATGAATTTCGAAGCTGTCAAGTCCATCTACCTGTTCGAAATGGCGCGCACCCGCCGCACCCTGTTGCAGAGTGTCGTGTCGCCGGTCATTTCCACCTCTCTCTATTTCATCGTTTTCGGAACGGCGATCGGTTCAAGGATTCAGGAGGTTGGCGGGGTTTCCTATGGCGCGTTCATAACGCCCGGCCTGATCATGCTGACGCTTTTGACGCAATGCATCAGCAACGGCTCTTTCGGCATCTATTTTCCGAAATTCACCGGCACGGTCTACGAGATATTGTCTGCGCCAGTGGCGATGACGGAAATTGTTGCCGGTTATGTCGGGGCGGCGGCGACCAAGGGGCTGATGATCGGCACGATCATCCTGATAACGGCCTCCTTCTTCGTGGATATCACCATCGCCCATCCGTTCATGATGATCCTGTTCTTTGTGCTGACGGCGGTGAGCTTCAGCCTGTTCGGCTTCATCATCGGCATCTGGGCCACGAATTTCGAGCAGTTGAACCTCATCCCGATGCTGGTGGTGCCGCCTCTGACATTCCTTGGCGGCAGCTTCTACTCCATCGACATGCTGCCGCCCTTCTGGCAGACGGTCAGTCATTTCAACCCGGTGCTCTACCTCATCAGCGGTTTCCGCTGGAGCTTCTACGAGATCGCCGACGTTAATCCCGTCATCAGCCTGGCGATGATCACGCTGTTCCTTGCGCTCTGCCTCGGCGTCGTCGGCTGGATGTTCAAGACCGGTTACCGGCTGCGCAACTGACCGGAAAGAGGTTTGCCGTGAATGTGATACGCCCGGTTTGCACCGGGCGTTTTCGTATTCGGACAGCGAGACGTTATTTTTTGATCTCGAGCAGGAACTGTCTGCCCGGCAGGTTTTACCTGTCTCGCAATCTCAACTCATCGGTCTGCATCTGCATCGAACCAAGCGTCGACAGGAAGCTCATGCCGAGCAGGCTCTGGCCCAGTTGGCCATCCTGCGCGACGAGGGCGGGGATGTTGTTCCGCGCGATCGGGCCGATGCCGATCTCGGACAGGGTGACGGGCGCTGCCGCCGTGCGGCCGTTCGCGGTCATCACCGGCACGGTGTAGCGCAGTTTCGTGGTGTCGATGCCGATGGCGGCGGCATCGGCATTGGCCAGCACCACGGAGCTCGCGCCGGTATCGAACAGCATGTGGATCGTTTTGCCTTCAATGCTGACATTCGCCTCGAAATGGCCGCTCATCGATTTGTGCAGTATGATCTCCTGTTCGCCGCCAGCGGTCGTCACCACCACCGCGCGGCCGGGCATCAGGCCACCCAGCAGCCGGTCGGCGAAGGATTGCAGGTCGTAGCGATAGAGATAGACGGATACGAGGCCGAGGATAATCACGAGCCAGATGGCGAGTTGCCGGACAACGCTTGCGAAGCTGCCGCGGCTTCCCGCCAGAATGCCGACGGATAGCAAGCCCGCAATCGGCAGGAGATAGACGATCTGCCCGAATTTCTCGTTGTCGATGCCGAAGGTGCGGCCGCTGTCGTGATTGACGAGAAGCAGGCCGAGACCCACGGCCAGCAAGAGGAGAACGAAAGTCAGCCTGTTCATGCGGTGTGCGTCTCCCTGAAGGTGTCCTTGCCTGTTTTTGCCAGTCTTTCGGGAAGCGCCTGCATGATCATGCGGCGCTTTTCGTCGCTATAGGTTGCCCAGCCGCCGATCTCGTCCAGCGTGCGTCCGCAACCGATACAGAGGCTGTTTGTGGCGTCGAGGGAGCAGATATGAATGCAGGGTGTTTCCATGGGGATCTATATCAGTCTGTCACGTCGCAAGGGCAAGAGCGACGAGAGTAACGATCTCCGTGATCTGCTGGCTGGCGCCGATGGTGTCGCCGGTGTGGCCGCCGATCTTGCTGACACAGAGCCTGCCGCACAGCATCGTCGCGAGGCAGGCAGCCGCCAGAACGACTACGATCGACACAAAGGGCAGGGCATGCAGCGTGAAAAGCACAAGCAGCAGCAACCCTGTTGCGAGCGCGATGTTGCGCTCGCTTTCCCCGGGTTGGCCGGCGCCGGCGGCGATGCCGGAGGTTTTGGCGGCGGGCAGTGACTGCCAGTGCCATACCATCAGGGCGCGGCTCACCACCAGCGCGGCAATCAGGCAGGCGGCGGCGGTTTTGGCAGGCAGGGTTTCTATAAGCGATGCGAGTGCCGTGGCGCGCAGTGCAAAGGACAGGACCATGGCGATCGTGCCATAGCTGCCAATGCGACTGTCCTTCATGATCTCAAGCGTTTTCGACTTGTCCTTGCCGCTGCCGAAGCCATCGGCCATATCCGCCAAGCCGTCTTCGTGCAACGCACCGGTTATGAGCGCGGTGACGGCGATGGCAAGCCAGCCGGTGAGCTGCGGTGAGGCGTCGAACTTCGCTAATGCCACCACGAGCACAGCAGCGGGCAGGGCGATCAGGAGGCCTGCTGCGGGAAAAGCGCGTGCTGTCCGGCGCATCGATGGACCGTCACCTTCACCGAAAAAGCGCGATGGGACCGGCAGGCGGCTGAGAAAGGCAACGGAATGCATGACATCTGTTATAAAATCCCCGGCCTTCATGCTCTCTCCGCTGCTGTGCTTGCATTTCCGGTTGTTCCGCGGCGCGTCCGCGATTATGAGAGGCGCAACAAAGACCGATTTGCCGGAAAACACAAGTTTCCGCCAACCCGACGACGAGAAAGACAGATACCATGAGCATGAGCGGATTGCCCTTCGACGATTTCCGCGCGCTGCTGCGCGAGCTTCCCGGCCCGGATACGCATGCGCTGGTCGCGGCCAAGGAGCGCAATGCGCAACTGACGAAACCGGCCGGTTCGCTCGGTCGGCTGGAAGAAATCGCCATGTGGCTTGCCGCATGGTCGGGCCGCTCGCCCGCCGTCACCCGTCCGCTGGTGGCGATTTTCGCCGGTAATCATGGCGTCACCCGGCACGGCATCACGCCCTATCCGACATCCGTGACGCAGCAGATGGTGGAGAATTTTGCGGCAGGCGGTGCGGCGATCAACCAGATTTGCGTCACCAACGATCTCGGTCTGAAGATTTTCGATCTGGCACTTGACTACCCGACCGGCGACATCACCTGCGAGCCTGCCCTTTCCGAGCGCGATTGCGCCGCCACCATGGCCTTCGGCATGGAGGCGATTGCTGGCGGTACCGACCTTCTCTGCGTTGGCGAAATGGGCATTGGCAACACCACCATCGCAGCGGCGATCAATCTGGCGCTTTATGGCGGTACGGCGGAAGAGTGGACCGGTCCCGGCACTGGCTCTGAAGGCGAGGTCATGGCCCGCAAGATCGCGGCGGTGAAGGCTGCCGTCGAGTTCCACAGGGACCATCTGTCCGATCCGCTCGAAATCATGCGCCGTCTCGGTGGCCGTGAGATTGCGGCGATTGCCGGCGCCATCCTTGCCGCCCGCGTGCAGCGCATTCCCGTGCTGATCGACGGTTATGTGGCGACTGCCGCTGCCGCGCTGTTGAAGGCTGCCAATCCTTCCGCGCTCGACCATTGCCTGATCGGCCATGTCTCCGGTGAACCGGGCCATCTGGCTGCCGTCGAGAAACTTGGCAAGACGCCGCTTCTGGCGCTGGGCATGCGGCTTGGCGAGGGCACGGGTGCCGCTTTGGCCGCCGGCATCGTCAAGGCTGCCGCCGCCTGCCATTCCGGCATGGCGACTTTCGAAGCTGCCGGTGTCGATACTGGTACCCATTCCCACACTGAGCATTGAGGGCGAAGATGGACGCAACGCCGCATAAGAAGCAACCGGAACCTGCCTTCCGTAAGGAAAAGGGATGGCGGCATCTTTTTGCTGCTGCCCGCTATTCCTTGCAGGGGCTTGGACGGCTGTGGCAGGAAGCGGCGTTCCGGCACGAGGTTCTCGCCTTCGGCGTCGGCCTTGCCCTGCTTCTGGTCGCTGGCACGCCGTTTGCGCATCTTCTCGTCTTTACGGTGCTGATGCTGCTTTTGTTCGCCGTCGAGGCGCTCAATACCGCGATTGAGGAGTTGGTGGATCGCATCTCGCCGGAAATCTCTTCCGTCGGGCGGCACGCCAAGGATCTCGGTTCTTTCGCCGTCTTCTGCCTTTTGACGGCAAACGGATTTTTCGTGCTTTATTCGCTGGTGACGACGCTGTTCTTCTGAACGGCAGATTTGATGCTTAGGCGAAGGACCGGCGGCGTGGCTGGATGGCGTGGGTTTCCTCCACGGCTGGCAGGCTTTGCAGCACACGTTTTGCCGGCAGGATGGCGATGCCTTCGGTGCCTTCACGCAATTTCGATTTCAGGATGAACTGGCCGTCATGCTTGGCAAGGATGGCCTGAACGATGGGCAGGCCGAGCCCGGTTCCCTGTTCGGCGCTCTTGATCGCGATCGATCCCTGACCGAAGGCAGACAACACCACGGGGATTTCTTCCTCTGGAATACCGGGGCCGTTGTCCTTGATCGACACATATTGCCCGCCACCCGCCGTCCAGCCAGCCTTCACGAGGATTTCACCGCCCTGCGGGGTGAATTTGACGGCGTTGGAGAGCAGGTTGAGGATGACCTGGCGGATCGATTTTTCATCCGCCCAGACCTGCGGCAGGCTGCTCTCGAACTGCTGCGAAATCCTGATGGTCTTGGCGCGGGCGCGAAGCTGGATCATGCCGATGCAATCTTCGGCGATCTCAAGCATCGAGACCGCTTCCTCATTGAGGTCGTAGCGGCCGGCCTCGATACGCGACAGGTCGAGGATTTCGTTGATAAGGTCGAGCAGATGCTGGCCGGAACGGTGGATGTCGCCGGAATATTCCTTGTAGAGCGGATTGTTGAGCGGACCGAGTACCTCTGCGGACATGACCTCGGAGAAGCCGAGAATGGCGTTGAGCGGGGTTCGCAGCTCGTGCGACATGGAGGCGAGAAAGCGCGATTTCGCCAGATTGGCCTCTTCCGCACGCCGCCGCGCCTCATCCGACATCGAGTTGGCGACTTCGAGTTCGGCGATCAGATCATCTTTTTCAGTCTGTGACGACAGCAGCTTGATGCTGGTCTGATAAAGCCGGCTGGTAATGCGATGACAGAAGAGGATCGCCATGCCGAACATCAGGGCGAGGCCAACATCGAAGGGATCACGGGAGACGACGGAGGTGACGCACAGCGCCGCCAGCACCGGCAGGAAGGTCATGAAGGTGGCCCGCCGCAGCATGAAATTGGCCATGGCGGTAAGCGAAAGCGCGATCAGCAGCGTCGCGCCCTTGAAGAAAAGAACGAGTGCCGGGTTGTTGCGCACCGGTTCGGCCAAGGCGAACATTGCCCAGGCGCAACCGATGAGGATCTGCATGGCAAGGAAGAGATTGCGCCACTTCGGCAGATTTTCGGCCGTGATCCCCTGTTTGGCGGCTCTTTTGGCCAGCACCAGAGACATGGCATGGAAACTCAGCGCAATGAGCGACCAGATGATCAGCCCTATGTCACCCGTGATATACAAACCGATGATAGAGGCGAATACGATGAAAAGCGGCATGATCATCGCGCCCTGAAGGGCTTCTGCGATGTGCATCGTCAGCATTTCACGTTCATAGGCTTCGCTGCCGCCAGCGCCTTGCTGCAAGCGTTCACGCGTCGTCTTCACCGTGTCGAAAACAGCCTTGTTACGGTGCTTTCGTGAACGGTCGACGATGATCTTATCGGGGGACGTGCTGACGCTTTTACTCATTGTTACAACGCAGGTGACATGAACCCTTTGCAGGCTACGCACAAAATCTTAAGAAGATGCTGCCGTGAAAGGATTTGTTTGCCATTTCTGACAAGGGTTTGTTGTGACATGAGACGAAATGGAGGCAGGCGCGGCTTTTTCTCGACTTTTCGCGACGGCGGGCTTTTCCTTGCCACCGTTTTTCTCGGCATTCTGATTGCCGCCAAGCTCGATCAGATCAATAGCGAGACCCATACCGGCCGTTTCTTCGTGATCGATGGCGATACGCTTTCAAAGGGCGAGGACCGGTTCCGGCTGCTCGGCATCGATGCGCCGGAGCTTTCGCAGACGTGCCGGCGCGGCAGCGAAACCTGGCCATGCGGCGCGGAGGCGCGCCGCGTTCTGCAACAGATGATGGAAGGCACGACCTTTTCCTGTTCCGGCAGTTCCAGGGACCGTTACGGACGGCTGCTGGTCTATTGCTCGGCGGGAGACCGGGATGTGTCCTCGGAAATGGTGGCGTCGGGTTTTGCCATCGCTTCAGGTTATTTCCAGTTCTCCGGCGAACAGGCGCTGGCGCGCAAAGAAGCTCGCGGCATATGGGCCGGAGAATTCGAAAAACCGGCAGAGTGGCGGCGCGAACATCGCGCAGCGGATTTGCAAACGCCCGCCGCGGGTTTCCTCACCATCATCCGTCATCTTCTGGGATGGAATCATGGCTGAGGCGGATCGAGCCCTGCCGATGAATGACGACAGGTTGGACGGGCTGCGGGGCGCGATTTCCCTCTGTCGCATCTGTCGCGACACCCCGACCTACGGACGCCTGCCGCACGAACCCCGACCGGTCGTGGTGATGTCGACCAGGGCGCGTATCCTGATTGCAGGGCAGGCGCCCGGGCTTCGCGTGCATGAAACGGGTGTGCCTTTCAACGATGCTTCCGGCGACAGGCTGCGCCAGTGGCTGAATGTTGATCGTGAGACATTCTACGATCCGGACCGCTTCGCCATCGTGCCCATGGGGTTCTGTTTCCCCGGCTATGACGACAAGGGCAGTGACCTGCCGCCTCGACGCGAATGTGCGCCGCAGTGGCGGGAGAAGGTGCTGGCGGCGATGCCGCAGGTGGAGCTGGTCCTTGCCATCGGTCAATATGCCCAGGCCTTTCATCTCGGCGAAAGACGGCGGAAAACCATGACCGAGACTGTGTACGACTGGCGCAGCTACTTTCATTCAAATTCGGGACCAGCCATTTTGCCGCTGCCGCATCCGAGCTGGCGCAACACCGGCTGGCTGAAGAAGAATCCGTGGTTTACCGAGGAGCTGCTTCCTGTTCTGCGAGAACATGTGGAAATGCGACTTTAGTGAAACAATTTTCTGTTTTTCTCTAAAAATTAGTGTATTGAAAGGAAATTAATTCAGGAGGGTAGACGCATTGGATCGCCTAGACCGTAAGATTTTGCGCATTCTGCAAGAGGATTCCACGCTGGCTGTCGCTGATCTGGCGAAAAAGGTCGGCCTTTCCACGACGCCCTGTTGGCGGCGTATCCAGAAGATGGAAGAGGACGGTGTCATCCGCCGGCGCGTGGCGCTGCTGGATCCGGTCAAGGTCAACACCAAGGTCACCGTTTTCGTCTCCATCCGCACTGCCTCCCATTCCATCGAATGGCTGAAGCGGTTTTCCGAGGTGGTGTCCGAGTTCCCCGAAGTCGTCGAGTTTTACCGCATGAGCGGCGATGTCGATTATCTGCTGCGCGTTGTCGTGCCTGACATCGCGGCCTATGACGCCTTCTACAAGCGCATGATTGCCAAGATCGAAATTCGTGACGTGTCGTCTGCCTTTGCGATGGAACAGATCAAATATACGACGGAACTGCCGCTCGATTACATGCTGCTGGATAATCCCAAATCCGGCGAGGAATGATCCCGGCTGATCAGGCTTTTTGAATAATGCCCTTTCCGGCTGCCGGGGAGGGCATTTTTCGTTGGGCAGTTTGCTTTTCCGCAAGCACTCAAGTCGGCCATCTGGCGGTTGTCCGGGGAATGCACACTCCTGGCGTACCGAGGCGGCCAGGCAATCTTATTCCGCCTGCGACGGCAAATTAGCACATTCAATTCTCTTTGCACTGGTGCCGCGCAAAGTGGGATTTTGATAAAATCACTCGAATATCTACGCTTTGTATATCTGATGATGGCAACAGCGAAGGATATCCACATGCTCACACGACGCGGAACATTGGGACTGATTGCGGGTGCAACGGGGGCGGCGTTCCTGCCGCATATCCGGCGGGCTGGAGCCGCGACCACCACGTTACGGATCGGCTGGCAGAAGAATGGCGTGATCGCTTTGGCAAAGAGCCAGGGCGCGCTTGAAGCGCTGTTGAAGGATCGCGGCATTGAGGTCAAATGGTCGGAGTTCTCCTCCGGGCCGCCGCTTCTTGAAGCGCTGGGCGCAGGTGCGCTGGATATCGGACCGACGGGCGATGTGCCGCCGCTTTTCGCGCAGGCTGCCGGTGGCAATCTGCGCTATGTGGGAACTTACAAGGGCGCCGCCGGTGGATCGGCAATCCTTGTGCAGAAGGATTCGCCGCTGAAGACGCTGGCCGACCTCAAGGGCAAGAAGGTGGCTTTCAAGCGCGGCTCCAGCGCCCATAACGTCACTGTCAAAGCATTGCGAAAGGCCGGTCTGACGCTGAACGACATAACATCCATCGACCTTGCCCCGCCGGATGCGGCGGCCGCTTTCCGAAGCGGCAGCATCGATGCCTGGTCGATCTGGGATCCTTATTTTGCCGTGGCGGAAAAGGAGCCGACGACACGGGTTCTCACGACTGCCGAAGGTATTGTTGATCCCTGGAGCTATTTCCTTGCCAATGGCGACTTCGTGGAAGGCAATCCCGACCTCGTGCCGCTGCTCCTCAAGGAACTCGCAAGCGTCGGCGCAAAGGCTCAGGCCAATATCGATGAGACTGCAAAATTGCTGGCGGCGATAACCGGCGTCCCGCAGGATGTCACCAAGGTGTCGCTGACGCGTCCGGGAGCGGATCTGGGGCGTGTCTCGCTGGTTTCGGATGAGGCCATCAGCTATCAGCAGGCGCTGGCCGACGAGTTCTACGATCTGAAAATCGTGCCGAAGAAACTCAAGGTTACCGATATCGTCTGGCGTCCGAAAGCGAGTTGAGCCGGGCGAAAGCTGAGTCTCTTCAATCGTCTGGCTGTTGTTGCTGAGAGATTGATTCAGGCAAGCGTTCCATGTCAGGAGCGCTTGCCTCTGCCTCTGCCTCAGCCCTTGAGCCTGGCAATCACCAGATGGCCGGGTGTGGGGTTGCCGTCCTGCATGCGCACGTTGATATCGGTGACTTCGACTATGTCGAAACCGGTCGCTGCCAGTCTTTCCCGAACATAGGTTTCGGCGTGGGCGAAACGCTGGTGCGGGCCGACCATATAGGGACGTCCGGCCATGGTTGCTTCGGGCAGCGTTTCCGACGAGAAGATCAGCAGGCCACCAGGGACGAGGTTTTCAGCGGCGCCGAAAAACAGCGGTTCCAGCGCGCCAAGATAGGGCAGCACATCGGTTGCGGTGATGATGTCGAAGGGCTCGTCGTCATTGTCTTCGAGAAAGTCCTCGGCTTCGGCGACATAGAGCGTCTCGTAGAGGTCCTTCTCGTGGGCGATCTCGACCATGTTTTCGGAAATGTCGATGCCGGTGATGTCATCAGCCATGTCGCGCAGCGCTTCGCCGGTGAGGCCGGTGCCGCAGCCGAGATCGAGCAGGCGCTTGAAGGGGCCGAGATCGAGCGTTTGCAGGCGCTGGCGCACCATCATCGGCACTGCATAACCGAGCTGTTCGACAAGAATATCCTCGAAGGCTTCGGCGTGCTGGTCGAACAGGGTTTCGACATAGGCGTCGGGCGCTTTGGAAGGCGGTTCGCCGCGGCCCATGGCGGCGATGCGAACGGCTGCGCCGCCGTGATCGTCCGGGTCGATGGCCAGAACCTCTTCATAGGCCTTCACCGCCGCGTCAACATCGCCGGCTTTTTCAAGCGCGAGCGCGCGGTTATAGGCTTCGGCAAGCGCCTCTTCGTCAATTTTCTGGTTCTTCGTCATCGTGCGGTATCCGTCAGCATCTTCAGTTGAAGTCTGCTGTAAGCCGCAAGACGGACGGGCGCAATGCTTATGTGGCGATGGGCCTCAGTGGAGAATGAACTCTCCTTTCAGTGCGCGCCATTCCTGCGCCGAGATCACCTGCCGGTGCACATAGCGGACCGAGTGCAACGGACCGTCTAGCTTTTCCTGCCAGAATTTGAGGAAACCGTGCATTTCGGGGAAATCCGGGGCGAGATCATAGTCCTGCCAGACATAGGTCTGGAGAACCAGCGGATGGTCCGGCATGCGATAAAAAATCTGGGCGGTGGTGAGGCCGTAGCCCCTCAGCATCATTTCCATTTCCTTGTTCATGTCGGCTGTTCCCGTTCTCATGATTGCCGATCACAGCGTTGTCGCTGTATCTGATATGGGAACACGACAGGGTTAACCCAACCTTGCCAAAGGTCTGGGTTGTCACAAAATAGTTATATTTTTCAAAATGTTGGCAGTCTTCTCTGTTGAGTGCTGCCAACCGTGCCCCTAGCGCTTGAGATGGCGTGTCAGGCGGGCTTCGAGCCATGCCCAGACATGCCGGAGCGTCTCGACGATCGTCAGGTAGAAGATCGCCGCCCAGAGATAGGCCTGATAATCGAATGTGCGGGAGAACGCATAGCGCGTCTGTCCCATCAGGTCGAAGACCGTGACGATGGAGACCACTGCCGAACCCTTGATCATCAGGATGATCTCGTTGCCGTAGGGGCGCAGAGCCACGATGAGGGCCTGCGGCAGAATGACCTTGCGGAAGGTGATGAATTTCGACAGGCCGAGCGAGGCCGCACCTTCAATCTGGCCGCGTGGCACGCTTCGGATCGCGCCCCTCAGAATTTCGGCCTGATAGGCGGCGGTGTTGAGGGTGAGCGACAAGAGGCCGCAATACCAGGCCTCGCGGAAGAACCACCACAGGCCAACGGTTTCCAGCCCCTGACGGAAACTGCCGAGACCGTAATAGATCAGGAAAAGCTGCGCCAGCAGCGGGGTGCTGCGAAAAACGTAGACATAGGCATAGGCCAGCGCGCTGATGACGCGATTTTCCGACATGCGGGCGAAGGCGATCGGCACCGAGAGAAGTGCGCCGAGGATGATCGAACTGCCAACTAGCGTAATGGTGGTGATGAGGCCATCGATATAACGCGGCCCGTAACGTTCGAATTTCGCCCAGTCCCAGCCTTCGATCATCGCAAAGATCAGCCCGGCGGCCAGCAGCAGCCAGAGCGTTATGACGGCGATGCCGACGACGCGCGATATGTTGAGGGGCTTGTCTGTGGCAACCGGCGCGGGGCGCGGCGGAATGAGTTCCTGAACATGGCTCATCGGCTTGCCTCCGACTTGCGCGACCAGCGATCGATGAAGCCGATGCCGATGGAGGAGAGCAGAGCGAGGATGAGGTAGAGCAGGCAGGCGATGCCGTAGAAGAAGAAGGCTTCCTTGCTGACGCGGGCAGCGATGCCGGTCTGGCGCACGATATCGGCAAGGCCGATGATCGAGACGTAAGAGGTATCCTTGAGCAGGATGACCCAAAGGTTGGTCATGCCGGGCAGGGCGATCCTTACCAGCTGCGGAATGATGACAAGCACCATGGTGTGGCCGCGCGAGAGGCCGAGTGCATGTCCAGCCTCATATTGGCCCTTTGGGATGGCCTTGAAGGCGGATAGCAACACTTCCGAGGAATAGGACGAAAACACCACTGACAGCGCGACCATGCCCGCCACGAAGGCGTTGATCTCTACCGGGCCGGTTATCCCGACATAACCGGCGGCCGATTGCAGCAGCATCTGTATGCCGTAATAGACGATGAACAGCGTCAGGAGTTCCGGCAGGCCGCGGAAGATGGTGGTATAGACACCGGCCGCCAGCCGCAGCGATTTTTCCTCCGATTGCGCGGCGAGCGCAATGAGGAAACCGATCACAAGCCCGACGGGCAGGGTGGCGAGCGCCAGCGAGATCGTTACCTTGACGCCGAAGGCGATTTCGTCGCCCCAGCCGGCATCGCCACAGGTGACGAGGGTGCCGTTTCCGAAAAGCGTGAAGAGACCGACCGGCCCACAGAAAGGGTCGAGAAGTGTCGAGACATAGGTCCAGAACGCACCTATGGCGGAAAATGCTCCGCTCATGCCAGTTTTCCCCCGCGGTCTTAAGCCGCCGTGATTGTTATGGTTACGTTTTCAAACAAAAATGGCGGAAGGGCAAGCCTTCCGCCACCAGATTTCAACAGGCGACGCGCCGCTTACTGGCCGTAAACGTCGAAATCGAAGTATTTCTTGTTGATTTCCTGGTACTTGCCGTTGGCGCGGATGCCGGCGATGGCAGCCGTGAACTTGTCGGCGAGAGCCGTATCGCCCTTGCGAACGGCTACGCCTGCACCATTGCCGTTGATCTCGACATCCACCGGAAGCGGCGTCAGGATCTTGCAGCACTTGCCTGCATCCGATTTCAGCCACTCCGACAGGACGACGATATCGTCGATGACGGCGTCGATGCGGCCGTTGGCGATGTCGAGCTTATATTCGTCGGCGGTCGGGTACATTTTCAGGTCGGAACCCGGGAAGTGCTTTTCTGCATAGTTGGAGTGGGTCGTGGAACCCTGCGCGCCGAGCGACTTGCCCTTCAGGTCGTCGACGGACTTGATCGGCGAATCCTTCGGTACGGCGATTGCCGGCGGGGTGTTGTAATATTTCTTGGAGAAATCGACCTTCTGGAGACGCTCCGGCGTGATCGACATGGACGCGATGATGGCGTCGAATTTCTTTGCCTGCAGGGCGGGGATGATGCCGTCCCAGTCATTGGTGACGAAGGTGCATTCAGCCTTCATTTCGACGCACAGCGCCTTGGCGATGTCGATGTCGAAGCCGGTCAACGTACCGTCGGCTTCCAGATTGTTGAAGGGCGGGTAGGCGCCTTCCGTGCCGATGACGATCTTGTCCTGCGCGAGGGCCGCGCCGGAAAACAGGGAGATGGCGGCAATCGATGCGGCTGCGAGCAGACGGGTGGAAATAGGCATTTCGATCCTCTCTTTTGGTCGTTCATCCGCAGTCTGTTGTTGTTTTCAGTGCGGACGTCGTGAGCGCAGGCGCAACAGAACGGGTTGCCATTCGTGGCCTTCAGCGCGCGGCAATTATTCGTCCGGTTGGTCAAAAAATGCAACTGCAATATTAGCGCCCTCTTTTTCGTCGCGGAGCTTTCACGAAATGGCCTTGATCTGTTCATTTCCGGTACAGAACGCTTTGGTCATCATGGGAACCGAAGCGTATGCAAGGCGTTGACCAGCGCCTGCACGCGCGGCCGGATTCACAATGTCGCGGCATAAGCGGCGTACAACGATTGGCAGATGAGGAAGCACCGATGCTGAAGAAGAACACATTGCTGACGGGGGTGGTTTTCCCCCTCATGTCGCTGGCGATCGCGGTGGAGCCGGCCGCCGCCGGTTATGCCGGCGCCGCATGGACGCAAACGCAAATGCCCCAGGCAAAGGCCCCGGTGATATTGGCACAGGCGCAGCCGCAGGCGGAGGAGCAGAACCCGGAAGAGCTGCTGCGCAAGCAACGCCAGCAAGCAGAAGAGGCGCAGCCGAAGCCAGAGCCAGAGCCGAAAAAGCAGGAGCAGGCTCCGGAACCGCAGCGCGAACAGCCGAAGGCTGAAGCCGCACCGGCCGAACCGCGTCCTGAACCCAAGCGTGAAGCTCAGCCCGAGCCGCAACGCGAGCCTCAGCCGGAACCGAAACGGCAGCCGCAGCAGCGCGAAGCCCAACCGGAACCGGCGCCAGCTGAACAGCCACCCGCCCGCAAGCAGCGCCCGCAGCCTGAGCCCGAAGCCGCACCTGCACAAGCCGAGCAGCAGCCGCAGGAACGGCCGCGCAAACCGGCTAGAGCCGAGCAGCCGGCAGGTGAGGGCGAGCAACGCCCCGCGCGTCCGCGCAAGCCGGAGCCGGCGGCCGAACAGCCAGCCGCACGCCCTGAAAATACCGAGCAGCCGGCGAAACAGCGCGAGCCCGCCGCCGAGAAAAAGCCGGTAGAGGAAAAGGCGCCCGCTCCAGCACCGGAACCGAAATCGGAACCCGCCGAAAAGGCCGTTCCGGAGAAAAAGCCAGCGGCTCCTGAGCCAGCTGTAAAGGAGGCTCCTGTTCCAACGGAAGCGCCGACACCGGCACGGCCACCGGCTCCGGAAGCTCAGCCCAATCCTGCGCCCGGCCAGCAGCCTTCTGAAAAGCAGCCGGTAGAAGGCCAGGGCAAGACGGAGCCTGCAGCGCCGCTGCCGGGTACTCCGACACCTCCGCCGCCAAGCGGCGCCACGACAGGACAGGCGCCTGCCGGCGAAGCCGTTCCTAATCAGGTCGCCATTCCGCAGACGGAAGCGCCTCCGACGACGAAGCAGGAACTGGACAAGGCCAAGGCTATCGCCAAGGACCCGTCCAAGACTGCCGACACCGTCATTCTGCCCGTCGACAAGGGTGCCGCCGTTCTCGACAGCGACAAGGAAGTGGAGCGCTCCGGTAACAACCAGGCACGCGAGCAACGCCGCCGCGAGCGTGAGCAGGCCGGTGACGTGAAGGTGCCGACTTCCGACGCCGAAGCGCAGCGCGCCGGTGCTGCCGGAGGCAAGGCTCCGCCGCCCGTGAAGATGGAGGCGATTACCTCTCAGCAGGGTGAGCGTGTCGACCGCCGTCCGCAATATGACCGGCCGGAAGGTGCGCGGGAATGGCAGCCGCGCGAAGGTGGCCGGCGCGATCAGGATCGCGATGCGCCGATCATCCTGCAATTCGGTGACCGCGTGGTTGTGCGCGGCGACGACAATCAGCGCTTCATCCGCGATGGCGGCGAGCCCTATTACGAGCGCCTACCCGGCGGACGTGTCCGCGAGACCGTCGAGCGTCGCGACGGCACGCAGGTGGTGACGATCCGCAACCGCTATGGCGACGTCATCCAGCGTTCGCGCATCGACGACCGTGGCCGGGAATATGTTCTGTTCTATGCACCGGAACTGATGGACGAACCGGACCGTGAATATGTCTATCGCGATCCCGGCCTCGACCTGCCGCCGATGCGTCTGCGCATTCCGGTTCGTGACTACATCATCGACACGTCGAGCGATCCGGACCGCGATTACTACCGCTTCCTGGAGCAGCCGCCGGTCGAGCCGGTGGAGCGTGTCTACTCGCTGGATGAAGTGCGTTATTCGGCCCGTATCCGCGACAAGGTGCGCCGTATCGACCTCGATACGATCACATTTGCCACTGGAAGCGCTGACATTCCGATGGCGCAGGCCCGTTCGCTGCGGAAGGTAGCGGATGCGATCAACAAGGCGCTGGCAAAAAACCCGGCGGAAACCTTTCTGATCGAAGGCCACACCGACGCCGTTGGTTCGGATGAAAGCAACCTTGTTCTTTCCGACGAGCGTGCCGCTTCCGTCGCCAATGTCCTGACCGATGTTTACGGCATTCCGCCGGAAAACCTGGCGACGCAAGGCTACGGCGAGCGTTACCTGAAGGTTCAGACACTCGGCCCGGAACAGCAGAACCGCCGCGTCACCATCCGCCGCGTGACACCGCTGGTAAGACCGGTCGCCCAGAACTGATAAGGTTCAGGAACTGAAAAATGAAAGCCCGGAAAGCGCAAAGCTTTCCGGGCTTTTTTATTGGTAGCAAAGTTCCCAGGCCGACACATTATCCGTAACTCCGGACCAGATGCGGGGTCCGGCGTGATCAAATCCGGCATGACTGGGATGCTTCTCACCCTGCCATCATCCTCAAATTTGAGGATAATCCAGCCTCTAACGCTTAGTTAAGCGCCACAGCAATCTCTGCTGCGAGCTGGGCATTGTTGCGTACCAGCGCGATATTGGTCGCGAGGCTGCGGCCGTCGGTCAGGCGGAAGATATCGCCGAGCAGGAAGGGCGTGACGGCCTTGCCGGTGATGTCCTCGCGCTCGGCGTGGGAAATGGCGCGATTGATGTAGATTTCCATCTCCTCGCGCGGAATTTCGTCCTCTTCCGGCACGGGATTGGCAATCAGCATACCGCCATCGATGCCGAGCTGTTCGCGGGTCGTCTGAAAATTGGCGATGGCTGCAGGGCTGTTGAGCGACAGCGGGCTGGGAAGGCCCGAAGAACGCGACCAGAAAGCCGGGAACTCTTCCGAACCGAAAGTCACGACAGGCACGCCGTTGGTTTCGAGAACTTCCAGCGTCTTTGGGATGTCAAGAATGGCCTTGGCGCCGGCGCAGACGACGATCACGCCGGTTTTGGCAAGCTCGGTCAGATCGGCCGAAATATCGAAGGTCTCCTCCGCGCCCTTGTGCACACCGCCGATGCCGCCGGTGGCGAAAACGCGGATGCCGGCGCGGGCAGCGGCAATCATGGTGGCTGCCACTGTCGTGGCACCGGTGCGGCGCTCGGCAATCGCAAAGGCAATATCTGCGCGCGAGACCTTCATGGCGTCGGTGGTCTGGGCGAGCGCTTCGAGCTGCTCCTTCTCGAGGCCGATATGCAGCGTGCCGTGAATGACGGCGATGGTTGCCGGAACGGCTCCCTGATCGCGGATGATCTGTTCGACGCCTTCAGCCATCTCGATATTGCCGGGATAGGGCATGCCGTGGGTGATGATGGTCGATTCCAGCGCGACGATCGGCGCGCCGCGCTGTTTGGCAGCGGCAACCTCTTGCGAATAGACGATGGGCAGGAGCGGGGAGATGGGGCGGGTCATTCTGTTTGTTCCAGACTATAAGAAAACGGGTTCATGCCAGCATTTCGGCCTTGGGGACAAGCCCCAACATGGTCTCGACACTGTCTTTTGACAGGTCTTGGGCGGTGGCGAAAGGCGATTGCACGGTGATGGCGGCCGCAGCGGCACCCAGTCGCAGGGCCTCAGTGATGGTTTTGCCCTCCGCAATCGCCGCGAGATAACCTGACGCCATGGCGTCTCCGGCCCCGGTTACGTCTTTCACCTCGCGGATGATGGGTGGGTGGAGGCTTGCGGTTTGCGTCGCGTTGAAGGCTACCACTTCGCTTGCGCCACGGGTGATGACGCCGCCGGCAAGGCCTGCCCTGCGGAGAATGCCCGGCCAGTCGCGAACATTGTCTGCCGTCTGTCCTGTCAGCGCGCGCGCCTCTGCCTCGTTCATGAAGAGAATGTCGATATCGGCGAGCATGTCCTTCAGCTTCACCGCCTTGGCGGGCGAAATGGCGATGGCCGCAAGCGGCTTTTGGCAGGCGCGGGCAATGAGACCGAGCGCCTTCAACGTATCCTCCGGCAGATTGGCATCGCAAAGCAGAAGGTCGCTCGCGGTAATCGCGTCACGCACCGCGCGAACTTTGAGGCGGCGCGGCGAAAACAGCTTGTAAAGGTCCATATCCGCGAGTGCGATGACAAGATTGCCGTCGCGCTCCAGAATGGCGGTGTAGCTTGGCGTGCGGCGATCGAGGAAAACGAAGGGCGTATCTTCCACGCCCGCCTGCCTTGCTGCCTCGGCCACCGCTTCGCCGGTCACGTCACCGCCGCGCGGCGCGATGATACGGACGGCAAAACCGAGCCGGGAAAGATTGCGCGCCGCATTGAAACCGCCGCCGCCAGCCTCTTCCATCCATGAGCCAGGATTGCTGGCGCCGGGCGCCGTTTCAGTCTCGATCATGCCGCGCCTGTCTATATGCGCGCCGCCCAGAACGAGTATTTTCTTCACGCTTGTGTTTCCCTCTTTCGCGGATGGAAAAGGTGGACGATTCGCCCCAATCTTTTGTTTGTTCCCCTTCACATCCGGTCCGCAGCGATAGGCCGGACACGGAAAAACGAAAGCAGAACAAACCACTTATCGCTATTTGTTTTCAATATGCTGGCTGCGCCTTGCGATATGAGAACAAATAGAGTACATCCTATTTCCATACTGCTTCATTGCCTGTGCGGCTTCAATAACCTAAAGGTGGATCGGATGGCACAAAATTCTTTGCGTCTCGTAGAGGATAAATCGGTGGATAAAAGCAAGGCACTGGAAGCGGCGCTCTCCCAGATCGAACGGTCGTTCGGCAAGGGATCGATCATGAAGCTCGGTTCCAATGAAAACGTGGTTGAAGTAGAGACCATTTCGACGGGTTCTCTCAGCCTGGATATAGCGCTCGGTATCGGCGGTCTGCCGAAGGGGCGTATCGTTGAGATTTACGGCCCGGAAAGCTCCGGTAAGACGACGCTTGCGTTGCAGACGATCGCGGAAGCCCAGAAAAAGGGCGGCATCTGCGCCTTCGTGGATGCAGAACACGCGCTCGATCCGGTCTATGCCCGCAAGCTCGGTGTGGATTTGCAGAACCTTCTGATCTCGCAGCCGGATACGGGCGAGCAGGCGCTTGAAATCACCGATACGCTGGTGCGCTCCGGTGCCGTCGACATTCTGGTGGTGGACTCGGTTGCGGCGCTGACGCCGCGTGCCGAAATCGAAGGTGAGATGGGCGACAGCCTGCCGGGCCTTCAGGCACGTCTGATGAGCCAGGCGCTGCGCAAGCTGACCGCCTCGATCTCCAAGTCGAAGTGCATGGTGATCTTCATCAACCAGATCCGCATGAAGATCGGCGTCATGTTCGGTTCGCCGGAAACGACGACGGGTGGTAATGCGCTTAAATTCTACGCCTCGGTGCGTCTCGACATTCGCCGTATCGGCGCCGTCAAGGAGCGTGAAGAGGTTGTCGGCAACCAGACCCGCGTCAAGGTCGTCAAGAACAAGATGGCACCGCCTTTCAAGCAGGTGGAATTCGACATCATGTATGGCGAAGGTGTTTCCAAGACCGGCGAGCTTGTCGATCTCGGCGTGAAAGCCGGTATCGTCGAGAAATCCGGTGCATGGTTCTCCTATAACAGCCAGCGTTTGGGGCAGGGGCGTGAAAATGCCAAGACCTTCCTGCGCGACAATCCGGAAATGGCAAGCGAGATCGAACTGGCGCTGCGCCAGAACGCCGGTCTGATCGCCGATCGGTTCCTGCAGAATGGCGGCCCGGAAGCCGGCGAAAGCGACGACGGTCCCGACGAGGGCTGATGCATTCGAAGGTCCGGGCGTTCGCGCCCGGTGGCTTTGCCGGCGTGAGCCGGTATGGATCAAAAGGGTCGTGCGATTTTCCTCGCGTGGCCCTTTTTCTTTGCCTAGACGCCTTGGTGCGCCTCCATGGCTGGACAGGGCAGGATGCGGACGATAAAAGCCTTTGATTTTGCAAGATAGCCATCATTCGGGATGGCGGTGATGGACTCCAGCTGTGAGCGGTGTGTGGGCATGAGCGGTGTGAATGAAATTCGGTCGACCTTTCTCGACTACTTCAAGAAGAACGGACACGAGATTGTGCCCTCCAGTCCGCTGGTGCCGCGCAACGATCCGACGCTGATGTTCACCAATGCCGGCATGGTGCAGTTCAAGAACGTCTTCACCGGTCTCGAAAGCCGTCCTTATTCCACGGCCGCTTCCGCGCAGAAATGTGTGCGCGCCGGTGGCAAGCATAACGACCTCGACAATGTCGGTTATACGGCGCGTCACCATACGTTCTTCGAAATGCTCGGCAATTTCTCCTTTGGCGACTATTTCAAGGAAGAGGCGATTACCCATGCCTGGAACCTGATCACCAAGGAATTCGGCATCGATCGCAACCGTCTGCTGGTCACGGTCTATCACACCGACGACGAGGCTTTTAATCTCTGGAAGAAGATCGCCGGTTTCTCTGACGATCGCATCATCCGTATTCCGACCAGCGATAATTTCTGGGCCATGGGCGATACCGGTCCGTGCGGTCCCTGCTCGGAAATCTTCTATGACCACGGCGATCATATCTGGGGCGGACCGCCCGGTTCACCGGAAGAGGATGGCGACCGTTTCATCGAAATCTGGAACCTCGTCTTCATGCAATATGAGCAGCTGACGAAGGAAGAGCGCATCGATCTGCCGCGCCCGTCTATCGACACCGGCATGGGTCTCGAGCGCATTTCGGCGTTGTTGCAGGGCAAACACGACAATTACGACACCGATCTGTTCCGGGCGCTGATTTCGGCCTCCGTCGAAGCGACCGGCGTTCCGGCAGAGGGCGAGAAGCGCGCCAGCCACCGCGTCATTGCCGATCATCTGCGCTCCTCCGCTTTCCTGATCGCCGATGGCGTCCTGCCGTCAAATGAGGGCCGTGGTTACGTTCTGCGCCGCATCATGCGCCGCGCCATGCGCCATGCCGAGCTTCTCGGTTCGCGCGAGCCGCTGATCTACAAGCTGCTGCCGGCGCTGATACAGCAGATGGGCCGCGCCTATCCGGAACTGGTTCGCGCCGAGGCGCTGATCTCCGAGACGCTGAAGCTTGAGGAAACCCGTTTCCGCAAGACGCTGGAACGCGGCCTGTCGCTGCTGTCTGACGCGACCTCGACCCTGCACAAGGGCGACATGCTGGACGGCGAAACCGCCTTCAAGCTTTACGATACCTATGGCTTTCCGCTCGATCTGACGCAGGATGCGCTGCGCGCCCGCGAAATCGGCGTCGATATTTCCGGCTTCACCGATGCCATGCAGCGCCAGAAGGCGGAAGCACGCTCGCACTGGGCTGGTTCTGGCGACAAGGCGACCGAAACGGTGTGGTTCGAACTGAAGGAAAAGCTCGGCGCGACCGAATTCCTTGGTTACGACACTGAAACAGCCGAAGGCGTCATTCAGGCGATCGTCAAGGACGGCAAGTCGGTGGATAGTGCTGCCGAGGGCGAGACGGTGCAGATCGTCGTCAACCAGACGCCATTTTATGGCGAGTCCGGCGGTCAGATGGGCGATACCGGCGTAATCTCAGGCGATAACGGCACCTTTACCGTTTCAGAAACCCAGAAGAAGGGCGAGGGCCTTTTCGTGCATTCCGGCACGGTGTCCAAGGGTGGATTGAAGCTCGATGACGCCGTGCAGCTGACGGTCGATCACGACCGCCGCTCGCGTCTGCGCGCCAACCACTCCGCCACCCACCTGCTGCATGAGGCGCTGCGCGAGGTTCTTGGCACGCACGTTGCTCAGAAGGGTTCGCTGGTCGCACCCGAGCGTCTGCGCTTCGACGTTTCGCATCCGAAGCCGATGTCGGCCGAGGAGCTGAAGGTCGTCGAGGAAATGGCAAACGAGATCGTCTTGCAGAACTCGCCTGTCGTGACGCGTCTGATGAGCGTTGACGACGCCATCGCCGAGGGTGCTATGGCACTGTTTGGCGAAAAATACGGCGATGAAGTCCGCGTTGTCTCCATGGGCACCGGTGTTCACGGTGCGAAGGCCAACCGTCCGTACTCGGTCGAGCTTTGCGGCGGCACCCATGTTGCCGCAACCGGCCAGATCGGCCTTATCCGCATTCTCGGCGAAAGTGCTGTCGGTGCGGGCGTGCGCCGTCTTGAGGCCGTAACGGGTCAGGGCGCGCTTGCCTATCTCTCCGAGCAGGATGAGCGCGTAAAGGCACTGGCCTCGTCGCTGAAGGTTCAGCCGGGCGATGTACTGTCGCGTGTCGAGGGACTTCTCGACGAGCGCAAGAAGCTGGAGCGCGAGCTTGCGGATGCCCGCAAGAAACTCGCAATGGGCGGCGGCTCGTCGGATGCCGGCGCAAACGACGTACAGCGGGTTGCGGGCGTCAATTTCCTCGCAAAATCCCTGTCCGGCATCGATGCCAAGGACCTCAAGGGTCTTGCAGATGAAGCCAAGGCAAATATCGGCTCCGGCGTCGTGCTGCTGATCGCCGTGTCCGCAGACGGCAAGGCAAGTGCTGTTGCTGCCGTGACCGAGGATCTGACTGGCCGTTTCAGCGCCGTCGATATCGTCCGCACGGCCTCTGCGGCCCTCGGCGGCAAGGGCGGCGGTGGACGCCCGGATATGGCGCAGGCCGGCGGCCCCGATGGCGCCAAGGCACAGGACGCCATCAACGCGGTGGCAGCGGCCCTGGCGGCCTGATCTGGATGAATTGAAAAAAGGCGGGGTTCTACCCCGCCTTTTTGATTCTGGATGTTGAAATCCGAAAGGAACGTGATGCGCTTTGTAAATCCCATCCCTTTCGTGTGCGATATCAACCGCTCCAGGGAGTTTTATCGTGACCGGCTCGGCCTGAAGGTTTTGGACGATTTCGGAAATTTCGTCCTCTTTGAAAGCGGCTTTGCAATCCATGAGGGGCGTTCGCTCGAACAGACGGTCTGGCGGACATCGCCGGACACGGACAAACCTTACGGCAGACGGAATCTGCTGCTCTATTTCGAACATGAGGATGTCGATGCGGCATTTCGGAATATTGCGCCGCATGTGGAGTTGATCCATCCCGTTGAACGGCAGGCATGGGGACAGAGAGTGTTCCGTTTTTATGATCCGGACGGGCATGCAGTCGAGATCGGCGAACCACTCGCCCAGTCCAACGAATAAGCCCGCTTCCAAAATCCGTTTTGTAACCCTTGCGAGCGCTGGTGCTCCGCTTTCAGGCGAAATGCCTGTCAGTTTCCTCAACCCGCCGCCTGCATATCCTTCGCTGCCGCTTCGTCAAGCTGGGTGGCCCGCTTGAAGGCGGGGCGGTCGGTCAGATGCGCCATATAGTCCGTGAAGGCCGGACGTTTTTCGATTGTGCCGAACTGCAGGCCCCAGCCGACATGGGCACCTACATAGACATCCGCCGCAGTGAAGTGATCGCCGGCAATGAAGCGGTTTTCGCTGACGGCACGTTCGAGCGTGTTGATCGCATCCGCATAGCTGCCGCAGCCAGCCATACGCAGCTTTTCCTGCGGCACCTCGAAACCCATCGCCTTCATGCTGGTTGTCATTTCCAACGGACCGGCAGCAAAAAACATCCAGCGGTAATAAAGTCCGCGCGCTTTCGGCGTCGGCGCAAGGTTGGCGCCCGGAAAGGCATCCGCCAGATAGGCGCAGATCGCTGCCGCTTCGGTGACAATGGTGTCGCCGTGTTTGATGGCGGGCACCTTGGCCATCGGATTGATCAGCCGATAGGCCGGCGATTTCATCGACGTCGAGAAGCCCAGTATCTCTGTCTTGTAGGGAACGCCCACTTCCTCGAGCATCCATCGCGCAATGCGTCCGCGCGACATGGGATTGGTGTAGAAGATCAATTCACTCATTGCTTTGCCTCCCCAAGCAAAATTGCAAAAGCATCATTGAAAACCCGCGCGCAGTTCGCGCTGACACGGTGCGTTTTTATAGTCCACAGCATTATCTGTTTTCCCGAAGGATCGCGCTGGTAACCACATGAATTTTTGACTGTGCCGGACAAGTTATGTGTCGTTTTATGCTGTTTCAGCTATATATTTTTATTTTTCTGACTGCGGCACGCTGTGGAATCGAAGTCTGCGCCTAGTGCAACATCTAAGCAAGATACTGTGAACAAAAAAAGAAACCCGGCGTTGCGGCCGGGTTTCCTTTTGTCGATATTTCAAACGGGCAGTGCCCCGTTCTTTTAAGCCGCCATCGCCGTCTTGAGGTTTTCATCGATCTTGTCGAGGAAGGCGGTGGTGGAGAGCCAGGGCTGGTCCGGACCGATGAGGAGCGCGAGGTCCTTGGTCATGAAGCCGCTTTCGACGGTGTCGACGCAGACGGTTTCGAGCGTTGCTGCGAACTTTGCGAGTTCTGCATTGTCGTCCAGCTTGGCGCGGTGGGCGAGGCCACGGGTCCAGGCGAAGATCGAAGCGATCGAGTTGGTCGAAGTTTCCTGACCCTTCTGGTGCTGGCGGTAGTGGCGCGTGACCGTGCCGTGTGCCGCTTCAGCTTCAACCGTGCGGCCGTCCGGCGACAGGAGAACGGAGGTCATCAGGCCGAGCGAACCGAAGCCCTGGGCAACCGTATCAGACTGCACGTCGCCATCGTAGTTCTTGCAGGCCCAGACGTAACCGCCGGACCACTTCAGAGCGGAGGCGACCATGTCGTCGATCAGGCGGTGTTCATAGATGATGCCGATTTCATCGAACTTCGCCTTGAACTCGGTCTGGTAGACTTCTTCGAAGATGTCCTTGAAGCGGCCGTCATAGGCCTTCAGGATGGTGTTCTTGGTGGACAGGTAAACCGGCCACTTGCGCATCAGGCCGTACATCATGGATGCGCGGGCGAATTCGCGGATGGATTCGTCAAGGTTGTACATTGCGAGTGCAACGCCAGCGCTCGGAGCGTCGAAGACGTCCTTTTCAATGACCTGACCGTCTTCACCGACGAACTTGATCGTCAGCTTGCCCTTGCCGGGGAACTTGAAATCGGTTGCCTTGTACTGGTCGCCGAAGGCGTGGCGGCCGACGACGATCGGCTTCGTCCAGCCGGGAACGAGGCGGGGAACGTTCTTGCAAATGATCGGCTCGCGGAAGATGACGCCGCCCAGAATGTTGCGGATCGTGCCGTTCGGGCTCTTCCACATCTGCTTCAGGCCGAATTCCTCGACGCGCTGCTCATCCGGCGTGATCGTCGCGCACTTGATGCCGACGCCGTGCTTCTTGATGGCATGTGCCGCATCGACGGTTACCTGGTCGTTGGTAGCATCGCGGTTTTCGACCGAGAGGTCATAATATTCGATGTCGAGATCGAGGTATGGCAGGATCAGCTTGTCCTTGATGAGCTGCCAGATGATACGGGTCATTTCGTCGCCGTCGAGATCGACGACTGGATTGGCTACCTTGATCTTTGCCATGAATTCCTCACCTTCGAAGCTGTGGCGCCTGGTGACGCCGGTATTCGGAAAAATATCCGGTGCGGCTATAGCATCGCGCGCGCCTGAGGCAAAGCCATGGGGGGCGCTTTTTTGGCGCGGTGCAATAACGCTTTGCGCATTGCCAAACCATATTGCCGGAATACAGTCAGGCGAATCGCTTCGCCCGCGCGTCGGGCCTACCTCCGGGATCACATCATGCGGAATATTCTGCTTCTGACTGCCGCCGTCCTCTTTTCCCACAGCGCCCTTGCGGCCGGCCCCGCCGATCCCGTCCAGAAGGTGATGGACATTACCGTCAAGAACTGGTCCGGCGATGCGGAAAACTGGAAATACATCTTCGACGAGGACATGCTGACCAGCCTGTTCAGCAAGGACTTCGTTGCCCAATACCGCGAAGCTTCCAAGAAGCCGGCCTACGAGGCGGAAAGCGGCGAGACCGGCGATCCCTTCGGCTACGATGTGGTGACCAACTCGCAGGATGGCTGTCCGCTGGTGGATGTTTCGGTAACGCCCGGTGAGGTGAAGGACGGCGTGACTGACGTGACGGCGAAGTTCAAGCTCTGGGCCTGCATGGATGAGGCAGAGATGAAGGCAACGGTCGACGAGGTGCATTTCGATGTCATCGAGGAAAACGGCCAGCCTGTCATCAGCGACATTCACCGGGTTGGAGACGAGGGCAGGGATTCGCTGCGCGCAGAGATGGCGGCGATCATCAAGGGCGAATAACAGGGCGTTCTGCCTGCCCCGGCTTTGATTTTGGCGCCGATCTGTGCCAGTGAAGCGCGATTTAGAGCATTTTCAGGAAAAGCGGCGACCGGTTTTCAGTCTGGAAATGCGCGAAAACCATAAAGCGCATCGGCCTGAAAAATCGATGCGGCGCTTCAGAAACTGGAAAACGACGATGGCAGGCACAAACAGCGAGCTTGAACTTGTGGCGGAAGGCCCGGCGATCATTCTGGTCGAACCGCAGCTCGGCGAAAATATCGGCATGGTGGCACGGGCAATGGCCAATTTCGGTCTTGCCGAACTTCGCCTCGTCAAGCCGCGTGACGGCTGGCCGAACGAGAAGGCGCGCGCCGCCGCTTCCAAGGCCGATCATGTCATCGACGGGACGAAGGTGTTCGAGACGCTGGAAGAGGCGATCAAGGATCTCAATTTCGTCTATGCCACGACCGCGCGGGAGCGTTACGGTTTCAAACCGGTTCGTGCCCCCGTCACCGCAGCCGGCACGCTGCGCGCGAAGTTCAAGGCGGGTGAAAGAACCGGCATCCTGTTCGGGCGTGAGCGCTGGGGCCTTACCAATGAAGAAGTGGCGCTGGCCGATGAGATCGTGACATTTCCGGTCAACCCCGCCTTTGCCTCGCTCAACATCGCGCAGGCCGTGCTTTTGATGTCCTATGAGTGGATGAAATCCGGCATGGACGATCTGGACGAGACGCTTTTCCAGCCCATCGAGCAGCGGCCCTCGACCAAGGAACAGGTCTTCGGCCTGTTCGAACACATTGAGGAGGCGCTCGATGCGCGCGGATATTTTCATCCGCCCGAAAAAAAGCCGAAAATGGTGGACAATCTGCGTGCGGTGCTGTCGAGACGCGGCTTTTCCGAGCAGGAAATCAGTGTTTTCCGTGGCGTGATCAGGTCACTCGATCGTTTTCCCCGGCAGTGGCCTAAGCAGGCAGGCCGGGCCGGAACGGCGGAGGGACCATTGTCGGAGAGGGCTGGGGAGAATGCTGAAGACGACTGAGGCTCTGGCCGATGTTCTCAAACCGGTGCTGGTATTCGATTCCGGCATTGGCGGGCTGACGGTACTGCGCGAGGCGCGCGTGCTGATGCCCGAGCGCGGTTTCATCTATGTGGCCGACGACGCCGGTTTCCCCTATGGCGGCTGGGAAGAGGAGGCGCTGAAAGCGCGCATTCTTTCGCTCTTCGAAAAGCTGCTTGAAGACTATAGCCCTGAAGTCTGCATCATTGCCTGCAACACCGCCTTCACACTGGCAGGCGCCGACCTTCGGGCGCGCTTCCCTGATATGACTTTCGTCGGCACCGTTCCAGCTATCAAACCTGCGGCCGAACGTACCCGTTCCGGTCTCGTTTCCGTGCTGGCAACACCCGGCACCGTCAAGCGCGCCTATACGCGCGATCTCATCCAGTCATTCGCCACGCAATGCCATGTTCGCCTCGTGGGGTCGGAAAATCTGGCGCGTATGGCCGAAAGCTGGATCAGGGGCGAACCGATCTCCGATGAAGCCGTGCTGGCGGAAATCGAGCCCTGCTTCATCGATAACGACGGCAAGCGCACCGATATCGTTGTTCTCGCCTGCACTCATTATCCCTTCATGGCCAATGTGTTTCGCCGGCTGGCGCCATGGCCGGTGGACTGGCTCGATCCGGCGGAAGCGATTGCCCGTCGCGCGCGCCACCTGGTGCCACTGCCGCAGGATGCGGAGCATCCAGATGGTTTCGATTTCGCCGTCTTCACTTCCGGCAAGCCGGATTTCGCCACACGGCGGCTGATGCAGGGTTTTGGCCTCAGCGTCTCGCTGAGCTGAACGGCTTGTTGCATTTTTGCATCTATTCTGCCGGACTTTTGCAATTCGAGATTGCGACCTCTTGTCGCGTCCGGCATCTCGTGTAAGATACATCTTGTCTGTAACCGCTATAAAAAGGAGGCGTGGAATGACTGACTATATGAATATGCGCCTTACCGGCATGTCTGGCTTTTCCGGCATGGTCGTCGGCGGTTACATGTCCCGAGGCATCGACCTCCGATAAGGCTTCCTGCCTGATTTCCCTGCCGTTTGGCATCTTCACTTCGTCTGACAGCTGAATTGTGCGTCCGCGCTACCGCGTGTTGCGCCCGCCGTTCCTGCATGTCGTTTTATCATCGATAAAGGACCTGGCTGCTTCGCCGCGCCGGGACGGATTTCCCATGCAGAAAAATCAACCATTGGTAGCATATGCGCTGCCGGATGCGGTCGACCGCCTGTTCGTCACATTCGGCGTCTGGAAAACCCTGAAAGCGGTTCTCGTCGCGGCAATGGTGCCGCGCCCGCCGCCGACCGATCTTTCCGATCTGCCGGAGCGTCTTCTGGATGATATCGGCCTGGAGCCGTCCGACCGCAAAATGCGGCGGGAGTGGGCGCCTCCTTACTGGGCGCCGCGGTTTTGATGGCGACAGTCTCTCCGGCGAGAAAATGCCGGGGAGGCTCCGTCGTACGTTTCACACTTCTAATGATGTTCGAAATGCGCGCCTCCGTCATGCGGGACTCGACCCGTCGTCCACCCACGGCGCGTCTGCGAGGAGTTCATTGCCGCACTTCAGTTTTCCGTAACGGAAGCTGCGGAAAGGCCTGGCATATAGCGCGTTGCACTATTCTCGGGAACGTCCAGGCGGGCGTTACCCCTGATCTTGCCCTGCGGCTGGAGCGGGCAGGGGGCAGCGCGGCGCGGCATGGCTTGCCGTGCCGTCAAATTACGATCTTGCACAGGCGATGAAGCTGCGGCAGCAGCCTGTCGTCCGCTGGATGACAAAGCGGCATAGTCCCCGAAAATCTGGCTTGATACCGGGCGCTTTTGGTGGCTTGCTCCAAAGACCGAACGGGGGAAATTGCATCATGCCACTGGAGAACTGGCTGGCCTTCGTGGCCGCATCCGCCATCATGCTTGCCATTCCGGGGCCGACGATCCTGCTGGTGATTTCTTATGCTCTGGGGCATGGACGCAAGGCGAGCACCGCGACGGTGACGGGTGTGGCGCTTGGTGATTTCACTGCGATGACGGCCTCCATGCTGGGGCTCGGCGCGCTGCTTGCCACATCGGCGGCCCTTTTTACCGGTCTGAAATGGATAGGCGCGGCTTACCTCATCTATCTCGGCATCAAGCTGTGGCGTTCGCCGGTTGGCGTTGAAGGTGGTGAAGCCGCAGGCGTAACCGGCCGTGAAAGGCCGCTCAAAATCTTCCTGCATGCCTATGTCGTTACGGCGCTGAACCCCAAGAGCATTGTCTTCTTCGTCGCCTTCCTGCCGCAGTTTCTGGTGCCGACGCTGCCTTTCTGGCCGCAGGTGCTGATTTTCGAAGCGACATTCCTTGTGCTTGCCAGCTGCAATGCGGCCCTTTATGGACTTCTGGCAAGTGCCGCCCGCAATACGATCCGCAAACCCAAGGTTCAGCGCATCGTCAACCGCACGGGCGGCGGTCTCCTGATCGGCGCCGGTCTCATTACATTTGGCTGGAAGAGGGCGGTTTCGGCGTAAAACGCCCGTCGATCGCCTGAAATTCGGACATAACAAAATGGCGTTGCCGCATATTCTTCTTGCCCTGATCACCGTGTTTTTGTGGGGCTTCAACTTCGTTGCCATCAAGATCGGCGTCGCCGACATGCCGCCTCTGTTTCTGACGGGGGTGCGCTATCTGTTTGCAGCCGTGCCGTTGGTGTTCTTCCTTCCCAAACCCAATGTGCCGTGGCGGCATATGATCGTTTACGGCATGGCGATGGGTTTCGTGCAATTCGGCCTGCTTTACCCGGCCATCAAGCTCGGCCTGCCGGCTGGGCTTGCTTCGCTCGTCATGCAGTCGCAGGCCTTCTTCACGCTGGCGCTGGCCGTGGTGTTTCTCGGCGAGCGGCCGTTGCCGTCACAGATCGTCGGCGCAATCGTTGCCTTTGGCGGGCTGGCGGTCATCGGCGTGGAGCGCATGACGGCTGCAGCGTTGATACCGCTGCTGATGGGCGTCGGCTCGGCCATTGCCTGGGCCTGCGGCAACATCGTCAATCGCCGCATCGGCCAGGTGAATGCGGTCTCCTTTGTCGCATGGACGAGCCTTGTACCCGTTCTGCCGTTGGTGCTGCTTTCGCTGGTGGTGGAGGGACCTGATGCGATTGCGGAAGGGCTGCACAATGCGACGCCTACGATGGCTCTCGTGGTGATCTACATGGCCTATGGTGCGACCATCGTCGGCGCGGGTATCTGGAGTTACCTGCTTCTGCGTTACCCGGCCGGAACGGTGGCACCGTTTTCGCTGCTGGTGCCGATTGTCGGTTTCGTCAGCGCCTATCTCGCTTTTGCGGAGCATATTACCGTCTTCGAAGTGGTCGGTGCCGCATTGGTCATCATCGGGCTGATGCTGAATGTGTTCGGCAGGCGGCTATCATTTTCGCGCGTCTCGTCCGGGGCCGCATAGATGTGGCGCAATTGCCTGTGCATTATCGGCACGGGGCAGACGCAATTGGTGATTTTTTGGTAAAGAGCATGTTCGGCCGCCGTTACGGGAATCGGCCGGATGACATGCAGCACGAGGAACGGAACATTGCAGGTCGGCATCGACATGGGAACCCTATCGGGCGGGCAGCAGGCCAAGCTCGATATTGAGGAATTGCTTGCAACGCGTTTGCTGGTGCAGGGCAATTCCGGGTCCGGCAAGTCACACCTTCTGCGCCGGCTCCTGGAGCAATCGGCGCAATGGGTGCAGCAGGTCATTATCGATCCCGAGGGTGATTTCGTCACGCTGTCCGACAAGTTCGGCCATGTGGTGGTGGATGGAGAGCGCACGGAAGCCGAGCTTGCGGGCATTGCCAACCGCATCCGCCAGCACCGCGTTTCCTGCGTGCTGACGCTTGAAGGTCTTGATATCGAACAGCAAATGCGGGCCGCTGCCGCTTTCCTCAACGGCCTGTTCGATGCGGATCGCGAATTCTGGTATCCCGTGCTTGTCGTTGTGGATGAGGCGCAGATGTTTGCGCCCTCCGTCGGCGGCGAGGTGACCGAGGATGCGCGCAAGGCGTCGCTGGGCGCCATGACCAATCTGATGTGCCGTGGGCGTAAACGCGGGCTTGCGGGCGTCATCGCCACGCAGCGCCTTGCCAAGCTTGCCAAGAACGTAGCGGCGGAAGCCTCGAACTTTCTGATGGGCCGCACCTTTCTCGATATCGATATGGCGCGCGCTGCCGATCTGCTCGGCATGGACCGGCGGCAGGCGGAAATGTTCCGCGATCTGCAGCGCGGCAATTTCGTGGCGCTTGGACCGGCGCTGTCGCGCCGCCCGTTGCCCATTGTCATCGGTGCGGTGGAAACCTCGGCGCGGTCTTCCTCGCCGAAACTCATGCCGCTGCCGGATGCACCGCAGGATGTGGAGGATCTGATCTTCACGCCGGACCCGGAAGAGTTCACGCGACCCGCCACGCGCCGCACGCCGCCAGCGCCGCGCCCGACAACCGATATTCTCGCTGAACTCTCCCGCTCCACCCCCGCCGCCGCCGGTCCTTCACCGGAGCAGTCGCCGCGTGCAGGTCAGCCGGAGCTGACGCCGGAGGAGCGCGAAGAGAAGATCGCGGCAGTGCTGGTCGAAATTCTCGACGATCCGCAATCGGCCTATCGAACCGACGCCGTGCTGTACCAGGATTTTCTGGTGCGCGCCCGCATGCGCCGTATTCCCGGCACGCCGATGACGCTGGCGGATTTCCGCCGGCAGGTGGCGATTGCCCGCTCCGGCGTGGATACGGCAATGGCGGCCAGCGAAGGTTGGGAGAAGGCGCTGGAATTGTCGATGTCGGTCTCCGACGATCTGCAGGGGGTTTTCCTGCTGTTGGTCAAGGCGGCGCTCAATGAGGAGCCTTGCCCATCCGACGCCCGTATTGCCCGCGCTTACGGTACCCATTCCGCCCGCCGTGCGCGCCGTCTTCTCGGTTATTTCGAGGAGAAGGAGCTTGTGGTGGTACACGCCGATTTCTCCGGCAAGCGTATCGTGGCGTTCCCCGATCTTGACGCGAAGACCGCACCCGGCGATGCGGATGCGGCTGAGGATGATGCGAGGCTGGCGGCGGAGTAATCGCTATTCAGTCAAAGTCCGCACTGCGAAACTGATCGTCGTGTAGAGACCACTGAGGCTCAGAGCCAGTACGCAAACAATAACGGCTATAAACAGTGCCGAGGTCAATCGATGCGGCCGTTGATAGGGGCGGGTGCTGACATGTGTTTGCAAGGGAGCGAGCCGGGAGAGCTGGGTCGCTGTCCATCCGTCACGTTCGAATTCCGGCGAAGCGATAAATTCAGCAAGATGCCGTTGTCGTCTAATGGAAGAAGGCAATTGCGCCAGAAAGCGTTGCGGTTCATGCCTGTTGCTTCTTGACAGGAATATAGTGATCGCTTCCCTGAAACGCTCGTCGCGTGCGCCTGAGCAGAACAACATCCGTCCCGCTTCAATGAGATCGTTCATCTCAAGCAGCACTTCACCGTATTTTTGAAAGAGTGCCAGATCGACGTCAGGATGGCTGAGCCTGCCCTGAAGGATTTCCTTCGCTCGCCAAAGTTTCTTTTCTGAGATTGCCTGATCAACGGTTTCAAAAGTCATTTTTGCGATGAATTGGACGTTTGTTTTAATATTGAGAAAATAGATTTCGCTCTAGCTAACAATAATACAGATTATATATTTCATCATCAAAAAAGAAGGAGGAGGCGTAATCGCCTCCTCCTTGCTCATCATTACTCGATAGCCTTTGTTTCCTTGCGCGTTGCAATCAGCGAACCGATGATGCCTGTTGCGAGGATGGCGACGGTGACGCCGAGCGAGACGGCGGGCGGGATCTTGGCGATGCCGAGCATATCCGCGACGAAAATCTTCGAGCCGACGAAGACCAGAACTGCAGCCAGCGCATATTTCAGATAGGCAAAGCGGTGGATTAGGGCGGCAAGTGCGAAATAGAGGGCGCGCAGGCCGAGGATTGCGAAGATGTTAGAGGTATAGACGATAAACGGATCGGTGGTGATCGCGAAGATCGCCGGGATCGAATCGACCGCGAAGATAAGGTCGGCGATTTCGACCATGATGAGCGCCAGAAACAGCGGCGTCACAAAGGTCTTCAGCTTGCCTGTGGCAGCATCGGTCTCCTTGACGAAGAATTTCTCGCCATGCAGCTTCTCCGTTACCGGAAGGCGGCTGCGCAGGAATTTCAGGATGCGGTTATTGCCGATGTCGTTCTCGTCATGGTCGGATGAAAACAGCATCTTGAGGCCCGTGAAGACGAGGAAGGCCGCAAAGAGATAAAGCACCCAGTGGAAGTTTTCGACAATTGCGGCGCCGCCGGCAATCATGATGCCGCGCAGAACGATCACGCCGAGGATGCCCCATAGCAGCACGCGGTGCTGATATTGGCGGGGAATCGCGAAATAGGAGAAGATCATCGCGATGATGAAGATATTGTCCATGGCGAGGCTTTTTTCGACCACGAAGCCGGTGACATATTCCATCGCTGACTGTTCACCGGACTGGTACCAGATCCATCCGCCGAAGGCCAAGCCGATGGCGATATAAAAGCCGGACATCAGCAAGCTTTCACGGATGCCGATTTCCTTGGAATTCTTGTGCAGCACGCCGAGATCGAGCGCCAAGAGGCCAAGGACGAGAGAAATGAAGACCGCCCACATCCATGTGGGGGTACCGAGAAAATCGTTGAGGAGGAACTCCATCAGTCAACCTTTAGCCGGACGAGGTTGGCTTTGCGGATGGGGACGCGTATCAGGAATAAACGTGGGCCCCAACCTTCAAGAGACTCGACATCGCGTGTTGTCCGGTAACACGCCAGAGGGGCCCGAGTCCTGATTACGGCTTAGAAGTGGGTGGGCCTTCCAGCTTTTCAAGGGCTAGTTCGAGAAAAAAGCGGCGGGCTTTGTTTGACAAATTTGTAAAACGTGTTTAGAAGCCGCCCCAACGCCGGGCAGTCATGTCCGGTGTGTTTCGTTGACTGCCTTGCAGTTTATAAGCTGACGTTCGGCGGTCAACATCACCGACATGTCCCGTGGTCTCTCCATTCGCATGTGAGAAACCTGTCAGAGGTCCTGAAACGGGCTTCAGAGGAGGGCGTGTTTCCTCAAACCGGTTTGGCAACAAACCGGCATAACCTATTGAGAAGGAAATGCGATGAGCAAGCGCGAATCGGCTAAGTATAAAATTGACCGCCGTATGGGCGAAAACATCTGGGGCCGTCCGAAGTCCCCGGTAAACCGCCGCGAATACGGCCCGGGCCAGCACGGTCAGCGCCGCAAGGGCAAGATGAGCGACTTCGGCACGCAGCTGCGCGCCAAGCAGAAGCTCAAGGGCTACTACGGCGAACTGCGCGAAAAGCAGTTCCGCGCCACCTACGACGAAGCAAACCGTCGCAAGGGCGATACCTCCGAGAACCTGATCGGCCTGCTCGAGTCGCGTCTGGACGCCATCGTCTACCGCGCCAAGTTCGTTCCGACCGTTTTCGCATCGCGTCAGTTCATCAACCATGGCCACGTCACGGTTAACGGCGTTCGCGTCAACATCGGTTCTTACCGTTGCAAGCCGGGCGACGTTATCGAAGTTCGCCAGAAGTCCAAGCAGCTGGTGACCGTTCTCGAAGCTGTTCAGCTCGCAGAACGCGACGTTCCTGATTACATCGAAGTCGATCACAACAAGATGGTTGCGACCTATGCTCGCATCCCGGCTCTGTCTGACGTTCCGTACCCGGTCGTCATGGAACCGCATCTGGTCGTCGAATTCTACTCGCGTTAATCGGCGCGTTTCAGTATTGAGAAAGCCGCCCCTCGGGGCGGCTTTTTTGTTTGCTGGGGAAGGCTTTGCATGCAGGACATTCAGGCGATCGTCGATTCCATTTACGACAGCATGGTGCCGCGCCTGGGCGAGGGCAAGGTTGCGGATTACATTCCGGAACTCGCCAAGGTCGATCCGAACCAGTTCGGTATCGCCATCACCACTGTCGACGGAACCACCTATACGGCTGGCAATGCGCTCACGCCGTTTTCGATCCAGAGCATCTCCAAGGTCTTCATGCTGACGCTGGCGCTCGGCAAGGCGGGCGAGACGGTATGGAACCGGGTGGGGCGTGAGCCGTCGGGGTCGTCCTTCAACTCTATCGTCCAGCTGGAGCACGAGCACGGCATCCCGCGCAATCCCTTCGTCAATGCCGGTGCCATCGTGGTGACGGATATCGTTCTTTCCGGCCACCAGCCGCGCGAGGCGATTGGCGAGCTTCTGCGTTTCGTCCGTTATCTCGCTGATGATGACACGATCAGCATTGATGACACCGTGGCGAAATCCGAGCAGGCGACGGGTTTCCGCAATTTCGCACTTGCCAATTTCATGCGGTCCTTCGGCAATCTGCATCACCCTGTTGAATATACGCTGGGCGTCTATTTTCATCAGTGCGCGCTGTCCATGACCTGCGCGCAGCTTTCACGGGCCGGTCTTTTCCTTGCCAATCGCGGCCGCAATCCGCTGAGTGGTCATACGGTTGTGTCAGACCGACGCGCGCGGCGCATCAATGCGCTGATGCTGACCTGCGGCCATTATGACGGATCGGGCGATTTCGCCTATCATGTCGGCCTGCCGGGCAAGAGCGGCGTGGGCGGCGGCATCATGGCAGTGGCGCCGGGCAAGGCGTCGATTGCGGTCTGGTCGCCGGGTCTGAACAAGGTCGGGAATTCGGCGCTTGGGTCGCATGCGCTGGAAATGCTGGCGACGAAAACCGGCTGGTCGGTATTCGGGGCTTGATATTGCGGGCGGATGCGGGCATTTCCAGCATTGAAAATGGCTGAATGCCAGAGCGGGCTAATCATGAACATTGTCACCAGCATCGCAGATGAGGTCGAGGCCGATCAGGACCTGGCCGGAGAAAATGGCGCTTCGCATCCGCTGTTCGACGCGGCACCCCGTTCTGTCTCCTTCAACAAGCTGCGCAAGCGGCTGTTGCGCAATGTACGTCAGGCCTTCGGGGATTTTGGCATGCTGAACGGCCAGAAGCGTTGGCTGGTAGGCCTTTCCGGCGGCAAGGACAGCTACGGCCTTCTGGCGCTGCTGCTTGATCTGAAGTGGCGCGGCCTTTTGCCCGTGGAACTCATTGCCTGCAATCTGGATCAGGGCCAGCCGAATTTCCCCAAGCACGTCCTGCCGGAATATCTGGCGAAGATCGGCGTCGCACATCGCATCGAATATCGCGACACTTATTCCGTTGTGAAGGAAAAGGTGCCGGCGGGTGGAACCTATTGTTCGCTCTGTTCGCGGCTGCGGCGCGGCAATCTCTACCGTATTGCGCGGGAAGAGGGCTGCGACGCGCTCGTGCTCGGCCATCACCGCGAGGATATTCTCGAGACCTTCTTCATGAACTTCTTCCATGGCGGCCGTCTGGCTGGCATGCCGGCAAAGCTGATGAACGACGAGGGCGACCTGATGGTGCTGCGTCCGCTTGCCTATTGCGCCGAAGAGGATATGGCGAAATTCGCGGCGGCGATGGAATTCCCGATCATTCCCTGTGACCTCTGCGGCTCGCAGGACGGGCTTCAGCGCAATGCCATGAAGGAGATGCTGGCTGACATCGAAAGGCGTATGCCGGGCCGCAAGGACGTGATGCTGCGGGCGCTTGCCCATGTCAATCCATCGCATCTGCTCGACCCGAAGCTTTTTGATTTCTCGGCGCTCTCTGTCACCGGCGCGTCACCTGAAGAGCGTACGGAGGCCAGCCCTCCCTTATGAAGAAGTGCCCTTAGCGATGACCCTTTCCGATAAAGATATCGACTTTCTGATTTCCACCGTTGCCGCTGCCGGCCGCCAGGAAATCATGCCCCGCTTCCGCAATCTCGACGCAGGCGCGATTTCCGAAAAGACCTCTGCGGTCGATCTCGTCACCGAGGCGGATATTCTGACGGAAAAGGCGATAACCGCCGCTCTTCTGCAACGGTTTCCGAAGGCCCATATTGTCGGCGAAGAGGCCTATGACGCGGATCAATCCGTTATTCCTGCCCTTGCCGATGCACCATTTGCCTTCGTGATCGATCCAATCGACGGCACTTTCAACTATGCTTCCGGTTTTCCAGCTTTCGGCACGCTGCTCGCCGTCACCGTCAAGGGTGAGACGGTCGCAGGCATCATCCACGATCCTGTCATGGGTGATACCATCCTTGCTCTCAAAGGCGAGGGCGCTTATCTCCACCGCAAGGACGGCTCACAGGCAAGGCTCAAGGTTGCCGATCCCCTGCCATTGTCCGAAATGGTCGGCATATTTTCCTGGGGTCACAGCCATGAAGATCGCCGCCCGGTGATCGCCGCCAATATGGCCAAGATCAAGATGGCGCTTTCAATCAATTGCTCGGCTCATGAATATTGGCTTGCCTCGACTGGCAAGCTGCACTTCATCGGCCACGAAAAGCTGATGCCCTGGGATCATCTCGCCGGCGTTCTCATTCATCAGGAAGCGGGCGGCTACACGGCCCGTTTCGACAATACGCCCTACCGGCCAGGACAGACGACAGGCGGCATCCTGTCGGCACCCGACAAGGAAAGCTGGAAGATGCTGCGCCGGGAAATCGTGGCCTTATAATATTGATGCTTAAATAGAAGGATACCGCCCATGGCTATCGAACTCGACATCGCCTCTCTCGCCAATGCGCTTCAGGAGGCGGCGGCAGTGGAAATCCTGCCGAGGTTCCGTAATCTGGGTGAGGGCGACGTCAGGATAAAGAGCGAGGCGATAGACCTCGTAACCGAGGCTGACGAGGCTGCTGAGCGGCTGATCCGCGCCCGCGTGCAGGAAATCATGCCGCAGGCGCTGTTCATCGGTGAAGAGGCCGTTGCGGCGGATGCCTCGCTGCTTGGCAAGCTTGCGGATGCGGATCTTGCCGTGGTGGTCGATCCGATCGACGGCACCTACAACTTCGCGTCGGGCCTGCCGCTGTTTGGCGTGATGATGAGCGTCATCTCCAAGGGCGAGACCGTTGCCGGTCTCATCTTCGATCCGATGGGCAATGACTGGGCGATTGCCGAAAAGGGTTCCGGCGCATGGCTTTGTGCCGCCGATGGCTCGCAGACGCAGATGTCCGTCGTGCCCGCACCGGCATTGTCGCAGATGGTCGGCATCGCCAACACCGGTTATTTTGACGTGGAGACCCGCCGCAAGATTCTCATGAACCTCGCGGATGTGCGGCTCTTCACCAGCTACCGTTGTGCTGCGCATGAATACCGCGTGTTCTGCGGCGGCCACATGCATTTCCTGATGTACAACAAGCTTATGCCCTGGGATCATCTCGCTGGCACCCTGCTTTCGCAGGAAGCGGGCGCCTACGCCGCCCGTTTCGACGGCTCGCCTTACCTGCCGCGCCACCTTGAAGGTGGCCTGCTGCTTGCGCCTGATCAGGAGACATGGGAATTGCTGCGCGAGAAGATTTTCACGGTTTGAGTGAAGTTCTGGTTTAATCAACAAAAAGGGCGCGGAACCGAGTTCCGCGCCCTTTTTATTTGTCTGTCCGCCCTTAGTGCGTCGGCTTGTTGTGGGCCTGAAACAGCACGCCTTTTTCTCCGATAAGCACGAAGACGAGGCCGATAATGGAGACGGCGAAGAAGCCGGCTACCATTGGCAGCGCCGTGCCATCAAAAGCCTGACCGATAACGGCACCGATCAGCGAACCGCCGACGGTTCCCATGAAGCCAATGACGGACGAGGCCGTGCCGGCGACATGGCCGAGCGGCTCCATGGCGAGCGAGTTGAAGTTCGAGCCGATCCAGCCGAACTGGAACATGGCAAGCGCGAAGAACACGATGAAGATCGCAAAGGGCATCGGTTCCGGCCCGACCATCTGTACCACCAGCCACACGAAGGTGATGGCGATGAAGCCGAGCAGCGAACCGTGCGACAGCTTGCGCATGCCAAACCTGCCGACAAGCCTTGCATTGATGAAGGACGAGAAGGCCATGAACAGGGCGACGCCCGCAAAAGCGGCCGCAAACCATGCGCCCAGCCCGTAGATGCCCTTATAGACCTGTTCGGCGGAATTGATGAAGCCGAACAGCGCACCGAAGATAAATGTGCTGGAGAGCGTGTAGCAGAGCGCGATACGGTTGGTGAGCACGATCTTGAAGCCACCGAGGATCGAACGAATCGTGAAAGGCCTGACGTCATCGGCATGCAGGGTTTCAGGCAGGCGGAAATACATCCAGGCGGTCACGACGGCGGCAATTCCGGCCATGAAGGCGAAGATAAGGTGCCAGTCACCGAAAAACAGCACGATCTGGCCAGTGCCGGGTGCGATGACCGGAACGACCATGAAGACCATCATGATCAGCGACATGACTTCCGCCATCTGACGGCCGCCATAGATGTCGCGCACGATCGAAATGGTGATGACGCGCGTCGCCGCAGAGCCGATGCCCTGAATGAAGCGCAGAACCAGCAGGCCAGTGAATGAAGGTACGAAGACGACGGCAATGGCCGAGACGATGTAGATTGCCAGCCCGACGAGCATCGGCTTGCGGCGCCCGAAACGGTCCGAGATCGGTCCGTACAGAAGCTGGGCAATGCCGAAACCTAGAAGATAGCTGGAAATGACGTATTGACGGTGGTTTTCATTCACGACGCCAAGTGACGCGCCGATTTCCTGAAGGCCGGGAAGCATGATGTCGATGGCAAGCGCATTCAGCGCCATCAGCATCGCGGCAAGCGCGATGAATTCCGTGCGCCCCATCGAAACGGCGCGCGAAGTGGTGGATTGTGAAAGTTCTGTCACAGGATTGCCCCAAAAAGAACGGCAAAGGCGTTGCATGAAGCAACGCCTGGCATAAGTTTTCTGACAATCAGGGTGGGCCGGATGAACCGGCCGAAATCAGGCCGCGCCGCGGACGCTGATACCCTGTTCTTGGAAGTGATTTTGAAGTTCACCGGACTGGAACATCTCTCTTACGATGTCACAGCCGCCGACGAATTCGCCCTTGACGTAGAGCTGCGGGATGGTCGGCCAGTTGGAATAATCCTTGATGCCCTGACGGATGTCGGCATCGGCGAGCACATTGACGCCCTTGTAGTCGACGCCGAGATAATCGAGGATCTGTACGACCTGACCGGAAAACCCGCACTGCGGGAATTGCGGGGTGCCCTTCATGAAAAGAACGATGTCGTTGCTCTTCACTTCGCTGTCGATCATATCGTGAATGCCGCTCATAGGCCTATTCCTTTCACATGCGGTTCAAGGCCGCTGCTTTGACTTTGTCCCTAAATAACATGTCGCGGCGCGATTTCCACCCGGGAAGCGTAAAAAATACGCTGCTGTGTAGTCGCAAAGTGACGGCCGAAACCTTGGCTACCAGGTGGGAAGCACGCTGAGGTGATGCATCATCGAAGCCGCTGTCTGCTGCGGGCGGCGGCGGTGCGTCTTTTGCTCACCTGTTTTTTGGCCGGCTTGGGTTTGACGGCTGCTTTGATTGCCGCTTCCAGCACGGAGCCGACGATGCCGCCTGCGAGGGACGTGTTGCTTTTGGTCCGGCGGCGGATGCGGCGGGTTTTGCGAAGGCCTGTCTTGGCGAGGACTTCGGACAGAGCGCCTTTGACGACGCCGTTTAGCAATTGATCGACGATCCCAGACAAAATTCCCTCGCAACAAATAAATCATATTTCCGTCGCGTTTTTTACTATACGTGCATCGCCCACTGTATCAAGCGATCCTTTCGGGTGTCTCCAGCTCGAGGGTTTATGCATGCCGACCGTCAAGTCACGACTTGTTCTTTATTTCCCGGGCTTCGATCCGCTCGATGCGGCTGCGCATCATCTGCGCTATCAGCGGGCGGCAGCGCTTGCTGGCAAGACGTGGGATGTCAATTATGCCGTGGGTGCGCTGGAGAACTCGCCGGCTGGCGAAACATTCTCGGTGGAGGCCTCGGCCGGCGACTGGCGGACGCGTTCCACCATCTTCGTCTACGACCACAATGCGGTGATATCGCGCCTGCGGGATGCGCCACTCTGGCGGCAGATCGCACTAGGCTTTGCGGCTGCGGCCGGTATCGTCGCGGAAGGTGGGGCAGGGCGTTACCTCCGTCACGCCTGGCGTTTCGGCCTGTTCTTCATTTTCCCGTTTCTGCTGATGCTGGTGGGTGGTGCGCTTGCGGCGGGGATCGCGCTCTCGCCATGGCTGTTCGGTTTGCCGCTCTGGTTGCTTGCGATCAGTCTTCCCGCTGCGGCCTTGTTCTTCGTGAAGGCATTTCTGCCTTTCGCCGAGCGGTTTCATACGTTGCATCTTTATGCCGACTGGCGCTTTGCGCTGGCCGTCGGGCGCGATGAGCCGATTGCCCGCAACTGGATTGAAGAGAAGGCAGCCCTCGTTCTCAAGGCGCTGGAGCAGCCGTCTGAGGAGGTTCTGGTCGTGTCGCATAGCATGGGCGCCAGCCTGGCGCTCGCCGTGATAGGCCGTGTGCTGGAACTGCGGCCAGATGCGCTGGATGGCCGGAAGCTGTCCTTTGCGACGCTCGGTGGCGCTGCGCTGCAATGCGCGCTGCTGTCGAGTGCGGATAGGCTTCGCCAGAGCGTCGGCGTGATTGCGCGTCACTCTGAAGTGACATGGTTCGATATCCAGTGCCTGACGGATCCGATCCACCTCTACCGCTGCAACACCGTGGCGCTGACCGGGCACAAGGATGCGCCGCAGCCGAAGATCGTGCCGATCCGTTTCAAGCACTCGCTTTCACCCGATCGCTACAAAAAGAACAAGCGCAACTTCCTGCGCATGCACCGGCAATATGTTCTGGGGCCGGACCGCAAGTCCGGTTACGATTTTACCCTGCTGACGGCTGGGCCGTTGCCGGCTGCCTCCTTTGCCGATCTGGAATCGCAGCAGCCACCTGTTTTGTAAGCGGCACGCGCCATTTGCCGGAAAAGAAAAGGCCCGCGTGACAGTCTCACGCGGGCCTTTTTCAATCCATGGCTTCAAGCGTTGCCGCGGCAAGGACAGTGAAACCGTCCTGCCGGAGACGCTTTTCGGAGCTCAGTCATTCGGGAGCCGAGGTCTGCAGGGCAAGGGCGTGCAGAACACCGCCCATATTGCCCTTCAGCGCGTCATAGACCATCTGATGCTGCTGCACGCGCGTCTTGCCCTTGAAAGCATCCGCGACGACTTCCGCCGCGTAATGATCGCCATCACCGGCCAGATCGCGGATCGTGACCTTTGCCCCGGGAATTCCCGCCTTAATCATGTCTTCAATGTCGCCGGGTTTCATGGGCATGGTGTATCTCCTTAATTCATTCTGCGGCGATTAGAGTTTCGCCATCCATGAATTGAGGGAACCACGATTCATAGGCCAAGTGCAATTCTTTAATCTCGATAGCGCGTGCCGTGCCCAGCTTTACGCTTGAGCCGCCGGTGACGCCGATCGCCGGGCAGGAAACGCCCGCTGCCTTCGCTGCCGCGCGCACTTCATCCAGATCGCTCTTCTTGACGGTCAGCACATAACGGCCCTGATCTTCGCCATAGAAGGTGAGGACGGGATTATGGCCCTCGACCGCGTCGATCGTCGCGCCGATGCCGGAGGAAATTGCCATTTCGGCAACCGCGAGAGCCAGGCCGCCCGAGGAGCAATCGTGAACCGCTGTGGCAAGACCGTCTGCGATAAGGGCGCGGACGAAATCGCCATTTCTCTTTTCAGCTTCCAGATCGACATGCGGTGCCGGGCCATCGATGCGGCCATGCACGTCGCGCATGTAGACGGACTGGGCAATATGGGTGCCAAGACCGGCAGGCGCGCCCGCCAGCAGCACGACTTCGTCCGAGGCGGCAAAGCGGATGCGCGCCATACGGCCCCAGTCCTTCAGCAGGCCAACGCCGCCGATGGTGGGGGTGGGCAGGATCGCCTGACCGTTGGTCTCGTTGTAGAGCGAGACGTTGCCGGAAACGATCGGGAATTCCAGTACGCGGCAGGCTTCGCCGATGCCCTTGATGGCATGGACGAGCTGGCTCATGATCTCGGGCTTTTCCGGATTGCCGAAATTGAGGTTGTCGGTGGCCGCGAGCGGCAAAGCGCCGGTTGCGGTGATGTTGCGCCAGCATTCGGCCACGGCCTGCTTGCCGCCTTCAAAGGCGTCTGCCTCGACATAACGCGGTGTCACGTCGGAGGAGAAGGCGAGCGCCTTCTTGTCATGGCCTTCAACGCGGACAACGCCGGCATCGCCACCCGGCAGCTGCAGGGAATTGCCCTGGATCAGCGTGTCATACTGCTCGTAGACCCAGCGGCGCGAGGAGTTGTTGGCCGAACCGACCAGCGACACCAATGCGTCGGCAATGTCTGCATCAGGAACGTCGTTCTCCGCAAGCGGAGCCTGAACCTTGGCGGGCGTCCACGGGCGGTCGTATTCCGGAGCCTGATCACCGAGATCCTTGATCGGAAGGTTGGCGACTTCCTCGCCATTGTGCAGCACGCGGAAACGCAGGTCGTCGGTGGTCTTGCCGACGATGGCGAAGTCCAGGCCCCATTTGACGAAGATCGCCTTGGCGACTTCTTCCTTGGAGGGCTCGAGAACCATGAGCATGCGCTCCTGGCTTTCCGATAGCATCATTTCGTAGGCCGTCATGCGCTCTTCGCGCACCGGTACGGCGTTGAGATCAAGTTCGATGCCGAGATCGCCCTTGGCGCCCATTTCGACGGCCGAGCAGGTAAGGCCTGCGGCACCCATGTCCTGAATGGCGATGACCGCACCTGTTTTCATCAGCTCGAGGCAGGCTTCCAGCAGGCACTTTTCGGTGAAGGGGTCGCCGACCTGAACGGTTGGGCGCTTTTCTTCGATCGACTCATCAAATTCGGCAGAGGCCATGGTCGCGCCGCCGACGCCGTCGCGGCCGGTCTTCGCACCGAGATACACCACCGGCAGGCCGACGCCCTTGGCTTCCGAAAGGAAGATCGCATCGGACTTGGCAAGTCCGGCGGCAAAGGCGTTGACGAGGATGTTGCCGTTATAGCGGGGATCGAATTCCACTTCGCCGCCGACGGTCGGCACGCCGAAGGAGTTGCCGTAACCGCCGACACCGGCGACGACGCCAGCCACGAGGTGGCGGGTCTTCGGATGGTCGGGTGCGCCGAAACGTAGCGCATTCATGGCTGCGATCGGGCGTGCGCCCATGGTGAAGACATCGCGCAGGATGCCGCCGACGCCGGTTGCCGCACCCTGATAGGGCTCGATGTAGGACGGATGGTTGTGGCTTTCCATCTTGAAGACGACGCAGTCGCCATCATCGATATCCACCACGCCGGCATTTTCGCCGGGGCCTTGAATGACACGCGGGCCCGTGGTGGGCAGGGTCTTCAGCCATTTCTTGGAGGACTTGTAGGAGCAGTGCTCGTTCCACATGGCCGAGAAAATGCCAAGCTCGGTAAAGCTCGGCTCCCGTCCGATCAGGTCGAGGATACGCTGGTATTCGTCGGGCTTCAGCCCGTGGGATGCAACGAGTTCCGGGGTGATCTTGATGGAGTTTGGAATCGACATAGGTCTCACGCGGTTCGAGCCGAGGAAAGTTTCCGGTTCTTTAGCGCAAGAGGCCTCTCCGTGCGACAGGAAAATGCGCAGTTTTGCCAGCAAAACGCTGCTTTGTTGGGTTATTCAGAACTTGTAGCCGACCATAAGTCCGACACGCGTCAGCCCGTCATTGGGGCCGTCGCACAGATTGGCATGGGAGGCATGTTCGATCTGGGTCGAAATATTCCAGTTGCTGTTGAAGCGATATCCGATGGCGGCATATTCATGAAAAAGCACGCGGCAACCGAATTCCGCGCCAGTTTCGCCCGGACCATTTCTCAGCCTGCCGTCATGCCACAGGCCGCCAAAGCCGAGGTCGACGAAAATCTTCGGATTGAGATCGAAGGTCCAGTTGATACCGCCGTAAATGGTATTTGCTTCGCCCTCGGTGCCGATTTCCGCACCCAGATGCAGACGCGGTCGGGCAAGTTTTTCGCCAAAGGTGACCGCCGAGGCGCTCGCGAAAGGATCGAAATAGGCAGTGAAAGCCGGGAAGACACCATCTTCGCCGCCACCATTGCGATCGGCGAGCGAGGTTGTGACCCCGAAACGCAATTCATCGAACACCGTGCCGTCTGCGGCGGCGGCCGGCGTCATGTCACTCAACACACATGCTGCGAAAACCATCGCGAGAGCAACAAATGCCCTGGCGGATATGGAACTGAATGCTGCCATCGAATCATTCCCCGCTCCGAAGTAGGGAAAGGATGGCAGATTCGTCGGCGTGGTAAATAATGAGTTACTGAATTAGGGGGCGTGTTGCAGGAAAGACTCGTTCCCGCTCACGCCTCGCTTTCGTAGCCGGCTGAACCATTGTCGAGCAAATGCCGCAGGATACCAAGGGCATGCTTCAGTTCTTCCTGGTTTGACGGCCCGGAAAGGCTGATGCGGACACGGTGGTAAACCTTCTCCGTGCGCCCGGCCTTAAACTCGTCCTCGTCGTCTATCAGCACACCTTCCTTCATGGCAGCGCTGCGGAAGGTTCCAGACAGCCACGGTTCAGGCAGCCTCAGCCACAGAAAGGCGATGTCTGGCAGGGAGTTGAATTCCAGCCCTGCAAAGATGCGTCTGGCGAGGGCCTCGCGCTGGTTGATCTCGGCGATACAGTCCTTGCGGATGTCGTCTGCGTCGCCGCTGTTGACGAGGCGTGCATTCAGTTCGGCCAGCATAAACGGCAGTCCGCCGGTTATCATCGAATGCGAAATGCGAATTCTCGAGGCGAATTGCGCCGGGCAGGCGACCCAGCCACCCCTGACGCCGGCGGAAACGGATTTCGACAGGCCGCCGACAACGAAGGTAAGATCGGGCGCGAATTCCGCAATGAGTGGGATCGCATCCCGCGTCATGGCGCCATAGAGATTGTCCTCCACGATCCATACGCCGTATCTGCGGGCGATATCGGCGATCGCCCGCCGCCGCTCCTCGGGCAGGGTGGCGCAGGTCGGGTTCTGGCCCGCCGACATCAGGAAGATCATTTTTGGATGCTGTTGGGCGCAAACGCGCTCGAAATCATCGGGGATAATGCCTTTCTCATCCACTTCCACCAGTGTCACCCGCCGTCCGGCAAGGGCGGCGCTGCGGCTGATATGGGAATAGGTGAGGGGTTCGAAAACGATACGGTCGCCCGGCGCGGTCATTGCCGTTACCACACTCATCACCGCAGCATGTGCGCCAAGCGTCGAAACGATGTTTTCCGGTTTCGGCGACCAGCCGTTCTGGGAAAGCCAGCGAACGCCCGCCATGCACCAGTTGTCGGGAAAGGAGCGGGTGTAGTTGGAAATTTCGAACGGATGCTCTCTCGTCACGGCCTCGACGTGTTTGCTGACCAGCGCGCTCTGTCCGACATCGGGAGCAGCGGTGGTGTTCAGGCGGAATTCGGCGCTGGTGTCCACCGCGTAGCGCGTGCCGCCGAATGCCGATGCCGTCGGTTCCACGCGTGATAACGGGGCGGCAGCCTTACGCTCGTTGACATAGGTGCCACGGCCGACTTCGCCGCTGACGAGGCCGCGTTCGTGGATGAGGGCATATGCCCGGCTGATTGTACCGATTGTAACGCCCAGATCGAAAGCGAGATTGCGTTGCGGCGGCAATTTCGACCCGGCCTGCAAGATGCCATCCGAAATTGCGCCTTCGATCTTGTCCGCGAGGCGAAGGTAGATGGGGCCGTTGCCCTCGGTGATATCGGGAAGCCAATTTGTCATGGTGACAATTTATGCATTGTATCTATCCGCAAGTCAATTGTATTCATCGGATGCAGTCAATGAGATCAAACGCACGGAGACAATAGGTGCAATATGCGCAAGATGGATCAATACCTTTCGACAGCGGATACGCTTTATCCTGACGGCTACGAACGGGAACGCGTGTTCCGCGATACCGGCGACATGGTCGCACCGTCGCCCTTTCCGGCCCGGATCGCTCACACGCTTATTGGCCGCCTGATTGCGGGATTGTCCAACTGGCATGGCAAACGTCAGGGACGGCTTGCCTTGCGGGAATTGTCCGACGATCTTCTGGACGATATCGGCGTTACGCGGGACGAGGCCTTGAAGGAGGCCGCGAGATCGCAGCTGTTTTCATGGCCGTCGCGGCCGCTTTGATTTTCTGCCGGAGAGCGGCGCCATCTTTCCCCGGTGCCTGAACAGCCATTCGGCAGGCCCGCCACGCCAGTCCCAACCGGCGTCGGCGGGTCTTTTTTGTATTTGGCCGGCTTTTAGCGCAGTTTTGCCCGATCAGCAGCCCTTGCCGCCATTCGCCCAGCGTTTGACGTCGGTTGCGATGCGGCCGGAGATGGCTTCGTTCATAACGGGGCCGAAGGCGTCGAGCTTTGCCGGGTTGCCTTCTGCCTGAATAACCAGCATCGGGCGCGATTCCGGGCTGTTGCGCGGTACGAGCAGAATGCGCGGACGGCCCGAGAAGGAGTTGAGTTCGGGCGCCAGGCGATAGGCCTTGAACGCCGGATCGCCCGATTTGAACCAGCAAGCATTGGCGCCAAGCGCGATTCGCTCCATCGTCGGTAATGCCGCACGGGATGCGGAGGACGATGCCGGTTGCGGCTTGGGCTGGCACGCAGCAAGCGCTGCTGCGGCGAGAAGCAATCCAGCGGCCTTCGGGGCGTGGGAACGGAGCAGGCGTTTCATCGCGTCATCCAAGGTAAGGGCCAAAAACTGGAGCCATAAAAAGCATCATCGGGAAGAGGGCAGGCGCATGGCCCGCCCGCTTGTCAGGCTGCGATAACGCCAAGCGCCGAGGCGAAGAGGCCACGGCCGTCATTGCCGCCATGGGCAGCTTCGATCAGGTTTTCCGGGTGCGGCATCATGCCGAGAACGTTACCCTTGGCGTTGATGACGCCGGCAATGTCGTTCAGCGAACCGTTCGGATTGGTGCCATCTGCATAACGGAAAACGACCTGACCGTTGTCTTCGACGGACTTAAGCTCATCCGTATCGAGGAAATAGTTGCCATCGTGGTGGGCGACGGGGCAGCGCAGAACCTGGCCCTTGTCATAGGCGCGGGTGAATTCGGTGTCGTTGTTGACGACTTCGAGTTTCACTTCGCGGCAGACGAATTTCAGTGAGGCGTTGCGCATCAGCGCGCCCGGCAGCATGCCCGCTTCGACCAAAATCTGGAAGCCGTTGCAGACGCCGAGAACCTTGACGCCCTGCTCAGCCTTTTCGCGAATGGCCTGCATGACCGGCATGCGTGCAGCAATCGCACCGCAACGAAGATAGTCGCCATAGGAAAAACCGCCCGGAATGACGATCAGGTCGACATCCGGGATAGTCGTCTCCGTCTGCCAGATGGTGACGGGCGCCTTGCCGGAGATTTTCGTGAGTGCCGCGATCATGTCGCGATCGCGGTTGAGGCCGGGAAGTTGGACGACAGCGGATTTCATGGTCGGCGGCTCCTGCGGCTTTAGAGAATGGCGATAGAGTAGTTTTCGATAACCGTATTGGCCAAGAGCTTTTCGCACATCGCCTTCAGGTCGGTCTCGGCCTTGGCCTTGTCTGCACCTTCCAGCTCCAGATCGAAGACCTTGCCCTGACGGACATGGCCGACGCCACCGAAACCGAGGCTGCCGAGCGCGCCTTCGATTGCCTTGCCCTGCGGATCGAGAACGCCGTTCTTCAGCGTAACAGTCACCCGTGCCTTGATCACCTGATCTTCTCCTGATTTTACCTTGCTAGGCCGATATTGTTTCACGAGGCCGAAATTACTTTACCAGGACAGGGCCGGTGCCGCGGATCGGTTCGTTTTCATTGATGATGCCGAGACGGCGTGCCACTTCGGAATAGGCTTCCACGAGGCCGCCCATGTCGCGGCGGAAAAGGTCCTTGTCCATTTTTTTCTGGGTCTCGATGTCCCACAGGCGGCAGCTGTCGGGCGAAATCTCGTCGGCGAGGATGATGCGCATCATGTCGCCTTCAAACAGGCGGCCGCATTCGATCTTGAAGTCGACCAGCTGGATGCCGACGCCCAAGAACAGGCCGGACAGGAAGTCGTTGACACGGATTGCCAGTGCCATGATGTCGTCAAGCTCGGCAGGGTTGGCCCAGCCGAAGGCCGTGATGTGCTCTTCGGAGACCATCGGGTCTTCCAGCTCGTCGGACTTGTAGTAGAACTCGATGATGGAGCGCGGCAGAACCACGCCTTCATCGATGCCGAGTCGCTTCGACAGCGAGCCGGCGGCGACATTGCGCACGACGATCTCGAGCGGGATCATCTCGACTTCCTTGATCAACTGCTCGCGCATGTTGAGGCGGCGGATGAAGTGTGTGGGAATGCCGATCTTGTTCAGATGGGTGAAGACATATTCACAAATCCGGTTGTTCAACACACCTTTGCCGTCGATGACTTCGTGTTTTTTCTTGTTGAAGGCAGTCGCATCGTCCTTGAAGAACTGGATAAGCGTGCCTGGCTCCGGACCTTCGTAGAGGATCTTGGCCTTGCCTTCGTAAATACGGCGGCGACGGTTCATAATGGCAGGTCTCTTGGTTCACGCCGATTCTGGTGGCGTTGCGTTTCTGTCTTTGAGCGGTCCCATAAAGGAAAAGAGTGCATTCTACAATGCGGCTCGCATATCTTCCCTTCAATTCTTGTGTCGGGCGGAAGAATGTTGCCCGGCCGAAAATCGACCGGCTTCAGCGGCTGGCCGCGATGGTCAGGGCTCGTTCACCTTGAGGCGGCTCAGGAACTGGGCAAATACCATGCCACCCTCGGGCCAGGGGCCATGGCCAGACTCGGCGTTGATATGGCCGGACATGCCTGCATCCACCAACATGGCACCCCAGGCCGCGGCAATATCGTCGGCATGTTCGTAGGATCCGAAGGGATCGTTGCGGCTGGCAATTGTGATTGCCGGAAACGGCAATGGATCGCGCGGATAGGGACCGAAGGTCATCAGATGTTTCGGCCTGATATCGGGATTGGCGACATCCGGCGGCGCCACCAGAAGCGCGCCTGCAACCTTCTTGCCGATTTCCGGAAGGGCGTGGATGACGGTCGGCACACCCAGCGAATGGGCGACGATGACAACGGGCTTGGTCGAGGCGTTAACTTCTTCCACCAGCCGCGCGATCCAGTCTTCCTTCACCGGTTTTGACCATTCAGCCTGCTCGACGCGGCGCGCTGTCGAAAGCTTGCGCTCCCAGCGTGTCTGCCAGTGGTCAGGACCGGAATTGGTGTAACCCGGTACGATGAGAATATCTGCTTCTGAAACTTTCATGGGCCCATATCTGTGGTTTCATGCCGTCGCGATCAAGGTCGCGATGGCATTAACTTCGGGAGCCTCGCCTCAGGCGTTGCCGAAGACGCGGGCGAAGATCGTGTCGACATGCTTGGTGTGGTAACCGAGGTCGAATTTTTCACGGATGACGCTTTCGGGAAGGGCGGCGCGCACTTCCTCGTCGCCCAGCAGTTCCTCAAGGAAATCCGCACCCTGTTCCCAGACCCTCATGGCGTTGCGCTGCACCAGACGGTAGGCGTCCTCGCGGGAAACGCCGGCCTGCGTCAGCGCCAGAAGAACGCGCTGCGAGTGCACGAGGCCGCGGAACTTGTTCATGTTCTTCAGCATGTTGTCGGGATAGATCACCAGCTTTTCGATGACGCCAGCAAGGCGGTTCAGCGCAAAATCGAGGGTGACTGTGGTGTCGGGGCCGATGGCGCGCTCCACGGAGGAGTGGCTGATGTCACGCTCATGCCAGAGCGCCACGTTTTCAAGCGCGGGAACGACCGACATGCGCACCAGGCGGGCAAGGCCCGTGAGGTTTTCGGTGAGAACCGGGTTACGCTTGTGCGGCATGGCCGACGAACCCTTCTGGCCGGGAGAGAAGAACTCTTCCGCTTCCAGAACCTCGGTGCGCTGCATGTGGCGGATTTCGATGGCGACGTTTTCGATCGACGAGGCGATGACGCCGAGGATGGCGAAGAACATGGCGTGGCGGTCACGCGGGATGACCTGCGTGGAGACCGGCTCGGGCACGAGGCCGAGCTTTGCGCAGACATGTTCCTCGACGCGCGGATCGATATTGGCGAAGGTGCCGACAGCACCGGAGATCGCGCCCGTGGCGATTTCCGCGCGCGCATTGACGAGACGCTCGCGGTTGCGATGCATCTCGGCGTAGAAGCGGGCGAAGGTCAGGCCCATCGTGGTCGGCTCGGCGTGGATGCCGTGGCTGCGGCCGATGCGTACCGTGTTCTTGTGTTCGAAAGCGCGGGTCTTGAGCGCCGCCAGCACGCGGTCCATATCGGCCAGCAGCAGATCGGCGGCGCGGACGAGCTGGATGTTGAGGGTTGTGTCAAGCACGTCGGACGAGGTCATGCCCTGATGGATGAAGCGGCTGTCGGGACCGACGAATTCCGCAAGGTGCGTCAGGAAGGCGATGACGTCGTGTTTGGTGACGGCCTCGATCTCGTCGATGCGGGCGACGTCGAAAGTCGCGCTGCCGCCTTTTTCCCAGATGGTCTGTGCGGCCGATTTCGGAATGACGCCGAGTTCGGCCAGCGCGTCACAGGCATGCGCCTCGATCTCGAACCAGATGCGGAATTTTGTTTCCGGCGACCAGATGGCGACCATTTCCGGCCGGGAGTAACGAGGGATCATGGCAATGACTTTCTTTGTGGAGGAATTTTGCTGCCCGTTTAGCAAAGTGTTCCGCGAATCTCAATCTATCAAGCCTTCGCATCGGCTCGATGCGTACATTCAAAATGCTAGAGCGTCCGGTGTACGTCCGAACGGACGCGTGGCGCTCTGTGCGCACGGCGGCAAAGGATGGCGCCTGCCAGCGCAAGCGGAATGGCGGCAAAAGGAAAATAGAGGCCGAGGCCGAGAATGCAGAACTGGTAGATCGCGCCAAGCGAGGTGAAAAATTGCTGGAAAAACCAGATGCGGGAAAATGCCGGCGCGTGCCATTGCGCATAAAAGATGCGGTACTGGAGCGCGAAAAATGCCGCCGCGACCGCGATCGTGAAAAAAGCGATGGCAAGGCAGCTTGCCGCAAAACGCAGCGGCAGGCTGGTGGATGCGGGCAGGAAGCGCAAGGCAACCATGGCCAGCGGCCAGCCCAGGAGACCGCCGAAGAAGAACAGCACGGCGATATCGGCGGCATGATCGGTTTCCAGCCGGTTGCGGAGATAGAGGCCGAGGGTAGCGGTGGCTGCCGAGATGGCGGCCCAGACAAGCGGAGCGAGGAGCGAAAACAGCGCTGCCGGGATGACGTCGTGGAAATTTCGCCGGTCGCTGTTCATCAAAGCCCCCACCCAAACGCCCTGCCGTCCCGTCTCCGGTGTATCCGGCTGCTGTGGCGGGTCAGGACCGGGCGGCTTCCGACACCGAGCGCAACAACGAAACCGTCTTGCGATAGTCTGCGACACCATCGCCCTTGAAGACGGCCGAACCGGCCACCAGTGCGTTGGCACCGGCTGCGACGATGGCGCCGGCTGTCTCCGCCGTCACGCCGCCGTCCACTTCAAGTTCGATCGGCCGGTCGCCGATCATGGCCTTTGCCGCACGGATCTTGTCGAGCATGGCCGGAATGAATTTCTGTCCGCCGAAACCGGGATTGACGCTCATGATCAGCACGAGATCGACATCGTCAAGCACGTTTTCGATGACCGAAAGCGGCGTGGCGGGGTTGAGCGTCACGCCGGCCTTCCTGCCGAGCGTGCGGATGGTCTGGAGTGAGCGATGGAGATGCGGGCCTGCCTCCGCATGGACGGTAATGCCGTCGCAGCCGGCCTTGGCGAAGGCTTCGAGGTAGGGATCGACGGGGGCAATCATCAGGTGGCAGTCGAAAAAGGCATTGCTGTGCGGGCGGAGCGCCTTGATGACGTCAGGACCGAAGGAGATGTTTGGCACGAAATGGCCGTCCATGACATCGAGGTGGATCCAGTCTGCGCCCGCTTCCGTCACATCGGCGACTTCCTGTCCCAGCTTGGCGAAATTGGACGCCAGAATGGACGGTGCAATCCGGATGGGCAGGGACATGGGGCAAACTCCTCTCGACGCGTTGCGTAAGCTGCCTTTAGCATCAAGTATCAGGGTTTGAAACGGCTTGTCGCGCGGTTGCCGCCGGTTTTCAGCCGCGGATTACTGAATTTCCAGCGATACCGGCTTCACCTATTGTCTTTCGGCCTTGTCCGCCTGTTCGAAACGCTGGCCGTTCCAGCGCTGCAGGCGATAGGGATTGTCTGCAAGCTCATGCGAAGGGTTGAAAGCGATATCGCCGAGCACGGTTTTGAAGACGGTACCGTTCGCCAGTATCTCCGGTGCGGGTTTCCCTTGGGATTGGGCTGCTTCGGCAAGCGCCGCAGTCAGTTCCGCAGCCGCATAGGAGGGAAGGACGTAACCTTCCGGCTCGATATTGGCGGCACGCAATTCGCCGGCGACGGCCTGTGCCGAAGGCAATGTGTCATAGGCCGGGCGCGTGACCGCTAGCACATTTGCCGCAAGTGGCACGGGGATGTTTGCCGCATTCATGGCGTCGCCGCTCATGATGGTGAGCGGAATGTTTTCGGAGCCGGCGTCTCTGGCGACAATCGCGACGTCGTTGCGTTCCGCGCCGATGAACACATGGGTGATGCCGGTGCGCCCCAGCCGGCGTACAAGCGCCACCTGTTGCTCCTGTGCCGGGCGCAGCGTATCGGTGAGTGTCGGTTTCAGCCCGTTCTCCTCCAGCGCCGAACGGATGCGATCTACCAGATCGCGACTGAAGATCGTGCCATCATCCACGAGCCCAATGGAATGTCCCTTCCAGTCGCGCAGGATGATTTCTGAGGCCCGGTCCGATTCGGCCTTGTCCGATGGCGCTAGGCGGAAAAGCGGCCAGCTATATTTCAGAGCGTCTTCCATCAGGATCGGGGCACGGCTGGAAAGCGTGATTGCTGGAATGGCGGCTGATTTCAGAGGCGGCAGAACGCCCTGAAGCGTTTCCGTGCACAAAAAACCGATTGCCGCGCTGACCTTGGCGGCCACGAGACCATCGGCAATCGCGCCGCCGCTGCCGTCTTCGCAGCTTTCATGGATTTCGACGACATCTAGCCCGAGCTTGGCGGCCGCGGCCTTCGCGCCCTGCCTGACCTGTTGCCCCAGCAGTTCGTATGGGCCGTTCTGTGGGGCAACGATGCCGATCGACGCCGCGCATGCTGAGCCCGCAAAGGCAAAACCGGCGATGATCGTTAGCAGGCGAAGTGAAAGCATGACGTGCGCGAAATCCTGTTGTCCCGGTTTGATGTTTATCGGCAACAACTGGTTTTCCAAAGGAAAAATCGCTGATACCCATCATAATCGCACATCATCGTTCACTGCACGGCGGTTTTGATCGCAACTCATCCAATTTGAAACAACAGTCTGCAATGACGCGTTATGGTTGTATATATTCAATGTGATCGCGCGCGATTATTTTTTGCCGAGATTCATCTTTTTTAAGGTCGGCAATTCACTCTGTAATTTCATAAGAGCGGAAGTACTGCTCGTCATGGTTTAGAGCATTTTTACTTTATAAAACTGTAACATGCAGTGCGTATAAGCACAGTTTTATAAGGGCGGGTTTGCGATTTTGCCTTTTATAGTGCACCCCAATAAAATGCACATTTTATTTCCACTTATCTAATTTATTGATTTAAAAAGAGAATATACATATTTCTCTGCGCTTTATTTGTGCTTTGC
>NZ_WJOK01000023.1 GCF_009649785.1 Agrobacterium tumefaciens | reverse complement strand
ATAGACATAACCGAGATCGGCGTGGCCGTCGCCGCGACGCGAGGGCGTACCGACCGCGATGAAGACGACATCGGCATTGGCAACCGCGGAGGAGAGATCGGTGGTGAAGCTCAATCGGCCCGCCTTGGCGTTGTTGGCAACGATGACTTCCAGACCCGGTTCGAAGATCGGGATATGGCCGCTTTTCAGCGCTTCGATCTTCTCCGGCATCTTGTCCACGCAGATCACGTCATGGCCGAAATCGGCAAAACACGCACCGGAAACAAGGCCGACATAACCGGCACCGATCATCACTATCTTCATTTCACTAACCTACATAGAAAACACAATTTCGCAAAAACCACGCTGTGATTGCGGTTTCAATACCTACATCTCAAGATAGTAGATTCACTTATATGCATCATTACTCCAAGGCAATGATCGAAGTCATGACAATTACGACGCCGGTGCCATAATGCTCAGAGTTCCAGCTGCGGCACCGGCTCAATGCAGAAACTGAAGTCTTGTCGAAATTGTACGGGCTTCTGAGCAACGAATACTGATTCTGCCAGAAGACGATTGATTGACAGCGCTGTTGGATGATATCCCCAGTTGCGTTAATGGACGTGACTTCTCTATTTGCGGCATTCCACAACAACCGAACAATGCTTAGTTTTCAAACAGACAGGAATTTGATGGAAGTCTTTCCTAATATGTCGGCGAGTTTTAAATCGCTTCTTAGCCGGCTTTCATCTTGGGTCTCGAACACTGCAACGCAAAACGCTGGTTCAGCCAAAGAAGACAAAGTAAACGCCGGGGTTTTCGCGCAATTTGAGATGCGGCAACCCAGTCACCAAAATGCAATTGATGCGATACCGGGCTGGAGTTCCTCCTTTCCGGTTCCGGGGCTACAGGCAGGCAATATTCCGCTATTTCAGGATGGACGGATATTGTCCGCGCTAAATGCCTATGGATCGCTCGAAGGGGCCGAAGTCCTCGAGGTCGGCCCTCTCGAGGCAATGCACACGTTCATTCTCAACAAACAGCGACCCGCCAACATCGACGCAATTGAAGCCAATCAATCATGTTTTTTGCGGTGTCTTGTAACTAAGGAAATCCTAAAGCTTGATAAAGCTTCGTTTTATCTCGGCGATATCCAGAAATGGCTCCAGAGCACTCAAAAGACATACGATTTTGCTCTTGCCTCCGGCGTCCTTTATCACATGCCAGATCCGGGAGAGTTTCTTCATCTACTTTCCAAACGTGCCAATGCATTGTTCATATGGACTCATTTCTTCGATGAAAGTGCTATGCCACCTTCGGATGTCCGTAGGCGTCCATTCAGTGGCAAGATCGAACTCCGCTCGGTGGCTGGTATGGAACTCCACTACCACGAAAGGAGCTATCAGAACGCGGACCAGAACGCCTCATTCTGCGGGGGCATGAAGGATCGCCATTTTTGGCTAGAAAGAAGTGAAATAATATCGCTGCTCGAGCGTTTGGGGTATTCGAAAATTGAAATTCAGGCCATAGACAACAATCATCCTGGTGGCCCATGCTTTTCGGTATTCGCCAGACGTTAGTTAAGTCTAGGGTGGTGACTTTAGGTGTAAGAGCGGACTCGGACGATTGCTGTTCAACGTCGAATATGATCATGGGAGCGTCATAGAGGGGTACTTGATCCCCGACGGCTTTTCTGAAGAAGCTACGATCTTCGTCACTATGGACGATGGCAGAGACGTGGCAATTGCGTGTGACCAACCGAAACCAGCTGTCGTGCAATCAGGTCGCCATGCGACCGGGATGGTTGGGTTCCGGATTGATGCAACCCGAATTTTGGATCTCGCCAAGCAGCGAAGACTATCTATTCGAGATTCAAAAACGGGCCTCCTGATCTATCGTCGTTCGCCGATCGATAATCCGGTTCAACACAAGATTTTGCGTCTTGAGCTTAGCATTTTGCCTATGATGAAGTTCGACGCTTTTTGTGAAGAAAGTTTTCAGTACGCTATTTCAGGCGTAGAACGTTTTGGTCACGAAACGACAATGCAGGCATTTCACCTCAATGCAGGGTCGTCGGTCTATATCAGCGGCAGGATTCTGCTGCGCAACTACGAAGACTTCCTTGACAGGGGATTCCAGGCTATCGCCGATATTCCCGACCCGTACTACGAGATGGCTTGCCGCCTCTTTACCCTCAATCGCCTCACCAGAAGCATGCCAAATTTCCTTGGAGATCGTGATCGACTGATCTTATCCCCTGCTGCTGAATACTTTTCTGAAATTAACTTAGCGGATGACCGGGCATTGAAACGTGCGTTACAGAAGGCACCGGATAAGGTCCGACGGGTGCTGATTTCACCCATCACACAGCAATTCGTCTGTACATATCCCGAGCAAATAATAACACGTAAAGATATTGCGCCGGCGATCGGCGCACTTGCCCGCTTTACCGTTGTTGGTCATGGAGACAATAGCGTTCATTTCCAACAAGGCGTGGGGGAGCTTCTTTCTGTACCTCCCATTGACGTCCCTGTGGTCAGCAAGCACTCTATCCTCAAAGATTTGGCCTTGAGGTTACGCCAAATACCTGTTGCTGAGACGATGCTGGAAGAAGATCTCATCTTCGACCACTATGTGCGCCAAGCTGTTGCGCCGGATGTTAAGGTGCAGGGATGACCGATACGATTACGAAGTCCGCGAAAACCAAAGCGGAAACCGATCAAATTCCGCTCGAACTTCAAGAGACACCAAAAACGACGGGGTGGCTTCGTCTCTATGAGTCGGGAAGAAGGCGTCTACTCACGAAGGCTCCGCCCCAGATCGAGATCGAGACCGCAAACGAACCCGAGCTCCAACATGGCGGCAAGACGCCATGGGGTCTTATTTCATTTGTGCTGCTTGTTCTAATTCCGTTCTTGGCATCGCTGATATATTTCATCTTGATTGCGTCCGATCAATATACATCGGAGGCCCGCTTCGCCGTGCGATCCTTGGCAGATGATGGTTCAAGTGAAAGGGTCGATACCGGGATCATGAGCATGCAGTCGTCCTCCCAGGACGCGTATGTTGTGACGAGTTTTATCCACTCGGCTGAAATTTTACGACGCCTGGACGGCAAAATTGACTATCGGGCTATTTTTCAGCGAGATGACGCGGATTTTTTGGCGCGGTTCGACAAGCGTGGCTCTCATGAAGACTTCCTGAAATACTGGATGAAACACGTAGTAGCCTACATCGACGGACCCTCCGGGATTATCATCTTGAAGGTTCAGACCTTTACACCCGAGGATTCTGTGAACCTTGCCAAAGCTATCCTCGAAGAAAGCGAAAAGCTCGTCAATGAACTGACGGTTCGCGCGCGCGAAGATATGATGTCGAGTTTTCGCGACGAAGTAGAACGAACGGATCGCTTGTACCAAGCGGCACTTGGTAACCTGAACCGATTCCAACAAGGTAGCGGTCTTCTGAATCCGACCGAACAGGCTCAACAGAAAGGTACTTTGCTCACTGGGCTGTTAGGCAGAAAGCTCGAAATGGAAAGCCAAATTTTTGTGCTGCGCCAAGCTAAAAATACGGATTCTCCGCGCTATCGACAACTGAGCCTTAGCCTTGAAAGCATCAATCAGCAGATCGATGGTATCCGTGCACAGATTACGGGCGGGGCCGACGCTTCGCTCGCCAATGTCATATCGAATTTTTCGGTAGTTGAGACAGATCGCGTGGTGGCGGAGAAGCTCTATGAAGCCGCGAGACGAAACTATGATCAGGCATTTGCCGCGGCTCTTCGGAAGGCACTTTATCTCACGGTGTTCGTCAATCCGGCCTTGCCAGAAGAGGCGCTCTATCCGCGTCGCTTCCTTTCGCCTGTTCTGATTATGCTTGGATTGCTCACAGCCTGGACCATTCTCGCGCTTGCCTGGGCGTCGGTTGAAGATCACAGGCTCTAGAACAAAATGATCCGTTTTCAGAATGTTTCGAAACACTTCAAAACCCAAAGCCACAAGAAAGTAATTCTCGATCGGGTGAGCCTCGAATTCGAACGCGGTTATTCCTATGGAATCCTCGGCGTCAATGGTGCTGGCAAATCAACAACCATGCGCATGATAGCAGGAACAATACTGCCGAACTCTGGTCATATCAGCAAAAACGTTCGCGTCTCCTGGCCGCTCGGCTTTGCCGGCGGTTTCAACTCTGCAATGACCGGCAAAGAGAACCTCAATTTCGTCGCCAGGGCATATGGTGAAAATCCCGAACGCGTCTCAAGGTTCGTAGAAGAATTTGCAGAACTGGGTGACTATATCAACGCGCCTGTTCGGACCTATTCATCTGGCATGGCTGCTCGTCTCGCCTTTGGTCTTTCCATGGCCATCGAGTTCGAATGTTATCTTGTCGACGAAGTCACGGCCGTTGGCGACGCACGCTTTCAAAAACGCTGCAAGGAGGCATTTGACAGCAGGCGTAGGAATTCTGACATCATCATGATTTCTCACGGGATGGAGACGATAAAGGCTTATTGCGAAAAAGCTTTTTTGCTCGTGGATGGCCGAATGATGTATTACGATAACGTTGAGCTTGGAATCGAAGCCTATTACCGCCTCAACAGATAGCTATCTATCGCGACGCGATACATTATGGAGGCTTATTTGGCGCCGCAGAATGAAAGCAGCAATGGACCGGTGAGCGGGCTTGAGGCCAGTAAAGTTATCTCCCAGCGACTGACTTCGTCAGCGCGTAAACTCCGCTTTTCAACCTCTTCAAGAAGCAGCCTTTTTAAGGCAGTCGGCCTTCGACCTAGGCTGAGTGACCGAATTTTCACAGCGACCGTGCTCTTATTTGCAGTCCTTCTTTTTGCTATTCCGAACGTAACCGCATTGCTTTATTATGGCATCTTTGCTTCCGATCAATATGAATCGGAAACTCGTTTTACTGTCCGTTCCTCGACGCCGGCCCTCGGCAGAGACCAGATTGCGCGAGTAACCGGTGTTCCTTCTGCAAAAATCGTCCAGGATACCCAAATTGTAACTAACTTCATCAACAGCCACGAAATTATCGATATGTTGCGTGATCGCAACATTGACCTGCAGAAGCTTTTTGGTAGTGCCGACATTGACTGGTGGGCTCGCCTCCCCGGTGACGCAACTGCTGAGGAGACGAGGGATTACTGGGCGCATATGGTCACAGCGACCGTCAATGCATCAAGCGGGATTGTCACGGTAAAGGCCAGGGCATTTGCTGCCAGGGACGCTGCTGTTCTAGTAGGCGAGATCGTTAAAGCGTCCGAAGTCATTGTGAACCAAGTCAACGATCGTATTTGGAAAGATGTCATCGCAACCGCCGAGACAAGCCTCGAAAACGCAAAGCAACAGCTTCAAAAGGCTCGCGAAACAGTCGCCTCGACCCGCAATAGAGAAGGCGTTTTGAGCGTCAGTAATAGCTCCCAGATTATTTCGACTTTGATTGGTACGATCGAGAATGAACGGTTGAATCTTCAACAGCAATACAATGCGCGGATTGCGGTTGTCTCAGCTGACTCGCCGCAAATGCGCGTGCTGAAACGCGAAATCAGCAGCAAGGAACAGCAGCTCTCCGATCTCAATGCGCAACTCGCCGGCATCGGGAGTGAACGTAGTCTAGCAGACGTATCACAGGACCTTTCACAGCTTGAGTTGGCCCAAAACCTTGCCGAACAACAGTTCTCGTCCAGTGTCAGGACACTTGAGCAGGTCCGTTTTATCAGCAAGCAACAGCTTCTCTATCTTGACAGTTTTCTCGCACCGCGTGTTCCGGATGAAGCGAACTATCCTAAGCGTCTTCTCTGGATAAGCCTGACCGCCATTGCTAGCTTGATCACCTGGGCTACAGCGACCAGTTTGCTTTACTTTGCCCGCAGCCGTCTGATGCAGTGAAGTCCTATGGCTGACAGCTCAATACGACAACGCCTTTATGCTGCATTGCCGAAACCGATGGCAAGAGTGGGCCCGATCAACAATCAAATATCAATCCGGCGCCTGCTTGTGCTTCGCAATGGGCCAAATCCTACCTTCAGTTACTATCTTGAAGAGAGGCTTAAACGAACGCCCATTCCCGCAGAAATACGCAATCTCGACGAGTTCCTGTGTGACGTCGATCCTGACGGCCTTTTTGTGATCGTTTGTCGATATATCAGACCTCGACAGTTACTTTGGATGTACAGGCATCGAAAAAGTTTCGCAGGGACCAGTCTCATGATCGATGACGATATTGCCGCAACGGTCGTCGACAACGAAGGAACGCTGGGGTACAAGGCTTACTTGGCTGCGATCGGGCTTGTGCCCATCCCTGTCCTAAACAATATCCTGTCTGATATATGGGTCTCGACTCCCCGCCTCGCTGACAGATTGAAGAGGGACGACGCGCCTCAACCCGTTGTTCTTCCACCCTTCCCACCCGCTGACACCTACACACCTTCGCCACCCGAAGACGATGGGAAGGAGGTGAAAATGGCGTTTCATTCAACGGGCAACCACGATCTGGAACATGAATTTTTAGTCCCAATTGTGCGAGATGCTCTGGCGCTGTGTCCTAACCTGTCATTCGAAGTAACGGCGTCATCGCATCGGCTGGAACGATTATGGACCAGTGCAAGACTTCCCTCACGGCGCTTGACCGTAAAATCTCATAGGAGTTGGAACCAGTACCTGTCTGAGACGAAACAACAGCATATTGATATTCTGTTGGTTCCTCTCTTACAGAGCAGAGTGAACAATGTCAGATCCGGCACGAAACGTTTCGATTGCGCTCGCATGGGCGCCGCGGCAATTTTTTCTAGCGGACAAGTCTACGGTGAGGCCGAAACCGCCGGCGAGATATTGATTGAGAACAACCCAAGAATTTGGCTAGAAACAATTCTCAACCTTGCGAGGAACAGCGAGCTGCGACGCAAGGCCAGAAATGCCACCGAAGCTTCGATTATGGCCCATCTCGCGAAAACTCCAAGCCAACTCCCGTTACACCGGAATGAGCAGAGATCCCCAGGACACCTGAATGACAGGGCATAATACTATTGAGCGGACGAGCATCCTCAACGCACTTTCCGAAAAAAAATGTGATGACGGCTGTCATCCTGCGGGATATGCGCAGCCGCTTTTTCAATCACGGGCTAGGGTTTTTGCTCGTCTCCCTGTGGCCTCTCGCTCATATGCTTATTCTGTTAACCATCTATACGGTAATGGGCCGTAAAGCGCCGTATGGTGACAGCCTGAACGTATTTTTTGCGACAGGATTAATCCCGACGCTGGCGTTCATGTACGTTTCGCGATTCATGTCGCTGTCGCTGATCATGAACCGCACTATGCTATCGTTTCCCGTTGTTACGGTAGTCGACATTATGATGGCACGCGCTTTTCTGGAAGTCGTGGCCGCAGCTCTGACATTATTTTTTATGTTCATGATTTTGCTCGCACTTGGCGACAATCCCTTTCCGGCAGATCCTTTCGAGGCGGTATATGCCTATCTTGCAATTATTCTGCTAGCAGTCGGTGTCGGTTTCCTTGCCGGTGTAATCGCAATGTTCGCGCCCTTTTTCGTAACGATCTATGCGCTGACTATGATCGTTGTCTACATCTCATCTGGCACCCTTTTTGTTTCTGCTGCTCTTCCCGAGCGCATTGCTTACATTCTGTCCTGGAACCCGGCCTTCCATGCAGTGGAATGGATGCGTCTTGCCTATTACCCGGGGTATAGCGACAAATGGCTAGACAGGAACTATATCATTGGTTTTGGTGCAATATCTTTGTGTTCCGGCCTCTTTCTGGAAAGGGTGCTGAGAATGAAAATGCTGGAAGGATAATAGATATGACATTGCGAATTCGCTCCAGCAGAGATCTTATTTCAATCAATCTTATCGATCCCAACCGGTGGGAAAGCACCGGCGACGACCCATTTTTTGATATCCGCTTCAACACCCTTCGAAAGCCAATACTGGTCGCGTTTCTCCGTACAACGGATGGAGAGATGATCGAGCCAAAAGTCTACCTGAACAGGGGGCACGGTTACCGAGAGCGCGATACAGTGCAGCACGAACCCGGCCACAGTTTCATTGTAACCGCAGATGTTGGACGTTTGGGTTTAGTGAAGTCCCTGCGGATAGATCCATCGGCTCAACCTGGGGAGTTCTCATTCCAGATAGAGGCCTTTCCAAACTGGGATAGCGCAGAACATGTGATCAAGCTCAGAATGGAAGCCGATATGCAGAGCGCGAAACGCTGGGATATCGGCCGACTGCCGCGGTTTCGGCTCAAGCTGCCATCGCCTCGCCTCCGACATGCTAAATCACAGGTCCTAGAATTTATCGATACACAGTATGGACTGGCGCAAAAACTACACGTTGCTCGCCCTGAGCCAAATGACAATGTATGGCTCAGTATTGTAGTCCCGGTTTATAATGCCCCGAAGCGCTACCTCGACGATCTCGTGAAGTCATTCGAGACGCAGCACGCAGAGGGCGTCGAACTGATTCTCAGTGACGACGCCTCGACCTCAGAAGAGACGTTGCGATTTTATGAGGTACTGGCCAAGCGCAACACCATCAAGATTGCTCGTAGTGGCGTGAATAGAGGTATCGCCAACGCGACGAACGAGGGCCTCGCTCTGGCTTCAGGCACGTGGGTGACGTTGCTCGACCATGATGACCTTATCGCTCCGCATGCGTTGAAGATGATTGCTGCGACGATCGTTGCAAACCCTCAATGCCAATTCCTCTATACGGATGAGGTTGTCGTCAATGATCGCCTTGTTCCTGATGGATTAATGCTGAAGCCTGCCTTCGACCCGGTCCTGCTGACGGGCGTGAATTACATCAACCACTTCTCAGTTTATCGTCATGATCGTTTACGTAGGATTGGATATCTCAGAACGGCTTTCGATGGGTCGCAGGATTATGATCTTCTGTTGCGTTATCTTGAGGGGATTCCAGAGCAGCATGTTATCCATATCCCCTATCCTGCCTATTGGTGGCGCCGGACCGGCCAGACCTACTCCCGCCGTTTTATGGATAAAGCGACTGAAGCCGCGCGTCTTGCACTTTTAGAGAGATTTCAGCGCGAAGGCCAGGTGATCAAAGTGGTCCCGGCCCTAACCGAAACCCTCCACCGCGTGGAGTTTTCTCTTCCCAAAGGACTCGACTGGCCGAAAATTTCGATCATCATCCCTAGTAGAGATAGTTTCGACCTCATAAGCACTGTCCTCAAAGGACTGTTTGAGGAAACAGATTACCAAAACCTAGAGGTCATTGTTATTGACAATGGAACCACTGATCGACGCGTTCTGGAACTATATCGAAGCTACACGGAATCAAAAAAGAACTTCTCAGTCACCATAGCCGAAGAGGCTTTTAATTTCGCCCGGGCGATAAATCGCGGGATGGAAAAGTCCTCGGGCGAACACTTCCTGATACTCAATAACGATATTGAAGTTATCGATGCAGGTTGGCTGAAAGAAATGGTCTCGTGCCTGAAATTTGACGCCACGGGGATTGTCGGCGCCAAGCTTCTATATCCTAATAAGAAAATTCAACATGCTGGAGTGATTGTTGGTTTTGGCGGATTAGCTGGGCACTGGTATCTCAACAAGCCAGCCAATTTCGGAGGACCAATGAATCGACTGCATTTGCGAAACTCGGTAACGTGTGTGACTGGCGCTGCAATGTTGATATCCGGAGATTGTAAGGAGATAGTTGGTTCTTGGGACGAAGAGAATTTCGCCGTCGCATATAACGATGTTGACTATTGCATCAGGGCCCATAAGGCGGGCTTCAGGATTGTGTGGACGCCGTTTGCGTGCATGTACCATCATGAGTCAGCCTCTCGTGGGTCAGATCTCGTTGGAGACAAGAAACGCCGTTTCGAACAGGAAAAAGAAAACCTGCGCCTATTGCACGGCACTGATACATTTGACGATCCTTCTATCAATCCAGGCTACGAAAAGAGGCATTCGACGCCAGGTTTGGAGTTGCCCGTTCACCTTGCGCCTGCCCGCGCAGGTCTTAGGATCCAGCCCACGCGCGATCGTAACCAGATTAGTTCTGCAACAGCACGAGACAGGCCGACAGAGAGAGATGGATAACCTCCACCTGTTCCCACCTCAGGCTTCGAGGTACAATCGGGGTGAATGTTTCTCAGGCTTTTTCCGGGGGGCATGACCGCTGTCCCCACCCGGAGAGTTTACGGTTCCATCGAGTATTCGCACTGCGATGCCTTCAGCTGCCGCCGAAGAACCTGCTTTTGAAGAGAGATTGCCTCGAACCTGGATTGAAGCTGCCAACAAACGATAGAACGCTGCCGCCAATTCCTTATTTGGTTTTTGAGGGTCTTGCCAAAATTGGTCCAGCTTCTTTTGATCCGTCATACCGGCGACGTCGTAAATCGCCGTTCCAAGCACTTTGGCCGGAATTCCATCAGAAATCCCATGAAGGGCTGCGGTAGAGTTGACAGTGACAATTCCAGAGCATCCAGAAATCAACGCGGCAAGGTCACCTGCACCAAAGTAATCGACCCGATCGCCAATGCTCAATTTCTTCGACATTTTATCTATAAATCGGCGCCATGAAATTAGTCCATTGTCAAGCGGGTGCACCTTAATCACAAGCCGAGTATTTCCTGGGGCAAAGGAGGCAAAAGAAGTCAGCACTTCGGCAATAGCTTGCTTTTGGCTGCGATAGGGCGAATGCGCACGAAGCTGGAAATCCGTCTCAAGTTGAAGCGGATACACAAACCACGGTTGCTCCGCTTTTTTTAACGCGAACAACATTTCTTGCGCCCTGGATGCTCGGTGATGCTTTGTCGCGAGTTGAAGGATCCAGCCTGCATACTCTACCAGAGGATGAAACAACGAGTGCCGCTGATAATGAGGATAGAGTGGGCGGAAAAATACAGAGGGAAGATAGTAGGCGAGATCGTATAGCGCTTCTGCGAGAAAGGTTTGGCGATAACGAGGTGTCCGGTCAATCTCGGGCAAGAGGGCTGCGGCAGACAAGATCACCCCCGGCTCATTTGGAAAATGGGAATTGGACGATGTGCCATTCATCTCCACTGTGACCCAATCAGGACGCAGGTAGCCCATCTCGATCGCGACGATTGCTATACCATGCGCCTTGGCGGCCATAATGGCCTCCTGATGGTATGGTCTTTCCTCACCGAACAAGATGATGGTTTTGATATCCTGATCCTTCAGGAACTTGCGGATGAAGTTACCCCAGTTCTGCGGACGGCCACGATAATTGACTGCCTCTCCCCTGCTCCAGAAGAGCTGGTCGCCGAAATTGAGATTGATGCGATAGCACGTATGACCTGCCCGAGTGAGATTCTCGGCGATCATGGAAAAAAGCGGAGAAGCAGGCCCTTGGAGAAAGAGATAAGGTCCCTGCGAAGTCATTTGAATCGCTCCTTGTATAGATGCGCATGCCAAAGGAGGGTCTCGAACAATGTCCACGGCGCCTCGATCCGAGATGCCGTTGCGACGTGCTTGATCTCTTTTGCTCTAGCGAGCGGCACGATAAAATAGTCTGTGCGAGGGTCAGGGAAAGGGTCGGCGTATTCTTTTAAAAGCGGTGCATGGTCGCCATAAAATGCTAGCCAGACCGGACGATCATACTTATCCAACTCCGCGACAAGACGGGCTAAGGCATCATCCGCTTTGCGCAATAGTTCCTTGTATATCTCAATCGGATCATTCATGCCTTCGACGCGACCCGCCTCCCAAGGGCCGTGATTGGCCATGGAAGCTACGAAAAGAAGGGCTGACTGCCGTTTCTCCAACCCCTCGGCAATTTCCAGAACTTTCTCGGTCAGGCGCATGTCCGACACGTAGGCACCATCACGTGCAGGAACGTGATCGAAATCATCGAGCATCGTCATTTCGCCAAAACCGAAAATTGGCATGGCCTTGTGCCTAAGAAAGAAGGTTCGGTCATACGGATGGATGAAATGTGTATACCATCCAACCTTCCGCAGCTTATTGGGCCACACAATATCCGCGTAATGCGACGCGCGAAGATAAGGATAACTGGCATCGGCGTGAACGTCGTCCGGCTGGAGACCACTCAGAACAGCAAACTCGGTCCTCAGCGTATAACCACCTTCAAATACGCTGATAAGCCGGCCCCACTGTGCGGCCCGCTCCTTTAAAACATCGATGGTCGGGAGATTTAGGTCGTCGCATCCGATGTTGCGCAGATCCATGAAGGATTCCGACTGCCAGAAAATCACCAGAGGCGATTCACGGCTGGGCTCCCCTAAAAAATCGTGAATAACGCTTTGAAGGCCCTTGGCGAGTTCTTCAATAATCGCCTCTCGCCGCATACCAAGCCACATCATGAAATGATAGCTGACGGAGGTGAAGGTTCCGAACCGGGTGGTGTTCGACTTCACGTTGAGTGTCCTGAGAAGCCATTGCGCGACCAATGCCGCGACATGTCCAATCGGCTTTACAAAAAGCATGAGAATGCAGAGGCTCGGCACGAGTACACCGACTAGAATCCACAACCATGTGTGATGCGACGGTATAATCGAGGGCTCGGCAATCATAAACAGAGCGGAAACGCCAAAGACATACGACAGCGCCATAATCCAGAACAGCACATTGAAGTTCGTCGCGTAAAAAATGCTCTTATACTTGAATACATCAACAACCAGCGCGATATCCGAGAATACGAGTGGCTCACGGATAAAAATATATTTTGCTCGTGATATGCCGGTGAAGATCACGAAAAAGCTGACCGTTCCAAGTCCAGAGTAGAACGGTCGCCAGGATATGGCGAAGAAAATTGAATACACGAACATTATGATTGGAAGCCTGGCGAGTTGCTCGACAACAATCCGCTGGGGGCTATGTTGCAGACGATTTTCCTGCCTGACCCGTTTCGGCATGGCGAACGGATCGGTCAGGTAGACAATTATTGCTGCCACGACAAAGGATACCGCCGTAAGAGAAACGGGTTGATCCTCGTGAAACGAAATGTCGAACAGGAGTAATTCCATCGTCAAGCCTGCATCCGCTGCAAGCGCCGATATAAAACCGGTTTTATGAATGCAGAAAACCACGATAGAAGGGTCAAGGAAGCCCCAAAGTGCACTTGCGCCGTCCCCCTGTCTATACCAATGACAATCTTTCTCGCTACCTGATCAGCTGGCCAAGGCGCAACTGCACCCATCAAGCGCCGGGCAGCCTGCGGGCGCAGGGGTATCTCACGCTCATATTGCGGCGTAAGCGTATCGGGCGGAAAACTAACACCGACGGTGACGCCTGCATTCGCGACCTCAATCCGCAGGGATTCCCCAAATGAAGATAGCGCCGATTTCGACGCACAATAGGCGCTGTAGCCCGGAATGCCGATGAGGGCAGCACCGGACGACACAAGCATGATGTGGCCGCTGGCTCGCTTTTTCATCCCTTTAAGGACCGTCCGAACCGCGTTCACGCATCCAAGAAAATTGACGGATAATTGTGCCTCAAAAATATCTGCCGATTGAGCATCGAACTCTTGCGGATCAACCCGCCCGGCTGACGCCACCAGTACATCGCAGGGACCGTGATTCGCTTCAGCGGCAATAATCGCCTCTCTCAATTCTCTTTCATCGCTCACATCCGCCGAGGCGATAAACACGCCCCCCCCTGTCACGAGATCCGCCCCGGTGAGCGAACGGGCAGCGGTAAGAAGCATCCCTCGCCTGCGGGCAATCAGAGAAACCCGGTAGCCTCTACCTAAATATATTTTGGCGACCTCCAGGCCGATACCACTCGATCCGCCCGTGATAATAATGTGAGGCATAGGCCGTTTCCAAACCCGGGTCTGATTAGCTGAATAATTTTGCGACTTGCTGCATATCGAGGCTTCCGAGTCCGACGTTGCGTTTCAACAGATCGTTCAGGCTATTAGCCGTTAGATTCACGGCTGTCTCAATATGGCCTCTGGTGTGATCGCTAGTCAGAAAAAACCGGATCCGAGCCATGCCCTCCTGCACTGCAGGATAGATGATCGGCAGCGCATTGACATCTGCTTTCAATAGTTCGTTGGACAATTGCACGGCACGCAGCGAGTCACCGACAATAACCGGAACGATGGAATGACCTCCGCTAGTGCCTGTATCCAGACCGGCTCGGCGTGCAACATCGAGGAACAATCTACCGTTCTCACGTAACTGTGCAACGCGATCCGGCTCGTTTTCAAGGATCGAAAGACTGGCTAGCGCGCTGCTTGCCAATACCGGCGGGAGACCCACGCTATAAACAAAGCCGCCTGCATTTGCCTTTAATATCTGGATGAGGGCGGAACATCCCGCCACATAGCCGCCGCAACTGGAGGCTGTCTTAGATAGTGTGCCCATCCAGATATCAACATTTGACGGATCGATTCCGAAATGTTCGAAGGTTCCTCTTCCCTTCTCGCCCAAAACTCCCAACGCATGAGCCTCATCGACCATGAGCCAGAAACCAAATTTGCCCCTCAGGCCGATCAAATGCGGAAGTGGAGTGACGTCCCCGTCCATTGAATAGACGCCCTCGACAACCACGAGAACGCGCTCGAACTCGCCCTCAATACCCATCAGAATATTTTCCAGATCGGCAGTGTCGTTATGACGGAAAAAACGACGAGTAGCACCGGATAGCTTTATCCCGGCAAGAACGCTGTTGTGGATCAACTCATCATGGATCACCAGATCCTTTGGCCCCATGACGCAGCTGATGACGGTCGAATTAGTGAGATAACCGCTGACAAAACAGACAGACGCCTCCGCTTCATAGATGGAGGCAAGCTTCTGCTCCAGAAGTCCATGCTGTGGCCGCTCACCCGCGACCAGTCGACTTGCAGAGGCCGATATACCGAATTTATCGATAGCCTCGATGGCAGCAGCATGCACGGCCGGATGGCTGTTTGTGGCAAGATAATCATAGGACGCGAAGTTGATGACTTCCCTGCCGCCAATACGCGTGGTGGCGCCAGCTGCCATCTCATGCGACCGGTAAAAAGGATTATCGACTCCTGCAAGCCCGCTAATCGCCTTTTGAGCGAGAATTTTCTTGTATTCCGCCAGATCCTCAAAACGCTTGGGAGCTTTTATCCGCTCCGGCATTCGCCTGTTGACCCGCGATAGCCGGTTCTGACCAGCCGCTTCATGTCGGTCACGCAGCAAGCTCAAATAGTCGGCGCCAGCATTTTTCGTCCCACCGGCGTCGCCGTTTTCGTCATCCACCATCTAAACTGTTTTCCGTTCCTGCTTTTTGGCACCATGCTTTTCCGCCAACGCCGCTAAAAAGGACGCGTCCTCCTGTCCCCCGTCTTCTCTGTCGGTCACGGTGCTTGACACCACTTTATCGTAAAGCTTCTGTACGATGTCACCGATCGTTGCGCCCTCTCCCATTCCCGAGAACGGAATATCTATCCCGCTCTTCTGCTGGAAACTGGCACCTAGTTCCATTGCCATCAAGCTGTCCAGTCCGATATCCTTGAGAGCCTTGTCAGACTTGATGCTGTCTTCCGCAACCTTGAGAATCGAGGAAATTTCAGCCGCAAGGAACTCGTGAAGAAGGGCGCTCGCCTCCTCACGTGTCTTTCCGGCGACGAGCGTAGCGAGGTCGATCCTGTCCCCTTCTCCTCCGCCCGCGTTCGAGATTGCATTGCGTGGAATGGCCGAAAAAAGTGGTTGCGACGCGAGCGGCAGCGACGCCGCGCTAGTCCAATCGATCTCGGCAACCATGACCACGGCTTCATCGATCGTGCCGCCATCCTTCAGCAGCACGCGCTCGACGAAGCTGAGTGCACGCTTTGCCGTCAACGCCGTCTTACCTATACGCCGTGCTAGAATGTCATTAACGCCGGTGTTGCGCGTAAGAAATCCTGCGTCGGCAATCGCGCCAAAGCCAACCGCTACCCCAGGGAGACCCGCAGCTCTTCGCAACCTCGCCAGACCTTCGAGATATCCGTTCGCGGCAACATAGTTGGCTTGGCCCGGATTTCCGATCATCGTGGTTGCCGACGAGAACAGCAAAAACAACTCCAGTTCGTCTTCGCGTGTCAGGCGATCCAGATTGCCGGCGCCGTTCGCCTTAACCTCGATGACCGCTCGATTGCGTTGACGATCCAGATTGGAAATCAGCGCATCATCGAGGACCATGGCGGCGTGGACAACGCCCTTGACAGGACCGGAAACCCGCAATTTCTTAAGTAGCGCATCAAGCGAGGCTTCGTTAGTGACATCACATGAATGAACACTCGAAGCGATACCAGCAGCGTTCCACCGAGCGGTGGCCGCAAGGGTTTCCTCGTCAGGAACACCACGTCGGCTGCAAAGAGCAACATGCGTCGCGCCGCGACTCGCTAACCAGTCCGCCGCGGCGAGCCCGAAACCACCAATGCCGCCGACGACTAGGTACACACCCGGGCTCAATTCGAGATGGTTCGCTCCTGATTTTTGTACTGCGTCCCTTTTAGGCTGCGGTGGACGAATGATGATTTTGCCAATATGCCCGGCATTTTGCATCAGACGAAATGCGGGGGCGGTTTCGTCGTAATTGAAGGACCGGTAAGGCAGCGGAACGAGCTTGCCCTCGGCGAATAATGTCCCGATCTCTCGGAAAATACGTCGAGTAAGCTCGGGCGCATTGATCAAGAGCTGGTCGGCATCGATCCCAAAATAAGAGATATTGCGGCGGAAGGGTCGAAGAGCAAGCTTCCGGTCGGAGTAATAGTCCCTCTTTCCGAGTTCCAGGAAACGACCGAAAGGCTTCAGGAGCTCGAAACTGCGCTCCATTGCTTCGGCAAACAGGGAATTCAACACCAGCTCGACGCCCTTGTCGTCAGTAACGCGTAGGACGTCACCGACAAATGCAAGAGAGCGGGAATCAAATACGTGATCGGCGCCAAGCAGCGACAAGAAACGTCTTTTTTCGACGGTACCCGCTGTTGCTATCACTTTTGCCCCACGAAGCTTTGCGATCTGGAGCGCCGCCAGCCCGACGCCTCCGGCTGCGCCGTGAATAAGGATCGTTTCGCCCCGGCCGATGCGGCCAAGCTCAACCATCGCGTAATATGCCGTCAGGAACGCTACAGGAACCGTGGCGGCCGCTGCCGGATCTATGCCTGCCGGTATTTTGCTGAGCCCGTCTCGAGCTACCGTGATGTGCGTCGACAGGGCCTGAGATGCGATGCCCATAACCTCATCGCCCGGAACAAGGTCTGTGACACCCTCACCCACAGCGACAACGGTTCCCGACATTTCCATACCGATCGTGGCGCCGGCAAAACCGTCCTCCAAAGCTTCTTCCGGCAACAATCCCATGGACCACATGACATCACGGAAATTCAGCCCCGTCGCAGCAACCCTCACACTGACTTCGCCAGCCGCGGGCGCTGGTATGTTGTTTTGCTCCCAAGAAATCGAATCGATGCGTCCCGCAAAAAGCTGGCGGATCGTCGCGCTCTCGAAATTTTTTGTCTTCAAACTCGCAGATCTGGCGTGGCCGGGTACAGCGCGCACGACGGAGAGCAGCGCGGTTCGCCGATCCTGTACCCATTCCCTTTCTCGGCCGTCACAAGAAAGTATCATAGAGATTGCGTTGAGCCTCATCGCGCCATCGGCCACCGGGTCCAGCAGAAAAACCTCCAGTTCGTCATATTCATTCTGCAAGACGCGACTGAAGGCCCAGACACCGCTTGCCGTCGGATCAGGTTCTGCCGAACCGGCAGGCGAACCACCTTCGGCAAGGACGAGCAGTCTCGTCCGAGAAGGCGAATTTTGGGACCTCATATGTTTGCGTGCGGCCTCAGCCAAAGCGCTGAGGATTTGGACCGCATCCTGCAAACAGTCAGACCCCTTACACTGGCGTCTCGTATCGAACACGAACGCCAGCGCGCCCTCCTTGTCCGTGAAGAACGTTGCGAACTCCGCTTCGGCACCCCTTGTCGTACAACGCAGTGGCTCGAAGACCGTCGAGGACGCGTGTTCGCCATCAACTATTTCCACTACGGCCGCAAACGGCATCGTCTTGACCGTTTCAACCTCGAGAGCGCCCGGCCCCTGAGCTTCTACGAGCAAAAGTGCGCCGTGGGCACTTTCGTGTTGCCGGATATGTGTTTGCGAGAAGCCGCACTCGGCAAGAAGCGCACGCCATTTTGCCTCGGTGGCGAATTTCCCAATCGGAAACTCGGGCGTGGCGCTGCCGGAGAACCAGCCATCCGTAAGGCCGAAAACAAAATCCGCAAACCCGGACGATGCCAGATCGACGATAGCAACGGTCGCAGCGGCAGAGCCGGCGATACGTTGCACGGCTTGCAGGCGCTTGTCCCCGCTTAGCTTTCCATAGACATCGCCGCTGGCGCTAACGACAAGATTAGCCCGAGTTAGTGAAACAGGATTATCTAGGTCCAAGCAGGAAATCGACGGATTGCGCTCAAAAGCTATCTCGAGCGTCCGACGCAAATGGTCGGAGGGCTCAGCGATGATGAGCTGCGCACCTTTAAGCGCTGCCAGTTCGGCCAACCTTTGACTGAAAGCCGGCGATACCGCGCAGATCTCAATGATCGTAAAGCCATCACCTTGCTGGACATCTCCCAGCGCGTTCTCGACTGCCGCCAACACAAGTGACTCGCGCGCGCGCGCGAAGGCGGTATGGTGGCGAACATGGTCCATTGTTGCTTCGCTTATGAACGAAACGCTGCCCTCAGTCCGTGAGAAGGAAGACTGAACCGAAAGCCGCGCCAGCGTTTCTCTATAAGCGTTATTGACAAGCACAGCCTCGGCAACACGGTCGGGAAAACGGATGTTGATCTGGCCAAGAAGTTCTTCGACCGACGGCAGTTCGCAGGGCTGCCGCAACAGCCACCCCTCCTCATTGGACTGCACCATCCCAGCATCCTCGAGCGCATAAAGACAACTCGAAAGATAGCATTGAAAACCCTGATTTCCCGGCAGCGCAGAAAACGTGACAGCGTCCTTGCCGTCGGCTAGCAGCCGGGCGACATCGAACGAAGCCCGAAGCACGGCGGCGGTGAGAATAATCGTGCCTTCAGCGGGAGCGATGGAATCGACCATTGGCAGGTATCCGCGTCCATCCACTTTGGCGGGCTTAGTCGAAACGGTCGCTTCGACGGCGTCCGGCACCGCCTCATAATGAAACGTGGCCGTTTCCAGGGTCGTATGTTGTCGCAGCCAAGTGCGGCGAAAGCGACAGTCATCAAGAGATGACACCAGTGTTCCGTCTGCTGCGATGAGATCGATTCTTGCTTTGAGACTGTGGGGGCTGAAGCGTTGAATCTCGATGACGGCACTTGCGATAGCCTTCGCTGATGAAGCGAACCGAACCGATCCAAACCGCACTGGAATATAGGGGGCACCGTCGGCTTCGCCCGTCAACAAAGCGAAAAGAGCAACAAGGCCATGGAACGCAGCATCGGTCGAGACCGGATCGAGACCATAGCTAAGATAGGGATGGACAGGAGCGGCAGCAGGCTGCAACTCTACCAGGATATGCTTCTCGTTGTAGACTTCGGCCTTATTCAGAAGTTGGAAACAGGCGGCATAGTCCAGACCAAAGCTCCGGGCCGTCTGATAGGCCTCCGCGCCACCGATCTGATGGACTTTTGCGGTACTGGAAGGCCGAAGCCTCACACTACCGATACTTTCAGTCGGCTTGCGACTTCGTGCCGTGGCATGGATCGTCCACCCATTGTCACTCAGATACTCACGTGAGGCAATTTCGATAAAACCGGTTTCGGGTGAAAGTTTGGTCGACAGCTCGATGAGCTTGGTTTCCCGCAGCTCCAGCGGGCGGAAAATTTCGAGGTTCGTGATCTCCACGTCCGAAACGCCGTAAAACTGCCGCGCAGCCTGAAGCGCTATTTCTATAAATGCGCTGCCCGGGAGAATGGGTTTGCCGTCAACTACATGCCCGGCAAGATCCGGAAACAGCTGTGCGTCCAAATGGTTCTTCCAGGCGGAGGAGTTGGGATCGGTGCGCCAACCAAGGAGGGTGTATGTGCCATCGGCGCCATCGCGCCCAAACAAGTTGATTCCGTCGGTTGTCGAATTTGGTCGATAGCTGACATTCTCGAACGGAATGATCGGTAGGTCGCATGGTGCTATGTAATTCATCGAAGTCGATGGTACGTCGACGCCGTGTGCCACTGCGCGAAGTACAATGGACGTGACGGGGTCAGAATCGCCATCGAGGCCAGGGCGGCTGAGTGTGGGCAAAACCACTGCAGCTGCGGATTGCTGCTTTACAGTTTCTGTCACATAGCTCGACAGAATGGGTCGAGGGGATATCTCCAGGAAAAGGTTGCCACCATTCTCAACGGCAAGACTGACCGCCGCCTCGAAGGCAATCGGTTCACGGACATTCCTCCACCAGTATTCGGAATCGAGCTGGGCGCCGTCGATCATCGATCCAGTCACTGTTGAGATGAAGGGTGTATGGCCGGACTTCGGCGTTAATGGGGGCATATCCCGCAGAAACGCCATCTTCTCGCTATCTATGATAGGATGATGGAAAGGGTAATCGATATCAAGCACATGCACGACATGACGCGACACTTGAGACAAAGCCTTGAATTGCTTGATCTCTTCAATCGGACCGGAAATCGTCACCGAGTTGTGGGCATTTATCCCGGCGACGACAATGTTATCCAGACCATGCTCTTTGGCAAAGGCGACGGCAAACGCCTCCGACATCACGGCAGCCGCCATCGCGCCCTGGCCCGCCAGGGAATGCTGATGCCTGGATCGAACAGCGACGATCGTAACGGCATCCTTTGCTGAGAGGATACCCGCCGAGTAGGCAGCTGCCACCTCCCCGACGGAATGGCCCAGCACGACGTCCGGTTTAACACCCTTTTCTTTAAGGCAGTCCGTCAAGGCAGCCTGAATGGCAAAGAGTATCGGCTGCGCCACTCGCGTGTCGCGCAGGTTCCTTTCCAAATCTCCAGCCTCAAGCAGTGCTGAAAGGTCAAGGCCGGCCTGCTTTAAAAACAGGTCGCTGAAGGCATCAAATTTGGCCCTGAAGTCTGGATTGCCCTTGTAAGCGTCAAGTCCCATTCCAGCCCATTGGGATCCGTTACCAGCATAGACGAACACAGTCTTGACTGACTTGCCCGGCGTTTGGCCGACGTAAGCACGATCACCTTCCCCATTGCGCAGATAACCCGATAGAACTGACGCTATGTCACTGGCACTATCGCCAAAGGCTGCGAAACGGTGTTTGAGCGCCATGTTATTACTGGAGGAAACAAGCTGCTCAACTTGTTCGGCTGAAGACGAAGACAGCCGTGAAACGTAGTCCTGCAACAGCGACTCAAGCGCCGACTGCGTGTGGGCGGACAAAACAAACAAGCCATTAAATGGCGCCGTATCGACAGGAATAGGTTCCGGTGGATCGGAGATCACCACGTGCACGTTCGTGCCACCGAAACCGAACGAGTTTATGCCCGCAAGTCGGCGCTTTTCGCCCCGTTCTATTGGGCGTGCGGCACGGTTCACCTCAATATTCAAACCATCGAAGTCAATCGTCTGGTTTAGGACATCAGCGTGCAATGTGGCGGGCAGGAAGTCATTTTCCAACGCCAGCATCGCTTTGATAAGCCCCAATATTCCTGATGCAGGCTCCGCATGTCCAATATTGGACTTGATTGACCCGATCGGGAGCGGCTTGGACCTGCCTTGCGCGATGACGGTTCCGATAGCCCACAGCTCTGCCGGATCGCCTACCTTAGTCCCAGTTCCGTGCCCCTCAACGAACACCAGATCGTTGCAGTCAAGGCCAGTGTCATTATAGAGTGAACTCAATAGCTGCGCTTGCGCTTCCCTGGATGGCAACGAAATACCATTGGTCCTGCCGGACGAGTTAACACCGCTGGCGACTAATGTCGCGCGGCTGCGTGCGCCCTCGCCGGCTACACGGTCCGCGCGCCTCAATATGACGGCCCCTGCACCCTCGGCGCGAACATATCCTTCCCCATTCTCCGCGTAAGCTCGGCAGAGCCCCTCCGGCGACAGCATTCTGGCCTGCGAGAATCCGACGAATGGAAAAGGATGCAGAAGAAGATTGACGCCACCGACGATAGCGGTATCGATTTCTTCGTCCTCGAGAGCCTGCCTGGCATGATGAAGCGCTACGAGCGATGAAGAGCATGCCGTATCGATCGTCATGCTCGGGCCCTTGAGACCGAATATATGTGAAATTCGATTTGAAATGATCGAAAGTGTGTTGCCGGTCATGAAGTGAGGCCCGCCGGAAGCCGGATCCTCAACCTGGAGGTTGCCACTATCCAAAGACGACGCGCCAATATAGACGCCAACGCGCTCCCGCTTGAGTTGTTGAGGATTTATCCTCGCATCTTCAAGCGCACGCCACACCGTTTGGAGAAGAATGCGCTGTTGCGGATCCATCTGAGCTGCTTCGCGCGCCGATAGCCCGAACAAGGCGGCATCAAACGCGAAAACATCATCAATCACGCCAGCCGCGAACGTGTATGCTTTACCCTGAACGCTTCTTGCAGGATGCCAGAAACGCGCCGGATTCCAGCGTTCAGCTGGTATTGCGGTAACTGCGCACTTCTCTTGTTTTAAGAGAATAAGCAGTTCCTGCACATTTTTTGCGGAGGGAGCAACGCATGCGTGTCCGAGAATTTCGACTGCCATAATTCATCCACTTAGGGCATCACCGGCACATGATCTGTCTCCAGCTTAGCCCCGAAAAAACTCAAATTTTGCAACTTTGCGTAGCCGCAAGAAAACGGCCAATTAGTTCACAGCGAAAACACTGACGAACGAGTACAACTGGTGCGCTGCTTTTCTGATGCCAAATTTTCGTCGCGCTGCAAAGGTTTTTTTTGGAGAATGGTTTGGCAGGGTAGCCATCATTAATAGTTTCTTGCTATTGGGTTTGCACCTTTGAGTTTTATGTATGGGGAAATTGTGAAGAAAGCTGGCTTGTTATTGGTGGGGCTAGGGCTGACATCGTGCAACAACCTTCCCGGTGACGGACCATTGGCATCTGACGTGCTTGAACAGTCCAAACAGTCGATGACGCGCACTTCTACAGGGCAAAATGTTGTATTCGATGTCATCGACATCGACGTAAATTCCGCGACGCTGATATCAAAATTTGACGGAAAACTGCTGCAAAGTCGGTTCGGTATCGGCGGAGGGGTGAAAAGACCGGTGATTGGCATCGGAGATCAGTTAAAGATCACAATCTTCGAAGCGGGCTCGAATGGTCTTTTTTCGACAGGCGACTCCAAGCAAACGACACTGGACATTGTGGTGCAACCGGATGGCAAGGCAGCCATTCCTTATGTTGGCCTCGTGACATTTTCGGGCAAGACGTTGGAGCAGGCGCGACAAACTATTTTGACGGCACTTGCAAGCAAGGCTGTCGAACCGGACGTCATTATCAACAGCACTAGCACTGCGTCCCGAAACGTCACAGTATCCGGCGCTGTTAAGAGCCCGGCCGTGGTGCCGCTCAATCTTGTTCCTGAATCGATTATGGAGGTGCTTGCCAAAGCAGGTGGACCGACAGCACAACCTTACGAAAGCTACGTGACACTGACACGGCAGTCGAAGACGGGAACAGTGCTTCTCAAAACGTTAGTGCAAAACCCGCAGGAAAATGTCTACGTTCAACCGGGAGACCAAGTATTCGTCACCCGCGAGCCTCGCACGTTCACCGTCCTTGGATCAGTGAAAGCAAACAACCGTCTCGAATTTGGTGCGAACGACCTTAACCTGTTGGAAGCCGTTGCACTTGCCGGAGGTGGCTCAGCGGGTACCAGCGACATGAAGGGATATTTCGTGTTCCGGTACGAAGAGCCAGACATTGTCATAGACCTCATTGGCAAGCAGAAGTTTAATGACTTAATCCATCGGGGTATGCGCCCGGACAAATTCGGACGCTACCCCATCGTTTATCGTTTCGACATGACGCGAGCCGGAAGCATGCTGGTCGGTCAGAACTTTGATGTGAAAGCTCGCGACGTCATATATGCATCGCGCCACCCATCTATCGACTTTACGCGCTTTGTCACGATAATCGGCCAGCCAATTAGCATTGTCTCAGGTGGCGCTGGTATTTATAACAACTTCAATGACTAACGAGCGCGATTGCCGATGCACAACTTGGTCTTTATCAAATTGTTTGGTTGATACAGCACTTCGCTCTGCGCTTAGCGGCCGCCAGACTTCTCGAGATCATAAACGAACCGGTCTATGCGCAGTAGTGCGGCGCGTATCGCGTCCGCGATAAAGGGGTGTAGTTCCTGAATCATTTATAAGTTGTCGGGGCGGCGCTTCTATTTAGCAACGAGCCTATCTCCGTCGATGAGAAGTTGCGTATCCTCCAGATGTATCACCTCCGCTGGCAGCAATGGCACCGAACGCTGTCCGGCAGGATGGAACCAAGCCCAGGGTCGACGCCCTGCAATCACCGCTGGGCAACAATCTCAAACGCATGCCGCAAAAATCCGGCACGGTGGAGGCGATCCGCCACGCGCTTTCCAATGGGCATCGCTCTCCCGTTTCCTTGATGACGGTAGTACCGAGATTGCCAATAATGCTGCTGAACGAGCAATCCGGCCCATGGGCTCGGACGCAAAAACGGTCTGTTCGCCGTATCAGATAGGGGTGGTGAACAGGCAGCCGCCACTTGGGAGCTGATCGAAACGGCAAGGCTAAATGGCCGTGATCCGGATGCCTATCTGCGGAACGTCGTTACCCGAATTCCCGATCATCCGAATTCGCGCCTGGAAAATCAGTTACCCAGGCACTCACTACCGATTTGCAATCGTTACACAATAGGGAGCAATTTACATGGAATATTAACTTGCAAAGAAAAGAAGGACACTTATAACGAGAAAAAATAAGGGACTACGTCGATCATGAACCTCGAGCATCTACCATTAAGTGGACTAGTGAAGATTACTCCAAAACGCGTTGGCGACAATCGCGGTTATTTTTCGGAAGTGTTCAAGGAAAGCTGGTTTCGCCAACATGTCGCGGACTTGACCTTCGCACAAGAAAATGAGTCACTTTCAGCCACCGTAGGCACCGTACGTGGCCTGCATTTTCAATTACACCCTTTTGCTCAGGGAAAGCTGGTTCGTTGCATTGCAGGAAAAGTGTTTGACGTAGCGGTCGACATCCGCGAACGATCGCCCACCTTCGGTCAATGGTATGGCCTTGAACTCTCGAAAGAAAATGGCGATCAGCTATGGATACCGGCAGGTTTCGCGCACGGATTCGCTACGCTCGCGCCGGATACCGTCCTTTCCTACAAGGTCACCGCTCCTTACAGCGCCGAGCACGACCGCGGGCTACTATGGAATGATCGGGATATTGGTATCGACTGGCCAATAAAACTGGACAATGTCGTTTTATCTGACAAAGACCGTGCGCAACCAAAACTTTTCGACCTTCCTACATACTTCTAGTATTCTGTACGGAGTAATCAATGCGAATAATTGTCACTGGCGGCGCAGGCTTTATCGGTTCCGCAGTCGTTCGGCATCTCGTGAATAATGTCGGCTCTGAAGTCCTAACGATCGATAAGCTGACATACGCAGGCAACCTGGCCTCCCTGAAAGAAGTTGAAGGGGCATCCAACCATCAGTTTTTAAAGGCAGACATTTGCGACCAGCAAAAAATGTCGGAGGCAATGGAATCGTTCAAACCTGATCGGATCATGCATCTTGCAGCCGAAAGCCACGTAGATCGCTCAATCGCCGGTGCAGGTGATTTCGTGCAAACAAATATTATCGGTACGTTTTCACTCCTTGAAGCGGCTCGCCAATATTGGAATGGCCTTCCTGGCCCCAAGAAAGATGGTTTCCGCTTTCTCCATGTATCGACCGACGAGGTATATGGCTCGCTGGGCGGCGATGGTCTTTTTGAAGAAACGACACCCTACGACCCTTCGTCTCCCTATTCCGCATCAAAAGCCGCAAGTGATCATCTCGCGATTGCGTGGTACCGCACATACGGCCTACCTGTCATCATATCAAATTGTTCCAACAACTATGGCCCCTATCACTTCCCGGAAAAGCTCATCCCACTAACCATCTTGAATGCAATGGAAGGCAAACCCTTACCGGTCTACGGTAACGGTATAAATATTCGTGACTGGCTATATGTTGATGATCACGCAAGGGCGCTCGACCTCATTGCTTCACGCGGTCGCATCGGCGAAAAATATAATGTCGGCGGTCGCAACGAACGCCGTAACATTGAAGTAGTTAAGCGTGTCTGTGAACTTATGGACGAACTCCGTCCATCCCAACGTCCCCACGCGGAACTCGTCACCTACGTCACCGACCGACCGGGCCACGATGCTCGATATGCTATCGACGCGATGAAGCTTGAGACGGAACTCGGTTGGAAAGCTCAAGAGAATTTTGATAGTGGTATTGCGCGGACCGTGCGCTGGTATATCGAGAACGAATGGTGGTGGAAGCCTCTGCGGCAAGAAGTATATTCAGGTGAAAGACTTGGCATATTGAAGAAGGTGTAGGCTATGCGTATCGCAGTCACCGGCAAGCACGGTCAAGTCGTGTCATCACTCGTCGAAAGAGCGTGCAATAGAAATGTTGAGGTCATAAAACTTGGCCGCCCTGAATTTGATCTTCTTGAGCCAGCAGGGTTCAAAGAGGCCATTTTCAGAATGACACCTGATGTCATAGTTTCTGCTGCGGCTTATACTGCAGTGGACAAAGCCGAGAGCGACGAAGATAGCGCCTTTGCTATCAACGGACGCGGTCCTCGCGCCTTGGCAGAAGTTGCTAAGCTAGCGGGAATACCGATCATCCATATTTCTACAGACTATGTTTTTTCCGGCGATAAAGACGGCCCGTATTTTGAGACCGATGCAGCCGATCCGATATCAGTCTACGGTAGGTCTAAACTTGATGGCGAAATTGGGATTAGTGAAGCCAACCCAGATCACGCCATCCTGCGGACAGCTTGGGTTTACTCACCGTTCGGTCAGAATTTCCTCAAGACCATGCTGCGGCTGGCGGAAACACGCGACGTCGTCAACGTGGTATCTGACCAATACGGTACCCCAACAAGCGCACTCGATATTGCGGATGCCATTCTGTATGCATCTGAACAACTAATGAGAGACACAGACCAGCGATTGAGGGGAATTTTCCATCTAACGGGAGGTGGTGAGGCGTCGTGGGCTGACTTTGCAGAAGTGATCTTTGATACATTTGCGGAAAAAACCGGCAAAAAGGTTGCAGTGAACCGCATCACAACAAGGGAATATCCCACGTCCGCAAAAAGGCCGTTCAACTCACGCCTGTCGGGAGACAAGTTGTCTGATGTTTACGGAATAAAACTTCCTCAGTGGGAAATATCTGCCCGAGCCGTAGCGCGGCGATTGCTGGCATTAGATCAATCGCATGGTGGTGCACAGCAAACACTTTAGACAAAATGAATGAAATGAATTGTCGAAACCTATTAAAGGAAAACCCATGAAGGGAATCATTTTGGCGGGAGGCTCTGGCTCGCGGCTATTTCCAATAACAATGGCTGTCTCCAAGCAGTTGATGCCGGTTTACGACAAACCGATGATTTACTACCCACTCACAACGCTGATGTTGGCCGGAATTCGTGAAATTCTGATTATCACTACTCCACACGATAATGAAGCTTTTAAGCGGTTGCTGGGTGATGGAAGCCAATGGGGAATTTCCCTTAAATACGCCGTTCAGCCGAGCCCCGATGGCTTGGCGCAAGCATATATCATTGGCGCTGATTTTGTGGGCAAGAACCCATCGGCTCTAATCTTGGGAGACAATATCTATTATGGCCACGGGCTGGCCGAATTAATGCAACCCAAAGATAAGAACAAAGGCGCCCGTGTCTTTGCCTATCACGTAACAGATCCAGAACGCTACGGTGTGGTGGAATTCGATGCGTCGATGAAAGCTCTCTCAATTGAGGAGAAGCCCGTTTCTCCTGCAAGCAACTGGGCCGTTACAGGTCTATATTTTTATGATGAACAGGTTGTCGACATGGCCGCTAACCTAAAGCCTTCGCAGCGCGGTGAATTAGAGATCACCGACATCAACCGCATATATCTTGAAAGAGGCGAACTTTCTGTGGAATTGATGGGGCGTGGCTATGCGTGGCTCGACACCGGAACACCGGATAGCCTGCTAGAAGCGGCCAACTTCGTCAGCACACTGGAGAAACGGCAAGGATTCAAGATCGCTTCACCCGAAGAAGTGGCACTTCGAATGGGGTTCATCGACAACGGGCAACTTCACGAACTCTCGGTAAAGCTCGGAAAGAGCTCGTACGGTCATTATCTTAAAAACCTGGCGGCCTCGCCAACGGAAAATCTCCGATAGACGATCGCTTGAGTGTGTGAGCAGTAGATAGTAATTATCCAATATAGAGCTTTGGTGTGCTTTATGATCACAGACGATTTTATTGCAGACAGCGACTGCTTGACCACTTCACTGTATTCGGGATCATATCCGCAGGATTGATGTAGTTGGCGCACCCCCTCACCTCAAACGCGCTGTTGCCGTGAACTTCGGTTCGCTCGCGCCAACTCTCAGCCACTTCGCAATCGTGTTGCGCGACAATGCGGTCATAGGCTGATTTCGCGCACTGGCAGCTTCTGACGAATCCATCCAAGTGATTATTTTTAAAAGTCCCATATGAATCACTCCGTTGCCCTCATCGCTCACTGCGTTTTGGGAGCAAGCCCTTGCGGCCTCAACTCGCAACGCAAGTTTTGCCCCTAACCTGCTCAAGCAGCACCTCGCTCGGCATCGCAATTATATGTGGTAGGTAAGGCGGGGCCACCACTGCAATCAAACATAAGAATAATCGCGACGGGTAATATTTCCTGATCCATTATGTTCAGCCGATTTGAACAAGCCTCGCGCAAGGACAACAAAGTAATATAATCTTTGTTCGCTTGGAGATCGCAGATGGAACCTGGAAGGTGGTACAGTACGGTTAAGATCGAGCTTGGCGGCCAGAAGCGGATATACACCCGCATCTCATCGACACGTGGTGCGGCATCCTATCTCCTTGATCAGTGGCCAGGCTCTCGCGATAAATCGTACAAAGAGGCCGTAGTATCCTGCACGAAAGCGCTTAAAGGCTTGGTGAATGATGAAGTCGCGTTCAGCAGCTTCATCCATGCAGCCTCTACATCAGGACTCAGTTACGTAAGTACTCAACAAGGATCACCCGACGAATTCGAACAGGACATAAGAAATGCGCTGAGGCAATCGATTTTGAGCGATTTTGGAAAAATGCTTTTCGTCGATCGTCAGCGAGAGTAAGGCAACCTCGTATGCGCATCCTGAAGCAGGCCGAAACTGGAGGCTCCGGCGCTTTCAAGCGTCGGGCGTCTCTACATTTTGGAACTGCACCTTGAGCCTAGGTGACAACAGGTCTGCGCAATGCAACTTTTGCTTAGTCAACCCAAGAGAAATGGACCTAGTGCAATGCCAGTTGATCAGAGCGATTATCCGGAAGACGTAAAAATGATGGCTTGGGTCATCACGTCTAAGCACCTGTGCCGTGGCGAGAGAGACATAAGCAGAATTGTCGCCGATGCGATCTGGCAGGAGCGCCAGAGATCGCTCAGTGAAACGACAAACCAAACGTCTGGCATTCAATCTGCTTGGTAAGGGTGGGCCGACGCAATTTCGATGACATTATGGACTCAAACTGCCAATCGGCGACGTTTGTATTAGTGTTTACACGCATCACACCGACACAATGATCTCATCTCGGTTGAGGGCCGATGTAGCGGGATTGTGGCCGGATGAGCCGTCCGGTGCGCTCCTGTTCCAGCACGTGGGCTGTCCAGCCCGCCATTCGTCCTGCTGCAAAGACATTCGTAAAACTGTCGCGGGGGAAACCAACGGCCTCCAGTACAAGCGCCGTATAGAATTCTACATTTGTCTGCAGTGGGCGCAGGGGCTTCTTTTCCTTTAGAAGCGTAAGCGCCTCCTCCTCCACCTTAGCCGCAAAGGAAATACGATCGGAGCCGTCCGCGAGAGCCGCCACAGCCCCCTTCAACACGTCTGCACGCGGATCTCGCACGCGGTAGATCCGGTGGCCGAAACCCATCAATCGCTCGCCCCGGGTCAGTGCAGCTCGCAGCCATGGACTTATGTTTGCCTCTGATCCAATCGCGTCAAGCATATCGAGCACTGGACCCGGCGCCCCGCCGTGGAGAGGCCCCTTCAAGGCGCAAAGCCCCCCAACCACAGATGAAAAAAGCCCCGCCCCCGTCGAGGCAATAACCCGCGCGCTGAAGGTTGAAGCATTCAATCCATGATCGGCAACCGTGGTCAGGTATGCATCAAGCGCCCTCACCTTATCTGGCGACGCCTGAGCACCGGATATCATGTACAGAAAGTCGGCTGAAAAGGAGAGCATGGCATCGGGCGCAATCGCGACAAGACCCCGCCTGCTTCGGACGATGGCCGCGGCAAAGACCGGAACGGCCGCAACAGCCATCACGTGATGCGGAGTGCTTTCCTCGTCTGGCAAAGAAGACAACAGAAGGCGCAACGCCTCGACAGAGGAAAGATTGGGCAGGACGGGAAGCAAGGGCTGCATGAGGTCGAACGCGCGCTGCCGTGCCACTCCCAGTTTAACTCGAATGCTTTGCATAGTCATCACCTCCGGGGTCTGCCCGTCCCAGAGGAGTTCCAGCATCTGCTCGAAAGACCAGTCAGCCAGTTCAGCCAAGTGATGCCCGCGAATGATCAGTTCACCCGCCTGTCCATCCACGTGACTGAGGATTGTTTCGGCGGCGACGACTTCATCAAGGCCGGAAGCCGGAATGCGGCCAACGAAAGCGGGTATTGCAGACACTGTCATTCTCCTCAGTTCAACGCGAATGGCCTTGAAGATGCTGCACCACATATATATCGTCAATCTTGATTCATATAATCAATATGAGAACGCCATGCACCATTCTGACAAATTCATGACAGCCGCTCACGCCGCGTCCGAATTGGGCATAAGCCGGGCAACACTTTATGCGTATGTGAGCCGTGGACTGATCCGTACCAGCGGCTCGCCGGATGACCCCCGCCGCAGACTCTACAGCGCACATGACATTGAAGTGTTGAAAAAAAGAAAGGCCGTTGGTCGGCGCCCGAAACAGGTGGCGGCGACCGCACTGGACTGGGGACTGCCAGTGCTGGAATCCTCAATTACCGAGATCGCCGAAGGCCAGTTGCGCTATCGTGGCCGAGACGCCCTAACACTTTCACACGATGCATGTCTCGAGGATATTGCGCGACTACTCTGGGATTGCGGCGACAATGATCCTTTCGCTGACATAAAGGCCGCTCCAGCGCCATGGCCACACGCTGTCCTCGACCACGCCCGGGAGCTGCCGCTGACGGAGCGCTGTCAGACGCTCCTTCCTTTGGTTGAAGCTGGCCGCCTCACCGCCTGGCAGCGCGACAATCGTCGTCTATGGCCTGGTGCCGCTAACATGTTGCGAGCCACAGCTGCCGCCTGCGCCTCACGTCAGCCGGACAAGCAGCCAGTTCACCTGTTTCTTGCCGATGCCTGGCAGGCAGACAGTCTCGGCGCGGATCTTATCCGTCGCGCCCTTGTTCTGCAGGCCGACCATGAACTCAATGCCTCGACATTTGCCGTACGCGTCGTTGCGTCCACAGGCGCGTCCCTCGGTGCTTGTCTGAACGCCGGACTATCCGCCCTGAGTGGGCCCTTGCACGGTGGAATGACCAGCCTTGTCGAATTGCTTTTCGATGAGCTGGAGCAGTATGGGGATGCTGAGCGAGTGATCGATCAACGTCTCCGGCGAGGTGAAACAATTCCTGGCTTTCACCATCCGCTTTATCCGGAAGGGGATCCAAGAGCGAGCGGTTTGCTTCCACATCTGCCGCCTAGAACACTGCGGGACGAACTGTTGCAAGTCATGAACGAGACCGCCGGACAATTACCGACCTGTGATGTCGCTCTTGTCAGCCTGCGCCGTAGCTTAAATCTTCCCCGCGGTTCAGCTCTGGCCCTTTTCGCGATTGCTCGAACTGTGGGCTGGGTCGCGCATGCTCTGGAGCAAAAGCTCGATGGCAAGCTAATAAGACCTCGAGCCCGGTACTTGGGGCATTAGGTAGGCCGGCTTGATATGTTGCCTAAGAGCAGTTGAGAATCAAGGTCGTAGCAGCTGTAGGGGCAAGGTCGATTCGGGATTGCGAGCGTCGCAATTCTTTTCAACAAAACCTTATTTGGTCGTTCCAACAAGGGCGCCTTTGCATCGTAAATTACTCTTGTTCAATAGCCACGACGCTAATTGCGCGCCTCCTCAGCCGGACACTCCGTTATGGGAGTGAGCAAATCACGAGACAACCAGGAAAGAGTTTCAGCGGTATGATGCCCCATCATTCGCTCACTTCAAATTCGCCGGCGTCAACGAATGCCGGCACTCACCATTCGATCCTTGAACCGTCATAGGCAAAAAACTGCCCTGTTTGTGCCGGTGTGAGATCATTGATTGTTTCCATCAGTCGCGCGGCAGACTGCTGCGGGGTGAACAAGTCTTTGCCCTTCGAAAATTGCTGGGACAGCTCTGTTTCGACTGTTCCGGGATGAAGCGCCACGATGATGGCCTGTGGGTTTGTGCGGGCGATTTCGATGGCTGCGGTTCGGATGATCTGATTGTGAGCGGCCTTGGACGCCCTGTAGGAGATCCATCCGCCCAATCTGTTGTCGCCAATCGAGCCAACACGCGCGGACAGGGAGGCGAAAATGGTTCGCCTGTCTCTGCGCAGAAGCGGGGTGAAATACTTGAGCAGCAAAGCGGGGCCTACGGCATTGACCGCAAACTGCCTCGTCATGTGAACTTCGTCGATCGCCCTTATCGACTTTTCGGGACCGGCACCATCGACCGTCAAGGCACCGGTTGCATTGAATATCAGGTCGAAGGAGCCGCGCTGAGCCTCCAGACGGGCGGCAACTTCGCGCACTCTGGTTTCGTTCGTTATGTCGAGACCATCGACGCTTCGCGAGAGCGGCAAGGCGAACGCGCAACGAGGGTCGGCCTCGAAGTACGACAACAGGGCTCCACCAATGCCGCCGGATGCGCCCAAGACGATCGCCCTGTAGCCATTTTCAAGCGACTGCATCATCCATGCGCTCCATCAGCTGTTATTTCTGGACCGGAAACTCGAGCTTGCTGACGTCGTAGCCAAGCTCACGTGCTTTCATGATCATTTTATTGAGCTTCGTTTTGGACGGGATGTTGCGGGCGTAGATCCACACATCGCCGGTCGACGGGTTGGCGCTGATGAACCAGGACTTATCAGGCGATTTGTAGAAAACCCAATAATTGAATGTGATGAAAAGAGGGTAGCGAACGCGCATCTTCGCATTGGTTGATCCGAAATCCTCGATCTTGCCGACGCCGTTCACCGTCTTGAGGCGACCATTCGGATTTCCTGCTCGACAGCCATCTTCTATCAGCACTTCATCTGTCGATGCTCCCTGCCGATAGGTGGAATATCCTGCAACACATCCGTCTGTAAGCAACATGGGTGTACGGCCGATTTCAAGCCAGGTACCGCGGTAATGATCGAGACCCACGGCAACCGGTTTGGGGGCTGCGGAAACCGCAGAACCGGCAAACAGAAACAGCGAAAATGTCAGGGCGCCAATCACGCGGTTACATTGTCTAAGCATAAACTCCTCCTGTCGATGGCACGGCTCTTGTTCAGATTTCGGTTCGCCGTGAAATGCCGGCATATCTAAGGGCGATAAAGACCATGAGGCTGGCGGCAGAGAACGCATTCAGATTGAGAAGCGTTGCAAGATCATCTGCCGACCAGGATTGCAGCGGCGCGCCCAGAAACGTCCGCGAGAAAAAGAAAGCGATGAAGACGAGGATTGCCGTCGCATATTGCCAGAGCTTCTCGTCTGCGCGGAACGACATGGCTGCAAGCATGATGCAGGCTGCGAAGAAAAATTCGGTGCCAGAAGCATGGCCGAATATTTTGGTTTCAAACAGCGTGTCGATTGTTCCCACCAAAGGGAGAGCGAGGCGCGCGGCCAACGGGGATTTTTTCGCCAGGAATGGTATCGCGAGAAAGAATGGCACCGACAATAGGGTGACAAGCGATGCCATGGCTCCGTCATCGACCAGATACCACACGTAAAGCGGATAAAATGGCTTGTTGAGGATGATGACCCAGGCAACGGTTATGGTTGCTCGTGTCAGATCATCTCTTGCAGCAGACCCTGCATTTGCGGGCTGGCTAGCGCGGCTTTGAAGCTCCATCGGACCCAGATTCGTCTCCCTTTCCGCCTGAACATTGAAGGCGCAAGCCATGTACGAAAGGCGAGCCAATTTGGTTTCATCATGCCAAGAAAACTTTAGTCATCATGTTCGTCACCATTGTTGCGACGCTGGGACCATACCCCGCCAATGAACCACGACTGAATAATCTCTTCAGCTTCCGTTCCAACGGGACCGTCTACAACAAAGACGTTCAACCGCGGTCTTATCCGCCTGAGGAGACAGTCATGATCCGTACGTCTTTCGTTGCAATTGCACTCTCCGCTCTCGTTGGCTTCACCGCCACGGCCCCCGTCATGGCCAACGATGTGCGCATCGAACAATATGGCTGGTCGAACTCTGCCGGTGGTGCACAGGAAGGTTATGGCAACCGGATCCGCACCTACCAGAACGGCGGCTATAACCGGATCGTCGGCCATCAATATGGTCGTCACAACCTTTCGGCTGTCGGTCAGGAGGGGCATGACAATTACGGCTCCACCTATCAGAACGGCAGCCGCAACGTGGCGGGCATCGGCCAGTTCGGCTCCAACCACACCACCATCCTGACCCAGGACGGCAACGGCAACATCGCGGCTGGTGTTCAGGTTGGCCGTGGCTGCAGCGCCAATGTGAACCAGGGCGGTAATGACAATGTCGCGGCCTTCGTGCAGGCCTGCCCTTAAGCCGCCACAGGCCTTGACGTGCAACTGGTCGAGATCAAGTCAACAGATCATCAAGGAGACTAGCCATGCCCCATAGCGTCACACATCCACGCCGCCTGGCGGCTATCCTTGCCGTTGCACTGCTTCCCTTCGGCGCCATTGCAGCCATGTCGACCGCAAATGACCTGAGCGAAGGCAAGCTTTGCGAGATCAAGGCAACACCACAGGCGGGCATGGTCAGGCTGGAGGCCTTCGCAAAGGGCAACACCGGTGCTGGAGGTACCTATGCCTTTCACGTCGAAAATTCAGGAGGCAGCGGGAGTTCCGTCATCAACCAGGGCGGCGGCTTTGATGCCGCTGCCGGGCGTTCGCAACTTCTGAGTTCGGTAACGCTTGGCGCGAAGGGAGCGCAGTACAAGGCAGTGCTGGATCTCGAAATCGATGGCAGGCGCTTCAGCTGCACGAAGCAGGTTGGCGGCGACTAGGCTGACTTCAACTATACATTTCCACCAGAGAGGGCGCCAGTTGAGCGCCCTTTTCTTTGATCCTCGTGCAGCGACTGAACGACATGTGAATGGGCAATTCCGTTCGGGTTCAGTTGCAGGATGCGAGAGTGGATCATCGGCAAAGGCACTGACAGAATGGAGATCAGAATGACCCGCAACGTGTTGAAACTTCTCACCGTTACTCTGCTTGTCGGAGGCCTTGCGCCGCTCGGATTTACGGCTCCCGCCCATGCCGGTGGCCGCATTTCCTTTGACCTCGCGCCCGGCAATTCCGGGGATGGGGATCTGTTCTCAACCGGTCTGCGCGCCTACTCGCTTTATCGCGATCTGAAAGACGCAGACATCCGGCAATTGGGCCGGGGAAATGCGGCAGGCATCGCCCAGAACGGTCGCGGCAATCTCGGCTTTATCCGGCAGCGGGGCAACGGCCATTCCGCAACGCTGCAGCAAAACGGCAATAACAATGCCTATGGCATTTTCCAGTATGGGCGGAACACCGAAACCAACGTGGAGCAGAACGGAGACAACGGCAGCGGCCTGACATTCAGCTACGGCTGGTAACTGATAGTTTAAAGTAAGCTGAGAAACGCGGCAGGCTTCACGTCGTTTCCGATAGCTCGCCTTCGTCGCTCTTATCATTGGCACCATTGCGGCATGGATCGGCGGCGCTGTCGGCACCACGCGGAGCTGGGTTTACGAGCCGCGTCATGACTGAGACATTCGCAGGGACAGCTCTGATCGCGTATCCCGCCGTCGGCAAAAGCAGAGAAAGGGCCGCGTTAGCTCAGGCGGTTCAAAAACAGAGCCGCCTTTGCCCTGATATCATGGCGGACGTCTTCGCTCATCCGGTACCATGTGGCATAGGGCTGCGCCAGCCGATGGTTGGATTTCAGCCTTTCACGGTTGCGGGCCAGAAAATCCCAGTATAGCGCGTTGAATGGACAGGCCTTGTCACCGAGACGCTCCTTGGGATCATAGCGGCAACTACTGCAATAGTCCGACATGCGATTGATGTAGTTGCCACTTGCGGCATAGGGCTTTGTCCCGAGAAAGCCGCCATCGGCGAACTGGCTCATGCCGATCACATTCGGCAGCTCAACCCATTCATAGGCATCCGCATAGACCTCCAGATACCATTGATGAACGGCCTTCGGATCAATGCCGGCGAGAAGGGCAAAATTTCCCGTGATCATCAGGCGCTGGATATGGTGAGCATAGGCATTTTCGATGGTTTCCGTAATTACGGTCGCCATGCAGTTCATGTGGGTTTTGCCCGTCCAGTAAAAGCCCGGCAGCGGCCTGTCGTTTTGGAAGAAATTGCTGTCGACATAGTCCGGCCCCGCAAACCAGTAGATGCCACGCATATATTCCCGCCAGCCGATGATCTGGCGAATGAAACCCTCGACGGCATTGAGCGGTGCCGCGCCCTCGTAGTAGGCGCGCTCCGCCGCCCTGCAGACCTCCAGCGCGTCCAGCAGCCCGCAATTGATGTAAAAAGACAGAAGCGAGTGGTTGAGATACGGGTCATCCTGCAGCATGGCATCTTGCGTGGCGCCGAAATTCATCAGGAAATCGTTTATGAAGGCACTGAGCGCCCGCTCGGCATCGGCGCGGGTGACGGCGAAACCAAAGTTCTCAAGCTTGCCGAAATTGTCGGGAAACAGCCGCTCGACGGTGTCGATGACATCCCTTGTTATCCTGTCCGGTGCGAAGACAGGGTGTCTTGGCCTCAGCAGGTCCGGCTTGGCGGGGCTGCGGTTTTCCGAGTCAAAATTCCAGCGTCCACCGACCGGCTCTTCGCCATTCATCAACAGGCCAGTCTTGCGACGCATTTCCCGGTAGAAATATTCCATCGTCAGGCTTTTGCGCCCGGCCGCCCAGCGCTCGAACTCCTCGTGGGTGGCAAGAAAGCGCCGATCAGGGCGGATATCGACCTCGATGTTGAAGGCACTGGCGAAGCGCTCGATCTCTGACTTGACGCGCCATTCTCCAGCCTCGGTGACGCAAATCCTGGAAGGGGTCAGGTCGTTTAACGCCCGCTGCACCTCGCCGGAGAAGGAGCCCGCATTGTCGCGATCATCAATCCGCGTGTAGCGAACCCGGTATCCTTCGCCACGCAGTTCCTCGGCGAAGTGGCGCATGGCGGAAAAGATGAAGGCGATCTTCTTTTTGTGATGGCCGACATAGGTAGCCTCCGCCATTACCTCGCAAAGCAGGATCGTGTCGCGCGTCTTGTCGACACCATCCAGCGAAGATAGGGAGAAAGATAATTGATCGCCGAGGATCAAGACCAGTTGAGACACCGACAATTTCCTTCAAACCCGACATAATCATCACCTGCGCAAGATCATGGGCTAGACGCCCACTCCCTCTTCAGGGTGGCATAGATGAATTCATCCCCCCAGGTGCCGCCAAACCGGTCATTCTCGATCAAATGCGCTTCTTTCCGCAGGCCAAGGCGTTCAACAACACCGATCGATCCGTGGTTCAGGGCATCCAGCCGCGCGAAAATCCGGTGATATCCGAGCGTCTCGAAGCCGAGGCTTATCATGGCCCGGACGGCTTCCGTCGCATATCCCTTACCTGAGAAATCAGGATTGAAGACATAACCGACTTCCGCCTGCAAAGCTGCCTTGCTCGCAATTTTAAGCAGGACTTCGCCGATCAACGTGTCATCGTCACTGCGCGTAACGGCAAGTCGCAACGTATCGCCGTCCTCTTCGAACGGAGCCTCGAGCAGCGCTGCGAATTGCGTTTTCACCGCATCATCCGAAGGCGGTGCGGCATAGAGGAAACGGTAGACGTCATCGCGCGTGTGGTAATCGGCGTATGATGCGAGATCAGCGGCCTGGAATTTACGAAGGATCAGCCGGTCGGTCTTTATCGGTAGGTAGTTCTCAGGGTTCATTTATGCGCACTTTCAATAATGCGCGATATCTGGGGTCGCGGGCACCTGATCGCAAGAGAGACCTCCATCGAGGTCGTTCAGAGTATCTGGTCCACCAATGCGCTAGTCGGAAAGGGTGGCCAGAAGCTTTCCGCCTCTGTTCAGCACGCTTGACCGATGCGACACCGGTTCAGAACCGGTGGACGCAGGAGATGGTGTTATCAACCATGCACCGGGATAATCAGTCCGGAAGTGCCGGGGATTGAGGCGAATTCCACTGCCGGCTGCGAAGTGGAGCGCGCCCGCCGTTGCTTCCTTCGACAAAACCGCGCTTCGGATTTCATAGAGTTTTCTTTCGCCATCAAGGGCGAGCGTGACATCCTCAAGAGCGAAATCATCAATGCGGATAGCCTGGCCCGTGGGCGTGTCGAGAACCCACCTGTCGGAATCGATGAAACCGTCGGTATAGACATTGCCGGTGGAGGCACGCAGAAACGTGCCCTTCTGCAAGACAATGCCGTCGACGATATTCCCGTCGGCAAGGACACATCGGCTGAAAGCGGATACATCCCCGTCAGCCTTCAGGTCGAACTCAACCGGTTGTGCCGCATCGCAGCGCCAGCCGCTCTGCAGGGTCACGCCTGTGCCCGTCACCCGCATCGTCTCTGGAACAAAGCCGACGGTCTCATAATTTCCGTTGGTTTTTATCGCGATGTAGCGGGCGATCTCGACGGCATCGACATTCGCGACCCACACGGGATGGGGGAAGACCGCGCGGTTGAATGATTCCCTGGTATCGGCCACGGCCAGTTCAAGTTTCGTGCCTTTGGGCATGTCGATCTGGCCAAGGCGCACCGGCTCCCCAAGCTCCGGGCGATAGCTAGACGCCATTTCCCTGTCGTAGGCACGCATCTGGAGATAGAAATTACCGAACTGCCAAAGTGTAAAAATTGCAATGGCGGTCGCCAGACCATAGGGCAGCATCATCGGGCGCGCCCAGCGGCCTCCTGCGTATCGTGCAACCAACACCACTGTCCAGATACCCCAGACCAGTGTCGTGGCAAGAAGGAAGGCAAGCAAAAGCAGCGTTTCGACGGAGGGTAGTGCTACTGGGATCATGCGAACCAACGAAATGATGCGGATCGGTTGCGATCCTGACGGGCAAGATAGCTCTACCCGAAGAATGGTACATTGTTCAACGCCCGGATCTGCCGGCAGGCACGCCACTGAATTCGATCCGGATGCCTCAGCCTGTCGCAAAACGTCCGGTCAGGACGATGGACGGGCGGCATATTGCTCGAATTCGACGAGGCTCGTCGGCCTCGCAAAAAGATAGCCCTGAAACAATCGGCAGCCGTAGGACAGCATCATCCGCAGCTCCGCCTCGGTCTCCACGCCTTCGGCCAGAACTTCCAGCGAAAGGTCGTGCCCCATCTGGACGATGTTTCGCGTGATTGTCGCCATACGCCCGCTTTCGGTCACCCCCGTCACGAAGCTGCGATCAATCTTGATCTGTTTGAGCGGCAATTGCCGCAGGTAGCTTAGTGAAGAGTAGCCAGTGCCGAAATCGTCGAGTGAAATCGTGAAGCCGGAACGATCAAGGAGCTTCATTTTCGCGATCGCTGCTTCTATGTCGAATAGGAAAACGCTCTCGGTCAGCTCCAGCTTTAGAAGCTGTGGCTTGATGCCCTGAGACGAGGCGGCATCAAGAAGCTGCCCGGAAAATCCCGCGTCGACGAAATGATCGGCAGTGATGTTGATCGACAAGGTGAGATTCTGGGTTGCCGGGTTCTCCTGCCATCTCGCAAGTGTCTTGCAGGCTTCCGCAATGACCCAAGCGCCGATTGTCGGCATGAAACCGGTTTGCTGCGCAAGCGCGATGAAATCGGCTGGCGGGATGTATCCCCGTTTCGGGTGGTTCCACCGCAACAGCGCCTCTGCGCCAAGCAGCGTGCCATCCGCGCGAACCTGCGCTTGGTAGAAAAGTTCAAACTGGCCATTCGAAAGCGCGGAGCGAAGTTCCAGGGCTTTTTTCGTATGACTGCGAAACTGCGCCTGCATGGCGGCGACACCGCCACACAGCATCAACGCTGCGAAAACACTGTTGAACCAGGCGCTGATGCTGCGCACATCCTGCGGCATGGGAGTACTGAACGAAAACCGCGCGGCCGACGCGCAGAAATAAACAAAGGCCACGAGACTTGCCGCGATGACCAGAAACTGGGCGGCGGAACGCTGGCGTTGAAAATTCATGTAGCCGACGAAGATTATGACGAGCAGGTAGAGATGCGTCGTCCTCGGTACGGTATCGTCGGAGACATCGATAGCGACGGAATACCAGCAGACGAACAGGATACAGGCGCTCTGAGCCAGAATGAGTCCGAGGGAAAAGTGGCCCATCAGGCAAGTCAGCCAGCACGGCACGATCGCAACCCCTAGAATGAGTAGGCTGAGCGCAATGCCCCATCTTTCCGTGAGAATGAAAAACACGAACCAGCCAGTCGCCAGCGCCACGCCCATCCAGGCTGCAACTCGACACAGGAGAAGAAGATGCTGCGAATATTCCTCTCGGTCTTTTGTTTTCTGAAAAGGCATGCTGACCCTTGGCTTTGACTACGGGGCGAGCCCGCTCCTTGATGCAAAAGCCGAACGGAAGCTAGACGAGGTCGCCGAACTTCGCAGATTTCAAAAAACGGGGTTAAGCAAACAGGAATGAAATACACAAATTTTGCACGATCAAATCATGCACAATCAATCGCATATCCATTTTTCCCGCTTCGCCGGCCTCAGCGGCCTGCGCCAACCGACGACACACCTTCGCCGCATCGCGACGAAGGGCGAAGCGGCGCCGGATTGGGTTCGCATGCGCGTATTTGCAGCGATCTAGACGCGCGCCATGAGGTAGTGTCCAACGCCCCAGACCTTACCGTCTTCGTGCCCGAAAAGACCTGCCGTCGCGAGGAAGAACAGTCTCCAACGACGTTCCCACAAGCGCGCATCGTTGCCATAGACCCGCTGCAGAATCGGTCGGATACGGTCGATCTCCCGGTCGAAATTTCCAAGCCAGTCGAGGGCCGTTCGGCGATAATGCGATCCCGACCAGCGCCACTCCTGTTCCACGGTGAAAAGCGCCGGGAAACGGTGAGGAAGATCGAAGGCAGGCATGATGCCGCCGGTGAAGAAATGCTGCGCGATCCAGTCTGCCCGGTTGCCATGATCGAAACGATAGGATCGATCCCGGTGATTGAAGACGTGGAGGAAAAACTTGCCCTCGGGCGTCAGCCACGAGCGGACGCGCTCGAACAATGCCTGCCAGTTCGACATGTGCTCGAACATTTCCACCGATACGACACGGTCGAAACGCTCGTCAGTAGTGAAATCATTCATGTCGGCCGTCACCACCGAGAGGTTCGACAGCCCACGCTCATTTGCACGTTCGATTATATATTCGCGCTGCGAAGCCGAATTTGAAACGGACGTAATCCGCGCATTGGGAAACCGGCCGGCCATATAAAGGGAGAGCGAACCCCAGCCACAGCCGAGTTCGAGAATATTCATCCCGTCCTGCAATCGGGCATGGGAAACAGTCTCTTCCAGCGCCAATGTTTCAGCCTCATCCAGCGTTGTCTGAGCATTGGGATAAAAGCAGCAGGAATATTTTCTTTGCGCGCCAAGGGCGATTGCAAAGAATTCAGCCGGCACCTCGTAGTGCTGCCTGTTCGCCTCGTCGGTGTGTGTGGCGACGGGAAATTTCGCCATATCAGTCACAAAAGCGTTTTCTTCCGCCGCCGGAACGCCGGCAAGTCGCCGTTTAGTGCGTGCGCAGAGCATGTCGATGCCGGCAAGCGTCATATTGTCACTCAGCGGTGCGCGTTCGGCAGCATTGATGGCGAATGCGAGCATGTTCATGGCGTGTCCTCATTCTTGCGTGGCCCCGGAAAGAAGGCGTTGACGCGGTTTTGCAGGGCGCGGAATTTCTCTCCGCGTGATTTCAGCATGTGTTCTTCGAGCGGGGGAATGCCGGAGACGTGGACGAGGAGCCAGTACATCATGGCTGGCGCAGCAAGCGACAGCCATGACCACGGCTGCGCATGGATGGCCAACAACGGAAAGCCGCACCAGAAAAGCCACTCGAAAAAGTAGTTGGGATGACGCGAGTAACGCCACAGACCAGTCTCGCAGACGCCGGTTTTGGCCTCCGGGGTTTTTCTGAACTGTGAAAGCTGTGCATCGGAGGTCGCTTCTCCGACAAGCGCACCAGCCGCGATGATCAACGCTATCATATCGATAATGCTTGGAAATGGCAGAGGATTGCTGGCGGCAAGATAGACGGCGAGAACAAGCACAAAGGCGGCAACGGCCTGAATCTGGAGAAAGGCGAAAAGCCGCAACGAGGCATTGCTGCCCCATTCTTCTATAAGCTTCGCGTAACGTGGATCTTCGCCACCTCCCCTCGTCCGCATGCCGATGTGTCCCGCGAGCCGAAGCGACCACACCAGTACAAGAAATAGAACCGCTCCCCGGCGCCAGAGATCTCCATCGGAAAACAAGACGGCAACCACGCCGCCGAGCCCGACACTCGCAGACCAGACGGTGTCGATCCAGCCACTCGATCCTGTGTAACGCTGCAACGCCCAGGCTGCCGCCATCAGAAGCGACATCAGCACGGCAAGGGCCACCACAACAGACATCATCACCATTCCGCTCACTGTATTCGAAGGACTTCAGACCAAGTTTTCAGTGTCAACTACGGGCGAGACGGCAAAAGAGTTTCAAGCGCCTGACAAAATTCTGAAAAATTTGCGCGCCGCTGAAACTTATCGATCCGCTCCTTCGTATCTGTCGCAGGCCGTAAAACTGAATTGTGAATGCAATAGCGAGGAACCATGTTCGATACCGAAGCCAAAAGAAAAGACAGCCGGCGAAACATCGCCGTGATCGGAACAGGCATTTCCGGTCTGTCTGCGGCCTGGCTTTTGTCGAAACGGCATGATGTCACGGTTTTCGAGGCTGCGGACCGCGTCGGCGGCCACAGCAACACCGTGACGTTCAAAACTGAACAGGAGGCGGTGTCTGTCGATACGGGTTTCATCGTCTATAATGAGGTGACGTATCCCAATCTGACGGCACTTTTCAAAACGCTGGGAGTGACGACCGCAGCCTCCAACATGTCCTTTGCCGTTTCGCTGGATGATGGCGGTTTCGAATATTCCGGCGGCTCGGGCTTTGGCCTTTTGGCGCAGAAGAGAAATGCCGTCAGACCGCGCTTCTGGGCAATGCTTGCCGACCTCTTGCGCTTTTATCGCAATGCCCCACGCGATCTGCCGATGATGGGCGATATGTCGCTCGATGAGTATCTTTCGCAAAACAACTATGGCGACGCCTTTCGCAACGATCATCTTTACCCGATGGCAGCAGCCATATGGTCTACCCCGGCCATGGAAGTCGGCCGTTACCCGGCAGCTCATTTCGTGAAGTTCTGCAGCAATCATGGCCTGCTGTTGCTGCGCAACCGGCCCGTCTGGCGCACCGTTGTCGGCGGCAGTCGGGAGTATGTGAAACGCCTCACTGCGCCATTCGTCGATCGCATTCGGCTCTCGACACCCGTGACACGCATCCACCGCCTGGCGGACGGGGTCGAGATCGCCAACACTAACGGCGAATTCGAACGTTTCGACGATGTGGTGATTGCCACACACGCAGATCAGGCGCTGGAGATGCTGACGGACGCGACGCAAGCCGAACGGCGCATTCTCGGCGCGTTTGGCTATACGAAAAACAGGGCGGTACTGCACACGGACAGCAGTTTCATGCCCCGCAGGCGCGCCGCCTGGTCAAGCTGGAACTATGTGGCCGATACACGCATTGAAACGGGGCAGCCGAGCATCACCTACTGGATGAACAAGCTTCAGCCTCTGGGCGAAATCCCTGACACCTTCGTAACGCTGAACCCGACGCGCGAACCGGAAAAGGGAAAAATCATCACCGAGGAAACCTACCACCATCCTGTTTTCGATGCCGGCACCGAGCAGATGAGGCAGGAACTTTGGGCCTTGCAGGGTTTGAGAAACACCTGGTTCTGCGGCGCCTATTTTGGCTCGGGTTTTCATGAAGACGGCATTCAGGCAGGGCTTGCCGTCGCTGAGGATCTGGGCGGCCTGTCGAGGCCCTGGAAGGTTACCGATGATAGCGGCCGGATCGTCCGTCTGAATTTGGCTTCGCGGAAAAGAACGATCAAACTCGTTGAGGCGATCCCATGACGTCTCATTTCTCCTCCGCCCTTTTTCCCGGACATGTCATGCATGCGCGCTTCAAGCCGAAAGCGCACCGGCTCGCCTATCGCATTTACTCGCTGCTTCTCGACCTTGATGAACTTGATGCGCTTGACCGTAAGCTGCGGCTGTTCTCCGTGGATCGTTTCAACCTGTTTTCCTTTCACCGCCGGGACCGCGGCGACGGGAGCAAGATGGAATTGCGCAACCAGATCGAAAACGCCATGACGGCCGCAGGCATGACCGTCGATGGTGGTCCGATCCGTCTGCTCACCATGCCGCGCATCCTTGGCTGGGCCTTCAATCCACTCAGCGTGTTTTTCTGCCACGGCCGGAACGGGTCTCTCAAAGCCATTCTCTGGGAAGTCGACAACACGTTCGGCGAGCGGCATTCCTACCTTATCCCGGTGGAGACCGAAGGTGCGGCCGAGATCGTCCAGCGCTGCGACAAGGCCTTCTATGTCTCGCCCTTCATGGACATGGATCTCCGTTATGTATTCCGGGTCATTCCACCCGGCGACAAGCTGAAGATCGTTATCGATACATTTGACGACGAGGGGCCAGTCCTGACTGCAAGGCATCTGGCGCGGCGCGTCGAGCTGACCGATGGCGCGCTGCTGAAGGCGTTTGTCACCATCCCCTTTCTTACCCTCAAGGTTGTTGCCGGCATCCATTGGGAAGCACTTAAAATATGGCTCAAGGGTGTGCGGTTGAGAAAACGACCGCGTCCACCGTCTGCCCCTGTCTCCTTCATTCACCCATCACCATCGCAAATCGAGGCCAAACTTCATGACCCCGTTTGACAATCTCAACGAACTATCGCTGGAAAACACGCAGATGCGGCAACGCACCGGTCCCGAAGGCTGGCTCATGGCCAAGCTCTTGAACAACGTCTCCAAAGGCAGACTGCGCGTCATGCTTCCCGGTGGCGGCGTGATTGAGAAATCCGGGGAACATGAGGGCACCGAGGCGACGCTTGTTCTCCATCGCTGGCGCGCGCTACGTCGGCTCATCCTCAATGGCGACATCGGTTTTGCCGAGGGTTACATCGAAGACGACTGGTCCACACCGGATCTGACCGCCCTGATCCGTTTTGCGGCACAGAACAACGACGCTTTCGGGGGATCGACGCGCGGTAGCCTGCCCATGCGCCTCATCAATCGCCTTGGCCACCGGCTGAACGCCAATACAAAGCGCGGCAGCCGCCGTAACATCGAGGCCCATTACGATCTCGGCAACGAATTCTACCGGCAATGGCTCGATTCCTCGATGCTCTATTCGTCGGCGATTTTCGACGATACGACGCCAACGCTTGAGGCGGCCCAACTCAAAAAACTCAACCGCATCGTCGACAAACTGCAATTGAACGGCGGTGAGAGCGTATTGGAGATTGGCTGCGGCTGGGGCGCGCTTGCAATCCACCTCGCGACCCAGGCGGATGCCAACGTTACCGGCCTCACCCTTTCGCCATCTCAGTTGAATTGGGCAAAGGCGGCAGCGGAGAAAACCGACAAGGCTGAGCATATCGATCTCAGGCTCGAGGACTACCGCGATGTCGAAGGCAAGTTCGACCGCATCGTTTCCGTGGAGATGTTCGAAGCGGTCGGTGAGGCCTATTGGCCGAGCTATTTCGAAACACTGAAACGCTGCCTGAAACCCGGCGGGCGCGCGGTGCTGCAAATCATCTCCATTGAACCTGCCCGGTTCGATAATTACCGGCGAAACGCTGACTTCATCCAGAAATACATCTTTCCGGGCGGCTTCCTGCCATCTGACGAAGCCCTTGAAAGAGCAATCGGCAGAGCCGGCCTCAGCCTCACCGATACCGAGCTTTTCGGCCAATCCTATGCCCGCACGCTGGCGGAATGGCGGCAGCGTTTCCATGCGCGCTGGCAGACAATCTCGCTGCTGGGTTTCGATGACCGCTTCAGGCGGCTCTGGGATTATTACCTTTGCTACTGCGAAGCCGGCTTTACCGAGGGCACCATCAATGTTGGCTTCTACACGATCGAGCACAAATAAGGCGGGGCAACAACTGCGGAGAAAGACGATGAAAATCAATCCCTTGATAATCGCATCTGTCCTGGGTCCGATGCTTGCGGCCTCTGGTGCCGGAGCAGCCGACATCGACGGAAACTGGGCGCGCGGCGACGGCAACGCGAAAGTGCTGATCGCACCCTGCGGCGACAATATATGCGCCACCAATACCTGGATCAAACCGGGCACGCCCAAGGAAAAGACCGGTGACCGGCTGATCATGACCATAAAGCCAGATGAAACAGGCGTCTATTCGGGCACCGCCTTCGATCCGCAACGCGACAAATCCTACAAGATAACAGTCACGGTTGATGGCAACAGCATGACCACCAAGGGCTGCATCGTCGCTGGTCTCCTGTGCAAGGGCATTACCTGGGCCCGCATCAACTAGACTCTGGAAAGGACAAACCGATGAAGACCTATATCTCAGCCTACTTCTTCACCCTCATCGCCTTTCTGGTGATCGACTTCATCTGGCTAAGCACCATGGCGTCGCGGCTTTATCGCCCGGCGATCGGCGATCTTCTGGCTGAGAACTTCCGGCTGGCCCCGGCGATCATCTTTTATCTCATCTACGCGGCAGGACTGACCTTTCTTGCGGTTCGTCCGGCCCTCATATCAGGCCAGTGGACGACCGCGTTGGTTTATGGTGCAGCCGTCGGCTTCATGGCCTATGCCACATATGATCTCACCAATCAGGCAACGTTGAAAAGCTGGTCCACGACATTGACCATCGCAGATCTTCTGTGGGGCACTTTCGTGTCCGCAGCCGCTGCCATCATCGGTTACCTCGTCACCGTACGGCTGGTCGGTCCACTGCAAAATCCGGCAGGTGTGTTATGACAGCGACCATCCCTGCCGCCTGCTTCCACCCGGCCAATTTTTGGCCGGGAAGACGTGAACTTCATTTCGCGCATGCCTTGCCTTCCCACAAAGGACAACCCTATATAGGAGGCGCAAGAAGGGATGTTCGAATGCAGGGTACAGAGATAGCAACGCTCATAAACCGCGTCGGCATGGGCGATCGCTCGGCATTCGTTTCCCTCTATCAAGCCACCAGCCCGAAGCTTTATGCCATCTGCCTGAAAATCCTGCGTGACAGGACCGAAGCCGAAGAAGCGCTTCAGGAAGTCTATATCAAGATCTGGCAACGAGCCCTCACATTTGCAGCAAGCGCCGGCACACCGTCTACGTGGCTCGCCGCAATCGCCCGCAACCATGCGATCGATACGATCAGGGCGCGCAAACCCGTGGGCGACGACATTGACGAAGCCTATGACCTTGCCGATGACAGCATCCGCAATCCGGAGCAGCAGGTCGTTCTGGCCGATGAGGGTCGCAGGATCGACAATTGCATGCAGGAACTTGAAACCGTTCATGCCCAGGCGGTGCGTCGGGCCTATATCGAAGGGCTGAGCTATATCGAACTCGCCAAGGAATTGCGGGTGCCACTCAACACGGTCAGAACCTGGTTGCGGCGAAGCCTTCTCAAACTCAGAGAGTGCATGCAGCGATGACAACGAGCGAAAACAGCGAGGGCATGCATTCGCGCGACGAAATCCTCGCTGGCGAATATGTGCTCGGCGTGCTGCCGTTTGAAAAGCGTCGTGAGGTCGAGCGGCGCATGCAGGACGACAGGGTCTTCGCGCAGCTGGTCCACCGTTGGGAAAGCGAATTTTCAGACTTCAACGTGGATTACGAAGAACAGGCGCCGAGTGCGGCCATTCTCGCCCGCATTGAAGAACGCCTGTTCGGCAGCAAGACCAGCAACGCCAATGGCAGCCTGTGGAGTTCCGCATCCTTCTGGCGATGGATATCTGTCGCCACGAGCGCGGCTGCCGTGGCAGCGATCGTTTACGCCGCATTTCCCGAAAAATGGCAGGGCACAGCTCCGCTGGTAGCAGAACTTTCGACAACGGACAGTCAGGTCAACCTGCTTGCATCCTATGATGCAGAGACCGGCAGGATGCACATTATACCGGTTGCGACCGGCAAGGCCGATGAGAAATCACTGGAACTGTGGCTTGTGATGGATGGCGGCAAGACCCGCTCGCTCGGTGTCTTCCAGCCCGGAACGAATGGCGATCTCATTATCCCGGCGGATATGCGTAACAACATTTCGGAAGGCACGACCTTCGCGATCAGCGTCGAACCCTTCGGTGGATCACCAACTGGTCAGGCAACCGGCCCTGTTATCGCGATCGGCACCGCACGAAGGCAACTTTAAGGCGTCACGCCTTCATGCGCTTTTGCCAACTGCTGAAACATGATTTCAGTCTGCGCACCGTTTAGTGGTTGCGCAATCGTCGAGCATTGCCAGCGCGTTCTTTATTGCGGCACCGGAGGCGGTATTGTCGAAAACGCACCAGGATTCGGCGGAAAGGCTTTTTCTAAACGAGAGGATTTCGGCGGCGCTGTATTCGGAATAATAAATCCGGGGAGCGCCGTGCAGCCGGACATATTTGGGCGGCTCGGAGAAATCACTGGCCGGCCAGACCGGTGCAGGATCGGCCAGCACACGATCAATGGCATAGCGTTGCAAAACCTCTTGCGCTGAATGCGTAGCCCAACTTGTGTGACGCGGTTCGAGTACGAGCATGCCGGGAAAGGTCTGACGCATAGTATCAAACGCGGCCTCCGCGTCGGAGACATCAAATGCGAGATTGGGTGGCAACTGGCACAATAAGGGTCCAAGCTTGCCATCCAGCGCCGCAAGTTCTCCAACAAATGCCTTGAAGACTTGTCCGATTTCCCGCAACCGGCGCTCATGCGTAATCTCGCGCGGCAGCTTCACGGCGAAGCGGAAATTATCGGGCACCGAGTTTGTCCAACGCTCGAACGTCGTCGGCCGGTGGTGCCGATAAAAGGTGGAGTTGATCTCGACGCCGTTGAATACGGCAGCATATCGGCTAAGCCCACTTCCCGTTTCGGGAAAACGGTGCGCCACGGTCTTGGGGATCGACCATCCAGCTGTTGCAATGACCGGCACTTTCACCTGCCCCGAGGCTATCAAAGAGAAGGCCGGCACATGCCGACCTTCCCTGTTTCCAACGCTTAGCGTCTGTAACGCAGACGTTCCTGTTCGATTTCAGTGGGCTCATAAGGATCGAGCGTGTCGTCAAACCGTGACCAACCGTCTTCGGCATAGGCCGCGCGCCGCTTGTCCGGATCAACCCAGTTGGATTGGCGCAGGACTTCTTCGGCGTCCGTGTAAAGGCTGTCCTCGACCTTCGCGGTCACGAGCGTACCACCCCGGCGAACGCCTTCTGCGTAAACATGGGCGTGGTCTTCGGAAACGCCTGCGTCCGTCAGCGCGCCGATAAGGCCGCCGGCGGCACCGCCTGCAACGGCACCGGCAACAGCGCCTGCCGCCGTCGCGGCAAGCCAGCCTGCCGCAACCACCGGTCCGACGCCGGGAATTGCCATGATGCCAAGGCCTGTCAACAGGCCACCGACACCACCGACGGCAGCGCCGATGCCGGCACCCGTGCCTGCGCCTTCAGCAGCTTTTGTGTCATTGCCATGGCGTTCGTCTGCATTGTTGGAAACAATGCTGATATCTTTAGATGGCACGCCACGCTGTTCCAGCGCAGTAACGGCGGCGCTGGCATCGGAGTAGTCGTCGAAAAGTCCGGTAACGGTCTTCATAGGATTCTCCCAAAGATTGAATTAGTTGGCGACAATATTGCCCTGATAGTCGAGCGCCACGTTTACAGACTTGCCGTCCTTCGAGGCCTTGGCCTGCCACACGCCCTTGTCGTCGAGCGTAAGACCGGTCACTTCGGCATATCCGGCGTCCATAAGGCGTTTATTCACCTGTTCCTCGGTAAAGCTGTTTGCGCCTTCCACAGGCGCAGTCGCATTCTTGGTGTCTGGCGTAGCGACGGCAGGCTTGCTGCCATCGGTGGCTGGAGCGGTGGACGTCTGAGCGAAGGCGCCAAGGGTCGACGCGCCGAGAAGCGCGGCGGCTAAAAGAAGCTTTTTCATGATTTTTCCTCGTTGTAGCCTTCAGTGCAGGCTCGACAGGGAAACAACATGTCGGGCCTCATGGTTCCGCCAATCTGAAAATAGAATTTGCAGGCCTTGCCGTTCCATCATCGTCGAAACGCCACAGAACTATCTCTGCCGGATGAGGAACGTCCGCCTATTCAACCGGTTACTGGCATCGCTGTGATGCCACCGCGGACCGGAATGTGAATTCTTTTCCGGGAGCAGGAACATCGTCTCCACTCAGGGGTTGTCCAAGTACATCATTCAAAGTTGATCGGATTCCCACATGCCTGCGGAAACTACATTGCATGACCTGTTCCTCGATACGCTCAAGGACATCTGTCTCGCCGAACAACAAGTGCTGAAGGCTCTGCCAAAGACCGTGCGGGGACCCTTCCAAGCTCAGGCCGCCTTTTAGGGCGGCTTTTTCATTTCCGGGTCGAATAGGCCCCTTCAAATTTCAGGAGCCACACCATGGCCAAGACCACCTCCACATCACCAAGCGACAAGACCGAAACCGTAACGATCCATGACCAGAAGCTGGAGCGCGGTGCTGGCGGCGAGCTGCATCAGACGGCGGAAAACGACGCGCCGGTGCTGACGACCGCTCAAGGGGGGCCGGTCGCGGACGACCAGAATTCTCTAAGGGTCGGGCCGCGCGGTCCGCTCGTCGTTGATGATTTCCATTTCCGCGAAAAGATCTTCCATTTCGACCATGAGCGCATTCCCGAGCGCGTCGTGCATGCTCGCGGTTACGGCGCGCATGGCTTCTTCGAGACCTACGAGTCCTTCTCCGCATACACAAAGGCGGATTTCCTGCAGCGCGCCGGCGAAAAGACACCAGCCTTCGTCCGTTTCTCGACGGTTGCGGGCAACAAGGGCTCAGCCGACCTTGCGCGCGACGTGCGCGGTTTCGCAGTGAAGCTCTATACACAGGAAGGCAACTGGGATCTCGTCGGCAATAATATTCCTGTCTTCTTCATTCAGGACGCCATCAAGTTTCCCGACCTGATCCACGCCGCCAAGCAGGAACCTGACCGGGCTTTCCCGCAGGCGCAGACGGCCCATGACAATTTCTGGGACTTCATCAGCCTGACGCCGGAAAGCATGCACATGGTCATGTGGGCCATGTCGGATCGTACGATACCGCGGTCTTTCCGCTTCATGGAGGGTTTCGGCGTTCATACCTTCCGTCTTGTGAACGCAAAGGATCAATCGACCTTCGTCAAGTTCCACTGGAAGCCGAAGCTCGGGCTTCAATCGGTCGCCTGGAACGAGGCGGTCAAGATCAATGGCGCCGATCCCGATTTCCATCGCCGCGATCTGTGGCAAGCGATCCAGTCCGGCAATTTCCCGGAATGGGAATTGCAGGTGCAGCTCTTCGATCAGGAGTTTGCCGACAGCTTCGATTTCGACGTGCTCGATCCGACAAAGATCATCCCCGAGGAAATCCTGAAGCCGCAGCCGGTCGGACGACTGGTGCTCGACCGTATGCCTGACAACTTCTTTGCCGAGACCGAGCAGGTTGCGTTCATGACGCAGAACGTGCCGCCGGGTATCGACTTCAGCAATGATCCGCTGTTGCAGGGTCGCAACTTTTCCTATCTCGACACCCAGCTGAAACGCCTTGGCGGGCCAAACTTCACCCACCTGCCGATCAATGCACCGAAGTGTCCCTTCGCGCATTTCCAGCAGGATGGCCACATGGCCATGCGCAATCCTGTTGGCAGGGTGAATTACCAGCCGAACTCGTTCGGTGAAGGCCCGAGAGAGTCGCCGAGCCGGGGGTATCGTCATTTTCCGGCAGAAGAACAGGGGATCAAGGCGCGGCTGCGCCCCGAGAGCTTTGCCGACCACTACAGCCAGGCACGGCAATTCTACATCAGCCAGACCCCGCCAGAACAGCGTCACATCGCGGCAGCCCTGACATTTGAACTGAGCAAGGTGGAAACAGCCGTGATCCGCGAACGCATGGTGTCGCATCTCATGAACATCGACGAGACGCTGGCAAACACCGTCGCGCAGAAGCTAGGTTTCAAGTCCATGCCGAAGCCGGCGGATGCCGCCATGCCGACACGTCAGGATCTGGAACCCTCGCCGGCGCTCAGCATCGTCGAGCGTGGTCCGAAACGCTTCGAAGGCCGCAAGCTTGGTATACTCGTCACCGATGGTGTCGACGCCAAATTGCTGAACGGCCTGATGTCGGCGATTACCAAGGAAAAAGCCGTCTGCGAATTGATAGCCCCGAAGGTCGGTGGCGTCACCGCCTCAGACGGGAGCTGGATTGCGGCCCATCACATGATCGACGGCGGGCCATCGGTTCTCTTCGATGCGGTTGCACTGTTGACTTCTGCCGAGGGGATAGACGATCTGGTCAACGAGGCGACGGCGCGTGACTTCGTGGCCGATGCTTTCCAGCACTGCAAGTTCATAGGTTACGACCAGTCGGCGCTGCCATTGCTGGAAAAGGCCGGTATCGCAGGCGATCTTGACGAGGGCACGATTATCCTCCCAGGTGAGGAAGGCCTCGCTGGCTTCGTGTCGAACCTTGGCAATCTGCGTGTCTGGGGACGGGAACCTTCCGTAAAACTCGGCAAGGCTTCACCGCCAGTAAAGTGAAATCACAGGCGGGCGCGGCTACAATGCCGCGCCTTGATGACGCACGATCGCCCGCCCGAGGGCGTGAAAGCGTTTCAGCGTGAACAACATCAAGATGGCTCATAAAGGATGTACTGAATGAAGATTCGCGCCGGGTTCGATATTGCTTATGAATGCGAGAATGAGACGGCAATGCTGCTTGTTCTCAATCTCCACCCCAGCCGGCGCGCGGATCTGCTCACCGAACAGGTGCTGACCTTCGACAGGCCGATCGAGGCCTGGGGTTATATGGATATCTTCGGAAACGCCTGCAGCCGCATAACCGCACCGCCAGGCGTGACGACGATCTCGACGCGGTTTGACATATACGACGGCGGCCTGCCAGATCCGGTTCCTGAAAACGCTTTCCAGCACGATATCAAGGATTTACCAGACGATGTTCTAGTGTTCCTGCTAGGCAGCCGTTACTGCGATACCGACCGCCTGGCGGACTTCGCCTGGAAAAACTTCTCGGCAACACCGCTCGGCTGGCCCCGTGTGCAGGCGATCCTTGATTTTGTGCATTCCCATATTGTCTTCAACTACGAGAAAGCCGATCCGCTCAGGACCGCATATGGCGGCTTCATCGACCGGACCGGGGTTTGCCGCGATTTCGCACATCTTGCGATCACCCTCTGCCGTTGCATGAATATCCCCGCTCGCTATTGCACCGGCTATCTCGGTGATATCGGCGTGCCGAAGGACCCCAATCCGATGGATTTCAGCGCCTGGTTCGAAGTCTATCTCAGCGGCCGCTGGTATACGGTCGATGCCCGTCACAACAGGCCCCGCATCGGACGCATCTTGATGGCGACAGGACGAGATGCGACGGACGTCGCCCTGTCCACCGCCTTCGGGCCGGCTATCCTGAAGCGGTTCGAAGTCATTACGGAAGAACTGGCCGGATAGCGACGGGCAGCGTCAAGACGCTCAGGTCTCGCTCAACCTAGACCGACGCGACCTGAATGACCTCGGGAGCGGAGCCGTATGTCGACTTGTTCCGACGGTGAAAGGCGATGAATTCCTCGGCTGGAAGCGGCTTGGAAAACAGCCAGCCCTGACCAAAATCCACACCATGTTCCCGCAGATAGGCCGCCTGCTCCGGCCTCTCGATACCTTCCGCAACCGAAAACAGTCCAAGCTCACGCGCCATCTCGATAATATGGAGTGTCACGGTGCTGGTTGCCGTGTTCCTGCCGATCGTATCAACGAAGGACTTGTCGATTTTCAGGGCGTCCAACGGCAGTCCCTGCAAATACTGAAGGCTGGAATAGCCGGTTCCGAAATCGTCAATTGCCACGGAATGCCCGGCCTTGCGTGCTCTGTCCAGCGTCACGCGCGCCGCGTCAATGTCGATTAAACCGCGCTCGGTCGCTTCAAGCCATATCTGCTCCTTGCGTATATCCGCGCGGACAAGGCGTTGATCGATGAAGTCTAGTATCCGGCCTGATTTTACATCTTCGGCGCAGAGATTGATGGCGATATGTGCGCTGCGATCCCCAACGAGCATGGTACCAAGATCTGCAATAATGGCTTCAACGACCTGATCGGTGATGGGCTCTATCACCCCTGTTTCTTCCGCCAGCGGAATGAAGAGGTCTGGCCTCACCAGCGTGCCATCAGGCCGCCGCCAGCGGACAAGCGCTTCGGCGCCCACGCATATATTGGTCTTGAGTTCGATGATCGGTTGATAGTGGACGATGAATTCACGGTTCTGGACTGCGATTTCCAGTTCCGTTTCCGGCGACAACCGCTTGCGCGACATCCAGATGACGATGCCGACGATAAAGAGCGCAATGAATGCGCCGATGGGCAAAAGGATAGTCAACTCCCGCACCAGCCTTGTTCGCAACGCCGCCCTTGGCTCGAGAACCACCGCCGTCAGCGCGTTCTCCTTCACCACCGAATAAAGCCATGCGTCCGTCGTGCCCTGCCCCTCTTTTGTCGGCAACGTGGCCAGAACCCCTGTATCGGGAAGGTTCTGCGTGCTGATGACCGCAGCTTTATCGTTGAGGATCGCGAGAGACATCCCGTCCCGCAGCACAATATCAGCAAATCTCGAAGGTGCGACGAGCGCGTTGTGGTGGCCGAGATGCAGGCTCGTCATCTGGTCGCCGTGGCTGATGCCGGGTTGGATACGCAACGTCACTTCAAGACCGTCCGGTGTGACGTAGTCGACATGGGATTTGGCTACGTCGCCAGCGGCGCGGCCCCAGGAAGTGCATTTGATGAAGCCGTTTTCGAAATAGCCAATCTCCTCGATTGAGGGGACGTTGATCGTCACCATCCGCATTTGTGCAATATGCTGATCCGAACATGCGGGAGGGTGCGCGGTTTCAATTGCTTCCAATGCCCCTTGCGCTTGCCTGAATGTATTTCCGGCACGAACAAGCGATCTTTCGGCGACGAGGTCGAGAATGAAGAGTTCTTTTTGAATGGCGACACGCCAGGACGTCCAGGCCATGGCGGCAATGGGCAGCGCGGCGCCAACTATGGCCAGAAATATCCCCGCGGCTATCACACGCCAACGTCGTGACTGCATCATCACTCTCCAAAAGGTAGTCGAGACATCAGTGTCGCAATCTCCTTAATTTTTGCTGTGTGCGGAACGGTGAAAATCGGGTGATGCAAATTATGATTTCTGCCGTCAACGCAATCTGAAAATCACCGTGACGGCAGGAACGCGGGGCCGATAATCCAGTTACCCCGAGAGGGCATCACGCTCCTGTTGAAGTTCATTCCCGGTGCGATTACGATGCGAAAACAAGGCGTTCCAGTTTGCCGAGCGTCTGCTGACCCAGTTCGATAGCCCCAAAACCCTTCGCGTCCTGGAACTCGGCTTCCGTGCTGAACACCATGCCGAGCACGACCTTCGTCGCGCCGTCCTGATCCTCGAACGAAGCCCAGGCGTCGGCATGTTTCGGCCCGTTTTCGCCCCAGAGCAGCGTGTAGCCGATCCTCTCCTCAGGCCTGACCTCGATATATCGATGATGGTTCGGGAAGACAGTGCCGTCAGGTGCGATCATGTCGAACACCCACTCGCCGCCGGTTCGCAGATCGATCCTCTTCGTGCGACACGAAAACCCTTCCGGTCCCCACCATTGCGGCAGCGTCTCGGAATTCATCCAGGCCTTCCAGACGATGTTGCGCGGCGCCCTTATCGTTCGCTCCAGCACCATTGTTCGTCTGGCCACCTCGGTCAGATTGTTAAGACCGGCACCGAAGCCCTGCCGGTAACCCGCCTGCATATCCGCAGCCAATGAGGAAAGCTGCACGGTTACGACAACGCGACTGCCCTGCTCCGTCGCCGAAAAATCAGCGATCACCAGCGCCGCAGACTGCGTCACGTCGCCGGACGACACCACCTCGTAATTGACGCTGCGCAAGGCTGGCTGCAATTCCAGCCACCCGCATTCGCAGCGAATATCAGGCTGCCCATCGACCTTGCAGAGCGAAACTTCGCGTCCGCCAACTCTGGTATCGGCTTCCAGAAACTCCACGGTCACGGCGGGCGTGGGCGCTGCCCAGACAGCCCGCGCGGCAGGCGACGTCCACACTTGCCAGAGGACCGACAATGGAACAGCGACCACCCTTTCGAAGCTCAGTGTTGCAAAGCGGCCATCGCCAAGATGGGGTTCAGCACGGGTGCCGTCCTGATTGAGTTTCGACATCATTCCGTGCGCTCCTTCGCAGCCTGCATTGCAAATGCCTCCAACCGGTCGAGCCGGCTCTCCCAAATGGCCCGCTGTTCATCAAGCCATGTCCGCACCGGCTCCAGAGCCTCGGGCACGATAGCGCAGGTGCGCACCCGCCCATCCTTTGAGGTGCGGATAAGCCCCGCCTCCTCCAGTACCGACAGATGCCGCATCACGGTCGGCAAGCGCAGCCCCGTGGGAGCGGACAATTCCATGACGCGGGCAGGCCCTTGCGCGAGCTTCGTTAGAATAGACCTGCGTGTCGGATCGGCCAGAGCCTGAAAGATCAGCGATAGTTCGGGCGAATGCTTAGTCATATTGCTAACTATCATGTAGTACGGCTCTAACGCAAGGGAAACTTCGTCGATTAGCTAAGTGTTCGACCGTGAGCATTTGTTGGGAGGCCGCGTAAAAGAAAACGCCGGAGCATTGCCCCGGCGTTTCATTTTTAAGCCACCAGACCCTTGGTCAGTTCCAGCGCCTGCCGCTCGAACAGCCGGCGATAGATGCCGTCGTTCAGACGGATCAGCGCCTGGTGGTCGCCCTCTTCGACAATCTTGCCCTTGTCGAACACCAGCAGACGGTCAAGCGCCCGCACGGTGGAAAGCCGGTGCGCAATGACCAGCGTGGTGCGGCCATCCATCAGGCGCTCCATGGCCTCCTGGATCTGCACTTCGCTTTCGCTGTCGAGGCTCGATGTCGCCTCGTCCAGAATCAGCACCGGTGCATCCGCGAGGAAGGCACGGGCAATGGCGACACGCTGCCGCTCCCCGCCAGACAATTTAACGCCGCGCTCACCCACCATCGTCTCATAGCCCTTGGGAAGGGACATGATGAAGTCATGGGCGCTTGCCTGCCTCGCCGCCTGCTCGATCTCACGCCGCGAGGCGCTCGGCCGGCCATAGGCGATGTTTTCCGCCAGCGTGCGGTGGAACAGGATGGGTTCCTGCTGCACGATGGCGATCTGGCTGCGCAGGTCTGCCTGCTTTGCCTTGGCTATGTCCTGGCCGTCAATGCGGATCGAGCCGGAATTCACGTCGTAAAGCCGCTGGATAAGCTTGACGAATGTCGTCTTTCCCGACCCCGAATGCCCGACCAGCCCCACACGCTCACCCGACCTGATGGTGACTGAAAAGTCCTGATAGAGCGGGCTGGGATGCGCGCCGTATTGAAAAGTGACGTTGTCAAAAACGATTTCGCCCTTCTCTATCCTGATCGGCCTGGCATCCGGCCTGTCTTCGACACCCAAAGGCATCTTGTCGAGCAACACCAACTCTTCCATGTCGTTGACGGCACGTTGCAGATTACGGATGTGTTGACCGACATCACGCAGATAGCCCTGCAGGACGAAGAACATCGCCAGCACGAAGGTGATGTCGCCCGGCGTCGCCAGTCCCTGCTGCCACATGACAAGGCCTGTTCCCAGAATACCGGCCTGCATGGACACCATCATGAAGCCCTGGATCGTGCCGTTCAGCGTGCCGCGTTTCCATGTCCTTCGCGTACGGTTGCCCCATTTGGCCAGCACATGGCGCAACCGCGCCTCTTCGCGGGTCTCGGCGCCAAAAGCCTTGACCACCGAATTGCAGCTGACGGCATCTGCCAGCGCGCCACCAAGCTTGGTATCCCAGGCGTTTGCAAGTCTTGCCGCCGGCGATACGAAGCCCATGGAGAGCAACACGGTGACGCCGACATAGATCAGCGACCCCGTGCCCACGATCAAGCCCATGATCGGCCAGTAACTACCCAGCACGACGGTGGCGCCCACCAGCATGACGATGGAGGGCAACAGGGCGATAAGAAGCACGTCATTGAGTGAATCAAGCGCCCACATGCCACGCGTGATCTTGCGAACCGTGGAACCGGCAAAGCTGTTGGCGTGCCAGTCGGTTGAGAACCGCTGCACCCGGTAGAAACCGTTATTCGCCACATCCGCCATGGTTTTCAGCGTCAGCCTGATGATGCCGTTAAACACGAACCAGCGCAGGACTACGCTGGTCAAGCCCAGCGCCACGACGACGACAAAGGCGCGCAGCGCCCGGTCAGCCCCGTTGCCCCCGGCAATGGCATCGACGATCTGGCCGGAGAAAACCGGCACCATGACTTCGGCCAGCGTGCTGGCAATCACCAGCACAACAATAAAGCCCACCAATGCCCGCCGGTGGGTCCAATGGTGGAAAACAAAGCCGAGCACATGGCGATAGGCATCGGCGCGGAAATCGAGCTTCTTGCGAGACATTTTAACCAGCACGGCGCCATGCGTTCGGCAACCGGTCCTCAAAAACGGAAGTTGGATGGCACAGCCCGGGCGGAAAACAAAAAATGATCCCGTCAGATCAATCGGGCTATGAAGGAAAACAAAACCGCATGTGGGGCGCGCTCGGGGCGGGCCACGAATGGAAATGACCTAGTGTCGGTTCATTCCACGCGGGAGGAACTTGATGAATGATGATGTCATGCAACGCCTCCCTATGTTCGATCTGACGCGGTGAGAAATTTGTACCTGAGCTGTTCGCCGTTGCCAACCGGGTAATTGCAACCTTATGGCAAGTGATGCGAAAACGACACATCAGCTGGTGTGACGGAAACGAACGTGGCCGATGCCAATGAAAGCTTCGGCCACGTTTTTTTTTGCGTGGTGGCGCTTCCCGCCGCACCCAGGCTCCGGTGCGCGGCGAGAACATATCTGGTCAATCCATCTGGACGTTTGCGTTCTTGACGACCGGTTCCCATTTGGCGATTTCGGCCGCAACGTGGCTTTTCAGCTCATCGGGCGAAGAACCGACGATCTTGGCGCTGAATTCGGCCATGCGGGCCGCCACACCAGGATCGGCAAGCGCTTTCTTGGCCGCCGCATTCAGTGTGTCCACCACATCGGCCGGTGTGCCGGCAGGCGCAAACAGCGCGTTCCACGTGTAGGTTTCATAACCGGGTACGGTTTCGGCAATGGTCGGCAGATCCGGGAATGATGACGCCCGCTCGGCAGTCGTTACGCCAAGCGCCCGCAATGTGCCGGATTTGATGTGGCCGGACGACGACGGCAGATTGTCGAACATGATCGAAATCTGGTTGCCGAGAAGATCGTTGAGCGCGGGGCCGGCACCTTTATAGGGAACGTGCTGCATGCTCACACCGGTCATGCTCTTGAACAATTCCCCTGAAAGATGCAGCGGCGTGCCATTGCCGGAAGAGGCATAGGCATATTTGTCGGGTTCGGCTTTCAGAAGCGCGATCAATTCCGCGACGCTGTTGACGTTCAGCTTCGGATTGACAACAAGCACATTGGGAACCACGACCAGAAGCGAGACCGGGGCAAAATCCTTTTGCGGATCGTAAGGTTTTGTCTTGAGAATGAGCGGGTTCAAGGCATGGGTCGCAACGGTGCCCATGAGGATCGTGTAACCGTCAGGCTCTGCGCGTGCGACACGGTCGGCACCGAGATTACCGCCAGCACCGGCAACATTTTCAACGACGATCTGGTGACCAAGCTCATCACCCATTTTCTGTGCGATGACGCGCGCAACCACGTCGGTTGAGCCACCTGCCGCGAAGGGAACGACCAGCGTAATCGTTCGATCAGGAAAACCCTGCGCGCTCGCCGTCAGTCCCATCATGCAAAAAGAAGCAGCCGTAGCCGCAAGTTTCAACACCATACGCCGTTTCAAAGACCGGTAATTCATGAACCCTCCTGTAGAATGGCCTCCCCGCCATCAGCGCATAGTAGCTCAAATGGACCTGAGAGCAAGCAACCGGCATCGCAAACCATGCGCGAAGGCCATGCGACACGCCTGCCCTGCAACGCTTGGCGGAACCGCGCGTTATAGCGGGCACAAAGCATTGAAATACCGGGGGCAACATGGACGACAGCGTAAACATTCCCAAGATCAACCGGCTCGTGTTGCAAAACCTCATAGCTGGCCTCAGCGACGGGTTGATCCTGCTCGAAAACGACGGAACGATAGCCTGGGCCAACAAGGCCGCCCTTCAGATGCACCGTATAGAAGCGATGCCTGAGCTTGGGGAGGATGCCGCTGCCTATCGGCGAAATTTCACGCTTCGATACCGCAACAACCACCTGCTCGACGAGGGACAATATCCGCTTGAACGGCTTCTGGCGGGCGAGACCTTCGAAGATGTGACGGTAGAGATATCGCCAAGCGGCGATGAAGCGGAGTGCTGGGTCCACACGGTGCGTGGCCTCGTTCTTGAAGATGCTGGCGCAAAACCCGATGTTCTGGTCCTGATCATCCGGGACGAAACGCCGCGTTTTGAGGCGGAGGCGCGCTTCGAGAGCGCCTTCAATGCAAATCCGGCGCCGGGACTGATATGCCGGCTGGAGGACAAGCGTTTCATCCGCGTCAATCAGGGTTTCCTTGAGATGACCGGGTTCAGCCGTGAAGAGATCATCGGCATCAGTGTCGAGGAACTCGGACTGTTTTCCGAGTGCGATACAGGCGAGGACGCCCTGAAAAAGCTGGAGGATGGCCGGCTCATCCGTCAGCGCGAGGCGCTCATTCCCATCCCCGGCGGCGACAGGCTGGTCATCGTGGCCGGCGAAACGATCGCCGTTGCCGAAGAACCGTGCATGCTGTTCACCTTCGCCGATCTGGACGGCCGCCGCAAAGCCCAGAACGCTCTGCGACAGAGCGAGGAGCGCTTCTTCAAATCCTTTCGCCTGTCGCCTGTCCCGGCAGCGATTTCGAGGCTGAACGACTTCGTTCTGATGGAAGTCAATGACGCGTTTCTGGTCCTGTGCGGACGCAACGAGGCCGAAGTCGTGGGCAAGACGGCCAGCGAATTGCGGCTGTGGGAGGACGCGGGCGCGCGCCGCGATCTCGAAAGGCGGCTGAAGGACAACATTCCCATCCGCGATGAGAACATGCGCATGAATCTTTCCGGTGGCGGTTTGGCAGAATGCATCGTTTCCGCCGAACGCGCCGAGATCAACGATCAGCTCTGCGTCATCTGGGCGATACAGGACGTGACTGAGCGGCGTAGAACCGAGAACGAACTGATTGAAGCGATCGAAAGCGTCATGACCGATACATCCTGGTTCAGCCGGACGGTTGTCGAGCGGCTGGCGGGGCTGCGTCAGAACTCCCGCGGCACAACGTCTTCAGCCTCCCTCAAGGATCTCACAGAGCGCGAGGAGCAAATCCTGTCACTGATCTGCGATGGATGCAGCGACAAGGAAATGAGCGACAGGCTGAACCTGTCCAAGCATACGATCCGCAACCATATCGCCTCACTCTACGGCAAGATCGGCGTCAACCGCCGCACCGCCGCCGTGATCTGGGCACGCGAGCGCGGTTTTACCGGCCATAGGGAAAAATAACCGCAGCCGAACGCGAAAATAGGTCAGTTTGTACCAGTTCAACTAGTAGCTATTGCTCTGCAAACTGTGATTTTCCCGAACTACCTTACCATCATGCCGTTACCAACAGCGGCACCCTCTAACGATGGAAGGAGTTCGTCATGGACAATAACCGTATCGAAGGTATCGCCCGTCAAGCCAAGGGCACAATCAAGGAAGCAGCCGGCAAGATCACTGGCAACGACAAGCTTCAGGCAGAAGGCAAGGCCGAGAAACTGGCTGGCCAGGCGCAGGAGAAGCTCGGACAGGCAAAGGACGCCGTCAACAAAGTTCTCAAGTGAACCATCTATGTTCAAGGCAGGAGGTTTCACGATGATGCTCTCGTGCGATGCAAACCAGGTGTCAAGCTGCGATCCCCAGGAGATCAGCCTGTGCGCCGCGTTGCAAGCCGTGATCGCCTATGCGGACGGGCAGGAAAAAAGCTCGATCTCCGTCACCTCCGTGGAGGGCCGTATTGTGCTCTCCGGAGAGGTGGAAACACTCTCTGCCTTCGAACATGCGGTCATCATCGCAGAATGTTTCGCGTCGCGGCCCATCATCGCCGACCTGGCGATACGGCAGCGGCCTTGCACCTATCTGGAGACGCCGTCCCGGCGCATCCATCTAGCGAATAACAACAGGAGTGAAAAACAATGAAGACATTCGTTCTCGCAACCGCGATTGCAACCCTGGCCCTTGCCCCGATTGCTTCAGCCGAAACGAAGCACAATGCAAAGCGCCCCATGGAAACCGCGCAGAAGGAACGCGTCGGCACCCTGTCGTGCGAAATTGCCGGCGGCGTCGGCCTTGTGGTCGGCTCCAGCAAGAGCGTGGCCTGCGAGTTTCGCCAGCGCTCCGGCAAGACCGAGCGTTATACCGGCACGATCGGCAAGCTCGGTCTCGACATCGGCGTAACCGGCAAGACCTATATGAGCTGGATCGTGCTGAACACCGCAGCCAGCCGCGTGGGTGACGGTGCGTTGAGCGGCAACTATGTTGGTGCCTCCGCTGCCGCATCGGTCGGCGTGGGCTTGGGCGCCAATGCACTGATCGGCGGCAATGCCAAGAACTTCGCGCTTCAGCCGCTCAGCGCCGAAGTCGGCACCGGCGTTAACATCGCTGCGGGTGTCTCGCGTCTGCAGTTGAAGCGTGCGGGCTAAACCTTAAAAAAACCGGCGGCGCGGGCTCGGGACGGTTATCGTCTTCGAGCCCGCGCCGTCTGGCGCAGATCAGGCCCCAATATCAGGGTTTGGGGTGAGGCATCATCTCGCCCATCGGGCCGTCGCCTTTTGGCCCGCGCATCATATCCTCTTTAGGACCATGATGCGGCGGACGGCCTGCCGGTCCAAGTGCCTCGATAGTGCCATCCTGACGGACGACATAGCTTGCCCGCAGGACACCCCTGTCGAAACGGCCCTGAACGCTGACCGCTTCATCGACAGTCACGACCTTCCCATTATCGCCCTCGGGGCCGGTATCGATGAGTGCGCGGCCGCTATCATCCTGAACGATGAACTTGTTGCCGAAAATCTCGGCGACCTTGCCCTTCAGGGTCACGAGATTTCCTTCCTTGACGGTGGAAATGGCAACGGGTGTCATCGGCGCCATCTCGGGTGTCGGGCGTGTCAGCTTCACCGCACCGGCTCCGGCAGCGGCTCCAACGGCCAGCATGGCGACGGCCGCAAAGGCGAACGCGGCGGTTTTACGGCGATGTTTCCGGTGCGGCGGCACGGGAGTGTCAGAAGTGGCCTTCGGTGCTGCGATTTCGTTAATCTCTTCAGAGTGGGACATGATGGTCTCCTGTTTGATTGACAGGGCCTTTTTACCTGCCAGGCACCACCAGCAGCCTGAACCTTGTGGTTCAGGTTGAGTTAAGCCTTCCGGGCCTAGTTAAAACACCGCCCACGAAACCGAAACGGCAGGACCATGCGCATACTTCTCGTTGAAGACGATACCGATCTTTCCCGGCGCATCGCAGCCAGCCTGCGGGCGGAAAATTTTGTCGTCGACATCGCGCAGAATGGCGAGGATGCCGAACATGCCGGGCTTACCGAACTTTACGACGTGGCCGTTCTCGATCTGGGATTACCGAAAATCGATGGCGTATCGGTTCTGAAATCATGGCGGTCGGCGCAGCGGAACCTGCCCGTACTCGTTTTGACCGCGCGTGACGGATGGCCGGACAAGGTGGCGAGTTTCAAAGCTGGAGCAGACGATTTTCTCACCAAGCCGTTCAAGGTAGAAGAACTGGTGCTGCGGCTGCGTGCACTCGTTCGCCGCGCCACCGGCCACGCCGCCTCCGCCATCACCTGCGGTTCGCTCATCTTCGATGCGCAGCTCGGAACCTTCGAACAGGACGGCTTGCCGTTGAAGCTGACCGCGCTGGAGTGGCGGGTCCTCTCCTGCCTCATCCTGCGCAAGGAAGTGGTGGTCGACCGCCGCGAACTCATCGAACGGGTCTATGAGGGCGATGCGGAAGTGGATTCCAATTCCATCGAAGTGATCATTGCCCGCCTGCGGCGCAAGATCGGTGCCGGGCATATAGAGACCGTTCGCGGGCGCGGTTACATGCTGAAGGCAGAGCCATGAGGGAATTTTCGGCCATTCCGGGTTCGTCGATCTCGCGCCGCCTCACGGTTTTTTCCGTAGTTTTCGTCACCGCGACCGTGATCGTCGCCTCCATCATACTCTATCTCATCGTTGCCGCCGTGGTGCGTGAACAGATCGACCAACGGCTCGACACGCAGATAGAGGGATTGCGGAGCGCGCTCTCCGGCAGCGCAAGCGGCGGCGTGACACTTAACGCCGCGCTGGACGGCCCGCCATTCGACAGGCGCGGCTCCGGCTGGTACTGGCAGATCACCGGCGAGGGTGTAGCGATCGTCTCTCGGTCGCTCGCGGGGCAAACCATAACCAACCCGCCCTCCCCGTTCGAATGGCGCAAAATGATGGGCCACGGCCCTCGTCCCGGCGCGAATGCCGATTTTCACGGCGAGGAGATCTATCTCAGATCCATTCAAACCATGGTTGGACAGCGCCTCGTCGAAATCACTGTCACTGCGCCGCAATTCGCGCTGGTTGCACCCGCCCGCAGCGCGCTTCTGTGGTTGATACCTGCCATGACCCTCTTGGGCGCGAGCCTCGTCGGCGGTATTTTCCTGCAGGTCAGATATGGTCTGCGACCACTGCGGCAACTCACCGCCGATATTTCCTCGATTTCGGCAGGCACACTCGACAGGTTGCCGGAGGCGGATGTCGAGGAACTGCGTCCAGCCTCGGGCGAAATCAACCGTCTCGTGGAGCAGAATAGCGAGAGGCTTGCGGAAACACGTCTGCACTTTGCAAATCTCGCCCATGGTCTGAAAACCCCGGTGACAAGCCTCTACCTTGCCCTCAACGAAACCAACGACCCGGATCGCGAAATGCGTGCGCTTGTGGACAGGATCGACCAGCGCATCCGCCACCATCTGGCAAGAGCCCGCAAGACCGCAGCAGGCGGCACGGCCACGGTGACCGCGCTCAAACCGAGGATCAACGATATCGTTGATATCATGTCGCGTATTCATGCCGACCGGGGGATTGTCGCAACGGTCGATGTGGACCCCGAGTTGCTATTGCAGATCACACCTGAGGATCTGGACGAGATCGTTGGCAATATCATCGACAACGCATTCAAATGGGCAAAAAGCGCGGTTCGTATTTCCGCGAAAAAGACCGGACGCGACGTCTGGATCGTGATCTCGGACAATGGACCTGGCATCGAGGATGCCCGCATTTCCGAGGCTTTCCAGCCGGGCAGACGCATGGACGAGACCGTTCCGGGTGACGGCTTCGGTCTTACCATCGTCAAGGAACTTGTCGAGCTTCATGGCGGCAGCATCAGGCTGGAGCGCGGCGAAAATGGCGGACTTACCTGTTCGCTGACCCTGCCGGCAGGATCTTGAGGAAAGCCCGCCTTTCCCTTTGTTGACCCTGCTGCGCAGCAGCGGTAAATACAGGTTTCGAAGCAGGGAGATTTATGCACAGAGGTTGAAAATCTGACCGCCCATCGCGGTTTCAGCCGGCTCGGAAAACGGAGCTGACCCTTTGGCATGTCTAATTCTGCGGAATTTCCATGAATATCAAATCTATCGACATCCGGCCGTTTGACGCGGCAGCGGAAACGCAAATCCTGTCACGCATCTGGCTTGATGCCTCGCTGCTGGCACATCCCTTTATCGGCACGCAGCGTTTGCGCGAGCAGCAAAGACTGATCGAAGATACCTATCTGCCGCTATCGGAGACTTTCGTCGCGGCGCAGGCCGGTGACCCTGTCGGCTTCATCAGCCTGCTCGACAGTTTCATCGGAGGCCTGTTCGTCGCACCGGCACAACAGGGCAAGGGTATCGGGCGCAGGCTCATCGCCCACGCGCTTGATCTCAAGGGTGAATTGTCGCTTGAGGTCTATACCGCCAATGAGCAGGCGATGCGGTTTTACCGTTCGCTCGGCTTCCTTGAAGTCTCGCGCAGGTCGACTGACGATGACGGCCTGCCCTTCGAGAATGCCCGCCTGTCACTCAAGGCCTGAAAACAAATCCGGGCAGCCACAGGGCTGCCCGGACGATCTGATGCTTGTCGCAATCAGCCAAACAGCACAAGGCTGCTTTTGACCGTGACCCACACGCCCCAGAGAAGTGGTATGCCGACGGCTGCCCAGGCCAGTGCAGCCTTGGCGTCCAAACCACCCCTGCCGATACCGAAGGAACCGGTGGGCCCTGCATTGGCGGCGGCGGTCTTGGCCTGAAGTGTCGCAACCTCCGCATCCGACATGAACCATTTCTCCGGCAACGGCCGGACAAACGCGTTGGCGATGAGGCCGATCGCGAGCATCCCCGCCAGGATGTACATGGTGCTGGTATAGAGTGCGGGACCCGGCGCGACACCGGCCGCAATCTGCGCTTCGCGGATGTAGTTGACGACAACAGGCCCGGCGATACCGGCCGTTGCCCATGCCGTCAGCAGACGGCCATGGATCGCGCCGACGAACTGCGTGCCGAAGATGTCGGCAAGATAGGCGGGAATGGTTGCAAAGCCGCCGCCGTACATCGACAGGATGATGCCGAGGGCAAGAACGAAGAACGCCTTGGAACCCACCGTTGCCAGCGTCGGGGCCAGCGCATAAAGAATGATGCCAAGCACGAAGAAGCAGAAGTAAGTGTTCTTGCGGCCGATTTTGTCGGACATGGAAGCCCAGAAGAAGCGGCCACCGATGTTAAACAGCGACAGCAGGCCCGTGAACCCGGCCGCGATGGCGGCGATCGATGCTTTCTGCTCGATATTGAGGTCCGCAAAACCAACGCCGGGCAGACCGATCAACGAACCCGCGAAAATCTCCTGCAACATTGGCGATGCCATGCCGATCACGCCGATACCCGCTGACACGTTGAGGCACAGAACCGCCCAGATGAGCCAGAACTGCTTCGTCTTGTGCGCATCACGCAGATGAACGTGACGATTGGTGATCATGGCACTTTTGGCCGCCGGGGCCGTCCAGCCTTCCGGACGCCAGCCCGCCGGTGGAATGCGGTAACCGAAGGCACCCGCCATCATGAAGACGAAATAGATCAATGCCATGACGACGAACGTTTGCCAGACACCGACTGAAGTATCCGTCTTGAAGGTATTCATGAGCAGATTGGCAAGCGGTGCGCCGATCATAGCACCGCCGCCGAAGCCCATGATGGCCATGCCGGTTGCCATGCCGCGCCGGTCCGGAAACCATTTGATCAATGTCGAGACCGGCGAGATGTAACCGAGACCAAGACCAACGCCGCCGATGACACCTGCCCCGACCCACATCAGCCAGAGCTGGTGCGTCATCACGCCAAGCGCTGCAACCAGAATGCCGCCGCACCAGCAGCAGGCGGAAACGAAGCCGGCCTTGCGCGGCCCGACCCTTTCCAACCAACCGCCCCAGATCGCCGCCGAGCATCCGAGCAAGACGAAGAAGAGCGTATAGATCCAGCCAAGATCGGCCACACGCCAGTTGCACTCGGTGGTGAACAGCGCCCCGACAAGGGTGAGGCTGGAGCAACTGGGGTCCGTTGCCGGCAATGCCTTCGACAGCGGCAGCCAGAAGACGCTGAAGCCGTAGGCCATGCCGATACACAAGTGAATGGCCAGAGCCGCCGGCGGCACCAGCCAGCGGTTGAAGCCCGGTTTTGCTATGATCCGTTCGCGGTCTAGAACCCCGGCTTGCGCCGGCCCTCCCGCAGATACGCCTGCTACTGCCATCGACACTACCTCCCTCGTGAATGTCTGGACAACCATGATACGCCCGCATTGGCCGCATCGACCGGGCGTTACCGAGATCGCCGGATGTCCCCCATCCGGCAATACCTGTTTGCGGCGTGTTACCGCCTGGCTTTACGTGGTTTCGGGAATGCTCGGTTCGGACAAGGACTCGCCCGCAGCAACGCCCTTGCCCTCCGGCGTTCCCGTGGCATCGTTGCCAAGCCCGACCGCATCGGCGGCGGACACCCCGGGCCTCTTGATCTTGAGCGCTGCTGCGAGCACCAGCGGCAAAAACTCCCCGGCACCGGCATCAACAATCTCGAAAAACCGTTTGCGCATACGGGGTTCCCAGAATTTGTTAATGTGCGTGGCGACCCCCTCAACGCGGATATCCTCCGGCTGGGAAAGGAAAAAAGTCGCGATCTGGTTCGCCATTCTCACCAGTTTTTCGTCGGTGTGATTAAGCAACATGGCTGTTTTCCCCGCGCCGCCTGACGGACGACGTTCACGTTTTCAAAAGGCCGGGATTGCCCCGGCCCCGATTATTCGGCCGCCTCGAGCTTGCCTGCGATCCGCCGCGAACGGCGGCTGAGCGCGTCATATCCTTCCTGCCATTCGGTCGGCCCGTTCGAGGGCGAGACCTGAACCGCAGTGACCTTGTATTCCGGACAGTTCGTCGCCCAGTCGGAGTAGTCGGTGGTAATGACGTTTGCCTGCGTGCCCGGATGGTGGAAGGTGGTATAGACCACCCCCGGCGCAACGCGATCGGTGATTAGCGCCCGTAGCGTCGTATCGCCCGAACGGCTGGCAAGCTTGATCCAGTCACCATCCTTGACGCCACGCTGTTCGGCATCATGCGGATGGATTTCGAGACGATCCTCCTCATGCCAGACGACGTTTTCGGTGCGCCGTGTCTGCGCGCCGACATTGTACTGCGACAGGATACGGCCGGTGGTGAGCAGCAGCGGAAAGCGCGGGCCGGTACGCTCGTCCGTCGCCACATATTCGGTGCGGATGAACTTGCCCTTGCCGCGCACGAACCCGTCCACATGCATGATCGGCGAGCCTTCCGGGAATTTTTCGTTACACGGCCACTGCACCGAGCCTCTGCTCTCCAGATAGTCATAGGAAACGCCGGCAAAGCTCGGCGTCGTCGCCGCGATTTCATCCATGATCTGCGACGGGTGCGTATAGCTCCAGTTCAGCCCCATGGCCTGAGCCAGCTTCTGGGTGACCTCCCAATCCGAATAGCCGTTTTTCGGCGACATGACCTTGCGCACACGATTGATGCGGCGTTCGGCATTAGTGAACGTGCCATCCTTTTCGAGGAAGGTGGAACCCGGCAGAAAGACATGCGCGTAGTTCGCCGTCTCGTTCAGGAACAGGTCGTGCACGACAACACATTCCATCGCGGCAAGACCGGCTGAAACATGCTTGGTGTCCGGGTCCGACTGGAGGATGTCTTCGCCCTGAATGTAGATGCCCTTGAAACTGCCATCGACGGCTGCATCCAGCATGTTGGGGATGCGCAGCCCCGGCTCGTTGTTGAGGGTAACGCCCCAGAGCTTTTCGAATATTTCCCGGGTGGCATCGTCGGATATATGGCGATAGCCGGGGAGCTCATGCGGGAAGGAACCCATGTCGCAGGAACCCTGCACATTGTTCTGGCCACGCAACGGATTGACGCCGACACCAGGGCGACCAATGTTGCCGGTCGCCATGGCAAGATTGGCAATCGCCATGACGGTCGTGGAACCCTGGCTGTGTTCGGTAACGCCAAGCCCGTAATAGATTGCGCCATTGCCGCCCTTGGCAAACAGCCTGGCGGCACCGCGCAGCTCCTCGGCGGGAACGCCGGTAAAGCTTTCTGTTTCCTCCGGGCCATGCTGCGGTTCGGCCACGAACGCGGCCCAGTCCTCAAATTCCGACCAGTCGCAACGCTCGCGGATGAAGGCCTCGTCGAACAATCCTTCTGTAACGATGACATGGGCAAGGGCTGTCAGCACGGCGACGTTCGTTCCAGGCTTCAGCGGCAAATGGAACGACGCCTCCACATGCGGCGTGCGAACGAGATCGATGCGGCGCGGATCGATGACGATCAGCTTTGCGCCCTGGCGCAGCCGCTTCTTCAGGCGTGAGCCGAACACCGGGTGCCCGTCTGTCGGGTTGGCGCCGATGACGAGGACAACATCCGAATGTTCGACGGAATCGAAATTCTGCGTTCCGGCAGAGGTGCCGAACGCCTGCCCCAACCCGTACCCCGTCGGCGAATGACAGACGCGGGCGCAGGTATCGACATTGTTGTTGCCGAAACCGGCGCGGATGAGCTTCTGGACCAGAAAGGTCTCTTCATTGGTGCAGCGGGAAGAGGTGATGCCGCCGATGGATTCGCGGCCATAGGCTCCCTGAATGCGCTGGAATTCGGAGGCGACATGGGCAAATGCCTCGTCCCAGGTCACTTCGCGCCACGGGTCGCTGATCTTTTCACGGACCATCGGGTTGAGAATGCGGTCGCGGTGGCTGGCATACCCATAAGCAAAGCGACCCTTGACGCAGGAATGGCCACGGTTTGCCTGACCGTCCTTCCACGGCACCATGCGAACCAGCTCCTCTCCGCGCATCTCCGCCTTGAACGAACAGCCGACGCCGCAATAAGCGCAGGTGGTGACCAGCGAATGTTCCGGCTGGCCAATGGCGATCACCGATTTTTCAGTCAGCGTCGCCGTCGGACAGGCCTGCACGCAGGCGCCGCAGGAAACGCATTCGGAATCAAGAAATGCCTCGTGCGCGCCGGGCGAAACGCGGCTTTCGAAGCCGCGCCCTTCGATCGTCAACGCGAACGTTCCCTGCACTTCCTCACAGGCGCGCACGCAGCGGGAACAGACGATGCACTTCGACGGATCGTAGGTGAAATACGGGTTGCTCTCGTCCTTGGGCATCCAGTTGGCGTTGAGGTCGCCATCGCCGGCACGGGCCTTCACATGGTTGTCGCCATCATAGCCGTAACGCACGTCACGCAGGCCGACGGCGCCGGCCATATCCTGCAATTCACAGTCGCCATTTGCGGCGCAGGTGAGACAGTCGAGCGGGTGGTCGGAGATATAAAGCTCCATCACACCCTTGCGGATCTGCTTCAGGCGTTCCGTCTGGGTGTGGACGACAAGACCGGCCGCCACTGGCGTGGTGCAGGAGGCGGGGGTGCCATTGCGGCCCTCCACCTCGATGAGACAGAGGCGACAGGAACCGAAGGCATCGACCATATCGGTGGCGCAGAGTTTGGGAACATCGATGCCCGCTTCTCTCGAAGCACGCATGATTGACGTTCCCGCCGGCACGGTGATCTCGCGGCCGTCTATCGTTAGCGTGACCATCTCTGTCGAGGTGGATTTTGGTGTTCCGTAGTCGATTTCAGATATAAGGGCCATGGTCTTACTCCGCCGCTTCGACACGTGGGATGGGTGCAAAATCCTGCGGGAAGTGCCTGAGCGCGCTCATCACGGGATAAGGCGTGAAACCGCCTAGCGCGCAGAGCGAACCGAACTTCATGGTTTCGCAGAGATCCTCAAGCAGCGCCGTATTTCGCTCTGCTTCTATTCCAAGGGAAATCTTGTCCACCGTCTCGACACCGCGTGTCGAACCGATCCGGCATGGCGTACACTTTCCGCAACTTTCGACGGCACAGAATTCCAGGGCAAAACGCGCCTGGCGCAGCATATCGGCGGTGTCGTCAAAGACGACAATGCCGGCATGACCGATCAGGCCGCCAGCGGCGGTAAATGCCTCGTAGTCGAACAGCGTATCAAACAGCGACACCGGGAAATAAGCGCCCAATGGGCCGCCGACCTGAACCGCCTTGACCGGCCGGCCAGTAATGGTGCCGCCACCGATTTCGTTGACCAATTGCCCGAGCGGCAGACCGAAAGCGGTCTCGTAAAGTCCGCCATGTCTGATGTTTCCGGCAAGCTGGATCGGGATTGTGCCGTGCGAACGACCAATGCCGAAATCCCGGTAGAACGCCGCGCCGCGATCCATGATCACAGGGATCGAAGCGAGAGAAATGACATTGTTGACTACCGTCGGTTTGCCGAACAGCCCCTGCAGGGCGGGAAGCGGCGGCTTGGCGCGCACCGTGCCGCGCTTGCCTTCGAGACTGTTGAGCAGCGAGGTTTCCTCACCGCATACATAGGCTCCGGCGCCCATGCGCACCTCGAGATCGAACGCGCGACCCGAACCGAGCACAGACGCGCCGATCACCCCTTCTCGCCGGGCAATGTCGATGGCTTTTTCCATTGTCCTAACGGCATGGGGATATTCGGAGCGGGTGTAGATGTAGCCCTTCGTTGCACCAACCGCGAGGCCGGCAATGGCCATGCCCTCGATAAGGACAAAGGGATCGCCTTCCATGATCATGCGGTCGGCAAAGGTGCCGCTGTCGCCCTCATCCGCATTGCAGACGATGTATTTCTGATCGGCGGTGGCATCCGCCACGGTTTTCCACTTGATACCGGTCGGAAAGCCGGCGCCACCCCGTCCGCGAAGGCCGCTATCGGTGACCTGTTTGACGATCTCCGCGGGGGTGAGTGCGACGGCTCTCTCCAGCCCCTTCATGCCCTTGTTGGCACGGTAGTCTTCCAGCGAAAGCGGATCGGTCACGCCGCAGCGCGCAAACGTCAGGCGCGTCTGATTCTTCAGAAAAGGGATTTCTTCGGTCAGCCCAAGACAGAGCGCATGATCGCCGCCATGAAGAAAATCTGCATCGAACAGCCCGGAAACATCAGAAGCTTTGACCGGACCATAAGCAACGCGGCCATGATGGGTGTCGACCTCTACCAGCACTTCAAGCCAGAGCAGGCCGCGCGAACCGTTGCGGACAAGGCGAATGTCAAGATTGCGGGCCGCGGCCTCACCTTGGATTGCTTCGGCAACGCGGTCGGCACCAACGGCGAGTGCTGCGGAATCGCAAGGCACGAAAACGGTCACGCTCATCGACGCACCTCCGCCAGAATGTCGCCAAGACAGTGCTCATCCACTCTGGCATGAACCTCGCCATCCAGCATCAGCGCGGGTGCCTGGGCGCAGAGCCCGAGACAGAAGACCGGCTCGAGTGTGACCGAGCCATCCTTTGCCGTCTGGTGCCAGTCGAGACCAAGTCTCCCCTTGATGGTGTCGGCAAGAGACTCGCAGCCCATCGACTGGCAAGCCTCGGCCCGACAGAGCTTCAGCACATGGCGCCCGCCGGGATGGTCGCGGAAATCGGGATAGAAGCTCACAACACCATGCACTTCGGCACGCGATACGTTGAGGGCCAGGGCGATCACCTGTTTGACGCTATCAGGCACATAGCCGAATTCTTCCTGCACCCTGTGCAGGATGGGCAGCATTGGCCCTTCCATATGCAGACAGTCGTCAATGATAGCCTGCACACGCGTCGCCTCATCTGCGGCGACAGCACGAATATTCATGAGCCAGTCCTCCCAAACCGACAGGTGGCGGGCGTTTGAACCGGAGGACCTCCACATCCTTATCCGGCGCGCCGCGCTGCCTGATGGCGAAAGAATGGCGAGCGGAGCAAGATCAGGTCAATATCGTCTTTCCGTCAGTCGATAGGAAATTTCTATCAAAAGCGGAGGCCGCGACGCGCAATCGCGCCTCATGCAGCAGTGCGGAAACAAGTGGCGTATGGGGTTCACGATAGGTGGCGATGAGGCCGACAAGATGCTCGGCATCGGGCTCGACAATCGGGATCATTCGAATCTGTTTTGGAAAACCAAACGATTCCGCGATGTTACGCGGCATAATTGAAGCCCATTGTCCGGTTCGGATATGGGAAAACAGTACAATCATCGAATTGGACTCGAGCGTGGGTTTCGCTTCAACACCCGCTTCGGCCATGTGCTTGTTGATAATGCGGCGGTTTTGCATGTCGGAAGTCAATAGGCAAAGCCGAAGACCCGAAACCTGCTTCCAGGTCACGCTCTCTTGATCGGCAAGGGGCGTGCCTGCAGCCGCAATCAGGTGATATCGCTCCGAGTAAAGCGGAACCGTCGTCACCCGGCCCAGAGGTTCGTTGTCGAGATAGGTGATTCCCGCGTCGATTTCGAGATTTTCGATCTGGCTGAGAACCTGCAACGACGTGCGGGAGGTGACGGAAAACGTGACTGCCGGGTGACGCGCCTGAAAGGGTTCGGTGAGCCTGGGCACCATGGCGAGAGCGGTGGGGATGACGGCCAGCCGGATATGGCCGGCGAGACCTTTACGCGCAGCGCGCATTTCCTCCCGCATCGTGCGTGTATCGGCAACGATGCGCCTTGCCCATTCGAGCACCCGCTGTCCCTCCGGCGTCAGGCCCTGATATCGGGCCGCGCGCACTACGAGCACGACACCGAGCTGATCTTCCAGTTGCCGGATGGCCGCAGACAGCGTCGGCTGCGAGATGCCGCACTCCTCCGCGGCCCGCCCGAAATGCTCCGCGCGCGCAAGTGCAATGAAAAACTCCAGCTTGTCGATCATCCTGCCTCCCATCCCGCGCGACCATTCTGCGGACCGGCGCGAAAGCAGACACTAGAGCGAGGCGAGCTTTGTCGCAAACGCCGTGGAGGCGCTTTGCCGCACCCGCGTTTCCCGGTCAGGCGACGAGCTTGGTTTCCTTCACCCGCGGATAATCATAGGCATTGACCTTGGATGTCACGTAACCCGCGCCCACCAGGGCTTCGGCCAGCTTGACGGCGGCCGTGACACCATCGATGACAGGGACGCCGGTTGCCTCGCGCAGCCTGTCGCACAGTGCGGACATGCCGGCGCAACCGAGGATGATGGCTTCTGCCGCATCTTCTTTCTTGGCCGCTTCGATTTCGCGGATCAACATCGCCTCGGCTGCAAGCGGATCCTCTTCAAGACCCAGCACCGGCAGATTGATGGCACGAACCCTACGGCAATGCCGCTGTGCACCGTAGCTATCGACGAGATCTTCGATAATGGGGATGGAGCGCGGCAGCGTTGTGATGATGGAAAAGCGGCGGCTGATCGTCATCGCCACCTGAATGCCGGCCTGGCAGATGCCGATCACGGGACCACGCGCGACTTCGCGCGCCGCATGCAGGCCCGGATCATCAAAGCAGGCAATGACATAGGCATCGACGCCCAGCCGCTCGCCCTTGCGGATTTCCTCCAGCATGCCGGGAACAGCCAGCGCCTCATCGGCCCCGCCTTCGATACTGACCGGCGTATCGACAGGGTTTGCAGCGGAAATCTTCGTATCCGCCTGCCTGACGCGCAAGGCGCTCTCGAGCGCCTGCGCCGTCATCGAGGCGGTTGAGTTCGGGTTGATCAGACGAATATGCATTCAGGTCAGCCTTTCGGGACTGTCACTTGCCATCTGGCTTGATGAAGTCGGTAATGGGGGGCGCCTTCAAGACGAACTGGCGATCCGAGGTAATGTAATTGTCGGCATGGAGGCGTGCGATCGGCTGGTATCGGTCCGGATCGACATAATGCCCCTCCTTGTCGAGGCAGTCCCTGTGGACATGCATGTGCACGACCTCCCCCAGCACCAGCGTCCGCCGCGGATAATCGATCAGACGCTCCACCCGGCACTCGAAGGCGCAGGGCGATTCCGCTGCAAAGCTTGCATCGATCTTGTTGCAGGGCGCCGGCGTCAGCTGCGCCATGGAAAGTTCATCGACCTCGCTGTCGAAACCGAGGCCGCAGACAAGCATATGTTCGGATATAGTCATATCGACCATGTTGACGACAAACTCGCCGGTGCGGCGAATATTGGCCATCGTGTCCTTCTCCTCGCCATTCAGACGCGGCTGGATTCCGAGAACAACGATGGGCGGATCATGGGAAAAGACGTTGAAAAAGCTCATCGGCGCTGCATTGTTGTGGCCCGCTTCCGAGCGGGTCGTGACAAGCGCTATCGGCCGTGGACCAATAAAATTCGTCAGCAACCGATAGCGGCTCTGTGGCTCAAGCGTGGTGAAGTCGAATTCCATGACGTTGTCCCGTTTATAGTATACAATATTGTTTCATATTGTTGACAATTGTGCAACCAAAACCCTGTTGAAACAGTTGACTTTTTCGGCGGCATCACGCTTTTCTAACCCTAATGGAGAGCGAACAAAATGACCGAGCAGAACGGCCAGTCCACACAGCAAATTGTCGAGAAAGTCTGGCTATCCATCGCTGAGCGGCGGCTGCGTCCCGGCGTGCAGCTGAAGGAAGAACAACTGGCGACAATTTTCAGTGTCAGCCGTGCACGTATCCGTCAGGCCCTGTCCGTTCTGGAGCGCGACGGTCTCGTCACCATCGTTCCCAATCGCGGCGCCTTCGTTTCGAAACCATCGGTCGAAGAAGCCAGAGACGTGTTTTTCGTGCGTCGCACCGTGGAGCAATGTGTCGTTGAACGTCTGTGCAAATCGGCCACCAAGGCCGATCTGAAACGGCTTCGCGACCATGTCGCCAAGGAGCGCGTGGCCAATGCTCACAACATCACCACAGATATCATCAAGCTCTCCGGCGGGTTCCATCTGCTGCTTGCGGAAACGGCCGGTTCCGATTTCCTGTTCACCACCATGCGCGACCTCATTTCGCGTTCCTCTCTCATCACCGCCGTTTACCGCAACACCGACCGCTTCAATTGCGGACCGGACGAGCATGCGGAAATCGTCGATGCGATTGCCAATAACGACCCGGCGAAAGCCACGCATCTGATGACCCACCATCTGGAACACGTGGAAGCGGAACTCGATCTCAGCGAAATCCGCGACCTTTCCCACGATCTGCGCGCCGCACTCGCCTGACCCGACGGTCAGACGAGTTCTCTTTCCTTCACAACCAGCTCTTCTTCGTCCGACACCAGATGGCAGGCGACACGTGTGCCGCCGACAAGCGTGCGCACCTTTGGCACCTCCGCCGAACAGCGCGCCGTTGCAAGCGGGCAACGCGGATGAAACGTGCATCCCGATGGCGGTTTGAGCGGGCTTGGAACTTCACCGGCAACCAGTTCCCGGTCACGGCGCGGCGCGTCGATATTGGGAATGGTCTGCAGCAGAAGCTGGGTATAGGGGTGACGCGGGCGGGCGAACAGCTCCTCCGTGTCGCCCTCCTCCACGATGCGGCCAAGATACATGACCGCGATGCGATCCGACATGTGGCGAACCACGCTCATGTCATGACTGATGAACAGATAGGTCAGCCCCAACTCGTCCTGGAGGCGTCGCATCAGGTTCAGCACCTGCGCCTGCACCGATACATCGAGTGCCGATGTAGGCTCGTCACAGACCAGAAACTCGGGCTCACTTGCCAAAGCGCGGGCAATGGAGATGCGCTGACGCTGGCCGCCTGAAAATTCATGCGGAAACTTTTCGCCGTCCGAAGCAGACAGACCAACCGTCAGCAACAGTTCCTCCACCCGTTCCATGGTCTGGGCCCGGGTCGCACGAAGTTTCAGTTCGCGGATGGGTTCGGCAATGATATTCTTCACCCGCCAGCGCGGATTGAGCGAGGCATAGGGATCCTGAAAGATCATCTGCGCCGAAAGCGGTGTATCCTTGCGACCCTTGGCGAAGTGGAAATCACCCGCGCTTGGCCGGAACAGCCCGGTCACCAGACGGGCAACCGTGGACTTGCCGCAGCCGCTTTCCCCTACGATGCTGAGACAGCCGCCCGCCGGAACCGTAAAATCGATGTCGTTTACGGCCTGGACGAATTGCCGGGGCTTGCGCTCAATGATCCGGTTGAGCCATGGGGCAGAGACATCGAAGGTCTTGGTGAGGCCCTTGACCGTCAATGCGGGTGTTCTTTGAACCGGCGTGTTCATGCTGTACCTCCTGCATTCATCCAGCAAGCGCTGGCGCCATCACCCACCGCTTCCAGTTCCGGCCGCTCGCGAAGACAGCGCGGTCCTGAGAACCCGCAGCGCGGATTGAAGGCGCATCCGGGCGGGATGGCGTCGAGACGCGGCATGGCACCGTCGATCTGGTTGAGCCGTTCCACTCGCGCGCCGAGCGAAGGAATGGAGGCCATCAGGCCCTGCGTATAGGGGTGCCTCGGCGCATGGAGAACCTGTTCGACCGGCCCCACCTCTATCAACCTGCCAGCATAAAGCACGGCAACGCGATCGGCTGCCTCGGCGATGACGCCCATATCATGGGTGACCAGCATGACAGCCGTCTGCTTTTCCTTGCAGAGCTTGCGCAGCAGCGAGATGATCTGCGCCTGGATCGACACGTCAAGCGCCGTCGTCGGTTCATCGGCGATGATCAGTTTCGGCGACGCCGCAAGTGCGAGCGCTATGACGACGCGCTGGCGCATACCACCGGAGAATTGATGCGGATGGTGATCGACGCGCTCTTCCGGAGATGGAATACCGACATCACGCAAAAGCTGGACTGCGCGTGCCTTTGCATCCCTTTTCGAAAGCGGCAGATGTTGGCGGATTGTCTCCACAAGCTGCGCGCCAACCGTGAACAGCGGATTGAGCGAGGTGAGCGGATCCTGAAAAATCGCGCCGATTTCCCGGCCACGGATGCTTTCCATCGCCCTGTCATCGAGTTGATCGATACGACGCGACCCAAGCCATATTTCGCCATCCGCGATGCGACCCGGTTTTTCGAGCAGGCCCTGTATCGCAAGGCCGGTCATGGATTTTCCGGCACCGGACTCCCCGACCACACCGAGGATTTCGCCAGGGCGGATGGAAAGGCTGATATCCGAAAGTGCCGTCACCGTTCCCCGGCGGCCAGGGAACTCGACTTTCAAATTGCGGACATCGATAACCGACTGGTTCATGTCATCCATTGGTATTCACCTCCACCGGGTAGCTCGGGGGGAAGATTTCCGAAACGGGCGGATTGGCCCAGCTTCGCTCGGGATATTTCGCGATCAGCCCATCGAACTGTGCCTGCGCCTGAATGCGGGCGCTCGCCATGTCGATGTTCGCGACCTGTCTTTCCCGCATGGAGAGACGACCATCGACAAACACGGCGCGCGTGATTTTGCCTGAACCGCCGGTGACAATTGTTGTGATCGGATCGAGGCTCGGCGCCATGACCGTGTCATCCAGATCGAAGACCGCGATATCGGCGCGCGCACCCTTGGAAAGATGTCCGAGATCGGAGCGACCCAGCGCCCGAGCGCCGCCGAGTGTGGCGGCGTCGAACAGATCGGCTGAGCGGACCTTATCTGGAGCACCGTCATTGATGCGGCAGGTTATGAGACCGACAAGCAGGTTCATCAGCATGTCGGCGGGCGCCGTATCGGTGCCCATCGCAATGTTTATTCCAAGCTGGCGGCACGCGGAGAAGGACGACAGCGTACTGCCGCTTCTGGCCGACACCAGCGGACAGTGGACGATCGACACGCCGTTTTCCGCATAGAGCGCCAGATCTTCCTGCGTCGCATTGGTGGCATGCGGCGCGATAAGGCGGTCGCTCAGCAGGCCTGCTTTTGCGAGCCATACCGGCGCGGTTGAGCTATGCAGCTTGCGAACCGTGTCAACTTCCATGGTGCCCTGCGCCATATGCAGCCGGAATTTGCAGCCGAGATCACGGGCGGCCGCATCGGTTCTTTCCAGCAGGGTGAGCGTCGATGTTTCAACCCTATCAGGTGCCAGAAGGCCGCGGACGAGGTCGCCGTGTCTTCCGGTCTGCCGTTCGATGAACGACACTGCTTCCTTCAGCCCCTGAAGACCGCGCTCCTCATCGAACACGGGCACCATGCGTCCCGGCTCTTCCAGCACCATGCCGCCGGAGCGGAAGGCGGGGCTGAGATAGACCCGGAGACCAAGTTCGCCGGCAGCATCGGCCGCAGCCTCGAATTCAGCGACCGTTTCTCCCCATTCACGATAAAACAGCGAGGCAATGGGTGCCGCCGTGGTGATGCCGTTGAGGAGAAGCTGGCCAAAGGCGAAACGTTTCTGGAAGGCAAGCTCCTCCTCGGAATACATCTCGTAAGGACCGGCCTCGACATAAGAGCGCGGCCAGACACGGCCCTTCGCCCAGCCGGGATGATTGTCGATCCCCAAAATAGTCGTATCGAAATCGGAAAGCGCATCGAGGTCGATCAGGCCGGGGCTGATCAGGGCATTGCCGAAATCGACGCGGCGCGCGACCTCGCCTGGAAAGCCATGGCCGACAAAAAGGATTTCGCCGTTCTCGAAAACCACTTCGCCGTTTTTCAACAGCCGGTGAGACCCGTCCTTATGACCGACCACCCAGCTTGCGGTGAGCAGCGTGCGACCGGAGGGGCGTTCACCGAGAGCGATAGACTGTAGCGGATTGCTCATCATGGCGCCTCCACCACCGCCTTGCCGCCTCTGGCGGTCACGCGTCCGCCCTTTACGACCATGGGCCGCGGCGCGACATCGACAACGGCATGGGCCAATGTTTCGCCGGTCAGCAGCGTAAAATCGGCGGAGCAGCCAACCTCAAGACCGTAATCCTTGAGGCCCATGACATCGGCACCGCCCTGCGAGACGACATGCAGGACATGCGCAAGCTCGATATCCGAGCGCAAGCCGTTCTTCATGCCGATGATCTTGGCCCGGTCGAGCATATCCGGCTGGCCCCAAGGTCCCCAGGTATCGCGAATGCCATCACAACCGCCGCCAACGCGAACGCCGGCTTCCTTCAACCGCATGATCGACGGCACGGTTGCCGAGGGCGCGCCCGTCGTCAGGATCGCCACATCGAGCCGGGCGATTTCATCGATCAGCTTGCCGACCCTGATGTAATCATTCATGCCCAGCGCAAAGGCGTGGCTGATTGCGACCTTGCCTTCCATGCCATTGGCACGAATACGCTCGAAGATCAGCTCCATCGTGAAGGCGCCGAGATCGGCAGCCTCATGCAGATGAATGTCGATCGGCACGCCGTGCCTGACCGCGAGTTGAAAGAGGATATCGAGCTGGCCTTTGGGATCGCGATCGATGCCGCAGGGATCGATGCCGCCAAGGACTTCGCAACCCTGTTTCAAGGCCTCGTCCAGCAGCTCCACCGTGCCGGGCATGACCATGACGCCGGACTGCGGGAAGGCAACGACCTCTATGTCGATGATGCCTTTCAGCTTCTCACGTGTTTCCCATATGCCTTCAACAAGCTTCAGGCCGTGGGTCGGATCGATATCCACATGGCTGCGGATATGCGTGCCGCCGTTTGCAGCAAGGCCGATGGCGTGGCGCATGGACTGGCGGTGCGGATCGATACCGATCTGGGTGCGGTTCTCGCGCTCGAAATCGATCCGTCCGCGCAGGATGGCGGCACGGTTGTTCTCATGCCAGGGCATGCCCCATGTCGTCTTGTCGAGATGGGTGTGTGCATCGATGAGACCGGGCGCGACGATTGCGCCGTTGCCATCCTCGACCGCCATGCCGGGTTCGGCTTCGAATTTTCCAAAACCGGCAATCTTTCCCTGTCTTACCAGAATATCGCAGGTGTCGCCCGCCATGGGCCTGACGTTGCGGAGCAGAAGATCGTACATGGAACTCACCTCAGTTTCGGATTGAGCGCATCGCGCAGCCAGTCACCCAGAAGGTTGACGGTGACGACGAGCAGGCAGAGCTGGAAAACGGGAAACAACACGATCCACCAGGAACCGGAAAACAGGAACTGGTTGCCGATGCGGATCAGCGTTCCGAGCGACGGCTGGCTGGGTGGCATGCCGATGCCGAGGAAAGACAACGTCGCTTCGGTCAGGATCGCCATGCCGAAGTTCAGCGTGGCGGCAACCATGATCGGCGTCAGCGTATTGGGCAGAATATGGTTTGCCATGATGCGGCGCGCGGGAACGCCGATCAGCTTCGCCGCCTGCACATAGTCCTTGCCGGTTTCGACAATCGCCTGGGCACGCACGGTGCGCGCATATTGCACCCAGGCGGAAAGCGCGATGGCGAGAATGAGCACGGCAGACGCGCCGACCTCGCGAAGATTGTCCGGAAGCATCTGTCTGACGACCGTGGAGACGAGAATTGCCACCAGAATTGTCGGAATGGAGAGCGTGATATCGCCGATGCGCATCAGGAGATTATCGGCAAAACCGCCAAAATAACCGGCCACAAGCCCGGCAGTCATGCCGATGACCAGGGAAAGCGCCACCGAGGCGACACCAATGACGATCGATATGCGCGTGCCGTAGAGGATAGCGGAGAGCATATCGCGCCCTTGCGTATCCGTGCCGAGCAGAAAGGGCCATTCGCCGCCCTCCTGCCACACCGGCGGCAGTTCGGCCTTCCACATGTCGAGCGAAGCGCCGTCATAAGGGTTCTGCGGTGCGATCAGGGGCGCGAAAACGGCGGCGAGGATGAGGACTGCAAGGATCAGCGCGCTGATCTTGGCCGATCTGCTGTGGCTGAACGACCAGTAGAGATCGCTGTTGCGTATGCGCTTGATGAGCGACGGGCGGGCAGGTTTTGCCGTTTGCGGAAGGTCTGTGGCCATGAAACCGGCTCCCTTCGGTTAGCGCGCAGTGCGCAGACGCGGATCGATCACCGCATATGCAATGTCGACGAACGTGTTGAGGACAACAAAGATGAAGGAAATGATGCAGAGATAGGCCGCCATGACGGGGATATCGAGAAACGTCACCGCCTGTATGAACAGCATGCCCATGCCCGGCCACTGAAACACTGTCTCCGTGATGAGCGCAAAAGCGATGAGCGAACCGACGTTCATCGTCGTCAGCGTCACAACAGGCATAAGACAGTTGCGCAGCGCATGGCGGAAATAAATGCGCCAGCGGGGAATGCCGCGTGCACGGGCGAACTTCACGAAATCGGACCGCAGCACCTCCAGCATCTCGGCGCGGACCAGACGCATGACGAGCGTGATCTGGTAAAGCGAGAGCGCGATGGCAGGCAGAATGAGTGCGGCACGCCCCGATGAGGTGAGCAGGCCGGTGGACCACCAGCCGAGCTGCACGACATCACCGCGCCCAAAGGCCGGCGCCCAGCCGAGGCTGACCGAAAAGACGAGAATAAGCAGAATGCCGACAACGAAGCTTGGCAGCGAGACGCCGACAATCGACAGGAATTGCAGGCCCTCCGTATACCACTTTCCGCGCCTGATCGCCGTCAGCACCCCGAGCGGCAGGCCGACGACAAGTGATATGATCGTGGCCACCAGAACCAGTTCCAGCGTGGCTGGAAACCGCTCCGCGATCAGCGGCAGCACCTGCTGGCCGTTGCGATAGGAAACGCCGAAATTGCCCTTGGCGGCATCTTTGACAAACCGCAGATATTGCGTTGGCAGACTGTCGTTAAGACCAAGACGCTCACGCAACGCGGCGCGATCTTCCTGCGATGTCTGCTCCCCCACCATCAGCTCGACGGGGTCTCCGGCAAGCCTGAAAATGAGAAATGCAATAAGCGCGACGGAAAGCATGACCAGAATGGCATTTCCCATACGCTTGATGATGAAAACCAGCATTGTAACCTCTCGGATGCAAACCCGTGGCCAAAAGGCAGGCAGGTTTGCCCATTTTTGCAAGAGACGGGGTACGGGCCGCATGCGCCCGAAACATTGTCAACAATTGCACCGGCAGCGGAGCATTCAGGGAGGCGTTCAGCGAAATGCCCAATGCCTCCCTGATATTCCGGATTACTTGCCGACCTGCGTCAGCCAGTGGCGCGGCTTGTTGTCGGCGCGGAAATCAACGCTCTTGACCTTTCCGAGCATGGCCCAGGCGATGGGCTGCTGGTGCAGCGGAACAAGCATCGTCTCGTCCTTGGCGATTTTCAATGCAGCTTCTTCAAGCGCGAGACGCTTGGTATTGTCCTGCTCGTGTGCTGCCTGATCCACCAGCTTGTCGATCTCGGGGTTAGACCAGCCGCCATAGTTGGATACGCCCATCGCGCCCTTGCGGGTCGACAGGATCTGCGACAGGAACGAGAAGGCATCGAGCGTGGGCTCGTTCGCCCAGCTGAGGTTGAAGACATCGGCCTTGCCACCATTGCGCTTGGGAGACTGTACCGAACGCGGGGCGATGTCGACTGTCGGCTGGAACCCGCCGCGCTTGAGCATGTTGGCAACGCCGGAGCAGATGTCTTCCTCGTTGATGCTTTCGTCATTCATGCAGGTATAGGTGAATGCAAGGTTCTTCATACCTGCATCGGCAAGCAGCTTCTGCGCCTTTGCTGGATCGGCAGGCTGGTAGGTATCAAGCGACTTGGCGTAACCCGCAATCTCAGGCGCAATAAGCGAGCCGGACGGTCTTGCAAGATCGCGCATGACCTTCTTGTTGATGAGATCACGATCGATCGACGCCTCGAATGCCTGGCGAACGCGAAGATCGTTGAACGGGTTAGGCTTGCCGTCTTCCAGCTTTTCGCGGCGATTGAAGCCGATGAACAGCGTGCGCAGCTCGGTGCGCTTCTTCACCGTGATGTTGGGCGAGGATTCCAGACGCGGCAGATCTTGGATCGGCGCGGAATCGATCAGGTCGATTTCGCCGGAGAGCAAAGCTGCAACGCGGGTTGCGGCCGAGGCAATCGGCACGAATTCGATGCGATCGAGATTGTGTTTTTTCTGATCCCACCAGGCATCGTTGGCGACAAGAACCGTTTTGCTATCGGGAACGCGGCTCTCAAGCTTGAACGGGCCGGTGCCGTTGGTGTGCATCGTCGTGTAGCCATCGACCTTGGAAGCGAAGTCGGTCGGCTTTTCGCTGTTGTTATCTTTCAACCACCTGGCGTTGAAGATGAAGATATTGGTGATGTCGTTGAGGAAAAGCGAGGTGGGCGCGGTGACGTTCAGATCGACGGTGTAGTCATCGACCTTCTTCACGCCGGCGAAAACCGGAATATTGCCGCGCAATGGCGAGGTGGCATCCGAAGCGCGCGTGAAAGATGCAACGACATCGTCAGCGGTAAACTCAGCACCGTCGTGGAACTTCACACCTTTGCGCAGGGTGAAACGCCATGTTTTTTCATCAACAAGTTTCCACTCCGTCGCAAGCGCCGGCTCAATCTTGAAGTCCGGCCCGTAACGCACCAACCCTTCATAGATATGATTTAGGAAGGCAAGGTTGGAGGTGGAAGGCACCGAATACGGATCAAGCGAGTAAAGATCCGCGCGGCCGCCCCAACGCAAGGTTTCTGCGTTTGCGGGAACGGCAATGGCGGCGGCGGCCATGGCGGCCAGAACGAAACTTCTAATTCGGGACATTTGATCCCCCCTTTTTATAAATCATTGGATAGCCGGCAGACCTACCGGCCGGACAAGGCGGAGTATTGTTTCGCACAGGCGTATTGTCAATAATATTGTTGACAATTATCGTATCCAAAATCGCGAGGTTCTGGATACAAGCTGCACTTCAATGAGGGAGAGGACGAAATGGGGAATTTTCTGCTGCTGCACGGCACGATGGTGACGGTGGATCGTGAAAGACGCATCATCGAGGATTGTGGCCTTGCCATTCAGGGCGACCGTATTGTCGACATCGGTACAGCAGCGGAGCTGGCGCCACGTCACAGCGACAAGCAGATCATAGATTGCCGGGGAAAACTCATCATCCCCGGCCTCATTGACGCCCATGGCCATGCAGGGCACGCGCTGATCCGCAGCATTGCGGCCGACACCAACGCCATGTGGATGAAGGTCGTGACGCCGACCTACTATCACTACGTCACACGCGATTACTGGTATGCGGACGGCCTAGTCTCCGGCATCGAGCGGCTTCGCGCCGGCGTGACGACAGGTGCCAGCATCATCACCTCGATGCCACGCGCCGACGACCCCGTCTTTGCCATCAACCACGCCCGCGCTTATGACGAGATCGGGCTTCGTGAAATCATCTGCGTTGGACCTTCCGGCCTGCCCTGGCCGCACCCGGTGACCCGATGGGAAAGCGGTTCTCCGGAGCGCCGAAATGTAAGCTTCGAGGAAATGATCGAAGGCAGCGAAGCCACGATCGACGCCCTGAACGGAACGGCAGACGGACGCATCAGTGTTTTTCTGACACCCTTTACCATCGTTCCCTCGGTGGAACCCTCCAACGCTTCAAGCCCCGACCAGGCGGTGAAACTGACGGAAAACGACCGCATGCAGGCACGCAGAATACGCGAGACGGCCCGGAAAATGGGCGTCAGGCTACATTCGGATGCATTTGCGGGACAAATCCGCATGGCGTTTCAGGATAAGGAAAATGCGCTTCTCGGCCCGGATATCCACCTCCAGCACTGCTGGGGCATCTCGCATGAAGAGATCGACATTCTGGCGGAAACCGGCACGCGCGTGACCCACGCCCCGCCGGGCCGCTCAACGCCGATCATGGAAATGATGTCCAAGGGGATTCGAGTCGCCATCACCACCGATGGCGCAGCACCCAGCCGTCACTTCGATATGCTCCAGACCGCCCGACTTGCGCAGTTCACGCAACACCTGCTGCACAATCACGATCGCTACCTGTTGCCGCCGGGCAAGATATTCGAAATGATCACCATCGACGCCGCCCACGCCATCGGCATGGAAGATGAAATCGGTTCGCTCGAAATTGGCAAGAAGGCCGATGTCGTCATCATCGATATGCGCAAGCCACATCTGATGCCGATGTGGATGCCGGTGCACCGTCTTGTGCATCAGGTTCTGGGAAGCGATGTCGACACCGTTTTCGTCGATGGCAAGATGCTGATGGAAAACAGCCGGGTTCTGACGACCGACGTCGATGCGTCTCTCTCCTTTGGACAGGAAGAGGCACTGGCACTTGCCGCCCGCGCGGGTCTTGAAGCGCATATGCATGATCCGGGCTGGGGCCGTTTGCTGCGAACCTTCGAAGAGCCAGTGCACCCTCCCCAGCTACCCGCCGCGGTGCTTGGCCGGTAGTACGGAAATGCGGCCTAGAAGCTGGTCGACGCGTCACGCGCTTTCAATTGCCAGCAATGACATTGTTGACAAAAAGTCGTTCGGTCTTTCGTCAAAACAAAAACTCCCCGGCCTGGAGGGTTCCGGGGAGCAAACCTGACTTTCATGTCAGGAACTTTGACTGGATTTAGTTACTCACCCGCTAGAGAGCGGGGTGGATCTGAGTTATCTAACCCGGTTTAGGCTTTTTTTGATTTATTAGAAGCCGCGCTGAAGTCGAACGAGACCTGTCCATTGTTCAGCGACGAAATCGCGGTCAACATAAGTTGCTCCCACCTTCGCAGAGAAGCCGTCCGTGATCTTGTAGTCTACAGTCACGCCAGCGCGCAACTCGTCAGCATTGCCCCACGAATTCGTAACCTTGTAGGACTCATTCAAATCGCCACCCGACACGTCTGTGCTATAACCTGTCAGAGCGGTGCCCGTTCTAGCCATGTTGCCGGAATATTGAATGCTTGGCGTAATTGTAAGTTTCTCAGAGGCTGCAATAGCATATTCCGCCGCTACTGCCCATTCAGACTCAGCGTAGTATGCATTCGCGCCGGAAGCCCAAACGCCTGCAAGACCCAGTTTACCAGGACCGATATCAGCAGTTGCGATCAGACGAAGAGCACCTTCTTCGAGTTTGGTATCTTAGCCGCCTATGAGTTGAAGCGTCGCGGCTCCAAATTTCGCGCCCAGACCTCCAGCAATACCGAAGTTATTGTCGCTCTCCCTCGCTCTTACACTGTAGACCTTACCGGTTATCCCGCTTGTTACCCTTCCTCCTGTGAGACGGCCGAACTGGGTTCTTGTACCTTCCAGTTCATCTACGGAAACGCCGGCCCAGAAAGAGCCTGCATCATATATGTAACGAGCGGAATTAAATTTCGCATTTGTGGAGAGCACGTCTGTCTCACCAGAAAGACCGTCATCCCACCAACTAGTGAACTTACCGACTTTGATACCAGCAAGCTCAATGAACGCTTGATCTACGAAAACTGACGAACCATCAGTCGACGAGACCGAGTTAGCGCCCCTATCGGCGTTACCTTGGAAACCAATATATCCACGCAAAGCGCCGAGTTCGGTGTCGGTGCGAGTATCAATATTGAACTGGGCGCGCGTGAAGGTGTCCCAATCAGATCGACCGGACTTGTCGCGACCGAAGTCGGTCTGAAAACGGACATAACCGTCGAACTTCAGGCAAGTTTCGGTGCCGGGGATGTAGAAGAAGCCGGTACCGAAGGCGTCGCAGACGCGAACATATTCCATGGGCTCGGGTTCGGCAGCGACGATAGCGTCAGCGGCCTGTGCGCCGGATACTGCTGCGAGAGCGGCAGCGGAGCCGATGAGGAGGCTCTTGATGTTCATTTTTAATCTCCAGTCAAAAATTTTTCAACGAATGCGCAAAACCGAGGACTGGTCTTTTCCCTGCCGCCCGCTTCTCTGCGCTGATCCAGCAAATGGCAGAAACTTCGGGAGATTCGCAATTTAAATCTAAAAAATCCAAATAAACTCAAAGCATACAATCAAATCACGTAGTAAAATTACAACAAATTAATAGTTTAATATACAA
>NZ_WJOK01000022.1 GCF_009649785.1 Agrobacterium tumefaciens | reverse complement strand
CCACCACCACCGCCGCCGCCGCCCGAACCGGAAGAACCACCGCCACCGCCACCTGAAAAGCTGGAGGAAGATGAGCTGACAGGCTGGGGAATGGTGGAAGCGATTGTATTCGCCATGGAAGTGGAGAACCCACCAATCCGGTCTCCGAAGCTGCCGTAATTGCTGCCCAAATACCAGCCGGGCGCATAACTTGCCGTGGCGGCACCAGCGGCGGCTGTCGCGAGCCAGGTCTCGAAGGTGCGGCTCCAGGGTTTTTCCACGCCGAGCGCGACCGCATAGGGCAGCAATGTCTCAAAATGCTGCGGCGACATGGCGGGGGCGTCCGCCATATTCATCCGGTCCTTTTCCGCCAGCGTCAGATAGGTTCTGAGGCCCTCGATGCCGTCCATCAGCTTGCGGCCGAGCGGCGTCGGCGCACCCATCAGGAACAGGAACAGCGCGTTGGTAAGCACGATGCCGCCGATGGCGGCCAGCGCCAGCGACTTGGTGTCATGCGTCACATCCAGCAGGATCTGCGTGGCAATGCCGCCAATGACCGAGAAAGCCACAAAACCGGCAAAGGCCAGCATAACGATGCCGCCGATGCGCTTGCTCAACGACGCGCCACGCGAGAACTGTCGGCCGATGCCGATCGACAGGATGCTGAAGAAAAAGGCGAAAAAGCCGAAGACCAGCACGGCGGCAATGGCGCTTTCATCGAGATCACCGAACACCAGCGTCGCGACGATTATGGCGACGCTGAAGAAGATGCCGAAAACGATGTAACCGGCATTGCTGCGGTAATATTTGCCGCGGTGCTCTTTTTCTATCGCCGCGCGAAACTGCTTGCCGACCTTTTCGACTTCCGTTCCATGCGCCTTGTCGATGGTGAGCGTCTCGCCCGGACCACCGATGGAGGACAACAGCGTCTTCTGCCCGCTCGGCAACTCCGCCCCAGCCTGCTTTTGCGTGCGGCGGATGACTATGGAGTTCTTCAGATCCTCCAGAACGACATAACCCTTGACCGCCAGATCAAGCGCCGAGGCGGACAGCGCTGTCCAGCCTGCGCCGGAAAAACCCCTGTTATCAACGTAATTGACCAGAGCCGGCGAAAGCCCCTCCGGTGCATCCCAGCGCGGCACGACTACACCCCTGGCCGGATCACGGCCGACCGCGAACCATGCTCGCAGATAATAGAGCAGCACTGCGAAAAGCCCGCCGCCCGAAAGCAGGATGGCAAGATTGTCACGTAGCCACCAACCTGCCTCCTGGGAGGAGTCGGGGGCGGCAATGGCGCCCTTCGGTAACTTCACGGCAACTGTCATGCCCTCGCCCACTGAAAACGGGCGGGTAGAGGCAAAAAACACCTCGTTGCCTTCGCTCAAAATGCGCGCATCCTTGCCTTTGGCACCGAGTGGACCGGTGAAAACGGCAGTATCGGTGGCCTTCACGCCCTGTGGCAAAGTGATGGTGGCGGAAATCTCACCCATCGGAAACTGCCAGCCATTGCCGGTGACGTTCCAGGTGAGTTCGTCATAATCGCTGAAATAACGGATCTGCCGGGCGGTGGTGTAGGTGATCTGGAAGATATGCTCGCCGGTCGGAAGAAAACGGTCGGCGCTGCCGGTATAAATGCGGATGCCGCCATCGATATTCTCGGTGCGCCAGTTCTCCGGCGCGCCGTCTCGCTCCACGGAAACGACGTTAAAATCCACCTTGGTGCGTCGGTTATTCGCATCCAGCGCATAAAGCGGGAAATCGCGGAAGATGCCGCGCTTGATGTTCTGACCTTCAGCACGGGCGGTGATGGTTTCCGTCACCGTCAGTTCGCCACTCTTCGCAACCTCGACGACGGAATGATAGGAGCGGATGAATTCTTCCGCAAAGGCCGGGCAGGTCGCGCCCAGGAAGACAAGCAGCGCGAGAAGTCTTGCGGCGATGGTCTTCACGGGGCGGTCTCCTCCAGCCGGTTTCAGTGCTGCGGCTCGGCAGCACTTTCCTTTTCAGTATAGTCTACGCCGAGCGAGGCGAGCGCCTTCCAGTAGCCCGGATAGGTCTTGCCAACGCAGGCAGGGTTCTGGATGGCGATGCCGCCGATCTTCAGCGCCGCCAGCGCAAAGCTCATGGCGATGCGGTGATCGGCAAAAGTATCGATGGAGGCATCGACCGTCTGGCCCGCCAGCGCCGGGTCGGCATGCACGATCAGGTCGTCGCCTTCCTCATGCGCCAGACCGTTGCGGATTTCGTTGAGGCCGAGCGAGACGGCACGGATACGGTCGCATTCCTTCACACGCAGATTGGCAATGCCGACGAAACGTACCGGCGTTTCGTTGAACGCGGCGAGAACGGCGATGGTCGGAATGGCGTCCTGCATCTGCGAACCGTCGATTTCAGCGGGCAGATGCGGAAACTGCGCCATGACCTCGTAGGCCTTGGCATCCGGCTGGGTGAACTTGTCGGCGGGCGTGCCGATGTCGATCGCACCGGCGGTCAGAAGTTCCGCGCCCCAGAGATACGTGGCGGCGGATGCATCCGGTTCGATGTGGAAATCGGTCGCGGTGTAGCCGGTCGGATGCACGCGCCAGATGGCGTTGCTGACCCGCTCAATCTTCGCGCCGAAAGCTTCCATGGCTGATGTTGTGAGATCGATATAACCCTTCGCGCCGATTTCCTCGCCCTTGAGGATGATATCGACAGGCTTGTCGCCGCAGGCGGCCGCCATCAGAAGTGCCGACACATACTGGCTGGAGAGGTTGGCATCGATGGTGACGCTGCCCTTCGGGAAACCCATGCCCTTGCCCCGCACGGTAACTGGCGGGCAGCCGGTCGGCGCATCCGCTTCGACGCCGAGGACGCGCAGCGCTTCCACCAGCGGCATGATCGGGCGTTTGCGCATGTGCTCGTCGCCATCGATGATGACGGCGCCATCCACCAGTGCTGCAGCCGCAGTCAGGAACCGCGTGGCTGTGCCGGCATTGCCGAGAAAAAGCGGCTTTTCCGGCTGTTGAAGCACGCCTGTACCCTCCACCACGAAGGTCGTGGCGTCAGGTTCTGTCACCTTAACGCCCATGGCGCGCAGGGCTTCGGCCATATAGAGCGTATCATCGCTCTTCAACGCGCCGGTTAGGCGGCTTTTTCCCTTGGCGAGGCCAGCCAGCAGAAGCGCGCGGTTGGTGATGGATTTGGAGCCGGGTGGCTCTACCTTGCCGGAAAGCGGGTGGCCGGGCGGGGTGATGGTCAGTTCGATCATGATCGTCGTCTTGTCAAAGAATGCGGCAGAGAGCCAGGATACAGGAATGTCGGCGGGAGGATTTGGACCCGGGGAACGGTCGCCTTAGAATTTCACGGTCGGCACGGCGCGGTCTGCCGGGTTGTCGATCTCGAAATAGGGTGCCTTGGCAAAACCGAACTGGCCGGCAATCAGATTGGATGGGAAGCTTTCCACCCTGACGTTCAGATCGCGCGCGGCTCCATTGTAATAACGGCGCGACATCTGCAGTTCGCCCTCGATGGTTTCCAGCGAGCGCTGCAATTCCAGAAAGTTCGTGTTGGCTTTCAGATCAGGATAGGCTTCAGCGAGCGCAAAGAGCTTGCCGAGCGCCTGCGATAGCATGCCTTCCGCCTGGGCGCGGCCTTCGACATCGCCAGCCGGCACGGCTTGGGCCCGGTTGCGCATGGCAATCACCTCTTCGAAGGTGCTTTTTTCATGCGCCGCGTAGCCCTTCACGGTCTCGATGAGATTGGGAATGAGATCGGCGCGGCGTTTCAACTGCACGTCGATGCCCGACCACGCCTCTTCCTTCATCTGCCTCGCCTTGACGAGCCCGTTATAGATGAAGACGACATAGAGCGCGATTGCCGCGATGATTGCCAGCGTGATGAACATTCCCGACCCCTCCTCAAGAGGCGCGAGCGCCGCAACGGCACCCGCACGTTAGACTGTTGCCCCGCCTTACATAAAGGTTCAGGCGGCCCTGTTCCAGTTCAACCCGCCCGCATCCGTGAGCAGGAAGGCTTCGCCGCAGGCTTTCGCCAGCGTGCGCACGCGCAGGATATAACTCTGGCGTTCCGTCACCGAGATCACGCCGCGCGCATCCAGCAGGTTAAAGACATGGCTTGCCTTGATGCACTGGTCATAGGCCGGGAACACGCATTTATGCAGGCGCTGATTGTCATCATCACCAGGCGCACCGGCGGCGAGAAGCGCCAGGCATTCCTTTTCCGCGTCGATGAAATGACGATGCAGCATGCCGGTGTCGGCAAATTCGAAATTATGGCGGGAGTATTCCTGCTCGGCCTGCAGGAAGACGTCACCATAGGAGATCTTCTCTTCACCCTCGCGACCGTTGAAGTTGAGGTCGTAGACATTGTCGACGCCCTGAACATACATGGCCAGACGCTCCAGACCGTAGGTCAGTTCGCCAGCGACCGGCGAGCATTCGATGCCGCAGACCTGCTGGAAGTAGGTGAACTGCGACACTTCCATACCGTCGCACCAGCACTCCCAGCCGAGACCCCAGGCGCCGAGCGTCGGGCTTTCCCAGTCGTCTTCGACGAAGCGCACATCATGCAGCAGCGGATCGAGACCGATGGCCTTCAGCGAACCGAGATAGAGTTCCTGAAGGTTGGAAGGGTTGGGCTTCAGAATGACCTGATACTGGTAATAATGCTGCAAACGGTTGGGGTTTTCACCGTAGCGACCATCGGAAGGCCGGCGCGAGGGTTGCACATAGGCAGCCTTCCACGGCTTCGGGCCCAGCGCGCGCAGCGTCGTTGCCGGATGAAACGTACCAGCGCCCACTTCCATATCATAGGGCTGCAATACCGCGCAGCCTTTGTCGGCCCAGTAATTGTGCAGCGTCAGGATCAGCGCCTGAAAGGAACGCTTGGGGTTCATATGGTCTGGAATATCGGTCATTGCAGTCATCGCGGCGTTGTGAGGATAAGTAAGCACTGACTTACTTCGGATGCGGACTGGTGCCACGGCATGGCGAAGGGGTCAAGGATTTATGCGTGGAGACACCGGCTTACGTCTCATCCTCACGCTTCACGCGGTATTCGCCGGTTTCGGGGTCCTTGATCAGCGTGCCGATGGCGCCGGTTTCGCGTTCCTTTTCGCGCTGCTTCGATTTTGCCGAAAGCTTTTCCGCGTCGCGAACGAAGCGGCGGTAGAGGATGACGGATCCCACCACCAGAAGAACAATTGTAATAAGCTGCGCCATAAGGCCCTATTCCTGCGACATCATAGACCGAAACGCGACCACAATGCCTTTTCTTCGGCAACTTCCGCAAGTCCCGAGACGGCGCCTGCCGCAAGCCTTTCGGCATTGAGGCCGAGTGCCGCATTCACGCCCGGCACTTTTTTGCCGAACAGCGAGCGCCCGCCGGTGACGAGATGAAGCTTGACCTTCGTCCCGTAACGGCGACGAAGAACTTCCCTCATGTCGCCCAAGCCGTCGATCAGGCCGAGATCCAGGCCACGCATACCGGTCCAGAACAGGCCGGAGAAGACCGTCTCATCGCCCTTCAGTTTTGCACCGCGGCGCATCTTGACCATATCGATGAAAACATTGTGGATTTCGACCTGAAGCGACTTCAGATATTCGATGTCGCCCTCTTTTTCCGGCTGGAAGGGATCGAGGATGACCTTGTTCTCGCCGGCGGTATAGACGCGGCGCTCCACGCCGATCTTCTTCAGCATTTCAGGGAAACCGAAACCGCCGGAAACGACGCCGATCGAACCGACGATGGAGGTGGGGTCGGCGATGATCTCGTCGCCGGCAAGCGCGATCATGTAGCCACCGGAGGCCGCCACATCCTCAACGAAGATCAGGACCTTCTTGTCCTTTTCCTCGGCAAGCTGGCGGATGCGATTATAGATCATTCGCGCCTGCACCGGCGAGCCACCGGGAGAATTCACGGAAATGGCGACAGCTGGCGCGTCCTTGATGGCAAAGGCCTTTTCCAGCAGCGGTGCATAGGAAGCAAGATTGAGAGCGGGGCGGAACTGGTTGCCGCCAGCCATGATGGCGCCATGCATGCGCACAACCGGGATGACGAGTTCTTTTTTGCGAAAGCGTTTCGGCACCAGATACTTCAGAAAACCCACAATTCACTCCTCGCAGCATTTGCCTGTTCGTCACGGATGTATGTATTGCCCTGCAAAACACAATGGTTTGCGGCCGGAGGAACGGCGAATTTATAGGCCAGGCCCGATTGCCTTTACATTACGGCGATAGGCGGTGCGGCCATTATTCAGGTCATCCACGATGGGCGTGAAGGCATGGCTGCCGGTCTCGTGCATGACGAGCGGCGCCCGGAACGACAGCCGCGCCCGTGACCCCTTGATCGCCGTTACGAGCATGCGCACCGCGTCCTCGCCGGGGCGTGGGTGGATGAGTGTGATCTCGATGCCGCCGAAACGGCTGCCACACGCGGCAATGATCTCCGCCACCGATTGCGGCCGTGCAATAAGGGAAAGCTGCCCGCCTGGAACCGTGATCGCACCTGCGGTCCTGATCCAGTCCTCGAACAGGCCCTCCGTCATGGCGTGGGCCTCAGCCTTCAGCGCATCGGGCGTGCGGCGGTCACCTGCATCATTATAGGGCGGGTTCATGATGACGTGGTGAAAATGCCCGTCCGGCAGTCCGGCCTCGACGCGCGCCTTGCCACGCAGTGTCACGTCGGCCTCACGCACGCTGACACGGGCGGAAAAAGCGGCATTTTCTGGCAATGCCAGGCTGCGGCGGGCAAATTCCACCATTTCCGGCGAACGTTCGAACAGGGTCACTTCGGCCTTTTCAAGCCGCGTGGCGACAGCGAAACCTGCCGCGCCCGCGCCCGCGCCGAGATCGGCTATGCGGCAGGCGCGCTCGTCCGCCACCATCGAGGCAAGAAGCATGGCGTCCATGCCGGCGCGGTGTCCCCTGCCCTTGGGCTGGAGAATGTGAAAACGGCCCCGGTGAAACGCATCCAAAGTTTCCGAAATCTCGCCGCCCACGTTCGTTTACGCCTCTTCGTTGCGCAATTCGTCGCCCAGACCGGCATCCACGAGAATGCGGCGGGCCTCACCGGCGCGGTCTTCCTCCACCAGGAACCGGCGGGGCAAAAGACCGAGCGAACCTTCCAGAATGCTCATTGCCTGATCGGCGACAAGGCAATGGATGCCGGCGTCCTTCATCAGGCTTTCGGCGAAGGATAACAGCACGGCATCGTTGGTACGGATCAGTTCACGCATGGATAAGCCCCAAATTCCCATTTTTTTGAATGGCTAGCGGCAATTCGCCCCTTGCCGCGACAGGCGCCAGTTTTTATTGTCGAACTCAAATTCGAACAGGAGTCCTGTCCCTTGGGCGTCGTCATACCGCTTGAAGAAAGCAAAAACAAACTCGCATCCGTCAAGCCGCTTGTCGACCTGACCCGTGCCGACATGGAACGGGTGAACCAGCTTATCCTTTCCAGAGCCGGTTCCGATGTCCAGATGATACCTGAGGTGGCCAACCATCTGATCTCGTCCGGAGGCAAACGCCTGCGGCCGATGCTGACGCTGGCCTCTGCCTCGATGTTCGGTTACGAGGGCGACCACCATATCAAGCTCGCCACCAGCGTGGAATTCATGCACACGGCGACGCTGCTGCATGACGACGTGGTGGATGAAAGCGATCTGCGCCGTGGCAAGTCCACCGCCCGCACCATCTGGGGCAACCAGGCAAGCGTTCTCGTCGGCGACTTCCTGCTCGGCCAAGCCTTCCGCATGATGGTGGACGTCGGCTCGCTGGATGCGCTCGATGTGCTGTCCACCGCCGCTTCCGTCATCGCCGAGGGCGAAGTGCTGCAGCTTTCGGTCGCCAAGAACATGGAAACGACCGAGGACGATTATCTGCAGGTGATTCGCGCCAAGACGGCCGCCCTTTTTGCAGCGGCCGCGGAAGTTGGCCCCATCGTCGCCAAAACCGACAAGGCAAGCCGCAGCGCGCTGAAATCCTACGGCATGAATCTCGGCCTTGCCTTCCAGCTCGTTGACGACGTGCTGGATTACGGCGGCAAATCCGCCGATCTCGGCAAGAATACGGGTGACGATTTCCGTGAGGGCAAGATAACCCTGCCGGTCATCCTGTCCTATCGCCGCGGCACGCAGGATGAGCGCGCCTTCTGGCGCAACGCCATCGAAAACGGCGAAAGCAGCGACGAAAACCTCGAAAAGGCGCTCGGTCTCATCACCAAATACAACGGTCTTGGCGATACGATCGGCCGGGCCACGCATTACGGCACCATTGCCCGCGATGCGCTTGCACCGCTGCCGGAAAGCCCGTGGAAAAACGCGCTTCTGGAAGTCATCGACTTCTGCATCGAGCGTCTCAACTGACGCTGGAGGCCTCAGGCAAACGGCGGATGGACAAGACCGTCCGCCGCTGTTTCGGACTGGGTGTCCCGCAAGGGTAGATTGTGGCGCGGGCCATAATTTCTTGCGGGGTTGCTTCAAAAAAGCCATTCTATCGTGACCAAACAATGGAAACTGATTTTTCCGTGCTTCTGCACAAAGGCAAAGGTTCCCTCATGCGGCGTAAACCAGCACTTCGTCTTCTCTGCAGCGCGGCTCTTGCCGCCGCTCTCGCACTTGGCGCGGGTGCAAGCCCCGGCTTTGCGGAGACGAAAACGGACGCCAAGGCCGTTACTTTCGATCCTGCCAAGGTAAATACCTTCTCCGGCGCATTCCTTGCCGCGCGCAATGCCGATGTCGATCAGGATTACCCCACCGCGATTTCGCTCTACAAGAAGGCGCTGGAATTCGATCCGGCCAATTCGGAAATCCGCCAGCGCCTGATGATCGCCGAACTGTTGAGCGGCAATTTCGAGGCTGGCGCCAAGATTGCCGATTCGATGAAGGACGATACCTCCGTCGAACGCGTGACGACCATCGTGCGCGGCCTCGACGCCATCAAGGACAAGGAATTCGTCAAAGCCGAGAAAATCCTGAAATATACCGGCCCGAACGATCTCGACCGCATGGTCAACACGCTTCTGACGGCATGGGCGCGCGCCGGTTCAGGCAAGCCCAAGGAAGCGCTGGCCCTCGTCAACAACATGAAGGGTCCGGGCTGGATTTCGATTTTCCAGAAATACAATGCCGCGGCGATCGCCCTTGTCTCCGGCAACACAGATGCTGCCCGCAAGAGCCTCAATGAGGCCGTGACGGATCGTGAAGGCGGGGCAACCGCTTCCGACACCTATATGCGCGCGGTGATGGCGCTTGCACGGCTGGAGGCTTCAGCCGGCAACAAGCAGAAGGCGCTGGACGCAATTGCGGTCGGCGACACTTTTGCGCCGAACTATGCGCCGCTCAAAGCGCTTCGCCAATCCATCGAGAAGGGCGAGAAGCCGCCGCAGCAGATCACCAATGCCGTTGAAGGCGCGGCTTCCGTGATGTTTTCCATCGCGGGCGCGCTGAACCGCGAAGGTGCCGAAGAGATCGTCACGCTTTACCTTCAGACGTCGCGTGCGCTCGATCCGCAAAGCGCCGATACGCTGATCCTTCTCGGCGGACTTGCCGAGGCGATGAAACAGCCCGACCGCGCCATCGCCTTCTACCGCGACGTGCCGAAGGATTCGCCGATGCACCGCATCTCCGAGCTGCAGCTCGGGCTGACGCTGGCGCAGACGGGCAAGGTGGAGGAAGCGCGCAACCACCTGCAATCCCTGCTGCAATCCGATCCGAAGGATATCCGTTCTTACCTCGCCTATGGCAGCGTGCTTTCCGACGCCAAGGACTACAAGGCCATGGCCGAAAACTACGACAAGGCTGTCGAGGTGATCGGTGCCGTGCCGCAGAAGTCGGACTGGACCGTGTTCTTCCAGCGCGCCATCGCCCATGAGCGCCTGAAGGAATGGGACAAGGCCGAGCCGGACTTCAAGCGTGCGCTCGAACTCAACCCGGAACAGCCGCAGGTGCTGAACTATCTCGGCTATTCCTGGGTGGACAAAGGTATCAACCTCGACGAAGCGATGAAGATGATCAGCCGCGCGGTCGAGCTTCGGCCGAATGACGGCTATATCGTCGACTCGCTTGGCTGGGCGCATTTCCGGCTGGGCGCGTTTGACCAGGCCGTCACCGAACTGGAGCGGGCAATCGAGCTCAAGGCCGGCGATCAGACCATCAACGATCATCTGGGCGATGCCTACTGGCGTGTCGGTCGCAAGATCGAGGCCGTGTATCAGTGGAACCGCGCGCTGATTGGCGACAATGACGATCTGGACAAGGCCAAGGTGAAGGAAAAGATTGCCAACGGCCTGCCGCCGCTGGAAAAGGACGCCGAAAACACCGCCAAGAAGGAGGCCGCGCCGCAGCCGCCGGCTCCGCCAGCACCGGCCCCTGTTGCCCCTGCCCCGGACAAGAAATCCTGACGCGACATGCGCGCGGATGACATTACCGGGGCTGTCGAAACAACCGAGGCGGCCCCGGCCAAGATCAATCTGGCACTGCATGTAACCGGTCAGCGGGCAGATGGTTATCATCTGCTCGAGACGCTGGTGACCTTCACCGAAGCAGGCGACGCGATCCATGTTCGCGATGCCGATGCCGACACTTTCTCCATCTCCGGCCCGTTTGGCGATCTGCTGCGGGCAGGCGATGGCGGCAACAATCTCGTCGTCCGTGCCAGAGACCTTTTGCGTGATGCGCTTGTGGCGGCAGGTCAATCGGCACGCCCGGTTGCCATCCATCTCGAAAAGAACCTGCCAGTCGCCTCCGGCATTGGCGGCGGCTCAGCGGATGCGGCAGCGACACTGCGGGCGCTGTTGCGGCACTGGAATGCCAGGATTGTTCCTGAAAATCTCGCACCCATCGCGCTTGCGCTTGGCGCTGACGTGCCGATGTGCCTTGAAAGCCGCCCACTCATCGCACGAGGTATCGGCGAGGATATCGAGCCGGTCTCCGATCTGCCGGAATTCTTTCTGGTGCTGGCCAACCCTCTGAAAGCGGTCTCGACGCCGGAGATTTTTCGGCGATTGCTCGACAAGGCCAACCCGCCCCTGCCGGAGCGCAAAGAAGGCGGCTGGATGGATTTTCTGGCGCAAAGCCGAAACGATCTGGAAGTCCCCGCCAAGGCGCTCCTGCCGGAGATCGGCGCAATCGCCGGCATGCTGTCGCAGGAAGGTGCTTCCCTTGTGCGCATGTCCGGTTCGGGTGCCACCTGTTTTGGATTATTTCATTCCTTCGAGGCCGCCCGAAAAGCGGAAACATCGCTTCGAAACAAGCGCCCCGGCTGGTATTTTCAGGCGACGCGGACCATCTGAAGACAACACAATTCGAGGATAAGGCCATGGCAGGCGAAAGACCCTTCATTCCCCTCGGCATCGCGGTTCTGACCGTTTCGGACAGCCGCACGCTTGAGAATGACAAGTCCGGCGACACGCTAGTCGCACGCATAGAGGAAGCCGGACACAAGGTCGCCGCCCGCACCATCGTGGCAGACGACAAGGCTGCTATTTTCAACACCGTGCGCGACTGGACGCTCAACGGGAGCGTGGATGTGGTCATCACCACCGGCGGCACCGGCTTTACAGGCCGCGACGTGACACCCGAGGCGCTGGAACCCCTGTTCGAAAAGCGCATGGACGGCTTTTCTGCCATCTTCCATCGCATTTCCTATGAAAAGATCGGCACCGCCACCATCCAGTCACGGGCGACCGGCGGCGTGGCAAACGCCACCTTCATCTTCGTGCTGCCCGGCTCTCCCGGCGCCTGCAAGGATGCCTGGGACGGTATTCTCAAAGCCCAGCTCGATTACCGCCACCTGCCCTGCAATTTCGTTGAGATCATGCCCCGGCTTGATGAGCATTTGAAACGCGGGGCTGGCGGCGTCTAGAGCGGGATTTCAGGGGTTGTCCGTCACAGCGGACCGAAACCCCACTACGCCAGATATTTTTTGAAGAACTCCGTCGTCCGGCCCCAGGCGAGATCGGCCGCGGCCTTGTCGTATCGCGCCGAGGACGTATCGTTGTTGAAGGCGTGGTTGACGCCGTCATAAACGAAGATTTCGAAGGTTTTGCCGTTTTGCTCCAGTGCCTTTTTATAGGCGTCGATACCGGCATTGATGCGCTCGTCCAGACCGGCATACTGTAACAGCAGGGGCGCCTTGATAGCAGGCACATCGGCCGCCGGCGGCTGCTGGCCGTAATAGGCGACGCCGGCATTCAGGCCTGCCGATTTGGTGGCGAACCGGTTGACCAGCCCGCCGCCCCAGCAGAAACCGACCGCACCAACCTTGCCGTTCGCACCCTGCCTTGCGGCGAGCCACACCCGACCGGCTTCGGCATTGGCGACTGTTGCCTCCATATCGAGGCCACTGAACATCTCCCGTGCCTTATCTTCATCCGAAGGCGTGCCGCCCTGCGGCGACAGGAAATCAACCGCAAGCGCCCTGAACCCCGCAAGCGCCACGCGTCTTGCCACATCGCGGATATGGTCGTTCAGGCCCCGGTTTTCATGGATGACGATGACCGAGCCAATGGGCCCGGAAACCGATTTCGGCGTGACGAGATAGCCTTTCATCTCGCCCCCGGGGGCGGGATAGGTCACCTCTTCCGCAACGATACCCGCATCATCAGGCGCAACGATTGCCGCACGGGCGCTGTTGGCCGAAAGAAGCGGCGCGATTGCGGCAGCAGCTGCGCCGGACCCGGCAAGCAGGCTGAGCTTTTCCATGAATTTGCGGCGATCGAGGCTGAGATGGGTATATTCATCGTAAGCGTCGATCATGGCCTGTGTAATCTTCGGCTTGTCGTCCATCGCTCTCTTCTCCCTGAACGCGCAGATGCACAGGGAGGATAGCGCAGATCGCCGCCCGGTGAACAAGCGGCGGCACACTTTTGCGTGAGCGCCACCGCTGGTCATCTGTCTCAGGCGGCAAGGTCCACGACGATACGGCCGTCGATCTTGCCCTCTTCCATTCGACGGAAGATGTCGTTGATGTTTTCGAGTTTGTCCCAGGAGAAGTGGGCGGCTACCTTTCCTTCACCAGCGAAGGAAAGCGCCTCCTCCAGATCCTGCCTTGTGCCGACGATGGAGCCACGCACCGTGATGCGCTTCAGCACCGTTTCGAAAACCGGAATGGAGATGAAGCCCGGCGGCAGGCCAACAAGTGCCATCGTGCCCTTGGAGCGCAGGAAACCGTAGGCCTGCTCCATGGCTTTGGGCGAAACCGCCGTCACGAGCGCGCCGTGGACGCCGCCGGTCGCCTTCTGCACCTGTTCCACCGCATCCGGCGCCCGACCGTTGACGGTGAAATCCGCGCCCAGCTTTTTCGCAAGCTCCAGCTTGTCGTCATAAATATCGGCGGCAACGACATGCATGCCCATGGCCTTGGCATATTGCACGGCCATATGACCAAGCCCGCCAATGCCCGAAATGACCACCCATTCGCCGGGCCTCACTTCGGTTTCCTTGAGACCCTTGTAGACGGTGACACCGGCGCAGAGCACGGGTGCAGCGGGGCCGAATTCCAGATTGTCGGGAAGTCGGCCAACGAATTTCGGATCCGCAAGCCCGTATTCCGCAAAGCTGCCATTGACGGAATAACCCGAGTTCTTCTGACTTGGGCAAAGAGTTTCCCAGCCGGTACGGCACGGAATGCAGCATCCGCAGGCGGTATAAAGCCACGGCGTGCCGGCGCGGTCGCCTACCTTGATGCCGGTCACGCCAGCGCCGATCTTGGCGACGTAGCCGACGCCTTCATGGCCGGGGATGAATGGTGGATTGGGTTTGACCGGCCAATCGCCCGTTGCGGCGTGCAGGTCCGTGTGGCAAATGCCGGTCGCCTTGTAATTGATGAGAATTTCACCCGGGCCAGGATCCGGTATCGCCACTTCCTCGATGGTCAGCGGTTTGCCAAATGCGCGGACAACCGCGGCCTTCATTGTTTTAGCCATGACATACTCCCTAATCTCTGCTCGCCTGAAATTCTCGACGGCGAGGCAGAGACTACCGGGGATGGGGCGTCACGGAATTGACCCATCGCAAATCGCAGCATTTTAGAGGCGCGATTGTCTCACTTATGAAGCAACCTTACGGTGCCATCTCACTCCAGCGCCAACCAGATGGCGAGCCAGCCCCAGAGGCAGACGAGAAGCGCGAAACCAATCGCGAACAATGGCGCACGATAACGCAGACGGTTGCTGGTGACGTGAACGAAGGAGTGCGCATAACGGGAAATCACGAACAGCCAGGCCAGAACGACGGTAACGATATTGTCCGCGTCGGTAATATAAAGCAGCAGGCAGACGGGGTGGAAGAGAACCGGAAGCTCGAACTGGTTGGCAATGTTTCGGTTGACCAGATAGCTTTCGCGCCCTTCCTGTCCCGTATCGCGATATCTAAGCGCGGTGTCGCGGTCCGTCAGCGTGTATTTTTTGCGGCGGTAAAGCAGTAGGGCGTAAAGAACGAACACGAGAAATGCATGGGCTATCATCGGCCAGAACATTGCGGTCGTTGGTGACATGCTTTCTCCTCCAATCACAATAACGCTCCCCGATCCGGCATGAATCGGGGAGCGCCAAATACTGAGACTATGTTGTTGCGGATTCGGCTCGAAAGATCAAACCGCGCCGGGGTAGTTCGGGCTTTCGCGGGTGATCGTCACGTCATGGGCGTGGCTTTCGCGCAAGCCCGCGCTGGAAATGCGCACGAAGGTGGCGCGCTCCTGGAATTCCTTGATCGTGCCGCCGCCGACATAACCCATGGCAGCCTTCAGGCCACCGGCCAGCTGGTGCAGGACGCCGGAGACCGGACCCTTATAGGGAACCTGACCTTCGATACCTTCCGGAACGAGCTTCAGCGTGTCGCGCACTTCCGCCTGGAAATAACGGTCGGCGGAGCCGCGCGCCATGGCGCCAACGGAACCCATGCCGCGATAGGCCTTGAAGGAACGGCCCTGATAGAGGAACACTTCGCCCGGGCTTTCATCCGTGCCGGCCAAAAGCGAGCCGATCATGACGGCGGAGGCGCCGGCGGCAATAGCCTTCGCCAGATCGCCCGAGAACTTGATGCCGCCATCGGCGATGACAGGAATATCTGCAGCATTGGCCACTTCGACCGAGGCCATGATCGCAGCAAGCTGCGGAACGCCAACGCCGGCGACGATACGGGTGGTGCAGATGGAACCGGGGCCGATACCGACTTTGACGCCATCGGCGCCGGCATCGATCAGTGCCTTGGTGCCGTCAGCGGTCGCAACATTGCCGGCGATGATGCGAACGGAGTTCGACATCTTCTTGACCACCGAAACGGCATCGAGCACGCGCTGCGAATGGCCATGCGCGGTATCAACGACCAGAAGGTCAACACCGGCATCGATGAGGCGTTCTGCGCGCTCGATGGCATCGGCACCGACGCTGATGGCGGCAGCGGCGCGAAGACGGCCCTGCGCATCCTTGGTGGCGTTGGGGTTGAGCTGCGACTTCTCCATATCCTTGACGGTGATGAGGCCGACGCAATTGCCCTTTCCATCCACCACCAGCAGCTTTTCAATGCGGTGCTTGTGCAACAGACGGCGCGCTTCCTGCTGATCGACGCTGCTTTCCTTGACCGTAACAAGGTTTTCGCGGGTCATCAGTTCATAGATCTTCTGCTGCGGATCGGATGCGAAACGCACGTCGCGGTTTGTCAGAATGCCGACGAGACGGCCATTCTTGTGGCCGCCGGCACCGCCGTTTTCAACCACCGGAATGCCGGAAATGCCGTGCGCCTTCATCAAAGCCTGTGCTTCTGCCAGCGTGGCATCCGGGCCGATGGTGACCGGGTTGACGACCATGCCGCTCTCGAACTTCTTTACCTGCCGGACTTCTTCGGCCTGTTCGATGGGGGTAAGGTTGCGGTGGATGACGCCGATGCCGCCGGCCTGCGCCATGGCGATGGCAAGACGGCCTTCCGTGACCGTGTCCATGGCGGAAGATAGGATCGGCAGGTTGAGATCGATATCACGGGCAATGCGGGTGGCGATATTTGTCTGTCCCGGCATAACCTCGGAATGTCCGGGCTGCAGCAACACATCGTCAAATGTGAGAGCGTCCAAACCAGTGGGTGTTTGAATGATGCGTGCCATGACCAAATTCCTTCATAATGAAAATGCGTGGCCGTCCCGGAACGAAAAGTTCACCCCGGCGCCCTGCAAGGATTGCTTGGAAGTTGGCGAGGGCTGGTAACACGTTCATGACAGGAAGGAAATAGAAAAAACCCGGAATGACCTTCCGGGCTTATTCTGTTGCTGCATTGCAGCAGGCGTTAAACAGCGTCCTGTGGATCCCTGTTCCGCACGACGCGCTTTAACTGCTTGTTTTTACGCATGTCGTTATCGCAAAACCGCTTAACGCTTTTGCGCGATATGCATCAGATGTCGAACTGGTAGGACTTCGGCACGAAACGGTACCCCGTATCCAGCTTTTCCGCGTAACCGACAGCCGGGAAAGGCATGTGATAGCCGAGGAACGGCAACCGGTCCGTGGCGATCATGTCGTAGACCTTCTTGCGGGTTGCAGCGGCCGCCGCCTTGTCCATGTCGAACTTCACTTCCCAATCCGGCTTTTGCAGCGACAGGACGAAATGGTTGGCCGTATCAGCCGTCAGGATCAGCTGCTTGCCTTCGGATTCGACACGGAAGATCATGTGGCCCGGCGAATGGCCAAACGCCGCAATGCCGGTGATGCCGGAAACCACGTCAGCGCCGTCGCCGATGAAGGTCGCCTTTTCCGCCAGCGGTTTGACGTTGGCGATGACGCCCTTCTGGCCGCCTTCGGCAGGCGTGCCAACCCGCTTCTCGTCCGTCCAGAAATCATATTCCGCCTGGCCGAAAACATAACGCGCCTTGGAGAAGGCTGGCGCGCCCTTTTCCATCAATCCGCCAATGTGGTCTCCGTGCATATGGGTCAGCACCACCACGGTCACGTCGTCAGGAGAGTAACCGGCAGCCGCCATGCCTTCGATAAGACGGCCATTACCAGCGCCACGGCCGGACTCGCCGAAACCCGTGTCGAACAGCACAAGGTCCGTGCCAGTATTTACGAGAACCGGCGAGAAGGAATTGACGAATTGCTCCTTCGGCAGAAAATTGTCTTCCAGCAGCTTGCCGACGGTTTCCGCCGACTGATCGGTGCCGAAGGTCTCGCCCGGATTGGGCGCGGCGCGCGCGCCATCCTTCACGACAAGCACTTCGAAATTACCAAGCTTGAAGCGATTGGTTTCAGGCGGCATGGCGTGTTTGATCTCCATGGAAGTTTGCGGCTGGTTCGTCTGCGCCGTTGCGGTGCGCGCCATCAATAGCGGCGCGCCGAGAACGCTTGCTCCCGCCACACCGATAAGGCCGCGTCTGCTCATGCTCAAGGATTGAGTCATCATTTTTCTCCCGATTCTCGCCAATGTCACTTTGCCCAACGGACAATAGAGCGAGAAAGTTGCAAGAAAACCGGCCTCACGCAGGTTTGATCGGAACTTCAGAAATTGATAATTAACGTGTTGGCAAGTCGGCCCATCAGGCGTAGGAGGAACTGCGATACCATTGTCGCAGCGGAGAGCCGCAGGCAGCCTCATGAACCGCATCATTCCCCTGATCCTGGCAGTCGCTCTCTTCATGGAGCAGATGGACTCCACCGTAATCGCAACGTCGCTTCCGGCCATTGCGGCCGATCTTCATGTGGGTCCGATCACGCTCAAGCTCGCACTGACGGCCTATATGGTGTCGCTGGCGATTTTCATTCCCATCAGCGGCTGGATGGCCGACAAATACGGCGCCAAGAAAATCTTCCGTTTCGCCATCGGCGTCTTCGTCGTCGGTTCGATCTGCTGCGCGGTCTCGTCATCGGTATTCGAATTCGTCGTTTCGCGCTTCCTGCAAGGCATGGGCGGGGCGATGATGACGCCCGTTGGCCGCCTCGTCCTCCTGCGGACGACGCAACGCAGCGAGCTGGTTTCCGCCATGGCGCTTTTGACGATACCGGCGCTTGTCGGGCCTCTGACCGGCCCGCCGATCGGCGGCTTCATCACCACCTATTTTTCATGGCACTGGATTTTCCTCATCAACGTGCCCATCGGCGTTATCGGCATCTGGCTGTCGACGATCTTCCTGCCGGAAATCGAGACCACCAATCCGCCACCGATGGACGGCAAGGGTTTCGTATTATCCGGTCTTGCAGCATCGGGCGTGGTTTTCGGCGTGTCGGTCGTCAGCCTTCCTGCACTGCCGCCCGCCATCGGCATCGCTTCGACGGTCATCGGTTTCATCTGCGGCTTTCTTTATGTGCGCCACGCGGCAAACCATCCTGCTCCCATTCTGGATTTCCGCATTTTCCGCAACCCGACATTCCGGGCGGCCACCGTTGGCGGCACCGCCTTCCGCATTTCCACAGGCGCCATTCCCTTCCTGATGCCGTTGATGTTGCAGATCGGTTTCGGGCTCAACCCGTTTCAATCAGGCATGATCACCTTTGCCGGGGCAATCGGCGCGATCACCACGAAATTCATGGCCAAGCGGGTCTTTGCCGCAACGGGGTTCAGATCAACGCTGATCGGAGCCGGCATCGTCGGCGCCTTCACGACGCTCGCCAACAGCTTCTTCACGCCGGAAACGCCCTACCCGCTGATCATGATCTGCCTGGTCACGGCGGGCTTTGCCCGTTCCTTCTTCTTTACCGGATCCAACGCGCTCAGCTATTCCGATATAGACGACAGCCAGGCAAGTCAGGCGACTTCGATGGCATCCGTGCTGCAACAGATCAGCCTTGCGCTCGGCGTGGCTTTCGCAGCCGCCATCCTGGAAGTCAGCAGCATGTTATCCGGCTCGCATCTGCAGCTTGCCGATTTCCACGTTGCCTTCACCATCGTGGCGCTGGTCTCGCTGTTTGCAATCGTGCCGATCATCCGCATGGACGCGCAAGCGGGCGCGGCCGTTTCCGGCCACCGCGGCAAGGTCTCGCAACCGGCAGAGTGATTAGTCTTCGTCCGCCTCATCCACGTGCATAACGGACTGCGTTTCGGCTGTCCGGCCCTTGAAATGCTTGGCGAGCAGGAACATTTCGACCGATTCCGAGCGCGAGGACGCCGGCTTGATATGCAGGACCTGCTTGAAGTTCTTCTTCAGCATGTCGAGCAATGCCTTTTCCGTGCCGCCCTGGAAGGTCTTGGCGAGGAAATGGCCGCCTTCCGCCAGCACCTGAACCGCGAAATCGGCCGCGACTTCGCACAGATGCATGGTGCGGATGTGGTCCGTCTTCTGGTGGCCCGTGGTTGGTGCAGCCATGTCGGACAGTACCAGATCCGGCGTGCCGCCAACGGCCTCCATCAACTGGTCCGGTGCGGTCGGATCGAGGAAGTCGAGCTGCAGGATCTTCACGCCGGGGATGGGATCGATTTCGAGAAAATCGATAGCGGCGACGCGGATATCATCCTCGGTGGAATCCGTCACCTTAGAAGCGATCTGCGACCAGCTTCCGGGTGCCGCACCAAGGTCGATGATGCGGGTGGCACCCTTCAGGATCTGGTGCTTGTCGTTGATTTCCAGAAGCTTGAAGGCGGCGCGGGCGCGATAGCCTTCCAGCTTGGCGCGCTGCACATAGGGGTCGTTGATATGACGTTCCAGCCAGCGGCGCGATGAGGCCTTGAGCTTGGTCTTCTTGACCTTCTGACCGATCTTTCGGCCGGTGCGATTGGTGCTTGTGGGCGCCTTGCTCATGTCAAACCTTCCGTTCTGTCCTGCCGTGCCATCTGCATGCGCCTTATCCGGTTACGCCGCCATGCGCCGTCATCCGCCATCATATCCGTCAACAGGCCTTCGCGCAGCCCGCGATCGGCCACACGCATGCGCCGCGCCGGCCAGCGACGGCGAATGGCCTCGAGGATGGCGCAGCCGGCCAGAACCAGATCGGCCCTGTCAGGACCGATGCAGGCATTGGCGGCGCGGCCGGCAAAATCCCATGCCAGAAGCTTGTCCTGCATCGCCGTCACCTCGGTATCTGAAAGCCAGAGGCCATCCACCTTGCGGCGATCGTAGCGCGGCAGGTCGAGGTGAACGCCCGCAAGCGTCGTCACCGTACCCGAGGTTCCGATCAGGTGAAAATCCTCGTGATGCGCAAGCGGCGCCAGAGGCGGGCACTGGAAGGCATCCAGCAGCCCTTCGACTTCCCGCACCATGGCGGCAAACACATCCGGCGTCACATCGCGGCCGCCATGGCGTTCCGAGAGGGTAACAACGCCGACCGGCAACGATGTCCAGTGGGTGATGTGGTTGGCGAGCCGGTTGGAACGGTTTTCGCCGACCTTGATGACCGCGATTTCCGACGATCCGCCGCCTATATCGAACAGCACCACCGAACGGGCTTCACGCCCGACCAGGGAGGCGCAACCCGAAACGGCGAGACGCGCTTCCGTCTCGCGGCTGATGATCTCAAGCTTGAGCCCGGTTTCCCGGGTAACCCGCTCCAGAAACTCCTCGCCATTGGTTGCTGCCCGGCAAGCTTCGGTGGCGATGAGGCGCATACGCCTGATCGGGCGTCCAGCAAGTTTCGAGGAGCAGACCTTGAGAGCCTCCACCGCGCGATCCATGGCATCGTCTGAAAGACGGCCGGTCGATACCAGCCCCTCGCCCAGCCGGACGATGCGCGAAAAGGCATCGACGACCCGGAACTGGCCGGGCCGTGTCGGCTGCGCGATCAGCAGTCGGCAATTATTGGTTCCGAGATCGAGCGCCGCATACATGTCCGTTGCGAATTCGGAGCCATGCTCTTGATGGCGGGCGCCGTGACGGGCGGACATTTCGGATTGTTGCCGGTGCGGTTCCTGAGCCGTCCCATTGGCGCGACCGTTCTGCTTGCCAACATGTCGGGGCGCATGGGAGGGAACCAGCGGGCGACCCTGCGGATCGCGGCTGCGCGAATCACGGTGAGCCCGCTTGCGGTTACGCGACTTGCGACCACCGGCAGGCGGCACGGAGGATGGATTGGTGGCATCCGTTGCGACGACAGCCTCTGGCTGTTCACTGGCAGCAGGCGGCGTCTGATGGGAGGTGCCTTTGCCACGGGAACGCCGACGCCGCTTTCTTTTGCGCGGTTCGGCATCCGGCTCGAGAGCCGATACATAGGGGGAACCGGCCGGAACATCCGCGGCAACATCATGCGACAGCACAGCAACGTCACGGGGTTTACCGTCACGCCTGTTTTTCTTGCCACGACGGGATCGCTTCGCTTTCCCTTTGTTTGCCACCGACGCCCCTTGTTCCGACGGCTTTGGGCCGTTTCCGGGGTCGATCACTGTCTTGTCCATTTCGCCGCGCACAAGCGTAGACGCTATGCTGCTGGCTTTCATAAGGTTTCGTTGGGCGGACAATACCAGCGCAAGAGATTTTAGCCAAATGGTTTTTGGAAGGGAGGAAACCGCACAGTCGACGCGCAGCAAAGACATGCGTTTGCGATAACCCAAATCGGGTTTGAAATCGCTGCAATGATTTTCAGGAATTTTAGGAAATTGGAGATGGTACGGTTGGGGGGTCTCGAACCTCCGACCTCAGGTGCCACAAACCTGCGCTCTAACCAACTGAGCTACAACCGCACATCAAACGCCGAACCGGCGCCACGGGGGGTGACATAAAAGGTGTTTTTGCTATTTGCAAGTCCTTCAGCGAATTTTGCGAAAAAAGGCTTGGAAAGGCAAGCGGTTTTCATGGCGCCAGAGCTGGCAACAGTCGATAGCCGGGTATACCGCTTGCAATCTGGAACGGGGCCAGAACGGGTCTTGCCGGGCCTGTTCATGTTAACTCTATTTGGCGATTCATTCAGGCGGCGGTGGACCGCGCCGCCCTGTGAAGTTATTTAAAATTCTGTTAACGTGGTGCCTCAGCGGGTTTACGTTTCAGCTTCATGAGGAAGCCGAAAGCCTCGCAAGGTCCGGTAGTGCCAGAATAGGTTTCGACATGCCCGCCGTCCAGTATCCCTTTATCGATATCGCAGTGCATGAACGGGTGCGCGAAGGTTTCGGGCGCGGCGAGGCGATGGCTTTGTTCTCGCTCGATCTTCAGAGTGCGCTCTGGGCCAATGGGCGCGGTGCAGCGCTGTTCGGCACGCCGATGGTCTATGATTTTCTGGAACAGGGACCCAAACGGCAGGACGTGACCTTCCGGCAGCTGGCCGCGACGGCGGCGCGTCTTTCGAAGACGGGCGACAGCCTGCCGTTTACCATTCGTATCAATGCGGGCTTCCGCAGCCTTGCCGTTACCGCCAAGGTGGAAATCATCGAGGCCGAACCGGGCCAGCCTGCTATTCTGTTTTCCGCCCTCACCGATCAGGCCGCACCCGACACGGCGGAATGCGCAAGGCGCATGATTGAAGGCTTTGACGATCCCGATATCCATATCGCTGTCATCAATGGCGATAACGAGGTCGTTGCCGCTTCGGCCAAGTTTGCGTCGCTCGGCATCACGCCGCATACGGCAAGGACGCTGGTTAGGATGGCCGCAGGTCAGGCTGGCCACCTCGTCAAACGGCCCGTGCCGACCGGCAAGGGTTACATGCCCGCCGCCGCCGGCCAGATCACGATATCGCCAGAACTCAATCTGTTGTTCGTGGTCGAAACCGCGCTCGGGACACTCGATCCCGTTAACGGATTTGCCGAAGACAAGCCGCAGGAAACCCCGGCCGCCGCCCAACCGGCTTTGCCGGTTGCCGAGACCGCGCCTGTTGCCGCAACGGCTGCCTCGTTCGATTCCGTGCTCGACGCCGTCGCCGGGATAGAAGATGTGGAGGACGTGCCGGAACTGCCTTCCGACGTCGAAGACGAAGTGACGGTGGAACAGGATGAGGAAACCGTCCTGCCATTGCTTGCAGCAGAAGAAGAAACGGATGCTCCGGCGGATGTCCCGCTGGAGGATGCCGATACGGCTGCGAATGCGGCGACGACGGACGATATTGCCGATATCTTCGAACTGGATACGGATGAGGCAGAGGTTCCGGCAGCTGGCCAGGATTCCAGCGAAGACCATACCGAACAGGCCCCGGACGTGGAGCGCGCAGAGGCGGAAGATGAGGTAGCTGAAACAATGGCGGCGCAGGACGCTGCACCCGTTGAAGAGGATCTCCCGGCGGCCGTGGAACCGACCGACGAACCCCAGCCTTTTGTCTTCGACGCCGGTGCGCGTGCATCCCGTTTCGTCTGGAAAATCGATGCCGAGGGCCGCTTCAGCTCGATCTCGCACGAATTTGCGGAGGCTGTGGGCGCGAAGGCGGCAGCTGTCGAAGGCATGAGTTTTGCCGATGTGGCGGCACTGTTCAATCTCGATCCGGAAGGCAAGATTCGCGAGCTTCTCGGCCGCCGTGATACCTGGTCTGGCAAGACGATCTATTGGCCGGTTGAAGGCACGTCCCTGATGGTGCCGATCGATCTCGCCGCCCTTCCCACCTATACGCGCTCGCGCGAATTTGACGGTTTCCGTGGTTTCGGCATCGTGCGGCTGGCCGATGCCGCAGAGGATCCGCACGCCACCGGCCTCACCTTCCTGCACGGCGAAGACATCCTTCAAACCGAGGTTTTGCCGCAGCCGGCTGCCGAGGATGAAGACGAGGAATTGCTGGCTTTTCTCGATGAGCTCGATGAGGAAACCCCGGCCGCTGAAGATGCGCCAGCCGAGATTTCGGACGAAGAGCGGCCCCACGATTACAGCCCGCCGGAATTCGAAGTGCCGGCCTTGGCAATCGTACCGACCCCGGAACCAGAGCCGGAGCCAACCTACTCCGACAAGGTCGTCCATCTGGAAGAGCGCCGCTGGCGCTCCCGCGAGGGCCTGACCGCAGGCGAGCAGGCCGCCTTCCGCGAAATCGGCCGGACGCTGGCACCCGTAGATGCCGTTTCAGACGAGGGCCCGAAGGCGGAAGAAGACGCTCCTTCTACCGATCCGGCTGCACAGCACGTCCAAGACGATATCGACGCGGTAACACAGGTGGACCTGCTGCCCGTGCTGGAAGAAGACGTTAATGCCGCAGAACCGGCTGAGGAAGACGATCTCTTCGCGGACTATGTTCGCGGCGAACGCCCTGCGGCCACGAACAAGCCTGCCGATGAAATCCAGATCGAAGAAAAGACAGTCGCCTTCACCGAGGTGGTACCGGCGGCCGATATCGCCGCTGCGATGGTTAGCCCACCGCTGCGACCCGCCGATGCGCTGAGCGCCGAAACGCTGGACCAGATGCCCGTGGCACTGCTGGTGCATGCCGGTGACAGGCTGATCCATGCCAATCCGGATTTCCTGCGGCTGACGGGCTACGGCTCTCTTGATGAATTGGACGAGGTCGGTGGACTGGAAGCCCTGCTGCAACGGCAGGAGCTTGAGGATATGCCTGATAACGAAGGCGGCATGGTCGTCGTCAGCGCCGAAAATGACATCATTCCGGTCAAGGCACGGCTGCAATCCATCCGCTGGGAAGACACCAAGGCGCTGATGCTGTCGCTGGTTCCGCTGGAAGAAAAGCAGGCACCGGTTACGGCAGCCAACGAGAATACGTCAGCGGCGGAAACCGCGAGTGCCGACACAGGCAGCGTTTCCGTATTGCAAGGCGAAGTCGAAGAACTGCATTCCATTCTGGAAACGGCAACGGATGGCGTGGTGCTTTTGGGAGACGACGGCGAAATCCGTTCGCTCAATCGCTCCGCCAGTGCGCTATTCAACTACGACAATGGCGAAATCGCAGGAAAGCCCTTCGTCACCCTGTTTGCGCATGAGAGCCAGCGCGCGGTGCTGGACTATCTTTCCGGCCTTGCCAATAACGGTGTCGCCAGCGTGCTGAACGATGGCCGCGAGGTGATCGGCCGCGAGGCATCCGGCGGTTTTCTGCCGCTGTTCATGACGATCGGGCGGCTCAAATCCTCGCACGGCTATTGCGTGGTCATCCGTGACATCACCCAGTGGAAGCGCACGGAAGAAGAGTTACGCAACGCCAAGCGCGCGGCGGAAACCGCCAATGCGCACAAGACCGATTTTCTTGCGCGTGTCAGCCACGAAATCCGCACGCCTCTCAACGCCATCATCGGCTTCGCGGACATGATGGCGACCGAGCGTTTCGGGCCGATCGGTCATCCGCGTTATGTGGAATATTCCAATGATATCGGACGTTCGGGCCGGCATGTGCTCGATATCGTCAACGACCTCCTCGACATCTCCAAGATCGAAGCCGGTCAGATGGATGTCGATTTCATCGCGGTTCCGCTGAACGAGACGGTGGCCGAGGCGGTCTCGCTGGTGCAGCCGCAGGCCAACAATCAGCGTGTCATCATCCGCACGGCGCTTTCGCAATCCGTTCCACAGATCGTTGCCGACCTGCGCTCGATCAAGCAGATCGTGCTCAACATCCTGTCGAACGCCATCCGCTTCACGCCATCAGGCGGCCAGATCGTGGTTTCCACCGCCTATGAGGCCAATGGCAGCGTCGCGCTGCGTATCCGCGACACCGGCATCGGCATGACCCGAGCTGAGCTGGAACAGGCCATGAAGCCGTTCCGGCAGGTGGCGTCATCGGGCAAGCGCGTGCGCGGCGATGGCACCGGGCTCGGCCTTCCCTTGACCAAGGCGATGGTGGACGCCAACCGTGCGAACTTCTCCATCACCTCGACACCGAACGAGGGAACGCTGGTGGAAATTACCTTTCCATCGCAGCGGGTTCTTGCCAACTAAGGCCATGCGGGCGTAGCAATGCGGGAACCGCCGGCTAAACGGACAGCCGGTTGAGGCTTTCGCAGGACAGCAGGCTGGCATTTCCATGACGGTTTCCATTCCGGCAACAAGACGCGTTTCATTGTTGCCCATCACGGCGGTCATCGTCGCAGCCATCGCCGCCATGCCTGTTCTGGCGGTCTTCTGGCTGGCGCTGACCGGCAGCACGGAAGGATGGCAACACCTTCTAGCCAATGTTCTGCCGCGCGCCGGGTTTCGAACCTTCCTGCTGCTGGCGATGACGGCCGCAACGACGGCATTCTTCGGCATTGTCTGCGCCTGGCTCGTCACCACATTCGAATTCCCTTTGCGGCGGGTATTGTCGGCGGCACTTGTCCTGCCGCTCGCCATTCCCTCGTATCTGGCAGCCTATGCTTTCGGCGAGTTCCTGGATTTCACCGGCCCGGTACAAAGCGCCCTTCGCGCCGTCTTCGGCTATCACAGCATCCGCGACTACTGGTTTCCGGACGTACGCTCGCTTGGCGGCGCCGTGGTGGTTCTGAGTTCGGTGCTTTACCCTTATGTCTATCTCTCGGCCCGCGCCGCCTTTTCCATGCAGGGACGGTTTGCGGCCGAAGCTGCGCGCACGCTTGGTGCGAAACCGCTTGGCGTATTCTTTTCCGTGCAATTGCCAATGGCGCGGCCGGCGATCGCCATCGGTCTTTCGCTGGTTCTGATGGAAACGCTGAACGATATTGGCGCTGTCGAATATCTCGGTGTCCAGACGCTGACTTTCACGATTTACGAGACCTGGCTCAATCGCGGCAATCTTGCCAATGCCACACAGATCGCCGCCGTCATTCTGCTCATCGTTGGTGCGTTGATCTTCATCGAACGCAATGCCCGCGAAAAACAACGCTTTGCCGCTCCAAAAGCCACGACCATGGCGCAACGCCACCGGTTGAAAAGCCTTCGCGGCTGGCGGCGCTGGTCTGCAAGCCTCTTCTGCGTCGCTCCTGTGGCGAGTGGTTTCCTCATTCCCGTCATCGTTCTTGGCGGTTACGCCGCAAAAAGGCTGGATGCGCTGTTTGCGCCGAAGCTGCTGAAAGCGCTCGGTCACAGTCTCGAGGTCTCGCTTTCCGCCGCCTTCGTCACCCTGATTGCGGCTTTCGTATTTTCCTATGCCATCCGCACCGAGCGCTCGCGCACGTCAAAGGTGGCCGCGCGACTTGGCTCCATGGGATATGGCGTGCCGGGAACGGTGCTCGCCATCGGCGTGCTCATTCCCCTGGCCGGTCTCGACAATCACGTCGACGGGTTTGTCCGCTCCCATTTCGGATTTTCGAGCGGCCTGCTGCTGTCAGGCACTGCCTTTGCCATCATCTACGCCCATTCGGTGCGCTTCATGACCATGGCGGAGGGAACGCTTGATGCCGGGTTCCAGAAGCTCTCGCCGCATATCGACATGGCCTCGCGGACGCTTGGGCGCAACCGGTTGCAGACACTGTTCAAGGTGCTGTTGCCGAATATGCGGCCTGCGGCGCTGACAGCCTTTCTTCTGGTACTGATCGAATCCATGAAGGAGCTGCCGGCGACGATCCTGCTGCGGCCCTTCGGCTTCAACACGCTCGCCACGCTGGTCTATGAAGACGCGTCCCGCTCAAGGGTGCAGGATGCCGCCGTGCCGGCGATCATCATCATCATTGCCGGGCTTATCCCCGTGCTTCTCGTGTCGAAATCGATGGATCATCCGGAAAACCGCTGAAGGCAACCCGCATGGCGGCAAAAAGAAAGGCGGCCTCTCGGCCGCCTGTATTAGTTGTGCTTTTTTAACGAGAGAAAGGGGGACAACCTCGCCATATGGAAATTATCAATCCCGGCTATCTAAAGTTTGACAGCCCTGCGTTGGGATTTACTTTCCGCCAACTCCTATTAACAAGCGGTTAAAACCAAAATCGATCAATTACCGACGATAATTCCTATTTTGAGACCGTAAAAGTCAAAAACTAAATTACAGGTTTCTAATTTTATCGACGCCTCAACAGTAACGCGTAGAAATCGGAGAGGAATATTCGATCAGTTGCGCGCGGCTGCGTGTTCGTCCTTCATCCGCTGGAGTTCCGTGCGTTTGGAGGCGATGGAAGCGACAATCACGCCGATTGTGACAAGCCCGATAAGGATCGTGCAGATGGCGTTGATCTCAGGTGTGACACCAAGACGAACCTGCGAATAAATCTTGATCGGCAGCGTCGTCGCACCTGGACCGGTAGCGAAACTTGCGATCACGAGATCATCGAGCGACAGCGTAAACGCCAGCATCCAGCCGGCGATGACGGCCGGGAAGATCAGCGGCAGGGTAATTTTGAAGAAGGTCTTGACCGGCGGGCAGCCGAGATCGAGCGCTGCTTCCTCGAGGCTGCGATCAAAGGTCAACAGACGCGACTGCACGACGATTGCCACATAACACATGGTGAAGGTGGTGTGGGCGATAACCACCGTCCAGAAGCCGCGATCCACCCCGACGGCCACGAACAGCAAAAGCAGCGACAGACCGGTAATGACCTCCGGCATGACGAGCGGCGCATAGATCATGCCCGAAAACAGCACGCGTCCCGGAAAGCGCGCAAAGCGCGTCAGAGACAGCGCCGCCAGCGTTCCGAGGATGGTGCCGATGGTGGCGCTCAAAATACCGACACGAAGCGTCACCCAGGCTGCATCCATCAGCCCCTGGTTCGACCACATGGACTTGTACCATTGCAGCGAAAATCCGCCCCAGACGGTGACCAGCTTCGAGGCATTGAAGGAATAAACGATCAGGATGATGATCGGGATGTAGAGAAAGGCAAAACCGAGGGTCAGGACGGTGATGTCGAATTTTCCGCGTTTCATGGCCTCACCCGACTTTCTTCTGCTGGTTCTGGAAGATGGCGATGGGCACCACCAGCAACAGTAGAAGCAGCACCGCAACGGCGGATGCCAGGGGCCAGTCGCGGTTGCCGAAGAATTCAGTCCAGAGGGTCTTGCCGATCATCAGCGTCTGCGCACCGCCAAGCAGATCGGGAATGACGAATTCGCCGGTTATCGGGATGAAACAGATCATCGACCCGGCCACCACGCCCGGCAGCGACAGCGGGAAGGTAATCTTCCAGAAGGCTTTCCAGGGCGGGCAACCCAGATCGGCCGCCGCTTCCAGAAGCGTATTGTCGAATTTTTCCAGCGCCGAATAAAGCGGCAGCACCATGAACGGCAGATAGGAATAAACGATGCCGATGAAGATCGCCGTCTCGGTGCGGAAGATATTGACCTGCTGGTCCGGCCCCAGAAAACCGAGCCATTGGAACAGCACCGTCAGCAGACCTTCGGGCTTCAGAATACCGATCCAGGCGTAAACGCGGATCAGGAACGAGGTCCAGAACGGCAGGATGACCAGCATCACCAGCGTCGGGCGGATGGATGACGGCGAACGCGCCATGGCAAGAGCCATGGGATAACCGATCAGCAACAGCAGGAAGGTGGAGATGAATGCGATGCGCAGCGACGAGAGATAGGCGTCGATGTAGAGCGGGTCTTCCGTCAGAAACAGGTAGTTTTCGAAATCCAGCTGCGAGAAGAACGCGCCAAGCTTCGAAAACCCTTCGAAGACTGGCGTATAGGGCGGCATGGATATCGCCGTATCCGAAAGCGATATTTTGAAAATGATGAAAAAGGGCGCTGCAAAAAACAGCATCAGCCAGAAATAGGGAACCGCGACGACCAGCCATCGCCAGGGACTTTGCCGGTTTTCAGGAGTGGTGATCGCCATAAAAGCCCCCCTCAGTGCGTTAGCACAAGACCGGAATCCTGTTTCCAGTTCAACCACACCATATCGCCGAAGGTGATCGGGCGATCCACGAGACGCGAGACATTCGCCTGCGCTGCACGGATGACACGGCCATCGGCAAGCTTGACGATGAACACCGAGAAGTCACCGAGATAGCCGATATCCCAGACTTCGCCATAAGCGGAATTGACGGCGCTGTCGGTGGGTTGATCGAGCGAGATGCGGACCTTTTCCGGGCGGATGGCGAAAGCCACCCGGCTTCCGGTGACCGCGGCGCATTCCTGCTCCACGGCAACTGTCAACCCGTCGCAATCGAGTGTCACCAGTCCCGGCTTGCCGATATCGGACGCGTTAGTGACGACATTGGCGTCGAAAATATTGATGTCGCCGATGAAATCCGCCACGTAACGGCTGTTCGGCGCTTCGTAGATCTCGGCAGGTGTTGCCACCTGCACCACAATGCCCTTGTCCATGACCGCGATCCGGTCCGACACCGTCATTGCCTCTTCCTGGTCATGGGTGACGATCAGGAAGGTGAGGCCGAGATTGGTCTGGATGTCCATCAGCTCGAATTGGGTTTCCTCGCGCAGCTTCTTGTCGAGCGCACCGAGCGGTTCATCCAGCAAAAGCACCTTCGGCCGCTTTGCAAGCGAGCGGGCAAGCGCCACGCGCTGCCGCTGGCCGCCCGAAAGCTGGCTCGGCTTGCGCTTGGCAAACTCGCTGAGCTTGACGAGCCGCAGCATTTCCTCGACCCGCGAGGATATTTCTGCCTTGGGCAGACCGTCCTGCTCCAGACCGAAGGCAATGTTCTTCTCCACCGACATATGCGGGAAAAGGGCGTAGGACTGAAACATCATATTGGTCGGGCGCTTGTAGGGCGGCACGCCGGAAATATCCTTGCCCTGAAGGAGAATACGCCCATTGGTCGGTTCCTCGAAACCGGCCAGCATGCGCATCAGCGTGGTCTTGCCGCAGCCGGAAGGACCGAGCAGCGAAAAGAACTCCCGCTCGTAAATATCGAGCGTCAGATTATCGACGGCGACGAAATCGCCAAACCGCTTGGTGACGTTTTCAAACCGGATGAAGGGAACCGCATCGGGATTGTCCCAAGGGCTAAATTTGCGTTTGACCGGCCCCAGAGTTTTCGCCATTCACCCTACCCTCAAATCCCGTTGATTTTGTAGATTTGAGCATCGGATTTCCCGAAAACCGCGTCACACTTTTCGGTCCGATGCCATGAGGCGGGCAGCGCCGGCAGGTTGCGTGACCTGCCGGCAAGGTATCAGAGAAACAGGCCCGCCGGCCGTTTCTCAACCAGCGCGCGGAGCTATCAGCTACCGGTCTTTATCTGCGTCCAGACACGGTTCAAGACGCGCTGTTCCTTCGGTCCGTAGGGTGAGATGGTGAAGAGCTTCTTCATCGTCTCGGCATTGGGGTAGACCGCCGGGTTCTTGGCAACCGACGGATCCATCAGCGCCTGCGAGGCAAGGTTGCCGTTCGCATACTGAACATAGTTGGACGCCTTGGCGATGACTTCCGGGCGCATCAGGTAGTTTATGAAGGTGTGAGCTTCCTCGACATTCTTGGCATCCGCCGGGATGGCAAGGTTGTCGAACCACATATAGGTGCCTTCCTTCGGGATGACGTAGTTCACCTCGACGCCGTTCTTGGCTTCTTCGGCACGCTTTTTCGCCTGAAGAATGTCACCCGACCAGCCGATCGTGATGCAGCTGTCGCCATTTGCCAGCTCGTCGATATAGGCGGAGGAGTTGAAGGTCTTCACAAAGGGACGGATCTTCGAATAGACGGCACCGCCCGCTTCCAGATCGGCCGTTTCCTTGCTGTCCGGGTTCTTGCCGAGGTAATTCATCGCGATGGCGAAGGTCTCGTCCGATGCATCGAGAATATTGATGCCACAGGATTTCAGCTTTTCGGCATTTTCCGGCTTGAAGAGAATATCCCAGCTGTCGACCGGAACATCACCGAGAGCCGCCTTCACCTTGGCGACGTTATAGCCGATTCCTGTTGTGCCCCACATGTAGTTCACGGCATACTCGTTGCCGGGGTCGTATTTCGCCAGACGCTCGGAGACATCCGGCCACATGTTCTTCAGATTCGGCAACTTGGACTTGTCGAGTTTCTGGAAAACACCGGCATTGATCTGGCGGGCAAGGAAGGGGCCTGTCGGCACCACCACGTCGTAGCCGGAGCTGCCGGCCAGAAGCTTCGTTTCCACGAGTTCGTTGCTGTCGAATACATCGTAAACGACCTTTATGCCGGTTTCCTTGGTGAAATCGGTGAGGATCGATTCGTCGATATAATCCGACCAGTTAAAGACGTGAACGACCTTCTCCTGGGCCATTGCCGAGCCTGCAGCAACGAGCGCCGTCGTGAGAGCCAAAGTGAAACGGAGCGAACGGTTTTTCATGATTTCTCCTGTTAACGCATCCTCGTGACGGAAGCGTGATCCCCTTTTTTAGTGAGACTAGAAAGGAAAACAAAAGGGAGCAAGCGGGAAATGTGCAGCACAGCATTTTCAACCGAATGTGTTCCACCGGAAAAAAAGTGATGCGAAACCTCTACTGGAAGTCGAAAACACTAAGACCGGTCACCATTTCGTCCAGGCCGAGCGGCCTCGTCAGCGGGGCCTCCGCCCGCGACAGACAGCCCTGCCTTTCACACAGCCGGCACGAGGGACCAATGGCAATGGTCGGCCCACCTGCGCCGGCAGCTCCATAAACCGTCTCCCCGGCCTGGGCGAGATCGCAGCCCAGAAGCACGGCCGTTCGCCGCACCCTTTCGCCGAAACCGGCCTGCGGGCCTTCAAGCGTGCGCGACACAGTCAGGAAGGCGTCACCGTCAGGCATCTCCACCGGCTCCACCAGCACCTGCCCCGGCTGGGCAAAAGCTGCGTGGATATTAAGACGCGGACAGAGGCCGCCAAACCGTGCCCTCGGGAAACCACCGGCGCCCGCAAGACGGAAACGGTTGCCGGCATTGTCAGTCTCCATCAAAAAGAACGGGATTGCCGCAGCCGTCGGCCTTTGTAGGCTGACGAGCCTGTTGGCGGCCTGCTCGAACGACACATTGAAGCGTGATCGCAGGACATCGAGATCGTATTTCGCGCGCTGGGCGGCACTCAAAAACGCACCATAGGGCATCATCAGGGCATGGGCGGCATAACGCGCCAGCTCGAAGCGGGCGATGCGCCGTGCCTCCTCCCCCTTCAGGCCAAGCGTCTCCAGCTCAGCGCCAATCTCCTCTCGAAGCGCCAGAAGACAGGTTTCCATCGCCATTTCCCTGAGCTGATCCGGCTGCGACAGGCGCTCGGACAAAAACAGCCGCATGGAATGGCGGTCATAACGCCGCCGCAGATTGGGCATGGCATGGACCGGCAGAGTTCTGACCACGATACCGTGGTTTTTCTGAAGCCATGCGCGAAGGCCCGCGGCGAGATCTTCGCCCGCCGACAATTGCTTGTGGAGTTCTTCTGCCGCCGCATCGATGGAATGGACATAGGCCGGCCGGTTTTCAAAGACGTGCCGCACCTCGTCTATCGGCAGGCGGGTGGAGGAAAGCGCCGTCTCATGTCCTTCGCGCGCCAGAAGATCCGAGAGGTCGGAAAGGCGCTGCGCCTGTTCCCGATACGCCCTATACAGCTTGACGACGCCACTTGCCGCATTGGGCGCGGCATCTGCCACCTCGATCAGCTCCTGCGGCGACGGCACCTCGCCCACCAAGAGCGGATCGGCGAAGACCTCGCGCAATTGCCCGGCGGAACCGGCACTCTCGCCTTGCAGGTCGTCCAGATCCACCTTGTAGACTGAAGCGAGCTTCAAGAGCAGCTGCACGGTCAGCGGCCGCTGATTGCGCTCGATGAGATTGAGGTAGGAAGGCGAGATCGCCAGCGCCTCGGCCATGGCCGTCTGCGTCAGCGCCAGACCGTTGCGAATACGACGTACGCGCGGGCCAGCAAAAATCTTGTTTTCCGACACAGCCTCAACCTCACATCGAAAGACTCATACAGGTCTGTTACAAAATCGCCGGGCATGAGGCTTTTACAAAATTTACAATTTTACAGCTCCACCCTGTCATGCACACTACAGCATAACCTCTTTCAAGTCACTGTTTTTATGTTTGTTCTGGCGCTCAAACTCATGAAAATGTAAATGTAGTCACATCGAACGGCGCTTCACACAGTTGAAGACAGCACGTTTCTGAAACTGCATTTGTCATGGGAGAGAGAAGTATGACGGATTTTTACAAACTTGTTCCGGGCGCACCGCAGGGACGCTTCGACGGCATTGAGCGCACTTATACCGCCGCCGACGTGGAGCGGCTGCGCGGCTCCGTTGAAATCCGCCATTCGCTCGCCGAGATGGGTGCCAACCGGCTGTGGAAGCTGATCAACGAAGAGAATTTCATCAATGCGCTCGGCGCGCTTTCCGGCAACCAGGCCATGCAGATGGTTCGCGCCGGGCTGAAGGCGATCTATCTTTCCGGCTGGCAGGTTGCGGCAGATGCCAACACTGCCTCCGCCATGTATCCGGACCAATCGCTCTACCCCGCCAATGCGGCGCCAGAGCTTGCAAAGCGCATCAACCGCACCTTGCAACGGGCAGACCAGATCGAGACGGCAGAGGGCAAGGGCCTTTCGGTCGACACGTGGTTCGCGCCGATCGTTGCCGATGCGGAAGCCGGGTTCGGGGGACCGCTCAACGCCTTCGAGATCATGAAGGCATTCATCGAGGCCGGTGCAGCCGGTGTTCACTATGAAGACCAGCTGGCATCTGAAAAGAAGTGCGGCCATCTCGGGGGGAAGGTTCTGATCCCCACGGCGGCGCATATTCGCAACCTGACGGCGGCACGACTTGCAGCCGACGTCATGGGCGTGCCGACGCTGGTCATCGCCCGCACCGATGCGGAGGCAGCCAAGCTTTTGACCTCTGATATTGACGAGCGCGACCAGCCCTTCGTTGATTACGATGCCGGCCGCACCGTCGAGGGCTTCTATCAGGTGAAGAACGGTCTTGAACCCTGCATCGCCCGTGCGGTGGCCTATGCGCCCTATTGCGATCTGATCTGGTGCGAGACCTCCAAGCCAGATCTCGAGCAGGCGCGCAGGTTTGCCGAGGGCGTGCACAAGGTGCACCCCGGCAAGAAGCTCGCTTACAATTGCTCGCCGTCGTTCAACTGGAAAAAGCACCTCGACGACGCGACGATTGCCAAGTTCCAGCGCGAACTCGGGGCGATGGGCTACAAGTTCCAGTTCATCACGCTGGCCGGCTTCCACCAGCTGAATTACGGCATGTTCGAACTGGCGCGCGGCTACAAGGAGCGGCAGATGGCGGCCTATTCCGAGCTTCAGGAAGCGGAATTCGCGGCCGAGGTTAACGGCTACACCGCCACCAAACACCAGCGCGAAGTCGGCACCGGCTACTTCGACGCCGTGTCGCTGGCAATCTCGGGCGGCACGTCTTCGACCACCGCCATGAAGGAATCCACCGAGCACGACCAGTTCCGCCCGGCGGCGGAATAAACTGGAAAACTGCCCTTCCCTTGAACGGGAAGGGCTTGCAAATCGCATCAAGAACCCCAACCAATAAAGAGAGGAGAAATGCCATGAATGCCCATAACCCCATCAAGACCCACGTCAAGGAACGCGCCGAGGAGCAGTCCTCCGCCATGACGCAGGATCAACAGGTCGCCATCCGCATGCTGGCCAACGATCTGCACCGCCTCAACCAGGCCGTCATGAAGGCAGTTGAGGCCGGTGTTTCCGTTGAACTCGTCCGCTCAGCCCGCCATCACGGCGGGGGCGGCAACTGGGGCGATCTCCTGATCCCGGTCATCGTCGCGCAGGGAAGTGCTGCGGCGTGACACCGCTCATGCCGGACGGCTTTTTCGTCCGGCGTACAAATCGGAATGTCGCTTGATGAGACGCGTCATCCGGTCCGCCACCGTACGTATATCGCGGCGGTGGCGATCGTCATTGTTCATGACGATCCACTGATTGTGACGAAGCGCTTCGATTTCGTCACCCTCACGCATCAGCCGCGCATCGGCATCGCCTACAAAACAGGGAAGCACGGCGACCCCTGCCCCTGATAATACCAGATCAAGCAGCGCCGTTGGCCTGCTAACCGTCACCACGATCTCACTACCATGGTTTTCATGCGGCCAGCGCAGGTAGGCGGAAATGGCGTTTTCTTCCGCCACCGCCAACCACCGGTCTGAAACGGAGCTGGCGGCGTTGCGCAACCTGTAGGGCGCATAGGCCACCTCCCCCGTCTTGATGGCAGCGAGGTTGCGTTCCTCGGGCTCGAAAGCGCGAATGCCGATGTCGTTTTCACGGTGCGCCAAAGACGCCCTCTGTTCGGCGATGAAAAGATCGATGCGGAAATCATCGCGATCCGTGCAGATGGCGGAAAAGTTCCCGGTCAGCAGCCAGGCATTCCAGGTACCGACGGCGACACGTACGACGGAAGAGGCTGATGACGCCTTCTGCCATCCCTCGATATCCTTTGCCGCGTTTTCCATCGCCTGAAGGCGGTCAAACAGCGCGCGGCCATCCGGTGTCAACGCGTATCCCGTCTGGCTGCGCTGGAACAGCGCCTTGCCGATACGCTCCTCCAGTTCGACCATGCGTCGCCCGATAGTCGCAGGGCTCAAACCCGTCAGCGCCGCAGCACCCGTCAGGCCGCCGCTGCGTGACACATCGAGGAAAAGTTGGTATGAATCCCAAGTGACGTTTTTCATTTATGAAAAACGTAGCGCATTTTCTTGCGCAGATAAAACAAAAAACGGCGTGCATCATGGCCCTCCGCAACATGGAGAGTGACATGCACGTATTTTATTCAGCATTGGCCATCATCGAAAACCAGACGCCGCGCACGCGGCGGGAAGCCATCCGGCAGGAAGAGAAATTCTATGCCGATATGGCCGAGGCATCCTGGCCGTGGCGGCTGTTTACCGCGATTGCTGCAAGTGCGAAAGCGAAGAGCCTGACCTTAATAAAAAAGGGCGATCAGGGCAGCCACGGCACCGGCTGCGATTGCAGTCAGGCGAAAGGCCAACTGCCTGCCCTCGCTTTCGGCGCGGGCGATGGCAATGGCGCGAGGGCGGCGATGTGCGGATCTGTTCATGCGCGGGCTCCTGACGAAAAACTCAACCGACCCATGCCCTGTTAAGAGCCTCCAGCATGACATCATGTACAGCGGAACCACAACGCGATCCGGCTTTGCTGGCATTCTGTCAGGATGACTCCGTGCCCATTAACAAGGTGTTAATACGAGCGGTTTCAGGCGAATTCACCTGCTGCCTGACCGGAGGCCCAGGCCCACTGGAAATTATAGCCGCCCAGCCAGCCGGTCACGTCAACACATTCGCCGATGAAATAGAGGCCCGCCACGGTTTTCGCTGCCATGCTGCGGGAATCGAGGCCGGTCGTATCCACGCCGCCAAGCGTGACTTCCGCCGTGCGATATCCCTCGGAACCGGCTGGCTTGATCTGCCAGTCCTGCACCTCATTTGCCAGGGTCGCCAGAGCCTTGTCTGACATATCGGCAAGGTTGCCGGTCAGCCCCGATTTTTCGACGACATGCTGCGCCAGCCGTTTCGGCAGGATTTCCGCAAGAGCGGTCTGGGCCGACTGGCGGCCGTTCTTCTGTTTCGCTTCCTTTAGCAAGGCGACGATATCGCGCGCAGGCTCAAGTTTCAGGCGGATCGTATCGCCCTCCCGCCAATAGGAGGAGATTTGCAGGATCGACGGGCCGCTCAGGCCCCGATGGGTAAACAGCAGTGCCTCGTTGAAAGCCGTTTTGCCATGGGAAATTTCGGCTGGCACGGCAACACCGGCAAGGGGGCTCAGCCTTTCCAGTGCCGCAGGATCAAGCGTCAGCGGCACGAGGCCGGGGCGCGTCTCGATGAGCGACAGGCCGAATTGCTCGGCGATCTGGTAGGCAAAACCCGTCGCACCCATTTTCGGGATCGACTTGCCGCCCGTTGCGATCACAAGGCTTTCCGCCTCGATGACGCCGCCGGAGGTCATCACGCGAAACCGGCCGCCATCATGGGCGACATCAGAAACGGCGGTTTCGAGCCTCAATTTCACCTTTGCAGCCTGCATTTCGCCAAGCAGCATGCGGATGATGTCCTTGGCGCTATCGTCGCAGAACAGCTGCCCAAGCGTCTTTTCATGCCAGGCGATACGATGTTTTTCGACCAGAGCGATGAAATCGCGCGGCGTGTAACGGGCAAGTGCGGATTTGGCGAAATGCGGGTTGGCGGAGAGATAGTTCTTCGGCCCGGCGTGGATGTTGGTGAAATTGCAGCGGCCGCCGCCGGAGATGCGGATTTTCTCGCCCGGCGCCTTGGCATGGTCGAGGATGATGACGGAGCGGCCGCGCTGGCCGGCACGGATGGCGCACATCATGCCGGCAGCCCCCGCCCCCAAAATCAACACGTCACATTTGTCTGCCATAGTTGTTTTCCGTTTGCTTCTCCCTTTCCTCTTTTCGAAGTGTCGCCCGTTGTCAATCGCGCTTTCCCCCTCGCCAATTGCCAAACTCCGGTTATGATGGCGCCAGTCGAAACACAGACCCGGTGATACATGCCCCCGAAGAAAACCATGCTCCGCCCGAAGAAACAGGCAACCATGGCAAAGAAACCTCCCCTCGACCTTTCCTCTACCCGTGGCGTTTCCTCCTGGCGCGAAGCCTCGCAATGGTTGAGGGCGCGCGGTATTGAGGATATTGAATGCATAACACCCGATCTTGCCGGGGTTGCGCGTGGCAAGATGATGCCGACGGCGAAATTTACGGGCGACACCTCGCTTGCCCTGCCCTCCGCCCTCTATCGCCACACGATCTCGGGCGAATATCCGGATGAGACGGCAAACTTCCGCTATGAGCCGCGCGACAGCGACCTGAAGCTTGTGCCTGATCTTTCCACGCTGTCCGTGGTGCCATGGGAAAGCGACCCGACCGCGCAGGTGATCTGCGATGTCGTGGATGCCGAGGGTAATTTCGTTCCCTATACGCCGCGCAACGTGCTGAAAAACGTGCTTTCGCTTTATACGGAAAAAGGCTGGAAGCCGGTCGTCGCGCCGGAAATCGAATTCTACCTCGTCGCCATGAATGACGACCCTGACTATCCGCTGCATCCGCCGAAGGGCCGCTCAGGACGCTCCATCGTCGGTGGGCAGAGCTATTCCATCGCCGGCATCAACGAGTTCGACGAACTGATCGACGATATCTATCACTTCTCCGAAAAACAGGGCCTCGAGATCGATACCCTTATCCATGAGGAAGGCCCGGCCCAGCTGGAAATCAACCTGCGCCATGGCGATCCAATCGAACTTGCCGACCAGGTGTTCCTGTTCAAGCGCACGATCCGTGAAGCAGCATTGAAGCATGGCATCTACGCCACCTTCATGGCCAAGCCCATGCAGGGTCAGCCGGGTTCGGCCATGCATATCCATCAGTCGGTGGTGGAGATCGACAGCGGCCGCAATATCTTCTCCAACAAGGACGGTGGCCCTTCCAAGGAGTTCTTCGCCTTCGTCGGCGGCATGCAGCGTTATGTTCCGAACGCGCTGGTGATGCTTGCTCCTTACGTGAATTCCTATCGCCGCCTGACACCTGACATGGCTTGCCCGGTCAACAATGCCTGGGGTTACGACAATCGCACGACGGCTTTCCGCGTGCCGATTTCCAGCCCGCAGGCAAGGCGTGTCGAAAACCGCCTGCCGAGTTCGGATGCCAATCCCTATCTCGCGCTCGCCGCTTCGCTTGCCTGCGGCTGGCTCGGCATCGTCAACAATATCGAGCCGACCGAACCGACCGCCGATACGGCCAATGAAGGCTCCATCGACCTGCCGCGCGGGCTGCTGGAAGCCGTGGCGCTGCTGGAAGGCGAAGAACAGTTCGAGCGGGTGTTCGGCCATGAATTCGTCGGCCTTTATGCGGGCCTGAAGCGCGGGGAATTCGAGACATTCATGCAGGTCATCAGCCCATGGGAGCGGGAATTCCTGCTTCTCAACGTGTGAGGTCTGAAGCATGACGTGGCAAAGCCCGATAGCGCCGGGGATTTCCTGGTATCAGGCAAGCGCCCAGGAGCGGCCGCAATATCCGGCGCTCGACGGGTCGAAAGCAGTGGACGTCGCGGTCGTCGGCGGTGGCTATACCGGGCTTCAGGCCGCCTTTAATCTTGCCGCCAACGGTGTCTCCGTCGCCTTGATCGAGGCGCATCGTTTCGGCGACGGCGCGTCCGGCCGCAACGGCGGGCAATTTGGCACCGGGCAGCGCTCGTTTCCCGACGAGATGGAAGACGAGATCGGCTTCGAGCAGTCCAAGGTACTGTTCGATATCGCCGAGGATGCCAAGCACTACGTCCTCAACTTCGCCCGCGATCAAGGCATCGACATGGAGTATCTGCCGGGGCAGCTCTATGTTGCGCACAAGGCTGCTTACGAAGACGATTACCGCAAAAGCGTCGATGCGATGAACAATCGCTACGGCTATCCGCATATTTCCTACATGGAGCGGGCGGACGCACGCAGACGTGTCGGCTCCAGCCATTATTTCGGCGGCACACGCGATACCGGCACCGGCCATATCCATCCGCTGAAGCTGCTGGTCGGGCTTGCGAAAGCCGCAAAAGAGGCGGGCGCCGGCATCCATGAAATGACGCCCGCAAAATCCATACGCCAGGCGGGCGGCAAGACCATCATCGAAACGCCCTCCGGCACGCTGACCGCAACGCGGGTGCTGATTGCGACCAATGCCTATATCGGCAATCTGGAACCGGTGACGGCGGCCCATATCATGCCCATCCGCTCCTTCATCGGCGCGACCGCACCGCTTGACGCTTATCCCGACATTATTCCCGGCAAGGAAGCCGTGGCCGATTCCCGTTTCGTGGTGCGCTATTTCCGCAAGACGGTCGACAACCGGCTGCTGTTCGGCGGGCGCGAGGCCTATACGGCCGATACGCCGCGCGACATTTCCAGCCATATTCGCCGGCAGATCGCGGAAATCTATCCCGAACTCGGAAATGTCGAGATCACCCATTCCTGGGGCGGCTCCGTCGGCATCACCCTGCCAAGGCGGGTGTTCGTGCGGGAAGTCATGCCAGGGGTCACCTCCATCGGCGGTTATTCCGGACACGGGGTTATGCTGTCGAACTATTGCGGCAAGCTCTATGCCGATCTCGTTCTCGGCAGACAGGATATGCTGGCGCCATTCGCGCGGTTGAAGGTTCCGTCGTTCCCCGGCGGTGCATCGCTGCGGGCGCCGCTGCTTTTCCTGGCGCTCTCATGGTACGCGTTGCGAGACAGGTTTTAGGAAATCCGCCCACCTCTGGAGATCTTATGGAAAGACCTAGCGACAGGCTTGTAACGATTGCGACCGGTTACGGGATGGCGGAAACCGCCGTGACGTGTTCGTTTCTGCGCGCCTATGGCATCCACACCACCGTGCCCTCGGCCCATATCGTTTCCGTGAACTGGCATTTGACGGTCGCTTTCGGAGGCATGGAAATCCGGGTGCCGGAGTGGCAGCGGCATGAGGCAAGACTGCTGCTGGACAGCATAGATGCCTCGCACAAGGTCGATGAGCCATCACCGCGATCATGGATGGGGAAAATCGCAGCAATCGTCGTTTTTTTCTTTTTTTCCGTTCCGCCGCCGGCCAAAGGCTTGTTCAAGAACCCTGCTTTCTAGCCGCCATCACTCAATGACAATCGGTACGGGTTTTCGACCCGTGAAACCAAAATTCATAATTTCACATAACTGAGACTGGCATTTTTAAATCGATTAGATTATGGATGCCTCAACCCTTGAAGATCGAGAGTATCGATATGAGCAGTCAGATCATTCCTGTTGAAGCTTTTGATTGTGTCGTTTTCGGCGGCACAGGCGATTTGGCAGAGCGCAAGCTTTTGCCGGCCCTTTATCACCGTCAGGTCGAAGGCCAGTTCACGGAGCCGACCCGCATCATCGGCGCGTCGCGTTCGGTCATGAGCCATGAGGAATATCGCAAATTCGCGCAAGACGCGCTGAAGGAGCATCTGAAGGCGGGCGAATATGATGATGCGCAGGTTGCGCTGTTCCTCAACCGGCTTTTCTACGTTCCCGTCGACGCAAAATCCGGCAACGGATGGGACGTGTTGAAGAAGCTGCTCGATGAGGGCAAGGAGCGCATACGCGCCTTCTATCTCGCTGTTGCGCCCGGCATTTTCGGCGATATCGCCGACAAGATCCGCGAACACAAGCTTATCACCCGCTCGACCCGCATCGTCGTTGAAAAGCCGATCGGCCGCGACCTTGCCTCGGCGCAGGAACTCAACGACACCATCGGCCATGTCTTCAAGGAAGAACAGATCTTCCGCATCGACCACTATCTCGGCAAGGAGACGGTGCAGAACCTGATGGCACTGCGTTTTGCCAACGCGCTTTACGAGCCTCTTTGGAATTCCGCCCATATCGACCACGTGCAGATCACGGTCGCAGAAGCTGTCGGCCTTGAGGGTCGCGCCGGATATTACGATACGGCCGGTGCGTTGCGCGACATGGTGCAGAACCACATTCTGCAATTGCTTTGCCTCGTTGCCATGGAGCCGCCCGCTTCCATGAACGCGGAAGCCGTGCGTGACGAAAAGCTCAAGGTCCTGCGCTCGCTGAAGCCGATCAACACCAGCAATGTTGAAAAGCTGACGGTTCGCGGCCAGTACCGCGCCGGCGCTTCCGCAGGCGGCCCGGTGAAAGGTTATCTGGAGGAGCTGGAGGGCGGCGTTTCCAACACGGAAACCTTCGTCGCCATCAAGGCCGAAATCGCCAACTGGCGCTGGGCCGGCGTTCCTTTCTACATTCGCACGGGAAAACGCCTTGCGACCCGCGTTTCGGAAATCGTCGTCACGTTCAAGCAGATCCCGCATTCGATCTTCGACGATGCGGCCGGCAAGATCGAAGCCAACAAGCTGGTCATTCGCCTTCAACCGGACGAAGGCGTCAAGCAGTCGCTGCTCATCAAGGATCCCGGCCCGGGCGGCATGCGTCTGCGTCAGGTCTCGCTGGACATGAGCTTTGCCGAAGCCTTCAATGTGCGCAGCCCCGATGCCTATGAGCGGCTTTTGATGGATACCATACGCTCCAACCAGACACTGTTCATGCGCCGCGACGAAGTGGAAGCGGCATGGGACTGGGTCGATCCGATCCTCAAGAGCTGGGAAGAGCTGGGACAGGGCGTACAGGGTTATACTGCCGGAACCTGGGGTCCGAGCGGCTCGATCGCACTGATCGAGCGCGACGGCCGCACCTGGCACGACGCTGACTGAGGGCGCGGGTATGAGCGAAACAATCCATGTCTTCGACACAGCCGCTGAACTGGCGAAAACCCTGGCGGCGGATGTTGCCGCGCGTCTAGACGCGGCAACGAAAGAATACGGAACGGCAAGCATTGCCGTTTCGGGCGGTTCAACGCCCAAGCTGTTCTTCCAGGCGCTTTCCCATCATGATCTCGACTGGAGCAACATCAGCGTGACGCTGGTGGACGAACGGTTCGTGCCGCCAGAAAGCGAGCGCTCGAACCACCGGCTGGTCAGCGAGAACCTGTTGCAGGACAAGGCGAAGGCGGCCTATTTCGTGCCGCTGTTCCAGCCCGCGGCCTCGCCTGAGGATGCAGCGACGCTTGCGACCGTCAAGACCGAAGCGATCTGCGATCCTTTCGATGTCGTCGTGCTGGGCATGGGAACGGATGGGCATACGGCATCGTTCTTTCCCGGTGGCGACAATCTCTACGAAGCGCTCGACCTTGACGAACCGCGCGGCGTTTTGACCATGGCGGCGGAAACCGCGGGGGAAGAACGGTTGACGTTCAACTTCTCCAGCCTTCACGATGCAGGTTTTCTGGTGCTCCACATCGAAGGTGCAGCAAAAAAGGCTACGCTTGAAAAAGCACAGTCGGGCGAGGATGAGGACGAAATGCCGATCCGCGCCGTGCTGAACCGGGCAGAAACCGCCGTGGATATTTACTGGGCGCCATAACTGGATGCGGTTGCCGCGCAAGCGGCACCGCGACAGCGCCCGACGACACAAGACGAAAACACGATAACCGGTCCTTCATCTCCCGGAACACCGGTTCTCGACCAACGAACAGGATGAACGCTCATGTCCGCCGATTCCCGCATTCAGGCCATTACCGCCCGCATCGTCGAACGCTCCAAGCCTTACCGCGAGACCTATCTAGAGCGGCTGCGGCTGCAGGTTTCGAAGGGCGTTCATCGCTCCACTCTCTCCTGCGGTAACCTCGCGCATGGATTTGCTGTCTGTTCCCCCGCCGACAAGGACCTCCTTGCCGGCGACCGGGTTGGTAATCTCGGCATCATCACCGCCTATAACGACATGCTGTCGGCGCACCAGCCCTACGAGACCTTTCCGGCAATTATCCGCGAGGCCGCAGCGCAAGCCGGCGGCGTGGCGCAGGTCGCGGGTGCCGTGCCTGCCATGTGTGACGGCGTAACCCAGGGCCAGCCGGGCATGGAGCTCTCGCTATTCTCCCGTGATGCCATCGCCATGGCTGCCGGCATCGGCCTGTCGCATAACATGTTCGACGCCGCCGTCTATCTCGGTGTCTGCGACAAGATCGTTCCCGGCCTCGTCATCGCAGCGCTTTCCTTCGGTCACCTGCCCTCCATCTTCATCCCCGCCGGGCCTATGACCACCGGCCTGCCGAACGACGAGAAATCCCGCATTCGCCAGCTTTATGCAGAGGGCAAGGTTGGGCGCGCCGAGCTGCTGGAGGCGGAGTCCAAATCCTATCATGGTCCCGGCACCTGCACTTTCTACGGCACGGCAAATTCCAACCAGATGCTGATGGAGATCATGGGTTTCCACATGCCCGGCTCTTCCTTCATCAATCCCGGCACGCCGCTGCGCGACGCGCTGACACGCGAGGCCGCCAAGCGGGCGCTCGCCATCACCGCGCAGGGCAACGAGTTCACGCCCGCCGGCGAAATGATCGATGAGCGCTCGATCGTCAACGGCGTCGTTGGCCTGCACGCGACGGGCGGCTCGACCAACCACACCATGCATCTGATCGCCATGGCGCGCGCAGCCGGCATCATCCTCACCTGGCAGGATATTTCCGATCTGTCGGATACCGTGCCGCTGCTCGCCCGCGTTTATCCCAACGGTCTTGCGGATGTGAACCATTTCCACGCCGCAGGCGGCATGGGCTTCCTCATCAAGCAGCTTTTGAAACAGGGCTTCGTGCATGACGATGTCCGCACCGTCTTCGGACAGGGGCTCGAAGCCTACACCGTGGATGCAAAGCTTGACGAAAACGGCGCAGTGACCCGCGAGCCTTCTCCCGAGCAGAGCCACGACCCGAAGGTTCTCGCCAGCATTGAAACGCCGTTCCAGCCGACCGGCGGTCTGAAAATGCTGACCGGCAATCTCGGCAAATCGGTCATCAAGATCTCCGCCGTCAAGCCCGAACGCCATATCATCGAAGCGCCCGCGATCGTCTTTAACGACCAGCAGGAGCTTCAGGATGCCTTCAAGGACGGCAAGCTCAACCGCGATTTCATCGCTGTCGTCCGCTTCCAGGGTCCGATGGCCAACGGCATGCCGGAACTGCACCGCCTGACACCGCCACTTGGCGTACTGCAGGATCGCGGCTTCAAGGTGGCGCTGGTAACGGACGGACGCATGTCCGGCGCTTCCGGCAAGGTGCCGGCCGCCATCCATGTCACGCCGGAAGCTTCCGAATGCGGCCCGATCTCGCTCATCCGCGATGGCGACATCATCCGTCTCGACGCCATTTCCGGAACGCTTGAAGTGCTTGTTCCAGCCGCAGAACTGGCAAAGCGCGAACCGGCGCGCGCCGACCTTTCCGCCAACGAATGGGGCATGGGCCGCGAACTTTTCGCCCCGTTCCGCCGTAATGTCGGCCCTGCAGACCAGGGCGCCAGCGTTCTGTTCCATTGATCGTCCGGAGGCGAAGGCCGGATTCGGCCTCGCCTCCGCACCCTCTTGGCATGACCTGCACAACCCGCGCTGAAACCGCTTTATTTCCCGTCTCTTAAACGCCAAACTTGTCATGCGGCTGTGATGATCGCCCTATAGGGGCTTCTCAGCCAGCCGCGGGACGATGACGCATTTCAAGATGATGGGGCCAGACATGACGATTTTCTCAAGCAAACGCCGTGACGTGCTGAAGCTTATGGCTGGCACCGCCATACTGCCGCTGATGGTGGTGGCAACGCCGGCGGAGGCGCAGGATGTGGCCCTGCGTGCAATCGTGATTTCCGACCTGCATTCGGCCTATGAGCGCATCGGGCAGCTCCTAGCAGCCATAGAAATGCGCATCGCGGCTGACAAGGCACCCCACATTATTCTTCTGAACGGCGACATGTTCGAAACCGGCAATGCGGTGGCGACACGGTCGTCCGGCGAAATCGAGTGGACGTTCCTCTCGGCGCTCGCCAGGCTCGCGCCCACCGTCATCAATATCGGCAACCATGAACCGGATATCGATAACGACCTCGCCAATTTCGTCAATCGTGCCCGCGCGCTCGGCATCAACGTGCTGTCCAACATCATCGACAAGCGCAGCGGCGCACCCTATGCACCGGCCAGTGCGGAGGTGAGTGTGGGCGGACGGCCGGTCGTCGTTGCGGGCCTTGCCACCAACGCGATCAATACCTATCCGAAGGCGACGCGTGAGATGCTGGATATTCCGCAGCCTGTGGAATGGGCCAAGGCGAATCTGCCGGCAATCGTCAAGCCGGAGGCGATCAACATCGTTCTCAGCCACGCCGGTGTTGTTGCCGACCGCGATATCCTGCCATTGCTGCCCGATGGCACCCTGCTGGTCGGCGGCCACGATCACCTGAACTTCGTGCATGAACAGGGTGCGACGCGCTATGTACACACGGGTTCATGGTGCACCTCCATGGCCATTGCGACGATCGAAGCTGCTGGCAAGGCGCCGACGATCGAGACCGTCGCCATCGACAGCGACGCCCCCTCCTCCCCGGCGCTCAAAGGCCTGATCGAACAGACGCTCGACAAACATCTGACGGCAGACGAAAAGGCGGTTGTTGGCAAAACGGAAAAGGCGATGACAGTTGACGAGGCAGGACGCCGTGTGGCGCAACTGATCGCCGCAAAAACCGGCGCGGATGTCGGCTTCATCGGCCACACCTCCTTCGGCGCTGGTTTGCCAAAGGGTGATATCCGCCGCTACGATTTCAACGCCTCTCTGCGTTTCGACGGCAAGCTGATGGTAACGGAAGTGGATGGCGAAGCGCTTGCGCAAATCCTCAAGCGCTGCAACCAGGACGGCGACATTCCGCTTGCTGACCGCACCGGCGATTATCTCTACGCCATGCCGGAAAAACCGGTCGCGAGAGAGCGATACAAACTGGTCTGCAACGACTGGTCCGCCACCAACCAGAAATCCTATTTCGGCCGCAGCGATCTTGCCTTTGCGGAAGTGCCGGATGTGAAGCTGAAGCAGACGGTTCTGGGTGGGCTTTCCTGAAGCCGGAGATTCTCCAGCCCCTTAGAAAGACCGGATATCGAGCTTCCGGTCCTTGTGCGCCGGATGCGTGCTGAACACGAAAATGCGGTCGAGTTCCTTTTGCGTCAACATGCGCAGAAAACGGACGTGGATGGTGTTGTTGGCGTTGACGCGCAACATAACGCAACCGATCTTGGTGATGCGGGCGTCGGGAATATCCAGATAGAACTGGTTCGGAAGATTGTATTTCGTCAGCAGCGCCAGCACGGCCTCGGTCTGGGAAATGCGAATGACGTCGCAACGGCGAGCGGCCATATGCATGACGGCCTTCTCGGTATATTCGATGCGCGCCGCATTCATGGTGTCTTCCATGCGAAACCGGCCTTCGCGGTCGTACATGAAGGATTCTTCCTTGGTCAGGTAACTGTTCTTGATAACACCCGCACTGCTCTGCACGCCCTGACCTCCATGCTCTTTCAACGTCTCCAAGATTAAAACGTAGTCTTTAACAATTCATATCAGCGTCACCTTAAACAGACCGAAGACGGAACATTTTTGGCATTTTTCCACAGCGGCAAAATATCATGAAAAAACCCCGGAACGGGACGTTCCGGGGCATGTTTCCTGAAGCTCACGGCCATTGTTTCCGCAACTATCTGCGGTAGTTCTTGCCCTCGGCATCAAAGAGATGGAGCTTTGCCTGCGGTGCCGCAAAACGCAGGGTCTGACCCTTGGCGACGGATACGATGCCCGGCACCTTGACGATGATCGGCTCCTGCCCCTTGGGCGCTTCGAGATAAAGCAGGGTCACTTCACCGAGAGCCTCGACGATCGCGACTTTTCCCTCGAAAAGATAATCGTCGCCGGTGACGATGCTCAAATCCTCCGGCCGGACACCGAAGCTCGCGGCCTTGCCCTGCTCGGTTGCAGGCGTGGGAACGACGATGTTCAGCGTCTTGCCTCCGGCAAGTTCGATCGAAGTCTGCTCTCCGGTTACGGCAATTTTTGCCGCAATGATGTTCATGGCGGGCGAGCCGATGAACCGCGCCACGAAGAGGTTGGCGGGGTTTTCGTAAAGTTCCAGCGGCGGGCCGACCTGTTCCACACGACCCGCATTCAAAACGACGATACGGTCGGCCAACGTCATCGCCTCCACCTGATCGTGGGTGACGTAGATCATCGTCGTGTCTGCCATCTGCTCATTGAGCTTGGCGATCTCGATGCGGGTTGCGACGCGCAGCGCGGCATCGAGGTTCGACAGGGGTTCGTCGAACAGGAACACCTTGGGATTGCGGCAAATGGCACGGCCGATGGCGACGCGCTGGCGCTGGCCACCAGAAAGAGCCTTGGGCAAACGCTCCAGATATTGCGTCAGCTGCAGGATTTCGGCAGCGGCGCGGACGCGGCGGTCGATCTCCTGCTTGTTTTCCTTGGCGATCTTCATGCCGAAGGCCATGTTGTCGTAAACAGTCATATGCGGATAAAGCGCATAGGACTGGAACACCATGGCAATGCCGCGACGCGAGGGCGGGATTTCATTGACCAGCTGGCCGTCGATGAACATTTCGCCGCCGGTGATTTCCTCCAGACCCGCAATCATGCGCAGCAACGTCGATTTCCCGCAGCCGGACGGCCCGACGAAAACGATGAATTCGCCCTGTTCGATCTCCAGATCGATGCCGTGCAGGACTTTTACCTGCCCGTATGATTTGCGGATATCCTTGAGAACGAGACTTGTCATGGGTTGTTCCTCCCTGCTCTATCAGGCGTAACGGGCGAAGAAAGCGCCCCATGCCGGAAGTTCTACGCTTCTGCCGTCCACACCGCTTGCAAAGCCGTGGCCTTCGAGAACCTCCCAGTTCCCTTCCGGCAGCGTCGCCTTTGCTGACGTCGCGGACAGATTGAAGAGGCACAGAACGGTTTCGTTGCCGAGCGTGCGGGTGTAGCTCAGCACATCGCCCTCCACTGGCTGGAATTCGATGCCGCCCTTGGCAAAAGCGGGATGCTTTTTGCGGAAGGAAAGGAAGCGGCGGTAATGCTCCAGCACGGATGCCTCATTGCCCTGCTGGGCGCTGACGGCGCGCTGCTTGTGTTCGGCCGGAATGGGCAGCCAGGTTTTGTCCGAGGTCGAGAAGCCGGCCTGCGCATGGCCCGCATCCCACACCATCGGTGTGCGGCAACCGTCGCGGCCCTTGAATTCCGGCCAGAACTGAATGCCGTAGGGGTCCTGCAAATCCTCAAAAGCAATATCGGCTTCCGTAAGGCCCAGCTCTTCACCCTCATAGATGCAGACGGAGCCGCGCTGCGTCATCAACAACGCCGAGAGCACCTTGGCGAAAGCATCCTTATCCTCGACATGCTCGCCCCAGCGGCTGACATGGCGAACGACATCGTGGTTGGAGAAAGCCCAGCAGGCCCAGCCTTCCGGCGCCGCCCTGGCAAAATCCGCCTGCACATCGGCAACACGCTGCGGCGTGAGCGCATCCGGCGCCAGGAATTCGAAGGCGTAACACATCTGCATCTTGTCGTCGCCGGAGGTGTATTCACCGACGATTTCGAGTCCGCGCTGGCTGTCGCCCACTTCACCAACGGCGGCGATATCCGGAAACTCGTCCAGCACGGCGCGGAAGCGTTTCAGGAAGGCGATGTTTTCGGGGCGGTTCTTGTCGTAGAGATGTTCCTGGAAATTGTAGGGATTGACCGCAGGTGCCGTAGAGGCGTTGCGGCGCTCCGGCGCCAGCGCCGGGTTGTCGCGCAATTCCAGATCATGGAAATAGAAGTTGATGGTATCGAGGCGGAAACCATCGACGCCGCGCTTCAGCCAGAAGCGGGTGATATTGAGCAGTTCTTCCTGCACTTCCGGATTATGCAGGTTGAGATCCGGCTGCGAGGTCAGGAAGTTGTGCATATAATATTGCATGCGGGTGGGGTCCCACTGCCAGCCGGAGCCGCCGAAGATCGACAGCCAGTTGTTGGGCGGCGTGCCATCCGGCTTGCTGTCCGACCAGACATACCAGTCCGATTTCGGATTGTTGCGGCTGGCGCGGCTTTCCACGAACCACGGATGCTGGTCAGACGTGTGCGACATGACGAGGTCGATCATGACGCGGATGCCCAGACGATGCGCTTCTGCAATCAACCCGTCGAAATCGGCAAGCGTGCCGAACATCGGATCAACATCGACATAATTCGAGACGTCGTAACCGAAATCCTTCATTGGCGAGGTGAAGAAGGGCGAAATCCAGATTGCGTCGGCACCGAGACCGGCAATATGCGCCAACCGGTCGGTGATGCCCTTGAGATCGCCGATGCCGTCGCCATTGGAGTCCTGATAGGAGCGCGGGTAGATCTGATAGATCACGGCGCCGCGCCACCAATCCTTGTTGGGCGTCAAAGCGGAAGTCACCGGAGCGGTCATAGTCTCATCCTGTCTGGTATGGGCGTTCATGGATAATCAGCCTCCCTTGACGGAGCCTGAGAGCAGGCCACGCACGAGATAACGTTGAAGGGCAAAGAAGACGCCAAGCGGCACGACAATGGTAACGAAGGCCGAGGCGGTGAGGATTTCCCAGTTGCCGCCGCGCGAACCGAGCAGCGCGTTTAGCGCTCCGGTCAGCACCAGCTCATCCTTCTGCGTGCCGAGGAAGACCATGGCGACGAGCAGGTCGTTCCAGGTCCACAGGAACTGGAAGATGGCGAAGGAGGCGAGCGCCGGGAAGGACAGCGGCAGGATGATCTTGACGAAGATTTCGAAATCGCTCGCGCCGTCGACACGCGCACTTTCGATGATCTCTTTCGGCAGGCCGGAAATGTAGTTGCGCAACAGGTAGATGGCGAGCGGCAGACCGAAGGCGGTGTGCGCCAGCCAGATGCCGGCATAGGTCTTGGACGGAACGCCGAAGATATTGCCGATTTCGTTGTAGAGTTTCAGGAGCGGTATCAGCGACATCTGCAACGGTACGACGATCAGGCCCACCACCATCGCAATCAGAAAATTGCGGCCGGAAAAGCTCATCCATGACAGCGCATAGGCGGCAAAGGCGGCGATGAGGATCGGAATGACGGTTGCCGGCACGGCGACTGTCAGCGAGTTGACGAAGGACTGGCCGATGCCTTCCGAGGTCAGGACGGTTCGATAATTGTCGAGTGTGAAGACCGGCGGTGTCGCGACGGAAATATAGACGCGCTTGCCGCGAGAGCCCTCGAAGCTTGAGGCCTTGCTGTATTCGTAGGTGCCATCGGTGTTGACGAGCAGCGTTTCCCCGTCGCCGATATCTGCCGCTTCACCGGCTTTGAAGGCCGTCGGCTCCTGCACGCGAACGCCGAAGGCTGCAACCTTGCCCCCCTGTCCGGTTTCAAAAACATTACCTGATATGACGTAGCGGTTCCCGTCCTGCTTCTGCACGGCAGCGTCGGCAAGGCGAACCGCCGCGGTCTGCTCGGAACTGGAAAAGGCCGTCCACCAGCCCGACACGGTGATCTGGTCCTTGTCGCGCAGGGAACTTACGAGAATACCGAGTGTGGGCAGAAGCCAGAGAAGCACGACGACCAGCACGCTGGCATGGACGATGAGGCGCGGCAGGCCGACGCGGCGCAGACGTTTTACGATATCCATCTCAGCGGCCCTCCATCTCACGGTTCGCCTGGCGGATGTTCCAGACCATGATCGGGGTGACGGCCGCCATGATGACGAGCGCTATGACCGCACTTCGGCCACTGTCACCACCGCCGCGGAACATCCAGTCGAACATGAGGTTGGCGAGAACCATGGTGTTCCACTGACCGTTGGTCATGGTCAGCACGATGTCGAAAACCTTGAGAACGAGAATGGTGATCGTCGTCCAGACGACGGCGATGGTGCCCCAGATTTGCGGGACCATGATCTTCCAGAAGATCTGCCAGCCATTGGCGCCATCAATGACGGCCGCTTCGATTGTCTCTTCCGGAATGCCGCGCAGCGCTGCCGACAGGATGACCATGGCAAAGCCGGTCTGAATCCAGATGAGGATGACCATCAGGAAAAAGTTGTTCCAGAAGGGCATGGAAATCCACACCTCCGGGCTGCCGCCGAAAAACTCGACGACGGCGTTGAGGAGACCGATCTGCACCTGACCTTCGGCGCGATACTCGTAAATGAATTTCCAGATGACGGAGGCACCGACGAAGGAGATAGCCATCGGCATGAAGACGATGGATTTGGCGATGTTGCCCCACCAGATGCGGTCGGTCATGACGGCAATAACGAGGCCGAAGAAGGTGCAGGCGGCCGGCACCACGGCCAGCCAGAGGATGTTGTTGAAGATCGATTGCCTGAAGCCGGCATCGAAAAATGCCCAGCGATAATTGGCAAGACCTACGAATTCGGCGCCGGTCCGGTCATAGAACGAGAGGATGAGCGTCGCGATGACGGGATAGACCAGATAGACGAGAAGAAGGAGAAGAGCGGGGCCGATGAACAGCCAGGGCCTGACCGACGCGCGGCGGTTGAGGTTGCGGGATGCCTGCAACACGTCTCCCGAGCGGACGGGAAAGATTACCTGCAACAGTTTGTCGGATAGCCAATAATAGGCAGCGCAGGCAAAAACGCCGGCCACCATGACGCCGATGGCAGAAACGAGTTGTTGAGCCATGTTCCCTCCCTTGATCCTCTCCGCGCCGCGCTGATTTTATGCGATCGACGGCCGTTCGTTGGCAAAGGCCCGGCGGCATCACCGCCGGGCCAAGCTCTGTTGAGGTTACTTCAGGCCGTCCCAGGCCTTCTGGATATCGGCAGCGACCTGATCGGCCGACTTGCCGCCGACGAAATCGATCATGCCGGTCCAGAATGCACCCGCGCCGATCTTGCCCGGCATCAGGTCGGAACCGTCAAAGCCGAAGGTGGTTGCGGAGGTGAGGATTTCACCCTGGCGCTTCATCTGCTCATTGGCATAGGTATCGACATTCACACCCTTATACGGCGTCAGGAAGCTGGACTGTGCCATCCAGACTTCGTGGGCAATCGGGGTTTTCAGGAAGTCGACGAAAGCCTTGGCGGCGGGCGCTTCCTTGGTGATGGTGACGAGCGTGCCGGCGCCCAGAACCGGCTTGCCGAGTTCAGGTTTTGCGGCATAGGTCGGCATATAGAAGAAATCCACATCCGTTCCGACCTTGGTACCATCAGGGAAGAAGGACGGCACGAAGGAGGCTTGATGGTGGAGGTAGCACTTCGGCGGAATGTCGAAGAGACCCTTCGGGCTGTCGCGGAAGTCGGTGGAGGCCACAGCCGCAACGCCGCCGCTGACATATTTTTCGTTCTTGGCGAATTTGCCGAATTCATTGATTGCCGCAACTACGGCCGGATCGGTGAACTTCACCTCGTTCGTCGTCCATTTCTGATAGACGTCGAGCGGCTGCGTGCGCAGCATCAGGTCTTCCACCCAGTCCGTTGCCGGCCAGCCGGTCGCACCGCCGGAACCGAGGCCGATGCACCAGGGTGTGCCGCCATCGGCAACGATCTGGTCCGTCAGCTTGAACAGGTCTTCCATGCTCTCGGGCACTTTATAGCCCGCTTCCTCGAAGTTCTCAGGTACGTACCAGACGAGCGACTTCACGTCGGCCTTGAAGGGAAATGCAAAGTAAGCCTTGTTGCCGTCCTTGCCCTTGTAGCTGCCGAGATCAACCCAGGACTGGCCAGCGCCGTAATTGTCCTTGACCCAGTTTGCGGTCTCATCGCCGAGCGGAACCAGAAAACCCTTGGCGGCGAGATCAGCCAGAAGACCGGGCTGCGGCAGGATGGCGATGTTGGGCGGAGAACCCGCCTGCGTGTCGATGACGATCTGCTGTTCGTAGTTTTCCGAGGAGGAATAGCGGACGTTCACGCCGGTCGCGTCGGAGAAATAGGCCAGCACCGTCTGGAACAGCGCCTCGTCCTCACCGCGCCAGGGCCCGAAAATCGTCAGCGTCTGACCTTTCAGATCGGCATGGGCCGCCTTGAAGTCTTCGTAGCTTTTCCAGTTGAACTTGGCATCCTGACCGGGCGCGAATTTCAGATCGGCGGCAAAGGCCGAACCCGACAGCAGCACTATAGAAGCCGCCGTCGCCAAAAAGGTCTTCTGCATGTGATTTACCTCCCATCACATAAAAGGCTCAAAGCATCTCCCATAAATCAAAGCGCTTTGGCTGCCTATTCATCTCATTGTCATTGAGAAGGAGTCAAGAGGCTCTTTCGCTGGACATGCCGCATTGTCGTATGAATAGTCATACTTACTTAGAAAGGCGGCTATCGTTTTCGATTGAGAAAACCGGCAGGGACTGGTAAAAAACTAAAGCGCTTTGGGAGTTAGAGGAGAGGCTTTTGCCATTTCCGATGCGCGCGCATGGAGGAAAAACAAACATGAACCTGAAACAGTTGTCGCAACTGCTGGGGATTTCTCAGACAACCGTCAGCAGAGCGCTCAACGGATATCCCGAGGTGAGCGCAGAGACGCGCCGCCGCGTCATGGAAGCCGCCGAAAAGACCGGATATCGCCCGAATGCCGCGGCGCAACGGTTGGCGACCGGCAAGGTCGGCTCCATCGGACTGGTCATGCCGGTTGGCGAGCACCACCGCTCGGATGTGCATTTCGGCGAATTCCTGAGCGGTCTAGGCGAAGAAGCGGCTCGCAGCGGATTTCACCTCGTCATCACGCCCACTGAGCCGGAAAAGGAACGGGAAGCCCTGCGGGGGCTGGCGGCGAGCGGCAGCGTCGATGGCATCTACCTCGCCTATATGAAGAAGAACGACGCCCGCATCGCCATGATGCAATCGCTTTCCCTGCCCTTCCTCGTCCATGGCCGCTCCATCGGCGTGGAAGAGGATTATCCCTTTCTCGACGTGGACAATGAGGCCGCATTTCGCGATGCGACCCAGCTGCTGCTTCAGCTTGGCCACAAGCGGATCGGGCTTCTGAACGGGCCGGAGGGCTACGACTTCACCTTCCGCCGCTGTCTCGGGGTGGAAAAGGCGCTGACGGCAAATGGGCTGACATTGCGCCCCGAACACACAAGACACAGCAGCATGACCGACGAGGAGGGTTATCTCGGCATGGAAGCGCTGTTGTCACAGCCGGAAAGACCAACCGCCATTGTATGCGCCAGTACCGCATTGGCACTCGGCGTGATCCGCTCGCTCAACCAGCGCGGCTTGAAACCGGGCAAGGATATTTCGCTGATTGCCCATGACGATGTGTTGCCGCTGTTGAAGCCCGACAATTTCTCGGTGCCTCTCACCACCACCCGCTCATCCCTGCGGGCGGCGGGGGTGCGTGTCGGGCAGCGCCTGATCAACCGGATCAAGCTTAACCAGACCGAACCTCATCAGGAGCTCTGGAAGGCGGAACTTGTCGTCCGCGCCTCCACAGGACCGGCTCCGAAAGAGTAACTACCGATTTCAGAACTTCGGTGCGGTCTTTCCAAGCGCGCGATAGGCGGCGATGACGGTGTTGGCCATCAACATGGCAATCGTCATCGGGCCTACGCCGCCCGGAACGGGGGTGATGGCAGCAGCGACTGCGCTTGCCTCATCATAGGCGACGTCACCGACCAACTTCGATTTGCCTTCACCCTTTTCCGGAGCGGGAATGCGGTTGATGCCGACATCGATGACGGTGGCGCCGGGCTTTACCCAATCGCCCTTCACCATTGCCGCGCGACCCACCGCCGCCACGAGAATATCGGCCGTCTTGCAGACGGTGGCGAGATCCTTGGTGCGCGAATGCGCCATCGTCACCGTGGCATTGGCATTCAGGAGAAGCTGGCCCATCGGCTTGCCGAAGAGGTTGGAGCGGCCGATGACCACGGCGTTCAGGCCGGAAAGATCTTCGCCGTGAATGCTGCGCACCAGAAGCATGGCGCCGGCTGGCGTGCAGGAGATGAGGCCGGTTGCGAGATCGCCGGTCGCCAGCTTGCCGGCGTTCAGCACGCTCAGGCCATCCACATCCTTCTCGGGCAGGATCGACTGGATGATCTCATCGGAATTGAAGTGTTTCGGCAAAGGAAGCTGTACCAGAATGCCGTGGATGGAGGCATCGGCGTTCAGTTCGCCGACCAACTTCAGAAGCTGATCTTGAGTTGTTTCTTCCGGCAGCGTGTGCTGAACGGAATTGAAGCCGCATTGCTTGGCTGTCTTGCTTTTGGAATTCACGTAAGCGTGGCTGGCCGGATCGTTGCCGACGATGACAACCGCGAGACCGGGCTTCACACCCTGTTCCGCCTCAAGCGTTTCTGCCGATTTGCGGACCGCCTCCGTTACCGAAGCCGCCTTTGCCTTTCCGTCAATCACAACTGCCATGCGTCCTGCTCCTGCTGGATTACGTTGGCCCCGTATGGTGCCGACTTTGCAGGAATGCAAGCAAAAATGCAGCTTCGTCAGGCAGTTTTGCGGTAGTCGTCGCGATGCTCGGCGTAATCGGCGAGGCGCTCCCTCAAGAGCGCCAACTCGCGTCTCAATTCCGCCAATTCCTCGGCTTCGGCCTGCTCGTGATCGAAATGCCCGGCAAGGGCTTCACTGAGCAAGGGCGGCAGCTCCGGTGTCGTCTGGGGGGTATTCCTGACGGTGCGGTTGCCCATCAGAACCTGCCGCACACGCTCGTCCAGCGGAATGTCATCGGTATCGAATCCGCTATCGTTCGCCGCCCCGGCGTAATAGTCCGCGAACTCAGCCTCCGGCTCGAATTCGCTATCCGCGGCCAGTTCTTCAAGATCATCGAACACATCCGGCTCGATCGGCTCGAACTCGGGAAACTGCCCCGATTGCTCAGGCGCTTTTTCGGAGGGCAGAACGTGCGCATCATCAAGGACGAGTGCCTCCTCCTCGTCATGGCGACGGTAGCTCAGGAGATACAGGCTGCCCAACAGGCCGAGCAACGCGCCACCGCCTGCCAGCATAGCGGCTTGTGTGAGGTCGCGCGACAATTCGCCCGGTCCTGCCTTCCTGGTGAGGCGGGTCTCAACGGCGGTTGTGGTGGATGAGGACATGTCCCGACGCTCGCTCGCCTCAAGGTAGGCATTTCGCGCCGTTTCCAGTTCACCCTGCAATCTGGAGAATTCACCGGGCGTGACACCAAGGCTGCTCAGGCGGTCGAGATGTTTCGTTCGTTCGGCGTTCGCGGTTGCAACTTCCTGTGCGACGCGCTTCTCATCGGCGCGCAAGCCATCGACCAGCTGACGCAATGCGGGAGCGACAAGCGCCTGCACGGCGTCTACGGCATTCTGGGCGGCGATGCGGCGGGGATGTTTCGGGCCGTAATCGACCGAGACGCCTGAAAGCGCCATGCTGGCACTTGCATGTCTTTGCCTGATGTCCTCAAGCACAGAGAAAGCAGCGCCTGACGGCAGGGGCTTTGACAATACGTCATTCGGCTTGAGGCCGGTGGCCACCGCCAGATCCGTCTGAAGCGACTGCTGCTGCTGGGTCGTCCCCGCAAGGCTGTCATTGAGGTCGCGCAATTGCTGCTCGAGTTGCTGCACTTCCGCCAGGACGGCCTCGCCGTGGCGCATCTGGAAACCGTTCAAGGCGGCTTCCGCCTCGTCCAACCGGGTGCGCGCCCGCTCCGTCTCGCGCATGGCGGGCGTCATGGTGCCGGCCTTGCCATCCGCCATGACACGCATCGAAAGATAATCCGTAAGCCGCATCGCGGTTTCCGGCGTCGCTGCCTTCGAGGTTACGATCAGCGTGTTTTCATCTGGCGTCAGTTCCAGACGTATCGCCTCGCCCACAGCACCGTTCAATGCTTCACGCGGGGAAAGCGAACGGGTATCCGCCCCGGTCAAAAGGTCGAAAAGCAGGCCAAGTTCGCCCTGATTGCGAACGCCGACCATGTCGGCGGGCTTCAATTTGAGGTCGCCCGTTATACGGTCCAGACCGGACGGAGAAAGCAGGGTGCGGCGGGCCATGGCAAGAAAGCGTGCCGCATCGGGTGCATCGTAGCCGGCCTGGGTAACCTCGACATGCGCCTGCGAAACATATCCGCGAAAACCGGAATCGATGAGCAGCAGCGGAAGTGCAGCCCCCACAATGGTGGCGGCGGCTACGCAACCGGCTGTCAGAAGCCGCAGACAATGTTTGCGAAATTGCGACGCAGGCACGGCAACACCATCCTCATCAGGGCGCGTCGCCATCATATCGGGACTGTGATCAACCATCTGAAGCCGTCTGCCACGCTCGGCGCCGCCCGCAACAGGCGGCTTTCAAAACCTTACGGGAGGTTAAAGGATCATGGCAAACAAATGGTTAACGCGGGCCTTGCCGACCCGCCTCAGCCCTTGCCGAGCGCGATGTGCCAGGGCTCAGCGCAAAGGCTGTAAAGCCAGCTCATATGCAGCTTGCGAAAGATCTCGGGCATGCCAGCCACTTCGGACGCCAGCACCTTGAACAGGGGACCGACCGCGATGGCGAGACGCGCATCATCGCGATTGATGCTGCGATGCAGCCATTTCTCCTGGTTTTCCGCAAGCATGCCCGCCAGCACGACATCCACCTTCACGCCCAAAGTATCCCGGTTCAGCATCACGAAATCATGCCACGGCGCATGTGCGCGCAGCTTGGCGAGGACCTCTCCGACTTGTGCTGCGTCATCCCCCGCAACGCCGATACGTTTCGGCACCGCCATATAGGTCAGAAGTGCCATGACGAAGGCAACGCCATCGATGGTCTCGGGCAGAGGCTTGCCGTGTTCGGCGCGTGCGGCGGCATTCATACCCCTGCCCTGCGGCAGAAGCAGACAGCTTTCCAGAATCTGCCTGTAAGCAATGTCCTTGAGGGACAGTCTGGCATTCTGGATGGTAAGAAATGAGAGCATCGTGTGGCCATCACAAGCCGAAGCCTGGCCGCTGACCATTTCCAGCGCCCCGTTCCAGTCCAGATCACAGACGCGCAGTCCGTGAATATTCCGTTGCGATCCCGTCCGCGCAAAATCTGCCGCGAAATTCATGCCAGCCCCCGAATGCCAAATTCACCGCCGCCAATCCGGCACATGGTTTGCGGGACGGCAGCTCATGGGTCTGTTTATACAGGTGCTGGTTGAATTTACCCTGAAGGCAACCGATCGAATATTCCGGAAAATAGAAAGGGGCGATTAACCAGACCGGTGGCCTGCACCGCGCCGCCGTTAGTGGCTTGGGGCCGCTTCTTTTCCGGTGTCGACTTTCTCGCCTTCGACAAGCTTGACCGAACGGGGCGAGCCGTTGCCCTTTTGCTCGCGAATATCGGCCTTCGACAGATAATCGAGCTGCTCGATCAGGACGTCCCCGACCACCTCGTCGCCGAGTTTCTTGTTCAGCCCCTCTCGGATGCGCTGCTTGAAGACATCAGGGTCAAAGGTGGAGATATTGGCGATGTTGACCATGGAAGAACCCGCCAGAAGCGTGAAGAGTTCGTCGGTCATCAATTGCGTTGCGGGCAGTTCGATCTTCGCCATCTTGTCCTTGTCGACACGCAAGGAAATGCGGCTGAGGAAATAACCGTTCACACCACCGTCATTGATGACGGGGATGGTGATGCTTTCGCCTTTGACCAGTTGCAGACTTGCCTTTTTCGCCCCCGCCTCATCTCCCGACGAGGGGGCCGTCGCCATCTGGACGGAGAAATACACCGCGCCGAGCGTGACGGCGCAAACCCAGACGCCGGTGAGAAGAAGCTTCAACATCAGGAGGCTGCGCCGTACATGAACTGTTCCTGGGAATAGGTGCCGTCCGTATCGGCTTCCTGGATCGCGGTCTTGAGAAGATCCGCAACAGCGCGAACCGCATTCAGATGCGCCTCGACGCGGCTGGCATTGGTCGCGAGCTTGGACTTGATGCCCTGCACCTGATCGAGATGTCCGGCGGCGATTTCCTCATGGGGCGTATCGCGGAACAACATCGTCAACTCATAGAGGCAACGGCTTTTATGGGCATTGGAGACTTTGAAATCGAACTGGGGGTCCTTACCGATATTGTCATTCTCATTGTCGATGATCATTTCAAGACGGCCGAGAACGGATTTGATGCGGTGGTCGTTCGACATAAGGTCCATGCTTGTCTCCTCGTTATGATTTATCATGCTCAAGCCTCGTCCGTTTTATCATTGGAAACGCCGAGGACCTGCCTTTCGAACTCCGCCACCATCCGAATTGCAGCATTATGGTCTTTGTCATTCATGGATACGTCGGTAATGCCTTTGCTCTCGGCTTTCCGCAACGCATCCTTGTAGGCCTGTTCTGCAATGCCAACGCCGCCATTTCTGGAGATCGTGTCGGCAAACTGTTCCGCCATCATGCTTTTCCAGATCTCGCCGGCGTTGCCCTTGCCGTAGACCTCCTCGCTGTCTTTCGGCAGCATGTTGGCAACGAAGGTCTGAAGCACGGAAGCCTCATACTTGCGATATGTTTCCGGAACTTCGGTACGGGCAGAGCGGATGTTGGTATTGCCGAGACCTGCCTTCGAGGTGGCGCTGTCAAGCATATCAATGGCAGCGCCAAAGCCCTTGCCCGAATCGGCAAGGCTCGTCGCAGCGAAAGCCGCCTTGTTCGCCTTCAATTTTTCCTGGGCGACCTGCACTTCCTGAGGGTCCGCAGCGCGAACCACATCCATCACCAGATCGCTTATAACCGATATCGCCACGTCCAGAACTCCCGAGCTGACGAACGGGCGGCATTAAAACCGGGGCGTTCGCTCAATCAAGAAACACCGCTGAATACGTCTCTCTGGACGCCCAACGATGCAACAACGGGACAGACTATGGATCGCCAACCTTGCTGGAGGCTGGTGTCCGGGATGCGTTCGTGATTTCTAACAGATCATAGATTGTATTGTCGTCGGCCTCCCGATCCTCGAGATCGCGCGCGAGATGCATCCTGTCCTCCAGCCGGTCGGCCTTGGTCTTTTCCTTGAGCACCTTGTTTTCCTGCAATTGCTGCACGCCGGAGAGCTGACGGTCCTTGACGACAAGGCGGCCGTAACGATCCGAATAGTGCCTGGAGAACGTCTGGTGGACCGGCTCCATGGAACTCATCGCTTCAAGCACGTTCTCCATGGATTGCGCCACTTCGGCACGCACGCGGGTGGTGTCGGCCAGTTCCACCTCGGCCATTTTCTCCATGTGGCGCTGGACCGTTACCAGGCGCTTGAGTTTGGCCGAACGCTTGTCCGAAGCCATGGCGTTTTCTCCAGATCAGAAGCCGATGAAGACCGGGCCGAAACCATCCACGAATTGCCGGATGAGGGCCGCGATCGACAGGTAAAGCATGAAAATACCGCCCGCGAGAACGAAAGGCGTCGATATGAAGTAGACCGGTATCTGCGGCGCCAGCTTGTTGATGAGGCCGACCGCAACGTTGAACATCAGACCGTAAATTACAAAGGGGCTGGCAAGCCGCAGCATGATGGAAAAGGAGGCGCGCAGCGTATCTGTCAGGGTTATCAGCATCTTCTGGCCGCTGATGAGCGCGCCGACCGGTGTCGTGGCGTAGGAATCGACCAGCGCCCGCAGGACGATATGGTGGAAATCCAGGATGAACAGCACCATGAGCCCACCGAAGGTGATGAAGTTCGATATCTGGTTTTCCTGCACGTCTTCAACGGCATCCGCTCCGCCGGGAGCGCTAAGCCCGATGGATGCGCCGATGAGCGCGCCCGTGAACTGGAAGCCGAGCGTGTAAAACCGCGCGATCAGCCCGTACATTGCGCCAATGACGATCTCGGTGAAGATGAGGCCGACAACGGCGCCCTGGCTTGCGCCGGAGACTTTCGGATAGATCGTATCCCACAGTACCGGCAGAAGCGCCATGGACACCGCAACGCACAGGAGAATGCGTATCTGCGGCGAGATGCGCGAACTGGAAAAGCCCGGCATGGTCATGAAGCAGGCGCCGATACGGCAAATTGCAAGGAACAATGCGATAATTGTCCCTTGCGGGTCGGTTATCATGAAATGGCGCCCAGAATCTTGATCTCCAGCCCCTTGGCCAGTTCCACATGCGAGAGAACCGGCAGGGTCGCAAAGAGTCGTTCGATGATCATGCGCACATAGGACCGTGTTTCCGGCGACGTGACAAGGACAAAGGGTAGTCCGCGATCCATGAATTCACGGATAACTTTCGATGCCTGCTCGGAAAATTCCTCGAGATGGCGGGGATCGATATCGAATTCGACGATTTCGCCCTTTTGATCGCGCTTGAGCGCCTGATGGAAGACCATGTCCCATTTGTTGCCGAGGCGAAGCACACGCAATACGCCATTGTCGGCAAGATCGCCGCAGAGCTGCTGCGACATGCGCACCCGTACATGTTCGACGATCTGCTCGGTCTTGCGCACATGCGGGGCAAGTTCGGCGACCGCTTCCAGAATGAGATGCAGGTTGCGGATCGACACACGCTCGGCGAGCAGCAGTTTCAGCACGGCCTGCAGGCCGGAATAGGACATGTGCGACGAGCAGATTTCGTCGGCAAGCTTCTTGTATTCCGGGTCCAGCCTGTCGATGAGGATCTTGACGTCCTTGTAGGACAGCAATTGCGGCAGATTGTTGCGAATGACTTCGCTCAGATGCGTCAGCACCACAGAGACATTGTCGATCGGGTGGAAACCTTCGCGCTTCAAATCCTCGGTGAATGTCTCGAGAATGGAAACGGCCGGCATGCCGAAGGCGGGTTCGCGGATTTCGTCGCCCGGAATGCTCGGCTTGCGCCCTGCCCCCGTCACGACAAGAACATCGCCAACGCGCAGATTGCTCGACGCGATCGTCGTGCCATGGACACGGATCTGGTAGGCCTTTTCCGGGATCATGATGTCGTCGGAGACCTTGATCTCCGGCACCACGAAGCCGTATTGGGTCGCGAATTTCTTGCGCATCTTGCCGACACGGAAAGCCAGTTCCTGATGCGCACCGAGGAGGCGGGTCGAAACCTGCTTGCCGAGGGCAAGTTCAATTTCGGACGTCTTGAGGACCTGCTTGACGGAGTCCTTTTCCGCTTCGTTGGTCTGGAGAACCTTGTCCTCCTCTTCCTGACGGCGCTGCGCGCTTTCCGCTTCGACCTGGCGCGGAATATACCAGCTGCCGAAGGCCATGATGCCGCCCAAAAGCGTGAAGGGCAGGAAGGGCAATCCAGGCATGACGGCAAGAAGCCCCATCAGCATGGCTGCGACCATCAAGGCACGCGGATATCCGCTCAGCTGATTGATGACGGCCTGATCCGTCGATCCCGAGGTGCCGCCGCGCGACACCAGAAGGCCAGCCGCCAGCGACACGATAAGGGCCGGGATCTGCGAAACGATACCGTCGCCGACCGAAAGCTTCACGAAAACATCGGCAGCCTCGCCGATCGGCATGCCGTGGCGGAAGTAACCGATGATGATGCCGCCGAAAATATTGATCGCGGTGATGATCAGGCCGGCGATCGCATCGCCGCGTACGAATTTGGAAGCACCGTCCATCGAACCGAAGAACGAGCTTTCCTCTTCCAGCTCGCGGCGGCGGCGTTGCGCTTCCTTTTCATCGATGATGCCGGCGGACAAATCGGCATCGATCGACATCTGCTTGCCGGGAATGGCATCCAGCGTGAAGCGCGCGCCGACTTCGGCGATACGGGTGGCACCCTTGGTGATAACGATGAAGTTGACGGTGATCAGGATCAGAAAGACGATCAGACCGATCACGAAGTCGCCGGACATGACGAGGCTGGAGAAGCCCGCAATCACGCCGCCCGCCGCCGTCGGCCCCTCGTTGCCGTGCGAAAGGATGACACGCGTCGTCGCGATGTTCAGCGACAGGCGAATCATGGTCGCGATCAGCAGCACGGTTGGAAAAGACGAGAAATCCAGCGGACGCTGGATCCAGAGCGCCACCATGAGGATGAGGACCGAAAGTGCTATGGAAAAGGCCAGACCGACATCCACCAGAACGACCGGAATGGGCAGGAACAGCACGCAGAGGATCGACACGATGCCCAATGCGAAACCGACATCCCGCATGCTCGGGCTTACCTTGGGCAAGGAAATGACTGGTGGTTGCGCCATAAAATCGTCCTGTCTCTTCATGAGAAGGGCGACGGAAAAGCCGCCGCACGGTTCCGCGGCACCGGTTTTCTAAAATCGCTGACGCAATTCAGCCCGATGCTTCAGCCTATCCCTAGTCGCTGAAGCTTGCGCGAGGATGGCATCCAGGCGGTACGGGCGTCAGAAGCCCGACTGAACCCGCGAAAAGACGAGATTGGAAAAAAGGGCGATCTGCGCGCCCACAAACGGGGCGGCAACGCCGAGAACGATCATGATCGTTACGATTTTAGGGACAAAGGTCAGCGTCATTTCCTGAACCTGGGTCAGGGCCTGGATAAAGGCGATGGCGACACCAACGATCATGGCCGCGAGAACGGCGGGACCGGCCGCGACGAGAACCGTCCAGACTGCCGCCTGCATGATATCAAGCGCATCGGCCTCGTTCATCGTCGCATCCTTTATTCCGGAAAGGCGGCATCATGCCGCCTCTTCAATGTCAGGAACCTGCAGGCACGTCCGAATCGGTGCCGCTATCAGGTGTAGTCGCGATCGGACCGTTCGAGAAGGTCACACCGGCCTGCAGCAGCACTTTGTCACCAGCTTCTGTGATGGCGACGACGCCGTCCGAATAGACTTCGACTTCCTTTACCACGCCGGTGACCTTGTCGTCGGCGCTCTTGACCGTTTTGCCAACCAGGTCGGAAGCGCGCGTCAGGGCTTCGGCCTGCAGCATGCTCTTCAGATGGGTGTTGGTCTTGATCGTCTGCTCAACCTGCGAGAAGCTCGCAAGCTGCGACATCTGCTGGCCGGCATCCATCGGGCTGGTCGGATCCTGGTTTTTCATCTGGGCGATGAGAAGCTTCAGGAAGCTGTCGTAGTTAAGCGAGGCCGCGCTTTTGTCGTTGCTGCTCGCCCCGGCATTTGCCCAGGGGTTAGAGGCTGCCGACGTGACTGCATCTACCGCCATGGTGCGATCTCCTTGCGAATCTGCTCGATCGTTGCGGGGGTCATTTCCTGATTGTTGAGGATCTTTTCCTCGGTCGGGTACAGGCCACGAATGGCCTTCAGCGCTTCGAAAGCCTTACCCGAGGCAACCAGACCGTCGATACGCTTGAGTTCGGCCAGAATCTCCTCATGCTGGAAGCAATTGAGCAGCATGCTCACGGATTTACGGAACAGGTTCGTCGACTGTTCGCGTCCTTCCGGGTTGATGAGGATCATCTGGGCGATGAAATAAAGCTGCCTGAGCGGCGTCGTCGCCTGCTCCGGCTGCAGGACGTGGTTTTCAAGCAGGAACGTGACGTCGTTCAGGAATTCGAGGGCCACCTTGCGATCCACCCGCAAAACCGCGCCGTTGATGAAAATCTTTTCGCCCGATTTCAGCGAGATTCGAAGTGTACTTTTCATTTCAGTCCATCCCTGATGATGGTTGTCACGTCAATTATACCCTGGAAATTCGTCGACTGACGTTTCCGGATCAGTTCGCACTCTTTCAAAATCCAGATCGCGATCGAAATCAGATTTGCCCTGAGTTCCATGGCCAGCTGGTTTTCGGGCTGCTTGAGGTCCTCAATGAAGCGGATCCAGACCCGTCGAGTGTAAAAAAGCGCTTCGATCGTGTGGCGCTGGGAAGAGGAATCCTTTGCCTCCACCAGTAGATCGATCGATTTTGTCAACGCCTGCCGCTCGCGATCCTTCGCGTCTGCGACACCATCCTCCATGATTTCGGCGTAGGAAAACTGGTACATTCATGTATCCTTTATCTGCCGCCACCCCTGTTCATCAGAGGTAGTTTACCAGACTCATTTTTTGCAGACGCGACGTAAGGCTGTAGGCAATTTCAATCTGCTGCTGGAGCAGATCCAGGCGTGTCTTCACCTCGTAGGTATCGATCCCCTCGATATCCAGCAGATGAGTCTCGATGATCTTTTTCTGGGCGGCGAGCGAGTCGTTCGCTTTCGAAACACGGCTTTCGGAAAGGCCGAGCTGGCTCTGCTGCTGGTTCAAACCACTAATGACCGTGCCTATATTGGTCACCGACCTGGTCGCCACCAATTCACGAACGTCGCTTGGGACCTTGTCATCAAGGAACGTCATCGCCGTCATTGCTGTCATCGCGAAATAACGCATGCCCTGCGAGTTGCTGTTGGTCGATGTCTCGACCACCTCGTTCTGGCTGATGCGGCTCGTCATGTTCGTGTCGCTCGCCTTCGACCCATAGGTCGTCCAGAAATCGTAATTCTGGCCGGCCGTCAGATCGCTGTGCGGTGGGTTCGTAACCGGCGTAGTACCGTTGAACACGCCTTCGATACGGGTCATGAACGCCGCGGCCTGATCCTTGGACAGGTCGGCAATGTTACCGACCGCAGGTGTCTGTGCCGCCATGAACGCGTTCAGCTCAACCTCATAGGCTGCCTTCAGCGTCGATCCTTCGGCAAAGTAGTCGTCGATAGGCTTCACATCCGTATTGATACCGGAAAACAGAAATTCGCCACTGACTGCCGTATTGGCAAAACCGGTGAAGGTGTTGAACGCATTCGAAATGGTTTTGGCGACCGTTGCCAGCGTTGGTGCTGCGCTGCTGGTATTCGGAACAAGAACCTTCTGAATTTCCTGGGCGGCCTTTGCCATGCCATCAAGTGCCGCCTGAGAGGACTTGAGGCGCTGCGTGGCGATAGAATTGACGCTGACGAGCGAAGAGAGACGATCGACATCGCGATTAAGGTCAAGACTGCGGGCCGTGTTGGCACCCAGCGTCACGCCCAGGTCCGCATGTTTGCCCGTGGTCAGCTCGGTATTGAGGTTCGTCATCTCAAGCTGGGCCTTGAGGATGGTGCTGCGCATGCTGTTCTGCATCGCCAGCGATGAAATGAAGGACGTTTTCATCTATTACCTCACCATATCCATCAGCGACTTGAGCATGTCGTCGATGGTGGTCACCAGCTTCGTGGCGGCCTTGTAGGATTGCTCGATATCCATGAGCAGCGAAAGCTCCTCATCCAGGCTGACGGCAGTATTGTTCGAATAGGAGGTGGCGGAGCGCTCATAGAGCGCGCTTTTCGCTTCGTTTGCCGAAGTTGCGCCGGATCGTTCCTGTTCGAGCCACCCCACCGAGTTGGTGCCGTATTTCAGGATGCTTGTATTCGTATCGATACGTGTCGACGCGGCAAAATTCATGGGCGCGTCAAAAGCAGTGACATAGCTGTCGATCAGTGCGGAAAACCCGGTTCCGCCTGAAGTTGTGCTGTTGATTACATAAGCGGTACCGTTGATACCGCCGTCGCGCAACAATTCCGGGTTTCCACCTTTGGAAATAATTAACGCAGGGTTGACGGTAATGCTCGCAGCGAGCCCGGGAGAGACAACACCGCTTGCCGGAATGGTTGTGGCCGCAGGGGAGCCGTAGGTGAAGAGGCCTGGCATCTTCGGCAGCGTGCTGGTGGGGCTGGCCGGCTTTTCCGCAAACATGGTGATGAGGCCGCGCGCAATTTCGTCGAGCTGGCTCTGCATGGTTGGCGCCAGGTCGTCACGAACCTGCATCAGACCCTGAAGCGAACCTTCCGCTGTCGTGTTGCTGCCGCTGCTCGCCTTGATCGCGACGCCATCAACGTAGATCGCGTTCCCCGTGACCGTCGCGTCGTAGCCCGGCTGCGCCTTGAAAGTAACCTTGCGCGGCACGACTTCGAACAGGGTCGCGCCATCCGCCGTGTAGAGCGCCACGTCGTTGTTTTCACGATTGACGACATTGATCCCGATGATGGACGAAATGTCCTTCAGCAGCGTCTCGCGCTGGTCGAGAGCATCACTTGGATTGCCGCCGATCGCGGTCTGCGCCTTGACCTCGTTGTTGGCTTCCTCGAATTTCGCGAGCAGGCCGTTCAGCTTGTCGACCTGAAGGGACATTTCCTTGTCGGCACGCAGGCGCATCGCCTGCAACTCGGACGAAGCCTTGTTCAGGGAATTGGCGACGTCCACGGCTGATGTAACCGCAGTCGCAGCAAGCGCGGAATCGCTCGGCTTTGAGGCGTAACCGTCAAGGCTCTTCAGCAGTTCCTTCATATAGGTGGCAGGCGAACTCTCGTAATCGTTGCCGCCGAAAAGGCTTTTCATCTCCTCGAGCCCGGTCAGAACGGTTTTCTGGCCGGAAGCGAGGGATGCACTGGAGATCGTCTGCCTCAGGAGGCTCTCATTCTGGGCACGGCCGTTGGCGACAATACTTGCACCTGACATGGTCGTGCCGAGAATGGCGGTTCGCTTGACGTAGTTCGCATTACCCACATTGGCAATGTTTTTCGAAGTAACGTCCGTCTGCTTACCTGTATTGTTGAAGATCGACTGCGCAGTATTCATTGCTGACGTGAGCGACATTCATTTGTCCTCGTGAGAATTACTATCTCTTCAGATTGATCAGGACATCCATCAAATCCGACCCGGTCTGGAAGACTTTCGAATTCGCTGTATAGATACGCTGGGATTCAATCATATCGGTGAGTTCGCTGGCGATATCGACGTTCGAGCCCTCAAGCGCACCCTTCTGGATGTAACCGAAGCTGCCCGTCTGCGGGAAACCGATGGTGACGACGCCCGACTCGTTGCTCGGCAGATAAACGTTGCCGTTCTGAGGGGAGAGGTTGTCGACGCTCGGCACCGTGGCAACCGCCAGCTGGTAGATGTTGCGGCGGCCACCATCCTGATAGACTGCAGTCACTACGCCGTCCTTGCCGATTTCCACGTCCTTGATCTGGCTCGGGCCGTTACCGTTCAGGATCGCGGTGCCGGGCGTGAACTTCGTCGAGAACTGCGACATGTCGGACAGGTCGATACTTATTGCCTGCGGGACGCCGCTGACCGTGTCGTTGATGGTGATCGACTTTGGAGAGGTAGGTGTGAGCTTATTGGTCGCCGGGTCGAATGCCAGCGTGACTGATTCCTTGACAAGGTTCGCTGCTGGGGTCGCCGTGTAAGGGAAGCCGCCATTGGTCGACTGGTCCTGACGATAGACTGCCACTTCCCAGGTATTGGCGCCGGTCTTGGTGTAATAGAAATCGTAGAGAACCTTCGCGCCACCGCTGTCGTACGCCGTCAACGATGTCTTGTTACCGATCGTCGATGTTGCAAGGTTGTCGCTCGGACGCGAGCCCGCCGCAACAGCGGCTTCATCGCGATTGAGGTTGGCCGGGAAGCTGCCCTGCGTGGAGGGCGATGCTGTCAGGCCGAAATTATTGACGTTGACGGCCTCAAGGCCGGTAAAGCCGTTGACGACGGCAGCTGGCGCATTTGCCCCGTAGGGGTAACCCATCAGCTGGAAGCCCGCTGCGTTTTCCAGGTAGCCTTCCGCATTCTTCACGAACGAGCCGGCACGTGTGAGATAAGGCGTGCCGCCACCATCCTGAACCACGAAGAAACCGTTGCCCTGAATGGCAAGATCGGTGCTCGACGTGGTGTAGGACAGGTTGCCCTGCTCTGAAATGCTGTAGCGAACGTTGGACTGCACGCCGCCGGAGGCATAGCTGCCCGACGAGGAGGGCAGAACGAGCGAGGAGAACGACGTCGATGCGCGCTTGTAGCCGGTGGTGCTTGCGTTGGCGATGTTGTCGCCAACGGTTCCCAGCTTGTTAGCCTGTGCATTCATGCCGGACACACCGGTTCGCATAGTGCCGAAAATACTCATTCAAAAACCCTCGTGGTCATCTTCAGGGAGAAGGTAAAGCGTTTGGCTTGCGTGAAGCTGTCTGAAATACCGCGTTTGAAAAAGACCACGCGGATGAATGAATATTATTGCCAATCAATGCTGTAACCGAGGAAACGCTTGGAATCGACCGGATCGTAGCCGAGCTTCTTGCGAAGCTTCTTGCGCAGCTTGCTGATATGGCTTTCCACGACGTTCTCTTCGACGTCATCATCGAAGATGCCGTAGATGGCATTGAAAATCTGCGCCTTAGAAACGCGGCGTCCGCGATTGGCAATCAAATATTCAAGGATGCGGCGCTCGCGCCGCGGCAAGGCAAAGACCTCGCCACCAACTTCGGGATCACGACCGTCGGAGAAAACCCGGATCGGTCCCGCATCGGTGAAATTCGAGATAACCTGCAGGCGGCGACGGATCGCCGCCGCACGCGCAAGGATTTCACGGGGGTGAACCGGCTTGCGCACGACGTCATCGACGCCGCTGTCGAACAGCGCCAGAGTCGATTCCAGCGAGGGCTGGTCGCTGACCGCGATCACCGGTGCCGTCGTGCGATCCCTGATCGCCTTCGGCAAGGAGAAGCTCCGGTCGCCCTGACCGATCAGGAATGCCTCTACGGCCGCCAGATCGCTGTCCGCTGCCGTCGAGACCCACTCCCCGAATTCGACCGGATCGAAACCGGTCGAGGGGATGCCCTCACGCCCAAATAGAGAAGTATAGCCGTCTTTAACGAGCTCGCGCTCATCAACCACTACGATCATTCGTCCGCCTCCGAATCAGTGTGGTGTTTTCCAATGCGGCATTGGTACGAATCGGGGGATTCAGCGACAACTGTAGGAAATCATCGATAGTTATTAATAATTGATTAACCATTTTGTGCCGATTTGATCTATATATAGTGGTTGTTAACCATATACGGTACAAAATTTTTGTGTAAAAATTTCAAAAATCCGAAAAAATCGCTTGCGGCGCCTTTTTTAGGGCTTTCTCTCGCCACATTTCAAATTGCGAGTCCTTGATCGCATCAAAACAATCGATGGTTGTTATCCGTCGCAGAAATTTTTCGCGTTGGCGGTCCATTTTCCGTAGCCCGTCGCCACCAGATTGGCGATCACCCGGCAGACATATTTCTTTTGAGCCGGGTCGTTGTTGGGCCCGGCATGATAGCGGGCGACCGCCATGGTCCAGGTTTCGTGCCTGTTGTGGAGATTGCGCAGGAACATGGCGGCATATTCGACATTGCGGCGCGGATCGAACATTTCACGCGCGGATGTGAAGTTTTCGCCATGGAAATAGTGGTTTATCTGCATGCATCCCAGGTCGATCAGCTTGGCGCCGTTGCGCTTTGCCGTCTCGAAAGTGGTCAATGCCTCCTCGGTGGAGGAGGCAAATACCGGTTTTCCCTCAATATTCATGGCGTTGGGGTCAAGCCGACCCTTGCGACCGGTCTCGGTCAGGCCGACAGAATAGAGAATTCCCTCCGGCACGCCGTATTTGCGGGCGGCGGACTGAATTTCCCTTTCACAGACACCTGACGTTGCCGAAGCGGAGGCGTTTTCAGAGGTAAACGCCGTTGTCAGCAGAAGTGCGGGCAGAGCCAAGAGCGCCATCCATGCCTTCATTATGCACCCCCAAATTATCACCATTGCCCTGCCGTCCGCCGCGTGTGCCGGACTCGTCACGGTTGCGCCCTGCGGCGGCCTGTTGGCCTTGCTGCTGCGCCTGCTGATTTTGCTGATTGTTGGCTTGTGTGCCCGTTTGGTCACTCTTGTCAGAAGAAGCAATGCTGATGGTGATGTTATCGACCGTCAGACCCTGCGCCTTGAGGCCATCGAGGATGCTCTTGCTGTCCTGCTGAAGCTTTTTGTAGGCGGCCACGTTCTCCACCGTCATGTGAACGGCAAGCTCATCGCCGGCAAGACGCAACGACATCGTCACCGATCCCAGCTCGATCGGCGTCATGTGCAGCTTCAGCGTATGGACGACTTTGCCGGTACTGCTCTGGGCCGCCTCATTGGACAGCGACGAGCCGGGCTGCATGGCGCTAACCCATTCAGAATCATTGGCGATGAGGCCAGTCAGAGCCGAGGCGTTGGATGAAGGTGCCAGACCAATGAACCGCCGCGAATCGAGAACCGTAATCGTCTCGGTCGCCTTGCCGCTGCTTTCCCGGGCATCGAACTCGACGCGGCCATCCCGCTGAACCGTACTCATATCGAGAGCGCGGGCTGTGCCGGAACGAGGAGATGCGAAGCGGAATGCCGAGGCGTCGCCTTCAGTGCCCGATCCGGATCCGGCTTCGTTTCCGGCAAGCTCGGTCCGTGCGTGCATGTCCTTCGCCAGAGGCTCAGCCTTACCCCTGACAGTTTCAACCTTTTCGGATTTGACATCGGCCTTACCGGCAATCGCCTGCGCAATTTCCTCAAGGGGCGTCTTGGCTGTCACGATATCGCCGACATTGGCCGTGAGCGTCTGCAGCTCTGCCAGCTTCGGATCGATTGCATCCGCCGCCGTCTGGCTCTCCTTGTCGGCGTCCTTGACCTTCTTGCCAGGTTTGCCGTTTTCAGGCGATGTGTGCGCCGTCTTAATCGCATTCTGAAGCTCCGCCAGCGCCTCGTGACCATGGCCTTCTCCGGAATGGTCCTTGACGATCACGTTCAGGAAGCTCGGAGGCCGCTTGACCGGCACATCCGTCTTTTCAGCATCGTCATCCGGTTGCACATTCTGCTCCTCAGCCGATCCCGCTTCCTGCTGATGACGCGAATGCGTTGCCTGCGGCGGGCGCTCTTCCCTGACCGTCGCGAGGGTGTCGCCGAAACTTCCGCCTTTGGCGTCGTCCCTCACACTGGCGCTGCCAGCGCGCGGATCGTTATATGGCGCATTCACTATCGCGTTGATGGTTGCGTCGATCATGGTGCCCCCTCGCCTTTCTTCAAAAGGCTGTCGATTTCATCGAGCTTACTGCGGCCGCTCGTCACGAGTTGCCGGACGTTCTCGCCCTCATCCTCAGCCTTGTGGTTTTCAACTCTCCATATGCCCTTGGTCTCGGCACTGGCCGCCTCATTCGCGGGCGCGCCCGACCCGGCCCCCTGCCCTGCCGTGACACCGGGATCGGCGCCAGGCTGCGGGGAAGGCGGACGAACCACCTGGTCGGCGATTGCCCTTGCCGCGTCCCGCAGGGCCCTGTCGCGATCCGAAAGCTGGGCCTCGGGAATTTGCCCGATTGTTTCAATCGCGCTCACCACATCGGGCGTGCCGATATTGGAAAGGCTTTCATAGAGATTTGCCTGAACTTGCGGCTGGTCCGGCATATCCGGCGACAGCGCTTTCGCCTTCAACGCCGCCATGCGCGCCAGCGAATCCTTGCCGCTGATCGCCGCGAGACGGGACAGGCGCAGATAAGCTTCCTTCTGCCTCTCCGCGTCCATCATGGCGAATGTTTCCTCTATCGTGTCGTGCCCGATGGAATCGACACGTTTGACCACAAGTGAGACCAGAAGGTCCGCGAACTGGCTGGCATAGGGCGAATGCAGGAACCGCCGCGCGTAACGCTGTGCATATTCGACGCCACGCCCGGCATCGCCGTCTTCAACGGCGATAGCAAGCGAGCGGCGGAGTGCAGCCTCCTCCACGATGGTACCGGGCGCTTCGAGCCGGGCTATGTCATAGAAACCGAGGGCAGCCACCGGATCGCGGGGGATCGTCACATTGCCGCCGATCAGTGCAAGATAGGCGCCAATTCTCGTGCCGCGATACTCGGGCACCATGGCCGCGATGCTCTGGGCGACCAGCGTTCCCTTGCCGGACAGATATTTGCGCAGAATATCGGCGACGCGGCTGTCGAAATTGCCGTCCACGTCCCGCGCGACGAGCAATTCGAGCGTGGCCGGATTGCCGCCGCTCATCGCGTAGACAAGCGCCGCATCAACATTGCGCGGATCCTTGAAGATCGCCGAAGGTGCGCTCTTAAGCCGCTCGTCGATCGTCTGGAGCAGAAACCGCTGCATTTCGGTTGCCGAATGGTCTCCCATGGTGACGGAATCCTGCACGAACTGCAGGGAGCGCAACATGGCATAGGGCATGAGGTTGTCTTGCGATTGCGCAAAAACCTTCGCCGGTTCGGCACCGAGACCACACAGTGTCGCCGCAAGAAAAACCCAACGTTTCGAGGATTTCGTCACACTCACCCCCGATCGGCCTCAAGCAGGATTTCGATACGGCGGTTCGCATTCGCCAGCGGGTCTGCCGGCACCTGCAATCTGCGATCCGCAAAACCCGAAACCTGTTTCACCCGCTCTTCCGACAGGCCGCCGCGAACCAGCATGTAATAGGCGCTATGCGCGCGGTCCATGGAAAGCCGCCAATTGTCATTGGCCTCACCCTTGAACTGGCGTCCATCGGTATGGCCGCGGATCACCACGCTGCCGCCACGCTCCTGAAGCAACTTGCCGATCTTCTCCATGGCCAGGACCATTTCGCCGCGGGGCACAGCCGATCCAACATTGAACATCGGCGTTTCCGTCTGGTCGGAAATGGTCAACAGCAATCCGCCTTCGGCGGGCGTCACCACCAGACCTTCGGCGAGCTTGCCGCTGATGCCGGATATCTGCTTCTCGATCTCTTGGCGCAGCTCTTTGGCCTCTTCCTTCTGCGCAGCAGTACCTTGCTGCTGCTCCGGCTGAGGCTGCGTAAGTGCTGCCTGCTCTGCGGCACCCGGCCGCTGCTGCGGCACCACGGCGGCGACTTCCATGGCCTTGCCGTGATCTGCACCATCGGCTGGCTGCTGAGACGATTTAGCCGCAACCGCTTCATTATCCTTGGCAGCGTCCTGCTGCTTGTTCTCGGCAGATTGCTGCTGTTCGACCGGATTTTGCTGCTGGTCCGCACGTGTGATCTTCACCTGCTGGGTCCAGAAATCGGGATCGAAGGGATCGCGGTAAGCCTCACCGCCGCTCGCACCCGTCGCCGGGCCGGAATCGGCAGCACCACCTTCGCCCTTGGCGCTGACATTGGCCTGCTGCCCGACCTGCTGGGCAATTTCCGCCAGAACGGAATAGGGATTCTCGAAAAAGTCCGCTTCGGAGAAGTTCGACTGCTCCCCGGTCTGCGAGGTCAGGTCTTCACCTGTCGCGGCGGCTGAACCCTGGGTGACCTTTTCCGCCTTTATGTTGGACTGGTCTTTCTTCTCGACGCCCTCTTCCTTGTCCACGGGTTTTTCCAGCCCCTTGGACGAGGGTTTCTCATCGGACAGCTTTATCGGATTGAAATAGCTGGCGACCGAGGCCTTGGTTTCCTCGTTTGCGGCGTTGACCAGCCACATGACGAGGAAGAACGCCATCATGGCCGTCATGAAGTCGGCATAAGCGATCTTCCACGCGCCGCCATGGGCGCCATCGTGCCCGCCCTTGTGGCGTTTGACGATGATGATCTCGTTCTTGCCGTGGTGGTGATTTTCGCCTTCACTCATTTCATCACCTTGCGAAGACTGGACGCCCAGGCGGACATGCGCGTGACGAACACGCTTTCACCCAACTCAACGGAGAGGTCGATATCTGCCGTCTCGATAAATTTCATCGTCTCTTCTTCAAAGCCCGGCTGCGTCTTCAGCTGCTCAAACAAATCTTTCGGGCCTTTCACGACAAGGGTCACGGCCTCGCCATCCGGCATGGAAGCGCGAACGACATCCGCAAGCGCCGAAACCGCCTTCAGCGACAGCTCTTCGGTCAGAACCGGGGCAAGGATATTGGCGGTCTGTTCGCTGAGATTGGTCGCGATCGCATCGATGCCTTCACGCAGCCTTAGCGACAGGAAAACGGCAATTTCTTCCAGATAGACGGAACGTAAGCCTTCGAGTTCTGCGGCATGAGCAGCAAGAAGCTCCTCGCGCTCGGCCTGCATTTTCTCCGTGATCTCGCGGGTCGCATCCTCGTGACCACGGGCATAGGCGGCCTGTTTTTCGCTTTCGACGTCGAGCGGCTCGAATTCATCGAAACCGGATGCAATATCGCCAAAACCGGAAATGCCGTCGACATCCGCCAACGGTTCGCCGAACGTCAGTCCCGCGGGCTGCACGTCACCGAAATCCTTGAGATATCTTGCAATGGACGCGCTCATGCCCGCCCCCGGCAAAACAGGCCAAAGGGGCGAGACATGTTTCGTTGCCTGCGATCAAAGCCGTTTGGCGGCACCACCGTCATCCTTGCTACCCTGCCCGTCTCTTCAATTGTTTTCGGCCGGATCACGCCATGCGATCCACCCGATATTGCCCCGACGTTAGGTGTTCAAACTTGTGCGAGGATGAAGGCGGGCGCCGTTTTCAGAAACCTTGCAACCAACTCCCCCGAACCCGCCGGACCGACGCCGGTTTACTTGAAGAGCTGAAGGATGTTTTGCGCGTTGGCATTGGCGATCGAGAGCGCCTGGATGCCGAGCTGCTGCTGTGTCTGCAGAGCCTTCAGCCTGGTCGATTCCTCGTTCATATCCGCATCCACGAGACGGCCGATACCCTTGTCGATCACGTCCATCAGGCTCGAGACAAAGTTTTCCTGCATGTTGATGCGGCTCTGTAGTGAGCCGAGGCTGGAGGCCGTGCTGGTCATGGCTTCGAGCTGCTTGTCGACAAAACTCATCATCACATCGATGGCGTCGGAAGCGGTGTAGTTCGTGGTGCCACCGGAAAAACCGCTCATGGCTGCCGCCACGACATCGAGATTGTCGAGATCGAGCGTGGAGACGGAAAGACCGAGGGATCTGGCAACGGAGGTCGGCGCACCGGTCGTGTCATAAAACCAATCGTTGCTGCCTGTGTCCCGATAGGCCGCCGCGACGGTGGTGGTGCCGCTCGAAGGGTTGGTCGCCGTCACCTTGACCCAGGTATTCTCGGACAAACGAAGATAATTCACCGTTCCGTTGCTGTAGACGCTCGGGTCGGTATTCGTATCCGGCGTCGCCGCATTCAGCGTGCCGATTTCCGCGTCCGTCAATTTCTTGACGACGTAACCCGCATTGGTGGTCACGCCGGCTGTCGTCGATGTTTGGGTGATCTGTTGTTCCGTCTTCGCGACAAAAACGGCGCTCTTGTCGAGAATACCGAGTTTTCCGCCGCTGAGGTCGAAAAGCACGGCACTGCCGTCCAGCACATAGTCAACCGTGGTGACGCCGACATTGCCCGAACCGGTGCGTGTGAAGGACGCGACGACCTTTTTGGTGATGGGTTCTACAACCGGCGGCGTGCCACCATTGCTGATGCTGGCCTGCAGCCAGTTCTCGCCGGAGAAGGAGGCAGATTCCGACGTGCTCTTCAGCTGTTCCTGAAGCTGCTTGATTTCGTCCTGGATCTTGCCGCGGTCAGCCCCGACGCCATAGGCGGCGACAAGCTTTTCCTTGATTTTCTTGACGACCTCGATCGAGTTCGCAAGGGCGTCATAGGCCGTATCGACCTTGGCGGCGCCCAGTCCCAATGCATCCTGCACGGCCGAGAGCGCTGCATTGTCGGAGCGCATGGTTGTGGAGATAGACCAGTAGGCGGCATTGTCCGCCGCCGTTTCGACACGGTAGCCGGACGACACACGCGCCTGCGTCGTCTCGAGATTCTTGTCGATCATGCGCAAGGTTTGCAGCGCGGCCATCGCCGCCGCATTGGTCAAAATGCTGGTCATTGGGTCCACCCAATTGGTACTGTCAGGAAAAATCCGGCGCTGCGCCGAAAACGAGCAGAGGCATCATGCGCATCAGCGATGGTAAAAAGAGCCACCGCGACCTGCCGTTCGTTAACAAATCGTTAATTCGATAGGTACCAAACAACAACGCTGATTTGCAAGGCGTTCCTTGCCTTCACAGGCCGGTTTTGCATAAACCGACACGCTTCAGGCAAGGTCGGGTGAAAAAACGCCCGAATGAAGCCATCGCGCCCGCGAATTCGGAAGGCGCAATGAATAATATATGAGAATGTCCGCTAGACTGGTTCAGGCAGCTTCGCCTTGGCGGGCCGACACGAATCGGGCAGCCGTCAGGCTCTGACGGAGAAATTCGGTGTTCTCGTCCGGATTTTCCGAAGGGTTCTGAAACGAAACATGATTGATCTCGACCGCAGCATGCTCGTTGGCCAGAATCAATTGCGCATAAACCGTCGCGCCGTGCGGTTTCAGTTCGAGATCGAGGACGATCTCCGGCGCCCCTTCCCATTCGAGCCTGTATTCGCCACCGGCACCGAAATTGATCGTGCCCGGATGATAATAAAGCTCCGCGGCCGACGAGACGAGGTCGGCAATGCTGCCGTAGCACTCGAATCTGAGCAATGAAATCAGGTCGGCCGGATCGAGCAGGCGCAGTTCGGTGGCGATCGGGTTGATCGCCTCTGCGACGATCATTTCCCGCTTTTCAGAATAGGCGGATTTTTTCATTGGTTTTATTGAACCCGTATTTTCGATGACTTCATGGCGTAAACCCGATGAACGAGCTCAGCTACAGCCTTGTAAAAAGCTGGTGGAATCACACTATCGATCGAGACTTGCGCAAACATGGAGCGTGCGAGCGGCGGATCTTCAAAAACGGGGATATTATTTTTCTCCGCAATCTCGCGGATTTTCAATGCGATAAGGTCCTGACCCTTGGCAACGACGACAGGCGCGTCGCCTTCTTCGCGAACGTAACGCAACGCCACTGCAAAGTGTGTCGGGTTGGCAATCACCAGTGTCGCGCGCGGCACATTGTCGATCATGCGGCGGCGGGCGCGGTCACGGGCGACCGAACGCTGACGGGCTTTGACCACTGGGTCGCCCTGCGATTGCTTGTACTCTTCCTTCACCTCATGCTTCGTCATTTTCAGCTGGCTGAACCAGTGGTGGCGCGTCCACAAAAGGTCGACGGCGGCAAGCAGCGCGGTCGAAAAGAGAATCACGACCATCATCTTTTTGGTGAGCTCGACAACCCTGACGAAAATGACCTGCGGGTCGGAGAACATCAGGTCGATGAGACTGTAGAAATCGCCGCGAAGAGACAGGAACATGATGATCGAAACGATCAAGATCTTGAACAGCGATTTGCCGAATTCCACAAATCCCTGCTTGCTGTAGATGCGGCCGAACCCCTTTGCGGGCGAGATGCGCGACCATTGCGGACGCACCCTCTCAAGCACGGGCGACGGCAGGTTCTGGAAAAACGAGGAGGCAAGGCCGAAGACGATGAACATGATCATGGCCGGCATGAGCAGATAGGCCATGGACGTGCCGAGGAAATAAAGCAGCGACAGGGCATCCGGCCTGGTGCTGAGGTTCCATTGTTCGGGCTGGCCGAACAGGTCCTTCAGCGTTACGCCGAGGCGACCGGCGCCGTCGGGCAAAAAGAAAACCAGATAGCAGTAAAAGGCGAGTGACGAAGCAAAGATCGGGACCTCGCGAGAAAAGGGAAGATTGCCCTTTTCCGCCGCATCACGGAGTTTTTTCTCCGTTGGGTCTTCTGTTTTACTGTCCTTGTCCTGATCGTCTGCCAAGGCACGTTCCCGGGATAAAAAAAGCCCGCCGATCGCGGCAGGCCGTCATTCCGAAACTAGCGCCCGAGACCGGCCATCGCAATGGCCGGCATTACCTGTGAGGCGGGTTATCAACCGGCTTCCGCTCAGGCTGCTGCGGATTGTTCCTCTGTGGAGGCTTCCTTCAGCTGAATCTGACCGGAATTGGCCAGCCGGATCGCTTCCTGCGCCACGGCGCGGCGTGCAATCGCCACTTCGCGGGTGTTGATAGAAGCCTGCGGCACGGCGAGGTCCGATTCGATCATGCGGCGCTGGCGCGGGCTGATGCTGGACAGCACACACTCCTTGATTTCCATGGTTGCGCCACGCAGCGCCATGGTGAGAACGTCCGCCGAGACATCGTTGAGCAGCAGGACGCGGCTGCGCTGCGGCATGAACATGAGATCGTCGAAGAGGAAGATCTTCGGCTTGACCTTGTTGGCAGCTTCCTTGCTGAGCGTTTCGAGCGAGCTGAGCAGCGTATCGACCTGCGGCTTTTCCATTTCGTTCATCAGGTCGGCAACCTTCGTGGAGCCGCCCGCATTGCGCTCTGCTTCGATCTCGTTGATGAGGTTGACCACACGCTTCTCGATGATCTGGGCAGCCGTGGGGCTGACTTCCTTCATGTTCACCGTGCGGTTCATGATATCGGCGCGCTGCTCTTCGGGAATGGTCAGAAGGACCTTGGCACCGAAGGACGAGGGCAGCATGGAGAGGATATAGGCGATGGTCTGGGGATGCTCGCGCAGCAGGAACTTGCCGACGAATTCCGGCTCCGCTTCCTGCAGGCGATCCCAGATCGACGCTTCATAGGCCTGGAAGGCTGCACGACGGCCGAGAAGGCTGTCCACCTCCTCCGGTGTCAGGCCCTCTTCGAGAATGCTTTCGATCGCCTTGGCATTGTCCATCAGACCCGTTCCTTCCGTGAACAGGTCTTCGAACTCCGCCACGATCTGGGCGAGTTCGTCAGGGGGAATGACACGCAGCGTCTGGGCCGAGGAAATGATCATCTGCAATTCGTGCTGCGTGAAAAATTTCAGCAGCTTGCCGGCGACGCCCTTGCCCATGGCAAGAAGCACCGCGGCCGCCTTGTCGGCCTGAGACAACGGCTTCCCTGCCAGCGGGTTACCGAAATCCTCGAAGTCCATCATGGTCTTTCCTCTCCGTCCCCACAGGGATCAGGCTTTTCTCGTACTCATTACTTCAATCAATTTTACGCCGAAGCGCGTATCGTCGTCTTCAAGTACCGTTATTTCACCGCGCGCAATACGGCGGCCATTCACCATGATCTCGACCGGTTCACCGATCTTGCGGTCAAGCGCGATCGTTGCACCCTCTTCAAGGCTCATCAGACCCGAGACGAGCATGCGGCTGGTGCCGAGAACGATCTGGACATCGATCGGGATATCCATGATCAGGTCCATATTGTCGGACAGGCCACTGCCGAGCGGCGCCTTGATGCCCGCGACCTGTGGGGTGGCCGCGAAATCGTTCATAGCAAAATCGCCCGCTCCGCCACCGAAGGCGGAAAGGTCGCTGTCGGTGGAAGCGTCGTCAACGCTCCCGAAATCCCCGAAGTCGCCAAAGTCGGACAGCGAACCTTCCGCATCCGTCTTGAGGACGCCACGCAGATCGCCGATAGCCTGGTCGAGCTCACCGCCGTCTTCAAGCGACGGCAGCGCCATATCATCGGTCACAGGTGTTTTCTTCGTAGCCATGCGCTGATTATTCCCTTTGAAACTTGCGTCAGCCTGCCCAGAACCCAAAAAAGGTGGACAGGTTTTAACCCATCAGATGTCGCAAGATCTCGTCGTCCGTGCTGACATTGTTCTTTACCCGAACCATGTAGCGGTCGCCGGACTTGCCGAATTCACAATTATAGAGCTTGGAGCCGTTGGCGCTGACCTCGACGCCGATGTCGTCCTGCTTCAGATCCTGAAACGGAATGACGTCGCCGGCCACCAGCCTGGAGATCGTCCGCAGGGTCAAGGTTTCGAGCTTGATGCGCGCCTCGAGCGTTACCTGCGATCTCTTCACCTGCTCAGAGATCAAATCCACCCATTCCGCCTGCTTCTTCAGCGCCTGGGCTGAAGCCTTGGGAGCGGCGATGGAGGTCTTGAGCAGGGGCCGCTGCGGCACGATCAGCGCGAATTCCGAAGAAACCTTGCCGATGGCGATCTTCATGCGGACTGTCACACCGTAGAGGCCAGCGATCATCTCCTCGAAGGCGCTTTTTCCATTGGCCGTAAAGGGCGGGTCGATCGTCGCCTCGAAACCGCCCGGCGCGTTGACGCCCGACCGCAGGACACCCCCGATGCGCCCGAGAACCATGGCCGCCAGGTCGAGTTCGATGTGGGACAGGCTGCGCTCGTCCGGCTCGCCGATGGTGTCGGCGGCGGCGCCCAGCATGCGCTCCATGAGCGCGATGACGAAGCCGTTGCCGACCGCCATCATGAAATTGGGGCACCAGTTGCGCAGAGAACAATCCGCAACCGAGAAATTGCCGCCGATATTGGCGATGAGATCGGTCATCAGCCCCGATTCGGAGCCGATATATTCGACGTCTATCGCAATGCCGGTCTCGCTGTGAAAGATATCAGGCAGGAATTCGCTGTAGAGATGGCCGATATCGGAGCCGACCTTCGCGATTGTCTTGCGGTCGGAAAGCCCGCCGGTAAGTTTCGCGAGCAGCGACGTGTCGATGACGGGTGCTCTTTGCTGTGCAGCTTTAGCCATGGTCATGCCGCCTTGTTTTCGCCGCCGGGGTTCATCATCTCCTGTTCGACGGCGTCGATGGACGGCCGCTCGTAGTTGGAGATGGTCTTGCGCCCGTATTCAAGCGCGACCTGCGGCACCGAGCCGTTCATGTAGGCGATCAGCGTCTGCTTGACGATGATGTAGAGGCGGTGCTGCTTGGTGCGGACGATCTTGACCTGCGAAGCGAGCGGGTTGCAGATCGAATAGGACAGGATGATGCCGAGCATGGTGCCCACCAGTGCGGCGCCGATGAGGCCGCCCAGCACTTCCGGTGATTCGTTGATCTTGCCCATGGCCTTGATGACGCCGAGAACCGCCGCGACGATACCGATGGCGGGGAAGGAATCGCCCATGGTGGTGATCGCGTGGTAAGGTTTCAGCTTGTCGTGCAGGATGGTCTCGATTTCCTCGTCCATCAGTGCTTCGATTTCGTGGCTGCGCGCGTTGCCGATGATGATGAGGCGGACGTAGTCACAGATAAACGACGTCAGCTCCTTGTTCTTCAGCACCGAGGGTGCGCTCTGGAAGATCGAGGATTCTTCCGGATTGTCGATATGCGCCTCGATCTCGTTGCGCGATTTCGTGCGCAGGTCGCGCATCAGCGAATAAAGTACGCCGAGTACGTCGAGATAGTTGCGCTCCTTCGGGACCGAGTGCTTGAAGGCCTCGCCGAGCGCCTTGCCCGAATCCTTCACGACCTTCATCGGGTTCGCCATGATGAAGCCGCCGAGGCCGGCACCGCCGATAATCAACAATTCGAACGGCTGAACCAGCACGTCCAGATGGCCGCCCATCGCCATGTAGCCGCCGATGATGCAGCCGAAGGTGATTATAAGTCCAATTACAATATTCATTGATCGACCACGCCCGAACAGTGTTCCATGCCGCCATCTCTAGAAAATGTGGCTTGCGTGAACCTGTCCGCGGGGCCTCTTTCCCTCGTCGCCGCAGCCAGTTTCGCACAAGCAACATCCGGCATTATCCCGACAAAGGCGGACGTGCGCCTTGGTATCGGGATCAAACGAGAGCGGCGGTTCAGTGACTTCCACCTACACCAGCTACAGACTGATCAGTCAGGACATCGGCAAATCGCTTGAGCGTGTGTCGAAGCAACCCGACGTGGCGCGCGAAACCGAATATTACCGGTCGAAGATCGGCAGCGTGAAATCCGTCGACGACTTCATGGCCGATACCCGTCTTTACAATTATGCGCTGAAAGCCAACGGCCTCGAGGACATGGCGTATGCGAAAGCCTTCATCCGCAAGGTGCTGACCGAAGGCACGGCCGACAAGAACGCCTTCGCCAACAAGCTTTCCGACAGCCGCTATTCGGACCTTGCGAAATCGCTCGACTTTGCAAGTCTCGGTGCAGCTGCAACTGCGACCGAAGCGGCCCAGTCCGGCATCATCAGCAAATACACCCGCCAGACGCTGGAGCAGGAGGCGGGCGGCGACAATAACGGTGTCCGGCTTGCTCTTTACTTCGAGCGCAAGGCACCAACGATCAAATCGGGTCTCGATTTTCTAGCCGACGACGCGCTCGCGCAGGTGTTCCGCACCGCCTACAACCTGCCTGACGAAATTGCGGCAGGAAGCGTCGAAAAACAGGCCGCGCTCATCGAAAAATCCATCAATATCAAGGATCTGCAAAATCCTGAAAAGGTCGGCAAGCTGCTCGAGCGTTTCACCATCATGTGGGAGATGCAAAATCCCTCGACGACCTATGATCCTCTGGCCGTTTTCGGCTCCTCCAGCGGCTACGGCATTTCCCCGGACCTGCTGATCTCCATCAACTCCCTGAAACTCGGAGGCAAATGATATGCAATCCGGACTATACGTCGCCCTTTCCTCGCAGATCGCGCTGGAGCGTCGTCTCACCACCATTTCCGACAATATGGCGAATGCGAACACGGTGGGTTTCCGCGGTTCCGAAGTGAAATTCGACGAAATGGTCGCCAAGAACCACAATGACATGAATGCCAAGGTGGCGTTCGTGTCGCAGGGTAACGACTATCTCTCCACCCGTCAGGGCGCCTTCGAACAGACTGGCAATAGTTTCGATTTCGCCATCAAGGGCGATGCCTGGTTCGCGATGGACACACCCGACGGCCAGATCCTGAGCCGCGACGGGCGTTTCACCATGCGCCCGGACGGCGCGCTCATCTCCTCAAGCGGTTATCCGGTTCTCGACGCCGGCGGCGGTCCCATCCAGCTCAATGCGAATGGTGGCCCGATCACCGTCAGTCTCGATGGTGCGATCAGGCAGAACGACAACATCGTCGCCACGCTCGGCATCTTCCAGGCGGATTTCTCGAAAGGCTTCCTGCGTCATCCCAATAGCGGCGTGAAGCCCGTGGCCCCGCCGACGCCGGTCGTCAACAATCACGAGGTCGGCGTCGTTCAGGGTTATCTCGAGCAGTCGAACGTCAACGGCATTTCCCAGATGACGCAGCTCATCCAAGTCAACCGGGCCTTCGAGAGCATTTCGTCGCTGATGCGTGATACCGAATCCACTTTCGGCGATGCCATCAAGACGCTTGGCGGCGCACGTTAAGGAACTGAGCGATGACAATGCCGGAATCCACGCTCACGGTCGAGGCGATTTCACCCAAGCTCGCCCAGCTCGCCAGCCTTGCCGGACACTATGCCGATCCGGAGTTTTCGGTGGCGCCGGGCGGCCATGTCCGCACCATCGCCGCCGGACACTACACGGTTTCCGGCCTGTCGCGGCATGTGAGGCTGGGCGAGTTCGTCGCCCATCGCAGCGCGACCGGTATCCATCTCGGCGAAGTCGTGCGCGTGGAACCCGATATCTGCTACGTCTGCCCCATCGAACCGGGCGAGCCGATTGGCATTCACGACACCGTCATCCGCAAGGGTGCCTTCCGCGTTGCGCCTGACGACAGCTGGTGCGGCCGCACCATCAATGCGCTTGGCGAACCCATCGATGGCAAGGGTCCGCTTGCATCAGGCACGGAGCGCCGTCCGATTTCCAGCAATGCACCGCCGTCGATGACGCGCAAGCGGGTGGAGACGCCTTTCAAGACGGGTGTCCGGGCAATCGATATTTTCTCGCCTCTCTGCCTTGGCCAGCGTCTCGGCATTTTTGCGGGCTCAGGCGTGGGAAAATCCACGCTGCTATCGATGCTTGCCAAGGCCGATGCCTTCGACAAGGTCGTCATCGGACTTGTCGGCGAGCGCGGTCGCGAAGTGCGCGAGTTCATCGAAGATACGATGGGCGAGAATATGGGCAAGTCCGTTGCCGTTGTCGCGACCAGCGACGAAAGCCCGATGCTGCGCAAGATGGCGCCGCTTTCGGCCGTCACCATTGCCGAATATTTCCGTGACAGGGGCGACAACGTCCTTCTTATCATCGACAGCGTGACCCGTTTTGCCCATGCGATCCGCGAAGTGGCGGTCGCTTCGGGTGAACCGCCGGTGGCACGCGGCTATCCGGCCTCGGTCTTCACCGAATTGCCGCGCCTTCTGGAGCGGGCGGGACCCGGCGCCGAAGGCAGCGGTACCATCACCGCCATCGTCTCCATTCTGGTGGACGGCGACAACCACAACGATCCGATTGCCGATTCGACCCGCGGTATTCTCGACGGCCACATCGTGCTGGATCGCAGCCTTGCAGAAGAAGGCCGCTATCCTCCGATCAATCCTCTGGCCTCGATCTCGCGTCTCGCCAAGAAGGCATGGACACCGGATCAGGAAAAGCTGGTGTCGCGTCTGAAAGCGCTGGTGCACCGCTTTGAGGAAACGCGGGACCTGCGCCTCATCGGCGGTTATCGACCCGGCACCGATCCCGATCTCGACATGGCGGTGAAACAGGTTCCGATCATCTATGAAACGCTGAAACAGCTTCCGAATGAACCGGCGGCGCAGGACGCCTACGCCGATCTGGCGACCGCGTTGCGCGGTGGAGTGCAAAATAATCAGCCACAGGTAAACCCGAGAATGAGAGGCTGACCCGTGAAAAAGAAACAGATCGACAAGATCGACGATAGCGACCTCGAGAACGTACAGCCGCAGCCTCCCTTCTTCACGCCCGACCGTATTCTGGCGTGGACGGGAATAGGACTTGCCGCCGCCGCCGCATTTTTCCCCTGGTACGTGTTCTTCAACGAGGACAAGTTTGGAATGAGAGTGGCAGACGGCGACCGCACGCGCGACTTGCCCCATACCGGTCCGCGCGAAGTCTTCAGCGTTTCGCCCCTGGCCATGACCAATCGCAACAAGGAAGACGCGCCAGCGCCCGGCGAATTGCCGGACATGCTGACGACGGCGACGGTCAGCGAAAAGGGTAAGGAAAAGCAGAACAATCTCGCCGCAGGGCTTGAAGACCAGCCCTTCCCCGGCCAGACGTCCTTCCGCCTGCTGCATGTCTCCAACGGCCGCGCCCTCATCGAGGACGGATCGGGCATGTATATGGTGCGGGTGGGCTCCACATTGCCCGACAACGCGCGCCTGACCAAAATCGAGCAGCGCGACGGCGAGTGGATGATAGAGACTTCTTCCGGCAAAACCTATCATCCCGAGAAGTAGTCAGACCGGCACTCTGCTGAAGTCTGCTGCCGTCGCCGGATCCAATCCGGCAGGACGGAGACGTCTTCGCAATTCACTATTCGATCCCATGGCGTGCCGCATTTAACGGCGCGCCATTTTTGTTTTCGCAATCGCCTTCGGGATCAGATTCTCCAGTGCTTCCGCACCTACGCGCCTCACCGCAAGTCTGACGCAAGATTAGCACCGTAGGTTCGGGCCATACGAGATGGAGAAGTCTATGCAACCGATTCAACTGTTCGATCTGGCCTCCCGCCAAGCGGAATGGCTGAGCGTGCGGCAGGAAGTCGTGGCGACCAACATCGCCAACGCCAACACACCCAAGTTTCACGCCAAGGATGTCAGTCCTTTCGAAGCGGTCATGCAGGCCACCAGCCAGCAGGTCGGCATGGCGAAGACCCATCCCGCCCATTTCGGTGCTAGCGAGCTCAGCGAAAATATCGCGGTGCGCGACAACCCGATCAATAACGAGATCGGCATGCAGGAGTCCGGCAATTCGGTCGCGCTTGCCGAGGAAATGACCAAGACCGGCGAGATCAAGCGGCAATACGACCTGAACGCCAGTCTCGTCAAATCCTTCCATCGCATGATGCTGATGACGGTAAAGAGGTAAACCATGGATCCCTTGAGTGCGGCGAGCAAGATCGCGGGCAGCGGCCTGGAAGTGCAGTCCACCCGACTACGTATCGTTTCGGAAAACATTGCCAACGCAAGATCGACCGGCGACACGCCTGGCGCCGACCCCTATCGCCGCAAGACCGTGACATTCGGCTCCGAGCTTGACCGCGTAAGCGGCGTGCAGCGCGTGACGGTAAAGAAGCTTGGCGTCGACCGCGGCGATTTCGTCCATGAATACGACCCCGGCAATCCGGCCGCCGACACCAGCGGCATGGTCAAGATGCCGAACGTCAACGTCCTGATCGAAATGGCGGATATGCGCGAAGCCAACCGCAGCTACGACGCCAACCTTCAGGTCATCCGCCAGACACGCGACCTCGTCGCCTCCACCATCGACCTTCTGAAAGCATCGCAATGATCGACGGCATCAAACAACTCGGTTCCCTCTCGCTCACGCGTGGCACGAGCAACGTCTCTTCGCTGACCGACAGCATTTTCGGCAGCCAGCAGACGACGCCCGCCCAGCAGACGGGCGCAAGCTTCGCAAGCGTTCTCGGCAATATGTCGACGGATGCGATGAACAACCTGAAGAAGGCGGAAGTGGCCTCCTTCGAAGGTATTCAGGGCAAGGCAAACACACGCGAAGTGGTCGATGCCGTGCTTTCGGCCGAGCAGTCGCTGCAAACGGCCATCGCGTTCCGCGACAAGATCGTGTCGGCCTATCTCGACATTACCAAGATGCAGATCTAGAGCGCGTCCGGTTTGAAGCCAATCGTTGGCCGCGCTCTAGGCCTTTGTTTTTAAGCACTTTCCGGACGCAGAACCGCTCCGCGCCTTTACTGGAAATGCTCTAGCCCCGCAGGAAAAATGACATGAGAGCTCTTGCCATCGCTGCCACCGGTATGGACGCCCAGCAGACCAATCTGGAAGTCATTGCCAACAACATCGCCAACATCAACACCACCGGCTACAAGCGCGCGCGTGCAGAGTTTACCGATCTTCTGTACCAGACCGAACGCATGCAGGGTGTGCCGAACCGTGCCAACCAGGCGATCGTGCCTGAGGGAGCGAATATCGGCCTCGGCGTGCAGACTTCCGCGGTGCGCAACATCCACACCCAGGGCAACCTGATCGAAACCGGCAACAAGCTCGACGTGGCAATCATCGGCCAGGGCTGGTTTCAGATCGAGGCGGCCGACGGTTCGACGCTCTACAGCCGCGCCGGCGCCTTCAACAAGAATGCTGACGGCAACCTCGTGACGGTTGATGGCTACAATGTCATCCCGAACATCAATATCCCGACCGACGCGCAGGACATCACCATCACCCGCACGGGTCAGGTGACCGCCCGCATCGGTAACGCTGCGGATTTCACTGAACTCGGCCAGTTGACCATCGCCAACTTTGCCAACGAGGCGGGTCTGAAGCCGCTCGGCGACAACCTCTTTTCCCAGACGCCGGCCTCCGGCGCCGCCGTTATCGGCGTGCCTGACGATCCGAGCTACGGCTACATCAAGCAATCCTACCTCGAAGGCTCGAACGTCGATGCCGTCAAGGAAATCACCGACCTCATCACGGCGCAGCGCGCCTACGAGATGAATTCCAAGGTCATCACCACCGCTGACGAAATGGCTTCGATTGTCAGCAAGAACCTGAAGTAAGAACGGAAAGGCAGGCGGACATGAGGTTTGGCCGGAAACATAGCAGCTGCAGAACGGCACTCGTCCGTATGTGCCTTGCGTCTGCCTTTTCACTGGGTGCCATGGCACCCGCTTTTGCACAGGCACCGACGGCGCTGGTTCCTACTCGCACGATCTATCCGGGCGAGACGATCACGCCCGAACAAGTGAAGCCGGTGGAAGTGACCAACCCCAACATTTCCGCTGGTTACGCGAGCGATATCAGCGAAGTGGAAGGCATGATCTCCAAGCAGACATTGCTTCCCGGCCGCACAATCCCCATTGCAGCGCTTCGTGAACCGTCACTTGTGGTGCGCGGCACGAGCGTCAAACTCGTTTTCCACATCGGCAACATGACGCTGATGGCATCCGGAACGCCCATGAGCGACGGCTCGCTCGGCGAGGTCGTAAGGGTACGCAACATCGATTCCGGCGTGATGGTCAGCGGTACCGTCATGAAGGACGGAACCATTCAGGTTATGGCGAAATGAAAGTGCTTCGTATCCTCTGTGCGGCTCTGGTCATTTCGGCCCTGCCCTTCATCTCGACGCCGCCAGCCCAGGCAGACACGTCCCGTATCAAGGATATCGCATCCCTGCAGGCCGGACGCGACAACCAGCTGATCGGATATGGTCTCGTCGTGGGCCTACAGGGCACCGGCGACAGCCTGCGCTCTTCACCCTTCACCGAACAGTCCATGCGCGCCATGCTGCAGAACCTCGGCATCACCACGCAGGGCGGCCAGTCCAATGCCAAGAACATCGCCGCCGTGATGGTAACGGCCAACCTGCCGCCATTCGCCAGCCCCGGCAGCCGTGTAGACGTGACGGTCAGCTCGCTCGGCGACGCCTCCTCGCTTCGCGGCGGCAACCTCATCATGACATCGCTTTCCGGTGCAGACGGGCAGATCTATGCGGTCGCGCAGGGAGCACTGATCGTCAACGGCTTTTCGGCACAGGGCGATGCAGCGACATTGACGCAGGGCGTAACGACCTCGGCGCGTGTGCCGAACGGCGCGATCATCGAGCGGGAACTGCCGTCGAAATTCAAGGATTCGGTCAATCTGGTCCTTCAGCTGCGCAATCCCGATTTTTCGACCGCGGTGCGCGTCGCCGATGTCGTTAACGCCTTTGCCCGCGCCCGTTACGGTGATGGCATCGCCGAACCGCGCGATTCGCAGGAAATCTCGGTGCAGAAGCCTCGCACCGCCGACCTGACGCGGTTGATGGCGGAAATCGAAAACCTGACGGTCCAGACGGATACGCCGGCGAAAGTCGTGATCAACGAGCGCACGGGCACGATCGTCATAGGCGCGGATGTGCGTATTTCCCGCGTGGCGGTGAGCTATGGAACGCTGACCGTGCAGGTGACGGAATCGCCGCAGGTCATCCAGCCCGCGCCCTTCTCGCGCGGCGAGACGGCGGTGCAACCGCAGACGGATATCATGGCACTGCAGGAAGGCAGCAAGGTCGCCATCGTCGAAGGCCCTGACCTTCGCACGCTGGTTGCCGGTCTCAACAGCATCGGGCTCAAGGCGGACGGCATCATCGCCATTCTGCAAGGCATCAAATCCGCCGGCGCCCTTCAGGCGGAGCTCGTGCTGCAATGATGGAACTTCAGAAGAAAACTGCTTTCAGGAACGGCTTTACCCGGTTCGCGGCCGTTGCCTCGCTGCTTTTCCTGTTGCCCGCCGCCGGCGCCGAAAGCCAGCAGAACGTGGTGTCCGAACTCAGCACGCAGGATGAAATCCAGAAATTCTGCACCAATATTGCCGATGCGGCCCGCGACCAGCGCTATCTCATGCAGAAGCAGGAGCTGGAAAAGCTTCAGGCTGACGTCAACGAGCGCATTTCCGCGTTGCAGGACCGCAAGGCGGAATATGAGGACTGGCTGGCACGCCGCAATCATTTCCTCGAGCAGGCGAAAAGCAATCTGGTCAATATCTACAAGACGATGAAGGCGGATGCCGCAGCACCGCAGCTCGAGAAGATGCATGTGGAAATCGCGGCTGCCATCATCATGCAGCTTCCGCCGCGCCAATCGGGCCTCATCCTCAGTGAAATGGATGCTCAGAAAGCCGCAATCGTCGCCGGCATCATGTCGCAGGCAATCGACAAAAACACTTCGAAGGATCCTTCATGACCCCGCGTCTTCCGGCCCTCCTCCTGCCGCTTGCCCTGCTTGCCGGCTGCCAGAACAACCAGACCCTGAAGGAAATCGGCAACGCTCCCGCGATGAGCCCGATCGGCAGCGGCCTGCAATTCAGCCAGACGCCGCAGATGGGCATGTATCCGAAGCAGCCAAAGCACATGGCGAGCGGCTATTCGTTGTGGAGCGACAGCCAGGGTGCGCTGTTCAAGGATCTACGTGCGCTTAACATCGGCGACATCCTGACCGTCAACATCCAGATCAACGACAAGGCCGATTTCGACAACGAAACCGAGCGCAACCGCACCAATTCCAGCGGCCTGAACTGGAAGGCAAAGGCGGAAATCTTAGGTTGGACGCCGGAGGCAGATTCCAACATCAAATACGGCTCCGACACCGACACCCAGGCCAAGGGCAAGACCAAGCGTTCCGAAAAGCTGACGCTGATGGTGGCGGCCGTGGTGACCGGCATTCTCGAAAACGGCAACCTCATCATCAGCGGTTCGCAGGAGGTGCGCGTGAATCACGAAATCCGCATCCTCAACGTGGGCGGTATCGTCAGGCCGCAGGATGTCGATGCGCAGAACATGATCTCCTACGAGCGCATCGCCGAGGCGCGCATCTCCTACGGTGGCCGCGGCCGCCTGACGGAAGTGCAGCAACCCCCGGTCGGTCAGCAGGTCGTCGACCTGTTCTCGCCGCTCTGACGCCGACATGCGAAAGCGGGACTGACCCATGGAAAACGAACAGACTGAGGGCAAGAAAAAATCCTCGCCGATGGTCATGACCATCGCTGGCGTTGCAATCCTCACCCTGCTGGGTGCGGGCGGCGGCTGGTTCGTGGGCGGCATGGTCGCCCCGAAGATCGCCGGCGCCGAGGCGCATGCCCCGGCTGCCGCCGGCGAACATGGCGAGAAGAAGGGCGAGGGCATCGATAAAATCCCGGCAGAGGCGAACGGTATCGTCCAGCTCGATCCCATCACCACCAACCTTGCATACCCCTCCACGAACTGGGTGCGGCTTGAAGTGGCGCTGATGTTCAAGGGTCCGGTAGAGGTCAATCTCGCGGAGGATATCCATCAGGATATCATGGCCTACGTCCGCACCGTTTCCCTTCAGCAGCTGGAAGGCCCGCGCGGCTTTCAATATCTTAAGGATGACATTCAGGAACGAGTTGACCTGCGCTCTCAAGGGCGCGTATCCAAGGTCATGTTCCGGACCTTTGTCATCGAATGATTCGATTTCTTGTTACCATCGCTGTTCTTTTGGCTTTGCCGGGCCTTGCCAACGCCCAGCAATTTCCGACCGATCTGTTCAATACACAGATAGACGGATCCGTCGCCGCATGGATCATTCGCACCTTCGGCCTTTTGACTGTCTTGTCAGTCGCGCCGGGCATCCTGATCATGGTCACGAGCTTTCCGCGCTTCGTGATCGCCTTTTCGATCCTGCGCTCCGGCATGGGGCTTGCCTCGACCCCGTCGAACATGATCCTCTTGTCGATGGCGATGTTCATGACCTTCTACGTCATGTCGCCGACCTTCGATAAAGCCTGGACAGACGGCGTGCAGCCGTTGCTGCAGAACCAGATCAACGAACAGCAGGCGATTGGGCGCATCGCCGAACCCTTCCGTACCTTCATGAACGCCAATACGCGCGACAAGGATCTGAAGCTGTTCGTCGATATCGCCCGCGAGCGCGGACAGGTCGTGATGACCGACAATGTGGTCGACTACCGCGTGCTCGTTCCGGCCTTCATGCTTTCGGAAATCCGGCGCGGTTTCGAGATCGGTTTCCTGATCATCCTGCCGTTTCTGGTCATCGATCTCATCGTCGCCACCATCACCATGGCCATGGGCATGATGATGCTGCCACCCACCTCGATTTCCCTGCCGTTCAAGATCCTTTTTTTCGTGCTGATCGACGGCTGGAACCTGCTGGTCGGCAGCCTTGTGAGATCGTTCAACTGACGGCAATTGTGCCGAAATAATCTTCGTTAATCCTGTTTGTTAACCCCGCAGC
>NZ_WJOK01000021.1 GCF_009649785.1 Agrobacterium tumefaciens | reverse complement strand
GAATTATGGTATCAAGTATAAAATTTCAATAAAAATAACCAATAAACAAAAATTTAATCATATCGATGAAGATATCGATGATCATCCAATATAGCATAGCAACACACAAAACAGTCTATTAGAATAATCTTATAAAATCAATTTCATTCCTGAAATTCTGCATTTCCGCCTCCTTCTGCTGCGAGTCGGGAAGGCGAAGAAGATAGGAAGGGTGCACCGTGACAAAAAGCGTCCGCTCCTCCTGCATCGGTATCGGGCGACCCCGAACCTCGGAGACCTTTTCCTTGCCGCCTGTCAGCGCATAAAGCGCAGTTGCACCCATGGCAACGATAAGCTTCGGCCGTACCAGCTCGATTTCCTTGTTAAGCCACCAGCGGCATTGCTGCACCTCGCCCGCATCCGGTCGCTGGTGGATGCGCCGCTTGCCGCGAGCCTCGTATTTGAAGTGTTTGACGGCGTTGGTGACATAAAGCTTTTTGCGGTCAATACCGGCTTCAACCAACGTCCGGTCGAACAACTGACCAGCGGGACCGACGAAAGGTTTTCCGGCAAGATCCTCGTGATCTCCCGGCTGTTCCCCGACGATCATCACTTTCGCATCTTCAGGTCCCATGCCGAATACTGTCTGCGTTGCCTTGCAATGCAGGGCGCAGCGCGTGCATTGGCCAGCCTCCCGCGCCAATGAAGCGAGCGTACCGTCCGGCGCCGGTGGCGGCTCTTCACGCGCCGAGGCCGCGGCCTGCAGGCGGTGATGGAATGGTTGCGGCTGGCTCGCAGCCTTTGCCGCCATCTCCAGCACCCGCGCCTCGGCACCGAGAACGAGACCTGGAATAAGCTCGGCTTCCGGCAAATTTTTCCAGTATTTCTTTGGCATCTCTGCCGTCATCGCTTTTATCTTCAGACGCGCCGGATTGAATATATTGGCATAATAAGTTCGCCACAGCTCGTCCGTTTCATCCGTCAGCTCAGGCTTGGAAGCGGCCTGCCGCAATGTCTCCAGCACGTTTCCGTCCCACCGCGCGGAGCCGTTCGGTGTCGCGATCAGCCAGTCCATATCCGTGAACCGCCGCTGGAAAAACGGGGCGGTGCGCTCGACGATGAAGTGATCCGGCTCGAACCATGCAACGAAGCGCCGCCGCCCGCCCTGCCCCTGCAGCAAGGATAATTCCTTGAAGCGAACAAAGGCCGTCATCTTGTGACAATCGCGGCGGACCGATTTTTCAAGCTGCCGGGCTTCGGAAACATCCGCATCGGACTTCAACTGCAACAGGGCGCGATCCCGCTTCAGCCGCCACAGCAACCGGTAAAGCAGTGCGAAACGACCCGGATCGCTATGACAGATAATCGCTTGCGCCAACGTCACGAAGGAGGCTGGAACGGACACCTGCACGTCATCCGCACGGGCCGCCGGCAAAGGCTCTCCGGCAAAATCGAGAAGCCCGCCTTTCTCATCCCGCAACCGCCAGTCAATCGCCTCCGGCGGCACATTGGCGGCGAGAGCCGCGCGCGCCGCATCACGCCACTCGCCGAAATCGCCCCGCCCTTCCAGAACCGGGCCGTACATCACAGCAGCGATAATTGTTCGGGCTGCGGAGCAAACATCGCTCGCAAATCCGGCCGTTCGGTCAGCTTGCCCGGCGTCCAGCCGTCGGCAACGATGAAGGCCTTCACCTTTTTCAGGGAAACGCCGAAGCGGGCGATATCCTCCAGCCGCAATCGGCGAAACCGGCGTGAAGACAGGATCGAGGCGACCGTCTTGGTACCGAAGCCGGGCACGCGCAGCAATATTTCGCGATCCGCCACGTTCACGTCCACTGGAAAACGGTCGCGATTTTTCAGCGCCCAGGCAAGCTTTGGATCTATATCTAGATCGAGCATTCCGTTACCGCCGATCGCGGTTATTTCACCAATGTCGAACCCATAAAAACGATAAAGCCAGTCGGCCTGATAAAGCCTGTGTTCCCGCATCAAAGGCGGCTTGATGAGCGGCAGGTTCTTCGACGAATCCGGAATGGGGCTGAAAGCCGAATAATAGACGCGCCGCAAACCATAGCTGCCATAAAGCCGGGCGCTGGTGGACAGAATGGTGCTGTCATCAGCCCCATCCGCCCCAACGATCATCTGCGTGCTCTGTCCGGCAGGCGCAAAACGTTTGGTCTTTCGCGTCCTGACAGTCGGCTCCCCCGCCTCCTCGATCTTCAGGCGGATATCAGCCATCGAGCGGCGAATATTAGCGGGCTGCTTTTCCGGCGCAAAACGGCTGACGCCGCTATCAGTCGGCAATTCGATGTTGATCGACAGCCGGTCGGCGTAAAGCCCCGCTTCCTCAATAAGCTTTGGCGATGCTTCGGGAATGGATTTCAGATGTATGTAGCCGCGAAAGCCATGCGTGACGCGCAGTTCCCGCGCCACCCGCACCATCTCTTCCATCGTATGATCGGAAGAGCGGATAATGCCGGAAGAGAGAAACAGCCCCTCGATATAGTTGCGCCGATAGAACTCCAGCGTCAGCCACACCACCTCCTCGGCAGTAAACCGCGCCCGCTCGACATTGCTCGAAGAACGATTGATGCAATAGGCGCAATCATAGATACAGAAATTGGTGAGCAAAATCTTCAGGAGCGAAATGCAGCGCCCGTCCGGCGCATAGGCATGGCATATGCCCGACCCCTCCGTGGAGCCAAGTCCGCCGGATGCAGCAGAGCTGCGTTTCGTCGTGCCGCTGGAGGCACAGGACGCATCGTATTTGGCCGCATCGGAAAGAATGGCTAGCCGTTGCCTGATTGACTTCTTCATGGTTATGTTCACTATATGTTCTATTGGAAAATGTCAATCTCATCTGTTAAAGCCCTGAACGAATGCAAGAAAATGCCCGTCTCAAATTTGCTGGCATTTCGTTGTCGTCTTCTGATATAGTCGGCTTAGTTATGATTTTGGCATGGTTCCGGAGTTCCCCTCCGGAACCTGTTTCTTTTTGTGTCTGCAAGTAAAGCGACAGGACTGCGAAGGATAAAAAAATGGTAGAAAAAGTACCGATGACGCACGGTGGATTCATCAAGCTGCAGGAGGAGCTGCGCTTTCGCCAGCAGGAGGAGCGCCCCCGTATCATCGAGGCAATTGCGGAGGCGCGCGCCCATGGCGACCTTTCGGAAAATGCCGAATACCACGCTGCCAAGGAAGCCCAGAGCCATAACGAAGGCCGCATCACTGAACTCGAAGACTTGACCGCACGCGCGGAAGTCATCGACCTTTCCAAGATGTCCGGTTCCAAGATCAAGTTCGGCGCCACCGTCAAGCTTATCGACGAGGATAGCGACGAGGAGAGAATCTATCAGATCGTTGGCGACCAGGAAGCCGATGTGAAGGCTGGACGCATTTCCATTTCCTCGCCCATCGCCCGCGCCCTCATCGGCAAGGAAGTCGGTGACAGCATCGAAGTCAACGCACCGGGCGGCGCCAAGGGTTACGAGATTCTCGCCGTACAGTGGGGCTGATCTGCCCTTTCATGCAATGCGCCCCTCGGGCGCATTGCATTGATATCCTGAACTGAACATCCTGCCTTAGCCGCAAAGACGGAAGCCCATCTTGTCCCACGCCAGTCTGAAAGATGTGCAGGTGCTTGCGCCGAACTTCAAGCGCAGGCTCTCCGGCGTTACCTCCACCATCGTGCAGCTTATTCCGGTACAAAACCGGCTGGGTCAGAAAGTGGGCGTCATCGGCCCGGGCCTGCCGCAGCATCTGCCACATGTTCGCTTCCGTGATCTGTGGCGGCTCTGGCAAAACGGCCCGCTCAGCGGTCCGCGCATATGGCACGCCCGCCGCAATCTCGAAATGTTGCCGGGCATTCTCATGCGTGACGTGCTGCGCATGAAGGTGAAGCTGATGTTCACCTCGGCGGCGCAAAGGCGACATTCCGCCTATACCCGCTTTCTGATTTCAAAAATGGATGCGGTCGTCGCGACAAGCGGCCGCTCAGGCTCGTTTTTGGAAGTACCACACAGCGTCGTCATGCATGGCGTCGATACCGAGCTGTTTCATCCCGCAACCGGCTCGGAGGATACGATCGCTTCGACCGGCCTGCCGGGGCAATTTCTCATCGGATGTTTCGGACGGGTGCGCCACCAGAAGGGAACAGACCTTTTCGTGCGCGCCATGATCGAACTTCTGCCCGACTATCCCGAATGGACGGCCGTCATCTCCGGCCGCGTGACCGCAGAGCACAAGGCCTTCGCCGACAAGCTCGTGGCCGATGTCGCAGCAGCCGGTCTTGCGGACCGCATCGCGTTTCAGGGCGAGGTGGACGACATCAAGCCCTGGTATCGGCGGCTAACCCTCTATGTCGCACCGTCACGCAACGAGGGCTTTGGCCTGACACCACTGGAAGCCATGGCGTCCGAGACGGCTGTCGTTGCCAGCAATGCCGGCGCCTATGAGGAAATGATCGTCAAGGGCGAGACCGGCATGGTCGTTGAGGCCGGCGACTACGCGTCCCTGCGGGATGCCATTAAAACCTATCTTGCCGATCCTGCTCTCGCCAGTGACCATGCCCGTGCCGGACTTGCGCATGTGCGTACTGCATTTCCGCTGGAAAAAGAGGCGACCAGTCTCGGCACGATCTATGACGCGTTGCGGCGCGGGTAAGCGCCGGCGCAATCACTCAAAGGTCCGCCGATCAGATTTCCACCAGACCGACGCGCTTGACCTGACGGATGGTGAGCATGGTGCGCACGGTGTCGACGTTTTCGTCCGCTGTCAGAACCTCGATGACGAAATCCTGAAACTCGGTCAGGTTTCTGGCGATGCAATGCAGAAGGAAATCACTTTCGCCGGATACCATCCAGGCCTGGCGCACCAGCGACCATCCGGCCGTCGCCGCTGCAAAGGCTTTCAGATTGCTGTCCGACTGGCGCTTGAGGCCGACCATGCAGAAGGCAACCAGATCGAAACCGAGCTTCGGCGCGTTCAACATGGCGTGATAACCCTCGATCACGTCGGCTTCTTCCAGCTTGCGGACGCGCCTGAGGCACGGCGGCGCGGAAATACCGACCCGTTCGGCCAGCTCCACGTTGGTCATGCGCCCGTCGCGCTGCAATTCGCGCAGGATTTTCAGATCGATGGCATCGAGTTCGACGCTGGTCACGGAGAGGTTCCTCGTTAAGCCGGAGAACTTCCTTGTACTACCAGGCGCAGGATTCGCAACAATATGCCGCCGGCCGGTCACAAAATTGCGCGCGCATCCACAACTGCCTTGTTGGTAACGCAAGGCTGCCCTTGAATAAAGGCACTAGACAACCTTAAATACCGGGCAACGAAGGGGTTGCGGCCTGTCCACCGTGCTTCGGCTGGAATGTTCTGCTGCCGAAAGGCCCCGCTACTTTAAAAAGGATTGTTTCCATGTCTGCCCGCCATACCAAGGTATTGATCATTGGCTCTGGTCCCGCCGGTTATACCGCGGCGATCTACGCGGCCCGCGCAATGCTGAAACCCGTGCTGATTGCCGGCATGGAACAGGGTGGCCAGCTGATGATCACCACCGATGTCGAAAACTATCCGGGCTTTGCCGATCCGATCCAGGGCCCCTGGCTGATGGACCAGATGCTGAAGCAGGCGACGCATGTGGGTGCGGAAATCGTCAGCGACCTCGTGACCGAAGTCGAAACCAACACGCGCCCCTTCGTGGTCAAGACCGATTCCGGTCAGGTCTGGACCGCCGACACGCTGATCATCGCAACAGGCGCAAAGGCCAAGTGGCTCGGCATCGAGAGTGAGCAGCACTTTCAGGGCTTTGGCGTTTCCGCCTGCGCCACCTGCGACGGTTTCTTCTATCGCAACAAGGATGTGATCGTGGTCGGCGGCGGCAACTCTGCCGTGGAGGAAGCGCTCTATCTCGCCCATATCGCCAAGTCCGTAACCGTCGTGCACCGCCGCGACAGTTTCCGCTCGGAGAAAATCCTTCAGGAACGGCTCTTCGCCAAGGAAAACGTCAAGATCCTGTGGAACACGGAAATCGCCGAAATCACCGGCGCTCCCGCCAAGCCACCAATGCCACCCTCTGTTTCGGGTGTGCGACTGCGTGACACCAAGACCGGTGTGATCAGCGATACGCCCATCGACGGCGTCTTCGTCGCCATCGGCCACGCGCCGGCCGTCGAACTGTTCAAGGGCAAGGTGAAGCTCAAGGACAATGGCTACATGTGGACCGCGCCCGATTCCACCGCTACCGACGTGGAAGGTATTTTCGCCGCCGGCGACGTTACCGACGACATATACCGTCAGGCCATCACCGCCGCCGGTATGGGCTGTATGGCCGCCCTTGAAGCAGAACGGTACCTCACCGCGCAGCAGCCGCTTGCGGTAGCAGCCGAATAACCGAAAGGCAGGATAGGCATGGCAATGCCATTGGACTGGGATAAACTGCGCATTTTTCATGCCGCAGCCGAAGCGGGGTCTTTCACCCACGCTGCCGACAAGCTGCATTTGTCCCAGTCGGCCATCAGCCGCCAGGTCAGCGCGCTGGAACAGGATGTTGGCGTGAAGCTGTTTCACCGCCACGCCAGAGGTCTTATCCTCACCGAGCAGGGCGAACTGCTGTATCGCACCGCCCACGACGTGTTGCTGAAGCTCGAAACCGTCAAGATGCAACTTACCGAAACGACGGAGAAGCCGAGCGGCAAGCTGCGCGTGACGACGACTGTTGGTCTCGGCCAGGGCTGGCTGACGGACAAGGTGCAGGAATTCCTGCAGCTCTATCCGGAAATGTCGATCCAGCTCATCCTCGACAATGAGGAGCTGGATGTGAACATGCGCCACGCCGATTGTGCCATCCGCCTGCGCCAGCCGCAACAGTCCGACCTTATCCAGCGCAAGCTGTTCACGGTGCACATGCACGTCTATGCGGCGCCGTCCTACATCAACCGCCACGGCGAGCCGCAGTCGATCGAGGATCTAGACAACCACCGCATCATCTCCTTCGGCGAACCGGCACCCAACTATCTGCTTGATGTCAACTGGCTGGAAAATGCGGGACGCTCGTCGGACAACACCCGCATTCCGCATCTTCAGATCAACAGCCAGACCTCGATCAAGCGCGCCTGCCTGCTGGGAATAGGTATCGCCTGTTTGCCGGATTACATCGTCGGGCGCGATCCGGGATTGATTCAGTTGTCGCTTGCCGCCGATATTCCCTCGTTCGACACCTACTTCTGTTACCCGGACGAGATGAAAAACGCTGCAAAACTGAAAGCCTTCCGCGACTTCGTCGTTGCCAAGGCACGGAACTGGAACTTCTGACGTTTAAATAGGCCAGCGCCACAAAATATCATACTAATTCATGGAGTTGGCCTTCCCAAGATGGCGGCGCGCCAGACGCGCCGCGCTTCAGCTTTGCACATAAATTATACCGGAAATATCCAGACCTGCATCGCACGCATGCCTGACCTGCACAAAAAAGAGTTGTTTCGTGCACAAAAAAGCACCATATCGCTCTCAGTTGATGCACACGGTGGCTTTTCCTCCCAGTTCCACCGCATCAGCTGTTCCCCTCTGGAGGTTTTTGACCTTCACACTTAAAGGGCCCTGGATTTATCCGGCGGCCCTCTTTTTTTACCCGCAAGAATTTTCTCCAATTTGGCGAAATATCGCATGATGCAACCTTGTTTTGCATTCTTGCCACTCCCATATTTCAATCAGCTGTCACGCCTGCCTATGCACGCGACAGCTGTTCCCCTCTGGAGGTTTTAACCTTCAAACTCATTGGCCGCGGAGAAATCCGGCGGCCATTTTTTTGCGCGCCGTTCTCGGCCCGGGTGACTACCTCACAGAGACGTGAATTGTATATCGGAAAATATCGATATAAATATCGAACATGTCAGATATTAGAGAAACGCAGATGAACCCGGAGGAAATCCTCAAAGCCCTTTCACACCCCGCAAGGCTGAAGTTCCTCGAGTGGCTGAAGAGCCCTGAAAGTCACTTCTGTCAGGACCATCCGCTCAGCATGGGCGTATGCGCCAATCAGTTCCAGATCAGCGGCCTGTCGCAATCGACGGTCTCCTCACATCTGGCGGTTTTGCAGGCAGCTGGCCTGATAAGGTCAAAGAAAGTTGGGCAATGGGTGTTTTTCGAACGCAACGAGGAAACCATCGACGCCTTCCGCAATTATCTGCAAGCCAATCTTTGAGCCTCCCAAGCTTATAAGACCGGGGCGTCGGACCGGAAACTGCAAGGCGGTTTTCTCTCCTATGCCCATACATTAGGAAAGCGCGCCAGCCGCGCAATTTCGCCAACCGACCAGAAAGTGAAGTCGCATGACAAGTCTTTTCGAACCGGCACAGGCCGGCGATATCGCTCTCGCCAACCGTATCGTCATGGCTCCCCTCACCCGCAACCGCTCGCCGGGGGCAATTCCCAATAATCTCAACGCCACCTATTACGAGCAGCGCGCAACAGCCGGGCTGATCGTGACCGAAGGCACGCCGATTTCCCAGCAAGGCCAGGGTTACGCGGATGTTCCGGGCCTCTACAAGAAGGAAGCGGTTGAGGGCTGGAAAAAGATCACGGATGGCGTGCATGTCGCCGGCGGCAAGATCGTCGCGCAGATTTGGCACGTGGGACGCATTTCCCACACCTCGCTCCAGCCGCATGGCGGACAGCCGGTCGCCCCTTCCGCGATTATCGCCAAGTCCAAGACCTATATCATCAATGATGACGGCACCGGCGCGTTTGCGGAAACCTCCGAGCCCCGCGCACTGACCATCGACGATATCGGTCTTATCCTTGAAGATTACCGGACCGGCGCGCGCGCCGCACTTGAGGCCGGTTTCGACGGTGTCGAAATCCATGCCGCCAACGGTTATCTGATCGAGCAGTTCCTGAAATCCAGCACCAACCAGCGCACCGACGAATATGGCGGCTCGATCGAAAACCGCGCCCGCTTCCTTCTCGAAGTCGTCGATGCGGTTGCGGAAGAGATTGGCGCAGGCCGCACCGGCATTCGCCTGTCACCCGTCACACCCGCCAACGACATTTTCGAGGCCGACCCGCAGCCACTCTATAATTACGTTGCGGAAGAACTCGGCAAACGCAATCTGGCCTTCATCCATGTTGTTGAAGGTGCGACCGGTGGTCCGCGCGACTTCAAGCAGGGCGACAAGCCCTTCGATTACGCAGCCTTCAAGGCCGCCTATCGCAATGCGGGCGGCAAGGGCCTGTGGATCGCCAACAATGGCTACGACCGTGAGAGCGCCATCGAGGCGGTGGAAAGCGGCAGGGTTGATGCCGTGGCCTTCGGCAAGGCCTTCATCGCCAACCCGGATCTGGTGCGCCGTCTCAAGGACAACGCGCCGCTGAACGAGCCGAACCAGCCGACCTTCTATGGTGGCGGGGCTGAAGGCTATACCGACTACCCGGCTCTTGGCTGATCAGTGCTAAACTTGAAACGCCGCACCGCTCCACAGCGGTGCGGCGTTTTGCCGTTTCAGGACAGGCCTCGCGCCTGCCGCGCAGCAAAGTCTGAAAATGCGCCCATTACGAAGGCGTTGGCCACATGCAGCGCCTGCAGAAAGCCACTGCCCGTTTCCCGACCGATGCTCATCAACGCCACCTGAAGGCAGTAGAGAGCGAGGAGCACGAGCGCGCGCCCAAGGTTTGGCCGGAGGTCATCATGACGAAGGGCGAGCACGACTAGAGATACAATGGGAACGGCGATCAGCATGCCAAGCCCTTTGTGAACCACAAGCAGCGATCCGTCATAATAGATCGACAGCCCGGCCAGCAGCACCTGCGCGAAAATCAACACCGGCACGCCTGCCGAAATCACGGCGAACATACGGCGCCGCCGGGAAAATCCATTAGCCACTGTGACCATCACACCCTACCCCCGGCATCGGTCGCATGATGAAGGCCCGCCGGTTGCTGCACCTCGGCGAGACACCCAAGGCTCGCCAATGTTGCCGATACCGCCGCATCGATCGGCGTTCGCGGTTCCGCCCCGAGGAATTCGACAAGCTTGCGGTTGCTCATCCGGATCGGCATCTGCCAGAGATATTTCATTTCCATGACTTCGCGGAACAGGGGAACGAACGGTGCAGCCAGCCCGACGGCTAACCACGAAAGCCGCCGCATCTTGACCGGATGGCCGACGGCCCGCTCGATTGCCCCAACCAGTTGCAGCCCGTCGAAATCCCAGACACCCTCCATGTGGTAGACGGCAAACGTCTGAAGCTCGTCCGAGCGATCGAGCAGCCGCCCGATTATCTCCGCAACATCCGGCAGATAGGCCCATTGATGCCCGGCATTCGGTACTGCTGGATTCTGAACACTGCGAACCGGCTTGCCCGGTCGCACCAGCATCTGCGAAAACCAGTTGTTCTTCGCGTCAGGACCAAAGAAATCACCGGTGCGGACGATCAGGACCGGCACGCCGCGCATCGACGCCATTTTCAAACGCCGCTCCATTTCAACGCGCAAGCCGCCCTTGCGGGTGAAAGGCTTTTGCGGACTGTCCTCCGTCAGAAGCGGAAAGGCATCCGGGCCAAAATTATAGATGCTGCCTGGAAACACGATCCTTGCCCCGCAGGCCTCGGCAGCGGCTATGGTATTTTCGAGCATCGGCAGCACTTGGCTGTTCCAGTTGCGATATCCCGGAGGATTGACTGCATGGACGATGAGCCCGGCGCCTTTTGCCGCCTTCACCACATCCTCCCGGTTCATGGCATCGCCAGTCACGCGCTCGACGCCATCGACGGCATCAACTGGTGCCGATCGGCGAGTCATCGCCCGCACCCGCCAGCCGCGCTGCAATAACATCTTTGAGACATGGCTGCCGACGCCACCATTCGCCCCAACAATCAGCGCCAGAGGCCGGTTATTCTCTGCTGTATTTGCGTGGATTTCATATATCATTGCCATTACTCCTTCTTCTGGGCTGGAGTATCGGGCTATCAGGCGATATACGAAATTGTCCAAATGAGTGGAGCCGCTATACAAAATCTTATAATCAGAAGCCGCGATGTCAGCTGGGATTTTTACCGCACCTTCCTCAGCGTGCTGCGCGACGGCTCGCTTTCCGCCGCCGCCCGCGAACTCGGCATTACCCAACCGACAGCTGGGCGCCATATCGGAGCGCTGGAAGAGGCCATCGGCTTTCCGCTGTTCATCCGCTCGCCGCACGGGCTGATGCCGACGGAAGCGGCGCTGGCGCTCCGGCCCTATGCGGAAAATCTGGCGGCGACGGCCGCAGCCCTTATGCGGGCGGCCTCCGGCGAGGTCGGCAAGATCGAAGGAACCGTTCGTATCAGCGCATCGGATATCATCGGCGTTGAAATGCTGCCGCCGATCATCGCTGCCATGCAGGAGATTCATCCCCGGCTTGAAATAGAACTTTCACTCTCCGACACGTTGGAAGACCTTTTGCGGCGCGAGGCTGATATCGCCATCCGCATGACCGAACCGCAGCAGGATGCCATCGTCATGCGCTATATCGGCAATTTCCGTCTGGGATTTCATGCCACACGCGACTATCTGGCAAGAGCCGGCACCCCGAAAAACATGGAAGAACTGAACAACCACCGTATGATCGGTTTCGACCGCAAGACGCCTTTCATCAGGGCGGCGATCCAGCGCATGCGCTCGCTCGATCCGGAAATACCCGATATCGAAGAAATTTCCTTCGAAATTCGCGCCGACAGCAACCTCGCCCAGCTTGCCATGATCCGCGCCAGCGCAGGCATCGGCGTCTGTCAGATCGGCCTGGCGCGCAAGGATCCGCGGCTTGTCCAGGTCCTTCCGAAAACCGACATCCCGCTGCACGCATGGGTCGCGATGCATGAAAATCTCAAGACCTCGCCGCGATGCCGTGCCGTGTTCAGCGCCCTTGTCGACGGCCTGAAGGCCCACCTGAAGGAAACCGATCCGGGCGCCCCGCCGCAACGACGCTAGCGCCATTACAGCATCGATGACGCGCGGCCTTGCGCCCGCAAATCCGCAAGACATACCGGCGAAGCATGGAGCGTGATGCTGTTCTCACCGGAAATGTTGACGCACTCCATCAAAACGGTCTGGCCGGCGGTGAAATCTTGTCGACCACTTCCGCCTCCGGCCGGTCGCCGCCCTGGCTATATTCCTCATGCCACTGGCCGCGTTCGTCCTGATAGCTGATTTCCTCATCATCGCCGCCCACCTGCTGTTCGGCAGCAACGATGCGCGCGGCCTCGACCGCATCGGCATAGGTAGGAAATGTTTCGGAATAAGCGCCGTTCATGCGGTAGGCGAAGCCACCGTCATGTTCCACGACTTCATATACCACTTTTGTCATGCATGTTCCTCCTGTTTCAGTAGGCGACATCGCAACCACAACCGCGCTTCAAGCATTGCACCCAACGGGGGACAACACGGCATGAGCAGCATGTCCTTGACCGTACTACTATCCTACCAAAAGCACTCAAGCGCAAATCCTGCTTGATCTTAACGACGATACGTCACAGCCTCACACTCTCAGGGGAAGGGAAATCGATGGCGGGTTCTATTTTAAAGCAGGAGCGCATGTTGCTGCTGGCAATACCGGTGGCAGCCGTCGCCTGTATGGCCGAACATGCGATATTCGAGGCCGGCAAAACGGCGTCGCTGATTGCCGCGATCGCCCTGATCGGGATGATCGTTCTGGTGTCGATGCGGGTTGCCCACCACGCCGAAATCCTCGCCGCCAAGGTCGGCGACCCCTATGGCACGATGATACTGACGCTGTCTGCCGTGGCGGTGGAAGTGTTGATCCTTGCCATCATCATGAGCGAATCCAACTCGCCGACGCTCGTGCGTGACACGATCTATTCCGCCGTGATGATCGACATCAACGGCATTCTGGGACTGGCCGCCCTGCTGGGAGGCCTTCGCCACGGCGAGCAGCCTTACAATGACGATTCCGGCAAGACCTACGGCGTCATGATCCTGACTGCCATGGGCATCTCGATGATCGTGCCGGAATTCATCCCAAAGGAAAGCTGGCACGTCTATTCCGCCTTCACCATCGTTGCAATGATCGCGCTTTATGCGCTGTTCCTGAAAATGCAGGTTGGTCCGCACAGCTATTTCTTCAGCTACGCCTATCCCCGCAAGGCTCATCCCAGCGGTCATCCATCCGGCGATCACACGGAGGACGAGGATGAGGGCAGCGTGTCCCTCTCCATCGGTCTCATCATCGCGGGCGTCGTGCTGATCGGCGTGCTGGCGGAATTCATGGCGGCCTTCCTAAGCCAGAGCCTCGAGGGCGCAAGCGCGCCACCGGCACTGATGGCAGTCGTGGTCGCGACGATCTCCGCATCACCGGAAATCCTGACCGCGCTCAGGTCCGCATTGCGCAACCGCATGCAGGCCGTGGTCAATATCGCCATGGGCGCATCGCTTTCGACGGTCATCCTCACCGTCCCTGTGATGGAGGGCATCGCACTCTACACCGGTCAGCCGTTCATCATGGCGATGACGCCGGTCCAGACGGTCATGGTCTTCATCACCCTCATCGCCGCCGCCATCAACCTCAATGACGGTGAAACCAACGCGATCGAGGGAATGACGCATTTCATCCTCTTCGCCACCTTCATCATGCTGCTGTTTCTCGGGCTTTAGCCGCAACAAAAAAAGCCCGGCATCGCTGCCGGGCTTCTTCGTTCAAGATCGCAAACCGATCAGCGGCAATCGGCGCAGAAGCGCTGGATGCGCTTGCAGGCCTCTTCCAGCAGTGCTTCCGACGTGGCGTAGGAAATGCGGAAGTTCGGGCCGAGGCCGAACGCCGATCCCTGCACGACGGCAACACCTTCGGCTTCCAGAAGCTCGGAGACGAAATCCACATCCGATTCGATGACCTTGCCGGACGGCGCGGTCTTGCCGATCATGCCGGCGCAGGACGGATAGACGTAGAATGCGCCTTCCGGAGCCGGGCAATTGATGCCTTTCGCCTGGTTGAGCATGGAGACGACGAGATCACGGCGGCCTTCAAAAATCTTCTTGTTGGCCGGAATGAAATCCTGCGTGCCGTTCAGCGCTTCGACAGCCGCCCACTGAGCAATCGAGCTGGCGCCCGAGGTCTGCTGGCCCTGGATCATATCCATGGCCTTGATGAGCGGAAGCGGGCCGGCTGCATAGCCGATACGCCAGCCGGTCATGGCGTAGGCCTTGGAGACGCCGTTCATCGTAAGCGTGCGGTCATAGAGCGAAGGCTCCACCTCAACCGGCGTGACGAATTTGAAGTCGCCATAGGTCAGGTGTTCGTACATGTCATCAGTCAGCACCCAGACGTGCGGATGCTTGACCAGCACGTCCGTCAATGCCTTCAGCTCGTCATGCGAATAGGCAGCGCCCGAAGGGTTGGACGGCGAGTTGAAAACGAACCACTTGGTCTTCGGCGTGATCGCCTTTTCCAGCGCTTCCGGCTTCAGCTTGAAATTGTCTTCGAGCGTCGTGTCGACGAAGACAGGCGTACCGCCGCAGATCGCCACCATTTCCGGATAGCTGACCCAGTAAGGTGCAGGAATGACGACTTCGTCACCCGGGTTGAGGGTGGCCATGAAGGCGTTGAAAAGGATCTGCTTGCCACCGGTGCCGACGATGGTCTGCTCCGGCTTGTAGTCCAGACCGTTTTCGCGCTTGAACTTGTCGGCGATCGCCTTGCGCAGTTCAGGAATACCTGAAACGGGCGTGTATTTCGTTTCGCCGCGCTTGATGGCGTCAATGGCGGCTTCCTTGATGTTTTCGGGCGTATCGAAATCCGGCTCGCCGGCGCCAAGGCTGATCACATCGCGGCCCTTCGCTTTAAGCTCACGGGCTTTCTGGGTAACAGCGATGGTGGCGGATGGCTTTACGCGGGAGAGAATGTCGGCAAGGAAGGCCATTTTTAATCGGTCCTGTTGTGGTTGACATCGGCAGAGGCGGAAAATCCTGTCTTCTGCGGCATTTTCTATGTCGAAAGACAGGCGCTCTTTCAAGGTCAAAAGCAGCATATGTGACACGGGGAAGAATTTAAACCTTCCTTAACCCGGAAGTAACGCTTGATGCGCTATATTCTCCGGCTAGAGGTCGTGTCTCTGTAGCTGGTTGAAAAATGGCGCCCAAAAGCATCTTTTCCAGTCTTGTCCGCGAGGTCGATGGCACATGGTCCACGGCCTATGGCACCTTCAACTTGAAATCCGCCCTGCAGCCCATCTTTCGCCGAACGATGAACGGCGCTCTCGACATCGATTCCTTCGAGGGTCTGGTGCGCCCCCATCGCAACGGCGAACCTGTGACACCGGGTGAATTCTTCTCGCTGGTGGCGCCTGAAGATATAGAGAATATCGACAGTATTCTGCGCACGATCCACATTCTCAATACCGGCAGGCTCAATCGTTCGCGCGCCCGCGTCTTCGTCAACTTCCATCCGGGCCTGTTCCAGACCCCGGCCAAGATGCGTCAGGAAGTGGAGCGCATGCGCCTTACCGCCCACGAGGCCGGCATGACGGCAGACCGCATCGTCTGCGAAATCTCCGAGAAAAAAGTCTCCGATACGCAGATGGTCGCCGACTTCGCCTATCATATGCATGACATCGGTTTTCGCGTGGCGCTGGACGATTATGGCGCGGGCGATTCCGACATTGACCGGGTGAAACTCATCAAGCCGGACTATGTGAAATTCGAGGCAGGCTGGGTGCGTGATTTCATGCAGAATTCGGCAGGCGCCGCCCTTCTGCGCGTCATCGTCAGCCAGTTTCGCGACGATGGGATAGAGCCGGTGTTCGAAGGACTGGAAACCGGCAGGCAGGTGGATATCTGCGAGGACCTCGGCGTCCTGCTGATGCAGGGATACGTGTTGGCAAAACCCGAACTAGCGCCGACGAGTTTCGACGCTCGCTTTCCCGAACTCGGCAGCGGATATTTTTCACCCTCGCCAAGGTCGGACAGAAGTACTGCGACACCGGCATTCCCGCGTGAAGACCGCCTCGCCGAGCCGCATACCCTGCGCCAGACCCGAACCTTCGGAAAACGCGGCCTTTGAGGCCGTTGACAGCGAAATTGTCTCGAAATCGGCTTTGCCACGATATTGCCACAATAAATACTGCGGAACGCCTGAATTCGGTCTCCAAGCCGTCCATTTCGAAGCCTCTTTTATCCTTTGAGAACAGGGACAAGAGGCGATCGCCATGTTTACCAACGACAGGACATCAGTTGAACGGTTAAGGGCGCAGAGAACGCTGTTTTCCCTCTGGATGGCCATTGCCGCCTTTCTTGTCGTCGTCACCATGGCCGCCGGGATCGCAACCTCGGCCAATGCAGCCTCTCAGGCAATCGACACCCTGCAGACATCCTCTATTCCGCAGGTGACGGCAACCGCGCGGGCGGGCGGCCACCTGTTGCTGGTTATCTTCTCCGCCGCAGCCTTCATAAGCCTCGGCATAGGCGGCCTCGCGCTCACCCGGCGAAGCCTGAAGGACGAGGCCCGCCGCCACAAGTAAGCCGCCCTCTCCTCGACTTGCGGCATCGGCGTGTTGCTGCTAAAGCACAGGGGAAGTCGTCAGAACGACGTTTCAAAAATCCCCGAAATGCCAAGGCCGCGACGGAATGATCTTCGGGCCCCTGCTGTGCTGGTGCCATCAATGACGCGTATTCAGGCCAACATGCTGCTTCTGCTCGCCGCGGCGATCTGGGGAGGCGGTTTCGTCGCACAATCATCCGCCATGACCTCGATCGGGCCATTTTGGTTCGTCGGTTTACGCTTCGCCATTGCCGCCATCGCCGTGATGCCATTCGCCCTGATGGAAAACCGCTCGAAAAAATCGTCGCCACGTCGCAGGGAAATCGGCGGCTTCATCCTTGTGGGCCTCGCCCTGTTCGGCGGCGCGACGACGCAGCAGGTCGGGCTTTTGACTACAACCGTCACCAATTCCAGCTTCCTGACGGGACTTTACGTCATCTTCGTGCCCGTGATCGCCGTCGTTCTTTACCGGCGCCATCCCCACTGGATCGTCTGGCCCGGCGCCCTGATGATGCTGGGCGGAATATTCCTGCTCTCGGGCGGCGCATTCGAGGCGCTGACGCAGGGCGATATTCTCAGCATCATCTGCGCCTTCTTCTGGGCAATCCAGATTACGCTCGCAGGTCGTTTCGTTTCCGAAAGCGGACGGCCGCTTGCGCTCTCATGCACTCAGTTTGCGATTTGCTCTCTCTTGAGTTGCATGATCGGCCTTGCGGTAGAACCCATCAGCATGGCGTCCATAGAGGGGTCGCTGGCGGAAATTCTATACGTCGGCCTCGTATCCTCCGGCCTCGCCTTCGTTTTGCAGGTTGTCGCCCAGCGGTATACGACCGCGCCGCAGGCTGCGATATTTCTGTCTTCAGAGGCGCTTTTCGGTGCCTTGCTGGCGTCGATTTTCCTGAATGAAACCATTTCCAGCGCCGGTTATATCGGCTGCGTGATCATTTTCGCCGCTATATTGATCGTCGAACTGGTGCCGGAACTGACGCGTAAACGGCAAAAAACCGCCGTTGGAACGGCCTGACGCAGAAAGAACTGATTTTTCTGTTTCGAGGAAAAATCGTACCGCCGCATTCAAAATTTTGCCCGGAAACCGAAGGCAACCGGCAATTATTTCATCAATTATCAAATATGCGGAAAAAATGTGCGACTACGCGCAGGAATTCTACCGCAGGTTTTTATCCGACAAAAAGCCCGTGAAAACTTTTGCTTGCCAATTTTCCATAAACGCAGCAATCTACTGCGGTTCGGGCAATTTGCGAGCATGGGAAGGCCTATAAATTTGCGCACTGGGGACGCTATAAACCTCGGGCGGTGGGACGAAAAACGTTGGATGAGAACGCCATTACTTCCCGCTGTGAAGGTCCTTTTTCTCAATAGTCAAGAGCTGCCTGCCAACGCCCTCGCGGGGCAAAACTGTAATGCTGCCTGTAGCTGAACGCGGGCAGAGCGAAAAGGACCTGATGCATGGCCGAAACTGGCACCGTAAAATTCTTCAACACAGACAAAGGCTTCGGCTTCATCAAGCCAGACAATGGTGGCGCTGATATCTTTGTTCATATCTCTGCCGTACAGGCTTCCGGCCTGTCCGGACTTTCAGAAAATCAGAAAGTGAGCTTCGACACGGAACCGGATCGTCGCGGCAAGGGCCCGAAGGCAGTCAATCTGCAGATTGCTGGCTAACCCTAAAACGGCTTTCATTTCTAGTTGAAGCCCGGCAGGAATGCCGGGTTTTTTTATGCCCAATCCGGAGGCGCCAATACGCGCCCGGAAACTCAAATCCCCTTGAGATAGGGGTTGGTGCGCCGCTCCTCGCCAAGCCGCCCGCCGGGGCCATGGCCGCAGATAAATCCGACATCATCACCCAGCGGCAGCAGCTTGTCGCGAATGGACGCCATCAATTGCTCGTGGTTCCCGCCCGGCAGGTCGGTACGCCCCACCGACCCCGCAAACAGCACATCGCCGACATGGGCGAATTGCTGGTCGCGATTATAATAGATGACGTGACCTGGAGCGTGGCCCGGGCAATGGTAGACTTCAAAGACATGATCCCCGAAAGATACCGTGTCGCCCTCATTCAGCCACCTGTCCGGCAAAACGTTCTGAAGGCCGCTTATGCCGTATTTCTCGGCCTGCGTCTCGATCCTCTCGAGCAGCGGTCGATCGTCCTCATGCGGGCCGATCACCGGCAGGGAAAGCTTCTCGCGCAGTTCCTTGGCGCCGCCGGCGTGGTCGAGATGGCCGTGCGTCAGCCAGATTTCCTTGAGCGTGATGCCGTTTTCGGAAACCACCTGAAGAATGACATCCACATCCCCGCCGGGATCGACGACAACGCCTTCCTTCGTATCCTCATCGAAGAGAATGGTGCAGTTCTGCTCGAACGGCGTGACCGGAATAATGCCCGCCTGCAACTTTCCCATATCCCGTGTCTCCCTGTCTGACAAATCCCGCCTCCTATAGCCTGCGGCCGGTTCCGGCACAATGGCGGAGGAAAAAGCAACGGTTTCCGGTGACCTTGCCACTCCCAAAAAATATGAGCTAATTCAATTAGATATCGGAAATGTTCCCGCCCGAGACGGGAGGTATCTGTGAAAAATGTGGAACGCCCTGAAGGCTGCGACGTTGTAGGTCCAGTCTTAAAAGGAGTGAGACACATGGACAAGACGCTTAAAATGCTCATGGCTGGCGGCGCTTTCGCCCTGATGGCCGGTTACGCAAACGCCGCCATGGTCGCCACAACAGCATCGGACGTTTCCGTTCGTTCGGGCCCAGGCGAGGATTATCCCGAGCTTGGCCTTGCTACCCGTGGCAGCAATGCGGTTCTTGATGGCTGCATGGACGGCAGCAGCTGGTGCCGCATCGAAGTCAACGGCCTGCGCGGCTGGGCACATGCGGATTATCTGAATGTCATGTATGAGGGCTCTCCTGTCATTCTCGAACAGCGCCGCTCCGATATCAGCGTGCCGGTCGTGACTTACGAGAAGACCTCGAGCGTACAGGCAGAACCCAACCCCGGCGATCCGAACCTTGGCCGCGTCGGTGAAGTCAATCCGCCCGAAACAGTCATCTCATATATTGACGAGCACCCTGCGGACACTGTCACCTTTGATGGCGAGGTAGCGGTCGGCAGCACCCTGCCCTCCGATACCCGGCTCGTGGAAATCCCTGATTACCAGTATCGCTACGTTCAGGTGAACGACGTGCCGGTCCTGGTAGAGCCATCGACGCGCCGGATTGTCTACGTCTACCAGTAGACGCGAACTCGATACCGGCAGCATGAAACCAATGAAGAGCGCGGGCTTTCCGCGCTCTTTTCTATTTCCGGTAAAGGCCAGTCAGGATTCCAGTTGCACCGGCACCCGCAGCATATTATCCACCGCAACAGAAAATGATCGCGGCATCCTCCCGAGCGGACGCATTTTCGGCTATGTTTACAGAATATTGGCGCATCGACGCATGTCAGCCGCAGAATATGAAGGAACCGCAGTGCCACCGCAATCGCTCAAAACCGCAGCCGCCAGGCAGACACCGGCACTCCCGAAGGTTGACGACGGCAAGATCGACTTCGATACGATAGAGGCGCTGTTCTTCGCGTATCGCGATTTCGTCTCCGATCCAGATGTCATTCTTTCGAAACTGGAATATGGGCGCGCGCATCACCGGGTGGTCTATTTCGTCAGCAGGCAGCCCGGCATGACGGTGGCGGATCTGCTCGACACCCTGCAGATCACCAAGCAGAGCCTTGCCCGCGTGCTCAAGCAATTGATCGACGACGGTTATATCCGCCAGATGGCTGGCCCGGAAGACCGCCGCCAGCGCAGGCTCTATCCAACGCTGACAGGGCGCGAACTGGCGCTGGCGCTGAGCGAGCCGCAGTCGCGCCGGATCGACCGTGCGCTGGAAGGGCTTGGACCCGACGCCCGCGCTTGCGTTCGCAAGTTTCTGGCGCAGATGCGCAGCCCGACACCGGGGGAAGGCGACTGACGATGGCCACGGCAACGACAAAACTCCCTCCCGCCGATGACGATGCGGCCCACCTTCTGATCGTCGATGACGACGCCCGCATTCGCAATCTTCTGCAACGTTTCCTCGGCGACAAGGGATACCGCATCTCCGTCGCAGCCGATGCGGCAGAAGCCCGGCGCAAGATGGTCGGCATCCGTTTCGACCTTCTCATTCTCGACGTGATGATGCCGGGGGAAAACGGGCTTTCGCTCACCCGCTCGCTGAATGAGAACAAATCCGTGCCGGTCATTCTCCTGACCGCCCGCTCGGAGGCGGATTCGCGAATTGCTGGGCTGGAAGCCGGCGCGGATGATTATCTAGCAAAGCCTTTCGATCCGCGCGAACTTGTCCTTCGTATCAACAACATCCTGCGGCGCAACACTTCGCCGGATACGCCCAAGATCGAACAGATCATGTTCGGCCCCTACAGCTTCTCTATCCCCAGGAAGGAATTGCGGCGCGGCGCTGAAACGATCCGCCTGACGGATCGCGAACAGGAGATCATGCTGCTCTTTGCGCTTCGCGCCGGCGATACCATTCCACGGCACGAGCTGGTCGAGGCGGAATCCGAAGTGGGCGAAAGAACAATCGATGTGCAGATCAACCGCCTTCGCCGCAAGATCGAGGACGACCCTGCCAACCCGGTCTATCTGCAAACGGTGCGTGGCATCGGCTACCGCCTGAGCGTGGATTGACAAGGACAAACGAAAGGCGGGCGCACAGCCATGGCGAGCCTCGATTTTCTAATCACTGTCAGGAATAGCGGCGTAGCGAAGACCTGGCGCGCATTTACCAGATGGCTTCGCCACTGGCTGCCCACCGGGCTTTATACGCGCTCGCTGCTGATCATCATCCTGCCGATGATCCTGCTTCAGGGCGTTGTCGCGGCCGTTTTCATGGAGCGTCACTGGCAGCTGGTTACCGAGCGCCTTTCCTCCGCTGTAACGCGCGATATCGCAGCGATCATCGAGCTTCTGCAAACTGACGAGGAAGAAGACGACTATCAGCGCGTCATCCGCATCGCTCGCGAGAAGCTGGGTCTCAGCATCTACATCGAGCCGAAGGCCGATTTGCCGGCCCCGAGACCAGAACCGTTGTTTTCCATTCTGGATACGATCCTCGCCAATCAGCTGACCCAGCAAATCGGCCGGCCATTCTGGATCGATACTTATGGCAACGGTTCCCTGGTTGAAATACGTGTCCAGCTCGAAGACAAGACGCTCCGCGTCTTTACCAGTCGCAGCGCCGCTTATGCCTCCAACACGCATATTTTCCTTGTCTGGATGGTCGGTGCATCGCTGGTCCTGATCGCCATTTCCATCCTGTTCCTGCGCGGGCAGATCAAGCCTATCGAAGCGCTTGCCAAGGCGGCCGAAAATTTCGGCAGGGGCCAGAAGATCAGCGCCTATTCCCCACGCGGCGCAGACGAGGTGCGGCGGGCGGGACTTGCCTTCATATTGATGCGCGAACGCATCGAGCGGCAGATGGAACAGCGCACTGCCATGCTGAACGGTGTCAGCCACGACCTGCGCACCATCCTCACCCGTTTCAAGCTGCAACTCGCGCTTGCCGGCGACAATCCTGATCTGGAAGGGTTGGACAAGGATGTCGAGGATATGCAGTCGATGCTGGAGGCCTACCTCACCTTTGCCCGCACCGATGTCGAGGAGGATGTCGGCACGCTGGAGCTTCCGGCACTTCTGGAAAAAATCGACTATGATTTCGAGCTGCACGGCAAAAAATTCAGCTATGAGCTTTATAATATCGACCAGATCATCGCGCGCCCGAATGCCCTCTCCCGCCTCGTCGCCAATCTCGCGGAGAATGCCCGGCGCTATGCCAGCAAGCTCCATATCGACATCCGCAAGGCGCCACGCTCCATCATCATGACGTTTGATGATGACGGGCCGGGTATTCCGGAAGCGTCAAGGGAGGATGTCTTCAAGCCATTCTTCCGGCTGGACGAGGCACGCAACCTCAACGCCTCTGGCACCGGGCTCGGCCTCTCCATCGTCCGCGACATCGCCCGCAGCCATGGCGGTGACGTATCGCTGGACGACAGCCCGATGGGCGGATTGCGGGTAATCGTCAAAATTCCGGCGTAGAGCAGCGGAGAGAAAAATGTGATGCGGCTCGCCCGCTTCCGTCATTCCAGCCTTGAACCGGAATGACGGAGAAAGAGTGTTCAGCCTGCGCAATCTTTGGGTTGCGTGTTGTTGTGCGTTCTCAGCACATTTTCTCGCCGTTCGGCACCGGCCGCTCCACCCCGGCGAGCACGATGTCGCCGTTGCCATCGGCAAACCCCAATGTCAGAACTTCGGAGCGGAAGGGGCCAATCTGGCGCGGCGGAAAATTCACCACACCCAGCACCTGCCGGCCGATCAGACTTTCCGGGGTATAATGCACCGTGATTTGCGCCGAGGATTTCTTGATGCCGATCTCAGGGCCGAAATCGATCTTCACCTTGATCGCCGGCTTGCGTGCTTCCGGAAAAGGCTCTGCCTCAACGATCGTGCCGACACGGATATCGACCTTCTCGAAATCGGCATAGGAAATTTCACTGCTCATGCCCTGCTCCCGCCAGCTTGCTCGTCTTCAACCAGCCAGTTCTTCGGCGCGATTTTTCGCCGCAGCGATCGCCTTGTCAAACAGGGGCTGCATGCCGTCTTCGGCCATCAGCACCGAAAGCGCGGCGGCCGTTGTACCGCCCGGCGAGGTAACGTTCTGGCGCAGGCGCGCCGCCTCGTCAGAAGACTGATGCAGGAGTTCGCCCGCACCGGCCACGGTTTCACGCGCCAGCCGCATGGCTATATCCGCCGGCAGACCGGCCTTGCGACCGGCTTCCGCCATGCATTCAACCAGATAGAAGACATAGGCCGGACCGCTTCCCGAAACCGCGGTAACCGCGTCGATATCGCTTTCGGTTTCCACCCATTCGACCGGACCGCTGACCTTCAGCAATCCATCCACCACGGCCTTTAGCGCCGGCGTCACCAATTCGTTGGCATAGGCGCCCGTCACGCCACGGCCAACCATGGCCGGCGTGTTCGGCATGGCCCGCACGGCGGCGACAGAGCCGAAATGCGAAACGAAAGTGCCGATGGTGGTGCCGGCCGCAATCGAAACCACGACGGTCTCGGGTCCGAGCAAGGGCTTGAGGGAGGGTAGCACTGCTTCCATCATCTGCGGTTTTACCGCGACAAACAGAATGCCCGCCTTCACGCCATCAGGCACGCTTTCGCTATGCGTGGCGCCCGCTTCCGCAATTGTCGTGCGCATGGCGTCGGAGGGGCGCGGATCGATGACGATAACCTGCGAACCCGGCACGCCCTTTTTCAGCCAGCCCGAAAGCAAAGCGCCGCCCATATTGCCCGCCCCAACGAGGACGAGAGGACCGGAAGCCCTGTAGACCATTTTCAAGCTTCTCCGACGGTCTCGAACATGACCGCTTCAATTGCACTTTTCGCATCCAGCCCCGACCATACGACGAACTGGAATGCCTGATAATATTGTTCGCATGCCTCAAGCGCGCTGGAAAGCAGCACTTCCACCTGCTGGTTGTTAGGCTCCGCACCGCCAGCCAGAAGCAGCGACTGGCGGAAGATCACAACATCTTCCTGCCGCCACAGATCGAAATGACCCATCAGTACCTGGCCGTTGACCTGAGACAACAGGCGAATGACTTCGTTGACGCGCTGATCGGGCACCTTGATGTCGAAGGCGCACGCCAGATGCAGTGCCTCAAAATCTTCCATCCAGGAAAAGGAAACGTGATAATCGGCCCAGTGGCCCGCCACCGTCATGGCGATCTCGTCTTCGCCGGAACGTTCGAACGACCAGTCGTTCGAGGCGGCGACAATCTCGATCATGTCCACGGGATTGGACTGGCGCTCAATTTCAAATTCTATCAGGCTCATGCGGCACCTTCTCATCCGGTATGGATGTTCTGCTTTGAACGCCGGGCACAAAACGCACACACAAACCGGATTCAACACTTGAGACGATTGCCCGACACCAACAGAGTTACACATTCACCCTGTGTGGAGCTTACCAGGTTCGTTTCGAATCATCATTTAAAATCAGTGTATAATGGCCGAGTCCTGCTGCCACCCCTCGGGCAGCATTTTTACTTTTTGAACAGTGGATATCTTCTCCCCCATCACCTCAGGCGAGATACATAAGCGACTCTGGCAATTGCGTTTTTTGGAAGTGTCCACAGGCCTCAAAAAATTAACGATGGAGGCAGGTCCGGATCGACAGGGAATAATTTCGGGTTGCATGGCCCGCAAACAAAAAGTCCCGGAATCGCAGGCGATCCGGGACCTCTTGATGAAAAAGCGCGAAAAGAATCAATCCTTGGCAGCAGAAAGCTTTGCTTCCAGAGCCTCGATGCGAGCGCGCAACGCATCGTTTTCATCGCGCGCCTTGATCGCCATCTCGCGCACCGCGTCGAATTCCTCGCGCTTGACCACGTCGAGGCTGTTCAGCCAGCGATCCGCCTGTGCGTGCAAGGCAGCCTCGGCCTCCTTGCGCATTCCCTGCGCAGCGCCCGCCGCATCGGTCATCAGCTTTGCGAATTCATCCAGAAAACGATTGGTGCCTGTCGTGGTCATGGCCCTGTTCCTTCGTCGGTTCAGGGAGCGTTCCGTTCCCTGCTGTTGATGCCTTTCAGGTAGGCACTCGACAGCCGCCTTGCAAGCAAAATCGAAAAATCCACATGGCTTGCAATGGCCTTCGGCATCGCAAAGCGTCCCTTGAAGAATAATCTTGACCGGCGCTGCGGCAATCGCCATTTTCCTCGCGTAAAGAGACCGGAGAGCATCATCGCCCGGCTCCTTGAGGCAATGGGTCATTCTGTTGTCCGCCCAGCAACGATGACGGAATATACGGATTGTTAGCCGCTCCCACCCAACTTGCCATCATGCCATTTCCGAATATCGATCCGGTTGCCCTGTCTCTCGGGCCTCTGGCGATCCATTGGTACGGCATTGCCTATGTCGCCGGCATCATGCTCGGCTGGTTTTATGCCCGCCGCCTTGCGCTTACGCCTCGCCTGTGGCCAAACGATACATCGCCGATCTCGGCGCAGCATCTTGACGACTTCATCCTGTGGGCAGCCGGCGGCATCGTGCTTGGCGGGCGCATCGGCTACATCCTGTTTTACGATCTTGGCGCCGTCGCCGCAAACCCTATAAGAGCACTTGAGATATGGAACGGCGGCATGTCGTTCCATGGCGGCCTGATCGGCACGACCATCGCCATGATCCTCTTCGCCCGCAAGAACGGCATCCCTGTCTGGAGCATGTTCGATATCATCGCAGCCGTCGCACCTGTCGGCCTGCTGTTCGGACGCATCGCCAATTTCATCAATGGCGAATTGTGGGGACGTATCGCCGACGTTCCCTGGGCGGTCGTGTTCCCCACCGGCGGGCCGTTTGCGCGTCACCCCAGCCAGCTTTACGAAGCGGGACTCGAAGGCCTCGTTCTCCTCGTCATTCTGGCGGTCACCATCTACGTTTTCAGGGCGCTCAAGACACCTGGCATCGTAACCGGCATCTTCGTTTGCGGTTACGCGCTGTCGCGCATCTTCGTGGAATTCTTCCGCGAGCCGGACGCCCAGATCGGTTATCTCGCGGGCAACTGGCTGACCATGGGCATGGTACTCTCCACGCCGATGTTCCTTCTTGGCCTCTGGGCCGTCTTGCGTGCGCGGCGCGCGAAAATACGCGCTTAAGCGGAATGGCCTGCCATGACGACACCGCTTGCGCAACGCATCAAATCCCTCATCCGCCTGAACGGCCCGCTCAGCGTCACCGATTTCTTCTCGCTTTGCCTCGCCGATCCTGAACACGGTTATTACCGGAGCCGCGAGCCTTTTGGCAGATCGGGTGATTTCATCACCGCTCCGGAAGTCAGTCAGCTTTTCGGCGAAATGCTCGGCGTTTTCGTGGTTCACGCGTGGCAGCGCCATGGCGCACCCGCAGATATTCGTCTGGTGGAAATCGGCCCCGGCCGCGGCACCATGATGTCTGACATGCTGCGCGTCATCCGCCGCATCGCCCCACCACTTTACGAGACGATGCGGGTGCATCTGGTGGAGACCAGCCCTCGCCTTTGCGCCATCCAGAAAGAGACGCTCGCTGCGCATGCCGAACGGCTGACATGGCATGACAGTTTCGATGCGGTGCCGGAAGGTTTCCTGCTCCTCGTCGCCAACGAGCTTTTCGACGCCATCCCAATCCGGCAATTCGTGAAAACGCCGCAGGGTTTCCGCGAACGGGTGGTCAGTCTTGGTACCGATGGTGAACTGGTCTTCTCGACTGGGCTTGCCGGCATCGACCCGACGCTGCTGCCGCCCGGCCCGGAACGGCAGCCGATAGGCAGCATATTCGAGATCTCACCCGCCCGCGAAGCCGTAATGACCGCAATCTGCCAGCGCCTGTCCGCATATGGCGGCACCGCACTCGCGATCGACTACGGCCATCTGGTCGCCGGATATGGCGACACATTGCAGGCCATGCGCAACCATGCCTTCGACCCGCCGCTTTCTCATCCCGGGCAAGCCGATCTGACCAGCCATGTCGATTTCGAAAGCCTTATCAGGACGGCTGAAGCAAACGGCGTTCATGTCAATGGCGGCATCAGGCAGGGCGACTTTCTTTATGGTCTTGGCCTGAAGGAACGGGCAACCGCCCTTGCCGCAAAAGCTACACCCGACCAGACGCTTGAAATCGCCGAAGCGGTCAACCGTCTCGCTGGCGAAGGGGCTGGCAGGATGGGGGAACTTTTCAAGGTCATCGCCGTTTCAAGTCCCGCGCTCCATCTCATGCCGTTTCGCGCGGTGGATTGACAGTGCAATCACCTCTGGGCCAACATCGGCCCAGAACGAAGCAAGCGAACGCAGACACACTGCACCAGACAAACGCCGCGCAACGCCGCGGCAACAGGAAACATCTCGCTTAACGCATCCCACTGGCCAACAGCGACATTCTCCAAGGAACTCCCGCACCATGCAGAACGAAACGCTGCCGCTCCCCATCCAGAGCCCCCTGCTTGCCGCCTTGAGTGAAAACCGTGTCCGTCACGGTTTCTTCACCCGGCAAGGCGGTGTCTCCGAGGGGCTTTATCAGGGCCTCAATGTCGGCCTCGGTTCGAATGACGAGCCGGAACTGGTGCAGGAAAACCGCCGGCGCGTCACGCAATGGTTCGGCTTGTCTCCGGAACGTCTCGCCACCGTGCATCAGGTCCATTCTCCTGATGTCCTTGTGGTCGATGAAAGCTATGACGGCAGCCGCCCGCAGGCCGATGCGATGGTGACGGCGACACCGGGTTTCGTGCTCGGCGTTCTGAGCGCCGATTGCGGCCCAATCCTTTTTGCTGACGCTGAAGCGGGCGTTGTGGGTGCCGCCCATGCCGGCTGGAAGGGCGCATTGTTCGGCGTGCTCGAAAACACGATCGAGACCATGAGGAAGCTGGGCGCCAGCCGCGAGCGCATCTCCGCCTCCCTCGGCCCCTCCATCAGCCAGGCCAATTATGAGGTCGGGCCTGAGTATATGGCGCGCTTCACCGATTTCGATCCTGCCTATGCGGCCTATTTCACCGCTTCGGACAAAGGCGGCCATGCGCTATTCGACCTCAAGCAATTTACGGTGGACCGGCTGGTCAATGCGGGCGTGAGAGCGGAAAACCTCGGCCTCTGCACCTATCCCGATGAAGAACGCTTCTATTCCTACCGCCGCACGACCCACCGTGCCGAGCCCGACTACGGGCGGCAGATTTCCGCAATCGCAATTCTGGAGGACTAAATGGCCCTGCACTTCGAGCTCTCGGAATTCGATGCCCGCCGCGAACGGCTGATTGCGAAGATGGCGGAAGAGAAGCTGGACGCCATTCTGCTTTTCGCCCAGGAAAGCATGTACTGGCTTACCGGCTATGACACCTTCGGCTACTGCTTCTTCCAGACGCTGGTGGTCAAGTCGGACGGCTCCATGATGCTTCTGACCCGTTCGGCGGATATGCGGCAGGCCCGGAATACTTCGACGATCGAAAATATTCTCGTCTGGGTAGACCGGCCCAATGCCGACCCGACGCTCGATCTTAAGAACCTCCTCAGCGATCTCGATCTCCTTGGCGCCAAGATCGGCGTGGAATACGACACCCACGGCATGACCGGGCGCGTCGCCCGCTTGCTGGACAACCAGCTTGCCAGCTTCTGCCAGATGATCGACGCCTCCTATCTGGTCAGCAGCTTGCGGCTCATCAAGAGCCCAGCCGAGATCGCCTATGCGAGGAAGGCAGGCAGACTTGCGGATGAGGCTCTGGACGCTGCAATGGAGCTCATCAAGCCCGGTGCGGACGAAGCCGCGATCCTCTCGGCAATGCAGGGAGCGGTTCTGGCCGGCGGCGGTGACTATCCCGCCAATGAATTTATCATCGGCTCCGGCGCGGACGCGCTGCTGTGCCGTTACAAGGCCGGGCGCCGCAGGCTCGATGACAAGGATCAGCTGACGTTGGAATGGGCGGGTGTCAGCGCCCATTACCACGCCGCCATGATGCGCACGGTGGTGATCGGCGAACAGGACTTCCGCCAGAAGGAGCTTTACAGCGCCTGCCTGCAAAACCTCACCGACATCGAGGAAGTGCTGCGGCCCGGCAAGACCTTCGGCGATGTCTTCGACGTGCACGCCCGCGTCATGGACGAGCGTGGACTGACCCGCCATCGCCTGAACTCCTGCGGTTATTCGCTGGGCGCGCGTTTCTCACCGTCATGGATGGAGCATCAGATGTTCCATGCCGGCAACTCTCAGGAAATCGCCAGCGACATGACCCTGTTCGTGCACATGATCGTGATGGATTCTGATTCCGGCACCGCCATGACCCTCGGCCAGACCTACCTCACCACGGAAGGCGCGCCGGAACCGCTCTCGCGCCATAGCCTCGATCTTCTCACAGCTTAAATCTGCACCGGGTTTGACAGAGCGGGAAAACCGGCCCTACATTGCCGCCACCTTGGGCAAGAAGGAGCGGAACATGAGAGGAAACGTCGCATGAGCCGGACGGGGTTTACCCGCCCTTTCCAGACGTTTGTCGTTTCGGTCCTCGTCATTCCGGCGCTGGCGTTGACCCTGTCGGCCTGCAACACCACGGAGGCGCTGACGCCGCAGGTGAATGTCGGCCACAATAGCTCGCAATCGACACCGGTGACGCAGGGCGATCTCGACCAGATGGCTGCCGCCGCCGACCGCGCGCCCGCAGGCGCACCGGCAACCGCCTCTTCCGTGCCCGCTTATGCACCGCAGAACTCCCTGCAGGCGCAGGCACAGGCGCTTTCCAACGGCAATGAGTACGGCGAACCTCTTGGTCAGACCCAGTCTACCGGACAATCTGCAGGCCACTCACCCGCCAGCACCCAGCCGCCGCCTCCACAGCAGACGGCCGCACTTGCCCCCGCCGCTTCCGGCAATACCATCCGCTTCCTGCCGATCATCGGCGCGCCCGTTCAGGCCGTCACGCCGCTTTCGCGGCAACTGGGCGCCGAGGCGCGGGCAAAGGGGCTGACAATCCGCGCCTCCAACGACAATTCGGCAGAGAACATCCTCAAGGGATATTTCTCCGCCTTCGCCGATGGCAGCAAGGTCAACATCATCTACGTCTGGGACGTTCTGGATGCCAATGGTGTCAGGCTCCATCGCCTGCAGGGGCAGGAAACGGTGGCAGCCAAGGGCAGCGATCCCTGGGCCGCCGCGACCGACAGGGTCATGCAGGATATCGCCGCAAAAACGCTCAACGAGTATTCGTCATGGAAGCAGTCTCAAAGGGGATGAGATGAAACGGCGGGAGAAGTCACAGAGATTTCATGAAAATCATTGCGAAAGCACGGAGTCCTCTTGCAATCGGAAGCAACAACGCTATTAAGGCGCGCATGGCAACAAGGCGTATCCGGCAAAGGCTTTTCAGCCGGATGTTCCTCCCCTTGAACGACGCTTGGTTACGGCAGACACTTTCCCGTGGCGCAAGGCGATTGCATGGAAACAGGCGGGCGCAATGAAGGTTTTCGCAGGCAATTCGAACCGGCACCTTGCCGAAGCGATCTGCAAGTATCTCAACGTTCCCTTGGGAAATGCCACCGTAAAGCGGTTTGCTGACCAGGAAATTTTCGTAGAAATCAGTGAAAACGTACGCGGGGAGGACGTTTTTCTCGTCCAGTCCACTTCGTTTCCGGCAAACGATCATCTGATGGAACTGCTCATCATGATCGATGCCATGCGCCGCTCCTCGGCAAAACGCATCACGGCAGTACTTCCCTATTTCGGTTACGCCCGCCAGGATCGCAAAGCCGGCCCCCGCACACCGATTTCCGCCAAGCTCGTCGCCAACCTGATCACCGAAGCAGGCGCCGACCGCGTTCTGACGCTCGATCTTCACGCCGGCCAGATCCAGGGCTTTTTCGATATTCCGACCGACAACCTCTTCGCAGCGCCCATTCTGGCCCGCGATATCAAGGACCACTACGACACCAACAACGTCATGGTCGTTTCGCCTGACGTTGGCGGTGTGGTGCGCGCCCGTGCCCTGTCGAAGCGTCTGGACTGTCTGCTGGCCATCGTCGACAAACGCCGTGACCGTCCGGGTGAATCCGAAGTCATGAACGTCATCGGCGACGTATCCGGCAAGGACTGCATCCTGATCGACGATATCATCGATTCCGGCGGCACGCTCTGCAATGCTGCCGAAGCGCTGTTGAAAAAGGGCGCAACCAGCGTCACCGCCTATATCACGCACGGCGTGCTTTCCGGCGGCGCCGTTGCCCGCGTGGCCTCATCGAAGCTGCGCGAACTCGTCATCACCGACAGCATCCAGCCGACCACCAGCGTCCAGTCCGCGCACAATATCCGCGTGATCAGCACTGCGGGCCTTCTGGGCGAAGCGATCAACCGCACCGCGCAGGAACAGTCGGTTTCCGGCCTGTTCGACTGAAGCAGTCTTTTCTCTCGTACATCTGCAAAATCACTGCATCCGCATACTGTCACCCCGGATTTAGTCCGGGGTCCAGTGCGATCAAGTCTTTGATCCGTAAGATCCTTTCTTACGGCGCGTCCGCTCTGTTGCTGGATGTGGTTAAAGATTGGCATGATGAGAAGAGAGCTTATCAATTTTGCCAGCTATCTCAGCATCCGCACAGATCGCAGCACTCCATCTGCACCACTCAGGAAGATGCCGTGCCCGCATCCGGCGGTCGTTGCAGCCGTGTGGCGGCGGCCTTGATTTTCGGCCACCAGCGCCGAGCGCGGGTGCGAACAGCATGGCTGCCATTGCGCCAAAGGCTGATGGCATCGGCCGTAACGGCATCGCCGGTAAATAGATGACGATGACGGGCAATTGCCAGCGCCCGGTAAAGGAACAGCGTCGTCAGTGCGGAAAACAGCACGGACATCACCACATCGCTGAGAAAATGCCCGCCAGCCGCAATACGCAGACCGGACATGAGGATGATGGCGCCGGCGGCAGTGCTGCCCATGAAAAGACGCCCGCCCCATTGCAGGCGGTTCCAGACAAGCGCGCAGAGCGGCAGGAAAAAGCTCGCTATGAGCGCCGTTTCCCCGGAGGAAAACGAACAGTTTGAATAACATTGCGTGCTGAACTGGAAAGGCGGCGTAAAAAGCTGATGTCCACCGAAATCGCTGACGCTGAACGGGCGGGCGCGGCCGATATTGGCCTTCAGCACCCCGTTTACCAGAAGCCCGGCGCAGAGCACCACAGGCCCGCAGAGAAAGGCCCAGACGCGCCAGCCGGTGCGCTGCATCGCGCCCAGCCTGATGTTGCCGACCAGAACGATGGAGGCCAGAAGTGCGGCCAGTTCCGTTAACTCCCGCAACGTATCGCGAAACCATTCCGGAACCGGCAGGCTTCCAGCCCACAGGCGCGCTTCGGGCGAGAAAAACAGGGAAGAAAACTCGAGGTCGATGGACGGGAAGGTCGCGAACAGGATGACGAGCGCCAATGTGGCGAACGTAACCCAGATCGTGATCCGCATATGCGAAAGATCATTGTCCATCGGCAACCCTCGGGATGCATTGTGGCGGCAGACGCCAGAGACCGATTTCCTTGCCCTCGAACGAGCCCGGCCCGGCAACCCAGGTCGACAGCGGCGCCTGGCCATCGAGACAGCCCGGCAGGCTGTCCGCCCTCGCAAGATAGACGGGATTTGTCGCCTCTCCGGCTTTCAGCGGGTAAAGAAGCGCGTAGTGGCTGGAAGGAACGCCGGTTTCAGGCAGAGCGCGCGGCATGAGCAGCTTTTCGTCCCGCAGCTGATAAAAAAGCTCGGCCAGAATGGAGCGATCTGCAGCGACGATTGCATCCGCCCCCGCCTCTCGCGCCCTTGAAAGGCCGGTCGACACAAGCTCCGAGCTGCCGAGATAGCGCTTCATCGCCAGGTCGCCATTCGGCAAGCGCAATTCCGTTCCGGCGATCGTCATCAACGGCAGTGCGATGGCAACGATGCCGCCGAGCACAAGGGTGGAGACGGTAAGCCAGCGCCGGGATGCCAGGACAGGCACCGCCAGAAGCACGCCCGCGGCATAAGCCCCCACCGCCCAGTTGGCGAGCGCCCGCGACATCAGCCCCTGTGCCGTGATCAGAAGCACGATCGGTATCGAAAGGGCAACAAGCGCCCGGGTTTCAGCGGTTTTCGCCCTGAACGTCGCGACGATCATGCCGATGAAGACGAACGGCCCGACAACACCCGCCTGCGAGAAGAAGAACTCGAGCGCCGGACCGATTTTCAGCTTAACGCCATGCCAGTTGGCATTGTCCGCCGTGTGGCGCGCGGTCATGAAATCATGTGCGGCATTCCACCACAGATTGGGAGCGACGACGGCGGCGCAGACAACTACAGCAATACCGGCGTCACGCCAACGGATGCGCCAGCCCACGCACAGCCAGCCGGCAGCGATGAAGCAGGGCAGAAAATAGATCATCGCATATTTAGACATCAGCCCGAGGCCGAAGCTTAGACCAAGCGCAATGCTCCAGAGCATCGCGGACACACCGGCAGCGCGTGCTTCCGCAAGCTTGCGCACGCAGATCATCGACAGCACGATGAACAGCATCATCGGCGTATCGGTCGAGATCAGCAGACTGCCGAGCGTCACGGCGGGCAGCGTCAGATAGATGACTGCAGCCAGCGAGGCGAGCTTCGCATCATAGATCATGCGCCCGAGCGCAAGGATCGCCGCGGCCACTATGCCATGGATGACCGGCGCGGCGAGCCGCACGTCGAAGGTGCTCTCGCCGCCGCTCAGAGTGGTGGCGGCGCGAATGATCCAGCCGATCAGCGGTGGCTTGGAATAGGCGCCGAACGCCATCTCCCGGCCCCACAGCCAATATTGCGCCTCATCAACGAAAAGATCGGTGCGGTTGAAAGCAAGCCCGACGACGCGCAGCACGGTGACGAGCACGATTGCCGCAAGCGCAAACGTCATCCATTGGCGCTGTTCATTCGCCTGCGCGTAAGGCAGAGCTGCGGCCTCATGCATGCTGGCGGCGTTCTGCATGGATCAACCAGAGATTTCGGGCATAAATGAACAGGCCGGAGGCCTGTCCCAGAATGAAAACCGGATCGCGACGCCAGATCGCGTATAATAGCAGCACAAGGCCGCCGACGATGGAGAAATACCAGAAGGCTACCGGAATGACCGAGCGGTTCGCCCGTTCCGACGAAATCCATTGAACCAGAAAACGCATGGTGAACAGCATCTGGCCCATAAAGCCGGTGCAGACCCAGAGAAATTCCTTCCAGCTGTTCACATGCAGCATGGACCATAAGGCCGGTGCGTTCACGGCGATGTCTCCGTTTTGAAGGTTTCGGCCCAACTTGCCCGCTTGCGCCGCCGCAACAGCCAGGCAACGCCGATCAGGTCGTGGATGCCGACAAGCGCGCGGCCGATATTGGTGTAATGGGAATTGCCATGCAGGCGCGCCCGGTGCGTGACGTCGACATGGGCAACCTGCCAGCCGTCGCGATTGAAGAGCGCCGGAAAATAGCGGTGGTGGTGATCGAAATAGGGCAAGGCGAGATAGGCGTCGCGACGGAAAGCCTTGAGGCCGCAGCCGGTATCCCGCGTGCCGTCCTTCAATATCCGCGCCCGCAAGCCATTGGCGAAGCGGGAGGAAAGACGTTTTGCAAGCGTATCGCGCCGGCCGACGCGCTGCCCGGCCACAAGCGCAAGCCGGCTCGGCGCGTTCGAGGCAAGAAGCGGCGCAAGAAGCGCCGGCAGATTGTCCGGCGGGTTCTGCCCGTCTCCGTCAAGCATACAGACAACCGGCGCGCGCGCTGCCTGCACACCGCTGTGGATCGCAGCCGATTGCCCGCCCTGCCGGTCATGCCGCACCAGCCGCAGCATCGGATAACGCCCGGCAAGCGAAAGCGCCACATCCGCCGTGCGATCGGAAGATGCGTCGTCCACCACGATAATCTCGAACGGACCGACCGGCTGGCAGGCAGCAACGATCTCAGCGACAAGCGTTTCAACGCTCGCTTCCTCATTGTGCATGGGTACGATAACCGCGAAATCCGGGATCGATCTCAAAGGGGCTCCGTCATATCCAGCCGCGGGTGTTCCGCAAACATCGTCGATAGTGGCAAGAGCAGGAGCGCGAAAAGCTTGCATGAATATGAACAGCCGTTGAACTTCGCACGGTATGCGCCCGTTCCATTGCAGTTTTATTACGGAGAATGGCCGGCCAGGGCCTTGGATTTTTTCACGGTATGCGGGAAATAATCATACAATTCACCGCCAAGCTTAACGCGACCGTAAACAATTGTTGCGACGGTACCGCAACGTTCTTTTGGGGGGAGGAAACAGGATGCCGGGTGCAAATCCGACTGCTGTCAAAGCTAAATCATTGTCAATCAAGGCCAAATTCGCAGCGCTCGTCACGGGCGCGACGCTGGTTTCGTGCCTGGCCGTTGGGCTGCTGTCATACGAAATGGGCAAGTCCGGCCTGATCGACGCCAGCAAGATCAGGCTCGAGACGGTTGCGGGAAACCAGTCCAAACAGCTTGATGCCTATACGCTGCGCGTCGAACAAAGCATTTCCGAGCTGTCGCAGAACGCTGCGATCGCTCAGGCGCTGGAAACCATGACCACGGTCGTACCGACGGAAAAGGATGCGATCATTCAGGCATTCCGCCGCGAGGGCGTATCCGAGGAGGAGCGCGCCTCCTTCAACGGTGAAGGTTTGCGGCTGCTCTATGCCATTCGCCACGCCACGATCAACGCGGCCATTGCCAGCGTCTGGCGCAACACCCGGGTCAGCGACATCTACGTCATCGACAAGGCAGGCCTCATTATCTATTCCGTGACCAAGGGCAAGAACTTCCTGACCAATGTGACGGAACCGCAAAACAGCACGATCAAGGAATTGTTCGACCGCATCGAGGCCGGCAAGGACGGTGTCATCAGCACAACTGGGTTCAACGATGACAGCACCAATGACTCGGCCCTGATCGGCATGCCGCTTGCGGTCTCGAACTGGGGCCAGTTGCAGCGCAAGGGCGCCGTCATCATGCGCATTTCCGCAGACCGTATCGGTGCGGTGGTAACACCTGAGGAAACCGGCAAGTCCATCGACGACGCCGTTCTTCTGAGCGCTGAAGGCAAACTTCGCGCGGGCGTGCTCTCCGGTGGGGCTGGAGTCGCCGTTTCCGAAAGTCTCGCGGCACTTACAGGTGCCAGCGAAGCCGGAACGGTCATGGCGAAGACCCCTGCGGGCAGCATCTTCTACGCCTATCGTCCGGTCTCCGTTTTCGGACAGAAGCATCTTCTGGCCATCGGCCAGCAGGAGAGCAAGGTGCTGGCAGCGGCCAATGATCTCGCCTTCTGGGCAACGCTTGCAACACTTGCGGTGCTTGCCGTCATGACACTCATCGGCATTTTCGTTTCCGCCAGCCTGACCAAGCCGCTGACCGGCCTTGCCGGGTTGATGGAACGTCTGAACGGTGGTGACCATAATATTGAGATCAAGGCCGTTTCCCGTGGCGACGAAATCGGCACCATGGCGCGCGCACTGGAATCCTTCCGCCAGGGCATTCTCGACAAGCAGCGCATGGAAACCGAGTCCCATCGCAAAAGCGAGGAACTGGACGAGGAACGCGCCCAGCGTGAGATGGAAAAGGCAAGAAGTGCGAAGGAGCTGGAAGAAGCAGTCGATGCGCTTGCGACCGGCCTTGCCAATCTTGCTGCGGGCAGGCTCGATCTTCGCATTGAAAAACCTTTCGTGCCGTCGCTCGACCATCTGCGCGTCGATTTCAACAACTCCATAGCGGGGCTGGATACGACGATCTCAAGCATCGGCGAAAGCGCCAATGCCATCCGCTCCGGCTCCGGCGAGCTGAAAAGCGCATCGGAAGATCTGTCGCGGCGCACGGAACGCCAGGCGGCCGCCCTAGAGGAAGCAGCCGCCGCACTTGGAGACATGACGCAGGCCGTCAACGTTTCCCTCTCCCGCTGCGACGTCGCAGTCGGAACGACGGCGGAAACCATGCAGGATGCCCATAAATCCACCGCTGTCGTCAAAGAAGCAATCGTCGCCATGGAGCGTATAGAGACGTCGTCGTCCAAGATCCGCCAGATCATCGACGTCATCGACCAGATCGCCTTCCAGACCAATCTCCTGGCGCTGAACGCCGGGGTTGAGGCTGCCCGCGCCGGTGAGGCCGGAAAGGGCTTTGCGGTTGTGGCACAGGAAGTGCGGGAACTCGCGCAGAAATCGGCGGCTGCCGCACGGGATATCACGACGCTCATCGCCACCTCTGCGGGCGATGTGGAAAGCGGCGTGGCACTGGTGCTGAAAACCGGGGAAAGCCTCGAGCAGATCCAGAAACGCATCCAGTCGGTCAACGAACAGATCGGTGAAATCGCCACAGCTTCGCGCGAACAATCCGGCCGCCTCGGCGAAATCAACGCCTCCGTCAACGAACTTGACCATGTGACGCAGCAGAACGCGGCGATGGTGGAGGAAACGACGGCTGCGGCCTTCTCGCTCGCAAGCGAAGCTGATGGCCTGACCGAACAGGTGGGCCAGTTCTCCGTAGGTGCCACCCGAAACCGCGACCAGCGTTACGCGGCATAGTCCGCAGCAAAAAAAGGCCGGAGGCAAAACCTCCGGCCTTTTATTTTGCTGAACTTCATCCGGGTTCCCAGGGACCGAAGCCCCTGGGAACTCGCCGGCGGCCGGAAATCAGGATGATCCGTCGCCGGCTTCCGGGGAGGAACTCAGAAGAAGCCAACCTTGTTCGGGCTGTAGGATACGAGCAGGTTCTTGGTCTGCTGGTAGTGATCGAGCATCATCTTGTGGGTCTCGCGACCAATGCCCGACTGCTTGTAACCACCAAAGGCGGCACCGGCCGGATAGACGTGGTAGCAATTGGTCCACACGCGGCCCGCTTCGATGCCACGACCAGCGCGATAGGCGATATTGGTATCGCGGCTCCAGACGCCAGCGCCAAGACCGTAAACCGTGTCATTGGCGATTTCGAGCGCTTCTTCCACCGTCTTGAAGGTGGTGACCGAAACGACAGGACCGAAGATTTCCTCCTGGAAAACCCGCATCTTGTTGTTGCCTTCGAAGACCGTCGGCTGAATGTAATAACCGTCCTTAAGATCGCCCGTGAGCGTCTTGCGGTCACCGCCGGTCAGAACCTTTGCGCCTTCCTTCTTGCCGATATCCAGATAGCGCATGATCTTGTCGAACTGTTCCTGCGAGGCCTGCGCACCCAGCATGGTCGACGGATTGAGCGGGTCGTCCTGGCTGATGGCCTGAACGCGCTTGATCGCCTTTTCCATAAAGCGGTCGTAGATCGATTCATGCACCAGCGCACGCGACGGGCATGTGCAGACTTCGCCCTGGTTGAGCGCGAAGAAGGCGAAACCTTCAAGCGCTTTGTCAAGGAAAGCGTCGTCTTCATTCATCACATCGGCAAAGAAGATGTTCGGCGACTTGCCGCCCAGTTCCAGCGTGATGTTTGTGACATTGTCGGCCGCATAACGCATGATTTCCTTGCCGACCGGGGTGGAGCCGGTGAAGGCGATCTTGGCGATGCGCTTGCTCTGCGCCAGCGGCTTGCCCGCTTCAACACCAGTGCCGTTGACGATGTTGAGCACGCCCGGCGGCAGCAGGTCTTCGATAAGCTCCATCACCACCAGAATAGAAGCAGGCGTCTGTTCCGCCGGCTTCAGTACCACGCAGTTGCCGGCGGCGAGTGCCGGTGCAAGTTTCCATGCGGCCATAAGGATCGGGAAGTTCCACGGAATAATCTGGCCGACGACGCCGAGAGGCTCATGGAAATGATAAGCGACAGTGTCATTGTCGATTTCGCCGATCGTGCCTTCCTGCGCGCGGATGCAGCCCGCGAAATAGCGGAAATGGTCGATCGTCAGCGGAATATCCGCATTGGTGGTCTCGCGTAGCGGCTTGCCGTTATCCCAGGTTTCGGCCCGTGCGATGAGATCCAGATTGTCCTCGATGCGCTGGGCGATCTTGAGCAGGATGTTGGAACGTTCGGTAACGCTCGTCTTGCCCCACTTCTCCCGCGCCTGGTGGGCGGCATCCAGTGCGAGTTCGATATCGGCCGCATCGGAGCGCGGAACCTCACAAATCTTGTGACCCGTTACCGGCGACAGATTGTCCATGTAGCGGCCGGATTTCGGCTCCACCCATTTGCCGCCGATGAAATTTCCGTATTTCAGCTTGAAGGGCGCTTCGCCAGCTTTGTGCTGAACCTGAATATTCATGATTTCATCCTCCCTGATGAAAACGATCCGCGACGGACCGCATGACAGGAAGGTGGGCCTAGATGATCGTGGCGGGTAGTGGCACCGCGCGGTTCCGCAGCGCACATTGTCTCACATCTGCGACAAACCCGCTCCGATCCCGCTGAATTGAGCGGGTATGGTCTCGGGTAGCCTCAATGCACGTCGAATTTCTTCATCTTGCGATGAAGCGTGGCGCGGCTGATGCCGAGCAGGGACGCGGCCTGCGTGACATTGCCATTGGTGCGCGACAGAACCCGGCGCAAAGCCGAACGTTCCGCCTCCTCAAGATCGGAACCGCCGTCGTGACGCTGTTCCTGCAAGACATCGGCGGCGGGCAGCCCCTGCGCAATGCGATGGTCATCGAGCTTCAGCGCAAGCCGCGCCGCGCGCGTCGCCCCAAGCACGAGATCGTCCTGATCGACGGCAAGCAATGAAAGTGCCGGACTGAAACCCGTAGGCACCACGACGATGCGCGCGCCGGGAAAGGCCCGGCGGAAGAGATTGCCCTCGATACGCTGGGCCGCATCCCGCACCGCCTGCGTGACGAAAGAAAACGTCATTTCGTTGATATCGTCGCGGCACGTGGAAATATCGAGAGCGCCCGTCACCCGGCCGGTATGGTCGCGTATCGGGGCCGTGGTGCAGCAGAGTTCCGTGTTCGATGTGAAGAAGTGCTGATCGCGATAGACCACCACCGAACGCTCGTCGGCAAGTGCCGTTCCAATACCGTTGGTTCCGACGCTCGCTTCGCTCCAGACGGCGCCGGACCAGAGACCGAGCGCCCGGAAATCACGATCGTCGCCGGCAGCACCCCGGCGCTCCAGCGCGACGCCCTGGGCGTCTGTCAAAAGCAGGCAGCAGCCGGATTTGCCGACACTATGAAAAATACGGTCGAGTTCATCCGTGCTTTCGGCAATCAGGCCCGCCGCACTTTCGCGTGCGCGGCGGAATTCGACATCGGTGAGAAAGATCGGCTTGCGGTTTTCCTCCGGCGCAAGACGGTGCGTGACCATGCAACGGCGCCATGAGGCGATAATCGGAGAACTTGCGGCTGCGGAACGTTGGCGCGCTGTTTCATACACGCGGTCCGCATGGGCGATGTCTGTCGGCATTCGCTCCTCCCAAAGCTTTTCGGCAATGGTGCGCTGGAAGCGTTCACGTTTCAACTAAAAACTTTGCGACCTGCATCCGTCAGCGCAACCGCGGGCTGCGCCTGATATCATACCGCCTTGAAATAGCGTTGGCCGGTGGTGGTGACCTCCGGCTCGTCCTCCGTCGAGAGGAACGTGTCGTCGACGAGATTGGCGATGGAGGTCAAGGGACCGGGCCTGCCGAAGAAGAAGCCCTGCACCTGCAGGCAGCCTTCGCGGCGAAGGAACTCGATATGGGCCTTCGTCTCGACACCTTCCGCAAGCACCGGAATATTGAGGCTATGCGCCAGAATGAGCGTGGAGCGAACGATCGCCTCCGACTGCACATTGGTCGACAGGCCATCGATAAATGCCCGGTCGATCTTGATCTTGTCGAAGGGAAAGCTCTGCAGGGTCGACAGGGAGGAATAGCCCGTGCCGTAATCGTCCATGGCGATCTTGACGCCGAGCGCCTTGAGTTTGCGGATCGTGATCAGCGCGTGGCGGTGGTCGGCGATGATGCTGCCTTCGGTGATTTCAAGCTCAAGCCTCTCAGGCGCAAGCGCCGTCTCCCTAAGAATCTTCTCGACCTTCTCGGGGAAATCATTGTCCGCAAGCTGCTGCGGGGCGACATTGACGGCGATGGAAAGCGATTTTTTCCAGAGAGCCGCCTGCGCGCAGGCTTCGCGCAGAACCCATTCGCCCAATTCGACGATAAAGCCGGTCTGCTCCGCGATCGGAATGAATTCGACGGGCGAGATCATACCGCGTTCCGGATGTTTCCAGCGCAACAGCGCCTCGAAACCGACGATGCTGCCGCTCTTGGTATCATTCTGCTGCTGGTAATAAAGCTCGAACTCGCTGTTGGCGAGACCGCTGCGCATGGCCACGGCAAGCGCGTTGCGTTCGCGTGCGGCTTCATCCATGGACTTGTCGTAAAAGCAGATCGTGTCGGAATTCCCGCCTTTTGCCCGATACATGGCGACATCGGCCTGCGCCATCAGCGTGTCGGCGTCAATGGCGCCGGTATTGCGCACCGATATGCCCACACTCGCGCCGACCGAAAATGTCTGCCCATTCCATTCGACCGGCCTGCTGATCTGCTCGATCAGCCGCTGGGCGAATTCCGCACCATCGGCGCGGGTATAATAGGAATGGGTCATCGCCACGAATTCATCCCCGCCCATACGCGCCAGAAACTCCCCGGCTTTCAGAACGGAACTTGCGCGGTCGGCAATGGCGCGCAGCACGGCATCGCCCGCCGCATGGCCGTGAACGTCGTTGATTTCCTTGAAGCGGTTGAGATCGATGGACAAAAGCGCCGTGTGCGCGCCCATGGAGAGATGGCGCGTGCGGCGGTTGAGATGTTCGATAAATGCCGCGCGGTTCGGAATGCCCGTCAGCGGATCGTGCAACGAAAGATGACGATAGCGGGCGACCGCCTGCTGGGTGGACTGGGCGTCGATGACATAGGTGGAAAGCCCGAGCGCCAGCAGGAGAAGCGTCACGGCGATGGCGCCCCCACCCATGATGGCGGGCGGCAGCAGACTTTCCGAAATGACGATGCGCGGATCGAACTCGAACAACATCGAGGCCATGCCGGTGTAATGCATGGAGGCGATGGCCAGGATCAGGAACGCAACCGAGCTATATTGGCAAAACCGGTTGACTGGGCGCGCGATGCGATTGACCGCGAGCGCACCGAATACAGCCCCGAGCACCAGCGAAGCGATGACGTAGGTCTGGTTCCAGAAAATCATGCCCTGTATCTGATAGGCAGCCATGCCGGTATAATGCATGGCCGCAATACCGAGACCGACTGTCGCACCACCCGCTTCCACCAGGGCTGTGCGTCCGCCATAGGCGGAAATGGCAAAGCCGGTTGTCGTTGTAGCAATGGCGATAAGAAGCGAAAGCCCGGTCAGATAGGGATCGTACCCCACCTCCCCGGCAGCGACATAACCCAGCATCGCCACGAAATGGGTGGTCCATATCGCCGACCCACCATTGACACCAGCCAGAAACAGCCAGTTGACCTTTTGCCAACCCCTCGCCTGACGCGCCCTCGAGAAAAGACGCATCGTGACGAAGCTTCCCAGCATGCAGACGAGGACCGCTGCTGTGGTGTATCGGAAGTCATGATCGACGGTAAGGCACTGGAGAACTTTAAGCATTGTCATCTACGCAATTGGAATTCCAGGCAGCCTTATCACTTGCCAAGTTTGCAGCCGGTTTATATGAATGGATAAGCATATATTAAAAGTTGCAATGCACGAGTGAATTAGACAAGTCTAATAAAATCACAGCATAGCATCCGTGGAAAACGGCCGCTCTTGTCTTTGTCTTCCGTTTGTATTATAGCGCCCGCACCCGTGTAGACACCCTTGGAGGCAACGCGGGCGAGATGGCTTTTAGCCTCTCCAGTTCAGCGCCCGCGGGCATGAACTCTCCATATAACCTCGAAAGGAATTGCCATGAGCAAAGAATCGTATGAGCTCAAGGCCGAGGCGCGCGAACGAGTTGGTAAGGGGTCCTCTCGTGAACTTCGCCGCAACGGTTTGATTCCCGCTGTCATCTATGGTGACAAGCAGGCCCCCATTTCCATCGCTCTGTCGACCAACGAAGTAACCAAGCGTATCCACGCTGGCGGCTTCATGACGACTGTGGCGGTAATCGACGTCGACGGCAAGAAGATCAAGGTCCTGCCGAAGGACTACCAGCTTGATCCGGTCCGCGACTTCACCATGCACGTCGACTTCCTGCGCGTTTCGGGCAACACGCTCGTCAACGTTGAAGTTCCGGTTCACTTCGAAAACGAAGAAAAGTCGGAAATCAAGATCGGCGGCGTTCTGAACATCGTTCGCCACACGGTGGAATTCCACTGCCCGGCCAACGACATTCCGGAATTCATCACGGTTGATCTCTCCGGTCTGAAGATCGGCGACAGCGTTCACATTTCGAATGTGAAGCTGCCGAAGAACATCTCGCCTGTAATCGCCGACCGTGACTTCACGATCGCAACGATCGTTGCTCCGGCTGGCGGCGTTGCTGAAGAAGAAGAAGAAGCCGGCGAAGCTTCTGAATAATAATCTGCGGCCATAAGGCCAGATAGATTTGAGCTAAAAGGCCCGTTCCGTTTTTCGGAACGGGCCTTTTAGTTTTTATGAACTTTAAAAGCAAAAACCTCTCGCCGCGTCCAGGATGCCGGTCCCGTTTCAGCGTGAATTAACAATTCCATGAAACGATGCCCATTGCGTTATCGTGAAAACACCGGACGGGTTGAAGAAATACAGTGAGGATACAAGGCCGTTGCCGAAAACCTCAAGGATGTCTCTCCGGACGGGGCGGAAACGGGGCGCAGTTATCTGGGGTAGAGGGTACTGCAATAGAACATGGCTCATTCCGTCGAAAGTCGCTTTATCGCGATTGTTTCCGGTGCACTTCTCACAGTGGTCGCCCCGCTTTTCACCCTTTTGCTGACCCTCTCCTATCACGAGGCTATCCGTAGCCAGCGCAATCACCTCGAGATCCTGCTGTCAACCAATGCGCAGGCGCTTGCCCGCCCGCTATGGGATCTCGACGACGACACCATAAATCAGATTACCGGCACCCTCGTTTCCGACCCCGTGATCCGCATGGTCGAGGTCAAGGATACCTCTGGCCAGCTGGACATCATCCAGACGGCCGGCAGCGACATCATTCAGGATGCAGCCTCCACGACCCGCGAAGTGACCTACAAAACCACAAACGGTGTCGTCACCGTCGGGCAACTGACAGTCTATTACGACGATATCGGTCTTCTGACCTCTCTCAGCCGCACCGAACTGGCCTTCATCACAATTTTCATTCTCGCCATTCTCACCACCGTTCTTGCGGCCATCGCCGGCAACCGCTTCATGGTCATCCGCCCGCTGATGCGGCTGGCGGCAGCGATAGAAGCGACACGCCGCGTCGGCTCGCGCCACCATGTCGACTGGCGCTCGAAGGACGAGATCGGCAGGCTGGCAAAAAGCTTCAACGAAATGCAGACCCAGCTTGAAAAGGAAGAGCTGGAAATCAAGCATGCCCATGAGCGGAAGACGGAAATCTACAATCGCACACCCGCCATGCTGTTCTCGCTTGACAGATACGACCGGATTGCCGCGGTCAGCGACTATTGGGTGCAGGCGACCGGTTATGATCGGGCCAGAATACTCGGCCTGAATTTCGCCGACCTCATCCACCCGGATGACCGGTCCCTTTTCCTGCAGCGCAAGGCGGCGCAACATTCGCCCGACGCCGCACATGCGGGTATCACGGTGCGTTTTCATTGCATGGATGGCAGCGTTATGGACGCCCTCATCCTTGAAAAAGCCCTTGATTCCGGCAACGCACATCAGGGCACATATCTCTGCGTCATGACTGACGTGACGGAGTTGCGCCAGTCGGAAAAGCGCAACCGCCAGCAGGCTATTTCCGACCATTTGACCGGTCTCTTCAATCGCCAGGGTTTCGAGGCCATTCTCGACGTGCAGATCCGTGACGCCGACAGGAACGGCAGCGAACTGGCATGCCTTTTCATAGACCTCGACCGGTTCAAGGCCATCAACGACAATCTCGGCCATGCGGCGGGCGATGCGGTTCTGCGGGAATTCACGCTGAAAATCGAACCACTGCTGACACCGCTGGACAGCGCGTCGCGTCTGGGCGGCGACGAATTCGCCATCCTGCTTGCTGGCGACAAGGTGGAGGAGCGCGCCCAGCTGTTCTGCGAGCGGATTTGCACCATGCTGGACACGCCCTTCGAGATCGAAGGCAACAGCATCCGTCTCAGCGCCAGCATCGGCATGGCGATCTACCCGCTGCATGCCGCAAGCGCATCCGAACTTTTGCAGAATGCCGACATGGCCATGTATACCCGCAAGAGAACGGGCAAGAACGGCTCGCAGATCTTCGACAGCTCGATCATGGACCGGGCGCGCGAACATGCGGAACTGGAAAGGGATATCGCGCAGGCGCTTTCCGACAATTGGTTCGAGGCTTATTTCCAGCCGATTCAAGATCTTGCAACGGGCCAGACGGCGGGTTTCGAGGCACTGTTGCGTCTCAACCATCCGGACAAGGGATTGCTTTCTCCCGCCACGATCATCAGCCTTGCGGAAGAAAACGGCACCATCCATCGCATCGGCAATGTCATCCTCGACCAGTCAATCGCCAATCTGGCCAGACTGTCGCACCTGCCCGGCATGGAGCAATCCTATGTGGCGGTGAATTTTTCGCCGCTGCAGTTCGAACCGGGATTGCCGACCCGTATCGCCGGCGTCCTTCACCGCTACGGCATTCTTCCTAAACGGCTGATTATCGAGATAACCGAGGCGGTCATCATGAAGGACGATCCGCAAATCCGGGCGATCCTCAATGCCATTCACCAGCTGGGCTGCCGCATCGCGCTGGACGATTTCGGCACCGGTTATTCGTCGCTAAGCTATCTCAGCCGTTTTCCGGTCGACATCGTCAAGATCGATCAGTCCTTCACGCGCTCGATCTGCGACGACACGGTGGAGATAAGGCAGCGCAGCCGCATGCTGGTCGAGGGTATCGCCGCAATCTCACACAAGATGAATTGCTCCGTCATCGCCGAAGGCGTCGAGACGGAAGAGCAGAAGGAGCTTCTGACAGTGATAGGCGCGGATTACGGACAGGGCTATTATTTCGCGCGACCGCAGCCCATCGAACGGCTGATCGCTGCATTGAATGCGGATAACGGCGCAGACCGCGCCGCGGCGCGACAGGCGTAAACGGGTGGGAGCAGCCATGGGATTGATCCGCTTTTGTCTGATCTTTCTTGCTCTTGCCGGCCCGGCCAGCGCAGCCAAGCTTTTCCTGACCACCGAGGTTTACCCACCTTATAATCTGCAAAACGACGACGGCAGCGTGGCGGGCGTTTATATCGACCAGCTCAAGATCGTACTTGAGGATACCGGCACCGATTACGAGGTTGCCGTCATGCCCTGGGCGCGGGCAATCGCATTGGCCACAACGAAGGCCATGCATTGCGTCTTTGCCACGGCGAGAACGCCCGAACGGGAAAAGCTTTTCAAATGGGTCTCACCGATCCATAGCGACCGCAACATCCTCGTGGCGCGCCAGAATGCGGATATCAACGTCTCCAGTCTGGAAGACGCGAGGAAATACCGGGTCGGCACCCAGCGTGGCGACTACACCGAGGTCCTTCTTGGCAACCTCGGTTTCGAGCATGTGGATGTCGGTGCTGATTTCCAGATCACGCTTCACAAGCTGAACGCAGGCCGCATCGACCTGATGCCCATGTCGGAAAGCACTTTCAAAAGCCAACCCCCAGGCAAATTCAGGGAAGTGATAACGCTGGCGCGGCAACAGCTGGGTCTTGCCTGCAACAAAAGCGTTCCAGACGAGGTCATTGCAAAATTGCAAGCGCGCCTGGACAGACTGATCGCCGATGGAACGCAACAGAGCATATTCGACCGCTACAAACTCGTCAGCCCTTGAGCGCCCGCTCGCGACATCAAAAAATCCATAAAAAGATTGACAGCCGGAACATTTCGGGGTGGTGACAACAGCATCGTCAGGCAAAAAAGCGGACATGCCCCATGAAGATCATCGCAGGCCTTGGTAACCCCGGCGCCCAATATGCGGGAAACCGTCACAACATCGGCTTCATGGCCGTGGATGCGCTGCAGCGCCTGCCTTCCTTCTCGCCCTGGGCGCGGAAATTCAAGGCGGAGATTTCCGAAGGCGAAATAGGCGGTGAGAAAGTTCTGCTGATGAAGCCCCTTACCTACATGAACCTGTCGGGAGAATCCGTCGGCGAGGCCATGCGTTTCTTCAAGCTTGCACCGGCAGACATTATCGTCATCCATGATGAACTCGATTTGCTTGCAGGCCGGGCGCGCATCAAGACCGGCGGCGGCCATGGCGGCCATAATGGTCTGAAATCGATCGACGCCCATTGCGGTAAGGAATACCGCCGCCTGCGTCTCGGCATCGGCCATCCCGGCGACAAGGAGCGGGTGCATGGCCACGTTCTCGGTGATTTCGCCAAGACCGACCGGGTCTGGCTCGATCCGCTGCTGGACGCCATTGCCGACAATGCCGCGATGCTGGTGAAATCAGAGGATTCGCAGCTGATGAACAAGCTGGCGCTTGCCACCGGCAGCAAGCCGGAAACGGAAAAACCGGCCAAGGCGGCCAAGCCCGCCGCGCAATCCCACATCCATCAGGCGCGCAACAACGCCCAACCGAAAAAACTGCCGGAAACCGGGCCGATGGCGGAGATGCTGAAGCGGATGTTCGGCAAGAAGGATTGAGCGCAGATGTCTTCAGAGACCATGAGCCTTCGCAAAGCTGGCCCGGACGATCTGCCGAAACTGCTCGAACTTTACCAGGCGCTGAACCCTTCGGACCCGCAACTGACGACGCAAGAGGCAAGCACGGTTTTCGCCGCCATGCTCGGCCAACCCGGCCTCACCGTGTTCTTTGCCATGGAAGACCAGGAACCCGTTGCAACCGCCACGCTTCTCGTCATCCCGAACCTGACGCGCGCTGCCCGTCCCTATGCCTTCATCGAAAATGTGGTGACGCTGGAAAGCCGTCGCGGCCGGGGATATGGCCGCGCAGTCGTGCGCCAAGCCATCGAGACCGCCTTTGCCGCAAATTGCTACAAGGTGATGCTGCTGACCGGCCGGCAGCGTCCTGAGGTGCATGCCTTCTACGAAAACTGCGGTTTCATTCAGAACAAGACGGGTTTTCAGATCCGGCGGGATTGAGCATAAAACCGTCACTCCTCCGGCTCGGTGGTGAACATCAGCGGAAACCCGGCCTCCTTGCCAAGATCGTTCGCCTCCTTGGCCTTGGTCTCGGCAATGTCGCGCTCGCAGACAACGACGACCGCGCTCCCGAAGCGATGCGCCGTCATCATCACCCGGTGGCCGGTGTCCTCGCCCATGTGGAAGACGACCTTCAATACCAGGGTGACGAAGTCGCGCGGCGTATAGTCGTCATTCAGCAGAATGACCTTGTAGAGCTTAGGCCGCTCCAGCTTCGGTTTGACTTTCGGTTTCGGTTTGAGATCAACAGGACTGTCACTCATCATTGTCGCCCGTGATTGTCACTCAATTGTAGCCCATGGGGAAAATCCCCGTTGATGACGAAAGATCGGTTGCTCGACCGGCGCATATTGCGCCGCAACCGCAGCATCGACAACCCCGGCCCCGCACTCGCGCAAAATTCCGCTCCATTCGCGGGGCTTTGCCCGCCCAAATCGGCCCCCGGGCTTGACCTTGCCCTGCCCTTTCCGCAAAAGGCTCCTCAACGAATTCTTTCAAACGGACAGGTTTCAAGCCATGGGCTTCAAATGCGGTATCGTCGGGCTGCCGAATGTCGGCAAGTCCACCCTCTTCAACGCGCTGACGAAAACGGCGGCCGCGCAGGCCGCCAACTATCCCTTCTGCACCATCGAGCCCAACACCGGCGAAGTTGCCGTGCCGGACCCCCGCATGCAGCAGCTCGCGGCCATTGCCGGATCGAAGGAAATCATTCCGACCCGCATTTCCTTCGTGGACATTGCCGGCCTGGTGCGCGGCGCATCGAAGGGTGAAGGTCTCGGCAACAAGTTCCTCGCTAATATCCGCGAAGTCGATGCCGTCGTGCATGTGCTTCGCTGCTTCGAGGACGACGACATCACCCATGTGGAAGGCCGCATCAATCCGGTTGGCGATGCCGACACGATCGAGACGGAATTGATGCTCGCCGACCTCGAAAGCCTGGAACGCCGTGTCGAGCAGACGCGCAAGCGCGCCACCAGCAAGGACAAGGAATCCTTGGCCCAACTGCCGGTGATGGAAGCCGTAATTGCTCTGCTAAACGACGGAAAACCGGCACGTCTGCTTTTGAAGACACTGGCGGACGAGGAAATCGAAATCCTCAAGGGCCTCAATCTCCTGACGTCGCACCCGGTGCTTTATGTCTGCAACGTCTCTGAAGCCGACGCATCCACCGGCAACGAGCACACCGCGGCTGTCGCGGAGATGGCAAAGCAACAGGGCGCCGAATGCGTGATCATCTCGGCGGCGATCGAGGCCGAAGTCGCGCAGCTTCCGGCCGATGAAGCCGAAGAATTCCTCTCGGCCCTCGGGCTCACCGAAGCCGGTCTCGACCGGTTGATCCGCGCCGGCTATCACCTGCTCGACCTCATCACCTATTTCACCGTCGGCCCCAAGGAAACGCGCGCCTGGACGATCGTGCGCGGCACCAAAGCGCCCGCTGCCGCCGGCGTCATCCATACCGATTTCGAACGCGGCTTCATCCGCGCCTTTACCATCGCCTATGACGACTACATCGCCTACAAGGGCGAAGTTGGTGCCAAGGAAGCCGGCAAGGGACGCGACGAAGGCAAGGAATATGTCGTCCAGGACGGTGACGTCATCCACTTCCGCTTTAATACCTGATCTGGTCTTGAGCGCGGCGGCGGTCACATCGCGTCTTTTGACTCGTTGACCGAAGTGACACACATCCGTGGCTTGTTTCTTCTCCCCGGCGGGGGAAGATAGCCCGGAGGATCGGATGAGGAGGCAAGGCTGGCGAATTACACGACCCTTGCCCCTCATTCCGCTATCGCGACCTTCTCCTCCTCTGGGAGAAGGCAGCATGCCGCACTGGCTCTCTCAATAGCATCTACGTACACCGCAAACGCACTCTCGATTTGACCTTTACGTAAAGGGAAAAATCATTTTAGATGCCGGTGACATCGACTAGGCAAGGGAGGAAGCCATGGCGCCGGTCGCGACATATGCCTATGAGGATTTTTCCGTTGGACGGGAATTTCCCCTGGGACCGCAATCGATTTCTGCAGCACAAATCATCGAATTCGCCAGCGAGTTCGACCCCCAGCCCATGCACCTGTCCGAAGAGGCTGGCCGCCAGAGCATTCTCGGCGGGCTGGCGGCATCCGGCTGGCACACCTGCGCCCTGCTGATGCGAATGATGGCGGAGAGCTATATCAGCGATTCGACATCGCAAGGCAGCCCCGGCATCGATTATGTCGACTGGAAAAAGCCGGTTCTGGCTGGCGATACGCTTTCGGGAAAATCCATTGTTCTGGAACAGCGCACCTCCAGCTCACGCCCCGGCATCGGCCTCGTGAAGTTTCGCCATGAGCTTTATAACCAGCGCGGCGTTCTGGTATCGCACGGCGAAAACACCGTGATGTTCCTGATGCGTGCGGACGGAGGCCTTGCGGCATGAGACTGGCAGAACTTTCCCCGATCGGCGAACGCGTCACCCTCGACACATTGCATTTTTCCGCCGAAGACATTGTCCGTTTCGCCCGCGATTTCGATCCGCAGCCCTTTCATCTCGATGCCGAAGCGGCGAAAAACAGCGTCTTCGGAGCGCTCTGCGCTTCCGGTTGGCACACCGGCGCTGGCTGGATGAAATGTTTCCTTTCCCATTGGGGCAAGGAAGTGAAGAGGCTGAAACAACTTGGCCTTGAACCGCCGAAACTCGGCCCCTCCCCCGGCTTTCGTGAACTCAAATGGAAAAAGCCGGTTTTCGCCGGAGACGACGTGACCTATTTCGTCACCTTGCTCGATGCCCGACCACTGGAATCAAGAGCCGGGGTTTGGCTGAACACCACCTTCAACGAGGGCGTGAACCAGTCCGGAGAAACCGTGATGACCTTCCAGAGCGGGGTTCTGGAGTTCGAATAGCGGCTGGCCGAGATAGCCCGCGCGCGATACCCTCGGAATCGGCGTCGCGGCGGGAAGGCAAGAATGAACGATATCCTACAGGGTTATGCTGAAGCGGCAACGCCGGACCTAATTGCCAGGTTCGATGGACTGGATTGCCGGGAAATCTACGCACCGGTCATCGATCTGTTGCCGGTCTCACCGGCCCGCGTGGCGGATATTGGCAGCGGCACCGGTCGCGATGCCGCCTGGTTTGCCGAATGCGGCCATGATGTTCTGGCGATAGAGCCGGTCAAGGAACTGCGTGAACCCGGAAAGAGATTGCACCTCTCGCACAAGATAACCTGGCTTGACGACTGTTTGCCCGATCTGATGAAAGCGCGCCGCCACGGCCCGTTCGATCTGGTTACGCTGTGCGGCGTCTGGCACCATATCGATGACGAGGCACGGCAGACCGCCATGGAAAGCCTCTCGGAGATGACGGCAGAAGGCGGATTGCTGATCATGTCCCTGCGTCACGGCCCCGCACCCAAAGGCCGCCGTGCTTTTCCCATTTCACCAGCGGAAACGACGGGCAATGCAGCCCGTCTGGGGTTCACGTTGATACGACAGGTAGAAGTTGCTTCCATTCAGGCGGGTAATCGCGCCATGGGCGTCCACTGGACATGGATCGCACTACGAAAGAACGGACAAAACACCGGCCTGTCGCAACATTCCTAGCCGGAAACCGGCCTCAATGGCCTGAAAACTCCACCAGTGTCCGCACTTCCACACCGAGGTCTTCCAGCTTCCTGCGGCCGCCGAGATCGGGCAGATCGATGACGAAGCAGGCCGAAACGATTTCCGCGCCCATCTGCCGCAAGAGTTTCACCGCACCTTCGGCGGTGCCGCCAGTCGCGATCAGGTCGTCGACCAGAATGACCTTTTCGCCCGGCTGCACGGCGTCCACATGCATTTCCATCTCGTCAACGCCGTATTCAAGGCTGTAGGCCACGCGCACGGTGGTGTGCGGCAACTTGCCTTTCTTGCGGATAGGCACGAAACCGGCGGAAAGCTGGTGCGCCACCGCTCCGCCCAGAATGAAGCCACGCGCTTCCATCCCCGCGATCTTGTCGATCTTCGTTCCCGCATAGGGCTGCACAAGCTCGTCCACGGCACGGCGGAAAGCGCGCGGATTGCCAAGCAGAGTCGTGATGTCCCTGAAGATGATGCCCGGCTTCGGATAGTCGGGAATGGAGCGGATGGCAGCGGAAAGCTCCGAAGCGATAACGGTCATGGTATTTCCAGTTAGATTGGGAAATGGATCAGAAGGTTCGGGCCACCCTATCAACTTGGTGGCTGCGGACCAACTAAAAAGGACCGCCGCTCATTCCTGCCCCGACATTCCCTCGATCCGCGCCCAGACTGGGCATACATCCGCGAAGGAATGCGACAGAGGCCGTAGCGCCTCGTCATTTCTGTCGTCAAAAGAGCCGGAAACGAGGTCGACAGTCGGTGCATCGTCGATGGCGCCAAGCGTGCTGCCGCAGACCGCGCAAAACGCACGGCTGGAATAATCTGAAGACCGGAAAACCATGGGCGCACCGCGCTCTCCCGTCCAGACCACTGCATCGCTCGCAAACTCCACCCAGGCAAGGCTGGAAGCGCCGGAGTGCCGCTGGCAGATATCGCAGGAGCAGCTGTGCGGATTGCCGGGTTCACCCGTGGCCTCGAAACGGACGGAACCGCACAGGCAGCCACCGCTCCGGACTTTCGCCATTTCTCATCCTCCTTCGACACATGAAAAGGCCCCCAGGGCAAGACCATGGGGGCCAATGATTGCAGGCATTTGAAGCCGCTCAATGTTCTTTGTTGGCGTAGACCGATTTCTTGGTGAGATAGATCAGCGCCGTGAAGATGAACAGGAACACCATGACCATGAAGCCGGTGCGCTTGCGCGCTTCCAGATGCGGTTCTGCGGCCCACATCAGGAAAGCGGACACGTCCTTGGAATATTGATCCACCGTCTGCGGCGCACCATCGTCATAGGTCACCTGATCGGCACTGATCGGCGGCGCCATCTTCAGCGCCACGGCGCTGGCGAAATACGGGTTGAAATGCGTGCCTTCCGACACTTCAACGCCGGCAGGCGCGTCCTGGTATCCGGTCAGCAGCGCATGGATGTAGTCCGGGCCGCCTTCCTGATAACCGCCGATGATCGGAATCATGTCGACGACGAACTGCGGAAAGCCACGCTCCACGCCGCGCGCCTTGGCAAGCAGCGACATGTCCGGTGGTGCAGCTCCGCCATTGGCAGCAGCAGCCGCTTCGTGGTTCGGGAATGGCGAGGGGAAATGGTCGGAAGGCACAGCCTTGCGATTATACATTTCGCCGTCGGCGTTCGGCCCGTCCTGCACTTCATATTCCGCAGCAAAGGCCTTCACCTGCTCTTCCGAATAACCGAGATCGCCCAGCGTGCGGAAGGAAACGAGGCTCATCGAATGGCAGGCAGAGCAGACTTCCTTGTAGACCTTCAGGCCGCGCTGCAGCTGGCCCTTGTCGTATTTGCCGAAAGGTCCGGCAAAAGACCAGCTCTGCTCCTCGGGCTTGATGACCGGGAAGTGACCGCCGGCGATCGCATGCTCGGTCTTGGTGGCGAGATCGTGGCTCTCCTCGGCCGCAAAAGCGGCGGCGGAACAGCCGATGGCAGCGATAAGCGCGATGCTCGTTACAAGCTTCTTCATTGTCGTCATCCTTCCTTCGCGCTCAGACTTGGGCGGCCGCTGGCGCGGCAGTCTTCTTGGCGGCGTTCTTTTCCAGAACGGCCTCGGTAATCGAATTCGGAATACGCCGCGGCGTTTCGACCAGACCGAGGATCGGCATGATGACGAGGAAGAAACCGAAGTAATAAAGCGTGCCGATCTGCGACATGATGACATAAAGGCCTTCCGCCGGACGCGAACCCAGCCAGCCAAGCAGGATGGCGTTGACCACGAACAGCCAGAAGAACAGCTTGTACCAGGGACGATATACCGCGGAGCGAACCTTCGAGGTATCGAGCCAGGGCAGGAAGAACAGCACGATGATTGCGCCGAACATGACGAGAACGCCACCGAGCTTGGAATCGATCGGCCCGATATTGAAAGTGATGGCGCGCAGCATCGCGTAGAACGGCAGATAATACCATTCGGGCACGATATGCGCCGGTGTCTTCAACGGATCCGCCATGATGTAGTTATCAGGGTGTCCGAGGAAGTTCGGCATGTAGAAGACGAACCACGCATAAGCGATGAGGAACACCGAAACGCCGAGTGCATCCTTCAACGTCGCATAGGGCGTGAAGGGTACCGTATCGGTCTTGCTCTTCACTTCCACACCGGTCGGATTGGTCTGGCCGGTCACATGCAGCGCCCAGATATGCAGGATGACGACACCCGCGATCATGAAGGGCAGCAGGTAGTGGAGCGCGAAGAAGCGGTTGAGCGTCGGATTGTCCACCGCAAAGCCGCCGAGCAGGAACTGCTGAATCCACTCACCTATGCCCGGGAAAGCCGAGAAGAAGCCGGTGATGACCGTGGCGCCCCAGAAGGACATCTGGCCCCACGGCAGCACGTAGCCCATGAAGCCCGTCGCCATCATCAGGAGGTAGATCACGCAGCCGAGAATCCAGAGGATTTCGCGTGGCGCCTTATAGGAGCCGTAATAAAGTCCACGGGCGATGTGCAGGTAAACCGCGATGAAGAAGAACGATGCACCGTTGGCGTGCATGTAGCGCAACAGCCAGCCGTGGTTGACGTCGCGCATGATCTTTTCGACGGAATTGAAGGCAACCGTCGTTTCAGCGGCGTAATGCATGGCAAGCACGACGCCAGTGAGGATCTGCACGATCAGCATGACAGCCAGCATCGCGCCGAATGTGTAGGCGTAGTTCAGATTACGCGGGACAGGATAGGCAACGAAGCTGTCATAGATCATGCGCGGCAAGGGAAGCCGCGAATCGATCCACCTCTCGATGCCGGTGGACGGCTGATAACTGGAATGACCACTCATAAATATCTGTCCCCTTATCCGATCTTGATCACGGTATCGGATGTGAATGCAAATGTCGGGATGGCGAGGTTCTGCGGCGCCGGACCCTTACGTATGCGGCCCGCCGTATCGTAATGCGAGCCATGGCAGGGACAGAACCAACCGCCGAAATCGCCGGCCTGGCCGAGCGGAACGCAACCGAGATGGGTGCAGGAACCGATCATGACGATCCAGTTCTCCTTGCCCTGACCGGCGGAACGGTCAATGCCCGTCGCCTGCGCGTCGGGGGCAATGTTGGCGTTGCGCGCCACCGGATCCTTGAGATCGGCAAGAGCGACAGCATTGGCTTCGCCAATTTCCTTTTCCGTGCGGTTACGGATGAAAATCGGCTTGCCGCGCCACTTCACGGTCAGCGACATGCCCGGCTCGACCGCCGCGACATTCACCTCGATGGAGGCAAGCGCCAGCGTCGATGCGTCTGGACGCATCTGGTCGATAAAGGGCCATGCCACTGCGGCGGCACCAACGGCGCCCGTCATTCCGGTTACTAGATAAAGAAAATCGCGACGGGTCGGTTCACCCGAGGCGTCGTGATTGGTTACGTGCTCGCTCACCGCTACACCATCCTCTGCGCTGTTTTTGCCGTAAATCGCATGAGTCCTCCCGCTATGATTTGATCCAAGACAATCTCCGTCCCACCGTCTCGGTCATCCTCGCGGCGTTTGAGAAACCGCGTCATTCTGTTTGATCGCAAAATATTGACTGACTTGGCAAGAGCAAAGCACACAAAGCTGCCGTAATTCTGCCAGAAGGGGCGGATTTGTTTCTGTTTTTTTCCTAAGCCCCGGCAAGCGGGCAACATTGTGCCCACCCTTGCGGCATGTTACGAGACATCAAGGGAGAGCTTGGAAAGCAGGGATTCGGATGACGGCGAAGCTCTCGTGCATGGTCTCCACGGTCGTGGCTGCCGTACTTTTCATCGCCAGCCTGCGTTATGTGACGGATTTCTGGCTTTTAGCCTTCGTCACCAGTTTCCAGCTTCACATCGCCTTCGTCTGTATCCTGCTGTCATGCCTGGTATTTTGGCTGACGCGTGACGCGATTTCCGCTTTCCTCATCATCTGGTCGCTTGCACTCGCCATCCACGCCGTCGCCATGCTCATGGAATTCTCGACAAGCGCCAATGCGGCACCTGGCGCCAGACCCTTCCGGCTGTTGTCCTTCAACGTATTGATGGATAACGCCGCCAATGCGGATGCGGTTGCCGACAGGATTCTCGAATCAGACGCGGATGCGGTCTATCTGTTTGAGGCGGCTGCGCTGGAATCGGTTCTGCCGCGTCTGCAGCAAACCTACCCCCACAGGCTTGGCTGCTATGCGGGAACACCGACCTGTGATCTCTTGATCCTATCGAAGCGGCCGCTGCTGGAGGGCCGTTTCCATAGCCTCAGCGATCTGCGCCGCGACCGTTTCGCCATCGCCAGCATCGATTTCGACGGCACGAAGCTGACGCTCGCTGCAGGTCACATCACCAAACCCTATTTCGACGACTATCACCGGGACGAGCTGGACGAAGTCAGCGAAATTCTCTTTCGTGTCACCGGGCCGCTCATTCTGGCCGGAGATTTCAATTCGGCCAGCATCGCTCCCGACATGCGCGACTTCCTCGCCGCCAACGACCTGAAGAAAGCGCCATGGGAACCCGCCACATGGCCGACGAAGGCAGGTCGCTTCGGCATCGCGATTGACCATATCTTCGCCCGCGAACCGGCCACGCTCTTGAAAACCACCCGTCTCCCCGACAGCCTCGGTTCCAATCATTTCGGCCTGATGGCGGATTTCATGATCGGGAAATAGCTGCCAAAAGACCCTATTGGGCCGCCTCGTCCACAGCAAGGAAACCGCCCGACTGTCGCGCCCAGAGTTCCGAATAAAGTCTGCCCTGCGAGACGAGATCTGAATGGCTGCCCTGCTCGACGATACGGCCCTGATCCATCACGATCAGCCGGTCGAGAGCAGCAATTGTTGAAAGACGGTGGGCGATGGCCAGCACTGTCTTGCCCTGCATCAACTCATCGAGATTGCTCTGGATCGCCGCTTCTACTTCCGAATCAAGCGCAGACGTCGCCTCGTCGAGGACGAGGATCGGCGCATCCTTCAGCATCACGCGGGCAATGGCGATGCGCTGGCGCTGGCCTCCGGACAATTTCACGCCACGTTCGCCGACATGCGCGTCGAAACCCGTGCGGCCGCGCTGGTCTTCCAGCCGTGCAATGAACTCATCCGCCTTGGCCCGGCGCGTCGCCTCCAGCAATTGCGCTTCGGTGGCATCCGTGCGCCCGAACATGATGTTGTCTCTGATAGAACGGTGCAGCAGCGACGTATCCTGCGTGACCATGCCGATATGGGCGCGCAGTGATTCCTGGGTGACCTTGGCGATATCCTGCCCGTCAATGAGGATGCGGCCTTTCTCAACATCGTAAAACCGCAGCAGCAGATTGACGAGGGTGGATTTGCCCGCGCCGGAGCGTCCGACGATGCCGACCTTCTCCCCCGCCTTGATATCGAGATTGAGATTGTCGATGACCCCGTTCGCCCGCCCATAATGGAAGCTGACGTTTTCGAAGCGGATACTTGGACTTTTCACGTCCAGCACTGTCGCATCCGGCGCGTCCACAAGGCCGATCGGCTGCGAAATCAGCTCCGCCGCATTCTGCACCGTGCCGAAATTGCGCATGATGCCGTTGAACTGCGTCATCAATCGCCCGAGCAGGAAGTTGAGGCGCAGAACCAGTGCCAGCGTGAAGGCGACAGCGCCGGAACTGATCTTGCCGGACAGCCAAAGGTCGATACACAGCGCCGCCATCGACGTGATCATCACACCCGACAGCAGCGCCATCGAGGCGCGCACACCGGTGATGAACCGCGTGAACGTCATCGTGGCGTTCTGGAAGATATCGAAGCCCTGCCGCATGTAGCGGTCGTTGGCATCGTCGCGCCCGAACAGCCTGAGCGTCTGGATATTGCTGTATGCATCCACCATCCGGCCGGAAAGCATGGAGGCTGCCTCCGCCGTTTCTTTCGAATGGGAGCGGATGCGCGGCACGAAATAACGCGCCAGCAGCGAGAAGATCAGCACCCAGACGAGGACGACGACGGCAAGCCGCCAGTCCAGTCCGCCGATCAGCAGCAGCATCGAGACGGAGTAGATGCCGACGAACCAGACGCTTTCCATCAGCGAGGTGACAAGATCGCCTGCCGCCTGCCCGCCCGACCAGACCTTGGTAACGATGCGGCCGGAAAAATCGTTCTGGAAAAAAGTCAGCGATTGCCGCGCCACATGCATATAGGATTGCCAGCGCACCAAATTGTAAAAGCCGGGCGTGATGATCTGTTGGTCCACCAGCGCGGTCACCATGGTGACGATAAAACGCACGATGCCGATCAACACCAGCATGCCGACGAGTTCGCCGCCATGGGCTGCCAGCAGTCCAGCCCAGCCCTCTTCCGGCTTGACGGTCGAGAGAATGTCGACCAGCCGCCCGACGAACCAGAAAAGCGCAGCCTCAATGGCAGCCGTCAACCCGCCCAGCACCAGCATGGCAAGAAACGGCGCCTTGGCCTGCGAGATATAGAACCAGATGAAACCGGACGTCTTTTCCGGCGGCCGCAAATCGTCCTTTCGGGCGAAGGGCTTTATCCAGTTCTCGAAAAACTCGAAGATGCGGGTAATGACCATGATCCGGATATAGGCGGATTCCCGGAGCGGGAACAGCCGCAGAGCGTTCGGGAAGAGATTATATTTCGGTAACGTTCGGGAAATGAAAAAGGGCGAAGAATGTTCCACCGGGCTCTGGATAGATCCACCTGGATTTCGCGCACTCGCAGCATCCTCACTCCGTCACCAAGGACTAGATCAAGGGTAAAGCGCGATTCAAGTCTTTGATCGCGGGATACCCCTTTCACGGCGCAGACGCGCCGTGGCTGGAAACCGGCTCAAGGCCGGCATGACGGAGGAGAGGTTTAACTCGCCTACATAGATAAACGCGAACCGCAAACGAAAGGGCGGGAAACCATGCTTCCCGCCCTTCGAGCTCTCCTTACTCGGCAGCCGCTTCCGCCTCGTGGTCGGCGATGAAGCCGCCGGACTGGCGCCGCCATAGATCGGCATAGATACCTCCCATCGCCGCCAGTTCCGCATGGCTGCCCGATTCCACGATCTGGCCCTTGTCGAGGATGATGAGCCGGTCCATTTCGGTCAGCGTCGACAGACGGTGGGCGATCGCGATAACCGTCTTGCCTTCCATCAGCGAGAACAGGTTTTCCTGAATCGCCGCCTCGACTTCCGAGTCGAGCGCCGAGGTCGCTTCATCAAGCACCAGGATCGGCGCGTTCTTGAGGAACACGCGAGCAATGGCGATACGCTGACGCTGGCCACCGGACAGCTTTACACCGCGTTCGCCCACCTGGGCATCAAGGCCCTGGCGGCCATGCATATCGACAAGCGTTTCCACAAAGTCCCAGGCATTCGCCCGCTTTGCCGCCGCGATCACCTGCTCGTCGGTGGCCTCGGGATGGCCATAGGCGATGTTGTCGCGGATCGAACGGTGCAGCAGCGAAGTATCCTGCGTCACCACACCAATCAACTCGCGCAGGCTGTCCTGCGACACCTTGGAGATGTCCTGCCCGTCGATGGTGATCTTGCCCGCTTCCAGATCGTAGAAACGCAGAAGCAGGTTCATCAGCGTTGTCTTGCCCGCACCGGAACGCCCGACCAAACCGACCTTCTCGCCCGACTTGATATCCAGCGTCAGCCCGTCGATCACGCCCTTGTTCTTGCCGTAGTGGAAGCGGACGTTATCATAACGGATCGCGCCCTGCGGTGCCGCAAGCTGCGGCGCCTTCGGAGCATCGACGATATCGTGCGGCTTCGTCATCATCGACATGCCGTCATAGACGGTGCCGATGTTTTCGAACAGCGAGGTGACTTCCCACATGATCCATTGCGACATGCCGTTGACGCGCATGGCAAGGCTTATGGCAATGGCAACCGAGCCGGCCGTGACCGAACCCTGCATCCAGAAATAAAGACCGAGCGAGGCCGTGGAAAACAGCACGACCGCATTGTTGAGGTCGATCAGGATGTTGAAGCCGGAAATCTTGCGCATCTGGCGGTGAACGGTTCCGAGAAACACGTTCATCCCCTCACGCGCATATCTTTCCTCGCGGCCCGCATGCGAAAACAGCTTGATCGTCGAGATGTTTGTATAGCTGTCGACAATACGCCCCGTCATCATCGAGCGCGCATCTGCCTGCTCCTGCGCGAGCCGGCCGAGTTTCGGCACAAAATAGGTGAGGATACCCATATAGATGCCGAGCCACACCAGCAGCGGAATGACCAGCCGCCAGTCTGCGGCCGCAACCATGAACAGCATCGAGACGACGAAGCTGATAGCGTAGACGAACACGTCGATCACCTTCAGCGCCACTTCGCGGATCGCCAGTGCCGTCTGCATCACCTTGGTCGAAACCCGGCCTGCAAATTCGTTGGCGAAAAAGTTCATGGAGTGGCGCAGCAGGAAACGATGCATCTTCCAGCGCGCGATCATGCCGAAATTGCCGGCAAGCGTCTGGTGCATCGTCATGGTGTGGATAGCGCCCATCAGTGGCAGCAGGAAGAGCACCAGCCCAGCCATGACCATCAGATGCCAGCCCTCATCGGCAAAAAACGTCTCGCGATTGGCCGTGGAAAGCCAGTCAACGATGCTGCCGAGGAATTTGTAGAGCATGGCTTCCGCAACGGCGATGCCCATGGACATCAGGCCGAGCAGCAGGAGCCACGGCCATGCGGGCTGCACATAATGCCACACGAACGGCAAAAGCTTCTTCGGCGGCACAGACGGCGCCGAAGAGGGAAAAGGGTCAAGGCGTTTTTCAAACCAGCCAAACATAGGCCAAGCTCCGGCAAGCAATCGCCCCATCGTGAAACGTGAGCAAACGCAAATATGGCTCACGACGGAACAGAAAAGTATTGGATATGGCCGCAACAGCCACATGACGAGTCAAACTATGGGAAACGCGGTCGAACCGCGGGGGTAACACCTAGGCCAGCAGCAGCACTACTGGGGCCGGGAGGCGAATACGAATGTCATTTTGCATCAGAACCTCCCTAGCTGGTGTTGAAGATGTCGCCTTGTAGCGCAAAAATTAATCGTTGACCAGCCGCAAAGATGCCGAACGCGTCAGAAAAGCTCTCGATTGCGACCGATTCTGCCGAACGGGCGGAGAAGACCCGGCAAAGGTCTCCGCCCGTTGTAAGGCCTGGATACGCAGCTTACTCGGCGGCGTCCTGCGCCTGCCCGAGCGCCTTGATCTGCGCCAGAGTATCGGCAAGCGTGGCCGAGGTGTCGGAATAAAGATCATCGTCCTGCACCTGCAGATTGCCGACATGCAGGTCGGTCAAATGGACGAAATTCGCCCGTTCGGACATGATATCTTCCTGTTTTTGCTGCGCGGAACCCGGATCGAAACAACGCCGATCCGACGCAACCGGATATGCCGGATCGGCCTGACGGCACGATGGTTAATGGGTAGCCCGACTGTGTGTCACGCGAATGAATACGGCACTCTTCGAAACGGTCCTCTCGGGCTGCATCTGTCACAAACCCGCCGCCCGTGATAAGCGCTCCGGCATTCCAAACGCGGTGAGAAGACCATGAGCGATATCAGACCCGAAATCAGGATTGCCCTCTACCAGCCGGATATTCCCGGCAATACCGGCACGATCCTGCGGCTGGCGGCCTGTCTCGGCCTCGGCGTCGATATCATCGAGCCGGCCGGTTTCGATATTTCCGACCGCAACCTGAAAAGGGCAGGCATGGATTATATCGCAGCGGCGGCGCTGACGCGCCACGTCAGCTGGGACCGGTTTGAGGAGTGGCGCGCAACCACCGGCCGCCGCCTCGTTCTCGCCTCCACCAAGGCCGCCCTGCCCTATACGAAAATCGCCTATCGCCACGACGATATCCTGCTTTTCGGCCGTGAAAGTGCTGGTGTGCCGGACCACGTGCATGAGAAGGCGCAGGAGCGAATCATCATCCCGATGGTCGAGGGGCAGCGCTCCATCAACGTCGCAATGTCCGCCGCGATGATCACCGGCGAGGCTTTGCGCCAGACTGCATGGTCTTAAGCGCCTTTTTTAGCGCCATTTTTTCGTGCAAATACAAAAATTGACCGTTTTTGCTTCAAAACTGTCGCAACCCGGCCTGTACCGAAGGCGTTCAGGCTCCTATACTTATTAGCCGGACAACAAAAATCGCCCTCGCCGCAGCCATCCGCCGGCGGGTGTGAGGAGACGTCGCATGCAATCCACCATTGTCATCGTCAACCTTCTCGGCGCAGTCGCGCTGCTGCTCTTTGGTCTTGCCCAGGTCAAGGATGGGGTTACCCGTGCCTTCGGCATGAAACTGCGAAGTGTATTGGCGACGGGCACCCAGAGCGGCCCGCGTTCCTTCTTTTCCGGCTTTTTCGCCACTGTCGCGCTGCAAAGCTCGACGGCAACCGCGCTTACCGTCGCCTCCTTCGCAGAACGCGATCTCATCAAGCCGCGCATGGCGCAGGTCGTGCTGCTCGGCGCCAATGTCGGCACCGCCGTCACCGCCTGGATTGTCGCGGCCGGTGTGGAGTGGCTGTCGCCGCTGCTGATCCTCTCCGGTATCGTTCTCAAAAAGGGTAGCTCAAACGCCCGACAAGGTGGCGGAACCGCGGTCATCGGCATCGGCCTGATGCTTCTGTCATTGCATCTGTTGAGCGGCGCGACCGAACCGATGCGTGCCTCGCCAGCCCTTGGCGTCTTCATCGGTCTGCTTGATGGCGCATGGCCCGTCGCGCTGATCTTCTCCGCCGTGCTGGCCTTCGTCTCCTCCTCCAGCCTCGCTGTCGTGGTGCTTATCCTGTCGCTTGCTGCTACTGGCACGCTGTCCGCCGGTCTCATCATCGTTCTCATTCTCGGCGCCAATCTCGGCGGCGCCATTCCGCCGGTCATCGCCACGCTCTCCGGCCCGGCCTCGGCGCGGCGCATCACTATCGGCAACCTTGTGGTGCGCACCATCGGCTGCCTCATCGCCATGCCACTCGCATCCTATGGCGCAACGCTTTTGCAGCAATTGCCGCTTTCGCCCGCCAAATTGCCTGTTGATGCGCATCTCATCTTCAATGTCATTCTGGCAGCGGTTGCCTGGCCGTTCTCAGCCCTCATATCCGACCTGATGGCAAAGCTGGTGCCGGGCGATCCGAAAGCCGAAGATGGCCCGAATTTCCTCGATCAGCAGGCGCTGGATACGCCTGTTGTGGCGCTCGCCAATGCCACGCGTGAGGTCTTGAGCGTCGGCGATGCTATCGAGCGCATGCTGATCCGCGCCGAAAACGCCTTCAAGCATAATGATCTGGCACCCCTTCAGGAAGTGTCCCTGCTCGAAAAGAAGGTCGATCGCCGTCAGCAGGAGGTGAAGGTCTATCTTTCCCAACTGGGGCGCAAAGGGCTTGCAGACGACGAAGCGCGCCGTTCGATCGCCATCATCGATTACGCGATCAATCTCGAACATATCGGCGACATCATCGAAAAAGGCATTTGCGAGCAGATCCGCAAGAAGGTGCTGAACAGCTTCAAATTTTCCGACGACGGTTATGAGGAGCTGAAGACGCTGTTCGACATGACAATCGAAAATCTGCGGGCCGCCCAGAGCATTCTGGTGACCGGCGATTTCGATCTCGCCCGCCGGCTGATGGAAAGCAAGGTGGATATACGCCGCCTCGAAAAACAGTCGTCCAACCGCCATCTGGAGCGGCTGCGCGATGGGCTGACGGAAAGCATGCAGACGAGTTCACTGCATCTCGACATGCTGCGCGATCTGAAGCGCATAAACGCCCATATCGTCTCTGTTGCCCATCCCATTCTGGATGAAAGCGGCGTTTTGATCGAAAGCCGCCTGCGTTACGCCGAACCGCGTGCTTAAAGCTTAGTCTGCCGAAGGAAGCCGCCGCATGGTGAATTCGATGCGGTCGCCTTCCAGCTGCCGCCAGCTTTCCACTTCGGTCCAATAGGCGGCCTTCGGAAAACTGTCGAACCACTCGCGCGCCTTGGCACGGGCTTCTTCACGGTCGAGACAAAAGGTCTGCCGCACGAACATGCCGTTGCGCATCGGATCGCCGCCGTCACTTTCACGCGCCTTGCGGTGATTGGCGATCCTGCGCTTCAGCCCGTCCAGGGGCGGCGGTCCGGCAAATTTCGTCATGATATTCACCTCTGGCACCTACATCGCTAAAGATAGTGCCCGCATGTGAACTTGGCGAGTCGAATTTGTGCGCAAGGCCAGCACCTGCTAGATGCGACAGGGAATCGACTTCACCAAAGGAGAACATGCATGGAACGGCCATCTTTGCCGAAGGGCTTGCCCGAGGACATAGAAGACAAGAAGGCCGCCGCCCAGGCCTGGTTCCAGCATCTGCGCGACACCATCGTTGCCTCCTTCGAAACCCTTGAAGACGAGCTGAGCGGCCCGCTCGCCGATCAGGAACCGGGACGCTTCGTGCAGAAGGACTGGCTGCGCGACAATGGCGCGGGCGGCGGCGGCAAGATGTCGATGATGGAGGGCCGCGTCTTCGAAAAGGTCGGCGTCCACACCTCCACCGTCTATGGTGAGTTTTCGCCGGAATTCCGCCAGCAGATACCGGGTGCGGAAGAAGACCCCAGCTTCTGGGCCTCGGGCATTTCGCTGATCGCCCATCCGGTCAATCCCAATGTGCCGGCTGTTCATATGAATACCCGCATGGTCGTCACCACCAGCCACTGGTTCGGCGGCGGCGCGGACCTGACGCCCGTGCTTGGACGCCGGCGGACGGAACAGGATCCGGACACCCAGCTTTTCCACCGCGGCTTCGAGATCACCTGTAACCGCCATCCCGTGGCCGACTATCCGCGCTACAAGTCGTGGTGCGACGAGTACTTCTTCCTCAAGCACCGCAACGAGCCGCGCGGCACCGGCGGCATCTTTTTCGACTGGCTGCACCCGGAAGAGGAAAAGGGCGGCTGGGACGCCAATTTCGCCTTCGTGCAGGATGTTGGCCGCGCCTTCAACCTGGTCTACCCAAAAATCGTGCGATCCAATTTCAACCAGCCCTGGACGGAAGAGGACCGCGACGAGCAGCTCATTCGCCGTGGCCGCTATGTGGAATTCAACCTGCTTTACGACCGCGGCACGATCTTCGGCCTCAAGACCGGCGGCAATGTCGAATCGATTCTGTCTTCCCTGCCGCCCGTGGTCCGCTGGCCCTGAAATACTCACGTAAATTTGACGCCCGTCATGAATTTGGGCGCAAATCGCGCAAATTAGGACTTATGGAAAAATAAAGGCAATGATAATCTCCTGCGTGCAGACGTACTGGAGGAGCTATCGTCATGATTACTTCGAACAGCATGCCTATATCTGCTTCCGCTGAGGGAGCCTCGCATTCCATCGATACCCCTGATTTGATCGACCGCATGGCAGCGGAAATGCGTGCCACCGGCGATCGCGAACTGCCGCATTCCTTTTATGTCGAACAGGTAAAACGCACGCTTGCCGGAAAAGCGGTGACGCGGGCCGACAATGACGAAATGCCTCGTACAAAAATCCCGGCAGCCGGCACATCCTCTGTTTTCCAGTGCTGGGCGATGCCCGAATAGGGCCTGAACAGGGTCAGCGGAACGCCGCTCTGGAACATTAGCGGCGACCGTTCGTTTCTTGTCAGAGGGACAGCAGGCATTTGCAGGCTGTCCCTCTGTCTAAAACAGGGAGGCAAGACCATGAGACTGTTTGAATGTGGAACGCTCGTGCCCGGCTGTGCCTGGCACACCCGCGCGGATGACGACGCGGAAGTCGTGCGCCGCACCGTGGAACATATGCGATCGGCCCACGGCGAAACCATCATCCGCGAAAACATGATCGAAAACATCAAATCCCGCATCCGCGACGAGGCAAATGCGGCCTGAGCCGCAACGCCTCCGGCACTGCGATCTCAATTCTCCAGCATATCCTTCAGCCGGGCGGTCAGCGCTGCCCGGTCTAGCGAGAAATTGACGTCGATCCACTTTTCTTCGAGGCTTTTCAGCACCTCGCCTACCTTCGGACCGGACTCCACGCCCGCGGCCATCACATCAGCGCCGCTCAGCGGAAAGCCGGGCTTGTGGAACTTGTTCGCTCTCGTCAGCAGCGTCGAAAGTCGCGCGACTTTCTGCATCGCCGCCTCACCGCCCGAAAGGTCGGCGCGGGCCGAGGCAAGCGCCAGTTTCAGGCGCGTCTTCACACCGTCAACGCCCTGCCGGTAAAGCAGCCGGTCTAGCGCCGTCTCCTTCATCTCCGGATCGATCACCGGCGCGGAAGCCCAGTGGGCGAGATATGCAGCTTCAGCCTTCGACAGCCGCAGCCGCGCAGCAAGCGCCGTTAGCCTCTCCCTGTCGGGCGGCACTATGGCAGCAAGCCGCAGCATCGGGTCAACTGTCCAGCCAAGCGCCTGTTCGGTTGCCACCAGCCCGTGAATGGCGTCGATACCCCATTTTTCCGTTTCGGGAAGAATTTCCGCCAACACGCCGGATTGCCGCATCCACAGCAAGGCGCGGGAGGGATCGCGCGCGGAAAGCAGCTTTTTCAGCTCGCTCCACACCCGCTCGGCCGAGAGCGTCCCAAGCTTGTCCTTGGCCCGCGCACTGGCGCGCAAGCCATCGGCATCAGGACGACCGGAACCATAATGGGCAAAAAAGCGGAAGAACCTAAGAATCCGCAGATAATCTTCCGAAATCCGCATTGCCGCATCGCCGATGAAACGCACCGTGCCGGTTTCAATGTCGAGAAGGCCATCGATGAGGTCGATGATCTCGCCCTTCTCGTCAGCGTAAAGTGCGTTGATGGTGAGATCGCGCCGCTCGGCGTCGGTTTGCCAGTCTGTGCCAAAAGCGACCTGCGCATGGCGGCCATTGGTCTCGACATCGCGGCGCAGCGTCGTCACCTCGAAACCTTCGCCGTCGATCACCAGCGTCACCGTACCGTGTTCTATGCCGGTCGGTACCGCCTTGATGCCCACCGCCTTGGCGCGCTCAACCACCACATCGGGGGTAAGCGTCGTCGCCATATCGACATCGACGACCGGTTGTTCCATCAGCGCATTGCGCACGGCGCCGCCGACGATCCGCACCTCGCCGCCATCGGCGTTCAACAGCGCGAAGATGCGCTTCAGCGCCGGCTTTTCAAACCAGTCCCGCCCGGCAAGGCTGCTCATGAATAAAACCTCTCGTAAATCGTCCGCACGATGCCCGCCGTAATGCCCCAAATGTAGCGCTCGCCATAGGGCATTTCGTAGAAAAACCGCTCCTTCCCCTGAAAGATGCGGCTGCCGCGCCCGTGATTGGCTGGGTCCATCAGGAAAGACAGCGGCACCTCGAAAACCTCATCCACTTCCGTGGGATTGAGCGTCAGGTCAAAGCCGGGACGAACGACCGACAGCACCGGCTTGATGCGAAAACCGGTACCGGAAATATAATCCGGCAGACGCCCGACCGTTTCCACGAAAGATCGCGAGAGGCCGATCTCCTCTTCCGTCTCGCGCAGGGCCGCCTCTTCCGGTGTGCGGTCCCCGGCATCGATGCCACCGCCCGGAAAGGAAATCTGGCCGGAATGTTTGCGCAGGGTTGCGGTGCGCTGGGTGAAGATCACCCGCGCTTCGTTGCCGTCGTCGATGACAGGCACCAGCACGGCGGCGTCCTTCAGCCTTATGCCGTTTCCCGAAAGCACCACGCCCGGATTGAGCAGATGATCGCCATTCTCGCGTTCCGCCACGCCCTCGCCTTCCTCCAGCACCCGGCGGCGGAAATCGGCGGCGGTAAAAGTTTCAAGGCGGGTTGTCGTTATTGTCATTGCGAAAGCCGTTCCAGTTCTTTGGCGGGCATCACGGGAAAGACAACCCCGCCCGAGCGCACGGCAAACATCTCGACATCGTCCACATCGATCACCTCGCCGAGTGCCACGAGATCATACATCACCGCCCGCGAGACGAGCGCCTCCAGCCTGCCGCGCACCAGAATATAGGGTTTCAATTCGCGGTTTTCTCCGAAAATCGTAAAGCGTAGCGGATGCTCCGGCCCGGCCTCCACCACATCGCCGACATTGGTGCGGAAGGTCAGCAGCGGCCCGCCATCTTTCTCGCCCGCCGTCACCTTCATCTCGACGGCCACGAAAGGAGCATCCACCACGCGGATGCCGACTTTTTCCACAGGAGTTACAAGATAGGTCTTGCCGTCGTCATCCTTGCGCAGGACCGTGGAAAACAGCCGCACCAGCGGCGCCCGGCCAATGGGCGTACCCATATAGAACCAGGTGCCGTCTGCGCGGATTTCCATGTCGAGATCGCCGCAAAAGGGGGGATTCCAGCGCTCCACCGGCGCAGGTCCACGTTTGGCGTCGCCGGTCTGCTCGGCGGCGCGTGAAATCATCGCCGCCAGCCCTGCTGCATCGCTTGCCGAATTTATCGTCTCCGCTGCCATATTCGAGTCTCGCTTTGCCGATAAGGAAATACTAAGTCACGACATAGTCATTCGAATGACGCTTGTCAGCGGCCAAGAGAGCAATAAGCTAGTTGCAGCGCGAAATCCGCTCCGGCCAATGGCCATCAAGATCGGGGCAGGAATGGGTCGGCGGCAAAGGTATGAGGAGAGCGACATGGGCGTGATGAATACCGGCGAAACCCTCGACGAAAAAGCCATCGTCGCCTCGGCCGAAAAGGCGCTTTCGGATATTGCCGCGATCCGCGCGGAGGTATCCAAGGTCATCTTCGGCCAGGAAAAAGTGGTGCAGAACACGCTTCTCGCCATACTCTCGGGTGGCCACGCGTTGCTCGTCGGCGTTCCCGGGCTTGCCAAGACCAAGCTCGTCACCACGCTCGGAACGGTTCTCGGGCTCGATGCCAACCGCATCCAGTTCACACCGGACCTCATGCCGTCGGATATTCTCGGCTCCGAAGTCATGGATCAGGATGAAAACGGGCGGCGCTCCTTCCGCTTCATAAAAGGTCCGGTGTTTGCGCAATTGCTGATGGCGGATGAAATCAACCGCGCCAGCCCGCGCACGCAGTCCGCACTGCTGCAGGCCATGCAGGAATATCACATCACCATGGCCGGCCAGCGTTACGACCTGCCGAAACCCTTCCACGTTCTCGCAACCCAGAACCCGCTGGAACAGGAAGGCACCTATCCACTGCCTGAAGCGCAGCTCGACCGCTTCCTGCTGCAGGTGGATGTCGGCTATCCCGAGCTTGCCGCCGAACGCCAGATATTGCTCGACACGACAGGCACCGCATCGGGCGAGGCACGCAAGGTAATCGACGCCGAACGCATGATGGAAATCCAGGCGCTCATCCGCCAGATGCCGGTCAGCGACAAGGTTGTGGACGCGATCCTTTCGCTTGTCCGCTCTGCCCGCCCCGGCCACGGCAACAAATTGACCGACAAACACGTTGTCTGGGGTCCGGGTCCCCGCGCCGGCCAGTCCCTGATGCTGACGGCACGCGCCCGTGCGCTTTACGAAGGCAGGCTCGCGCCGTCGCTGGACGATGTCTATGCGCTGGCCGAACCGGTGCTGGAGCACCGCATGGCGCTGACATTCGCCGCCCGCGCCGAAGGCATGTCGGTGCGCGATGTCATCGCAGCCCTTGTGGAGCAGGCGAAGAACTAAGGCATCGGACCGAAAAGTGTGACGCTGTTTTCGGAAAATCCGATGCTCGACAAAAACTCGGAGCGGCCCGCCGCTCTGACATCTGCCTAAGCTTTCTCGAAAGGAGTGCCTGTGGCATCCATCGGCCAGATCGTAGATAAGACACCGGGTAGCGAAGTCCTGGCGCGCGCGCGCCAGCGTGCCGCACTGGTGCCGGACTGCATGGTCGAAGCCAAGCGCATCGCCAACACCGTCACCGCCGGCTGGCACGGCCGCCGCAAGCGCGGCATCGGCGAGAATTTCTGGCAGTTCCGCCCCTATGCCGAAGGCGAGAGCCTGTCGCGCATCGACTGGCGACGCTCGGCCCGCGACGACCACACCTATGTGCGCGATCGGGAATGGGAAGCCGCTCACACCATCTGGCTGTGGGCCGACATGTCGCCGTCGATGATGTTCAAATCCACCCTCGGCTCTGTTTCCAAGGAAAGCCGCGCTTTGGTGCTGATGCTGGCGCTGGCGGAAATCCTTGCGCGCTCGGGCGAGCGCATAGGTTGTCCCGGTATCATGGAGCCCATCTCGGCCAGAAACGCCGCCGAACGTCTGGCTGCCGCCATCATGCACGCGCCGCTCACCACAGGCATGCCGGAAACGGGCATGATCCGCGGTGCAAGCGACATCGTCCTCATAGGCGATTTTCTCGACGATGCGAAAAACGTCATGGAGCGGATTTCGCCACTCGCGCGGCGCGGCTTGCGCGGCCATGTGGTGGAAATCGCCGATCCGGCCGAGGAAACCTTCCCCTATTCGGGCCGCACCGAATTTACTGACCCGGAAACCGGTGAAAAACTCGTCTCCGGCCGCGCGGAAACCATTCGCGAGGATTATACCCGCGCCTATCTCGCCCGCCGCGAAGCGCTGTCTTCTTCGCTGCGCCGTCTAGGCTGGAATTTCGTGTTTCACCGCACCGATCATCTCGCCTCCGAGGCGCTTGTGGCTGTTCACATGTATTTGTCCGGTGCGCCCGCGCAAGGCGGTGGCAACCGATGAGCGCATTGCCCTTCGTCTTCACCAGCCCCTATATTCTCTTCGGCCTTCTGGCGCTTCCAGCCATCTGGTGGCTGCTGCGCCTCACCCCGCCGCGCCCCAAGGCGGAGGTTTTTCCGCCGCTGAAAATTCTGGCCACCGTGCTGAAGCGCGAGGAAACGCCCTCGAAAAGCCCGTGGTGGCTGACATTGCTGCGCATCGCGCTCGCCGCCGCCGTGATTTTCGCGCTGGCCGATCCGGTGGTGAACCCCCGCAACAACAGCATTGCCGGCACTGGTCCCCTGGTGCTTGTGGTCGATAATAGCTGGGCCTCCGCAACTGATTGGCAGAGACGCGTCGAAACCGCTCAGGCCCTGATCGGCGATGCGGAAAGGGCTGATCGCCCCGTTTCCATCAGCTTCACCGCAGATGCCGAACACGATGCCGTGCCTGCCACCACGGCGGTGGCGCTGGACAAGCTCGCCGCCGCCAAGCCGAAGCCGCTTGCGCCCGACCGCGTGCGCACGGCGGAAGCCATTACCGAGGCTCTCAACGGCACCTCCCCCGGCACGCTCGCCTATATTGCCGACGGCGTTGCGACCGCGCAGGATGAAAGCGCACTCAAAACGCTGGCCAGCCTCTCAGCTGCCGAGTTCCGCATCGTCACGGGTGATGGGAAATCCATCGCCGCCATTACCGGCGCCGCCAACAATGCCGATGCGATGAGCGTCACGCTATCGCGGCTCGACACGGCCTCCCCCAGCCGGTTGACCGTCAATGCGCAGGACAGCCAGGGCCGCATCCTTGCCACTGGCACCGCCAGTTTCGCCCCCGGCGAAGCGGAAACGACGGCGACGGTGGAAGCGCCTTTCGAATTGCGCAACGACTTCGCCCGCCTCTCCATCGAGGCAGTTTCGACGGCGGGCGCGGTGCATCTCCTGGATGACGGTTTCCGCCGCCGCCGCGTGGCGCTGCTGGCCGGTGAAACCGGCAATGATTTCCAGCCGCTTCTGCAGCCGCTTTATTACATCAGCCGCGCCCTTCAGCCTTTTGTCGATCTCATCCCGCAACGACAGGCAGATCTTGCGCAGGCAATCCCGGAAATCCTGCAATCCAATCCTTCCGTCATCGTCATGGCCGATATCGGACGTCTGCCGCAGGAGACCTATGAGCCGATGCAGCGCTGGCTTGCCGCCGGCGGCACGCTGATCCGTTTTGCCGGACCGCGCCTTGCCGCAGCCCCCACCAATGATCCGCTGGTGCCGGTGACGTTGCGGCAGGGTGAACGCGCACTTGGCGGCGCGCTCTCATGGGCCGAGCCACAGCCGCTTGCCGATTTCCCGAATTTCGGCGCCTTTGCCGGAATGCCGAAGGCTGATGGCGTGCTCGTAAAACGGCAGGTTCTTGCCGAACCGACACCCGACCTTGCCGAGCGCACCTGGGCGAGCCTTGCCGACGGCACGCCACTCGTCACCACCCGCAATGTCGAAGCGGGCCGCATCGTGCTGTTCCATGTCAGCGCCGAGGCAAGCTGGTCCGACCTGCCGATATCAGGCCACTTCGTCGATATGTTGCGCCGTATCGTGCAATTGTCCAAGGCAGGCGGTGCTTCCACCTCCGCGAATGCCCCGGCCGCAGCATTACCGCCCTTCCGGCTACTGACGGCCGAAGGTGCTTTGTCAGCCGATGTCGGCTCCGCCCGGCCGTTGGAAATGCGCCCCGGTCAGGCTCCCCGCAACGGTTTCGACAATCCCCCCGGCCTTTATGGCACAGAGGATGGTTTCGTGGCTCTCAATCTTCTACCGGCTGGCGCCACGCTTCGCCCGCTCGATACCTCGCTCGCCGGTGTCAACACCACCAGCGAGGCACTGATCGGCGAAACAGCGAAATCGCTGCGCCCGGCCTTGTTCATCGCCGCCTTCCTGATGTTGATTGCCGACAGTCTCATCGTGCTCTTCATGAACGGCGCCTTCGCACGCCTGCCGAAAGCCCGCAGCGCTACGGCTGCCACCGTGCTGCTGGCCATTGGCGCTTTTGCAGCCATGTCCCCGAGCGATGCGCGCGCCGACGACCCCAAACCCGGTGACGAGCAGATTTTCGAGCGGCTGGACACGACGCATCTCGCTTATGTCCGCACCGGCGAGGACGATGTCGACCGCATTTCCGAACAGGGTTTGCAGGGATTGAGCGAATTCCTGACATGGCGCACGACGCTGGAGCCCGGCCAGCCGGTCGGCCTCGATATATCCAAGGATGAATTATCCTTTTACCCGATCATCTACTGGCCGGTGTCGGCCTCCGCCCCCATGCCGTCGAGCGCTGCCATATCGCGCATCGATGCCTATATGCGCGCCGGTGGCACCGTTTTGTTCGACACGCGCGATCAGTTTTCGTCACTCGACACTGGCGCGACCAGCCCCAATGGCGAACGTTTGCAGGCGATCCTCGCCAATATCGATATTCCGCCGCTGGAGCCCGTGCCGGAAGACCACGTCCTGACGCGGTCTTTCTACCTGCTCACCAATTTCCCCGGCCGTTACAACGGCTCTCCGCTCTGGGTGGAATCGCGCCAGGGGGCGGCAAAGACGACATCCGGCCTCTCTTCCTCCGGCGATGGCGTGACGCCGATCATGATAACAGGCAATGACTTTGCCGGCGCATGGGCCGTCGATGCGCAGGGCGCACCGGTGCTACCCACTGTGCCGCCTGACGAGTTGCAGCGCGAACATGCGTTTCGCTCTGGCGTCAACATCATGATGTATATGCTGACCGGCAACTACAAGGCCGATCAGGTACACGTTCCCGCACTTCTCGAACGGTTGGGGCAGTGACATGACATTGACATTCGCCCCCTTCCTGCCGTGGATCGTGATTGCCGTTCTGGCCGTCGCCGCCCTTCTTCTCTCCTTCATCGGCCTGTGGCGCGGCGTGCGCGGCGCATGGCTACGCGGGCTGGCGCTTGTCGCCCTGCTTGCCGCCATCGCCAATCCGCTTTTGACCCAGGAAGAACGCGAGCCTCTCTCCACAATCGTCCCCGTTATCGTCGATCGATCGCAGAGCCAGGACGTGCAGGACCGACCGCAGATGACGGATACGGCGCTTGCCGCGCTGAAAGACCGGCTGTCGCGCTTCCCGCGCATCGAACCGCGCATCGTGGAAGTGCGTGATGATGGTGAGAGCGATTCACCTTCGACGCAGCTTTTCTCGGCCCTCTCCTCCGCCGTCTCGGATGTTTCACCCTCCCGCGTCGGCGGTGCGATTTTCCTCAGCGATGGCCAGATCCACGATATTCCGAATGCTCTGCCCAATGCCGAACAGGCGCTTGGTTTCCGCGCTCCGCTCCACGGGCTGATCACCGGCAAGGCCGATGAATTCGACCGCCGTATCGAGATTGTCCGCGCGCCCCGCTTTGGCATCGTCAACGAGGAACAGCAACTGACGCTGCGCGTCTTCGATGATGGCCGTGCAGCCGCAGGCGGTGGTTCGGCGGAAGTAACCGTGAAGATGAACGGCGAAGAAATCGCCACCTTGCAGGCCACACCCGGCCAGCCGACACCCTTTACTTTCAAGGTTCCGCGCGGCGGCAACAATGTCATGGAATTTTCCGTCGCCGAGCTTCCCGGCGAAGTGACGGCCGCGAACAACCGTGCGGTTCACCTGATAGAAGGCATCCGCCAGAACCTTCGCGTGCTGCTGGTCTCCGGCGAGCCGCATGCGGGCGAGCGCGCCTGGCGCAACCTCCTGAAATCCGACGCCTCGGTTGATCTGGTGCATTTCACCATTCTGCGCCCGCCGGAAAAACAGGACGGTACGCCGATCAACGAGCTGTCGCTGATCGCCTTCCCCACACGCGAATTGTTCGTGGAAAAGATCGAGGATTTCGACCTCATCATCTTCGACCGCTATCAGCATCGCGGCGTGCTGCCGATCCTCTATTACGATTACATCGCGCAATATGTCGAAAAGGGCGGCGCGCTCTTGATCGCAGCCGGCCCGGAACATGCCGGTCAAGATTCGATCGCCATGACGCCGCTTGCATCCGTGCTGCCGGCCCAGCCGACAGGCCAGGTGCATCAGTCCGCCTTTTATCCTCGCCTCTCGGAAGCGGGCAAGAAACACCCCGTTACCCGCGGGCTGGAAGGGTCAGCCGATGAGCCGCCGCATTGGGGCCGCTGGTTCCGCACCGTCAGCGTCGAGCCGCCGCAGGGCCAGACCGTGATGCTGGGTGACGGGCAGGATCCGCTGCTGGTGCTGAACCGCCAGGGTGAAGGCCGTGTCGCCATGCTGCTTTCCGATCAGGGCTGGCTTTGGGCGCGTGGCTACGAAGGCGGCGGCCCGCATGTGGCACTTTACCGGCGCATCGCCCACTGGCTGATGAAGGAACCGGAGCTTGAGGAAGAGGCGCTGACGGCGCGCGCCAACGGCCGCACATTGCAAATTACCCGCCAGACCATCGGCGACGACCCCGGTCAGGCAAGCGTGCATTTCCCCTCGGGCAAAACCGAAAACATGGCCTTCAACAATACCGAGCCCGGTCTCTACAAGATCGAGCGTCGCATGGACGAGACCGGCCTGTTCGAAATTAAGAACGGCGATTTCACTACGCTCGTCCATGTCGGCGCGGTGGATGCGCCGGAATTCAAGGCAATGATTTCGACAACCGAAACGCTGAAGCCGCTTGCCGACGCCACCAAGGGCAGCGTGCACCGTGTCGCCGACAATTCGGGTCGCGTGGCACTGCCCGATATCCTGCCTGTCAGAGGCGATATCAGGGTTGCCGATGAGGATCGCATGCTGATACGCATGACCGACGAGACGGTGCTGAAAGGTGTCAATACCCTACCGCTGTTTGCCGGTTTTGCCGGGCTTGCCGCCCTGCTCCTTGCTTTCTCCGCGCTCTGGTGGCGTGAGGGCCGGTAGGAACTTTCCGGTGGAAGCTCAGGCGCTTTCACGTCTCGCAGTGGAAACGAGAAACGGCCGCCGCTCGGCGACCTGGGAAAGATAATCATGAATTTCGTTTTGAGCGACATCGCGGATGCAGAAGCTGAAAAGGCCATCCGCGATCCCCTGGTGGCCTATAATCTCGCCCGTTTTGGCGAAAGCGACAAACGCGAACTCATCATCACCATCCGCGACGATGAGAACACCGTCACCGGCGGTCTTGTCGGCTATACCGGCCGCGGCTGGCTTTATGTGCAGCTTCTCTTCATCCCCGAGGCCTTACGCGGTCAGGGCACAGGCGCGAAGCTTCTCGGCATGGCGGAAGAGGAAGCGAAAAAGCGCGGCTGCATCGGCGCTTACATCGACACGATGAACCCGGATGCGCTGAGGCTTTATGAGCGCTGCGGTTTCACCAAGATCGGCTCGCTTGCCCCGCTCTCCAGCGGCCAGGCGATCACATGGCTTGAAAAGCGGTTCTAATCCGTTCGAAAGAAAGCGGTTGGCGCAGCAGTGTCATGAGAGCGCCACCCGCCGCGTTTCCGCATTGATCATCGTTGCGGCAATCGCAGCCAGCACCAGCAGCCCGGCGAAAATGCCGATGGCGAAACCGAAGCCCTGCGCGATGGCATAACCCAGCAACGACGGCGCCAGAAGGCCGCCCAGCCTTGCCATGGCGCCCGCAGCCCCCATGCCGGTCGCACGCGATTCCGTCGGGTACAATTCGGGCGTGAAGGCATAAAGCGCACCCCAGGTGCCAAGCAGCGCAAAGCTCATGATCAGAAGCGACGTGGCGATCATTGCGCCGCCTGTAGCGAGCGTGAAGAGCAGGCAACCGAGGGCGGACAGCAGGCAGAAACCGATAAGCGTCGGCTTGCGGCCCCATTTTTCAACGCCATAGGCCGCAAGCGCATAACCGGGGATCTGCGCCAGTGCCACCAGCACGAGGAAACCATAACCGCGCACGAAGCCGAAACCGTCTCCCGCCAGTTTTGCCGGCATCCAGGTGAAGACGCCATAATAGGAAACGGAGACAAGGAACCAGATGGCAAGGATCATGATGCTGCGCTGTCTGAGCGCCGGCGAAAATATCCCCTGCCCTTTTGAAACCTCCGGCTGAAAAAGCCCTGTCCCGGCATCAAGTGGCGCGCGGCCGTTTACCACCAGCATACGGTTGACGATGACCTTGGCTTCGTCCGATCGGCCTCTCCGCACGAGGTAAAGCGGCGATTCGGGCACCATGAACCGTAAACCCAGACCCACAACGGCTGGGAAAGCCGTAACCGCGAAAATATAACGCCAGGCATCGGCAACACCGGCAAGGCTGGCGCCCCACGCTGCAAGCGCCACGATCAGGGTTCCGATGGCCCAGAAGCCTTCCAGCATGACCAGCCAGCGGCCCCGGTTCTTTGCGGGCAGGAATTCCGCCATCATCGCATAATCCACCGGCAGGGTGCCGCCGACAGCCGCACCCGTTAGAAAACGCAGGACAAGAAGAATGGCAAAGTTCGGCGCAAAGACGGAAAGCACACCGAACACGGCATCGCAGGCCACGGTGACGATCAACACTCGGCGGCGACCGTAACGGTCCGCCAGACGCCCGAAACCGGCAGCGCCTAAAAGCATGCCAAAGAAGAAGGCCGTCCCGGTTTGAAGGGCCTGCGGAACAGTCAGGCCAAACGTTAGGGCAATCGAGGCGGCAGTGAAGCCGACCGCCAGCACCTGCATGGCATCCGCTGCCCAGACGAGGCCGAAAATACCCATCAACCGCCGCTGATAGGCGCCCGCACCTGCGCGTTCCAGCGCATCGTTCATGGTGATTGCCGTCATATGCTCGCCCCCGTGCCGAAATCGACTATCGAGTGCTATCGCATAGGGGAAAGAAACGGAATTGAATTTTGCGAAGTACGATGCATGGTTTCAAGGCAGAACACCATCCCGTCATCTTTAGCGAAATAACCGGCCAGTGTATGGGCGACTCAACGCTCCGTCCCTCATTTCTGTGCCTGTCACAGGAATGAGGGAAAAGGACGCACTGGTGAGGGGCGGAAAATCCGACGTAACAAAATCCGTCAGCCGTAAACCCGAAGAGGCTCTTCGAAGCCGTCGTCTTCCGCCTGGGCTGCAGGCATGGCGGCCTCGCATTTGCGCCAGCCGATCTTGCCCTTCAGCCGCTGGTGCACGTCGTCACCAACAGGCACGACCAGCACCCGGTTCGGATCCACCGGGCCCGGAAAATCAAGCGCGGCGTAGGCGACCTTTTCGAAACCAAGCGGCATGTAATAGGGCGGATCGCCGATCAGAATGACGGCCTCCGAACCCTTCCGCCGGGCGGCAGCGATGGCAATCCGGACGAGTTCACGGCCGATGCCCATGTTCTTGTGCGACGGCCGCACGGCAAGCGGGCCGAGCATATGGCCTTTCACCCCACCGGCCAGAACCGGTGTCATGCGCACCGAAGCGATCGTCTCGCCATCATCGGCGCAGACGAAGGACAGCGACCGGTCATGCGGACCCTGCTCGCGAATGCGCGCGGCGGCACGGGTGTGCCGACCGGGACCGAATGCTTCTTCGTTGATGATTTCGATGATGGCGTCGTGCGACGCGTCCTCGGTGAGGTAGACAAGATCGTGCTTGGACATGAAGAGACCGAAACTTCCAAAATGCGGATGCGACAATAGATGACGGCTGCGCCGGTAAAGGCGTTCAGGAGCGTCAGCGTCGTCGGAGCATCCGTGTTTCGATCATAATCTACGATTTCCTCAGATTTGTGAAAATCGCAATTATCAGGAAAATTCCCACCCGTCCAGAACAAATCTCGGCACTATCCCATTCAGCCCATGCGAGACCGGAAACGCATTGTTCAATGCGCCACGGGTTCGCGGCACCGCGCTAAACGGTTAGGATTGCGGTCAAGGAAACAATCAAGGAGATCATCATGGGCATGCTGGTGGAAGGCGTATGGAAAGACGTCTGGTACGACACCAAGGAAACCAAGGGGCACTTCAAGCGCAGCGCCTCGCAATTTCGCAACTGGGTAACGGTGGATGGCGCGCCCGGGCCTTCCGGCGAAGGTGGCTTCAAGGCCGAGAAGGATCGCTACCACCTCTATGTGTCGCTCGCCTGCCCTTGGGCGCATCGCACCCTGATTTTCCGTAAACTAAAAAAGCTGGAAGACCTGATTTCCGTCTCTGTCGTCGATCCGCTGATGCTGGAAAACGGCTGGGAGTTCAGACCGGAAGGCGAACGCACTCCGGGTGCAACCGAGGACCACCTCTTCGGCTTCTCCACGCTGTGGCAGGTCTATACCAAAGCGGATGCCAACTATTCGGGACGGGTGACCGTGCCGGTACTGTGGGACAAAGAACGCGGCACCATCGTCTCCAATGAATCGGCCGAAATCACCCGCATGTTCAACGTGGCCTTCAACGACCTCACCGGATCGGCGGCGGATTATTATCCCGAAGCACTGCGCGCCGACATCGATGCGCTAAACGACGTTATCTACGACACCGTCAACAACGGCGTCTACAAGGCCGGTTTCGCCACCACCCAGGATGCTTATCAGCAAAATGCCGTGAAGGTGTTTGAAACGCTTGATATGCTGGAAGACCGGCTGGAGGACCGCCGTTTCCTGTTCGGTGCAGAACAGACGGAAGCAGACTGGCGTCTCTTCACCACGCTGGTGCGATTCGACCCTGTTTATGTCGGCCACTTCAAGTGCAACATCCGCCGCATTCACGATTACCCGCATCTCACGGGTTACCTCCGCGACCTCTACCAGACACCAGGCGTGCCGGACACAGTCGATATCCGCCACATCAAGGAACATTATTACCGCAGCCACCTCACCATCAACCCGACAGGTATCGTGCCCGTTGGCCCGGAACTGGACCTTACCATGGCCCATGGCCGTGAGACGCTTTCCTGACGGCAGAGACGCCGCCGCTACCAGTAGTCGGCAATCGCCGCTTTGCCGGAAAGTTCGGCAAGGCGGCGGCGGGTGGCGGGCGTCACATTTTCCGGCAGGTCCGAGAGATCGAAAAAACCGCTTTCGGTGATTTCATGATCCGGTTTTTTCGGCGTGGTCTGGGTAACCTGAAGCCGGTAGAGCGCCACATGATCGCGGTTGCTGCCTTCCAGATTAAGGTAGACATGGACAAGCTCGGGGGTCGACGTAGCCTCGAGATTGCCTTCCTCGCGGATTTCCTTGTTGAGCGCCATCAGCAGCGTTTCGCCGCGTTCCACCCCGCCGCCGGGCAGATACCAGCCGGGCAGATAGGTGTGCCGCACCAGAAAAATCCGTCCCGCATCATCGAAGCAGAGCGCACGCACACCGAGGGTGGCACCGCGTGTGAACAGAAAAACGAAATGAAGCAGGCGGATAAGGATACGCGTGTGGAACGGACGGGCCTGCCGCTCGGTTCTCTCGTCATTCACCCTGGTTTCTCCTTGCCGGCAGGCTTTTATTGGACGTGCCGCATATCATAGGTTATCTCTGCCGCCATGTTCAAACTTGCGCATATTTCAGACGTCCATCTCGGGCCATTGCCAAAACTCACTTTCCGGGAACTTGCATCCAAGCGTATCACCGGTTTCGTCAACTGGCACCGCAACCGCCGCAAGCACCTTTTCACCGACACGCTGGAAAAGCTGCTCGATGATCTCGAAGCCAAATCGCCGGATCATCTGGCTATTACCGGCGATCTCGTCAATCTTGCGACAGGCATTGAAATTCGCGCCGCCGCCGACTGGCTGGAAGAAGTCGGCGACCCTGAAAAGATCTCGGTCGTTCCCGGCAATCATGACGCCTATGTTTCCGGCGCGCACGACAAGGCCATGCGCGCCTGGTATCCTTATGTGCGGGGCGATGGCGACCCGGCGGAATGGGACGATGACCGCAAGATTTTCCCCTATATGCGCGTGCGCGGTCCCGTCGCACTGATCGGCTGCTCCACCTCGATTGCAACGCCGCCCTTCTCGGCCACCGGCTATTTCGGCAACCGTCAAGCACGCGCAACCGCGGAACTCTTAAAAAAAGCCGGTGAACAGGGGCTGTTCCGCGTGGTGATGATCCATCACCCACCGATCCGCGGTGCGGCGGCTGCGCACAAGCGCATGTTCGGCATTCGCCGTTTCGCGGCAGCGCTTGGCGTTGGCGGCGCCGAGCTCGTGCTGCATGGCCACACCCATTTGAACACCGTATACTGGCTGAATACTCACCACGGGCAAGAGCACATCCCGGTCGTCGGCATCGCCTCCGCCAGCCAGGGACCGGGCGGTGAAAAACCGCGCGCGGCCTATAATCTCTTCCATATTTCCGGTGGCCCCGGCACCTGGAATGTCGCCTGTGAACGCCACAGCCTCAACGATACCGGAACGGGTATCGGGCTTGAAGATATCAGGGTATTTTATGAGAATGGTAGGCCGTTGGGGTTCTCGCGGCTGGGGCGATAAACTCCGGAGTGTTGAGGTTAGAGTCTGTGGCTCACCCCCCTCTGCCCTGCCGGGCATCTCCCCCACAAGGGGGAGATCGGCAAGACGCTCTTTCGTCAATTCATTCTGAACGTTGAGATGGGCGAGACCGTACCTCAGGTCGATCTCCCCCCTTGTGGGGGAGATGTCCGGCAGGACAGAGGGGGTAGCCCCACCCCCAAACGCCAATTTTACTTAACCCGCTCTTCCAGCACCCGATTGGCCGCCGAAACAATCGCTTCCAGCGAAGCGCCAACAATATTCGTATTCACCCCGGCGCCGAACAATTTTCCGCCCGGATGCTCCATCTCGACATAGGCAATGGCGGAAGCATTGGACCCATGTTGCAGCGAATGCTCGGAATAGTCATTCACCGACAGATCGATGCCGAGATAGACCGACAGCGCATTGATGAACCCGTCGATAGGACCGGTGCCCTTGCCCTCGATGCGCTTCACCTCACCGTTATCGGTGATTTCGGCGGCGACAATGCGCACGCCCTTGAAATCGCCCGCCGGATAGGTGTGGTGATCGACGAACTTGATGCGCGCATTCGGCTGCGTCACGTAACGCTCCAAGAAGCGCTCGTAGATGCGCTTGGCCGGCAGTTCCACGCCCTCTTCATCGGTGATGCGCTGGATGTCTTCGCGGAACTCCACCTGCAGGTTGCGCGGCAGGTTGATGCCGTAATCCTGCTGGAGAATATAGGCGATTCCGCCCTTGCCGGACTGCGAATTGATGCGGATGATCGCTTCGTAGGAGCGGCCGACATCCTTCGGATCGATCGGCAGATAGGGCACTTCCCATACCGGGTGATTGGCAACCTTGATCGCCTTCATACCCTTGTTGATCGCATCCTGATGCGAGCCGGAAAACGCCGTATAGACCAGTTCGCCGACATAAGGGTGGCGCTCGGGGATCGTCATCTCGTTCGAATATTCGTAGACCGCCTTGATGCGCTCAATATCGCGGCAATCCAGCTCAGGATCGACGCCCTGCGTATACATGTTCAGCGCCAGCGTCACGACGTCGACATTGCCGGTGCGCTCGCCATTGCCGAACAGCGTGCCCTCGACACGGTCCGCACCGGCCATCAGAGCCAGCTCCGTCGCAGCGATGCCAGTGCCGCGGTCGTTGTGCGGATGCAGCGAAATGATGACGTTTTCGCGATTGTCGATATTGCGGCACATCCATTCGATCTGGTCGGCATAGATGTTCGGCGTGGCCATTTCGACTGTGGAAGGCAGGTTCAGGATCAGCTTGTTATCCGCCGTCGGCTTCACCACCTCGACCACGGCATTGCAGATTTCCAGCGCCACTTCCAGCTCGGTGCCGGTAAAGCTTTCCGGAGAATATTCGAAGCGGAAACCGCCGCCGGCCTTGGCCGCCATGTCGGTGATCATCTTGGCGGCATCGACGGCAATCTGCTTGATGCCGTGTACATCCTTGCCGAATACCACGCGGCGCTGCAATTCCGAGGTGGAGTTGTAGAAGTGGATGATCGGCTTGTTGGCGCCTTCCAGCGCTTCGAAGGTACGGGTGATCAGTTCTGGACGGCACTGCACCAGCACCTGCAGGGAAACATCCTCAGGCACATTGCCCTGCTCCACGCACCAGCGGGCAAAATCGAAGTCCGTCTGCGAAGCGGAGGGGAAACCGATCTCGATTTCCTTGAAGCCCATTTCGAGCAGCAGCTTGAACATGCGGGCCTTGCGGTCGTGGCCCATGGGGTTGACCAGCGACTGGTTGCCGTCACGCAGGTCCACCGAACACCAGATCGGCGCCTTGGTGATGGTCTTGCCCGGCCACGTGCGGTCAGGAATATTGATGGTCGGGTAAGGGCGATACTTGACGTTCGCGTCCGACATGCCTTTGGAAATATTGGTGATCTTGCCGTCCATTTCGCTTCCTCCTTGCGCATTCCGCGGGCTTCTCGAGCCATCGGCGGATGCGCGGCCCTCAAGGGCCTAAATCCAGTATAAAATGAGATTTCGAGATGAGGAGCGTTTGCGCCAGCGGGCTTTCGGCCGCCGGGCGCTCCTCACTGGACCCGGCAACCGCGTGTAAGGTCGAGGCTAAGAAGCGAGAGTGCACCGCACGGAGAGGCAATCGCAGAAATCTGCGCGCTCATGCCGGAAATGGTTGCGATGCTGTTGCTCATGGGCAAGCTTATAATCGGCGAAATATTTGGATGCAAGGGCTATTGTCTCTTCAATCCTTTTACGAAACCAGTCAAAGCCATCATCAACCCGCCACCGATCAGCCCCCAGAAGGCACCGGAGACACCGGCGAAGGAAAGGCCGGAGGCGGTGATGAGGAAGGTGATCGCCGCTGCCTCGCGTGTTTCCGGATCCTTGAAAGCCGCAACGGCAGAGCCGGAAAAGGCGCCCACCAGTGCAAGCCCCGCCACCGCCTGAATGAGGACAGGCGGCGCCAGTGCCACGAAAGCCGTGACCGCGCCCGCCAGCAGGCCGAAGACGATGTAGCCGACACCGCCGATGATCGCCGCCCAATAGCGCCGTTTCGGATCGGGATGGGCGTCCTCGCCAGCGCACATCGCCGCCGTAATCGCGGCAAGATTGACCGCATGGCCGCCGAAGGGTGCGGAAAGCAGTGAGAAGAAGCCGGTCGCCGCGAAAAGCGGTCCGGGCTGCGGATCGTAGTGATTGACCTTCAGCACTGCGATACCGGGAATATTCTGCGACGCCATGGTGACTATGAAGAGCGGCAGCGCGATGGAAATGACGGCGTGCAGGCTGAAGACGGGCGTCACCCACTCCATCGGAGGCGTCAGCGATTGCGCCACACGGTCAAGCGCCCCCGCCGGAATATCGACACCGAAGATCATCACCAGTACGAAAGCGGCAAGTGCCGCAGGCACGGCGAAAAGTCGTTTAAAGGCTCCCACCACGATCCAGGCAAGAATGATCGGCAATCCGAGCGCCGGGTTAAAGCCGATCGCCTTGATCGGCGCAAAACACAGGCCGATGATGACCCCGGAAAGCATGGCGTTGGCAAGTGGCGCTGGAATGGAGGCCACCGCCTTTCCGAGCGGCCGGAACAGGCCGGCAATGATGATCAATATGGCGCAGATGATGAACCCGCCCACGGCGGCCGGAAAACCGCCCTCGATCACGCCCGTGGTCGCCAGCAAGGCTGCACCAGGTGTCGACCATGCGATGCTGACAGGCATCCGCGTCGCGACTGAAAGCGCTATAGCGCAAACCCCCATCGCCACCGAAAGCGCCATCAGCCCAGACGCCGCCTCGAAATCCGTCGCACCGACAGCCTTCAGGCCCTGCAACACCACGGCGAAAGAACTGGCAAAGCCGACAAAGGCGGTCAGGCACCCCATGAACAGGCTCTGTACGGAAAGGTCTTTCATCAACATGGCGGTTCCCGGATCTTCTGTTTCCCTTGAAGATCAAAAAACCCAACCGCTGGCAAGATGCCCGCAGGCTGAACAGGTACGCCTTTTACCAGCGCAGAAAACGCGAACCGGCAAAAGCGCCGATCAGGCCGGTGATGAAAATGCCAAGCGAATACCAGATCAGCACGAAAGCCATGCCGTTTTCGGTGCAGAACCAGGAATAAACCCAGGCTCCGGCTGCACCCGCCGCAATGCCCGCCACAAAACCTGCCAGGGCTGGATCAGCCGGGGCTGAGCGTTTGAGAACTGAAAAATTCGCCAGGAATACCGGAAGCGCGAAAGCGACGATCAAAAACGGGCAATGCAGCGCGGACGACCCCAGAACAAGCGTCCTGTAATTGTCCGGAAAGGCAAACCCCAGCTGAACTAGCGCTATCGCCGCCATCACAACGAAAATTAGCGCAAGCCAAACGAAAAGGCAGCCGCTGTTCCCCTCGGGGCGGGTAAGGCGGCCGACCGCGAAAAACGCAGTCAGGGCCAGCAGGGCGTTATAGGCGGACTTGATCCAGAAACCCAGCTCGGTCAAAGCGTCGTGCATGTCGACCCGCGGCCCGAGAATGGCAAGCATCAGCAACAGCGAAACGCCAAGGCCAGGCAGGACGGCCAGCGCCAGCCGACGCTCCAGTGACAAGGCAGGCACGGGCTTGAGTCCGCTTGCCAGTTGTTCAATGATGTCTTCCGTCTTCCTCACGTTTCGCCTCGCAACTTTGCCGCCAGCATTTTAAGCGTCCTGTGAATGCCGACCCTCGCCGCAAGCTCGGTCTGGCCGGATTTTTGGGCCGCTTCGGCGATTGACTGACCCTCGAGTTTTACCCTGCGAATGAGGTCGCGTTGCCGCTTCGGCAACTCGTCGAGCAACCGTTCCACATCCATACGTGCCGTGACCTGATCGACGGACGATCCCGCTTCCAGCGTCTCATCAAGTTCCACTTCCGAAAGCTGGCGCGCACCCCTGCCCCTGTAGTGATCGATGAGTTTGTAGCGCGCTATCGAAAAGAACCAGGCGGTAAACGGCCTTGCTCGATCATAGGTCTCGCGTTTGGCGTGAAGCGACAACAGGGTTTCCTGAACGAGATCTTCCACATCCCCCCGTGAAGCGGTCCTCATGCGCCGGTCGAAATAGGCTGTCAGCAGCCTGCGTAGGGCATGGAGCAAATGCCTGTAAGCGCCCTCGTCCCCATCGAGGGAACGCAGCATCAGCATTTTTAATGTCTCTTCCGAAAGGCTGCCTGTCATCGTCACTATCGGGTTATTCGCAATCGGCGGGATATTGTTACATAATGGCGTGAAAAGAATCTCGCCCGAATATGATGTCACAAACGCGTGAGCGTGTAACGACACACGGATCCCCACCGAATGGACAATCGTGAGCCCCGGTGCAACGCCGGCGGACATTTAATGACGTCCAGAGGAGATCTTTCATGACCCGCATTTTTACCACCATCGCCACCGCTTCCATGCTGTCTGTTCTTTCTTTCGCAGGCATCGCCCATGCCGACGGCATGAAGACCGATATGACGAAAATGCACAACGACACCATGAAGACGCAGACGATGAAAAAAGGCGACATGTCCATGGCATCCAAAAAGGACTGCATGCACAAGGCTGACATGGAAATGAACAAGATGAAAAAAGCCGACATGATGAAGGCCTGCAACACGATGAAGTGATGCCGGCCGAACATTCAATGCACATGACCGGGAGCGGCACGTATCATCTTGCCTGAATGAAAAAAGCCCGTGCCGGTTTCCACCGGCACGGGCTCTCTCAACTAAAAATCAAAACCTTAGACTTCCGACTGGCTCTCGACGATCTTGCCGACGAGGCCGTAGCCCTTGGCTTCTTCAGCGCCGAGCCAGTAATCGCGATCGATGTCCTTGGCGATCTTTTCTTCGCTCTGGCCGGTGGCCTTGGCGAAGATCTTGATCAGGCGCTGGTTCATCTTGATGATTTCGCGGGCCTGGATTTCGATGTCGGATGCCATGCCGCGCGTGCCGCCGGAGGGCTGGTGCAGCAGGAAGCGGGTGTTCGGCAGGCAAAGACGACGTTCCTTCGGCACCGAAACATAGATCAGCGCGCCAGCGGAAGCGACCCAGCCCGTACCGATGATATAAACCTTCGGCTTGATGAACTTGATCATGTCATGGATCGAATCACCCGATTCGACATGGCCGCCCGGCGAATTGACGTAAACGCGAATGTCGTCGTCGCTGGCGGCGGCAAGTGCCACGAGCTGCGTGCAGACCTTCTGCGCCAGTTCCTGCGTGATGCCACCATAGATGAAGATCGAACGCGACTTGAAAAGATTCGCTTCCGTTTCCTTGCCGATCGGCAGTTCCTTGCTCTTGTCGTCTTCGTCTTCGTTCATCAGCGGCTCTCCAGCGTAATTCATGCATGCCCTTCGGACATAGTGCGACTTGTTACGTAAGGCAATGAGCAAAAAAGGCAAGGTTTGCGCCCCAACAATAAACATCGCCCCCGGCAGATGACGCATGGACAGCCTCTCAGGGTTCGCGGTATCGTCAGGTCCTCATTGCAGTGCCGCCGATTGCGGGAACCCCAAGATCCCCTTGCTGGCGGCGATAATCAAAAGAGGGAATCATGCTGAAAAGACTAAGCCTTGCTGCCGCAGCGCTCGGCGCCACCGCCCTGCCCGCTTTCGCCCATTTGAACCCGGAAGAACACGGCTCCTTCATGGCTGGCGTCTCCCACCCCTTCTTCGGTGCGGATCATATTCTGGCAATGGTTGCCGTCGGTCTCTGGGCATCGCAGATCGCCATGGCGCAGAATGACCGCAAGGCCCTGTGGATCGTGCCTGCCGCCTTCGTCGGCACCATGGCCATTGGTTTCCTGATGGCCGTTTATGGCATCGGCCTTCCGTTTGTCGAACCGGCCATCCTGGCCTCCGTCATCGGCCTCGGCCTGCTGGTCACGATTGCGGCAAAGCTGCCGACGGCAGCCGCTGCGGCCGTGGTCGGCGCTTTTGCCCTTTTCCACGGCCATGCCCATGGCGGTGAACTCGGCAGCGCCGGCGCCCTGCAATTCGGCATCGGTTTCATGATAGCAACCGCGATCCTGCATCTCGCAGGCATCGTGCTTGGCCTGCGCATTGCCCGTTTCGGCTCGGCCGCAAGCCGTACCGCCGGCGCGCTGACGGCAATAGCGGGCCTTTCGCTTGCCTTCGGCGGGTGACGATCATTACCGAAATTTAAAGTTTCGGCCGCTTTGAAAAGCCTGAATTTGGACCTACCTCCTTATCGTTGATTTCCGCTTCACGGTAAGGAGGCATCATATGTCACCGGAAGAAAGCCAACTTCTCAAGGCCCTGTTCGACAGGACAAAAGCCGCATCCGCCACCCCGCGCGACCGCGAGGCGGAAATATTGATCGCAGATGCCGTGCGCGATCAGCCCGCAGCCCCCTATTATCTCGCCCAGGCTGTGATCGTTCAGGAAAAGGGTCTGGAAGCGGCAGCAGCACACATCCAACAGCTCGAAGACCGCATCCATGCGCTGGAAAGCGGTAATGCGGCCCCGCAAGCAGCCGCACAGGGTGGTTTTCTGAGTTCGATCTTCGGCACCGGCCAACAGCAATCAACTGCTCCGGCGCCCGTCTCGCCACCGCCCCAGACATCATGGCGCAACGATACCGCAGGCCAGACAGCCGGTCCCTGGGGCTCACCAGCCGGCCGCGCACCTGATCAGCAGCCCGGTGGTCTCTGGAGCCAGCAACCCGCAGCAGCCGGACGCTCCGGCGGCGGTTTCCTGCAAGGCGCGCTCGGCGCTGCTGCAGGTGTTGCCGGCGGCATGCTGCTCGCCAATTCGCTGAGCGGTATTTTCGGCAACCACGCATCGTCGCTCGGCATTGGCTCGCCATTCGGCGGCGGCAATCCGCTGGGCAACAATGCACCGGTCGAAGAAACCGTCATCAACAACTACTACGGCGACAGTTCCTCCCAGCCGGACAATAGTAACGATGTCCAGCAGGCCGACTACGACGACAGCGCCGATGACGATTTCGATCAAGGCGACGACGGGTCGTTCGCCTGAACGTTTTCAACAGTGAAAAGCCGGATCAGCCGCGGCCGCGATAGGTCGGCACACCCTGATCCGGCAACCACACGCCCTCAGGCACCGGTCCGGTCTGCCAGAAAACGTCAATCGGAATACCGCCGCGCGGATACCAGTAAGCGCCGATGCGCAGCCATTTCGGCTGCAACAGCTCCACCAGCCGCCTGGCGATATAGACCGAGCAATCCTCGTGAAATGCGCCGTGGTTGCGGAAGGATTGCAGGAACAGCTTCAGCGACTTCGATTCCACCAGAAAATCACCGGCAATATAGTCGATGACGATATGGGCGAAATCTGGCTGTCCGGTCATAGGGCAAAGCGAGGTGAATTCGGGTGCTGTGAACCGCACCACATAATCGGTACCGGCATTGCCGTTCGGCACCTTTTCGAGAATTGCCTTTTCCGGGCTCTCGGGCGTATCGACCTTCGCGCCCAGCTGCGACAGGCTGGAAACATCCGTCACGGACATGGAAAACTCCTGCTTATTCAAACAATCACTTTGACGCCATGCGCCTTTTCGCCTTCCGGCTCGACGTGAATGGCAAGGCTGGCACCCGGTATGACTTCCCTTATGGCATCTTCAAGGCGGTCGCAAATATCATGCGCCTCCCGCACCGTCATCGGGGCGGGAACAACGACGTGGAAATCGATGAAGGCGGCCGAACCGGCGCGGCGGGTTCTAAGATCATGCACGCCGATGATGCCGACGGAATTTTCGGCGATCGCCTTCTTGATCGCCTCGTCTTCTTCCGGTTCCACCGCCCGGTCCATCAACCCGCCGAGCGAATGCAAAATGACCTTCGATCCCTGGAACAGGATGTTGATGGCCACCAGAATGGCGAGCAGCGGATCGAGAATGGCGTAACCCGTCAGAAGCGCCAGAACCAGACCGACCAGAACCCCTGCGGACGTTATGACATCCGACATGATATGATGACCATCCGCCTTGAGGGCTGGTGAAGCGTATTTCCGGCCGACGCGGATGAGGATTGTCGCCCAGACGGCGTTGATGACGCCCGCTGACGCGTTGATGGCAAGACCGAGAACCGGCGCTTCCGGCAGCTTCGGGTTGAAGAGACCACCCCAGGCTTCCTGCACGATCAGAAGTGCGGCGACGACGATCAGCACGCCCTCGACGACAGCCGAGATATATTCCGCCTTGTGATGGCCGAACTGGTGATCGTCATCTGCGGGCTTCTGCGCATAACGGATGACGAAATAGGCAATGAAGGCCGCAACAACGTTGACGGTCGATTCCAGACCGTCCGACAGCAGCGCTACCGACCCTGTGACCCACCACGCCACGAGCTTGAGGCCAAGCACGCCGAAAGAAAGTGGAATGCCCCAGAATGCGAGCTTCCTTACCAGTGCATTGCCTTCAGTGTTCATTTTTTGCCCCCGTGCGGATGCGAACGAATTGCAGAACTGACCGCCAAAACGCACGAACCGCGCGCACGGGGTCTCCGTGCACGCGGCTCGCTATTTGCGCTTCCTATCGTTCAAACCGCAGCCGAGGTCAAGACCCATGAGGTCACGTCGAAGACGTCACCCCTCGCTTTTCTGCTCACAGAAACGGATACGGTTGCCGAATGGATCGATGACTTCCATGACATCGCCCCAGGGCAATTCTTCGACACCAGGCTTCAGGAAGCGGTAGTCTTTGCCGACCAGCTCTTTTTGGAAGGCATGCACGCCGTGCATGGTGGCGAAGATATTGGAGCCCGGCGTCGCGTCGCCATGATGGCCGCTGAGGTGAAGCCCCATTCCGGCCCGCGAAACCTGCATGTAGAGCGGGAAGTTTTCGCCGAAGCGGTGTTCCCAGTCGACCTTGAAACCGAGAAAATCAACATAGAATTCCCGCGCCTTGGCCTCATCGAAAATTCTGAGAATCGGGAATATCCGCGCAAAGCCAATGTGAGGAAGGTTTTCCCCACCCGCCGCGCTTGCATCCCGGGCGTCCACGTCACTGCCCATTCTGCTTGCCCCTTGTCAGGCGACGGAGATGGTACCGGCCGCAACGGATGCGGCCGGTACGCCTTATCCTTATTCGGCTGCGACGATCTTGCCGTCCTGCCACTTGTAGAGCGAGAAAGCCTGCGACGACAGGTCGCCACTCTCGCCATAGGTGACCTTGCCGATCGCCGTGGCAAAAGCGTCACCGCTCTTCAGAGCCGTGATGACCGCTTCGGAATCCTTTGCGCTTCCAGCCTTCTCGATGCCGGCCTTCAGCACTTCGACGGCAGCGTAAGCGTTAAGGGTGAAGGCTTCCGCAGGAATGTTGGCGGCCTTTAGAGCTTCGGCAGCAGCCTTGGAATCTTCGTTCTTCAGGGCGTCGGAGGCGTTGGTGAAGATCGTGCCTTCACCAGCCTTGGCACCGATGTTCCAGAACTCGCTGTTCGACAGGCCGTCACCGCCGATAACGGCAGCCTTGGCGCCGATATCGTTCAACTGGCGCACCAGAAGACCGGCTTCAGGATGGTAACCGCCGAAATAGACGATATCGACATTTTCAGACTTCAGGCGGGCCGTCAGCGCGCCGAGATCCTTTTCGCCTGGTGTCAGCGCGTCATAGAGAACTTCGGTAACGCCACCGGCATTCAGCGTGGTCTTGAAGGCATCCGCCAGACCCTTACCGTAAGCGCCCTTGTCGTGAATGATGGCGACCTTCTTGTCCTTAAGCTTGGCAAGAACGTATTTCGCCGCAACTTCTGCCTGCTGGTCGTCCCGACCGCAAGTGCGGAAAACATTGGTAAGGCCACGGTTCGTCAGGCCCGGCGAGGTCGCCGTGGGGGTGATCATCAGGACACCGTTTTCAGCAAACACGTCCGATGCCGGAATGGCAACGCCTGACGTGACCGGACCGACGACGAAATGGATGCCTTCGGCAACCAGCTGGTTTGCGGCCGACACACCCTGCTTCGGCTCGCCGCCATCGTCTGCAAGCTTCAGAACGACCTGCTCTCCGAGAATGCCGCCCTTCTTGTTGATTTCATTGACTGCCGTCTGGGCGCCGTTCTTGACCTGGTCGCCATAGGCGGCGACGGGACCGGTAAGCGGCGCAATCAGGCCGATGACGATTTCGGCATGGGCAAGCGGTGCGAATGCGAAGGACGCTGCAAGCGTCACGCTGGTCAATGTCTTCAGTTTCATCCTGGTGTCTCCTTGGAAATGGGGTCTCAGCCCCGATGAGCGCCTTGGGCGCCGACCGAATGAAACTTCGCGGACGCCTCCCGGCGAAAACCCGTTCCATTTTTGAATTCCGAGCCTTCATTTCAACTCATACGGAAGGTTTGATGGCTTATGCAAGTCACCTTTGCTGGATAAGGTCTATTCGCGGTAAATCTATCGTCAGGCCAGCCTCGATCGTGTCATCGAAACGGGCGAGCGCAACGGCGTAAACGCTTGGCGTTTGGTCGCCGCAGGAGGATAATGGCGGCATGATAACAGCAGATGACGAATTTCTGACGGGTCTGCCCGTCTTCCGACATTTCGAGGACGTGGCCGACCCGGCGCTTTATCGCGCCCTGCCGCCGGGATGGGCGCTGGCCATTGCCGATATCATCGATTCGACAGGGGCGATCGGCACCGGCAGATATAAGTCCGTCAACATGGCGGGCGCTGCGGTCATCTCAGGCATATCGAACAGCCTCGGGCGTCACGACCTGCCCTTCGTGTTCGGTGGCGATGGAGCCGCCGTTGCGGTGCCACCGAACGGGATACCCCTTGCGCGCACCGCCCTTTCGAACGTGCAGCGCTGGGTGAAGGACGATCTCGACCTTTCGATGCGTGTGGCGCTTGTTCCGGTGGAGGACATACGCAACAACGGTTTCGATGTGCGCGTCGCGCGCTTTCAGGCAAGCGAGGATGTTTCCTACGCCATGTTTTCGGGCGGCGGCAACAGCTGGGCCGAGGCGCGGATGAAGGAGGGGCAATATGCCCTGCCTACGGTTGCGACAGGCGGTCGGCCGGACCTGACCGGCCTTTCATGCCGCTGGAACCCCATTCCGGCGACCCATGGCAAGGTAGTGTCGATCATCGCCATGCCGGGACCCTCACTGGATATGCCGGCATTCCGCCAGCTGGTCATCGATCTCGTCGATCTGGCCACGCAGGACGCAAGACAAGGCCACCCCGTGCCGGAGGATGGGCCGAAACTGGGCTTCGTGCGGGAAGGCCTCGGTCTGGAAGCCAGGGCAGGTGCGGCCTATCACGATAGCTGGGGCAAGGTGCGCCGTTCGCTGCGCATTCTCGGCGAGAGCTTCCTCGTGAATTTCCTAGGCATGACGGGATTGTCGCTCGGACGGTTTAATGCGGATCGCTATCGGCGCTCGGTTGCCAGCAACACCGATTTCAGGAAATTCGACGATGGCCTGAAAATGACGGTTGATATCGACGCCGAGAGGCTCGAAAAGATCCGTGCGCGGCTGGAGCTGGGGCGCCTCTCCGGCACCTGCTATTTCGGCCTGCACGAGCAGGACGCCGCATTGATGACCTGTATCGTGCCCTCCCCGCTTTCGAAGGACCATATGCATTTCGTCGATGGTGCCGACGGTGGATATGCGGCTGCGGCAAGCCGGCTAAAGCAACAGATACAGGCTGCGTCTTCGCCGTGAGTGGGGCGGGCGACTTTTCACCGCATTACATGCGAGCCAGACGCCAAAAAAAGAAAAAACCGGCGTCATGCGCCGGTTTCAACGGAATGGCACCGCCGGGCCGTGGGATGGCCGTTAGATCAAGCGGCAGCAGTCTTGCTGCTCTTCTGCACCTGGCAATAAATCTCCTCGAGGGAAGCGAGGATTTTTTTGACGGATTCGGAATTGCTGGAATAATAGATGGTCTGAGCATCCCGTCTTGTTTTCACCAGCCGCTGGGCACGCAATTTCGAAAGATGTTGCGAGAGCGCGGACTGGCTGAGACCAACTTGGGAGGCGAGAACACCGACCGGCACTTCCGTATCCACCAGCGTGCACAAGATCATCAGGCGCTTGGGATTTGCCATCGCTGAGAGCAAGTCTGCAGCGGCGATGCTATGTTCCGACAGAGATTGGTTATCCATACGCTCAAGTCTCCTGATGACAGTCGGAAGACCGTCATGGTGGCTATTATAGGTGGTCCAAAAGGTGTTTTTTATAATTCAGTCGATACGTTGTATATACCTAAATCTTGCTTATATCGTGTCCCCCTCCAAGACTATTCTTCATTGATCATTTACCTGGACATCTTGATCAAATTTTCAGACTTTCGCCTGTTTTTCGTCATTTTAGCAACAAACTGCTACATTCTCAGTAGTATTTGGAGCAAAAAACAATCAAAAATTGAGCACACAAATCTTGTCTTCCAATGTCTGGCTTCGTGACCACTACCTTACACCACCTTAAATTTAGCAAGGAGGTACAGAATCTAGTTTTACTTTGCGCAATTTTCTCAAAGTTTGCAATATGCTTTTTATTCGTAATTATTTTAATGCATAACTTATAAT
>NZ_WJOK01000003.1 GCF_009649785.1 Agrobacterium tumefaciens | reverse complement strand
ATGAAATACTAATCGTGTATCGGAAGTATTGAATGAGGTTAAAAATCTGTCTATTGTGGCAGTTGTATAAATATGCTTAATATTAAAAACTTGAAGATTCGTATTTGCCGAGTCCCGATCCTGGTGTTGTTATACGCTCCCTGAAGCGTAGCAGAAGTACGGGTAAAATTGCCTCTACCATCTGGACGTCGCGAATGTCCGATATGGTTTTGGCCAGTTCGTTATAAATAAGCGCGGCCTCCGTTATTGTAGACCGTGTAGGCGACTTTTGGCGACACTCCGCGAAGATCGTCTCGACCCGGTCGCTGATTTTTTGCAGCAGGGCAACGTCGTAGGCAAGAGTAGGTGCCGCTGGCGCCGTGTCAAACATGTCGCCCATACCGGCCACGAGCCAACTTATATTGATGCCGAACCGCTCACGATAGAGCGCCAAAACGCCAGCGTCGGGAATACGGTCGCCCCGTTCATAGTAACCAAGCATTGCAACTGTCAGGCCTAGTGCCTCAGCAAATGGCTCACGCTCGTCAAATTTCAGTGCTTCGCGGACCTCGGTCAGCCGTTTTCCCAACGGCGTCTTTGGCTCGACGCGTTTCCTGCTCATAATTCCGCATAAATATCACGATTTGGTATTTACTAGATACCAATTTGTGATATTCCTCTGTTTGTACAAAGACCAAATCACTCATGAGGTAAGGCCGGTCAGGGCCGCCTCGCTCACAACGAGGAATCATTATGCACGGCGACTGCATTGCGGACAAGGCGACGGCGAGCCTGCGCTGGATAAGAGAAGGCCGGTGACGCCACTCGCTTTACCTATGAGTGTCTCTGTCGACGTCAATAGAATATATCCAATATGGATATATTCGACCTTGAAAATTGCATGTCAGGCCCGTTCGGCCAGCGCAAAATTCACGGTATCGGCAAATTCTCGCAGGAAGCGTTCACTTGAAAAGCGGGCGGCGTTGTCGACACAGGCGTTCTTGTCGAAACTGTCGGAGTTATCGACAAACTCCTGCACCGCAGCGCAGATGGCTTCAGGCGTTTGCTCGCGGAAATAAAGGCCGGTCGGCTGATTGGAGGCGCCGAGAGGAACAACGGTCTCTAGTACACCGCCTTTTCCATAGGCGATGACGGGTGTTCCCAGCGCTTGCGATTCAACCGGGACGATGCCGAAATCGTCTTCGGCGGCAAATACGAATGCCTTGGCTTCCGCCATGTATTTGTGAAGCTCGTCATTGCCGACGAAACCGAGGATCTCGACATTGGGAGTGGCGATTTCCTTGATGCGTTTCATGTCCGGGCCGTCGCCGATGACGACCAGTCGTCTATCGGGCATTTTTGCAAAGGCTTCTACGATGAGGTGGACCTTCTTGTAAGGCACCAGCCGCGAAGCCGTGACGAAATAATCGCCTTTCAGGTCGGAAGGGGAGAGATGGGAAGTATCCACGGGCGGATAAATAACCGTAGAGTCGCGTCCGTAGCATTTGCGAACCCGGCTGCGAATGAATTTGGAATTGACCGTCATGAGATCGACGCCATTGGCGGTGCGGATGTCCCACATGCGAATATAGTGAAGAACGGCACGGGCGATCCACGAGGCGAAACCGCGACTAAGCTTCGATTCTTTCAGGTACTGGTGCTGGAGATCCCAGGCGTAACGGATGGGGCTGTGAATATAGGAGACGTGAAACTGGCCGGGTCCGGTGATAACGCCCTTGGCGACGGCGTAGCTTGAGGAAATCACCAGATCGTAGCCGCTGAGATCAAATTGTTCGACGGCCAGCGGCATCAGCGGCAGATAGGAGCGATATTTTTTACGAGCGAAAGGCAGTTTCTGGATGAAGGAGGTGTTGACCGGCCTGCCACCGAGAAAGCCCCGGTCTCGATCGCTCATGAAATCGACAAGGCAATAGAGATCCGCGTCAGGATAGATCTCAAGAAGGTTGTGAAGCACTTTTTCGGCCCCACCTCTGTCGGTGAGCCAGTCATGCACGATTGCCGTCTTCATGATTTCCTCAATAATTTCAACGTAATAAAAATTTATAACCCGCCCCGGAATAAAGCTCGGCGGTTTAGAATATCTGGTCTGTCTGCAGCCCTTAAAAACACGGCTGGGAAGGCGAATAACGTAACGATTAATAAGAATGCGAGATTATGTCTGTCGTAATCTGGTCTTGGTCTGATCCTCAATAGCACTTTGTTCGCAAATGCGAAATATCAAAGCCTCTTAATTCCTCCTCTTCGTTTTCCAGTTGAAAGCCAGCCGTAGTTTCCGCAGTTCCGGCTGGCAGCAGCGGTGTTTGCCGCGCGCCGTGTTTCGGGCGAAATAGCCTGTTTTCCATCGACTTACGTTCCGTTTCCGCCTCTTGCGAAGGCCCGTCTTCCATTTCGCCTGTCTTGGAAACCCTTCCTCGCACCGCATTGTCATTGACAAGGCGTCTTATCGAGTTATTCTGTTATAAAGATTGCTATAACATAATAATGGAACTCATAAGGTCGGAACCAAGAGCTGGGAGCTTAACAATGAGACGTAAACTTGCATTTCTCGCCACTGCTGCTTTGATGCTAGCGCCGGGCGTGATGATGGCTGCGGAAAAGGGCGGTGTCATCAATGTCGCCACGATCGGCGAGCCGCCGACACTCGATCCCATGGCCTCGACGGCCGATCTCGTAGGTATTGTCACGCAACATATTTTCGAAACGCTCTATACCTTCGACAAGGGGTGGAAGGTGACGCCGCTTCTGGCGGAAAGCCTGCCTGACATCAGTGCGGACGGCAAAACCTACACGATCAAGCTGCGGAAGGGCATCAAGTTCCATGACGGCAGCGATATGACCTCGGAAGATGTCGTCGCCTCGCTTGGCCGCTGGATGAAGATCGCATCACGCGGAAAACAGGTCGCCGGTTTCATCGACAATATCTCCGCGCCTGATGCCGAGACGGTGACAATCACCCTCAAGCAGCCCTATGCGCCGCTAACCTCGCTGCTTGCTTTCAACAACTCCGCAGCCATCATTCTGCCCGCTGAAAAGCAGGCTGAGCCGATGACAGAATTTGTCGGCACCGGCCCTTATATGCTGAAGGAACGCAAGGCGGACCAATATATCCAGCTCGTCCGTTTCGACGGCTACAAGTCTCGTGACGGTGAAAGTGACGGATATGGCGGTGCGCGCCATCAGTATCTCGATGAAATCCGTTTCGTTCCGGTTCCCGATCCGAATACCCGTGTCGAGGCCGCTGTTTCCGGCCAGTATGACTACGTCGATTCCATTCCGGTGGAATCCTTCGCCAAGGTGAAGTCCTCCTCGGCCTCGCAGCCGTTGATGCTGAAGCCCTTCGGTTATCCGGTCTTTGTATTCAATACCAAGGAAGGTTTGTCTTCCAAGCTTGAGGTCCGCAAGGCGGTGACCGAAGCGTTGAACATGGAGGACATGCTGGCGGCGGCGTTCGGCAGCACGGATTTCTATGCGCTTGATGGCGCCTACTATCCGTCCAATTTCTCCTGGCATTCGGAAGAGGGCGTCGAAGGCAATTATAATGTCGGCAACCCGGAGGCCGCAGCCGAAAAGCTGAAGGCCGCCGGATATAATGGCGAGCCGTTGCGCATCCTCACCAGCCGTCAGTATGAGTTCCACTACAAAATGGCGCAGGTGGCAGCGGAGTATCTGAAGCTTGCCGGTTTCAAGGTGGATATGCAGGTGGTGGACTGGGCGACGCTGACGCAGCGCCGTGCCGACCCGAAGCTCTGGGATATCTACATCAGCCACAGCCCCTTCCTGCCGGAGCCGGCGCTGATTGGCGCGCTTTCCACAGGTTCGCCGGGCTGGTGGGACACGCCGACGCGCAAGGCGGCGGTGGACGCTTTCACCTCGGAGGCTGATCCGGAGAAGCGCGTTGCTCTCTGGGCCAAGGTGCAGAAGACGATTTATGACGAGCTGCCGCTCATCAAGATCGGCGACTTCAACGCCGTGGCGGCGAAGTCCAACAAGCTTGATGGCGTCGATCCGGCTCCCTGGCCCTATTTCTGGAATGCTTCGGTTACGAAGTAAGACCGCTCCGCACTCCGTGACCCCGGACTGAATCCGGGGTCCAGCGCGATCAAGTCTTTGACCGCAAGAGGACGCCTTCACCACGCAGACGCGCGGTGGCTGGATGCCGGATCGGATCCGGCATGACGGAGGCGGGAGTTTTCCAGCCATGAGCGCCGGGGTTACCGGCACTCGTCGACAACTCTGTTCAACCGCGTGAGAGCGGCCCATCACGCGCTTCGGAGCATTCATACGTGATACGGTATATTTTCCAGAGACTTGCCGGAATGATCGTGGTGATGTTTCTCGTCGTCACCATCGTCTTCCTCATCCTGCGCGTCACGCCCGGTGATCCGGCGGCGGTGATGCTTGGGCCGGATGCCTCGGCACAGGACATTGCGGAATTGCGCACCAGACTTGGCCTAGATCAGTCGCTTGGCGTGCAATATGTCTACTATATCGGGCAATTGCTGCGCGGTGATCTCGGCCAGTCGATCTTCCTCAACATGCCGGTTGGATCGGCGCTTCTGGATCGGGCGGAACCGACCTTCTTCCTGACGATCTTTTCGCTGTTGATCGCCAGTGCCATCGCGCTTCCCATCGGCATCTATGCCGCTTACCGGCGCGGTTCCTTCGTGGATCAGGCAGCGACAACCATTGCGATGCTGGCGGCGAGCATTCCGAGCTTCTGGCTTGGCCTGATCCTCATGCAGTTCTTCGCCGTCCGGCTCGATATGTTCCCGGTGTCGGGATATGGCGGTCCGGGCGCAAGCTTCCTCGAGCGCATGTATCACCTGACCTTGCCAGCCATCGCACTCGGCCTCGTTTCTTCCGCCCTCATTCTGCGCTTTACCCGCGCCTCGATGCTTGATGTTCTCGGCGACGACTATGTCCGTACCGCCAGAGCCAAGGGCGTCAAGGAACGCCGGGTGGTGATGAAACACGCGCTGAAGAACGCACTCATCCCCATCCTCACCGTGCTTGGTCTCACCGCCGCCGTGCTGATTTCCGGCGCGGTCGTTACGGAAACCGTGTTTGGCCTGCCGGGCGTCGGCAATCTCGTCGTGTCAGCCGTGTTGAGGCGCGATTATCCGGTCATTCAGGGCGCGCTTCTCGTCATCGCCGGGCTTTACGTCCTCATCAATTTTGCCATCGACATGCTGTATCTGCTGGTCGATCCGAGGGTTCGTTACTGATGGCCGATATCACCTCCACCGCCCAGCCGGCGCGCAACCCGACCATCCTGTTCATTCGGCGTCTGTTGAAGCGCAAGACGGTCGCAGCCGGTCTGATCGTGCTGCTCGTCTTCGTGCTGCTCGCCGTTTTCGCGCCGATGATCGCGCCTTATTCGCCGTCGAAACTGTCGATCGTCAACCGTCTGAAACCGCCGAGCGAACTCTACTGGTTCGGCACCGACGAGTTCGGCCGTGACGTTTTTTCCCGTACCATCTTTGCGGGAAGGCTGTCGCTTCTGGTGGGGGCCGCCGTGGTGGCGCTCTCGGCGTTGATCGGCATCACGCTCGGCCTGCTTGCCGGTTTCTTCCAGAAACTGGATACGCCGATCGCGCGACTGATCGATGCCATGATGGCGTTTCCGGATATTTTGCTGGCCATCGCGCTAGTGGCCGCACTCGGGCCGTCGCTGACGACGGTAATCATTGCGCTTGCCGTCGTCTATTCGCCTCGCCTTGCCCGCATCGTGCGCGCCTCGACGCTGGTTATCCGGGAATTGCCGTATGTGGAGGCGGCCAAGGCGCTCGGCATCTCCACCTTCCACATCATGACGCGGCATGTGCTGCGCAATCTGATCTCGCCGATCCTCGTGCAGTGCACCTTCCTTTTCGCCAGCGCCATGTTGGCCGAGGCCGGCCTTTCATTTCTGGGGCTGGGTGTCAGCCCCGAAATTCCGACCTGGGGAACCATGATCTCCGCCGGCCGCCAATATATCGGCCAGGCGGACTGGATGACCTATTTCCCCGGCTTTGCCATCATTCTTTCCGTGCTCTCGCTGCAAATGGTCGGCGACGGGCTGCGGGACATGCTCGACCCAAGACTGCGAAGGGATTTGTAATATGACGTCCGGTGAACAGGCAAAAACGCCTTTTCAAGCTCCCATTCTTCTCTCCAATGTGAAACCCGTCGGCTTCGAAAAGGGGGCGCCACAGGCCCAGACCGATATCCTGATCGGCGGCGATGGCAAGGTCGTGGCGGTTGGGCCTGCCCTTCAGGCGCCGGCGGATGCGCAGCGCATCGACGCAAAGGGCGCATTCGTCTCGCCCGGCTGGGTGGATCTGCACGTGCATATCTGGCATGGCGGCACCGATATCTCCATCCGCCCCTCAGAATGCGGGGCCGAGCGCGGCGTGACGACGCTGGTGGATGCCGGTTCGGCAGGGGAAGCAAATTTCCACGGTTTTCGCGAATATATCATCGAACCATCGAAGGAACGCATCAAGGCCTTCCTCAATCTCGGCTCCATCGGGCTTGTCGCCTGCAACCGGGTGCCGGAACTTCGCGATATCAAGGATATCGACCTCGACCGCATCCTTGAATGTTATGCCGAGAACAGCGAACATATCGTTGGCCTCAAGGTGCGGGCGAGCCATGTCATTACGGGTTCCTGGGGTGTTACGCCGGTCAAACTCGGCAAGAAGATCGCCAAGATCCTGAAAGTGCCGATGATGGTGCATGTGGGTGAACCGCCTGCGCTCTACGATGAGGTGCTGGAAATTCTCGGTCCCGGCGATGTCGTGACCCATTGCTTCAACGGCAAGTCCGGCTCCAGCATCATGGAAGACGAGGACCTGTTCAACCTCGCGGAGCGCTGCGCGGGGGAAGGCATCCGGCTGGATATCGGCCACGGCGGTGCATCCTTCTCCTTCAAGGTGGCGGAAGCGGCGATCGCGCGCGGCCTTTTGCCCTTCTCGATCTCCACGGATTTGCATGGCCATTCGATGAATTTCCCCGTCTGGGATCTGGCGACGACCATGTCGAAGCTGCTTTCGGTCGATATGCCCTTCGAAAATGTCGTCGAGGCCGTCACCCGTAATCCGGCCTCCATCATCCGCCTCGACATGGAAAACCGCCTCGATGTTGGCCAGCGCGCGGATTTCACGGTTTTCGATCTTGTCGATGCCGATCTGGAGGCGACCGATTCCAACGGCGACGTTTCGCGTCTCAAGCGGCTGTTCGAGCCGCGCTATGCGGTGATCGGTGCGGAGGCCATTGCCGCCAGCCGCTATGTCCCGAGAGCGCGCAAGCTCGTGCGCCACAGCCATGGCTATTCCTGGCGCTGAACCGACTGGAGCGGCGGGGAGGGATGCTCTCCGTCTTCCGCAAAGAATAGGGATACCCGTCCCGGTATTATGAGGAATTCGCGTGAAACAGTCTTCGCTTGAGGCAGATGGGCGTCATTCGCCCTACGACCGGCTTGCCGCGCTCGGCATCTCGCTGCCGCCGCCACCGCCGCCGATCGCCAATTTCGTCACGCATGTGGTGGAAGGCAACATGCTCTATCTTTCGGGGCAAGGCCCGAGGGAGGAGAACGGACACCTGTACGCCGGCAAGGTCGGAGCCGAGATCGGGCTGGACGAGGCGTACCAGCATGCGCGTTTAACCGGCATCAATCTTCTTGCCGTCATGCATGAGGCGCTTGGGGATCTGTCGCGGGTGAAGAAGGTGGTCAAGCTGCTCGGCATGGTCAATGCCGTCAGCGATTTCCGCGATCATCCAAGCGTCATCAACGGTTGTTCGGATCTCTTCATCGATGTGTTCGGCGATGCGGGGCAGCACGCCCGCTCCGCCGTGGGGTTCGGTTCGCTGCCGGGCAACATCACCGTCGAGATAGAAGCCATCATCGCCCTTAGGGATTGAGGCCGTTCAATGGTTGCGCCAGCCCATCAGCTTCTCGATCCTTTCGGCCGAAACCCTGACCTGTTCGGTATAGTGGTTTTCGTCCGCCAGCACCTTCTGTTCCGGCAGCACGATGGAGATCGTTGCCACGCATTCTCCATTGGTGTCGCAGATCGGCGAGGCGATGCAGGCAACAGCGTAGTCGGATTCCGCAACCTGTATCGACAGCCGGTCACGGAACGCCGTGCCTGCCGATTGAGAAAGCGCTTCCGGGTTGATTTCCGCACGGCCGGTGGGCGACGTGCGGGCGCAGCGTTTGAAAAGCTCGACGCGCTCCTCTTCCGGCAGATGGCCAACGAGCAGGCGGCCGGATGCCGTCCAGTTCAATGGAACACGGGTGCCGACGCGCGAGGCAACCTGGAAATGGCTGGGGCCATCCGCCATGGCGAGCACCAGCATATGGTCACCGTCGCGACCGCAAAGCTGCACCGTCTCACCCGCATGGCGGCACAGATCATGCATTTCGTGGGTGGCGACACCCATGAAATCCAGCGAACGGGCATAGGCAAGGCCGTAGTGATAAAGCCGTGCGCCGAGCCATATGTTACCGTCGGCGTTGCGCGCGAGCATGTTCTTTTCGACCAGATCGTCAACGATCACATAGACGGTGGAAAGTGGCGCCTTGATCGCCTTGGCAATGGCGTAAGCGCCAGCTGGCGATCCGGTTTCGTAAAGGTAATCAATCACCTGAAGAGCGCGATCAATGCCGCTGACACGCGAGCGCTTGGCCACCTTCGCGCCCGGGTTTTCCTCGGTCGCGGACAAGGCGTGTGAAGACAATTCGTCCAGTTTATGGGCGTCCAATTTCGGGCTCCTCATGAATTTTGAGAAGCTATTACATTATTATGGCATATATGTCGATGCCTATCGCATCGCAAAGACAGGAGAAAGACATGACCGAGGATATCAGAAGCAGGATCGGCCTTCGCCCGGTCATCAACGTCTCGGGCACCATGACGTCGCTCGGTGCTTCCATCGTCGTTCCAGAGGCGGTTGAGGCCATGGCGGCGATCCTGCCGCAATTCGTAGAGATCAACGATCTGCAGCGTAAGGCAAGCGCGATCATCGCGAGACTGACGGGCGGCGAGGCTGGTTTCGTCACTGCTTCCTGCTCTTCCGGCATCAGCCTTGCTGTTGCCGGCGCCATCACCGGCAACAATCTCCTGGCCATCGAAAAGCTGCCTGATATCGCACCGGAAAAGAATGAAGTGCTGGTGCAGATGGGGCATGTGGTGAGCTACGGCGCGCCGGTGGATCAGGCGATCCGGCTTGGCGGCGGCAAGGTGGTGCTGGTCGGGCAGGCCACATCGACCCATCGCTTCCACATGGAAAACGCCATCACCGAAAAGACGGCGGCGGCGGTCTATGTCATCTCGCACCATGTCGTGAATTATGGCCTGCTGCATCTTTCCGAATTCGTAGAGATCGCCCATGCCAAGGGTGTTCCGGTAATCGTGGATGCGGCGTCCGAATATGATCTGCAGCTGTTTCTGGCCACCGGCGCAGATATTGTCCTCTATTCCGGCCACAAGTTTCTCGGCGGCCCCACCTCCGGCATCGTGGCCGGAAGTAGGGAACTGGTGCGCAACGCCTTCCTGCAAAATATGGGCATTGGCCGCGGCATGAAGGTCGGCAAGGAAAGCATCTATGGCGTTATGGCGGCACTGGAAGCCTGGGAAAAGCGCGACCATGCCGGCATCCGTGAGCGCGAGACCGGATATCTCAATCTCTGGAAGGAAACGCTGGATGGCCGCCCGGGCGTGACCGCGCTCATCGAGCCGGATCCGACCAATAACCCGCTCGACAGGCTGCGCGTGATCATCGATGCCGAAGAAGCGCATATCACTGCCTGGGACCTGACGACGGCGTTGGCCAGGGGCAATCCTCCCATCATCACCCGCGACCAAGAGGTAGAGCATCGCTATTTCTATCTCGACCCATGCAATCTGCATCCCGGACAGGAAACCATCGTGGCGTCTCGTCTGGCCGAGGAACTGGACAAGGCGCGTGCCTCCAACGAGGTGATTGCAACACCTTTCGAAGACCGGAGCCGACACCGCTTCGACGGCATGCTGCGCTGGCCGGACTAGGCTTGACCGCTTGCGCCGCCAAAACCTAACGACAAGAAGGGAACGATCATGACCATGCCGCAGGCCGCACCCGTTGGTGCCGAAGATGCCGTGCTTTCCGTCCGCAATCTCACCACGTCCTTTCACGTGGATGGCGGCTGGAAACCCGTGGTTCGTGATATTTCCTTTGATGTCGGGCCGGGTGAAACGGTCGCGATCGTCGGTGAAAGCGGTTCGGGTAAAAGCGTCACCTCCCTTTCCATCATGCGGCTGCTGGATCGTGAAAGCAGCAGGGTGGAGGGTGAAATCCTGCTTGGAGGGCGCAACCTGCTGTCCCTCTCCGAAGATGCCATGCGGCAGGTGAGGGGAAACGAGGTCGCCATGATCTTTCAGGAGCCGATGACCAGCCTCAATCCGCTGTTCACCATCGGCGACCAGATTTCCGAGGCCTTGTTATGCCACCAGCCGATGTCGAAAATCGACGCGAGGGCGGAGACGGTTCGGCTGCTCGAAAAGGTCCGTATTCCTTCAGCCGCATCGCGTTTCGATGAATATCCGCATCGCTTTTCCGGCGGCATGCGCCAGCGCGTGATGATCGCCATGGCGCTTGCATCCCGGCCGAAGCTGCTGATCGCCGATGAGCCGACGACCGCACTCGACGTGACCATTCAGGGCCAGATCCTTGACCTCATCAAGACGCTTCAGGAGGAGGAAGGCACGTCGGTTCTGTTCATCACCCATGACATGGGCGTGGTGGCTGAGATCGCCGATCGTACCGTTGTCATGTATCGCGGCGAGCAGGTGGAAGTTGGCGCGACCGCTGATATCTTTCATCGCGGCAAGCATCCCTATACCCGCGCGCTTTTGTCCGCCGTTCCGGTTCTGGGTTCCATGACGGGTGAGGAAAGACCGCTCAGGTTTCCCATCGTCAACACCACCACAGGCGAAACGCAGCAGCCGGCGCGGCCGGGCGATACCGTCGATTCGAGTGCCCAGCCGGTGCTCAAGGTAGAAGGGCTGACCAAGCGCTTCGATATTCACTCCGGCCTTTTGGGACGGCTCAGCGGCCGCGTGCATGCGGTGGAGAATGTGTCCTTTGATCTCAGGGCCGGCGAGACATTGTCGTTGGTCGGCGAAAGCGGTTGCGGCAAATCGACCACCGGGCGCGCCATCATGCGGCTGATCGAGCCGGATGCCGGCTCAGTGATGGTTAATGGCGAGAATATTCTCGCCCTCGACAAATCAGGCATGCGCGAGATGCGCAAAACGGTGCAGATGATCTTTCAGGACCCCTATGCCTCGCTCAACCCGCGCATGACGGTGGGTGCGGCGATTGCCGAACCGTTTCTGGAGCACCGCATGGGAAGCGCCCGCGAGGCGAAGGATGTTGTGGCCGATATGCTGGCGAAGGTCGGCCTTTCGCCCGATATGGCGGCGCGCTACCCTCATGAATTTTCCGGCGGCCAGCGTCAGCGCATCTGTATCGCCCGCGCGCTTGCGCTCCAGCCGAAGGTGATTGTCGCCGATGAGAGCGTTTCGGCGCTGGACGTTTCGATCAAGGCGCAGGTCATCAACCTGATGCTGGATCTGCAGCAAAGCCTCGATCTCGCCTTCCTGTTCATCAGCCATGACATGGCGGTGGTGGAGCGCGTCAGCCACCGGGTAGCGGTAATGTATCTCGGCGAGATCGTTGAAATCGGCCCACGTGCGGCGGTGTTTGACAATCCGCAGCATGATTACACCCGCAAGCTGATGGCCGCCGTGCCGGTGCCGGACCCGGAACGCAGAAACACCCGGCGAAATGCCGCGAATGACGAGCTGAAAAGCCCGATCCGCGCGATCGATTACGTGGTGAAACCGCGTGAGTACCGTGAGGTCTCGCCCGGCCACCTTGTCGCCTGCTAAAGCGGGTTAAAGACCAGGTACGTCTGATGTCGCGAAAGGCACGCGGTAACCGCGCCGGAAGGTTTCGCGCTGTCCGAACTGGCGATACCATTGCTGTACCTCCGGAAAATCGTCGAGGTCAATTTTATGGCGCGCGAAACGCGAGACCCATGGCCAGATGGCGATATCGGCTATGGAAAAATCACCGGCGATGAATTCCCGGCCCGTCAGGCGCTGGTTCAAAGTGCGGTAGAGGCGCTCCGTATCCGAGGCGAAACGCGCCTCGGCAAAGGGTGCATGTCCGGTATTGTAGGTCAGGAAATAATGGGCATAACCGAGTGTCGGGCCAAAATTGGCGGCCTGCCACATCAGCCATTCGGTGACTGCCAGCCGCGCAGCAGGGGAGGCAGGCAGAAGACGCCCGGCCTTTTCGGCGAGATAGATCAGAATCGCGTTCGATTCCGCTAGAACTGTGCCGTTATCGCGGTCGATGATTGCCGGTATTTTCGAGCCGGGATTGACGCGGGTATAGTCGGCTGAGAATTGTTCGCCTTTTTCAATGTCGATGGCGTGGCTGATATAGGGCAGGCCGAGTTCCTCCAGCGCAATCGAGATTTTCAGGCCGTTCGGGGTGATCCAGGTGTAGAGGTCGATCATGCTAATCGAACATCGCCTCATCTAGTGGCAAAGCTCGCCTGCCTTTCTTGCCGGTCACATCAGAAAGATCAGTATAAAGACCGCGCAATGTCGCAACGAGTTGGATGATGCGCGGATCGGTGACGCGATAAATCACCTGTTTGCCTTCCCGCGAGCCCTCGATCACACCGGCATCGCGCAATTCGGCAAGCTGCTGGGAAAGTGTCGGTTGCTGAATGCCGAGTTCATATTCCAGTGCGGAAACGGAAGCCTCCGTTTCCATGAGATAGCAGACGATGGCCAGGCGATTGGCGTTGGCGACAAGCTTTAAAAGCTCGCTCGCCTCCACCACGCTGCGGCAGATGAGATTGGAAACCGGTTTCGTCACGACTACAGGTCCATTTTTCAAACTATAAAAAAGTAAATTGTATTGCGATAAATTTCAATAGTTTGATTAGGCCGAGTTTGACCGCGTCAGGAAATTTTTTAAAATCTACAGGATTGATAGATTTCTCTTTCGCTTTCCCGCAGAGGATCGCCAAAACGTTCCTCGAAAACATTCTATAAAAAAGTAGATTGATTAAGAAATGAGGTGTCGACATGAAAATCGGGGTCCATCCCAACAATCTGCATTTGCGGCTCGCCCGGCTCTGGCCCGGCGCGTTTGATGAATTCGATCCGGAATTCGTGCCCTACCGCGAGGGGCGCGATACCGCAGCGCTTTTGGAAAAAGGCGAAATTCATTTCGGCGGCACGGGCTCGACGCCGCCAATCGAGGCGGATGCGCGGGGGCTTTCCGCAGCTTATATCGCTGCCTCGGCACCACGCCCCGCAAACGGCGCGATCCTCGTGCGGCGCGACAGCCCTATCCGCTCTGCGGCCGACCTTTCGGGAAAACGCATATCGCTGATTGACGGGTCTTTTCATACCTATCTTCTTGCGCGTAGCCTGGAAGGGGCGGGGCTTGGCCTTGCGGATGTAATACGCATCGAGAGCGGTGACAGCGATAGCCTGCGCGATCTCGTGGAAGGCCGCGTCGATGCCTGGGTGACGATGTCGCCACGGCTCGAAAAAGCCCTGACCCATGACGGGATCAGTCTTCTGGTCCATTGCGGCTCCACCATTCCCAACCGTTCGCTGTTCTGGACGCTTGCGCGTCACACTGTGGCGCTGGAACAACGCGATGCGATTGCCGCCGAACTGGACCGCGTTGGCCGCGCCGTCATGGCGGATATAGACAGAGCCGCGGCCCTTCTTGCCGCCGAGCCGGGCAGCGAAGGCGATGCGCAGTCCTGGGCAAAGGTGCTGCGCTCACGCGATCTTTCGGTGGTGCCCGCCGCCGAAAATATCCTTGCCGAACAGCAGGAGGAGGCCGATACGCTTTACAGGCACGGCCATTTCTCTCTACCGGTTCTGACCGGGCAGAGACCGGCCCCACAATCAGCCAGCGCGGGAGGCGACAGATGAACGTTTTCTGGTACATGTGCGCGCCCGATGGCGCCTATCCCTGGCAACCGGAAGGATCCCGCAAGGTTGATCTCGGTTATTACAAGCAGCTTGCTCTTGCTTATGATCAGCTTGGTTACACAGGCGCCCTCTTTGCCACCGGCGCGCATGATGTGTGGGTTCTGGCTGGCGCGCTGCTTTCCTATACCGAGCGGCTGAAGTTTCTGGTCGCGATTCATCCGGGTCTTGTCGCGCCAACGCTGCTCGCCAAGATGGCGGCGACGCTTCAGGAATTTTCGCGCGGACGCCTGCTGATCAACGTCGTCTCGGGCGATGCCAAGATGCTCGGTGCATATGGCATGACCATGCCGCATGACGAACGCTACGATATGGCGGATGAATATCTGCAGATCTGGCATCGTCTTTTTGCCGGTGAGACGGTCGATTTCAAGGGCCGCCATTTCCAGACCGAAGGCGCAAAGTTGGCACTGCCGGTGGGGCAAGGCATAGAGCCACCACCGCTATGGTTCGGCGGCTCTTCGGACAAGGCGATCGAGGTTGCCGCCAAACATGTCGAGACCTATCTTTCCTGGGGCGAAACGCCCGACCAGATCGGCGCGAAGGTCGATCTCGTCAAGGCGCGGGCGGAGAAACTCGGCCGTGAGCTAGAATACGGCATTCGCCTGTACGTTATTGTCCGCGATACGGATGAAGAGGCATGGGCCGCCGCCGCCGATCTTTACGGGCGCATGGACGAGCGTGCCATTGCAGCCAACCAGCGTTTCGTCGGCAAGACCGATTCCGTCGGCCAGCAGCGCATGACGGCGATGCATGGTGGACAGAAGCCTGAGAACCTGCGTGATCTCGAAATTGCCCCCAATCTCTGGGCCGGCATCGGTCTTGTCCGGCCGGGACCGGGCACCGCAATTGTCGGCTCGCCCGATACGGTCATCCGCACGCTGGAGGCCTATAAAAAGGCGGGCGTGAATACCTTTATTCTGTCAGGCATGCCATTGCTGGAAGAGGCCTTCCGTTTCGGGGAAAAGGTTCTTCCGCGTCTTGATGTATCGCGGGAAGTCTCGTCAGCCAAACAATTCACCTGGTCGACTTTGTTCGACCGCGACCTCTCGGCAAAGGCATCGTAAACATGGCCTTCCGGGAGTGGAGAAAAAAGACATGACGGCTGGTCCGGCACCAACGATTGCACAACGGCGCATCGGCCCTCAGCGTGCGGCGGAGCGGACGCTTGCCGTTCTGGACAAGGCGCTTGGCGCGGTCGCCGCCGCAATCCTTGCGACTCTTCTCGTGGTGGTGCTGGTCAATGTCACCCTGCGTTATCTGTTTCACACCGGCTTCATCGGTGCGGAAGATCTCGGCATCTGGCTGCATGTGGCGATGATCGCGGTCGGCGCGCCGCTCAGTCTCAAAAGCGCGCTTGCCATGCGGCTCGATGTTTTCGTGCGGTTTTTGCCTGAGCGGTTCCATGCCGCCACCGAAGTTCTGGCGGATGCCTTCTCCTTCATCGCAGCACTGATCCTCGCCTTCGGTGGCGTTGAAATCGCGGCGATGCTGGGTGGTACGTCTCCGACGCTCGGTCTGCCGGAATGGGTGCGTTTTGGCTTTCTGGGTGCAGGCGGCGCGTTGATCCTTCTTTACCTGGCGCTTCAGCGTGTCAGTGAGGGCAAGACATTTGCCGTTCTAGTGTCTCTCACCATTGCAATTGCGGCCTATGTCGGCCTGCCGGAAGTCTTCGTAGATACGAGCCTGCCGCCCAGCCTGTTTCTGGCGCTGACGGCGGCGGTGGGGCTGGTGCTGGCAGCACCGCTCGCCCATGCCTTTCTCGCCGCAGCCTATGTGGCGATCGCCTTCGGCAGTACCTTGCCGGAGCCGGCCATCGTTTCCTCAACGGTAACAGGCATGTCGAAATTCCTGCTGCTCGCCATTCCCTTCTTCCTGCTGGCCGGAAGCCTGCTGACGGAATCGGGCGTTGCCAACCAGCTGGTTCGGTTCGCCGCCTCCATGGTTGGACACCGCCGGGCAGGGCTGGCGCAGACGACGCTGTTGACCAGCGTGCTGTTTTCCGGCGCATCCGGCTCCTCTGTCGCCAACGCCGCCTTCGGCGCTTCAACGTTCCAGCCGGAACTGGTCAAACACGGCTATCCGCCGGCGCAGGCGGGCGCGATCATCGCTGCAACGTCGGTGCTCGACAATGTCATCCCGCCCTCCATTGCCTTTCTCATCCTCGCAACGGCTACCAACCTGTCGGTGGGTTCGTTGCTGGTTGGCGGCTTTTTCGCCGGCGGGCTGATGGCGATCTGCCTTGCGGTGGCTATCCATTGGAGCGTGCGCAGCGTCGATACCCTGCCGCGCGCCACGGGCACGGAACGCTGGCGCTCGGCTATCGCCGCCATACCCGCCTTCGGTCTCGGCGTCATCGTGGTGGTCGGCATCCGCATCGGCGTCGTCACTACCACGGAGGCGGCCGCACTTGCCGCACTCTACACGCTGCTTCTCGGCTTCGGGTACCGGCTGGGCGCGGGGCGTATCTTCTCAACTTTCCGGCAATCAGCCGGTGAGGCGGCGGCCATCGGTCTCCTTATCGGCACGGCAGGCCCCTTCGCCTTTCTTCTGGCGGTCGATAATGTCTCCGGCCTCGTCACGGATTTCGTGACATTGCTTGGCGGCAGCAAGATCGCGGTGCTTCTGCTTTCCAACCTCATCCTGCTCGTGGTGGGGCTGGTGCTGGATATCGGTGCGGCCATCCTTCTGTTTGGACCGATCCTGTTGCCCGCGGCCGTTGCGGCCGGTATCGATCCCATCCATTTCGGCGTCATTCTCGTGGTCAACCTGATGATCCATGGCCTAACACCACCTCTCGGCATGCTGATCTTCGTCGTCAGCGGTGTCACCCGCATTCCGGCGACAGCGCTATTCCAGGCCGTCGTTCCCTATCTCCTATCCCTTCTCGTTTCCCTCGCCATTCTGTGCGCCTGGGCCATTGTCTTCTAAATCCGGGGTTTTATTCATGACTATTATCGATCGTCGCAATCTCCTGAAACTCTCCGCTGCGGGTGCGGCAGCACTTGCCACGCCCGCCTTCGTGCGCAACGCAAATGCCAGGACCCGCAACATTACGGTCGCCTCCCTGTTCGCGGACGACAAGCCGGAGACGAAAATCTGGGTGAAGATCAGCGAGCTGGTGGAGGCAAAGCTGCCCGGCCGTTTCCGCTTCAACATCGTCAAGAGCGGTGCGCTGGGCGGCGAAAAGGAAGTGGCGGAAAATATCCGTCTCGGATCGGTTCAGGCGAGCCTTTCCACGGTCTCTTCGCTCTCCGGCTGGGTGCCGGAACTGCAAATCCTCGATCTGCCCTTCCTGTTCCGCGATGCAGACCATGTGCGCAAGGTGGTGACGGGCGAGACCGGCAGCGAGCTGAAGACCAAGCTTGGCGCGCAGCAATTCGTGGCCGTAGACTTCATCAACTACGGTGCGCGCCATCTCCTGACCAAGGAGCCGGTAACCCGGCCAGAGCAGCTCAACGGCAAGAAGATCCGCGTCATCCAGAGCCCACTGCACACCAAGCTGTGGAGCGCCTTCGGCACCACGCCGGTCGGCATTCCCATCACCGAGACCTATAATGCACTGTCAACCGGCGTAGCCGACGCCATGGATCTGACGAAGTCCGCCTATGCCGGGTTCAAACTTTACGAGGTTGTACCCTACATGACCGAGACCGGCCATATCTGGGCATCGGGCGTGGTTTATTATGGTGCGGCTTTCTGGAACCAGCTCGATGACGAAGAGAAGAAGGCCCTGACCGAAGCATCAAGCGAAGGCGCGCTCTATTTCAACCAGCTGATCGTCGAGGACGAGGCGAAGTCTGTGGAGCTTGCGATTTCGAAGGGCGGCAAGGTGTTGCAGCCGGAAGCCTTGGATGAGTGGCGCAAGGGTGCGCAGGGCGTCTGGCAGGATTTTGCCGGCACTGTCGGCGGCATCGAGAAAATACAGGCGATCCAGTCGGCCTGATACCGATGCACTATTGTGAATGGGGAGGGCGCAGGAGCGCCCTCCCCATTTTTTTTGATCAGCGGATATCCTGCGGCAGAACGTCCGAAGGAATATTCTGGTAGGAAACAGGGCGCGTGAAGCGGCGGATCGACATGGTACCGACCGAGGTCGCGCCGAAGTTCGTGGAAGCCGGGTAGGGGCCGCCGTGAACCATGGCTTCGGAGACTTCAACGCCGGTCGGGAAGCCGTTGGCGAGAACGCGGCCGGCCTTGCGCTCGAGGATCGGCAGCAGCTTGCGGCCGAGTTCGGCGTCACCTGCGTCAAGATGCATGGTCGCTGTCAGCTGACCTTCGAAGCTCTTTGCCACTTCGATCATTTCTTCAGCGCTGTCGACCGTCACGATCAGGCCGAGCGGTCCGAAGACTTCTTCGGCGAGCGCGTGGTTGGCAACCCAGTCCTTGCCCGAAACGCGGAACAGGTAAGGCGTTGCGTTACGCAGATCGCAGGTGGTGGTCAAAACGTCGCGCACGCCGTTGCCAGCTGCGATGCGGTCGCGACCGTCACGATAGGCAGCGGCGATACCGTCGGTCAGCATGACCTGCGGGCCGACTTCGGAAAGGGCCGCCCGTGCGGTTTCCGACACAGCATCCGCCTGCGAGGCAAGCACCACGGCAATGCCGGGATTGGTGCAGAACTGGCCAGCACCCATGGTGAGCGAACCTGCCCAGCCCTTGGCGATGGCTTCACCGCGCGCGGAAACGGCTTCCGGCAGCAGGAACATCGGGTTGACGGAACCGAGTTCGCCGAAGAACGGGATCGGTTCCGGACGCTGGGCGCAGAGATCGAACAGTGCGCGGCCACCGGCGAGCGAGCCGGTGAAGCCGACTGCCTTGATGCGCGGATGCTGGACGAGCGCGGAACCGACATCGCGGCGGCCGCCCTGGATCAGCGAGAAGACGCCGGGATGCAGATTGTGCTTCTTGACGGCGGCGAGAACGGCCTCGGCAATGATTTCACCGGTGCCGGGATGGGCGGAATGGCCCTTGACCACAACCGGGCAGCCGGCTGCGAGAGCGGCGGCGGTATCACCACCGGCGGTCGAGAAGGCGAGCGGGAAGTTGGACGCACCGAAGACCGCAACGGGGCCGATCGGACGCTGCATCAGACGGATATCCGGGCGCGGCAGCGGCTGGCGATCCGGAAGCGCTTCGTCGTGGCGGCGGTCGAGATAGTCGCCCTTGCGGATATGCGATGCGAAAAGGCGAAGCTGTCCGGTGGTGCGGCCGCGTTCACCCTGCAGGCGTCCTGCGGGCAAGCCGGTCTCGGACGTGCCGATTTCAGTGATGGCGTCGGCGCGGGCCTCGATCTCATCGGCGATGGTGTCGAGGAATGCGGCGCGCTCTTCGCGGGTCGTGTAGCCGTAGCTCCAGAAAGCCTCTTCGGCTGCTTCTGCGGCCGCATTCACCAGATCGACGGTGCCGACCGAAAAATCAAAAGCTTCGCCATGTGCAGGCTCGCTGCGGAATTTCGCTTCCGTGGCGACCCATTCTCCTGCAACCAGATGTTTGCCGTGCGGCTTGAAACTCATTGTGCTCTTCCCTGAAAATCTGATCCTGTGTGGAAAATCCACCCGATACCGTAAAACCGGACCGAAGGGCGACAGCCTGAAAGGCCATCAGCCGCGATCCTTGTCCGGTTGCTCTCTGCCTTAGCCCGAGTAAGGCTTCAGCGAAAGCCGGTTTGTGCAGTATCTGTCCAAAAAGTGTGATTTATTGGGCGGTGGAAGAAAAAGACGATCTTCCGTTTATGCGCGCAGCGCTCTATTGTGACGCCATGATGACAAATAGACTTCCGAAATACATCGCCTGGTCGGTTCTGCTGCTGATCGTGATCGTTACAGTTTGCCCGATCGGGCTTCGGCCGCATACGCTGACGACCGTCGGCATCGACCGCGCCGCCGCCTTTGCCTTCTGTTCGGCTGCCTTCGTGCTGGCCTATCCGCGTTACTGGCTTGCCATCATTGTCGCGGGTGTCGTGGCGGCTTTCGGCATCGAGGCGCTGCAATTTCTGTCGCCCACACGGCATCCGCATATGACAGATGCAGTTGTGAAAGCCGTTGGCGCCATTGCCGGTGGGCTTGCCGCCTTTTCGTATCTTCAATTCAGGACGCGATTGACCGCAAGCTAAGAGGCTGCCGGCGGCCAATCGTGACGGCTTAATTAGCCTGCTTCGCCAATCCGAAACGGCCATGCGACAGCGTGCGCTCGATGCCGCGAAGCTCTGCCAGCCCCTTCAATCGGCCGATGGCGGGATAACCCGGCTGCGCCCCGCGCGTCAGGTCATCAAGGATTTCCTGGCCATGGTCGGGCCGCATCGGAATGGTGTGGTCTGCACGGCCCTCCGCGCGACGGCGGGATTCTTCCGACAGAAGTGCTGCGATAACGGCGACCATATCCGTTCCACCTTCCAGATGCTCGTCCTCGAAGAAGGAGCAGGGCACGGTGTCCGTGTCGCGCGTGACGTTGCGCAGATGCACGAAATGGATGCGGTCTGCAAAACGGCTGGCGATGAAGGGCAGGTCGTTATCCGCCCGCGCGCCGAGCGAGCCGGTGCAGAGCGTAACGCCATTGGCCCGGCTGTCGACTTGCGAGAGCATATGGGCGTAGTCGGACTCCGTTGAAAGAATACGCGGCAGGCCGAGCAGCGGCCATGGGGGATCGTCGCCGTGGGCGCAGATGTTGATGCCGACCTCTTCCGCGACCGGCGTCACTTCTGACAGAAAATCGATCAGGTTCTGCTGCAGTTTTTCGCGGTTTATGCCGTGATATGAGCGCAGCTTTTCGAGAAGCTGGCTGAGCGTGTAACCATCCGCCGAACCCGGCAGGCCCGCGCCGATATTACGTCCGAGTGCGGCGATCTTCGTATCCGGCATGTCGGCGAAACGTTTTGCCGCTTCCTCGATCAGCCACTCCGGATAATCGGTCTTTGCGTCGGGGCGTTTGAGAATGTGAATGTCGAAGGCGGCGAAATCGGAAAGGTCAAAACGCATGGCTTTTGCGCCGTGCTTCGTTTCCCAGCGCAGATCGGTGCGGGTCCAGTCCAGCACCGGCATGAAATTGTAGCAGACGGTGCGAATGCCCGTGGCGGAGAGGCGGCGCAGCGTCTCCTGCCAGTTGGCGATATGGTTTTTCCAGTCGCCCGTCTGGGTTTTGATCTCCTCGGAGACCGGCACGCTTTCCACCACGTCCCAATAGAGCCCACCGGCCTTGATCGCCTCATGCCGCTTGGCGATTTCATCCACCGGCCAGACATCGCCGGTGGCGATGTGGTGCAGCGCGCTTACGATGCCTTCCGCCCCTGCCTGAGCCGCATCCTGAACCGTGACCTTGTCCACCGGGCCGAACCAGCGCCATGTATATCTCATTTTCTGTCCTCAAATATCATTCTGCGGAAAATGTCAGCTGCACCTTGCAGGCGGCGGAGCGGTCTCCAGCCTGCTCGAATGCGGATTTCGCTTCTTCAAGCGGGAAGCTGTGGGAAATGATCGGCCGCACATCGATCCCGCGCGTGGAGATCAGGCGGGCGGCAATGGCGAATTCGTCGTGGAAACGCTGCGAGCCGCGCCAGAGGATTTCCTTGCCCACCAGCGCATTGAGCGGAATGGTTATGTCACCGGTGACGCCCACCTGCACGACAGTGCCGCGCGGACGTACACAGGCGAAGGCGGCGCGAAGCGCAGGTGCCGCGGCGGAGCAATCGAAAACGACGTCGAAATACCCCTTATTGTCCTGATAGGGTAAAAGTGCTTCTGCGTTTTTCGCGACATTGATGGTGCGGTCCGCCCCCATGGCGGGCGCGCGCTCCAGCGCCGCATCGGTCAGGTCGGTGGCGAGAATGATGCCGGCACCGGCATGGCGGGCGGCGGCAATCGTCAAGAGGCCGATCGGCCCGGCGCCCGTTACCAGCACCTTGGCGCCGGTCAGATCACCCGCTTGTGCGACGGCATGCAGGCAGACCGCAAGCGGTTCGGTGCAGGCGGCTTCGGCGGGCGAAGTGGTGTCTGAAAATGTCGCGCATTGTTTTGCGGGAACAACGAGCCGATCACGGAACATGCCCTGTTCGTGCGGCAGGCGCATGGCGCTGCCCATGAAGCGCATATCGAGGCAATGGATCGGTTGGCCCTTCAGGCAGAAATGGCAATGGCCGCAAGGCTGCGAGGGATTGACGGCGACGAGTTGGCCGAGTGCGAGCCCGCTGACGCCTTCGCCCAGCGTATGCACCCGCCCCGATGCCTCATGGCCGCAGATGATCGGCTCGCGCACCCGCACAGGCCCGAAGCCGCCGTCCTGATAATAATGTAGATCGGAACCACAAATGCCGCCCGCCGCCATGGTCAGCAGCACTTCACCGGGGCCGGGCGCCTGCATGTCCTGCGTTTCAACGCGGATATCTTCACGGCCGTATAGACGTGCCACGCGTGTCTGCATCACCGTGCCTCTCATCGTATGTGTATTGGATGAATGAAACCCGCGCGGCTAGCCGCGCGGGCATTGCGTCGATTAGCGGATTAGGCCCATCTCGGTCGGCAGCCACAAGGTGATTGCCGGGATGAAGGTGATCAGCAGCAGCGCCACGAACAGCGGCACCAGCCATGGCAGAATGGCGACGGTGGTGCGCTCGACGGAGAGTTTCGCCACGCGTGAGAGCACGAACAACACCATGCCGAGCGGCGGATGAAGCAGCCCTATCATCAGGTTGAGGGTGATGATGAGGCCGAAATGCACCGGATCGATATTGAACTGCAGCACCAGCGGCAGCAGGATCGGCACGAGGATGGTGATTGCCGCGATCGTGTCTAGGAAGCAGCCGACGAACAGCATCAGCAGGTTGACCAGCAGGAGGAAAATCCACTTGCTGTCGGTGATCGTCAGGATCGCCGCCGATAGCAACTGTGCTGCCTGGCTCACCGTCAGAAGCCATGCGAAGATTGATGCCGCCGCAACGATGAAGAGAACCGATGCCGTGGTCTCTATCGTGTCGAAGGTCGATTTTGCCAGCGACTTGAACGTCATCGTCCGGTAACGGACAAGTCCGAGGAACAGAGACCACAACACGGCTGCGACAGCCGCCTCCGTCGGCGTGAACCAGCCCATCGTCATGCCGCCGATCAGGATCACCGGCGTCATCAGGGCCATCACGGCAGAGAAGTCGAAATACCAGTCGCAGGCGAGCAAGACCACCAGCACGATCAGGATCGACAGGTTGAGCGACAGGCCAAACAGCGTCAAGAGATAGATGCCGAGCGGGACCATCATGACGACGAGCACTTCAAGCGAAGCGCCGAAGATGGTTCTGAGGTTGAACGGCGTATCGGAACCCCAACCCTTGACGTAGGCGAAAACGGCAACGGTGATCATCATCAAAAGCGTCATGACGACGCCCGGAACGATGCCGGCCATGAACAGTGCGCCGATCGAGACGTTTGCCATCATGCCGTAGATGACGAAGGGCAACGATGGCGGAAAGATCGGCCCGAGCGTTGCGGAAGCGGCGGTGACGCCGACGGCCGCTTCGACCGGATAACCATGATCCTTCATTGCCTTGATTTCGATGGTGCCGATGCCGGCGGCGTCGGCGAGGGCCGTGCCGGACATGCCGGAAAAGATTACCGAGCCGATGATGTTGACCTGTGCCAGACCACCTTTCATCCAGCCGACCAACGCCACGGCAAAGGAATAGATGCGTCCCGTCACCCCCGCCGTGTTCATGAGATTGCCGGCAAGGATGAAGAAGGGAACGGCGAGAAGCGGGAAGCTTTCCACGCCCGCAATCAGACGCTGCGCCGCGATGATATCTGGCGCGACATTATACGAGACGATGTAGAGAAGCGATGCCGTGGCCATTGAAATGGCGACCGGCAGGCCGATCAGCATCAACAGAAGAAACGAGCCGATAAGAATAAGCATATGTTCAATCCCCCGCGCTCTGGAATTCTTCCGGCCGTTCCAGAACGGAATAGCCACGCTGCATATTGGCGATGAAGACCTGCACCGAACGGAAGAACATCAGGACGAAAGCGGCCAGAACCGTATAGAAAACGATGTTGCGCGGCAGGGCGACGGTGACCATTTCCTCGTCCGCGACGATTTCCAGATACCGCCACATCAGCCACGAGGTGTAGGCGAAGAACACGATGCGCAGCACGTCGACAAGGATCGACATGACGCGGGCAACCTGCGGCGGAACGTAGTGATAAAGCACATCCACCTGGATGTGGCGTGACATGCGCACGCACATGACCGAACCTAGAAACACCACGCCAATCAGGCAGTTGACGGCGATTTCTTCCGTCCAGGCATAGCTGTCGTTAAGCACGTAACGGGTAAAGAATTGAAGGAACACGCAACCTGTCATCAGCCAGAAAAGGCCAAGCGTAACCCAGTCCTCGAAGGCGTAGACCTTCAGGTCGACTTCGGGCGGCGCCTCGTCAAACGTGTGGGCGAGTTCTTCAGGCGTGACCTGAGTATGAATTTCCTGCGACATTGAGATATCCCGTCTGGAGAGAAAGGGCGGTGCGGCAACGGAGGCCGCACCGGATCTTGGCTCACTTGACGGCGCGAATGGCTTCCCAGTCGGCCTTGTCGTAACCGAAGTCCTCGAACTTCACCTTCTCCATGACGTTCTTCTCAAAGTCCGCCTTGTCCACCTCTGCGACGTTCAGGCCGCGCTTTTTGAACTCTTCCACGAGGCTTTTTTCGCGTCCTTCGATTGTCTTCGTGGTCCGCACGGCGGCTTCCTGCATGACGTCCGTGAAGATTTTCTTGTCTTCATCGGAAAGCTTGGACCACAGGTTCTTCGAGATCACCGTGTTGAGGTGGTCGACGATGTGGCCGGTCAGCACGATGTTCTTCTGCACTTCGAAGAACTTCTTTGCCTCAATGGTGGTCAGCGGGTTTTCCTGTGCATCGACCGTGCCGTTCTGAAGCGCCAGATAGACTTCTGCGAATGCGATCGGCGTCGTGTTGGCGCCGCAGGCGCGTGGCATGGCGAGATAGGCCGGAACGTCGGGAACACGCATCTTCAGCCCCGCCATGTCGGCGCAGTTGGCAATCGGCTTGTTCGACGTGGTGTGGCGCGTGCCGTAATAGCTGACGGCGGCGATGTGGTTGCCGGTCTTGTCCTCGTAACCCTTGGCAAGACGCTTGAAGATATCACTCTTGGTATAGGCGATCAGATGGCTCGGGTCGCGGAAGATATATGGAAAATAGGTGACGCCGATCGGCTTGAAGTCACGTGCGGCAAAACTGGAGCCGGAGATGATGATATCCACCGTGCCGATCTTCAGGCCCTGGTTGATATCCGCTTCCTTGCCGAGCTGCGAGGCGGGGAATACATCCACCTTGTAGCGGCCGTCGGTGCGCTTGGCGATTTCTTCCGCAGCCCAGACCGAATCCGTGTGAAACGGTTCGGAGGTCTCGTAGACATGCGCCCATTTCAGCGTTGTTTGCGCCTGTGCCGCCAAAGCCGAAAGCAAAATGGCAGCGGTTGCGCCCATCAAAGTCGACAATCTGATTTTCATTCTTAACTCCTCCCGAATTAAAGCCAGATTTCTGTTTTTCCCGTCGCCGGTTTCGGCGCGGTCACTCTTCTCCGATCGTTTCCTCCCCGAAACTCTCGGAAAATCTCTTTTGCGACAGCGTCAGATGCTGGCGCATCGCCTCGCGTGCGCCTTCCGGATCGTTCGCCGCGATCGCGTCGCGGATCACCCGGTGTTCCTGAACGGCAAGAATCCATGTGTGAGGACCCTCGAAATAGCTGGCGAGCTTTTCGAAATAGGGCGAAAGGCTGCGCTCGTCATAGATCAGGCCGGTAAAGCGGTTCAGCGCCGAGTTGCCGATGATGTCGGCAATGGCGGTGTGGAAGGCGCGGTCCAGGTTGAGGGCCTGCGGCGAATTGTCGAGCGCCCCGGCCATGCGTTCGATGATGTCGTCCAGCCTGGCGATGCATTCAGACGTGGCAAGCCGCGCGGCCTCCTCGGCAATAGCGCTTTCAATGATGCAGCGCGCCTGCAGGATTTCGAATGGGCCGTGCGCGTCCGGCACGGGTGACTTTGCCTTGTTAGCCGTTCGCGACGTGTTCACATACACGCCCGAACCCATGCGGATATGGATATGGCCTTCCACTTCCAGAACGATCAGTGCTTCCCGCACCGTCGGGCGGGACACGCCAAAACGTTCCGCCAGATCGCGCTCCGCCGGCAGGCGCTGACCGTCCGTCAGTTCCCCGCTCTCGATAAGCAAGCGAATTTGTTCCGCGACCAGCCTGTAGAGGCGGCGCGGCTCCAGAGCCACAAACATGATGTCCTCCCAGCGCGAAAGTCTCCCCCCTTCGCGCAAGCGGTAAGATGGTCTTACCAATTTTATTAGGTAGGATTTATGCGGTGCTGTCAATTGGCCGGTAGAGGAAAACTACACGGCGAAAGACTGGGGACCGGTGCAGCAGGCTCGGCGCAATGGATTGGATTTTACGAAACGTGATTGATCCTCGGGGCAGACCCGAGGATGACACCGCATGTTTGGGTTGGCTTTTCAGCCCTTGTTACTTGTGAGCTTCAAGCCGCCGCCGTCGCCGATAGTGACGTCCAGCTCACCGTACCCACCGATCGAAAGGTGCGGCGTTTCGATGGGATGCGAATGAGTGGCGTTAATGACTACGACCGTTGCGCCCATGCTTTCCCCCGCCAGAATGCCGGCGGGCGCATCTTCGAAGACGACGCAGTCTTCAGGTCCGACGCCGAGCTTCGCAGCAGCCTTTCTGTAACCCTCCGGGTCAGGCTTGCCGTTCACAACGTCCTCGGCGCAGATCATCACTGGAGGCGGTGTGAGGCCTGCCGCAGCCAACCGGAGTTCGGCAAGGGCGCGGGCGGCGGAGGTGACGATGGCCCATTTTCCGGCCGGCAGTTTCCCAAGAAATGCGGCTGCCTGCGGAATCTGGAGGATGCCGTCAACATCGTCCATTTCCTTTTGCAAAAGCATATCCGCCTGTTCCTGGATATCGAGGCCGGGAACTGCCTCGCGACGCACAACCTCGGATGCGCGCATGCCATGGATGCGCTGCAGGAAAGCCTCCGGCTCTATGCCGTTGTCTACGGCCCATTCGCGCCAGACCCGCTCCACCACCGCAATGGAATTCAGCAGCGTTCCATCCATGTCGAACAGGAAGGCGCCATATTCGCGCGAGGAGATCTGGGCGGTCGCCGGGACTTTGCTGTGCATCGCATTCTTCCGTTGGATGTGTCGGGTTGGCCTCGTGTCTATAGCATCGGCAGGCATAACGGAATCGTTTTTCCGCTCATCAAGCAAATGGCGACCCATCCGCCAGTGGCAGACATCGTGCCGGAATCGGGCAGTTTGCACGGACTGCGACTCGGGGCATGGTCAGGCAGGGGAGGCGGCGTCCGCATACGGTCATGCGGGCGTCAGGTTGCAGCAAGGATCAACTGCTATTGTGAGTTTTCGAAAGAAGTCAAAGTTCGCAAAATCAAAAGCTAAACGGAGCTTATGAATGTTGTGCATGAGATTTTTCGCAGCGGAATTCTCTTAACGAAACCGTCGTTTAAGGGGCGTTGTTAACCATTTGTTAACCATATTCGAGGTACCTAATTGTCAACGATTTGTTTACCAAGATGACCAAAGTGCTAACAGACCAGCGTTCGATCCGTATCAAAGGCCGCTCCTTCCTCGCGGTCGTTCTGTCCCCTGAAGCTCCGCTCGATCAATGGCTGGAACGGCTGGATGATCTTGCTGCACGTTCAGCCGGGTTCTTCCTGTCGCGTCCGGTGGTTCTGGATGCGTCTGAGCTGTCGCTGGACAAGGCAGGGCTGAAGGCTCTGCTGGCAGCGCTGACGGAACGTAATGTCGGCATCATGGGGATCGAAGGTGTTCGCCCCTCGATGATCGAGCCGGGCATGCCGCCGTCGCTGAAGGGCGGAAAGCCCGCTTCAGATGTCGAGGTCGAGCCCGTCGCCATTGCCGCCGAATTGCCCGAAGAAAAGCCGCGCGCTTCGGGCGAGGTTCGGGCCGTGGTCCAGTCGCTGGTCATCAACGAGCCGGTGCGCTCCGGCCAGTCGATCATGTTCCCCGAAGGCGATGTGACCGTCATCGGTTCGGTCGCCTCGGGTGCGGAAATCATCGCGGGCGGGTCGGTGCATATTTACGGGGCGTTGCGCGGTCGCGCCATGGCCGGTTCGCTTGGCAATGTTTCGGCGCGCATCTTCTGCCGCAAGCTGGAAGCGGAGCTACTGGCAATCGACGGCGTCTACAAGGTTGCCGAGGACATTGACGACAAGCTGCGCGGCCAGCCCGTTCAGCTGTGGCTGGAAAACGATACGATAAAGGCCGAAAAACTTGGCTGACGACATAGAGAAAACAACACAGGAACAGGAGAGCCGTATGGGGAAGGTAGTCGTTGTTACTTCCGGCAAGGGCGGGGTTGGCAAGACCACCTCGACCGCAGCGCTTGGCGCCGCATTGGCGCAGAACAAGCAGAAGGTCGTGGTTGTCGATTTTGACGTCGGACTGCGTAACCTCGATCTCGTCATGGGTGCTGAACGCCGGGTGGTCTACGATCTCGTCAACGTCATCCAGGGCGATGCCAAGCTGACGCAGGCGCTGATCCGCGACAAGCGCCTCGAGACGCTGTTCCTGCTGCCCGCCTCGCAGACACGCGACAAGGACAATCTGACGCCGGAAGGCGTGGAATGGGTAATCGCCGAGTTGAAGAAACATTTCGACTGGGTCATCTGCGACAGCCCGGCCGGTATCGAACGCGGAGCGACGTTGGCCATGCGCCATGCGGATGTGGCCGTCGTGGTCACCAATCCGGAAGTCTCCTCGGTGCGTGACAGTGACCGCATCATCGGCCTGCTCGATTCCAAGACGCTGAAGGCCGAACGCGGCGAGCGCATGGAAAAGCACCTGCTTCTGACGCGCTACGATTCGGCCCGTGCCGAGCGCGGCGACATGCTGAAGGTCGACGACGTTCTGGAAATCCTCTCCATTCCGCTGCTCGGTATCATTCCCGAAAGCACGGATGTGCTGCGTGCTTCCAACGTCGGTGCACCGGTTACGCTCGCGGATGCCCGTTGTGCACCTGCCATGGCTTACTTCGACGCTGCCCGCCGCCTGTCAGGCGAGGACATTCCGGTGGTCATTCCGGGCGAAAAGCGGGGTATCTTCTCCAAGATCTTTGCTAGGAGGGCTGCATGAGCATTTTCGGCCTATTCCGTAAACAAAAGTCGGCACCGCTTGCGCGCGAGCGACTGCAGGTGCTGCTTGCCCACGAAAGGGCGTCGTCGGGAACCGATCTCGTCGCCGTCCTCCGGGAAGAAATTCTCGCCGTCATCGCCAAGCATGTGCAGATCGATAACGATCGGGTGCATGTGAAGATGGATCGTGACGAGCACGTCTCCATACTGGAGATCGATGTCGAGATACCGTTGAGCGCCGACCTGCGCGCCGCGTGATGTTTTCTCCGAATACCGCCGCCCCTTGCAGGGCGGCGTTTTTCTTTACTCGGCCGTCGTATCGACCGGCATTCTAAATGCCTCGGCCAGATCGTCGGGAAGCGGGCGCTTGAGGTTTATGCCGTTCGGCGGGATCGGCGCGTTGAACCACTTGTCGTAGATCGCGTTGATTTCGCCGCTTGCATAAATTTTCCCAAGGGCTTCGTTGACGGCGTTCTTGAAGGCGGTGTCGCCCCGTCGGAGCATCAGGCCATAGGGTTGTGGTGGGGCGAGATATTCGTTCGAGATGGAATAGTCTTCTGGCTTGCCCGTTTCAGCGACGAAGGACCTCAGAAGAATATCGTCCATGACGAAGGCCGAGGCTCGATCTTCCGTCACCATGTCGAAACTGCCTTCCGTACTGTCATTTTGCAGGACGGCGATGTTCAGTCCCAGTTTGCGGTTAAGCACATTCAGCTGACTGATATTGATCGTTCCCGTCGTCACCACCACGGTTCGTCCGGCAAGATCGCTGACGCTTGTCATGTTGCTTGATTTCAGCGCGACATAACGCGTGCCGGTGATGAAGTGGCTGTAGGAAAACCACACTGCCTTGCGTCTTTCCTCCGTATTCGTGCTCGCCACGCATTCCATGTCGATTGTGCCGTCATTGAGAAGCGTGATGCGGTTGCTGGGGGTGCGCTTGACGAAATCGATTTTCAATTCCGGCAGGCCCAACTTCTTCTTGATGGAATCCGCCACCTTCAGGCACAGTTCGATGCTGTAACCGATCGGCTCCGGACCAATTCCCATATAGGAAAAGGGAAGATTTCTGTCGGCAAAGCCGAGCCGGATGGTGCCGGTTCTGGCAATGGTTTCGAGTGTAGGCGGTTGGGTCTCGTCGGCGGCTGCAATGGTGGGTAAAAGACTAAAAACCCCAAGCATGAGCCACAATGTCGATCTCTGCATCGCGCATCTCCAGCCAAAATTATCTGTCAAAACATTTTCATAAAATAGAGGTGGGGTTTTTACTCCCTCAGTCCCGGTATTCGCTCGGATGGTCATAGGCTTGTTTTAACGAGGCGGTCATCGGCAGGTTCAGGTTCATGCCATTGGGCGGAATGGGTTTGGTGAACCATTTTTCGTAAAGGCCGTGAATGGTGGGACCGGTGAAGATCTGCCGCAGGCTTTCGTTGACCGCCGCCTTGAAGGCCGGGTCGTTGCGCCGAAACACCAGGCCGTACGGTTCGGGTGCGCTCAGCGTTTCGTCCGAGAGCGCGTAGAGGTCGGGATTCTCCGATGTTGCCGCCAGCGCCGCCAGCAATATGCCATCCATGACGAAAGCAGAGGCCTTGCCGGCAACGACGAGTTCGAAGGCTTCCTCATTGGTTTTTGTGGGCATCACCGAGATATTTAGGTTCTTTTCGCGGTTCACCGCATTCAGCTGCTCGATGTTGACCGTGCCGGAGGCGGATGTGACGGAGCGTCCGGCCAGATCGGCAAGGCTCTTCAGATTGTCCTGTTTACGGGAGAGAAATTGCGTCGCGGTCATGAAATTCGGATAGGAGAAATCTACCATTTTCCGGCGTTCGCTGTTGTTGGTCGTCGCCGCGCATTCAATATCGATCTTGCCGCTACGGACGAGAATGAACCGGGTTGCGGGCGTGGCCTTTACATATTCAATGTCGAGTTTGTCCAGCTTCAGTTGCGTGCGGATGTCCTCGCTGATCGCGCGGCAAAGATCAGTCGAGAAGCCGGTCACTTCTCCATCCGGCAGCTGATAGGAAAACGGCGGTTCGGCCTCACGATAACCGATGCGGATTTTCGCGGTCTTGGCAATCTGCCGAAGCGTATCGCCTTCGCCGGCGGCCTGCACCGGAGTTGTGGGGATAAAGCATGTGAGGAAAAGGCAAAATACTGAAATGCGCATTTTATGTCCTTTTGGCTGTCAGCCGCGTTCTCAAATCGCTTTTTGTGGCGGGTAATAGGTTTCCTGCATCGGTCGCCCGACGTCGCTATATTCGTCGTTTCCGGTTTGGGCGATGACGGCACGGTTCTTGAGTATCCGGGCAAGCGGCGCCGGCTCGGCAAAATAATAGCCCTGTGCCTCGTCGCATCCGGAAAGCTTGAGGGCCTCGACCTGTTTCTTGTCTTCCACGCCCTCGGCGGTGACTTTCAGGCCGATCTGTTCTGCCATGTCGATGATGGTGTTGACGATGGCCGAGCACATTGGATTTTCCGGCAGGCCGGAAACGAATTCGCGGTCGATCTTGATCTTGTCGAAGGCAACATGCGTCAGCGTGCTCAACCCGGCATAACCGGTGCCGAAATCATCAAGCACGAGGCGGACGCCCATTTCCTTCAGCAGCTTTAAAGCCCTGGCGCTGTTGTCGCGCTCCAGCATTGCCGTTTCCGTCACTTCAAGCTCGAGCCGCTCGGCCGGGAAGCCGGAGGCTTTCAGCGCGCCGTCAACGATCGGGACAATATCGTCATTGCAAAGCTGCACGGCGGAAAGATTGACGGCAAGTCGGATATCCCTGGGCCAGGTCATGGCGTCCATGCAGGCCTGCGCCAAAACCCATTCGCCCAGAGGTTTGATGAAATTGTTTTCTTCGGCAAGCGTTATGAAGCGATCCGGCGTGATGATGCCAAGCTTGCTGTGCCGCCATCTGGCAAGGGCCTCGTAGGCGACAATGCGGCCGCTCTCCAGATTGACCACGGGCTGGTAATACAGCTCGAATTCGTGGTTTTCGAGCGCGGATTTCATGTCTATTTCGAGCGCGTGCTTGTGCTGCGCCGCCATGTCCATGCCAGGCTCGTAAAAGACAAAAAAGCCGCATCCCATGGATTTCGCCCGGTAGAGACCAAGGTCCGCATGTTGCAGAAGCTGGGTGGCGGAGTTGCCGTGATCGGGCGCGCAGGCGATGCCGATGCTGGTATCGACGCTTATATGGCTACCTTCGAGGCTGAAGCTGCGCGAGACCGCATGGACCACGCGCTTTGCCAGCGCGCCCGCATCCTCGCGACAATTATCGCTCACCGCTTGTATGATCGCAAATTCGTCGCCGCCGAGCCTGCTCACCATGTCGTTTTCACCGAGCACGGAGGAAATCCGCGAGGCCACGGCCACCAGCAGTGCGTCGCCTGCCGCGTGTCCCAACGTATCGTTGACGGCCTTGAAGCGGTCGAGATCGAGCAGCATGACGTTGAACGGCTGGCCTGACGTGGAAAGATGTTCGAGACGGTTCTCCAGCGTCTTCATCAAGAGCACGCGGTTGGGAAGCCCCGTCAGCGCATCGTGATGGGCCATATGTTCCAGTTGCTGCGCCATGTCGCGGATCTGCCTGAGCCGTCCACGTTCCAGAACGGCCTCCCGCAGGGTTTCGATGGCGGTGGCCATGTCGCCGATCTCGTCCCGTCGATCCTGAAACGGCGTGACGACATCGGTTTCCTCACGGGCGATCCTGAGTGTCGCCTGCACCAGCGCCGGAACGGGTTTCAGAAAATGCCTGGCAATCAGCGTCACGAGAACGCCGGTGACGGTCAGAACAACGATCAGGGCGACGAGCGAATTGTAGATGAGCTTGCGCTGCGCGCCATAAAGCGCGTCCGAACCGCCGATGCTGACGGCGACCGCGCCAATCGGCTTTTTCGTTTCCGTGCTGATGATCGGCAACAGGCCGATATAATGGCTGGAATCGCCAATCGTCGCAAAGCCGGTGGCAAAACGCGCGGCGACCGCATCTCTGGAGAAGATGGGATCGGTGGCAATCGGTTTTTCGGCGTCGTCGGCGGCGTTGTCGAAGGCCGCCGCGATTTGACGGAATCCGGAATCGGCCTCATCGTAGCGGAAAAGCCAGACGGCATTCTTGGTCTGCGCACCGATGAGGGCGAGAACGTCGCTGGGGTTGAAGCCGGTAACGAGGATGGAAGCGTCGTCGCCAATCGGCTTGTCGGTCAAGATGCCGTTCACCTGTCCGTCCGTGTCGGCGGTGACGCTGACATAGGTATAGATGCTGCGCAGGGTGGCGCTGGCAATCTGTGAATTGACGCGGGCCTGGTTGAGCCATTGCTCGCTGGCGGCGGCAACGAACATGTACCAGCCGACGAGCGCCCCGATGCTGTAGGAAAAGATCACGCCGCCGAGAAATATCAGGGTTATCTTGCTGGCGAGCGAACGCCGCCGCGAAAAGCGGCCCGGCACCGGCTGCGTCGTTGAGCGAAGCGTGTCACCGGTTTCAGTCTGTCTATCTATCCCCCGATAGGCAGTCTCTTCCATTCGCGATATTCCCCCGCGATGTCGCGTTATGATTGTTTTATGGAATTTTTATAGGGCATGTATTTCAATGGTGTCTGCTAAATAATTCAACAAAGTTTAGATGCGATTAAGAATTAATCCGTCTTTTTATAGTCGCCGCTTATATAAGGCGCCGAAAATATGTACCTCAGGTTGAAATATTCGATGGCTTGTGATGGGACATCGACGCCAAATACGCCGATGCATTGGGGCCCCTTTTCGCGCTCATCAACCGGGCTTTATGGTTGCAAGGGTACCGCGATTGACCTTGCCAAGCTGCCGATAAACGGCATGTTGTGCGTAACATGCCGGTTTCAGGGAACATATCATGGCTCACAAGGGCAAAAACATCGCGCAGCTTTCCATTCTCATCCAGAGCGGCCATCTTGATCCGCGCGCCTTGGCGGAAGAGACCCTTGATGCAATCGGGAAATCGGAAGACCGGGCGATCTTTGTCGGCTTGACGGCGGAGCGGGCCATGGCGGAGGCGGAAGGCGCCTTGAAACGCATTCGCGAGGGTCGATCCTGCGGCGTGCTCGACGGCATTCCAGTGGCCTGGAAGGACCTTTTCGATCTCGAAGGCACTGTGACCACGGCTGGATCGACGGTGCTTTCGAATGATGCGCCTGCGTCCCGTGACGCGGATGTGGTGAGCGCGCTGAAGGACGCCGGGATGGTCTGCATCGGCCGTACCAATATGAGCGAGTTCGCGTTTTCCGGCCTTGGCATCAACCCGCATTACGGAACGCCGCGCAATCCCGCTTCCACGGATGGCCACCGGCTGCCGGGCGGCTCTTCTTCCGGCGCGGGTGTCGCGGTTGCGGCCGGCCTGGTGCCGGTGGCGATCGGTACGGATACCGGCGGATCGGTGCGCATTCCCGCCGCCTTCAACGGTGTGGTGGGGTACAAGGCGAGCCGCGGCCGTTACTCGATGCGCGGCGTCTATCCGCTGGCTAAAAGTCTCGATTCGCTCGGCCCACTCACTCGCACTGTGCAGGACGCCGTGTGGGTAGATGCCGCCATGCGTGGCAAGGCGGCTTTTGACGCGGCGCGTACGCCTCTGTCCGGCTTGTCGCTCGTCGTGCCGGAAACAGTGTTTTTCGATGGCATCGAGGAGGGCGTCGCGGTCGCTTTTGAGCAGGCAGTAGAACGGCTTTCCCGCGCCGGCGCTTCTGTACGGCGGCAGGCATTCCCGGTCTTTTCGCAATTATTCGATCTTATCAAGGAAAAGGGTGCGCTGGTAACGGCGGAAGCCTTCGCTCTGCACAAGGCGCGGCTGGAAGGTGCTGATGCGGCTCGGATGGACCCGCGCGTGGTTGCGCGAGCAAGACTGGGCGCGAATATCTCCATGCCGGATTACATCGCCATCATCGAGGCGCGCGAACGCATGACGGCGGCTCTTTCGGGCATGATTGGCAAGAATGAGCTGCTGATATCGCCGACATTGCCTCATGTCGCGGCCAAGGTCGCACCGCTTGTGGAGAATGATGAGACCTTCTTTGCAATGAATGCCAAGACCCTGCGCAACACCCAGATTGGCAACTTCTTCGATCTCTGCGGCGTTTCCATTCCCTGCGGCACGGGCGAGGCGGGCATGCCCGTTGGCCTGCTGCTATCAGGCCTGCACGGCACGGATGACCACGTTCTGGGTGTGGCGATGGCTGCGGAAGAAATTATCCGGGGTTGATGATAGGGAAAAGGCGGCCTTGTTTGGCCGCCTCTCAATGCACGCTTCAACGTGCCGCCCAGTTGGCGCCGCGGCGGAACATGGTCTTCATCTGCGGCACGGAAAACTCCTTGGCCTGATGACCGAGCGCCGAATAGAAGACGCGGCCCTTGCCGTATTTGCGTTTCCAGACCACCGGCATCACTACACCGTCGATCCACCAGGCGTGGTCGCCGGTGAATTTTGTCGTCGCCAGCACCTCGTTGGAGGGATCGACATGCATGTAATATTGCTCCGATGTGTAGGGGAAATCGGAAATTCCCTCCATCAACGGGTCGTCGGGGCGGGTGATGTTGACGTGATAGTCGATGATATTGCCGGGATGGGCGACCCACTGGCCGCCGATCATGAACTGGTATTCGACGCAGTCGCGGAAACTGTCGCCTGCACCGCCATGAAAGCCGGCAATGCCGACGCCGTTTTCGACGGCGGCGGTGAGGTTCTTGATCTCTTCCTTCTCGATCTTCGACATTGTCACGATCGGCACGACAAGGCTCAGGTCATGCACGGACGGATCTGCAAAAGCCTCCGTGCTGTGTTCGACATAGACCTTGAAACCATCCTCTTCCAGAATATCCTTGACGATTGTGGCGCATTCCTGCGGCTCGTGGCCGCTCCAGCCGCCCCAGACGATGAGTGCTTCGCGCATTTATTTCCTCCTCGGGATTATTTGCCGAGCTGGCCGTCGACCAGCGAAGTTTCAAGGGGAGCAGGGCGCTCCACCTCGGTGGTGATGGAAACGGTGGTGCCGCTGTCCGATGCCGTCTGGAAGGCTTCCATGACCTCCAGCACGTGCAAGGCAAGATCGCCATTGGCGCGGTGCGGGCGGTTTTCGCGGATCGCATGGGCCATGTCGGCCACGCCGATGGAGCGGTAGTTGCCGTCAGCATAGGGCGAAGACAGTGCCTGCGGCTCGAACTGGCCGCCCTTTTTCAGCAATTGCACCTCACCGCCGAAATGATTGGGGTCGGGCACGATCAATGTGCCTTCCGTTCCGTAGATTTCCAGCGGTACATGTTTGTGGCCCGCCACATCAAAGCTCATGCCCACCTGCACCACCGCGCCGTTCTTGAATGCCAGCACGCCGGAAACATGGGTGGCGACATGGACTGGGATTTTCTCGCCATTCTTAGGTTCGCTGGTGATGAGGCGTTCGTTGCGCGGCGCGATGGCGAAACCTGCCACCTTGGCGACCGGGCCGAACAGGTTGACGAGATCGGTGATGTAATAGGGTCCCATATCCAGCATCGGCCCGCCGCCGACTTCGTAATAAAAGGCGGGGTTGGGATGCCAGCGCTCATGGCCGGGGCACATGAAGGTAGCCGTTCCGCCAACCGGCTGGCCGAGCACGCCTTCGTCTATCAGGCGGCGCGCGGTCTGGTGCCCGCCGCCGAGGAAAGTGTCCGGTGCCGAACCGATGCGCAGGCCCTTTGCCTTTGCCGCGTCCGCAAGCCGTTTACCCTCCGCGAAATTGATGCCGAGCGGCTTTTCCGAATAGGCATGTTTTCCCGCCTCAAGTGCGCGCAGGCCCACCTCCACATGCGCCTTGGGAATCGTCAGGTTGACGATGATTTCCACGGAGGGGTCAGACAGAAGTTCGTCGATACTTCTTGCCTGAAGGCCGAACTCGTCTGCCCGCGCTTTCGCTGCCTCCTCGTTCATATCCGCCAGTCCGCGAATGTCGAGAATGGGAAACGACGCCATCGCCTTGAGATAGGCGCTGGAGATGTTGCCGCAGCCGATGATGCCGATGCCGACCTTGTTCATGTGATTTCCTCCCGTAAATCAGAAATGCCTAAGCCCACTCTCAACCTTGCCGGCTAGAGCGCCGGCCCTGTGGTGTTCCATGGCGATTCGTAAAGCTCGTAAAGTGCGACGGCTGCCGCCCCCTGCGCCCACAGTTCGTCGCTTGCAACGTCGAAAACCAGCTCTGCGACGCCTGCCAGCGATGGCGGCACGGCGGCGTTGTAACTGTCGCGGATGCTGGTAATGAAGGGCTCGCCGAGCTCGAGACTGGAGCCGGTGATGATGACCCGTGGCGGCGCAAACAGCGTGACGATATTGGCAAGCGTCAGGCCAAGGGCTGCACCGGCGCGCAAGGCTGCCGCTATAAGATCGTTGTCTTCCGCCGCAATCAGCGCATGGGCATGCTGCATGCCGCGACCAAGCCGGATAGCTTCTGCAAAACGCCCGTCCACCGGGCGGGAACCGAGAATGGCGTTCTCGCCCGCCTGGCTCGCCAGCCGCACGGTTCCTTCACTGGCAAGGCCGATCACGAGGTCACCGAGATTGTGGCTGAGGCCGCCTGCACCACGAAACAGCTGGTTTTGATGCATCACGCCAAGCCCGAGTGTCTGCTCGAGCGAGATCAGCACCATGTCCTCAAGATCGCGCGCATGGCCGAACCAGTGATGGGCAAGCGTGATGGCGTGGGCGTCGCTTTCGATGATGGTGGGGGAATTCAGCCGTGAGGTCATTTCCTCGGCAAAATCGACGTTTACTTCCCGCAGGATAGGGCTGCTGCGGATCCTGCCGGTGCGATGTTCGATGACGCCTGGCAGGCCAAGGCAGACCATGTCCACATCTTCCAGCGACAGTCCGGCATCGACCACGCAACGCCTCACCCCGTCTTCCACCAGATCGGCAATGACGCCGATCGGTTGGCGGTCTACACGGATCGGCAGGGCGAGGGTGGACAGCACGTTGCCGCAAAAATCGGTGACGACGAAGACCATGCGGCTTGCCGCAATCTTGGCGCCCACCACGCGCGCCGCATCCGGGTTCAGCTCCAGCATCACCCGCGGCCTGCCGCGTGCGCCCTCCGTGCGGATATCGCCGATATGGCGGGTAAGGATAAGCCCGTCATCGAGCAGCGATGCGGTGATCGCCGATACGGTGGTGGTGGAAAGCTGCGTTCTTTCGCTGATTTCCACCCGGGAGATCGGTCCGTGGCGGCGGATGCTGTCCAGCACGCTTAGCCGGTTGATCGCGCGCATCAGTTCTGGGTCTGCGGTCTTCATGGGGTCCTGCTGCGATCAATGCCGGTTCGAAAACCAATTTATGTCGGATTGCGGATTAAATAACGGTGTCAGGGAGGGGTGTGTCAAGCCATTCGCTCAAAAAATCAGCATGGCGCCTTGACAATGAGCGAGTGCTAAGGTGAATTAATCCGCATTGGGGAATAAATGAGGAAATCCCCGAGGGAGGATCACGATCATGACGATTAGGCACGCAGGCGCAAGCCTGGGCGGCAGGCTGATAGGCTTTGCCACAACGACAAGCATTGCTCTCATGCTCGGCGCCGCAAGCGCCTCGGCCGCAACGGTCGTTAAATGGATGCATGTGGAGCTGGACCCGAAATCCGTGGCCGTCTGGGAGGAGATTGCCAAGGAATATGAGGCCAAACATCCTGACGTGGACGTGCAACTGCAGTTTCTGGAAAACGAGGCGTTCAAGGCAAAATTGCCTACCCTGCTGCAGTCCAACGACGTTCCCGATTTCTTTTATAGCTGGGGTGGCGGTGTTCTTGAAGAGCAGTCCAAAACCGGTGCGCTGAAGGACCTGACGGAAGTTTTCGACGCCGATGGTGGCAAGCTGCGCCAAGCCTATAGCGCGGCCGCAATCGATGGTCTGTCGTTTGACGGCAAGGTCTGGGCCGTGCCTTACCGCGTCAGCCTCGTCAGTTTCTTTTATAACAAGGAGCTGTTTGCCAAGGCGGGCGTAAAAGCGGAAGACATCAAGACCTGGGACGATCTCGGCGCCACCGTCAAGAAAATCAAGGCAGCGGGCATCGTTCCGATTGCCGGTGGCGGCGGCGAAAAATGGCCGATCCATTTCTACTGGAGCTATCTCGTCATGCGCAATGGCGGGCAGACCGTGTTCGACGCCGCCCGCAAGGGCGAGGGTGAAGGCTTCATGGATCCCTCCATCATCAAGGCGGGCGAGCAACTGGCCGAGTTCGGCAAGCTCGAACCCTTCCAGCCCGGCTATCTCGGCTCCACCTGGCCCCAGGCGCTCGGCGTCTTCGGTGATGGCAAGGCCGCGATGATCCTCGGCTTTGACAATACTGAAGCCAACCAGCGCAAGAATGCCGGTGACGGCAAAGGCCTTGCGGCAGAGAATATCGGTCGCTTCGCCTTTCCTGCCGTCGAAGGTGGTGCTGGCAAAGTCACCGACACGCTGGGCGGTCTGAATGGTTGGGCAGTCACGAAAAACGCTTCCAAGGAAGCGATCGATTTCGCGGCCTTCCTGACCAGCAAGGAAAGTGAAGAGAAGATGGCGGCTGCGGGCATGATCCTGCCGGTTGCGACGGGTGCGGATGGAGCGGTCAAGAACCCGCTGCTGGCAGATTCGGCCAAGCAGCTTGCAAGCTCTACCTGGCACCAGAACTTCTTCGACCAGACACTGGGCGCTGCCGTTGGCCGCGTGGTCAACGATGTCTCCGTCGAAATCGTTTCCGGCCAGATGAGCGCCGAAGAGGGCGCCAAGCAAATTCAGGATGCTTTCGAGCTTCGCTGATTTCGGTTCCATGACGGCGCCGCGCGGGACGCGGCGCCGCAGTATCTGCCTGAATGAAAGCGGATAGAGATGACGGATATTTCCATGACTTCTGCGTCCATACCGGCGCGCGGCGCGTCGAAGACGAAGCGCAAGCAAAGCTCGGTCGCGCATGACCGTGCGCTGACCCTGCTGGTCTTCCTTCCGCCCGCATTGCTGCTCTTTACCCTGTTCGTCATCCTGCCCATGGGCGAGGCGGCATGGTACAGCCTTTACCGCTGGAACGGTTACGGCACGCCGACCGATTTCGTGGGCTTGAAGAATTTCCAGGTCCTGTTCGGCAATGCCGCCTTTTCGCAGGCTCTGCTCAATAACGGCCTCATCATCCTGATTTCCGTGCTGATCCAGATCCCGCTGGCGATCTGGCTTGCCATGATGCTGGCGCACCGCCTTCCGGGCGTCGTTGCCTTTCGGCTGGTTTTCTTCCTGCCCTATGTCCTTGCGGATGTCGCGGCCGGCCTGATCTGGCGCTTCGTTTATGATGGCGATTACGGCCTTTTCGCTGCCATCTCCAATTTCTTCGGCTTCGCCAACCCTTACGTCCTGGCCGACAAGGATGTGGCGATCTACGCCGTGCTTGGCGTCATCGTCTGGAAGTATTTCGGTTTCCACATGATGTTGTTCATCGCCGGCCTTCAATCCGTCGACAAGAACGTGCTGGAAGCTGCCGAAATCGACGGCGCCTCCGGCTGGCAGAAGTTTCGATACGTCACCTTGCCGATGCTCGGCTCAACGGTGCGCCTGTCCGTCTTTTTTGCGGTGATCGGCTCGCTACAGCTGTTCGACATGATCATGCCGCTCACCGGCGGCGGTCCGTCCAACTCCACGCAAACCATGGTCACCTTTCTCTATACCTACGGCGTCATGCGCATGCAGGTGGGGCTTGGCAGCGCGGTGGGTGTCGTTCTCTTCGTTATCTGCGTGACGCTCGCCTTCGGTTACAAAAGGATTTTCATGCGCCATGACTGAACCATCCACTTCCGTCCGCATGCCGCTGCAAACAAAGCTCTATCTTTATATATCGCTGAGCCTGATCGCGGCCATCGTGCTCATCCCGCTTCTGACGACGGCGCTTGGCGGCTTCAAGACGCTGGGGGATCTGCGCGTCAACCCGTTCGGCTTGCCAGCCGAGTGGCAATGGGCCAATTACGGCGATATCCTCTTTGGCAAACGCTACTGGCTGCAGATATTCAATTCGCTGGTGATTGCGCTGTTGACGGTCTTTTTGACGCTGACCGTCTCGGCCATGGCCGCCTTCACCTTTGCGCATGTGAAGTTCTTCGGCTCGTCTTTCCTGCTGAATTACTTCCTGCTGGGACTGATGTTCCCGGCGGCGACCGCCATCCTGCCGCTGTTCATCCGCATCCGCGATCTCGGTCTGCTCGATACCTATTGGGGCGTGGTTCTGCCGCAAGTGGCTTTCGGGCTCGGCATGAGCATCCTTCTGTTTCGCAATTACTTCCGCAATCTGCCGGAAGAGTTGTTTCAGGCCGCTTTCGTGGATGGTTGCGGCTATCTGCGCTTCTTCTGGCACATTTCGATGCCGCTCTCACGACCCATCGTGGCGACGGTTGGGATCGTTTCCTTCGTCGGCAGCTGGAACAGCTACATTCTGCCGCTGATTATGCTGAACTCGGAATCGAAATATCCCTGGCCACTCGGCATCATGGTCTATCGCGGCGAATTCGGCACGGAATGGCAGCTCGTGCTCGCCTTCATCACGCTGACGATCCTGCCGACCGTCATCGTCTTCTTCCTCGCACAGAAACACATCATCGCGGGCCTGACGGCCGGTGCCGTCAAATCGTGACTTGAAAGGAGCAAAACATGGCTTCCGTCGAACTTAGGGATATCCGCAAGTCCTATGCCTCGCTCGATGTCATTCACGGCATCTCGCTCGATATAACCGATGGCGAATTCATTGCGCTGGTCGGGCCTTCGGGCTGCGGCAAATCTACCCTGCTGCGCATGATCGCCGGGCTGGAGGAAATCACCGATGGGGATATCCTCATTGGCGGCACCGTCGTCAATTCCATGACGCCGCGCGAGCGCAATATCGCCATGGTATTCCAGTCCTATGCGCTTTATCCGCATATGACGGTCGCCGAAAACATGGGCTTCAACCTGAAGCTTGCCGGGCAGCCGAAAAACGTCATCGATGAGCGCGTTGCGGAAGCCGCCCGCATGCTCGATCTCGGCAAGCTTCTGGACCGCAAGCCCTCGCAGCTTTCTGGTGGCCAGCGCCAGCGCGTCGCCATGGGCCGCGCCGTGGTGCGCAACCCGGCCGTCTTCCTGTTCGATGAGCCGCTGTCCAATCTGGATGCCAAGCTGCGCGTGCAGATGCGTAGCGAAATCAAGGCTCTGCATCAGAAAGTAGGTACGACCTCCATCTACGTCACCCATGACCAGATCGAGGCAATGACGCTGGCCGACCGGGTGGTGGTGCTCAATCACGGCCGTATCGAGCAGCAGGGCACGCCGCTCGAACTTTATAAGACACCTGCCAATCTCTTCGTTGCAGCCTTCATCGGCTCGCCGGCCATGAACCTCATCGAAGGCGTGGTCGACGGCGAGGGCGATCAACCTGCCGCCCGGCTGAAGGACGGGACGGCGATCCGCATTGCCGCCTCAAGAAATGTCAAGCGCGGCCAGTCGGTGACGATTGGGTTGAGACCGGAACATATCGGTTCGACCGTCGGCGGCGATATTTCGCTGTCCGGCAGGACGGTGTTGGTCGAGCCGACAGGCGCGCAGACGCATGTGGTCTTCGAACTGGCGGGCGATCAGGTTACGGCGGTGGTGGATGGCGAGCAACTGGTCAAGGTCAACACCCCCTTTGCCGCCACCGTGCATCACGAGCGTGTGCATGTGTTCGACAGGGCAAGCGGTCTGGCGCTTTAGACGTGTTTCGTTTTTTAGTGGAATAACGAAATTCTCTCGATCCCCGGCATTTGGGGCTTGTCTGAAAATTATGAGCGGTTAGCTTGGCAAATTGGGAGCCAAAGCGGTTTTACCGCTGAACTGTATCGATACAGGAGGAGATTTTTATGAAAACGATCAAGGGACCGGGTCTTTTTCTCGGTCAGTTTGCCGGTGATGCTGCGCCTTTCAATACATGGGACGGCATTACCAAATGGGCGGCAGAAAAGGGTTATGCCGGCGTGCAGGTTCCCACCTGGGCCGGGCAGTTGATCGATCTGAAAAAGGCTGCGGAATCCAAGGATTATTGCGATGAATTTGCGGGTGTCGCCCGCCAGAACGGCGTCGAGGTAACCGAGCTTTCCACCCATTTGCAGGGCCAGCTGGTTGCCGTTCACCCCGCCTATGACGAGGCCTTCGATGGTTTTGCAGCACCTGAAGTGCGCGGCAATCCCAAGGCTCGCCAGCAATGGGCGGTGGAACAGGTGAAGCTTGCCCTGAAGGCTTCGAGAAATCTCGGCATCAACGCACATGCGACCTTTTCAGGCGCTCTTGCCTGGCCCTTCATCTATCCGTGGCCGCAGCGCCCGGCCGGTCTGGTGGAAACCGCCTTTGACGAGCTGGCAAGACGCTGGACGCCGATCCTTGATTACGCCGATGAGCAGGGCGTGGATGTCTGCTACGAAATCCATCCCGGCGAAGATCTGCATGATGGCGTGACTTTCGAGATGTTCCTGGAGCGTGTGAAGAACCACAAGCGCGCCAACATGCTCTACGACCCGTCGCATTACGTGCTGCAATGCCTTGATTATCTTGACAATATCGACATCTACAAAGACCGCATCAAGATGTTCCATGTCAAGGACGCTGAGTTCAATCCGACCGGCCGCCAGGGCGTGTATGGCGGTTATCAGGGTTGGGTCAACCGTGCGGGCCGCTTCCGCTCGCTGGGTGACGGGCAGGTGGATTTCGGTGCGGTATTCTCGAAAATGGCTGCCAATGATTTCGACGGATGGGCAGTGGTTGAATGGGAATGCGCGCTGAAACATCCTGAAGACGGTGCCCGGGAAGGGGCCGAGTTCGTCAAGCACCATATCATCCGCGTCACGGAAAAAGCCTTTGATGATTTCGCATCTGCCGGCACCGATGATGCGGCCAACCGGCGCATGCTTGGGCTTTAAAAGCATTTCCAGGAAAAGTGTGAAGCCGTTTTCCGTGTGGGAATGCGCTTAGAAAATGCCGAGGAGACATTATGGCTATTGAAGGAAAGACAACCGACAAGGCGAACACGCGGATTCGACTGGGCATGGTGGGTGGCGGTTCGGGTGCATTTATCGGCGGCGTTCACCGCATGGCCGCGCGGCTCGACAACCGCTTCGATCTCGTGGCCGGGGCCTTGTCCTCGACACCGGAAAAATCCCTCGCCTCCGGCCGCGAACTCGGGCTTGCTCCAGAGCGTTGCTATGGGTCATTCGAAGAAATGGCAGAGAAGGAAGCGCTTCGCGAGGATGGTATCGAGGCGGTAGCGATCGTCACGCCCAACCACGTACATTATCCTGCGGCGAAGGCGTTTCTGGAACGCGGCATCCATGTCATCTGCGACAAGCCGCTGACCTCCAATCTGGAGGATGCCAAAAAGCTGAAGGACGTGGCGGACAAGGCGGACGCGCTGTTCATCCTCACCCATAACTACACCGGTTATCCTATGGTGCGGCATGCGCGTGAACTGGTGGAAACCGGTGCGCTCGGGAACATCCGTCTGGTGCAGATGGAATATCCGCAGGATTGGCTGGCTGAGCCGTTGGAGCAGACCGGTGCGAAACAGGCCGTCTGGCGCACCGATCCGGCGCAATCCGGTGTCGGCGGCTCCACAGGGGATATCGGCACCCATGCCTATAATCTCGGCTGCTTCATTTCCGGTCTGGAAGCCGATGAACTGGCAGCGGATGTACATACCTTTGTGGAGGGGCGCCGTCTGGACGACAATGCGCATGTGATGCTGCGCTTCAAGCCAAAGGACGGCAAGCAACCAGCCAAGGGCCTGCTTTGGTGCAGCCAGGTGGCTGTCGGGCATGAAAACGGACTGAAGGTCCGCGTTTACGGCGACAAGGCAGGCATCGAATGGACGCAGGCTGATCCGAACTATCTCTGGTTCACGAAGCTTGGCGAGCCGAAACAGCTCATCACCCGCGGCGGTGCTGGCGCCGGTGCTGCGGCCGCGCGTGTCACGCGCATTCCCTCGGGCCATCCGGAAGGATATCTCGAAGCCTTCGCGACCATCTATACCGAAGCGGCCCACGCCATCGAAGCCCGCCGCACCGGTTCGGAGCTCGACAAGGCGGTCACCTATCCGACCGTCGATGACGGTGTCAAAGGCGTTGCTTTTGTCACCGCCTGCATCGAATCCGGTAAGAAGAATGGCGGCTGGGTGAAGCTGTAAGATCGACATGGCGTCGCGGCGTATTTCTTCCCCCTGCGGGGGGAGAAGGGCCGGATGAGGGGGCAAGCTCTCGGCGTATCTCTGCCTGCTTTCCCCTCACGACCCACCTGAAGACGCGATCAATTTGCGCGTGTCATCTGCTGCTGCATCCGTTCAGTCACGGGGCAACCGTCCTGTATTCTCGTCCAGGACGAGACGTTGAGTTTCATTTCGCAGCGCGCGAGATAGGAGCTGCCATCGACCCTGAGGCAGGATGTCTGGCCGAGTTCGAACATGACACCGCGATTTCGGCATTTGCAATTATGGGCATCCGCCAAGGTGGGGATCAGGGCCAGGGCTAGACCAATTACGAGCACTCCAAAACGCATGGCTGAGGCTCCAAAAGACAGGCCACCAGATTATACCTGTCCGACGGTATAGTCAAAACAGCCACCCTCAACGATGCGCACCGCACGGCCATAACAGGCTCGAGCTCTCCCGCTTTCACCCGATCAAAATCGCCCTGATATCATTCACATTCGTCAGCGTCGGACCGGTCACGACAAGGTCGCCAACCGCCTTGAAGGCGGTGTAGCTGTCGTGTCCCACCAGCGACTGGCGCGGATCGGTACCAGCGTTGCGCATACGCGCAAGCGTATCGGGCGTCACCAGTGCGCCTGCCGCATCCTCAACGCCGTCTATGCCGTCGCTATCGCCAGCAATGGCCCAGATACCGCCTGCACCCTTCAGCGTCAGCGCAAGGCTCAGTAGAAATTCCGTGTTACGCCCGCCCTTGCCGGCCAGCCCTTTGCCGATCGTCACCGTGGTTTCTCCGCCGGAAAGCAGCACGGCCGGGCCTTTGACTGGCAGGCCCTTGCGGCTGGCGGAGAGGGCGATACCCGCCATCACCGCGCCGACATCCTTTGACTCGCCCTCCAGCGAATCCCCGAGGATGAGCGGCGTAAGGCCAAGCTTCACCGCCTCGTCCGCCGCCGCCTGTAGGGCGAGCGAGGGTGTCGCGATCAGCCTGATGTCCTCTTCTATATCGCCTGCCTTCGGCGTTTCCTCCCTCTTTTCCAGCACTTTGCGCACATTCTCGGGAAGATCGAGCGCATAACGGGAGACGATTTCCCGCACATTGTTGATATCGCTCGGATCGGCAACCGTGGGGCCGGAAGCGATTTCGGAGGGATCGTCGCCCGGTACGTCTGAAATCAACAGCGAAACCACTCTGGCCGGTTTGGCGGCCAGCGCCAGTCGTCCGCCCTTGATGCGGGAGAGGTGCTTGCGCACGGCATTCATCTCGGAAATCGTCGCACCGCTGGCAAGAAGTGCGCGGTTGACGGCCATCTTGTCCGCAAGCGCCATGCCTTGTGCAGGTGCGACCATCAATGCCGAACCGCCGCCGGAAATTAGCGCGATCACCATGTCGTCTGCGGTCAGCCCTTCAACGGAGGCAAGAATGCGTCTTGCCGCTTCCGCACTCATGTCGTCGGGCACGGGATGGGAGGCCTCGATGATTTCGATGCGCCCGGCCGGAACGGCATGACCGTAACGAGTTACGACGATACCGGAGAGGTTCACATCCGCCCAGGCCTTATCAAGCGCTGCGGCCATGGCAGCCGAGGCCTTGCCCGCGCCGACCACCACGCACCTGCCCTTGGGCGGGGAAGGAAGATGATGTTGCAGCACCTTTGCGGGATCTGCACTCGCCACTGCCGCCATAAATATGCGGTTGAGGGCGTCTTTTGCGCGGAGGTCGTTCCATGCGGTCATAGGTTCATACTCCGATCCAGAGGAAGCCGAGCGCAAACAATGCCGGCAAAGCCTGAATGAACAGGATTTTCATATTGGCGGTAATGGCGCCGAAAATGCCGGCTATCAGGACACAGGTGAGGAAGAAGACCTTGAAACTCAGTCCTTCATCGCCCTGCGTGAGCCCATAGATCAATCCGGCTGCCAGAAAACCATTGTAAAGCCCCTGATTGGCGGCAAGCACCTTGGTCTGTCGCGCAAAATCCGCAGAAAGGGCGAAGGCCTTGCGGCCGGCCGGCTTTTCCCACAGCAGCATTTCCAGAATGGTGATGTAAACATGGATGGCCGCAACCACGGCAATCAGAATGCTGGCGATCATCGGCGGTTTCCTCCAAACCCTGATGTCCGGCGCGTCAATTATCCGCAAAAAGGGAGAGGCGACCGGACAATCCGTTTTAACGGGGGTACACATGGCCGCAAGGCCATAATCCCTCTCTTCCCGCGCAAACCTGTTGAAGAGCCACACAGCATTGCTTGACTCTTTGCTGAAATAAGAACAAAACAGGAACAATAAAACTGAAAAACCGGAATTGAAACCTGTCATGCCATGCAAAAGCGCGCGGAACAGTTGCTCGTTGTCGAAGAGCTGCGTGAAAGGCTGGAAAGGATCGGTGGCGGTCCTCACCGCCTGCACGAGGCCTTGCCTTTTGGCGTGGATGCCATCGATCACCATTTGCCTGGAGGCGGGCTGAAGCTCGGTTGCCTGCATGAGGTGAGCGGCGGCGGTAATGGCGCCGCCGATGGTTCGGCAGCGGCGCTTTTTGCGGCCGGTGTGGCAGCAAGGCTGTCCGGCAAGGTCTTATGGTGTGTTACCCGCAGGGATCTGTTCATGCCGGGATTGACGCAGGCGGGCCTGTCGCAGAACCGGGTCATCATCGTCGAATGCCGCGATGAGAAAGGCGTGCTCGACTGTTTCGAGGAAGGCTTGCGCTGCAACGGTTTTGGCGCCGTGATGGGCGAGCTTGCGAAGTTGCCGATGAATGCCTCGCGACGGTTGCAACTGGCGGCGGAAACCTCTGGTGTCACGGGCATCGCCATCCGCCGCTTCCGGCGCCCCGCCGATGCGGCGTTGTTTGGCGAGCCGACGGCCGCTGTCACCCGCTGGCGTGTCTCTGTCCGGCCATCTTCGCCCCTGCCGGTGCCGGGGGTGGGCAGGCCACGCTGGTTTCTGGAACTCTTGCGATGTCGCGGCGGCGAAAGCGCTGCATTTGAAGTGGAAGCCTGTGATGCAAAGGGTCGTCTCGCTTTACCTGCCGACATGGTCGACGGATCGCTACCGGCGTCTTTCGGGGCAGAACGCGCCGCCGGTTGAAAAGCCGCTGGTCATGATCGGCCGTCAGGGCAGCCGCCGCCTGGTGCTGGCGCTGAACAAGGCAGCAAAGGCGGCGGGCATCCGGCCCGGCACACCCGTCAGCAAGGCGCAGGCTTTGGTGCCGGGTCTCGTCGTCGAGGATCTGGATGCGGCGGCGGATGCCCGCGCCTTGCAACAACTCGCTTTTCATTTCCTGCGTATCTATGCCCCGATCGTCGCCGCAGATCCGCCTGATGGGCTGGTTCTGGATACGGCAGGTGCGGACCATCTGCACGGCAATGAGACGCTGATGTTGAGCGGCATGGTGAACCGCCTGCATGCCGCAGGCTTCGCCGCCCGCGCTGCCATTGCCGATAGCTGGGGGGCGGCCCATGCGCTTGCCCGGTTTGGCCGTGAGGAGATCGGCATCGTATCGCCGGGCGGGCAGCGGGCGGCGATCAGCGGGCTGCCGCTGGCGGCGCTCAGGCTGGAGGAGCGTATCGTTTCCGGATTGAAGGTGCTCGGTTTTCGCACCATAGGCGAACTTGCCGAGGCTCCACGGGCGCCGTTGACCCTGCGTTTCGGCCCGGAAGTGGTCAGGCGGCTCACTCAGGCTTTTGGCGAGACTGGCGAACCTATCGAGCCGGTGCGCATTGCCGAACTGGTGGAGGTGCGCCGCGCCTTTCCCGAGCCGATCGCGGCGGCGGAGACAATTGCCCGCTATGTGCAAAAGCTGGTTGCTGAGCTTTGCGTCTCGCTGGAAAAGCGCGGCCTTGGCGCACGTCGCGTCGATCTGCTGCTGCACCGGGTGGATAGCGGCTTGCAGGCCGTGCGGGCCGGCACCTCCAGACCGGTGCGTGATGTCAAACAGCTTGTCCGGCTTCTGACCGACCGGATCGACACCATCGATCCCGGCTTCGGCATCGAGTTGATGGTGCTGACCGCCACCCATGCCGAGCCGCTTGTCGCCGCGCAGGCCCGGTCCTCGCTTCTGGAGGAAGGGCGTGCGGAAATCGCCGATACGGTCGATGTCATCCTCAATCGTGGCCACAGGGTCTATCGTTATGCGGCGGTGGCAAGCGACGTGCCGGAACGTTCTCTTGCCAGCGTTTCGGCGCTGGCACCTGAGGATACCCTCGGCTGGCCTTGCCACTGGCCGCGCCCGGTCAGGCTTTTTGCAAGGCCGGAACCCATCGAAACTCTGGCGCTGCTTCCGGATCATCCGCCGCGTTATTTTATCTGGAAAGGCGTGCGCCATAATGTGCGGCGCGCTGATGGGCCGGAACGGGTGTTTGGCGAATGGTGGAAACGCGACCGCGAAAAGGCCGCCGTGCGCGATTATTTCACTGTCGAAAACGAAAGCGGCGAGCGCTTCTGGATTTTCCGCTCAGGTGATGGCGAACATACCGAGACGGGCTCACAGGGCTGGTTCATCCATGGGGTCTTCGCATGAGCACGCCGCGCTATGCCGAGCTTCAGGTGACCACGCATTTCTCCTTCCTGCGCGGTGCAAGTTCCTGTGATGAACTGTTCGAACAGGCAAAAAATCTCGGTATCGAGGCACTCGGCATCGTCGATCGCAATAGCCTTGCGGCCATTCCCCGCGCTTATGAAGCGGCCGATAATCATGGCATCCGGCTCGTCATCGGCTGCCGGCTCGATCTGGATGACGATCTTTCCGTGCTTGTCTATCCCATGGATCGCCCGGCTTACGGGCGGCTTTGCCGGCTGCTTTCCGTCGGCAAGAAGAGGGGTGGCAAGGGTAAGTGTCGGCTCACATGGGACGATCTCGTAGCTTATGGCGAAGGCCTTATCGTGGTGCTGCTCGCCGATCTGGCTGACGATCTCTGCGCGCTTCGCCTGCGCCGGTTGAAAGCTGCTTTTGCTGACCGGGCCTATATGGCGCTGAGCCTGCGAAGACGACCCAACGACCAGATGCGGCTTTTCGAATTGTCGAATATGGCTGCAGCCGCTGATGTGCCGACTGTTGTTACCAATGACGTGCTGTTTCATGTGCCCGAGCGTCGCATGCTGCAGGATGTCGTTACCTGCATCCGGCACAATTGCACCATTGACGAGGCGGGTTTCCGGCGCGAGCGACATGCCGACCGCTATATGAAGCCGCCTCAGGAAATGCACCGGCTGTTTGCCCGCTACCCGGAAGCACTGGTCCGCAGCCTCGAAATCGCGAAGCGTTGCACCTTTTCGCTGAAGGAGCTGGTCTATCAATATCCTGAAGAGCGCAGCCTGCCGGGGCTGACGGCGCAACAGGCGTTGGAAAAGCTCGTCTGGGAAGCGGCGCCGGGGCGTTATCCGGATGGTCTGCCGGAGAAGGTGGAAAAGGCGCTGCATCATGAGTTGGGGCTTATCGGCAGGCTGGAATATGCACCCTATTTTCTGACGGTAAATGCCATCGTCCAATTTGCACGGGGGGAAAATATTCTCTGTCAGGGGCGCGGCTCAGCCGCCAATTCGGTGGTATGTTATGTGCTCGGCATCACCGCCATCGATCCTCTCAAGGTTGATCTACTGTTCGAACGTTTCGTTTCGGAAGAACGGCGCGAGCCGCCTGATATCGACGTGGATTTTGAGCATCAAAGGCGCGAGGAGGTCATCCAGTGGGTTTATAACACTTATGGTCGCGACAAGGCCGCGCTGTGCTCGGTCGTCACCCGTTATCGCGGGCGCGGGGCGCTGCGCGATGTCGGCAAGGTTCTGGGCCTGCCGGAAGATTTGACCAAACTTCTGTCCTCGCAGGTCTGGCGCTGGAGCGAAGGGGTGGGCGAAAAGCAGGTGCAGGAACTGAACCTCAATATGGAGGACCGCCGCCTGAAGCTCGCCTTCGAGCTGGCCAACCAGCTTGTCGGCACGCCGCGCCATCACAGCCAGCATCCGGGCGGCTTCGTTCTGACCCATGACCGGCTGGACGAGTTGGTGCCGATCGAACCCGCCGCCATGGACGACCGGCAGATCATCGAATGGGACAAAGACGACATAGATATCGTCAAATTCATGAAGATGGATTGCCTGGCGCTCGGCATGCTCTCCTGCATGAGACGCGGTTTCAACATGCTGGAGGAGCGCACGGGCGTTAAATACGATCTCGCCACTGTCCCACAGGATGATGACCCTACCTATGCCATGATCCAGAAAGCCGACACGCTGGGTACCTTCCAGATTGAAAGCCGGGCGCAGATGTCCATGCTGCCGCGGTTGAAGCCAAAGATATTTTACGATCTCGTCATTCAGGTCGCCATCGTTCGTCCCGGTCCCATTCAGGGCGATATGGTGCACCCCTATCTTCGTCGCCGTGACAAAAAAGAAGAAGAACATTATCCCAAAGAGGAGCTGAGAGGCGTGCTGGGCAAAACGCTGGGTGTACCGCTGTTTCAGGAGCAGGCGATGCGCGTCGCCATCGAATGCGCCGGTTTTTCACCCGGTAAGGCGGATCAGTCGCGTCGCGCCATGGCGACCTTCAAGAATGTCGGCACCATCTCCAAATTCCGTCAGGATATGATCGATGGCATGGTGGATCGTGGTTATGAGCAAGAATTCGCCGAACGCATCTTCAAGCAGCTGGAAGGGTTCGGCAGTTATGGTTTTCCAGAAAGCCATGCGGCCTCCTTCGCGCTGATCGCCTATGCCTCCTCATGGCTGAAATGCCATCATCCCGATATTTTCTGTACGGCGCTTCTCAATTCGCAACCCATGGGGTTTTACGCCCCGGCGCAGATTGTGCGTGATGCGCGCGATCATGGCGTGGAGGTGCGCCCGGTTTGCGTCAACAACAGCCGGTTTGATTGCACGCTGGAGCCCACGGGCAAGAAGAATGCGAATGGTAAAGAGCGCTACGCCGTGCGGCTTGGCCTGCGCATGGTGAAGGGGCTTTCCAACGATCATGCAGCAAAAATCGTCGCCTGCCGTCAGGATCGCGATTTCGTTTCCGTGGACGATCTCTGGCGGAGGGCAGGTGTTCCCGCCGCTGCCCTAGTCTGTCTCGCCGAAGCCGATGCCTTTCTGCCGTCGCTGTCGCTTTCCAGACGCGAGGCGCTGTGGGCCATCAAGGCGTTGCGGGATGAGCCGCTGCCGCTTTTTGCTGCCGCTGCCAGTCGGGAAAACGCTGTGGTGGATGAGCTTTCCGAACCCTCCGTCGCGCTGCGGCCCATGACTGATGGCGGCGAGGTGGTGCAGGATTATGGCCATGTGGGGCTGACCCTGCGCGAACACCCCATGTCCTTCCTGCGGCGCGATCTTTCCCGCCGGCGCATCGTCAGCTGCGCGGAGGCGGTGCGCGTCCGTGATGGCACGTGGCTGGAAACGGCGGGGCTGGTTCTGGTGCGCCAGCGCCCAGGCTCGGCAAAGGGAGTGATCTTCATGACTCTGGAGGATGAGACAGGTATTGCCAATGCGGTTCTGTGGGTCAAGACCTTCGAAAAATACCGGCGCGTGGTGCTTTCCGCCGGCATGGTCGGTATTTACGGCAAGATCCAACGGGAAGGCGAGGTGGTGCATCTGGTCGCCCACCGGCTGACCGATCTGTCAGAGGCGCTGGCAAGCGTGGGTGAGCGCAACCACCCCTTTCCTCTGCCGCATGGGCGCGGCGACGAGTTCCACCACGGTATTCCGCCGGACGATCATCGCAACATCAGGAAACGTCCACCGCCTGCTACCCACTATGGAGATGAGTTGGAGAGGATAAAGGTCATTTCCCGCAATTTCCATTAGAGCATTTCCAGTAAAAGTGCGTAGCGGTTTTACGTCCAGAAAATGCGTAAAAACAAAGAGATAGAGCGCGTCAAAAGTTCCTGTTTAAACCGGACGTGCTCTAAGATGCGCTCTATGCCGCATCTTCCAGACCAGAGGTATCCTTCCTGCGGAACTGGCTGGGCGGCGCGCCGATCACGCGTTTGAAGGCGCGGCTGAAGGATGCCTCGGAATCGTAGCCGAGCTTTTCCGCCGCCAACGTGACACGCATACCCTCGCGCAGCCACAGTCGCGCCTGATGCATGCGTATGCGAACGACATAACGGGCTGGGCTTTCACCCACCACACGGGTGAAGCGTTCTGCAAAACTCGAGCGGGATGCACCCATCAGGGAGGCAAGCTCTTCCACGCTCCAGTCTTTCTCGGGGGTAAGGTGGATCGCTGCAAGCACCCGTCCGAGTTCGGGATTGCGCACGGCGGCAAGCCAGCCGCTGGAATCGCCGCAACCATATTCTACCCATGTGCGGATCAGTGTTGCCGTCAAGACATCGGCAAGCCGCGCCAGAATGCCACCGGCACCAACACGGTTCAGTTCCACTTCGCGCGCCATGGCTTCCAGGAGATGCGGAATGGCCGGATCGCTTTTGGCGAGATCGCTGGTCAGCATCACATCCGGCATCAGTTGCAAAAGCGGATGCAGATTATCCATGTTGAAACGCATCGAGGCGGTAAACGCTACCGTGTCGCCGCCGGCACCGGCACATTCCATGTCGAAAATGCCCTGACATACTTCCTTTTTACCGAACCGGTCGAAGAGGGCAGGTGTTACATCCTCGCCGCTGCCCAGCACATGGGCGTGGCCACGGGGAAGAAGCACTGCATCGCCGCACGTAAGCGTCAGCCATTCTCCGGAAGGTTTGCGTAATTTTGCCTGGCCCACGCCAATAAAATGAAACCGCGCCGCCTCCTGCTCGGGAAAGGCCGTCGCCCAGGGCGTTGCCATGCGGCAGCGGCCATATTCCACGCCGTCAAGCCGCAGACCACGCAGCATTTCCGTCAATGCATCATTCATGGCAACTCACAAATTCGGACGTTTGGTTAAGGAATGCGGATTTTTTAGCATGGAAACGCCGAGCTGTCACGCGTAGCTTACGACCATCGATTTGTGAGGCGACTCACCGGGCTCCCACCGGCTTCATCGTTTTGCCATTCCGTTTCAGGGCTCGTTCCCAGAATGCGCATCAGGAGATTTTCATGAATAACCGAACAATCAACGAACTTGAATATGCGCCACACAGACAAGAGCCGGATGCGAAGTGGGCGGCGGTGGTTTCGCTTTCGCTCGGTGTCTTCGGGCTGGTAACGGCGGAATTCCTGCCGGTCAGCCTTCTGACGCCACTGTCGACCGATCTCTCCATCAGCTCCGGCATTGCCGGCCAATCCATCACCGTCACGGCACTGGTCGCAGCGGTTGCCGGTCCTGGCGTCGTCATCGGCACGCGCAGCATTGATCGCCGGTGGACCCTGCTTGGCCTCACGACGTTGCTGATCATTTCCAGCACATTGGCCGCTTTTGCCAACGGTCTTTTCATGCTGTTTACATCGCGCGTTTTGCTCGGCATCGGCCTTGGCGGCTTTTGGGCCATGTCGGCGGCGCTGGCGCTAAGGCTTGTTCCGCTGGATAAGATGCCGCGCGCCATGGCCATCATCCTAACCGGCGTTTCGGTTGCCACCGTTTGCGCAGCCCCTGTCGGAGCGTGGATCGGCGCGACGCTTGGCTGGCGTGCGGCCTTTGTCGTCGCCGGCGTGCTGGGTGTCATCGCACTTGTCGTGCAGTTGCTCACCGTTCCCTCGCTGCCGCCGGCCGGTGCGCCCGGCCTGTCCACCATGTTCCGGCTATTGCAGCGCCCGCAGGTCAGGATCGGCCTTCTGACGACGCTATTCATCGTTGCGGGTCACTTCGCCGGCTTCACCTATGTTCGGCCTTTCCTAGAAGATGTTCCGCAGCTTGGCGTCGAAGCGATCTCGCTCGTTCTTCTGGCTTACGGCGTGGGCGGTTTTTTCGGTAATCTCTTCGGCGGCTTCCTCGCCGAGAAGAACACGGCATGGGCCGTGACGTTTGCCGCCACCCTGATTGCCGCATCCGCTTCCGTGCTGGTGATTGCCGGTGCATCTCCCGTTGTCGCTGGCTTTGCCATTGCCTCCTGGGGTTTCGCCTTCGGTGCGCTTCCTGTCAGCGTACAGAGCTTCATCACCCGCGTCGCCTCAGATGAGGCCGAAAGTGCGGGCGCGTTGCTGCTCACCACCTTCCAGATAGCCATTTCCAGCGGCGCTGTTCTGGGCGGACTGCTGATCGACCTTCAGGGTGCGACCATGGTCTTCGTTTTCGTCAGCATTGCAGCACTCCTCGGCGCATCGCTCATGGCATCGCGCCGTGGCGTGGTGCCGCATATTGAAGCGTCGCAGGGGTAAGATACTTGCCGGAAGAAAAAGGGCCCGCATCCGTGCGGGTCCGAATTTTATGATGAAAAGCCACCCCCTCCGTCATGCCGGCATCAGGCCCGGGGTGACAGAAGTGATGTCGATAGGCTTTTCGCCTTCAAGGCGTCTTGATTGCCTTTCGCGTCCGGTCCTTGCCGACCTCGATTACATGGCGCATGGCTTTCACGGCGGCGTCCGCATCACGGGCGGCGATGGCGTGCACGATCCGCAGATGGTTTGCGGCGATCTCGGCGATGGTTCCGGGCGACGAGGCCGGGGATGAAAGCTGGAATGAGATCGCAAGGGCGGCCTCGATCAGCCCGCTTGCCGAACGCATGAAGGGATTGCCGGACATGTGCGCCACGGCGAGGTGGAATTCGAGATCGACCTTGGCGATGGTTTCCGGCGTATGCTGCGGATTGTCGAACTTGGCGGCAATCACATAAAGGGAAACGATATCGTCATTCGATGCCTGAAGCGCGGCAGCTGCCGCTGCCGCCGGTTCGAGCGCGAGGCGGATTTCCGCCAGATGTGTCACGAATTCCTGGTCTATTCCGGCTTCGCAGCGCCAGCCCAGCACATCCGGGTCAAAGAAGTTCCAGCTCGAACGGTCGAGAACGCGGGTGCCGACCTTTGCCTTGGGTTCGACCAGCCGCTTGGCCGCCAGCGTCTTCATCGTCTCGCGCAATACGGTGCGCGAGACCCCGAAACGGAGAGACAGTTCGGCATCGTTAGGCAGCAGGGATCCTTCCGCAATCCTGCCCGAGACGATGGCGCTGCCGAGTTCGGAGACCACATGCGCGTGGCTGTTCCGGCGTTTTCGCCCGCTTATCGTCGTTTCGAGCAGCCCCAATAAAGCCTCCGTGTTGGTTATGCCGGATGTGGTCCGGCCAGTCTCCTGTTTGAATACCAGATGATTGCGCGCTGCAACACGATGAAGACAAAAAGCAGCACGCCAATAACGATTTTGGTCCACCAGGATGACAGGGTTCCGTCAAAAACGATGTAGGTCTGGATCAACCCCTGGATCAGCAGTCCGACGAAGGTTCCCGCCACCAGCCCCATTCCACCCGTCAGAAGCGTTCCGCCAATGACAACAGCTGCAATAGCGTCCAGCTCCACGCCCACCGTCGCCAAGGAATAACCCGATGAGGTGTAGAGTGTGTAGACGATGCCGGCGAGGCCGGACAGGAACCCGGAAAGTGCGTAGATGCCGATTGTCGTTGTACCGATCGGCACCCCCATCAGTTCGGCCGATTGCGGGTTACCGCCAAGTGCGTAGACATTGGCGCCGAAGCGGGTGCGGCTGGCAATCAGCATGCCGGCGGCAAAGACGAGAAGCATGACAATAGCAAGTGCTGTCAGCCTGCCGCCGCCGGGAAAGCGGAAATAAAATCCCTGTATCGCATCGATGAAGGGATGCGAGATCGGTACGGATTGCGTCGAGATCAGATAGGCCGCGCCACGCGCCAGGAACATACCCGCCAACGTCACCACGAATGGCGGGATCGACAGGAAGCGTATCATCGCCCCCATCAGGCAGCCGAACAGCGTTGAGATCACGAGCACGATGGCGAAGGCCAGCAGCGGGTGAATATTATAGGTGCCGACCATGACAGCCACGAAAACGCTGGTGAAGGCGATGACGGAGCCGATGGACAGATCGATGCCACCCGACAGGATCACGAAAGTCATGCCAACGGCAGCGATGCCGAGAAAGGCATTGTCGGTCAATAGATTGCCGATCACCCGTGTCGACAGGATCGCTGGATATTGCAGCACGCACAGAAGATAGGCGATAAGGAAGATCGTCAGTGTGGTGAGGAACGGAAGATTGCGGCTGTGGATCATCGCGCGGTACCTTCCTTGGTCATTCCGTTAGCCGTGGCCGGTTTTGCGTGTGGCTTTGGCGTTTTGACAAAGCCCAGGACCGCCATGATTGCCGGCGATTGCAGTGTGAGCACCACCATGATGATGCCAGCCTTGATGATGAGGTTGAATTCTGGCGGGAAACCGGAGACCAGAATGCCGGTATTGATGGTCTGGATGATGAGCGCGCCGATCAGCGATGCGGTGATGGAGAAGCGGCCGCCATTCAGCGATGTACCACCGATCACCACCGCCAATATGGCGTCCAGTTCCAGCCACAGCCCGGCATTGTTGGCATCCGCGCCGCGAATGTCGGCGGTCACGATCATGCCGGCGATGGCCGCGCAGAGACCGGAAACGGCGTAGACGAAAAACAGCAGGAAGCGTGCCCGCACACCGGCAAGTGCCGCCGCGCGGCGATTGATGCCGGTTGCCTCGATCAGAAAGCCGAGCGCGCTCTTGCGCACCAGAAGGCCGATTACCATCGCCGCCGCCAACCAGATGATGACGGGCAGGGGAATGCCTGCGAAGGAGCCGGAGCCGATGGCGGAAAAGCTGTCGTCGTTGAAGGTGAGAATGACACCTTCGGTGATGAGCTGGGCGATGCCGCGCCCCGCCACCATCAGGATCAGCGTGGCGATAATCGGCTGGATGTCGAGAAGGGCGACCAGCACCCCGTTCCACAGGCCGCAGGCAATGCCGACAGCAAGCGAGATGGCGATGACGGTTGGGATGGAATGGCCGTTGCTGATGAGTGTTGCCGCCACCGCGCCACAAATGGCGATAACAGCACCGATCGACAGATCGATGCCTTTGGTGGCGATCACCAGCGTCATGCCAATCGTCAGGAGCGCCACTGGTGCGGCACGCACGAGAATATCCATCAGACTGCCGTAAAGCCTGCCGTTCTGGAACGAAACATGCAGGAAGCCCGGCGAAACGATTGTAATCGCTGTCAGAATGACGAAGAGAGCGATCAATTGGGGAGCAAGCCTTTTCAGGCGCCTTGTCACAGCCACCATCATGCCGCCTCCGTTCTGGCCGCATCCGCAATTGCCCGCATGATGTTGTCGGCCGTCACCTCGCCGCCCTTCAATTCGCTGACATGCCGGCGGTCGGACAGCACGACGACCCGGTGGGCAACGGCGGTCAGTTCTTCCAGTTCAGACGAGATGACGACGAGCGACATGCCCTCGGTGCAGAGTTTTTCGATCATTTTGAGGATTTCCGCATGGGCGCCGATATCGATACCACGGGTCGGCTCATCGAGGATCAGAAGACGGGGATGGGTTGCAAGCCAGCGCGCCAGAATGGCTTTCTGCTGGTTGCCGCCGGACAGGAATTTTATCGGCCGGTCAGGATCGGCCGGGCGGATGTCCAGCGATTTGATGAAGCTTTCGGCCAGTTCCGCCTTCTGCCGGCGCGAAAGCGGTCGCGCCCACCCCTGGCGGGCCTGGAGAGCCAGAGCAATATTGTCGGTCACGGAAAAGTCGCCGATGATACCGTCAGTCTTGCGCTCCTCCGGGCAGAAACCGAACCCGGCCGTGATTGCGGCTTCAGGCGAAGAAAGAGCGATGGTCTTTCCGTCTATCGTGGCCTTGCCGGTATCGGGCTTGTCGATGCCGAACAGCAGAAAAGCCGTTTCCGTTCGTCCCGACCCCAAAAGACCGGCGACGCCGACGATCTCTCCCGGCCGAATGCCGAGGTCGAAGGGGGCGATGCTGCCGCGTTTGCCGTACCCCTCGAAACGGATCGGCGGTTCGCCCTCGGCAACCGTGTCGTCAGTTGCCTGATGCTCGTGGGTGATGTGCTGAAGCTCGCGGCCCAGCATCATCGCAATTAGTTTGGACCTCGGCAGGTTGCCGATGTCGCGCGTGCCAACGAGGCGGCCGTTGCGCAGAACCGTGACACGGTCGGCGATATCGTAGACCTGGTTTAGGAAGTGGGTGATTATGACGATGCCGATGCCGCGGGCGCGCAATTTTCGCAGCACGCCGAACAGCATCTCGACCTCATGGGCATCGAGGCTGGCGGTCGGCTCGTCCAGCACCAGAACCTTGCCGGAAAGATCGACGGCGCGGGCAATGGCGATGATCTGGCGGATAGCCACGGAATAGCTGGAAAGCAGGGCGTTGACGTCGATCGAAAGCCCGTATTGGGACAGCAGCGCCTGCGATTGTCTCTGCATCGAGGCTCTGTCAATGAGCACGAAGCGATGCGGTTGGCGGCCGAGAAAGAGGTTTTCGGCGACAGTCAGATTTTCGAGAAGGTTTACTTCCTGATAGACGGTGCCGATACCGAGGGCCTGCGCTTCGCCGACATTGGTGGGCGATATCTCGCTACCTTCCAGAAAGATGGAGCCGCTGTCGCGGTGGTAAACGCCGGTCAGTATCTTGATGAGTGTTGATTTCCCCGCGCCGTTTTCGCCGAGAAGCGCGTGAATTTCACCGCGCCCGAGCGAAAAATCGACGCCGTCCAGCGCCGCTATCCCGAGAAAGGATTTACCGATGGCGCGTGCTTCCAGAAGTGGTGCCGTTTCGGACATTGCGCAGGCCCTGCATGAAAGAAGCTGTGACGGAGCGGCACGCATGACATGCCGCTCCTTCCGAAGATAAGGGGGTCTATTAGTAACCCAGACCCTTCTTCGCCTCGTAGACCTTCATCGGGTCGTCAGACGCTGTGTAGAGCTTGGATTCGGTCTGAATCCACTTCGCCGGTGCCTTTTTGTCTTTCAGATAGGCTTCGAGAGCGTCGAAGGCAGGACCGGCCATGTCAGGTGTCAGTTCCACCGTCGCATTCGCTTCACCGGCGGCCATGGCCTTGAAGATGTCAGGTACGGCATCGATGGACACGACCTTGATGTCGGATCCCGGCTTCAGGCCGGCTTCCTTGATCGCCTGGATCGCGCCGACGGCCATGTCGTCATTGTGAGCGTACACGGCACAGATATCCTTGCCGCCGCCTTCGGCCTTGATGAAGCTTTCCATCACTTCCTTGCCCTTGGTACGGGTGAAGTCACCCGTCTGCGAGCGCACGATTTTGATGTTCTTGTGCGAAGCGATGGCTTCTTCGAAGCCCTTCTTACGGTTGATGGCGGGCGAAGAGCCGGTTGTGCCCTGCAATTCGACAACCTTGCAGTCCTTCGCGCCGACATCCTTGACGAGCCAGTCGCCGGCAACCTTGCCTTCGTGAACCTGATCCGAGGTGACCGCGGTCAGGTAAAGATCATCCGGCGCTTCGATCTGGCGATCGAGCAGGATGACGGGGATTTTTTCTTCCTTTGCTTCCTTCAGCACGGCATCCCAGCCGGTTGCGACGACAGGTGCGATCAGGATCGCATCGACGCCCTGCGCGATGAAGCCGCGAACGGCCTTGATCTGGTTTTCCTGCTTCTGCTGTGCGTCGGCGAATTTCAGCGTAACGCCGCGCTTTTCGGCCTGCTGCTTGGTGACAGTGGTTTCAGCGGCGCGCCATCCGGATTCGGAGCCGATCTGCGAGAAGCCTACGGTCAGCGATTGTGCGGAAACACTGGATGCAAGGCATGCGGAAACGGCGACAGTGATTGCCGCAAGAGCTTTTCTCATCTTATCCTCCCAGAAATGATGTCAGCGTGACAACGTCACTATGAGCATATAGTAATACTCTTGAAAAGGGGTTTTTTAGCGGATTTCCAATTCACGTCATGCCGATTTCGTGGAGGTGCAGCATTAAACAATTATAAATCAATGGCTTATTGTGTGTATTCTAATTTCTGCGCCGCGCAAAACTCGCCCGCAATATAGTCTGATCCGGCTTGACAGGCCGCGCCGCTATCTAATAGTAATACAAATAAGCAAGTCAGGTCGTGACGGAATGTGGGGCCTCGGGTCAGTTACAATCCGGCAAGGCAGGGAGGGAAGAGGCCATTGCGCAACGTCGGTATGGTCGTAAACACCGAAAAATATTCGGCTAAAGCTGAAGAACGGCTCCAGGTCACTCGTCTGGCGCTCGTCTGTCGGTTATGCGTGCTTCCGAGAAGCTGATTCCATTTTCCTTGCGCACAACATAAGCTTGTCGCATTTCGTAATATTTTACCGTTGGCCACTTCCGGCTGGAGACCGCATCATGACCAAATCCGACAATCTGCCCGCAACCCAAGGCAAGCTTCGTTCGCGCGCGTGGTTCGATAACCCCGCAAACGCTGATATGACCGCGCTTTATCTCGAGCGTTACATGAACTTCGGTCTCAGCCAGGCCGAGCTTCAGTCCGATCGCCCTATCATCGGCATCGCGCAGACCGGCTCGGACCTTTCGCCCTGCAATCGCCACCATCTGGAGCTGGCGCATCGCCTGCGCGAAGGCATTCGTGAAGCGGGCGGCATTGCCATTGAATTTCCGGTGCATCCGATCCAGGAAACCGGCAAGCGCCCGACGGCGGGTCTCGATCGCAACCTCGCCTATCTCGGCCTCGTGGAAGTGCTTTACGGCTATCCGCTCGACGGCGTTGTTCTGACCATCGGCTGCGACAAGACCACGCCTGCCTGTCTTATGGCGGCGGCCACCGTCAACATTCCGGCCATCGCCCTTTCCGTCGGCCCCATGCTGAACGGCTGGTTCCGTGGCGAGCGCACCGGTTCCGGCACCATCGTCTGGAAAGCGCGTGAACTGCTGGCCAAGGGCGAGATCGATTATCAGGGCTTCGTCAAGCTCGTCGCTTCTTCCGCACCTTCCACCGGCTATTGCAACACCATGGGCACGGCGACGACGATGAACTCGCTTGCCGAAGCACTCGGCATGCAGCTGCCCGGCTCGGCCGCTATTCCGGCGCCTTACCGCGACCGTCAGGAAATCTCCTATCTCACCGGCCTTCGCATCGTCGAAATGGTCAAGGAAGACCTTAAGCCTTCCGACATCATGACCAAGGATGCCTTCATCAACGCCATCCGCGTCAACTCGGCCATCGGTGGCTCCACCAACGCGCCGATCCATCTGAACGGCCTTGCACGCCATGTCGGCGTTGAACTGACGGTCGATGACTGGCAGACCTACGGTGAAGACGTGCCGCTGCTCGTCAACCTGCAGCCGGCCGGTGAATATCTCGGCGAGGATTATTACCATGCCGGCGGCGTTCCGGCTGTCGTCAACCAGCTGATGACCCAGGGGCTCATCATGGAAGACGCCATGACCGTGAATGGCAAAACCATCGGCGACAATTGCCGTGGTGCCATCATCGAAGACGAAAAGGTCATCCGTCCCTATGACCAGCCGCTCAAGGAGCGCGCCGGTTTCCGTGTTCTGCGCGGCAACCTGTTCTCCTCTGCCATCATGAAGACGAGCGTGATCTCGGAAGAATTCCGCAAGCGTTATCTCTCGAACCCGAACGACCCGGAAGCCTTCGAAGGCCGTGCCGTGGTGTTCGACGGTCCGGAAGATTACCATCACCGCATCGACGATCCGTCGCTGAAGATCGACGCCAACACCGTTCTCTTCATGCGCGGTGCCGGTCCGATCGGTTATCCGGGTGCGGCGGAAGTGGTGAACATGCGTGCGCCGGACTATCTCTTGAAGGAAGGCGTCAATTCGCTGCCCTGCATCGGTGACGGCCGCCAGTCCGGCACGTCTGGCAGCCCGTCCATCCTCAACGCTTCTCCGGAAGCAGCGGCAGGCGGTGGTCTGGCGATCTTGCAGACGGGTGACCGCGTTCGTATCGATGTGGGTCGTGGCAAGGCCGACATCCTTATTTCCGGCGAGGAACTGGCCAAGCGTTACGAAACGCTCTCCGCCGAGGGCGGCTTCAAGTACCCCGATCACCAGACGCCATGGCAGGAAATCCAGCGCGGCATCGTCAGCCAGATGGAAACCGGCGCGGTTCTTGAACCGGCCGTGAAGTATCAGCGCATTGCCCAGACCAAGGGTCTGCCGCGCGACAACCACTAAGGCAGGGCCGTTTACGGCTCTTTGATGGAAAGGGCTTTGCCCTTTCCATCGTCATGCCCGGACTTTGTCCAGAGCATCTGCAAATATTTGATTTTTCGAGATTTTGTAAATCCTTGGGTCAAGCCCGAGGATGACGTCGCATATGTTTAAAGTGTACTGCACGGATCGACTGTTTCACCGTGTTTGAGGCTACGCTGAACACATTTCGGCTCAAGGCCGCAGGACGGGAAAACGACGTTTCGACCGCCCCGTCAGCCTGCGCTTAAAAAATTAAATCACAGGATAAAGCGACCAGAAGAACAGTTCGTATTCCTGATCACGGTCGTCATCGTTGGACTGGTCGTCCGGTCTGCGTGGCGTCCTGTCCTGCAAATCCTTCTCGACCCGCTCGTTTATGGCGGGCGTTCTTCGGCCGATGCCAAAGAGGTCAAAGGAGAGCATGTTGAACCCTGCTACCATGGCCATTTCCCTTCTTCACGCGAGTTAACAGTCCGTTAAGTTTCGCGCGTTGCCATGATTTCGTCAAGATTGGCCAAGGAATTTGTCTACCATTTTTAACAACAATGGCGTGACTGACGTTCCGCCAGCACCCGATTTCGCGCAACGAACGTTTATCGGCGCTGTCAGAGACCCTTCGAGGAGGTGCCGGAATAGCTTTTTTCGGCCGCTTCCAGCGCGGAATCGGTATCTGCGGCATGGCCGAGGCTTCTCAGGGCGCTTGAAACAGCGGTTATATTGGCTTGCACCGAATCCGGATTGGCGCGCCGGCCGGTGTGATTGAGCCTTATCAGCCGTTCCGCACCGGGACCGACACCGCCCGAGACATCCGCACCTTGCTCCCTGGACGCAGCCGCCAGAAATGCGCCGGCATCCACCGTGTCCGGCAAGATCGCTGTCGAAACCAGAGCAGACGCGGCAGTCTCCTCCACCCACGTCGACATGCCAAGGGCCTTGATGCCGTTACGAGTGGCTGTCGCCGCTCGTTCGTGGCGTTCATTGGCGGATGCCAGACCCTCTGCCTCTATCCGGTCGAGTGCCGCCTCCAGCGCATAGAATTCCAGCGGCGCAGGTGTTCCCGGGAGCGCGCCGCGGCCGGTATCGAGCCAGAGTTTCTTCTGGTCGAGAAGTGAAAGCATGGAGTTCTCAGGTGCATTGCCATGTGAAAGAAGTTTCCAGGCACTTTCGCTGACGGAGATGGCGGATAAGCCCGCCGGGCCTGCCAGCGCCTTTTGCGGGCCGATGACCGCAATATCTATGCCGAGCTGGTCAACCTCGAAGGCATGGCCGCCGATGGAAGCGACGGCATCGACGACCGTGACGATGCCTCTGTCTTTGGCGAGCGCGGCAATGGCGGGCAGGGGGTTGAGAATGCCGCTTGCGGATTCCGCGTGCACGATAGCGAGAAGATCAAAACCTGGCCCTTCGTCCAGCGCTCTCTCGACCTCGTGAAGTGATATCGGCTTTGCCGGAGCGGTGGTCAGGTTGCGAACCGTTGCGCCACCACGCTCCAGCCAGCCCCCAAACCACGCGCCATAGGGACTAGTGACGATATTGAGCGCTCTCAGACCAGGCCGCGCGAGGCTGGTGGCCGCAGCTTCAAGCGCAAGCACTGCTTCCGCCTGTACCAAAAGCACATCGTTATTCGAGCCCATCAGCGCCGCCAGCCGGTCGGCGAGAGCGGCGTAACGGTCTGCTGGAAAGGCGGGCGGGTCGAGCAGCAATGCGTAATCCGGGGCAGGCATGTCTTATCCTTGCGTGGTGGTGGTCAGGCGCGGCGCAGCCTCGATCAGGGTTCTGGCAGTCGAGGATTGCGGCGTGGAAACGATGTTTGCTGTCCTGCCGATCTCGACGATCCGACCCGCCTCCATGATGGCGACGCGGTGGCAGACGGCGCGGATGACCGCGAGGTCGTGGGAAACGAAAATACAGGCGACGGCCGTCTCTCGCTGTATTTCGACCAGCAGTTCGAGAATTTGCCTGCGTACGGAGACATCGAGCGCTGAAACGGCCTCGTCCAGAATGAGAAGGGATGGTTTGAGCGCGATGGCTCTGGCAATTGCCACGCGCTGCCGCTGGCCGCCGGAAAGCTCGAACACCGAGCGGTCAGCATAGCTGGCGGGCAGCCCGACTCGCTCGAGAAGGCGGCGGATTTCTGCCGGGCGTTCGCGTCGTTCGACGATGCGATGAATACGAAGCGGTTCGCCTATGGCATCCTCGACGCTGGCGCGCGGGTTGAACGCGCCATGCGTATCCTGAAACACCATCTGCATATGCCGCCGCGCCGCGCGCAGTTCGCCGCCATCAAGCGCCAGCCAGTCGCGAGTTTCAAAACGGACCGTGCCTTCGTCGGCCGGGATCAGCCGCATCAGGATGCGTGCCAGTGTGGATTTTCCGCAGCCGGAGGGGCCGGCAAGCCCAAGCGTCTCGCCGGGCTGAAGCGAAAAGGATATATCGGACAGTGCTTCCACCGTGCGTGCGCCGGTCCGGTAGGTTTTCGAGAGGTTCTCTACGCTCAGAAGGGCTTCGTTCATGATGCGGCCTCATTGATCAGAGGCGGTGTCGAAAGGTCGAGATAGTCGGAGAGCAGTGCGCGCGTATAGTCGTGCGCAGGCGCGGATAACACCCGCCTGGTGGTGCCGTGCTCCACCAGCCGTCCGGCATGCAGAACGGCGATCTCGTCGGCAAGGCCGGAAGCAAGACCAATATCATGGGTGATGAAGACCAGCGTTCTTTCTTCTTCACGCACCAGCCCATCCAGCAGTGCGGCAATCGCGGCCTGGCTTACCGTGTCGAGCGCGCTTGTCGCCTCGTCGGCGATCAGGATTGCGGGGTGCGCGGCAATGGCGGCTGCAATCGCCACACGCTGTCTTTGCCCGCCGGAAAGCTGGTGCGGATAGGCGCCGAGGAGATGGGTGGGATGCGGCAACCGCACCCGTTCCAGAAGATCGCGGGCAAGATCTCGTGCCTGCTTCCATGAAAGGCCAAGATGCCGGACAGCGCCTTCCGCCACCTGTTCACCGATGGTGAGAACCGGGTTCAGCGTCGCACCGGTATCCTGGAAAATATAGCCGATATCGCGACCCGGCTGCGGCCTGTCTGTGAAAAGACCGCTGTCGCGGCTCCAGGAAATATCGCCGGAAACCCGTGCGCTCACAGGCAGAAGCCCGGCAATTGCCTTGGCGAGCGTCGATTTGCCCGAACCGCTTTCGCCGATGATCGCCAGCCTTTGTCCCTGCCGGATCGTCAGCGAAATATCCCGCAGCGCCGGTCCGTCGCCGGCCGCATAGCGGACGCTGAGATCGTCGATCCTGCAGAGTGCATTGCCGCTCATGGCGTTTCTTTCCTCGTCGCCATCGCTTTGTTGATTCCCTCCGCGAGAAGATAGACGCCGAGAACCGTGACCAGAAGACCGATGCCGGGGATGACGGAGAGAAACGCCGCCGAGCGCAGGACGTTGCGTCCTTCCGCGATCATCGAACCCCAGGTGACGATATTCGGATCGCCGAGGCCGAGGAAGGACAATGCCGCCTCGGTTAGGATAGCGGCGGCGACGATGATGGCGGCGAGCGCCAGAACCGGCGGCAGCGCATTGGGAAGTATTTGCCGAAACGCGATCTCCAGCGGATGCATGCCGATGGCGCGGGCGGACTGCACATAATCCCGCTCGCGGATACTCAACACCTGCGCCCGCATCAGCCGTGCTGGATCCGCCCAGGCGCCAAGCGCAATCGCAAGGATGACGATGGGCATGGATGGGCCGATGGTGCTGACGAAGGCGAGCGCCAGAAGGAAATTCGGCACGATCTGGAAGGCGTCGGTAACACGCATCAGCGCCTCATCTACGAGGCCACCGGCAAATCCGGCAATTGTGCCGACGACGGTGCCGATCATGAGGGCGGCAGCGGCAGCGCCGATGCCGACGAGCAGGGATGCCTGCGCACCGTGGGCAAGTCCCGCCAGTACATCGCGGCCCAACCGGTCGGTGCCGAGGGGGGAGGCGGCGTCGGAGAAGGGCGCGATGAGCGGCTCACCGACGATCGACAGCGGGTCACCGGGAAACAGGAGGGGAGCGGCGACCGCCGTCACAGCTAGCAGTGTCAGGATGATGGCACCTGCCGCACCTTCGAAACTGCGCAGGAGCCGGAGAGTGAAACTCATGTCTGTTGCTCCCCGCTGCCGATGCGCGGATCGAACACGGCATAGAGAATATCAACGACGAGATTGATCAGGATAACGAAAACGGCGCTTGTCAGAATAATGCCCATCAAGAGCGGTGTGTCGCGGCCGCTGACGGCTTCCTGCGCAAGCCGGCCAAAACCGGGAATCGCAAAAACGCTCTCGATCACCACGCTGCCGCCGAGCATGGTAGCCGCTTGCAGGCCAAGCACGGTGACGAGGGGCAGAGCGGCGTTGCGTGCGACATGGCGCAGCACGATCCGCCGTCTCGAAAGCCCCTTGGCCTTGGCGAAGAGCACGAAATCCAGCGGCCAGACCGCCGCCATGGCAGTACGCATGACGCGCAGGAAAAGAGCCAGATAGATCAGCCCGAGACTGGCGACCGGCAGGACAAGATGGCGGGCAATATCGAGCGCCCGTACAAATCCCTGTTTTCCGGATGCGATGGTTTCGATGCCGGATGTTGGCAGCCACCTCAGTTGCACGGCAAAGACGATGGCGAGCACAAGGCCGAGCCAAAAGCCCGGCGTGGCGTAAAGCGCCAGCGACAGGGCCGAGAGTACCCGGTCGGTCAACCCGCCGGGACGGGCGCCTGCCAGGATGCCGAGCGCGGTGCCGATGATGAAAGCAAGCGAGGTGGCACTGCCCATCAGGAGCAGCGTGTTCGGCAGCCGTTCGAGGATCAGCCCCAGCACCGGTCGGTCAAACGCAAGCGACCAGCCGAAATCAAGTCGCAGCACCGAGCTGGCGTAAAGCCAGAAGCGGGCCAACACCGAACCGTTCAGACCATATTGCTCGCGCAGGGCATCCCGCAGTCCGGCGTCGCCGCCGCCGATGGAGACGAGATAGGCGTCAACCGCGTCACCGGATGCGTTTTCAAGCAGCACGAAGGTAAAGACCAGAACGATCAGCAGCACTGGAATGGCGCTGATCACCCTTCGCCGTAGCAATGTCGCCGCGCGCCTCACGGCGCTTCCTCAGGTGCCGACCACCGTATCCGCCCAGTTGGAAACGGCCCAGCGTGGATTGCTCGCGACGTGTTTGACAGTATCGCGCGCAACCGTGATGAAACCCCATTCGGCGACATTGATCAGCGGCAGATCGGCGGCGACCTGCTTCTGGAAATCCTTGTAGAGTACCGTGCGGGCTGCCGTATCCACGGTTTCCGCCGCCTTGTCGATCAGTGCATCGAGCGCCTTGTTCTCATAGCCTCCCTGATTGGAGAAGCCGACGCCGGCTGGAATACCGGAGCGAACGAGAATGGTGGTGGAGATCGCCGGATCGCCACGGAAGACCGGGGGCGCGATGGCGAGATCGAAGGCATGGTCGGTATAGACGGCCTTCTGGTGCGCGGCGGCATCATTGTTGACCAGCTCGGCATCGATGCCGATTTCCTGTAGCGCCTGGCGAAGATAGGAACCGAATTGCTTGGTTTCATTGAAGTAAGGCGCCGGCAGAAGCTTCAGTGAAAACCGCGTTCCGTTCGCTCCGCGTGCATAACCCGCCTCGTCCAGCAGGGCGTTCGCCTTGGCGACGTCGAAATCGTATGTCTCGACGTCTCCCGTGTAAAACTGGGGTGCATTTTTCGGTACGGGGCCGGTCGATGCTGTGGCGTAACCGAGGAAGACCTTGTCGATGACGAATTTCTTGTCGATGGCGTGGGCGATCGCCTTCCTGACCTTGAGGTCGGCCAGCTCCTTGCGGCGGTGGTTGATTTCCACGACGAGCTGATAGGTGAGGGCTTCGTAACCCTCCGGGATGACCTTGATGCCCGGCTCCTTCGCGATGCGGGCAAGATCGGCAAGCGGCACGGCGGAAAAGGCTGCGAGGTGGATTTCTTCGGCTTCAAGCGCAGAAGCGGCGCCCGCCCGGTCGGGCAGAACGCGATAGATGATCTCATCTAGTTGCGGCTGGTTCGTGCCCCAGTAATTGGGATTGCGGGTCAGGCGGTAATATTCGCCGGGCTTATATTCCGCAAAAACGAAAGGTCCGGTGCCGACTGGTTTCGTATTGGCCGGATTGGTGGCGATATCGCTGCCTTCATAAAGATGTTTCGGCACGACGCTGGTGACAACCGGCAAAGCGTTGCGGATGAGCTGGAAGGGTGTCGGCTTGGAGAAGCGGAAAATGGCCGTGTGGTCATCAGGCGTATCCACTTTTTCAAGATTGGCAAAGACCAGCCGCCCAAGGTTTTGCAGCGGCTTCCAAACCGAAAGTGCGGAAAAGGCCACATCTGCGGAGGTGAAGGGTTTGCCGTCATGCCAGGTCACGCCTTCGCGCAGCTTGAACGTGGCACTCAAACCGTCCTCCGATCCATGCCATTCCGTCGCAAGCCTTGGTTCCAGCCCGTCCCTGCCATTGAAGGAGGCTTCCGCCAGCGGCTCAACGATCTTGCTCGAGATATAGAACACGCCGTTGGAGGCAACGATGGCCGGATTGAGGTTCTTCGGCTCCGAATCGGCCGCAACGATCAACCGCCCACCGGGCTTTGACTGCTGCGCGGCGGCAATGCCCGCAAGTCCGGTGGTTGCGGCAAGAAGGAGCGAGGTCTTGAGAAGCGAGCGGCGGGACAGGTGGACAGGCGACATGAGGTTCACTCCGGAATGAGGGCGGGCGGGCCTTTCCGCTGGGCCGCGGCCTGCCCGATCTTAAGACTGCAACCGCAGCAGTGTCCACGTTAATTCACGGGCTTTACAGCAATGATTTTACGTTGCGCGACCGCTTGCGGAAACAATATGCTTCAAGGCACCACTCCCCTTTTCTTAAGCCGCGCCCGTTGCCGTAAAACGGCGATGAAAAACTGATTTAACGCAATAAATATAGAGGCTTGGAGTGCCGATTCCTTGCTGGTGCATGTCACGTCTCACCTGTGCCTCAAGCGAAATTCTGCCTGCGTGACCCGGTTTGGAAAGGGGTAATTAACCTTTATTTTCTATTTCAGGGAGACCGAAATATGTACGTTTATGATGAGTGTGCACGCTGCCATGAGCTTCTCCCGATCCAGATTCCAGAATTCGTCCAATAGCGTAGGGGAGGGGAGCGATAAGGCTCGTCATGCCGGCGGCAAGGCCGTTGCCGGTCAGGAGCAGGCCGCGGCAATGAAGGCGGGTGTTGTGCCCCGGCCGAATGCCGATGTCAGTGCTGCCGACGCCATCGAAGGCCGCGCTGAAATGCCGGGCTGGCAGAATGCTTTCGTGCTTGGCCCGAATGTGCGTTTCACCCGCACGCCGGAGAGCGCCTTTAGCCGGCGCATGCCGGTCGAGACGCCGCATCTTGCGGAAGAGGAGGCACCCGCCGACATCCTGTCTGAAACTGCCGAGCCTGAGATGGTCGTGCAGCCGGAGGCTACTGTACAGGAGCCTGCACTTGCGACGGTGGTAAAGTCGCCGGAGCCGCGCATTCAACCGCCACGCATGCCGTTTTTGCCGCAGCCGCCGGATGCGCGGGGCGCAAGGGCGCTGACCTACAAATTGCGACTGGAGCTTGCGCGCAAACAGGCGGAAGAAGCCGCTGCAGCAGCGCTGATGCCGCCTCAGCCGGTTGATGCAGCCGCCGTCTTCGAAGCGCCGGTACCGGGAACCGATTCACCTGTTCAGCCGCTGCCCGCCGCGTCGGTCGCATCTGCCGAACAGGTTGCAACGCCGCAGGCATCCATTCCCGCCTTTGCCGCCCATCTGCCGGATGAGCTTTTCTGGGAAGTGATGACGCTCGATCTGCCGGATGACGCCGGCGAAGGCCTTCCCGCATCTGCGCGCACCGTTCTCGCAAACCCGTTGCTGACAGCGCCTGCGATTGCCCCGACGCTGGCATCCGCATCTCCGGTCGCACCGGCAATCCGGCTTTCGGCCGTACCGCCGGTCATCAGGATTCCGGGTGGTTCAGCGATCAGGCTTTACCGCGAAATCGGCGTGCATCATCCTGCAATTGCAGCCCCAACTCAGGTCGTTGAACAAGAGATCGCTTCGCAGCCGGTCGTGGAGACGGTCGCAGTTGCTGAGCCGCAGAGGCCTGTTGAGCAGGTTCAGCTGGCCGAAAGAATCGTTGCCGAGCCGCGTTTCACGCCCCGCGCGCCCATCCAGGCCTCGCAGCCGATGTTCCGGGAAGCGCCGGTCTTTGCAGACGGCGAATATGAATACCCCTCCATCGATCTTCTGCAGCAGGCCCGCGTCCAGCAGACCACGACCATGACGCCAGAGGCGCTCGAGCAAAGCGCCGGCCTGCTGGAAAGCGTGCTGGAGGATTTCGGCATCAAGGGCGAGATCATCGATGTGCGCCCCGGCCCAGTTGTGACGCTTTACGAATTCGAGCCCGCCCCCGGCGTGAAGTCCTCGCGCGTTATCGGCCTGTCGGACGATATCGCCCGCTCGATGTCGGCACTCTCGGCGCGTGTCGCCGTCGTGCCCGGCCGCAATGTCATCGGTATCGAGCTTCCCAATCCGGTGCGCGAGACGGTCTATCTGCGCGAGCTTATCGAAGCGACCGATTACAGCGAGACCCGCCAGAAGCTGGCCCTTTGCCTTGGCAAGACCATTGGCGGCGAACCTGTCATCGCCGAACTGGCGAAGATGCCGCATCTGCTCGTTGCCGGTACCACCGGTTCGGGCAAGTCGGTCGCCATCAACACCATGATCCTGTCGCTGCTCTACCGGTTGAAGCCGGAGGAATGCCGGCTGATCATGGTCGATCCCAAGATGCTTGAGCTTTCGGTTTATGACGGCATTCCGCATCTTCTGACCCCTGTCGTCACTGATCCGAAGAAGGCGGTCATGGCACTGAAATGGGCCGTGCGCGAAATGGAAGACCGCTATCGCAAGATGTCGCGTCTCGGTGTGCGCAATATCGACGGTTACAACGCAAGGGCCGCTGCCGCCCGCGCCAAAGGGGAGACGGTGTTCTGCAACGTGCAGACCGGCTTCGACCGCGCAACCGGCGAAGCTGTCTACGAGCAGGAGGAAATGGACCTCACCGCCATGCCCTATATCGTCGTCATCGTCGACGAGATGGCCGACCTGATGATGGTCGCAGGCAAGGAGATCGAAGGCGCGATCCAGCGTCTTGCGCAGATGGCGCGCGCTGCCGGTATCCATCTCATCATGGCCACCCAACGCCCCTCGGTCGATGTCATCACCGGCACGATCAAGGCCAACTTCCCCACCCGCATTTCCTTCCAGGTGACCTCGAAGATCGACAGCCGCACCATCCTTGGCGAACAGGGTGCCGAACATCTGCTCGGCCAGGGCGACATGCTGCACATGATGGGTGGCGGCCGCATCTCCCGTGTCCACGGTCCGTTCGTGTCGGACGAGGAAGTGGAAAAGGTCGTGGCGCATCTGAAGACCCAAGGTCGGCCTGAATATCTCGGCACCGTTACGGAAGACGCCGACGAGGCTGACGACGAGGCGGAAGAGGAAACGGCGGTCTTCGACAAGACATCGATGGGCGACGACGATAGCGACGATCTCTATGAAAAGGCCGTTAAGGTGGTGATGCGCGACAAGAAATGCTCCACCTCCTATATCCAGCGCCGCCTGTCGATCGGATACAATCGTGCCGCCTCCCTGGTCGAGCGTATGGAGCAGGAAGGCATTGTCGGTCCCGCCAACCATGTCGGCAAGCGCGCCATCATCGCCGGTGAGCGCGACACCTACGAGGCGATTGGCGGCGACGACTGATTGATCCATTCGGGGCGCGATATTCGATTGCAAAAACGCGCCCCGTGACTAGCTTGTGCGGCATGGATTCTGGAATCGGGAGGTTCCCCTGATGTCGCACAGCAATGAAAATGTCACCGTCCTCGCAAGGCTGGATGAACTGGAGCGGTTTTGCCGTTCCGTTTTCCTGGCTGTCGGCACCGATGATGAAACCGCCGATGCGGCGACCCGCGCCATGATGCATGGCACACGGCTGGGCGTAGACAGCCACGGCGTTCGGCTTCTTGCTCACTACGTCGCAGGACTTGAAGGCGGGCGTCTCAATCCGCGGCCGCAGATCAGCCGCGTGTCCGGCTTCGGCGCAGTGGAGACGATCGATGCCGACCATGCCCATGGCGCCCGCGCTACCTATGCGGCCATGGACAGCGCCATGGCGCTTGCTGGGAAATTCGGCATCGGCGCCGTTGCGATCAGGAATTCCTCGCATTTCGGCCCCGCTGGCGCTTACGTGCTGGAGGCGGCGCGGCAGGGGTATATCGGCATTGCCTTTTGCAACTCCGACAGTTTCGTGCGCCTGCATGACGGCGCGATGCGTTTCCACGGAACCAACCCCATTGCAGTCGGCGTGCCGGCAGCCGATGACATGCCCTGGCTTCTGGACATGGCCACCAGCGCCGTGCCCTATAACCGGGTTCTGCTTTACCGCAGCCTGGAACAGCAATTGCCGGAAGGAGTTGCGTCTGATGGCGACGGTATCGACACGCAGAACCCCAATGCCGTTGAAATGCTGGCTCCGCTGGGCGGTGCCTTCGGTTTCAAGGGAGCGGCGCTTGCGGGAATGGTGGAAATCTTTAGCGCCGTTCTCAGCGGCATGAAGCTCAGTTTCGATATCGCCCCAATGTCGGGGCCTGATTTTTCCAAGCCGCGCGGGCTTGGGGCCTTCGTCCTGGCGTTGAAGCCGGAAGCCTTCCTTGAACGCGAAGTGTTCGACGAGGGCATGAAACGCTATCTCGAGGTACTGCGGGGATCGCCAGCGCGGGAGGACTGCAAGGTCATGGCGCCGGGCGATCGTGAATGGGCGGTAGCGGCAAAGCGGGAGAGGGAGGGCGCACCTGTCGATCCCGTCACGCGTGCTGCGTTTTCGGAACTTGCAGCAAAATTCTCGATCATTCCGCCCGCATATCACTAAGACGGGGCCTGTCGGTGACGGTGGCTTGCCGCCGCCATCGCATCGTCAGGCGGGGCGCTGTAGCATTTTGGGCTGCGGGTAGGGGGTAGTCGCCACGTTCAGCCTTTCGGCGACGACCGGGCGTCCGATATAATAACCCTGCGCATAATCGATCTCTAGCTGGCGCACGAGCCTCAGTTGCTCTTCCGTCTCCACGCCTTCGATCAGGATCTTGTGGCCGCGATTGCGGATGAGACGGATCATGTCCTGCAACATCGCCCGGCCGCGGGGTGTCTTGCTGTCATGCAGGAAGGAGCGGTCAATCTTTACGGTATCGAAATCCGTCATCCGCAGCCAGGAAAGGCCCGCAAATCCGGTTCCGAAATCATCCAGCCATATATTGATGCCGAGCGTCTTCAGATCGTTCAGACAGCGTAATACATCCGAATGCATCTCCATATCCAGACCCTCGGTGATCTCGAAGGCCAGCCTGCCGCCGGCAATCCCAGCCTCAACGAGGATCGCTGCGACCGAAGTGGCAAAACCAGGGTTCTTCAGCTGCATCGGCGATACGTTGACGCTGACCACCGATACCTTGTCATCGGCCAGTATCTGCCGGCAGGCGGTCTTTATGGTCCAGAGACCGAGCTCCATTATCGTGCCGGTGCGTTCGGCAATCGGGATAAAGGTGCCGGGCGAAACGGAGCCACCGTCGAGCAGGCGAAGCCGCATCAACGCTTCGGCTCCCGCCGTCTCGTTGGTCGATATGTTGAGGATCGGCTGATAAACGAGAGAAACGAGGTTTTCCGCGACAGCGATTTTCAGAAGTGCGGCGATATTTTCGGTTTCGTCGCTGGTCTGCGGATCGTCCGGATCGAACAGCTTCATGCAATTGCGGCCATTGGCCTTGGCGATATAAAGCGCCCGGTCCGCCTCGTTGATGATCTTTTCGAGCTTGCCATCCGGATTGGGACGGGTGAAAGACGCGCCAATGCTGACGGTGACTATGAAGGTTCCGTCCCGACGCTGATCGTGCGAAAGCGACAGGTCTTCGACGGTGTGGCGGATGGTTTCGGCAAGCTCACCCACCTGCTGTCTGGACTTGAACGGAGCGAGTACTATGAACTCCTCACCGCCATAACGGCCGATGGAGGCGCCATGGTCGATAATCGCGTCCTGCAGGGCGTTGCCCACCGTCACGAGGCACTTGTCGCCTTCCTGGTGGCCGTAGCGATCATTGTATTTCTTGAAGAAATCCACGTCGATCAGAAAGACGGCGAAACCTTCCCCCTTCTTGCTCCAATTGTCCCACAACAGGCGCAGATGCTGGTCGATGGCGCGGCGGTTCTGCAGGCCTGTCAGGGAATCGGTATTTGAAAGCCGCAACAGCGCCTGCCCGCGCTCGTCCGCCGCTTTCTGCTGGGCCTTGGCTTCCAGTGCGTTGAGAAAGACGTGGTAGCGTTCCCGGTTCAGGTTCCAGTTCACGTAAGAGGTGAAGACGAAGCAGGAGATATAGAAGGTGCCGAAAGCGAGCTTGTAGAACGCATCTTCGGGAAACTGCGTCGCCGCCAGAAAGTAGGTGACAAGAATGATGCCCGATGACACGAGCGAAAGATGGAAGCGGAAGGTGAAAAACAGATTGGCGCCCATCATGAAGATCGCCCCGAAAACCATGTAATAGGACATGTTTTCGAGATTGTCGGTCAAGAGCGAGGGCACAAGCCAGCCAATATAGCCCATGACGAGCGCAGTGGCGCAGGTGAGGTCAAGTGCGGCGGTGCTCGCGCCCATGCGCAATTGAATTTCGAGCGTCAGCAGGGACGTCAGGACGACGATAACTCTTGCGATTATGGTGTAAAAGGCGACGTCGGGCACCAGAATGATGTCGGTAATGGCAAATAGCAGATAGATGAAAACAGCCGTCCACAGGCCCCGCCTGATCGAACCCCGGCGGCTACGCTCACCTTCCTGCTGGTAAAGGGCAAGAAGTTCATCAGAAAACCGGGCGTCCGGCCGCCGATATTCTTGCTGTCCACTCACCTCGCCTAACGTGTGCTTCATGCACTTTCCCATAGTGTTGCGTATACTTTATCAAGTAACTGCTTATTCGACCTTTGCGTGTACTTTCACGCTAAGCGCGATTTCCTGCCGATTTCTCTCCATGCGGGCGGAAACATGAAAAGCAAGAGCGCATCATACGCTCGCAACATTAAGTTTCACTAAATCGCGTATCCGCTTTCTCCTCCGGTCCACGAGTGTGACCAAAAAAATACGCTAATAAACTAATGTATCCCTACACTGCTCAAAAATCGAAAGCGAGTGGCCTTCCGTCTCCCAGAAACGTATAGTTAACAATGTGTTAATACTGGAGGCTGAAGTGAGGCAGGTAAAGAAAAGAAATCTGGACGGGGCAAGTCTGATCACTCCTGATACTGTCGCAAAAGAGATTTTTGCGCGGAAAACGGAAGCGTTCGATGAGCATTTCGCAGTTGCGAAAGCAGAGATCGCGATCATTCTCGAATTGGCACAACAGCAGTTCGAAAATGGTGTTTCAGCACATGAGATAATACATCGAACGGCAGGCGCACTGCATGGCCTGCGCGAAAAGCTCCACTCAAGCGTGTGGGCTGAACTGATTCCTCTGGTGCAGAATCACTCCGTGTCGGACTATTTTCTGGAAGATCCCTTCACGCGCTGGTCGTTCGAAAAGCCGCGGGGCTATTCGGGCGATGCGCAGCTTCTCGACTTCATCTACGGTCACGACAGCGTTGCGGATAAGGTGAAGAACGCAACGCCGCTTGGCGCGGCTCTCTACGATTATACGAAGGACGCCAGTTCCTCGGTCGCTGTCCGCGAGCGGCGGGATTTGCTGACCCGGTTTGTTGACGAGGCTGCGGCCCGGCATGGAAGCGAAACGGAAATCCTCACCATTGCATCGGGACATCTGCGCGAGGCGGATGCATCCGTGGCCTTGAAAGAGGGCAAGATCCGGCGCTGGGTGGCGCTCGATCAAGATCCCCTGAGTGTCGGTTCCGTTGCCCGCGATTTCAACGGCAGCTGCATCGAGGCGATTGACGGTTCGGTGCGTGACATCGTCCTGCGTTCGCACGAGCTCGGCAAATTCGATCTGGTATATGCCGCCGGTCTTTACGATTACCTGAATGACAAGGTGGCGATCAAACTCACGCGGCGCTGCATGGAGATGCTGAAGCCCGGCGGAATGTTCCTCTTCGCCAACTTCTCCGAAGACATTGTGGTCGATGGTTACATGGAGACCTTCATGAACTGGGCGCTGCTGTTGCGTTCGAAGGCGGATATGTGGCGGATCGTCAACGCCAGCGCCGATCCCGCAAGTATCGAGGCGGAGGTATTTTTCGGCGAAAACCACAATATCGTCTATGCCACGATGCGCAAAAAGGCCTGAGCCCAACCTCGTTTCGCATGTCCGCGCGAAATAGGCCGCCCGCATTTTACCATGCGGGCGGCAAGCCCTGTGCACGCCAATAATTATTTGATTAAACGTCGCTACAGGCCTAAGAATTCGCGCGAAATGCGTTGCAGAATGGAATGGCTGAAATGAAGAAATATTATTCGGATATGGGCGGTCTGCCGGGTCAGACGGAACTGCTGTCTAGCAAGGCTGTTTTCAAGACTGCCTATGCGGTCATCCCCAAAACCGTCATGTCCGATATCGTGACGAGCGTGCTCCCGCACTGGACAGGGACCCGGGCCTGGATCATCGCCCGACCGATGACCGGTTTTTCCGAGACTTTTGCGCAATATATCGTTGAAGTGCAGCCTGGCGGCGGCAGTGAGCGGCCGGAGCCGGACGCAAGGGCGCAAGCGGCGATCTTTGTCGTTGATGGTGAAATGACCGTGGAGTTTGAGGGCGTGCAGCATGCATTGCGGACCGGCTCCTTCGCCTTCCTGCCCGCCGGCTCGCGCTGGCAGCTGCGCAATTCCGGCACGGCACCGGTCAAGTTCCACTGGGTCCGCAAGGCGTTTCAGGCGGTGGACGGGCTGGAGCCGCCGCCGGCGATCTTCACGCATGAAGATGAACACGCTCTGTCGGCGATGCCCGATACGGACGGCAAATGGGCGACTACCCGGTTTATCGATCCCGACGACGTGCGTTACGACATGCACCTCAACATCGTCAGCCTGGAGCCGGGCGCTACCATTCCTTTCATGGAAACCCATGTCATGGAGCACGGTCTTTACGTGCTGGAAGGAAAGGCGGTTTACCGGCTGAACGAGGATTGGGTGGAAGTGCAGGCGGGTGATTTCATGTGGCTGCGCGCTTTTTGCCCGCAGGCTTGCTATGCAGGCGGGCCGGGCCGTTTCCGCTACCTGCTCTACAAGGATGTGAACCGCCACGTGAAGCTCTGGTAACGGGCGGAATCTTGGCGAAACCGAGATTTATCGCGCAATCCGTTGGCTTGCGCGATAAAGGCTTGCGTTGGATCGAATATCCCTAATAAATCCAGATATGCGGTCAGTCATCGCTGTCTCGCACGATTTCGGCATTCGGCATCCGCCCTTATTTATCCTGAAGAAGACTGCCCGTATGATTGAAACGATCGATACCAATATCTTCAATCTTGCCCCTGTGGCGATGTGGATCGAGGATTTCAGCGAGGTGAAAAGCCAGTTCGATATCTGGCGGGCGCAGGGCGTCGAGGACATCCGGGCGTTTTTGCTGGAAGATCTGTCGCGGGTGGCGGCGTGCTCGCAGAAAATCCGCGTTGTGCAGGTTAATGCCAAGACACTTGAACTGTTCGAAGCGCGGGACAAGGCGCATCTGATCGATAATCTGCACCGGATTTTCCGCGATGACATGCTTGAAAGCCATGTGAACGAGCTTTCCGAGCTTTGGGCTGGAAAAACCGAATTCATCAGCAACGCCGTCAATTACTCGATTGGCGGAAAGCGGCTGGATATCCAGCTGCGCGGTGCGGTCATACCCGGCTACGAACAGACACTCGGGCGGTTGCTGCTGACCACAGAGGATGTGACGGAACGTGAGGAGGCTCGCCGCAAGGAGCTTTTCAACCGCCGTTATGCTGAAGGCATGTTCCAACATTCGCCCGTTTCCCTCTGGGTGGAGGATTTCAGCCGGGTTCGGCGTCTGATCGAGGAGGTCAGGGAACGCGGCATCATCGACTTCCGGGTGTTCATGGATGTGCATCCCGAATTCGTGCGCCAATGCATGAGTGAAATCCGCGTGATCGACGTCAACCGGGCAACACTGGACCTGTTTTGTGCACCGGACCGTCAGGTTCTGTTGCAGCAGCTTGGCGATATTTTCCGTGGTGAAATGGAAAAGCCCTTCCGCGAACAGCTGATGGAGCTGTGGAACGGCAATCTTAACCATCATCGCGAAGTGGTGAACTACGCGCTGGATGGTTCAGAGCGGCACGTGCTGCTGCATTTCTCCGTTTTTCCGGGCCACGAACGCGACTGGTCACTGGTGCAGGTGGCGCTGACTGATATTACGGCGCGGAAAAAGGCGGAAGCCTATCTCGAATATCTCGGCAAGCACGATGTGCTGACCAAGCTGCACAATCGCGCCTTCTATTCGGACGAAATGAACAGGCTGGAACGCAGCACGATCCGGCCCGTTTCGGCCATCGTCATCGATCTCAATGGCCTCAAGGACGCCAATGATAAGCTAGGGCACGACGCAGGCGACGCGCTGTTGCGGCGCCTTGGCGAAGTCCTGAACGGTGTCGTTACCGCGCCGAACCATGCTGCGCGCATTGGCGGTGATGAATTCGCCATCCTTTTGCCCGGCGCAGACAAACAGATCGCCGCGGCGATGGTGGATACCATTTACGAACTGCTGAAGATCAACAACCAGTTCTACTCCAATGCGCCGCTTAGTCTTTCGCTGGGCGTGGCAACCAGCGAAGCCGGCGAGACGATGGAATCGCTGGTGCGCCGTGCCGACATGCATATGTACGAGCAGAAAAACGCCTATTACGCCGCGATGCGCAACAGGTCTGCCGACAACAGCGATACAACGAAGGCCTCCCCGCAACCGGAAGCCAGCTCACTGAAGCGCCTTCTCTAGCCACAGGCATCTCGTGGGTGCCTTGCCTCACTGAGGATTTCCAACGCTCTGCGGGACCATGGCCGCCTGTTTTTTAGCCTTTTGGCGCCATCGTCCTGGTCAAATTTGAGTGTATTCTAAAAGACCAGCGAAATTTGCTTTACGTACCTCAAAACGGACGTTAGCTTCTTCCCAAGAGCTTTGGGAGGAGTTCGTGCATGATGATTTCAAGTAAAATCGAGGGGCAAGATCCGTTCATTCGCACCGGGTACCGGTGACGACACATGGCTTTTGCTGAGGAATCTCCAGATCAGGTCCTTATACGGACTGTCGGGTTGTCCAAGTCTTTCGGTCCCGTCCAGGTTCTGAAGGATATAGAGATTGCCGTGCGCGCCGGTGAAGTTCACGCCATCATTGGCGAGAACGGGGCTGGCAAATCGACGTTGATGAAACTGCTTGCGGGCAATGAGAAGCCTTCGAGTGGGGAAATCAGGATCGATGGCGAGGCAGTTACGTTGAGCGGACCTGTCGACGCCGAACATCGCGGCATCGTTCTCGTGCATCAGGAAATATTGCTGGCCCCGGATCTGACGGTGGCTCAGAACATCTATCTGGGCCGCGAATTGTGCAAAGGCCCGATGATGGACGACCGCGCCATGCGTGCCGGCGCCCTGAGGGCTATCGCCGATCTCGGCGGTACGATCGATCCCGATGCCGTCGTCGGCAGCCTGTCGATTGCCCAGCGCCAGCTGGTGCAGATAGCCCGCGTTCTGCTCGTGCCGCATCGCGTCGTCATTTTCGACGAGCCGACCGCAAGCCTCACGCCCATTGAAACCGATGCGCTGTTGAACGTTATCAGGGACATAAGGGCAAAGGGCGTGGCCGTGCTCTATATTTCGCACCGCCTGCCGGAGGTGAAGGAGATTGCCGACCGTGTGACCGTTCTGCGCGATGGCAGGTTGGTCGGCTCCCACCCAATATCGGCGCTTGAGCCCGCCGATATGGCGCGGTTGATGGTGGGACGCGATGTCGCCAAGCTCTATCCGGACAGGAACGCCGGCGGCGAGCACGAGCCTGTCTTACAGGTGGAGCATTTCACCGTTCCCGGCTATGCGCAGGATGCCGGTTTCAGCCTGCGAAAGGGCGAAATCCTCGGTTTTGCTGGTCTCGTCGGCGCGGGCAGAACGGAGCTTATGGAGGGCGTGCTTGGCCTGCGTCCAGGGCGGGGGACGATCCGCCATCTCGGAAAGCCTGTGCATTTTGCAAAGGCGGAAGACAGTCTGAAGGCCGGTATCGTTTATCTGAGCGAGGATCGGAAGGGCAAGGGATTGCTGCTGACGAAGGACTTGCGGGTCAATCTCACACTCGCCTCGCTGAGGAAATTCAGCCGCCTGTTCCAGATCGATATCCGTCGAGAGAAGGCAGCGCTCGATGATGCGGTGCGTGATTTCGATATTCGCACGGGAAGTAAGGACTTGCTCGCGGGCCAGCTGTCCGGCGGTAACCAGCAAAAGCTGCTGCTCGCCAAGATGATGCTGCTCGATCCATCGATCGTCATCATCGACGAGCCAACACGCGGCATCGATATCGGCACCAAGGAACAGATCTACCGTTTCATAGCAAAGCTTGCAGACGAGGGCAGGTCGATCATCGTCGTGTCCTCGGAGATGCCGGAACTGATCGGCATCTGCGACCGCGTCCTTGTAATGCGCTCCGGCAGGATCGTCGGCGAGGTGACGGGGGAACGCATGACCGAAAACGATATCGTGGCACTCGCGACTGGCGTGCACACGCAGGAATTCGCCTGAGGGCTGATGTCCCGGCAGATTGGCCTGAAGAAAAGACAATTGAGGGGAAATATGACTGAGGCCGCACTTGATAACGGCAAAACGCCGAAGACCTCGAAAGACTGGGACCTGCGCGCCGTTGCGCCCTTTGTGGCGCTGGCTTTGCTGCTGGTTCTCGGCACCGTCGCCAATCCGAATTTCATCGGTATCGACAATCTGCTGAACGTGGTTACCCGCAGCGCCTTCATCGCCATCATTGCGCTCGGCGCCACATATGTCATCACATCCGGCGGACTTGATCTCTCCGTCGGCGCGATGGTGGCTTTCGTTGCCAGCCTGATGATCCTGTTCATGAACAGTGGCGTTATTGCCAATCCGCTGGTGATGCTACTGGCCGCCATGGCGCTGGCCATCGCCATCGGCGCCGCTTGCGGGCTTGCAAACGGCCTCATCACCACCATCGGCCGCATCGAGCCCTTCATCGCCACGCTTGGCACCATGGGCATTTATCGTGGGCTGACCACCTGGCTGTCGCAGGGTGGCGCGATCACGCTGCGCAACCCGGAAATCCAGACGCTTTATCGCCCGGTCTATTTCGGCAATGTGATCGGTGTGCCGGTGCCGGTCATCGTCATCTTCGTCACTGCCGCCATCGCCGCTTTCGTGCTTTACCGTACTCGTTACGGTAGGCATTTGACGGCGGTAGGTTCCAGCGAGGATGTGGCGCGTTACTCCGGTATCTCGGTCGTTCGCGTCCGCACGATTGCCTATGTGGTTCAGGGGCTTTGCGTCGCCGTTGCCGTCCTGCTTTACGTGCCGCGTCTTGCCTCCACTTCGGCCACTACAGGCATGTTGTGGGAGTTGCAGGCAATCACCGCCGTCGTCGTCGGCGGCACGGCGCTACGGGGTGGTGTGGGCCGCATCTGGGGTACGATTTGCGGCGCCTTCATTCTGGAAATCGTGGGCAACATCATGATCCTGTCGAACTTCGTCAGCGAATATCTGATCGGTGCCATTCAGGGCGCGATCATCATTATCGCCATGCTGGTGCAGCGTTCGCTCAGCCGCAGATAGCCGGACGATCGATGAGACATCTGGCCGCGCAATCTGGGGCATGCGCGGTTTAAACAGGAGGAACGCCCCGGTCTTGGGAGGAAGAGACTATGCGTAGAAAATTCATCGGCGTGGCATTTGTCGCGCTGGCTGCCGTTCTTGCGGGTTCTGCCCATGCGCAGGAGAAGAAGGTAACGATCGGGGTATCCATTCCGGCGGCCGACCACGGCTGGACGGCGGGCGTCGTTTACCATGCCGAACGGGTGGCAAAGCTTCTGATGAAGGAGCATCCGGGTCTGAACGTCATCGTCAAGACCTCGCCGGATGCCGCCAACCAGGCAAACGCGCTTCAGGATCTTGCCGTGCAGGGGCTGGACGCACTGGTCGTGCTGCCGTCTGATCCCGATCCGCTCGTCAACGCCATCAAGGAGATCAAGGACAAGGGCACCTTTGTCGCGCTCGTCGACCGCGCGCCGAGCGTCAACGACAATTCGATCCGCGATCTCTACGTTGCGGGTAACAATCCGGCACTCGGACAAGTGGCAGGCGAATACATCAAGAAAACCACGCCTGATGCGGAAGTGGTGGTCATTCGCGGTCTGCCGATCCCGATCGACCAGCAGCGCCAGGATGGTTTCGACAAGGGAATTGCCGGCTCCAGCGTCAAGGTTCTCGACCGCCAGTACGGCAACTGGAACCGCGACGACGCCTTCCGCGTGATGCAGGACTACCTGACCAAATACAAGAAGATCGACGTGGTCTGGTGTCAGGACGACGACATGGCGGTTGGCGTGCTGGAGGCAATCCAGCAAGCGAAACGCACCGATATCAAGTATATCGTTGCTGGCGCCGGTTCCAAGGACATGATCAAGCGCGTAATGGACGGCGACAAGCTAATTCCGGTCGACGTGCTCTATCCGCCGGCGATGGTGGCGACCGCCATGCAGCTTACGGCTGGTCATTTTTACGATCAGGTGCCGGTTGCTGGCGAGTATATTCTCGACGCTACGCTCATCACCAAGGACAATGCCAAGCAGTTCTACTTCCCGGATTCGCCGTTCTGATAAGCGGTTTCCGGCTAAGCAACGCCCGCTGAAAGGCAGGCGTTGCATCCGCACTCCTGCACCCCGGACCAGATTCGGGGTGCAGCGCGATCAGGTCGTTGATCGTGATAGAGGCATTCATGGCGCGGGCGCGCCGCGGCTCGACGCCGGATTAAATACGGCATGACGAGGGGAAGGTCGGCGGAAACTATACCGCTCCCCCGCTCTTCATCCATTTTTCCTGAACCACGCCGAGAGATAATCCACGAAGCTGCGCACTTTGGCGGGAAGGTAACGGCGGTGGGGGTAGACGGCATATATGCCGCGGTCTTTGGAAATATAGTCGTCGAACAGGGTCACAAGCTCGCCGGACTGGATGAAGGGTCTTGCAATAAAGTCCGGCACCATGGCGATGCCAAGCCCTGCGCGGGCGGCCCGGAGTGTCGCCTGCGGGCTGTTCACCTCGATCGGTCCACTGATGGTAACGGAGTTCGAGCCGCCATCCGCTTCAAGATAACGCACGGTGTTGTGGAAGCGGGTGTTGGTGTCGATGATGAAGGGCACGCGGGAAAAGTCCTGCGGACCATTGAGCGGGCCGTGTCTGGCGACAAAATCCGCCGTTGCTACTGCATAGACCCGGAAATCGGAGATCTTGCGGGCGATGAGGCCTGAATCTTCCAGACGCGTTATGCGAATCGCAAGGTCGAACCCTTCCTCGATCAGATCGACGAATCGGTCATCGGCGACGATTTCCAGAGACAGTTCCGGATTTTCCTTGGCGAAATCGATGAGGCTCTGGCCAACATCGGCGTCGATGAAGGTGCGCGGAACGGATATTCTGAGCTTGCCCTTCAGGTCGGCATTCTTCTCGCGCACCAGATCGGCGAGGTTGTCGATCTCCTTCAAAATGTCAGAGGCGGTGCGGTAATACGTATGGCCGGCCTCCGTCAGCGAGAATTGCCGGGTGGTGCGGTTGAGAAGCAGTGCACCGAGATCATCTTCCAGTTCCCGGACATATTTGGACAAAAGCGCCTTGGAACGCCCGGTCTTGCGGGCAGCGGCGGAAAAACCCTCCGCTTCGACAACGTCGATAAAGGCGCGGATGCGGGTGAGCGTGTCCATGAGAATCCTCCGGTTCGTTCCATATAATTGAACGCTGAGGCGTGACTGTTCAACCCGTAAAATGGTTGCCGAAAAAATCCGCTATATGGTGAAAAAATCCTCTTGATTATGACGGCGAATATTCTTATCTCCCGTGCTGCCCAAAGTCGCACGTGCCCATGTGTGTCCGCCGAGTCCTCGATGTGGTGAGGAGTTCGGTAAGGTACCTGGAACTAACCCCTCCAGTCGCTATTCCGGCCAACCGGGAAATGCGAGGACATATGAAGCAACGACGGTGCGGGCCTTTCTGGTTCTCTGCCGGCTTTCCATCAGCCGGGGTACTGAAGAGGCACACCATCATTGCCTGAAGTGCGGTCGGGTCATTCCCTCCAATCGATGGCAGACAAAGCCGAATGATGCTCTGGCAGGGCGTCATTCATATTTGCGCCTTGAGCGTATGCTATCGATTCTGCGCCTCCACCGGCTGATTCGTATGCATATCTCGAGCGTCCTTTGTCCTCCGGATTTTCCGGAGCCGGTTTTATAGGGAATATATCGATGACGACTGCACGCATTCTCGATTTCATCAAGACCCGACGTCCCGAAGGCCCTTGCCTCGTCGTCGACCTCGACGTCGTGCGCGACAATTTCAACGCGTTCCGGCATTCCCTGCCGAACAGCGCGATCTACTATGCGGTCAAGGCAAACCCGGCTCCCGAAATCCTGAAGCTGCTTGCTTCGCTCGGCTCGAACTTCGATTGCGCCTCCGTGGCTGAAATCCAGATGGCGCTTGATGCAGGTGCAACGTCCGACCGGATCTCGTTCGGCAACACCATCAAGAAGGAACGCGATGTCGCCCGCGCTTACGCGCTCGGCATCGATCTCTTCGCCGTCGACAGCCATGAGGAAGTCGAGAAGGTTGCCCGTGCCGCTCCCGGCGCACGCGTCTTCTGCCGCGTGCTGACGGACGGTGAAGGTGCCGAATGGCCGCTGTCGCGCAAGTTCGGCTGCGTACCGCAGATGGCTGTTGATGTTCTGGTCTACGCACATCAGCTGGGCCTCGAATCCTACGGCGTTTCCTTCCATGTCGGTTCGCAGATGATGAATCTCGACGCATGGGATGCAGCGCTGGGCGATGCCAAGCGCGTTTTCGCTTCGCTGTCCAAGCAGGGTATACACCTGCAGATGGTCAATATGGGCGGTGGTTTCCCGACCAAGTACCTGCGCGACGTTCCTGCTGCCGAAGAATACGGCCAGGCTATCGACACGGCGCTGCGCAAGCACTTCGGCAACCAGATCCCGAAGACGATCATCGAGCCGGGCCGTGGCATGGTGGGTAACGCTGGCGTCATCAAGGCGGAAGTTGTTCTCGTGTCGCGCAAGTCCGACAACGACAACCATCGCTGGGTGTTCCTCGACATCGGCAAGTTCGGCGGTCTCGCCGAGACGATGGATGAGGCTATCCGCTACCCGATCCGCACCGAGCGCGATCAGGACGAGATGGAGCCTTGCGTTCTGGCCGGTCCGACCTGCGACAGCGCCGACGTGCTGTACGAAAAGAACATGTACCCGTTGCCGGTCTCTCTGACCATCGGCGACGAGGTTCTGATCGAAGGCGCAGGTGCCTATACGACGACCTATTCGGCGGTTGCCTTCAACGGTTTCGAGCCGCTGAAAGCCTACGTCATCTGATCCGAACGCCGCCCGCTGAGTAAGGCGGCGTCTCGAACAAGCTTCCGTTCCGGCTTTGCCGATTGTGCTGTTGCGCAAATCCCTGCTTGCTGCTCCTCTTCCAGCCGAGGAAAGCGTGTCGGCGGGCCGGAACGGCTCCACCATTTTTGATCAAGGGCCGCGTGTGGGCGGTTGTGTGATGGAGGGCCGAGAGATGGCCGCTCTTCTGAATTCGGTACGTGCATTTTTCACCCCGCAGACATTTCATGTCGATCAGGAAAATCCGGGCGATGTCGTTGCCCGTGAAAACCTGCTCGATCGCGCCATGGGCGCTGGCCGCCGCCGCAAGTCTTCCGAAAAGCTGCGCGCCGGCCGCGTCCCAGCGGAAGGTCTGGCGCTCGTTGCCCGTGACGAGGACGGCCATGTCATCGGCACGGTGCGCCTGTGGAATGTCGAAGCTGGCATTTCGCGCGAAGGCCGCGCTGTCGAAGCGCTGTTGCTTGGCCCGCTTGCGGTTGATGCTGCCCATGAAGGCAAGGGCATCGGTTCGGCGCTGATGCGTGCGGCAATCTCCGAGGCAACCAAACGTGGCCATGGTGGCATTCTTCTGGTGGGCGACGCCGCCTATTATGAGCGCTTCGGCTTTTTTGCCGATAAGGCCCAGCACCTGATCATGCCCGGCCCGTTCGAGCGCAGCCGTTTTCTGGCGCTTGAACTCAAAGCCGGCTGGCTGGAAGGTGCGGCTGGTATGCTGGTTGCAAGCGGCCGCAGGCTCTCTGCCTGAGACGATATCCGTATCTAATGCCCCGGCTGAACGGCCGGGGTTGATCCGGCTGAAATTGGATTGCTGCAAAATGTTCTTTTATGCAAAGCTGCGGGTTCGGACGTGATACCGGTTCGGGCGGCGACAAAGTTGCATTTGGCTTTTTTGGACATTGCATCGGATATGTCTGCACCCGCGTGATTTCAAAAGCGGAGATCAGCTATGCAGGCAGCTTTACTCAGAACGAACCGTGACTACCGTCTTCTGTTTTCCGCGAGCGCCGTATCCAATCTTGCCGATGGCATTTCGATGGTGGCGATACCTTGGCTTGCAACCCTGCTGACCAGCGATCCGCTCTTGATCTCTATGATTGCGGTGGCGCAACGGCTGCCCTGGCTGCTGTTCGCGCTTCCCGTCGGTGTCTGGACGGATCGAAGTGACCGGCGCCTGCTTATGGTGCGGGCCGATGTGGTTCGGCTTGCGCTGATGATCTGCGCGGTCGGCATGATCTCCACCACTGCAAACCTGCCGTCACCGGCAGAATCGGGATCGGCGGCTATTTTTTCACTGGCGGTAATCGCTTTCCTTCTCGGTTGCGCTGAGGTCGTGCGGGACAATGCAGCCCAGACGATATTGCCTTCACTTGTCGCACCGAGCGATCTCGAACATGCTAATGGTCAGATGTGGAGCGCCGAAGAGGTCACTGGCCAATTCATCGGCCCGCCACTGGCAGGCTTGCTGATTGCCGCGGGCATTGCCATTCCCTTTGGTCTGGATGCCAGTTTTTACGCGGTTTCGGCGGCATTGGTTTGGCTTATCGTGCTGCCTCCACGCAAACCGTCCAGCATAGCCTCTTTCTGGCCCGCATTGCGAGAGGGGTTTGGCTGGATGCGGCGCAATACGATGATCCTGCGGCTTGCCATCATGCTGGGGGCAGTCAACGCCGTATTCGTTGGAGGAATGACGGTCCTCGTTCTCTATGCGCAGGAGGTGCTCGATCTTTCCGCGACAGCCTATGGCGTGCTGTTGACGTGCGGCGCGGTTGGCGGTGTTCTTGGCGGGCTGGCTTCGCCGTGGTTCGCCCGTAGACTGGGCGCGAGGACAAGCCTCGTTCTGGCGCTATGCACATTTGCGCTGTTCAATCTGGTGCTCGGCCTTTCGAGTTCCGCGCCACTGGTAGCAGTCGGCCTATTTCTCGAGGCTGCGGCGGGTATGTTGTGGAATGTGGTGACCGTGAGCTACAGGCAACGGCTCATTCCGGACGAGTTGCTTGGACGCGTCAATTCCGTCTATCGGTTTTTCGGTTGGGGTGCGATGTCGTTCGGCGCATTTGCCGCTGGCGTTCTGGTCACCATTGCCGAACCGGCCTTCGGCCGCATCGAGGCGCTGCATATGCCCTATCTGATTGGAGCCGCTGTTTGTGCGGTTCTGGCGGTCTACGGTCTTCTCCGGCTGCGTTTCTGAGGTGCCGCGGCGCTGTAGTCGGTCATTGTCCCTGCATGATCTTATAGTGCCTCTTGCATTTGGCATTTTGCGGGTATATACCCGAAAAATGCCAAACGATAGTTGTCACTGCATCCTGCTGCGCAAAGCATCCCGTAAGGTCTCGTCCTACTACGATGAGGCGCTGGCGCCGCTTGGCGTCAATATCGGCCAGTTCAGCCTGTTGCGGAACATCAACCGCATGGCGCCGGTGTCGCTCACCGATCTCGCCGCGCGGGTGGAACTGGACCGCTCTACCGTTGGCCGCAATACCAAGGTGCTGGCCCGGATGGGGCTGGTGGCCATCGGCCATGGCGAGGATCAGCGCGAAGCGATGCTGACCGTGACGGAGCAGGGGCAGGAGATACTGAAAACAGGCGCGCCCCTCTGGGACGGAGTACAGGACGAAATCGAGGCCAGGCTTGGCCCGGAAAAGACCGCTCAATTGCAGGAACTACTCGCAGCCCTGTAATTTTTTTGATGATAAAACGGGTATCTGCCCGCAATATAGGGTATATACCCGTAAAATTTCGGCCGCTGGCCGCTGGCCGCTGGAAAGGGATTTTGAACATGCTCTCCACACGCCTTGCCAGCTGGATGGCCAACAGAAACATACATTATGGCTGGCTTGTTGCCGCAACCACCTTTTTGACGATGCTGGCAACCGCCGGCGCGATGGGATCGGCCGGGGTGATGATCCAGCCGCTGCATCAGGAGTTCGGCTGGGACATTGCCGATATTTCATCTGCCATGGCGGTCAGGCTGGTGCTCTTCGGCCTGCTCGGGCCCTTTGCCGCTGCCTTCATGAACCATTTCGGTATTCGCCAGGTCGTGTCGACGGCCCTTGCGCTGATCATGGGCGGCATCGTCGCCTCGTTCTTCATGACTGAGGTGTGGCAGCTGTTGCTGTTATGGGGCGTGGTGATCGGTGTTGGCACCGGCATGACGGCACTGGTGCTGGGCGCGACCGTGGCATCGCGCTGGTTTTCAAAGCGCCGGGGACTGGTGATCGGCCTGATGACGGCCAGTAACGCCACCGGCCAGCTGGTTTTTCTGCCTTTGCTCGCGGCACTGACGGAGGCCTATGGCTGGCGCACCGCGCTGACGCTATCCGTTGCGGTGATTGCGATCGCCATGATTCTCGTGCTGCTCTTGATGCGTGACCATCCCGCCGATGTCGGCCTGCCAGCCTATGGCGAGACGGTGGTGGTAAAACCGCCGAAACAGGACCACAAGTTTCTTGCAACACTGGCATCCCCGATACTGACGTTGAAGAGCGTGTCCGGAAACCCGGTTTTCTGGGTGCTTTTCGGAACGTTCTTCGTCTGTGGACTTTCCACCAACGGCCTTATCCAGACACACTGGATTTCCATTTGCGGTGATTTCGGTATGGCGGCGGTCACGGCGGCCGGCACGCTGGCGGTGATCGGCATTTTCGATTTCTTCGGCACCATTTTTGCCGGCTGGCTCTCTGACCGTTTCGACAATCGCTTCCTGCTCTTCTGGTTTTACGGTCTGCGCGGGCTGTCCCTGATCTATCTCTCCTTCTCGGGCTTCAGCTTCGTGGAGCTTTCGGTCTTCGCCGTGTTTTACGGGCTGGACTGGGTGGCAACCGTGCCGCCAACGGTGAAGCTTGCCGCTGAGAGTTTCGGCCGCGAAAAAGCGGGCCTGGTTTTCGGCTGGGTGTTTGCGGGGCATCAGTTGGGGGCCGCCACCGCTGCCTTTGGCGCAGGTTTCTTCAAGAGCGACTTCGACACATACATGCCCGCACTGCAGATTGCCGGCGTGATGTGCATGATCGCTGCTGTCTCGGTACTGCTTCTCAAAAAGCCTGGTTCCGCGACTTTGGCACCGCAGGCCGCCTGAGATTGCAAAGGAGAAGGCTTGTGAAACAGGCCAACTTCCGACTGCCGGGCCCGCTATTTTGACCGTTGTCATGGCTATCCGTTGCGTATTTGTCACACCAAGCACCGGCTAGCTGCCCTGGCTTATCGTTCGCCTTTCGGTTTGATCCATCTCAATCCGCTCACCTCTCCCTTGGCGATAGTGGCCGTAGCGGCTGCGGCAAGCGAGGATTCGCGAATGCCCGCCGCCATCAGCCGGTTTCCCGGGCTTGCCCGGCTGCGGCGCGCGATAGGAGAGATGGAATGACGAACAGGAAGAAAAAAACCGCCTTGCTTGCCAGTGTGACGGTGAGCGTCGCGGCGATGCTGATGTCGGCCAACGCGATGGCGGCAGATCTGGCCCCGCCGGCACCAGCCCCCACCGCTGAAGAGGCGATTGCGGCGGCGAGCCCATGGATGCTGCGCGTGCGTGGTCTCGGGGTCATTACCCATGACAGCGGCAGCGTTGACGGTGTGCCGGGTGCAGGTCTCTCCTATTCGGATACGGTCATTCCTGAACTCGACATCAGCTATTTCTTCACCCCGAATATCGCTGCCGAACTCATCCTCGGCACCACATACGCCAAGATCAACGGCGAGGGTGTGCTGGCCGGCACGCCGGTGGGCAAGACATGGTTGCTGCCGCCGACGCTGACCCTGCAATATCACTTTACTGATTTCGGCGCCTTCAAGCCCTATATCGGCGCGGGCGTGAACTATTCGATGTTCTACAACCAGTCCGAAAAAACCGGCTTCAGCAATCTTGATGTCAAGAACAAGTTCGGCGCGGCCGTGCAGGTGGGTTTCGACTATATGCTGGACGAACATTGGGGCGTGAACTTCGACGTGAAGAAGATTTTCCTGAAGACCGACTGGACCGCAGAACTTGGCGGCACGCCAATCAGTGGCAAAGCGAAACTCGATCCCTGGTTGATCGGTGCGGGTATCACCTATCGCTTCTGACCCCTTGGCCTCGCGCCGTCGCTGCCTTTGACGGGCGGCGCTTTCTGAGCTATATGGACGGCCACGGGCAGAAGAGCCCCGGCCGTCCGCAGGCGTTTACGCCCTTGGTGAAGCTCTTTTTGGAATAACGGTCATCCCCATGTTTTGCATGTCGTCGATGGCAACGCGGACCCCTTCGGAAAAATACGGCATGCGCATGTTGGAGAACCGTTATGAACGTGTCCAAACCGCTTCCCGCGCTTGAGGGATTGAAAGAGCAGGCAAAACGGCTGCGCGCAGCCCTTGAAGGGCAGGGGCAGGCAATCACCCATTCAAAGGCGCTTGAACTCATCGCCGCGCAATATGGCTTCCGCGACTGGAACACCCTGCATGCCACGGCGGGAAACCGTCCCGCATTCAATCCCTATCTTCTTGGTTCGCGGGTGGAAGGCCTCTATCTAGGCCAGCCCTTCGTGGCCTCCGTTCTGGGCGTGCAAACGCTAGGCGGCGACCCGGAACGCTACCGGCTGACCCTGCATCTCGACGATCCCGTGGATGTGGTGACCTTCGAAAGCTTCTCGGCTTTCAGGCAGCGTATCCACTGCAATATCGATACGTCCGGACGCACGGTGGAGAAAACCTCCAACGGTAGGCCACAGGTTGAGCTGGTCTGGTAGTCCGAGCACCCGCCGAGAGGCGGGTGTCTCCTTGTCCTTCGTAAGACCCTAAATCCGCTTCCCCGCCGCATCGAACAGATGGAAGTCCTTCGTCTGGGCGGCAATCCGCAGGTTCTCGCCGATACCAAGCTGCGAGCGGCCGGGAACGCGGAAGACGATGGTGGTGCCGTCTGTGAAGGAGCCATGCACGTAGCTTTCCGCGCCCACCAGTTCCACGGCGTCCACCCGCACGGTGCCAGTGAAAGCGGCATCGGGAGCTTCTGTTTCCGCGAGCGTGATGTCTTCCGGACGGATGCCCAGTGTTGCGGTGGTTTGCGGCAGCGCGCCTGATCCATTCACCGACCACCCGGATGCACCGTTAGCCGATGGGGTGCCGTAGGGCAGGAGGTTCATGGAGGGCGAACCGATGAAGGTGGCGACGAAGGTGGTGGCCGGTTTTTCGTAAAGCTCGATCGGAGTGCCGATCTGCTCGATGCGGCCGGCATTCAGCACCACGAGGCGGTCGGCCAGCGTCATGGCTTCCATCTGATCATGGGTTACGTAGACGCTGGTGGTGGCGAGAGAACGTTGCAGGCGGCGGATTTCGACGCGCATCTGCACGCGCAGCTTGGCATCGAGGTTGGACAGCGGCTCATCGAACAGGAATGCGGCGGGCTTGCGCACGATGGCACGGCCCATCGCCACGCGCTGGCGCTGGCCACCCGAGAGCTGGCGCGGCCTGCGCTCCAGATATTGTTCGATTTCCAGCGCCTTGGCTGCCTCGGTGATACGCCGGTCGATCTCGTCCTTCGGCGTGTTGCGGTTCTTGAGGCCATAGGCGAGGTTCTGCCGCACCGTCATATGCGGGTAAAGCGCGTAGTTCTGGAACACCATGGCAATATCTCGGTCTGACGGTTCGAGATCGTTGACGACGCGGTCGCCGATGACGATCTCACCGCCCGATATGCTTTCCAGCCCGGCGATCATGCGCAGCAATGTTGATTTTCCGCAGCCGGAGGGGCCGACCAATACGATCATCTCGCCATCGGCTATATCCATCGATACGCCCTTGATGGCGTCGACATTGCCGCCGTAAACCTTGCGGACGTCTTTCAGCGCAATTTTTGCCATTACTTCTCGGTCTCCACCAAACCTTTGACGAACCAGCGCTGCATCAGCACCACAACGATAATCGGGGGGATGATGGCGAGGATCGCCGTCACCATCACATAATTCCAGGGCGTCGAAGCGTCGGTGAAATCCACCATGCGCTTGAGGCCGATGATGATCGTGTTCATCTTGGCGTCGTTGGTCACGAGCAGCGGCCAGAGATACTGGGTCCAGCCATAGATGAACAGGATCACGAAGAGAGCGGCGATATTGGTTTTCGACAGCGGCAGCAGAATATCGCGCATGAAGCGGAACGGCCCTGCATTGTCGATACGAGCCGCCTCGACCATTTCGCCGGGAATGGTCAGGAAAAACTGCCGGAACAGGAACGTCGCCGTCGCGGACGCCATCAGCGGAAGCGTCAGTCCCGCATAGGTATCGATAAGCCCGAGGTCGACGATGACCTTGTATGTGGGCAGGATGCGCACCTCGACCGGCAGCATGAGCGTGATGAAGATCATCCAGAAGAAGCCCATGCGAAATGGAAAACGGAAAAATACGATTGCGAAAGCCGACAGGAAAGAAATGACGATCTTGCCGATGGCAATGGCGAGCGCCACCACGAAGCTGTTGAACAGCAGCCGTTCAAGGCTGACGCCGACCACTCTTTCGACGCCGCCGACCATGGCATCTGTATAGTTTTCACCAAGATGGTCGCCGGGCAGCAGCGACATCGGTGGGCGAATGATGTCATTCGACGTCATGGATGACGCGATGAAGGTGTAGTAGATCGGGAAGGCCACGATGATGATGCCGAGAACCAGCATCAGATGGGCGATCACGCGGGCGACCGGGCGATTTTCAATCATCAGGAAATCCTCAGCCGTAGTGCACGCGCTTCTCGACGAAGCGGAACTGGAAGGCGGTCAACGCAATGACGATCACCATCAGGATGACGGATTGCGCGGCGGAAGAGCCGAGGTTCAGGTTAACGAAGCCATCATTGTAGACCTTGTAGACCAGTGTTTCTGTCGCCTTGGCAGGGCCGCCGCCAGTAACTGCGTGGATGATGCCGAACGTATCGAAGAAGGCATAGACGGTGTTGACGACCAGCAGGAAGAATGTTGTCGGCGCCAGCAGCGGGAAAACGATGGTCCAGAAGCGCCGCGAACCGCGTGCGCCGTCAATGGAGGCCGCCTCCAGCAATGATTTCGGAATTGCCTGCAAGCCTGCGACAAAAAACAGGAAATTGTAGCTGATCTGCTTCCATGCGGCGGCTGCGACCACGAGCAGCATGGCCTGATTGCCGTTGAGCAGCGGGTCCCACATGATGCCGTTGCGGCGCAGGATATAGGAGAAGGTTCCCATGGCCGGATTGAACATGAACAGCCAGAGCATGCCAGCGACGGCGGGTGCCACAGCATAGGGCATGATCATCATGGTGCGGTAAAAACCCTTGCCGCGCACCACGCGGTCTGCCGCCGTTGCCAGAAGCAATGCCAGCCCCATCGAGACGAGTGCGGTCAGGACGCTGAAAATGACCGTGACGTGCAGCGCGTTCAGATAGCTTTCATCCGAAAGTACGGCGGAAAAATTGGCCAGCCCGACGAAATTGCTGTTCAGCCCGAAGGCATCCTCGCGCATGGTCGACTGGTAGAGCGCCTGACTTGCGGGCCAGAAGAAAAAGATCACCGTCAGGATGATCTGTGGCGCGACCAGCAGATAGGGCAGGATCTTGTTGGGGAATACGACGCTTTGCACGGCGATCTCCTGATGAAATGGGAATACCGCCCGCACCGGGTGAGGATGCGGGCGGGGGCAGGGATCGTTTAGTTGCCGGTTGCCTGCTTGATGGCCGCATCACCGCGCGTGACAATCTTGTCGAGTGCGGATTTCGCGTCCTGCTTGCCGGCCAGCATCGCCTCGAACTCTTCGTTCATGATGTCGCGGACCTGCGGCAGGTTCACGAGGCGCACGCCCTTGGAGTTTTCTGTCGGTGGCTTGCCCATCATCTGCAGAAGTGGCGTTTCGCGGCCGGGATTCTTGTCATAGAAGCCGGATTTCTTGGTTTCCTCATAGGCCGCGATCGTTACCGGCATGTATCCGGAGACCTGATGCAGACGAGACTGGATCTTGGTCTGGGAAAGGAAATGGAAGAACTCGGCCACACCTTTATATTCGGCATCGCTCTTGCCGCCGAAGACCCAGAGGCTCGCGCCACCGGGAATGGTGTTCTGCGGACCATGACCCTCGTAATAGGGAAGCTGGCCGATACCGTAATTCATGCCGGTCTTGATGATATCCCCAAGGCCGCCGGAGGATTCGGTAAGGATGCCGCATTCGCCGGACATGAACAGCTGCTTGGCTTCCGAAGTGCGCCCGCCGTAACGGAAGGTGCCGTCTTTCGCAAGGTCGGCAATGGCCTGGAAGTGTTCGACGAAGAGCGGCGCGTTGACGGCAAGCTTCACATCGGTGCCGCCCAGCCCGTTTTCATTGCTGCCATAGGAGACGTTGTTCCATGCGGCAAAGTTTTCGGTCTGGATCCAGGTCAACCATGTTGAGGTGAATCCGCATTGGGCAGCGCCGCTTGTCTTGATCTTCTTGGCAGCTTCGAAAACCTCCGGCCAGGTCTTCGGCGGATTTGCCGGGTCAAGGCCTGCCTTCTGGAAGGTGTCCTTGTTGTAATACAGGATCGGTGAGGACGAATTATAGGGGAAGGACAGCATGGTGCCGTCAGGCTTGGAATAATAGGCGACGATGCCGGCCAGATATTCGTCCTTGTTGAAGGTGTAGCCGCCCTCCTTCAGTACTTCCGCCACCGGTTTGATTGCGCCGGCAGCACCCATCATCACGCCGGAACCGGCGTCGAAGACCTGAATGATCGCCGGCGGCTGCTTGGCGCGGAAGGCCGCAATGCCGGCATTCAGGGTTTCCGGATAGGTGCCCTTGAAGACGGGCATGATCTTGTAGTTTGTCTGGCTATCGTTGAACTCTTTCGCGAGCGCGTCCACGACCTCGTTATTGGCGCCGGTCATGGCATGCCACCACTGAATTTCCGTCGCGGCGAATGCGTTCGATGTGACAAAAAACGAAAGCGCAGATGCCGCAGCAAGACGGTAGCTGAGTTTTTTCAAGGCGATTCCTCCCATTTTAAAAACAGTAAAAGATACAGCCCCTTATTGCAGCCTATCCTCCTCGATATAGCTGCGGGCGAGCTTTTCTGTATTAGCGGCCTGATTTAAAGCGAACTCTAATGAAAATGCAATAGATGGTGGAACGAAAAAAACGAAAGTGAACGAAACGGTTTTATTATTCCATTTTGGGTCCGCTTTGGTTTTTTCGTGTGCTTGTGGGCATGGCTCGGGACGGGATACCGGAAGCAGTCTGCGGATGCCATGTTCAAGAGCAATTTCTAACAAGAAGTATTGATATGTTATTACATTACGTATTAAATCTCTCCAAGATTTGCTGCTTGAAGGTGCGGATGTGTTGGGAATGAAGCGGAAGAAGGCGGTTGCACCAGAAGACGTCTCGTCCGTCACCCCATCCACCGGAACGGTGCCTGTCACACTGCTTACCGGCTTTCTGGGGGCGGGCAAGACCACGCTTCTGAACGAGCTTCTGAGCGAACCGGAAATGCGTGGTGCCGCCGTCATCGTCAACGAATTCGGTTCGGTGCCCATCGATCACGGCTTGGTCCGCACCGGTTCGGAGCGTTATTTCAGGACCACGACCGGCTGCATCTGCTGCACCGCCACCAGCGATATCCGCACCTCGCTTTACGAGTTGCATCTGGCCTTTCTGGAAGGGTTGGTGCCGGAAATATCGCGTGTCGTCATCGAAACCACTGGCCTTGCCGATCCTGCGCCGATCATCAACAGCCTGATTCCCGGTGGTACGCCTGCCGCCGGCCTGCGCGACCATATCGTCGCCCGCCACTTTCATCTCTCCGGTGTCGTTACTGTTTTCGACATTACCTCCGGCCAGGCGATGCTCGACAGTTTCATCGAGGGCTGGAAACAGCTTGCCTTTGCCGATCACATTGTTTTGACCAAAACCGATCTCACTGACGGGGCGGCGAGGGGCTGTGAGAGCCTCTCCGATCTCAATCCTGCCGCGCGTCTGCATGACCGCAACGCGCGCGACTTCAATCTGATGTCGCTGTTTGCGCCGGCGGATTATTCCTTGCGTAACAAGCCGGAAGACGTAACGGGTTGGCTTGCCGCCGACAGGCTGAGCCTGCATGCGGCGCACGTGCACGATATCAATCGTCATGGTGCGGGGGTCGAGGCGTTCGATTTGACGTTCGAAGGCGCTTTCGATCCGCAGGCGATCGTCACCTTTCTCGAACTCGTCACCAGCAACGTGCATTCCGGCCTGCTGCGGCTCAAGGGAATTTTCGGTGCGACGGATGATCCGGACCGTCCAGTGGTCGCCCATGCCGTGCAGCACCGGCTTTATCCGCTGAGCCGTCTGGAAAGCTGGCCGGATGGCAACCGTGCAACACGTGTTGTCCTCATCGGCATGGATATGCCGCAGCAGCCGATCCGCGATCTTTTTGAGGCATTGGCCTCGCAGGCAGCAAGAAGGGTTTTCCGATGACGGCAAGAGCAAATCCGCTTGCACGCAGCGGCTCTGCGATAGTCTCTAAGGCCCGTCTTGTGAAACACTGGACGCGGGAACTGCTTGCCCTCCGCGAAGACGAGATCGTTTCCGTCAACGAGATTGCCTGCGTACAGCCGGATTGCCCGCCGAAGGAAACGGTAATCCTCGTTTTGTCCGCATCCGGCGAAACCCGGCAATTCTCAGTTCACCAGGCGCTGCTGGATATAGAGCGTGATGATATCGTCAGATCCGTCGCCGCCAATCCGCCGTAAGGCCATCTGTATCGAACGCCGTGGCGCTTGACGACAGGTGCCGTCATCCGGCACTTCAGGAGCAGCGGGATTCGCTAAATGTGAAGGGTACGGAATGGCCGATCTGGCGGTATATGCGGGTTTGTTTCTGACGGCTTTTGTCGCGGCAACCATCCTGCCCATGCAGTCGGAGGCCGCACTTGCCGGCCTGATTATTTTGAAGTCCCAGCCGGTCTGGCTGTTGGTTACTGTTGCCAGTGCCGGCAATGTCGCCGGATCCCTCGCCAACTGGCTGCTCGGCCGTGGCATCGAACGCTTCCGGCATCGGCGGTGGTTTCCTGTGGGGGAAGCCGCGCTGCAACGTGCCCAGAACTGGTACAGGCGTTACGGCAAGTGGTCGCTGCTGCTCAGCTGGGCGCCGCTGATCGGCGATCCGCTGACGGTTGCGGCCGGCATCATGAAGGAGCCGCTGCCGGTTTTTCTTCTGCTTGTTACCATTGCCAAGGTTGGGCGTTATCTCGTGCTGACGCTGGTGACGCTGAATTTTCTTTGAATTGCGTTGCCGATACCTTCTCCCCGACGGGGAGAAGGCGAAAGAGGCATCCACTCGTCAAAAAGGTCGGAGTTGAGAACCAATCAAGCCGCCTGCCGGTCCCAGCTGGCGAAGGGGTCGGGCAGGTGTCGCCATGCGTCCGGGGTGAAGGCATCTGTGTCGATCAGGCACGCATCGAGCTGCGCGCGGATGCGCGCTTCGCTCATGGGATCGGAACCGATGAAGACGATTTCCTGCCGGCGGTCGCCAAAGACCGGGTCGAGATAGGGCTTCATCATGTCGAGGAACTGCTGCTCGCGCGGCCATTGCTCGCTCGGCACGGCGGACCACCAAAGGCCCATCTTGCCGGTGCGCACCAGTGCGCCGGCCTGGCTTATCTCCCCGACATAAGCTGGCCGCGTGGCCAGCCAGAAGAAGCCTTTGGCGCGCACCACACCGGGCCAGGCGCGGTCGATAAAACGTTGGAACAGCACGGGATCGAAAGGCTTTCTGGCGCGGTAAACGAAGGAGCGGATGCCATATTCCTCGGTCTCGGGAATGTGGTCCTTGAAACCGTGCAACTCCTTGAACCACAGCGGGTGTTCTTCGGCCTTGGCGAAATCGAAGCGGCCGGTGCCCAGCACCTCCTTCAGTTCCACCTTGCCGAAATCGGCCTCAATGAGTTTCGCATCCGGGTTCAGCCCGACGATGATCTTGCGGGCGGCGTCCCGCTCATCCGGCGTGGCAGTGCCGATCTTGTTGAGGACGACGACATCGGCAAATTCGATCTGCTCGACCAGGAGGTCTACGATGGTTCGGTTGTCCCCTTCGCCCGCCGTCTCACCACGGTCGGCAAGAAAGTCAGAGGAACCGTAGTCGTTGAGAAGATTGGCGGCATCCACCACCGTCACCATCGTGTCCAGATGCGCGACATCGGAAAGGCTGCGACCGTTTTCATCGCGAAAATCGAAAGTGGCGGCCACTGGCAGCGGCTCGGCAATGCCGGTGGATTCGATCAGCAGATAATCAAACCGGCCCTGCTCGGCGAGCGCGCGTACCTCATTCAGAAGGTCGTCGCGCAGCGTGCAACAGATGCAGCCATTGGTCATTTCCACAAGCTGTTCCTCGGTGCGCGAAAGATTGGCGCCGCCATCTCGCACAAGTGCCGCATCGATATTGATCTCGCTCATGTCGTTAACGATCAACGCGACCCGCAGACCGTCGCGGTTGGCGAGAATATGGTTGAGAAGCGTTGTTTTTCCGGCACCAAGAAAGCCGGAGAGGACAGTGACGGGAAGTTTTTTCGACATGCGGGCCTCGTTTTATTAGCGGTGGTAGCGTGGGAGTCATCGTCGTCACGACTTGCGGTAGAGAACGACGGGGCTAGTGGTCACATCGCTTGTTGCTTGTAACGTAATAACATTACATAAGCGCAGCGTGTCAACTGGCTTTAGAAAAATTGCTTGCCGGATGCTTCCTTCGGCTTGTCCCGGGAATCCAGAACCTGGCACGACCATACCCCCGAGGTGATCCTGGAGGTTTCGTCCAATGTGAGATGGAACCTACCTTTCCGATAGTTAATGTTATTTCATTACATATTCGTTTGACGAATGTAATAACATTACATATGAGGGGGTCATCAAATGACATCATGCCCCGGAGGGATCGATGAACGATCCGTGCCTTGCCTTTAAAAATCTGACACTCGGATATGCCGGCCGCGCGGCGGTGCATCATCTGGATGGCGATATTGCCAAAGGGTCGCTCACGGCGGTGATCGGCGCCAATGGGTCGGGAAAATCGACGCTGATGAAGGGCGTCGCCGGCATTTTGAAGCCACTTGGCGGTGAATGCCGGGTTACTCCAGGCGTTTCCGTCGCCTATCTACCGCAGCAGTCTGAACTCGACCGTTCCTTTCCGGCACAGGTGCGCGATCTGGTCGCGCTTGGTCTCTGGCCCAAACGCGGCCTGCTCGCTCGCCATCGCCAGTCGGACCGGGCGGCCATGGCCCATGTGCTGGAAGCGGTCGGACTTTCTGGCTTTGAAAAACGCAATATCGATTCACTCTCCGGCGGCCAGATGCAACGCGCCCTTTTTGCCCGCGCCATGTTGCAGGATGCGCAACTGATTTTGCTGGATGAGCCCTTCAACGCTGTCGATGAGCGCACCGTCGCCGACCTCATGGTGCTGATCAAAGCATGGGTTGCCGAGGGGCGCACGGTTCTGGCCGTTCTTCATGACTACGAGCTGGTGCGTCAGCATTTTCCACAAACACTTCTGCTTGCCAGACGGTTGGTGGGCTTTGGCCCGACACGGGAGGTTCTAAGGCCCGAAATGATGCAGCAGGCACGACGGTTTCACGAGGCATGGGACGGCGACGCCCCATGGTGCGAACCCGCAGCAGCGACGGTGAACGCCGACCTGGCGGAAAAGCCGCAGGATTTCCCCAAACACCCGCAGGCGCATTCGCATATCCATGTCTGATTTCTTCATCGAGCCATTCATCCAGTATGTCTTCATGCAGCGTGCGCTTGCCGGTGCCTTGATCCTTGCTGTCAGTTGCGGGCCGGTCGGGGTGTTTCTGATGCTGCGCCGCATGAGCCTGACGGGTGATGCCATGTCGCACGCCATTTTGCCGGGGGCGGCGGTGGGCTTTCTGTTTTACGGGTTGGAGATTTTGCCGATGACCATCGGCGGGCTGGTCGTCGGTCTTCTGGTGGCACTGGGTGCCGGTGCGGTTTCGCGCTTCACCATCCAGAAGGAGGACGCCTCGCTTGCAGCCTTTTACCTCATTTCTCTGGCGCTCGGCGTGCTGCTCGTCTCCTGGCGCGGCTCCAGTGTCGATCTCATGCATGTGCTTTTCGGCACGGTGCTGGCACTGAACAATGAAGCGCTCGGCCTCATCGGCGGTATCTGCGTCGTAACGCTGACGGTGATGATGGTTTTCTGGCGCGCGCTGCTGGCGGAATGCCTCGATCCCCTGTTTCTGCGCTCGGTCAGCAACTGGGGGAGCCCCGTGCACTTCCTCTTCCTCGCCATCGTCGTCCTCAATCTGGTCGGCGGGTTTCAGGCGCTCGGAACCCTGCTTTCGGTTGGCCTGATGATGCTGCCCGCTGCCGCCAGCCGCTTCTGGTCCAATCGCGTCGCGCCAATGTGCTTCATCTCGATCGGCATCGGCATGGTCTCGTGTTTTGCAGGCCTGCTTCTGTCCTATCACGCGTCGTTGCCATCAGGTCCGGCGATCATCCTGTCCGCAGGCGTCATCTATGTCCTGTCCATCGTCGTCGGCACACGCGGTGTGCTTCGCGATCTTCTCGGTTCCGGTCGTCACAGAACGGCCTGAAAACAGCGTTTGAAAAAAGGAGAACCCTTCATGTTCCAAACCCTACGTCTTGCTACCTGCGTAAGCCTTCTCTCCCTTTCCCCGGTCCTGATGGCGCAGGCTTCTGCGGCTGAACTCAAGGTCGTGGCCAGCTTCTCGATCATTGCCGACTTCGCGAAGAATGTCGGCGGCAACCGCGTCGAAATCACCACGATCGTCGGACCTGACGGCGACGCGCATGTCTACGAGCCGCGCCCGGCCGACGCCGTTGCTGTCAGCAAGGCGGATGTTGTGCTGGTGAACGGCCTTGCATTCGAAGGCTTCCTGAAGCGGCTGATCGATACCAGCGGCACAAAGGCGCCGGTGGTGGAACTGACCAAGGGCGTGAAACCCCTCAGGATTTCCGACGAGCCAGCCGGTCACGCACATCCGGAAGCCGAGGAAGAGGCGGGTCACGACCACAAGGCAGAGGAAGCGCATGACCATGAGGGACACAATCACGGTGAATTCGATCCGCATGCCTGGCAGTCAATCAAGAATGCGGAAATATACGTGAAGAACATCGCCGGCGCATTTTGCGAGGTCGACAAGGCCGGTTGCGCAACTTACACCGCCAATTCACAGGCCTATATCGCCAAGCTCGCGGCTTTGAACGAGAAGGTGAAGACCGAGATCGCCGCCATTCCGCCGGAAAAACGCAACATCATCACCTCACATGATGCCTTCGGTTATTTCGAGCATGCCTATGGTCTCGAATTCCTGGCGCCGGAAGGTATCTCGACGGATTCCGAAGCGTCTGCCGCCGACGTCGCCAAGCTGGTGGATCAGATCAAGCACGACAACGCCTCGGCGATCTTCGTCGAAAACATCACCGACAAGCGGTTGATGGACCAGATTGCCAAGGAAACCGGCCTGAAAGTTGGCGGAACGCTTTATTCCGACGCGCTCTCGACAGCCGACGGCCCGGCCGCAACCTATATCGATATGGTCAACCACAACATCGATACCATCAAGGCGGCCGTGCTTAGCCAGTAAGAAGACAAAACGGGCGAGGGTGGCACCAGCCACCCTCAGACACCTGACTAACGTATCCCCACACTCGATGTCATCCTCGGGCCCGTTCCGGGGATCCAGTCACGTATCGTAAAATCAATAGCTGGCAGATGCTCGCGATAGGCCCGAGCGCGACGGAGGAGAAGTTTTTTCCTTCTGTCCTAGGCCCCACGGTCGATTGTGCCGTCTCGCAAATTTTGCCCAGCCGGTAAGCCTTCTCCAGCGTTACCAACGCCCAAATCTCTAATTTCCTTCTATTTTTCCCGGAATACGCGGTTCAACAGGGATGTGATCTCCCTGTTTAGGCTGCTTGCGTTCCCCGTTGACAATCGACCGACCGTTTGAAATGGTAAGATGTCAGACCAATTCAAAGGGTAACTCTTGGATAGATCCAGCCGCGAACTAATGCAGCCTATTCCACCCAGCGACCGTGTGCGCCAGGTCGAGGCGGCACTCTCCGATTACGTCGAGAGGGCGGGACTGAAGGCTGGAGATCGGTTGCCGGCCGAGCGAGAGCTGATGGTGGCGCTGGGTGTCGGCCGTTCCACCATTCGCGAGGTCATCCGTAAGTTTCAGGCGCTGGGCGTTATCGACAGCCGCAAGGGCAGCGGCAATTATCTGCTTAAGCCGATTTCCGCCGCAACCGTGCATATGCCTATCTCCATCGATGCCGAAAGCCTGCGCGATGCGTTGTTGATGACGTTGGAAGTCCGGCGTGGCATCGAGGTTGAGGCCTCGATGGCTGCGGCGCGCCGGCGCACGGTGGAGGATATCGCCACGATGGAAGCGCGGCTCGATGAGATGGAGCGGGTGCATCTGGCTGAAGGCACGTCCGGCAAGGCCGACCTTGCCTTCCACCTCTCCATCTATGACGCCACGCATAATTCGCTGTTCAAGCAGCTGCTCGAGCAGATGCGCGAAGGTTTCGAACGTTTCTGGCTGAAGCCTTTCGACCGGCCGGACTTTGCAAGCCGCTCCTTCCCTTTTCACCGCACGCTGTTCAACGCCATCGCCGCCGGCGATGCGGAGACCGCCCGTGAAGAAACACTGAAAATCCTCGCTGTCGTCGAGGAGGATATCAAGGACATGTCGAAATGAACCAAGGCAACGATCTCTTCGATCCCGCCTCTCTGATCGTCGCCCATGACGAGACCCACGCTTTCGAAGCTGTGGTCCCGCCGCTTGTGCAGACTTCGCTTTTCACCTTTTCCAGCTACGACGAAATGGTTTCCACCTATCGCGGCGAAAAGGTGCGGCCGGTCTATACGCGAGGGCTCAACCCGACCGTCAGGATGTTTGAGGAAATGCTGGCAAAGCTTGAGGGCGCGGAAGATGCGCTTGGCTTCGCCAGCGGCATGTCGGCCATTTCCTCCACCGTTCTCTCCTTCGTTTCGCCGGGTGACCGCATCGTCGCGGTGCGCCATGTCTATCCCGATGCGTTTCGCCTGTTTGGCACCTTCATGAAGCGCATGAATGTCGAGGTGGTCTATGTCGACGGCCGCGACGAGGCGGCGGTTGAAAAGGCTATGCCCGGCGCGAAGCTCTTCTACATGGAAAGCCCGACCAGCTGGGTGATGGAGGCCCATGATGTCGGTGCGCTCGCCGCGATCGGCAAGCGCCATGGCGCCGTCACCGTCATCGATAATTCCTGGGCAAGTCCTGTCTTCCAGCAGCCGATCTCGCTCGGTGTCGATCTCGTCGTGCATTCGGCGTCGAAGTATCTCGGCGGGCACAGCGATGTGGTCTCCGGCGTGGTTGCCGGTTCAAAGGCAATGATCGACCGCATTCGTGCAGAGACCTATCCCTATCTCGGTGGCAAGATGTCGCCCTTCGATGCGTGGTTGCTGATCCGCGGCTTGCGCACCCTGCCGCTGCGCATGAGGGCGCATCAGGCATCGGCGTTGGATATTGCCAGCCGCCTGCAGGCGCTCGATGTGGTGGAAAAGGTTTGCCATCCTGGATTGGCGAACCGCCTGCCGCCCGGCCTCAACGGTACGTCTGGCCTGTTTTCCTTCATTTTCAAGGAAGGGGTGGATGTGCGCGCTTTTGCCGACCGCCTCAAACTTTTCAAACTGGGTGTTTCCTGGGGTGGGCATGAAAGCCTGATCGTCCCGGGTGAAGTGGTGCTTGAACAGAAGGCGCAGCCAAACTCCGCCCACACGTTCGGCATCAGCGCGCGTTCCGTGCGCCTGCATGTCGGACTGGAGGGCACAGAAGCGCTCTGGAACGATCTCGAACCCGCGATCAAGGCGGCCTCGGCCGTCTGACGCGTCTCAAAACTGACGACAAAAAGGGGAGAACGACATGAAAAAACTGGTAGCAGCAGCAATCTTCACCGCCCTGATGACCGGAACGGCGCTGGCGGATACGACCTTGAAACTGGTCGAGGTCATTACAAGTCCCGAACGGACGGAAACGCTGAAGGGCATCGTCTCGAAGTTCGAAACTGCCAATCCCGGCACCAAGGTGGAGATCATCTCGCTGCCCTGGAGCGAGGCCTTCCAGAAATTCGCCACGATGGTCTCCGCCGGAGATGTGCCTGATGTCATGGAAATGCCCGACACCTGGCTTTCGCTTTATGCCAATAACGGCATGCTCGAAAGTCTCGAACCCTACCTCGCCAAATGGGAATACACCAAGGGTCTGAGTGAACGCACGCTGGAACTCGGCCGTGATGTGAAGAACACGGCCTATATGCTTCCCTACGGCTTTTATCTCCGGGCCATGTTCTACAACAAGAAACTGCTGGAACAGGCTGGCGTGAAGGAGCCGCCGAAGACGCTCGACGAATTCGCCGATGCCTCCAAGAAGGTCGCAGCACTTCCCGGCAAATACGGTTATTGCCTGCGTGGCGGGCCGGGCGGACTTAACGGCTGGGTCATGTTCGGCGCGTCCATGGCGGGATCGAACGAGTTCTTCACCAAGGACGGCACCTCCACCTTTGACAGCCCTGGCTGGGTGAAGGGCCTGACCTATGTGATCGATCTCTACAAGAACGGGTTGGCGCCGAAAGACAGCGTCAACTGGGGCTTCAACGAGATCGTCGCGGGCTTTTATTCCGGCACCTGCGCCTTCCTCGATCAGGATCCGGACGCCCTTATCGCCATTGCCCAGCGCATGAAGCCGGAAGATTTCGGCGTCATGACCATGCCGAAGGGACCTGACGGCAAGACCTTCCCGACCATCGGTTTCGCCGGCTGGTCGATCATGTCGGCATCCGCCAACAAGGACCTCTCCTGGAAACTGGTCGAGACGCTGGAAGGGCCGGAAGGCAATATCGAGTGGAACAAGAAGACGGGTGCGCTGCCGGTGCACAAGTCGGCGGAGAAGGACCCCTTCTACGCCAGCGAGCAGTTCAAGGGCTGGTTCGACGAACTGGCGGACAAGAACGCCGTGCCGACGAAGATGCCGACCTATCTTGAGGAATTCGCATTCTTCAAGGATTCGCTTGTTATCAAGACATCGCAGGAAGCGCTTCTTGGTGATATCTCACCGGAAGACCTCGCCAAGCAATGGGCTGACTATATGACGAAGGCGCAGCAGAAGTTCCTCGCCTCCAAATAAACCACACGGTTGGCCGCGCGAGATTTGAACCCGCGCGGCCGTTCTTGCGGGCTGTCACAAACGGCAGGCCCCATTTCAAAACGTGCGGACCGGCTGGCCAGAAGCGTTAGAAAAACCTGTCCGCCCCGCCGTCCGATCAGGAGCGATCAATCATGTCCTATGCCCATGGCGCCGGACCCGTGGCCGCGCGCAACCGCGCCGGCAAGCCGGCAATGCAGCGTTTTGCCGACTGGGCCGAACCCTGGCTCTATAGTGCGCCGGTTCTCGTGCTCATTGTTGCCGTCATGCTGGTGCCGCTGGTGCTCGGCCTGTCCTATGCGTTTCGTGACGTGCAGCTGCTCAATCCTTTTTCCGGCGGTTTCGTTGGCTTGAAACATCTGGAGGCACTGTCGCAGGATGCGGCCTTTTACCGGGCGCTGAAAAATACGCTGTGGTGGACGGGGGCTTCGGTATTCCTGCAGTTTTTCTTCGGTCTCATTTTGGCGCTGCTGCTGGACAAGCCGTTCGCGGGCAGGGGGCTGGCCCAGGCGCTGGTGTTTCTTCCATGGGCCGTGCCAACCTTTCTTGCCGGTCTCAACTGGGCGTGGCTGTTCAATCCGGTCATAGGACCGCTGCCGCACTGGATGGTCTCGCTCGGGCTTCTCTCCGCGCCCAACAATATTCTTGCCGATCCGCAGCTTGCCATGTGGGGGCCGATCATCGCCAATGTCTGGTGGGGCATTCCTTTCTTCGCCATCACATTGCTTGCCGCACTTCAGGCGATCCCGCGTGATCTTTACGAGGCCGCTTCCATTGACGGGGCAAACCCGTTGCAGCGCTTCACCTCCATCACCCTCCCATTTCTCGCACCCACCATCGCCATCACCGTTTTGCTGCGCACCGTCTGGATCGCCAATTTTGCCGATCTCATCATCGTCATGACCAATGGCGGACCGGCAGACCGCACCCAGATCGTTGCGAGCTACATCTTCACGCAGGCCTTCCGGCGGCTCGATTTCGGTTATGCCTCGGCCATCGCGCTGGTACTTCTGGTGCTGCTTCTGGCCTATTCCATGCTCATCGTGCTCCTGCGCCAACGCCTTATCGAGAAGGACTGACCGATGACATCAAGGATATTCCTCACCCTTGCCCATCGCCTGGCGATCCTCGCCTATATCGTCTTTGCGCTGTTTCCGCTGTTCTGGCTGCTCAAGGTCTCGGTCACGCCGAATGACCTGCTTTATAGCGAAGGCGTGCGAATGTGGCCGTCGCACGCGACGCTCGATCATTATCGATATGTCATAGAAAACAGTGCCTTCCCGACATTTTTTAAGAACAGCGTCATCGTTGCCGGCTCCACGGCACTTGCCGTTACGGTGCTCTCGTCACTGTCCGGTTATGCGCTGTCGCGGTTCCGCTTCAAGGGCAAATACTGGATCGTGGCGCTGATGCTGATTACCCAGATGTTTCCGCTGGTCATGCTGGTCGCGCCGATCTTCAAGATGCTGTCGCCGCTCGGCCTCACCAATAGCCTGACGGGTCTCGTCATCGTCTACACCGCCTTCAACGTGCCGTTTGCCACTTTCCTAATGCAGTCATTCTTCGACGGTATTCCCAAGGATCTGGAAGAGGCGGCGATGATCGACGGGGCAAGCCGCTTCACGGCATTCCGCCAGATCATCCTGCCGCTGACATTGCCGGGCATCGCCGCGACGCTGGGCTTCGTCTTCACCGCCGCGTGGAGCGAGTTGCTGTTTGCGCTGATGCTGATTTCGGGCAACCAGAGCGCCACATTCCCGGTCGGGCTGTTGACCTTCGTTTCAAAATTTTCCGTCGATTTCGGGCAGATGATGGCGGCGGGTGTTCTGGCGCTCATTCCGGCCTGTCTCTTCTTCCTGCTCATTCAACGTTATCTCGTGCAGGGCCTGACGGCCGGCGCGGTGAAAGGATAATCCCATGGCTTCCATCGAGCTGAAGAATGTCGGCAAGACCTATGGCGACCTTGCGGTCCTGCACGGGGTCGATCTGAAGATCGAGGACGGCGAATTCATCGTCCTCGTCGGCCCATCCGGCTGCGGAAAATCGACACTGCTGCGAATGATTGCCGGTCTGGAGGAGATTTCAGCGGGCGAATTGACCATCGACGGTGAGCGCGTCAACGACCGCAAGCCGAAGGACCGGGATATCGCCATGGTGTTCCAGTCCTATGCGCTTTATCCGCATATGAGCGTCGCCGACAATATGAGCTACAGCCTGCGCCTGCGCCGCAGCACCAAGGAAACAATCGCGGCGGCCGTGGCCGGTGCTTCGGCGAAACTCGGTCTCGATCCCTATCTGGCGCGCCGTCCGAAAGCGCTTTCCGGCGGCCAGCGCCAGCGCGTCGCCATGGGCAGGGCCATCGTGCGCCAGCCTAAGGCTTTTCTGTTCGATGAGCCACTCTCCAACCTCGATGCACGGCTTCGCGAGCAGATGCGGGCCGAAATCAAGCGCATGCATGCTGATCTCGGCGCCACCTCGGTTTATGTCACCCATGACCAGATCGAGGCGATGACGCTAGCATCCCGTATCGTCGCGATGAATGCCGGCCATGTGCAGCAGATCGGCGCACCGCTCGATCTCTACGATCGCCCAGCCAATCTGTTCGTCGCTGGTTTTATCGGTTCGCCGGGCATGAATTTTCTGGAAGGACGGCTCGGGCGTGAGAATGGCGGTAGTTTCGTCGTGCTCGGCGATGGCACACGCCTCGAACTCGGCCGCGACGTGAAGCTTGCCGATGGTGAGCCGGTCACACTCGGTATCCGGCCGGAACATGTCACCGTCTCGCCTGCGGATGGTGCTGTCGAGGCGACCGTCGATCTCGTCGAGCCGACGGGTCTCGGCATCATCCTGCACCTGACCGTGCATGGATTGCCCTTCAAGCTGTTTTCGTCTGATCGGGCGCTGTTGCAGCCGGGCAAGTCCATGCGGGTCGGTTTCCCGCAGGAACGGCTTCATGTTTTTGACCGAAACGGTGTCAGGATCGACGAGGCCTGAACTTAAGGCGTCATATCGCGATGCCCTTGTCATCGAACCTGTGGATTTTGGCATCATCTGGTGTGATGAAGACGGTATCGCCGTGTTTGCATTCGAATTCACCGTCGGTTCTGGCAGTGATGGGGCCGATGCCGGGGACGTCGAGGTGGAGGAAGGTGTCGGAGCCGAGATGCTCGGCAACCGTGACCTTGCCCTGCCACAGGCCGGTTTCTTTCGACAGCGTCAGGTGCTCGGGCCGCACGCCGGCGGTGGTCGCACCCTTTTGCCGGGCGTAGTCGCCGGTCACCAGGTTCATGCGCGGCGAGCCGATGAAGCCGGCGACGAAGAGGTTGGCGGGCGAGCGGTAAAGCTCCATCGGCGAGCCGACCTGCTCGATATTGCCGCGGTTGAGGACCACGATCTTGTCGGCCATGGTCATGGCCTCCACCTGGTCGTGGGTGACGTAGATCATCGTCGTCTTCAGCGTGTTGTGCAGCTCGGAGATTTCCAGCCGCATGGTACCGCGCAGCGCCGCATCGAGGTTGGAGAGCGGTTCGTCAAACAGGAACGCCTTCGGTTCGCGCACGATGGCGCGGCCGATGGCCACGCGCTGGCGCTGGCCGCCGGACAGTTGCGAGGGCCGGCGTTCGAGATAATCGGTGAGGTTGAGGATGCGGGCGGCATCGTCGACCTTCTTGTCGATGACAGCCTTGTCGAGCTTGGCCATCTTCAGCGGGAAGGCGATGTTGTTCCTGACGCTCATATGCGGATAGAGCGCATAGGACTGGAACACCATGGCAAGGCCGCGCTCGGCCGGGGCCTTTTCGGTGGCGTCGTTGCCGTCGATGACTATTCTGCCGCCGGAGACGTCTTCCAGCCCGGCAATCAGGCGCAGCAGCGTTGACTTGCCGCAGCCGGAGGGGCCGACGAAGACGACGAACTCGCCGTCATGGATATCGAGATCGATCGACGGGATGACTTTTGCCTCGCCGAAGAGCTTGGACACGTTCTGAAGGGAAATGCTGCCCATTATTGTCGTTCCTTATTTCACGGCGCCAAAGGTGAGGCCACGCACGAGTTGTTTCTGCGAGAACCAGCCGATGACGAGAATGGGGGCGATCGCCATCATCGAGGCGGCCGAGAGCTTGGCCCAGAACAGCCCCTGCGGTGAGGAGAAGGAGGCGATGAAGGCCGTCAGCGGTGCCGCATTGGTGGTCGTCAGCCGGATGGTCCAGAAGGATTCGTTCCAGGCAAGAATGACGTTCAGGAGCAGCGTCGAGGCAATGCCCGGAACCGCCATTGGTGTCAGTACATGCACGATCTCGTTCCAGAGCGAGGCACCATCCATGCGGGCTGCTTCCAGGATCTCGCCGGGGATTTCGCGGAAGTAGGTATAAAGCATCCACACCACGATCGGCAGGTTGATGAAGGTGAGCATGACGGTCAGCCCAATGCGGGTATCGAGCAGGCCGGCATTGCGGAAGATCAGGTAGATCGGCACCAGCACCGCCACCCCCGGCATCATCTTGGTGGAGAGCATCCACATCAAAATGTCCTTGGTGCGTTTGGTCGGCGAGAATGCCATGGCCCAGGCGGCGGGAATGGCGATCATGAGCGCGATGATCGTCGAGCCGAGCGACAGCACGACCGAGTTCATGAACGGCTTGAAGTAATCGCGCTGGGTCTGCACGGTGATGTAGTTTTCGAGCGTGCCCGAGGGAATGAGGCTGAAGCCTGCGATCGCCTCCGGCTCGGTCTTGATCGAGGTGAGGAAGGCGTAAAGGATCGGGAAGAACAGCAAAAGCGCCACGGCCCATGCCGCGATGGTGAAGCCGATCTTTGCGCGTGTCGTTGTCTTGCGGGCCATGATCGCTTCTCCTTAACGGTCGAGGTTCTTGCCGACGGCGCGCATCAGGAAGATGGCGACGATATTGGCGAGCACGACGGCGATGATGCCACCGGCCGATGCGCCGCCGACGTCGTAGCCCAGAAGCGCCGTGCGATAGATGAGGAAGGCAAGGTTGGTCGAGGCGTAGCCGGGGCCGCCATTGGTGGTGACGAGGATTTCCGCGTAAACGCCGAGCAGGAAGATCGTCTGGATGAGGATGACGACGGTGATGGCGCGGGCAAGATGCGGCAGCGTCAGGTAGATGAAGCGGTTGATGAAGTTGGCGCCATCCATCTCGGCCGCTTCCTTCTGCTCGCCATCGAGCGACTGCAGGGCGGTGAGCAGGATCAGCGTGGCAAAGGGCAGCCATTGCCAGGCGACGATGATGATGATGGAGAGCAGCGGAAACTGCGCGAACCAGTCGACCGGCTGCAGGCCGAAGAAGCGCGACAGATCGGCAAGCACGCCGTAACCGGGATGCATGATCATGTTCTTCCACACCAGCGCCGCAACAGGCGGCATGACGAAGAAGGGCGAGATGATCATGATGCGCACGATGCCCTGACCGAAGATGTCCTGGTCAAGCAGAAGCGCAATCGCAATACCGCCGATGACGGTGATCAGAAGCACGCCGCCGACGATGGCAAGCGTGTTGAAGATCGACTGGAAGAAGGCCGGATCGGTATAGAAATACTGGTAATTGAACAGGCCCGCAAAGCTGACATTGGCAGGGTTGAGCAGATTGTAGTTCTGGAACGAAAACCACAGCGTCATCGCCAGGGGCACGATCATCCACACCAGCAAAAGCAGCACCGAAGGCGCAAGCATAACCCGCGCCAGACCGCTCGTGTTTCGTGTTGCCATTGCACTAACCTCCCCATGGGCTCGGGCATCACGAAATGCCCCCGGCATATCCGGAAGAACCGGCTCATTCCAGTTTTGATTTGAAAGGCTTAAAGGCCGCCGCGCAGCTCGCGGCTTGCGCCCCCAAGGTCCGCTGCCCGGCATTGGCGCCGGACAGCGATCTTCAGGAGGATTACTTGATGTAACCGGCGCGGGTCATTTCACGCGTCGCTGTCGACTGGGCGCTGGCAAGCGCATCGTCGACACTGGACTGGCCGGCAACGACCGCCGAGAACAGCTGACCGACCGTGGTGCCGAGCGCCTGGAATTCAGGGATCGCCACGAACTGACCGCCGGTGTAAGGCACGGGCTTTACGGTGGGCTTGGTGATGTCGGCGGCATCCATCGCAGCAAGCGTCGGCTTGGCGAAGGCGGCTGCTTTTTCATAGTCAGCATTCTTGTAAAGCGAGGTGCGGGTACCCGGAGGCACGTTTGCCCAGCCTTCCTTGGCAGCGACGAGTTGGGTATATTCCTTGCTGGTTGCCCAGGAGATGAACTTCTCGGCTGCATCCGCCTTCTGCGAGCTCTTCGGGATAGCAAGGTTCCATGACCACAACCAGTTGCCGTGGTTCTTCAGCTCGCCATGCGTCGGGAAGAGCGCATAACCGACCTTGTCGGCAACGGTCGAATCCTTCGGGTTTGAAACGAAGGAAGCAGCCACCGTGGCGTCGATCCACATGCCGCATTTGCCCTGCTGGAACAGCGTCAGGTTTTCGTTGAAGCCGTTGGAGGAAGCACCCGACGGACCGGCATCCTTCATCAGATCGACGTAGAACTGAAGAGCACTCTTCCATTCCGGCTGATCGAACTGCGGCTTCCAGTTCTCATCGAACCAGCGGCCGCCAAAGGAGTTGGTGAGCGCGCTGATGAAGGCCATGTTCTCGCCCCAGCCAGCCTTGCCGCGCAGGCACATGCCGTTGATATCCGTCTTGCGATCGGTAATCTTGCGGGCAGCGTCACCGATGAATTCCCAGGTCGGGTTTTCAGGCATCTTCAGGCCGGCTTTTTCAAACAGGTCCTTGCGATACATGATCATGGCGGATTCGCCGTAGAACGGCGCCGCATAAAGCTTGCCTTCGCTGGAAAGACCACCACGGATCGCCGGCAGAATATCATCCACGTCGTATTTGTCGCCAAGCTTTTCGAGCGGCAGCAGCCAGCCCTGCTTGGCCCAGATCGGCACTTCATAGTTGCCGATGGTCATGATGTCGTACTGACCGCCATTGGTGGCGATATCGGTCGTCACGCGCTCGCGCAGGACGTTTTCTTCAAGCGTGACCCATTCCACCTTGATGTCGGGGTTCTTGGTGGTGAAGTCGGAGGTCAGACCCTGCATGCGGATCATGTCGCCGTTGTTGACGGTGGCGATGGTCAGCGTTTCGGCGGAAGCAAGGGTCGAAAAGGCGAGTGCCGAGCATGCGCCCAGCAAAATGGTCTTCAATGTCATATCTTCCTCCCAGAAGAAATTTATGAGCATTCGCTTTGCTCTGGGGCATTTACTCACCCGCAGCCAAAAAAAGTCAAGCAACATCCTGTGCTGCGGCGCACATGGAAAAATCAAGTAATTGATTTTAATGGATTAATTTTTGCTCAGTGTGTGAGCAAATATTCACTTGTCGCTTCGTCGGTGATGAGGCCGTTCAAAAGACCACCCCTCAGTGCCGCGAGAATCGAGGCATTCTTGCGCGCGCCCTGCGCCATACCGATGACCGTGCAGGTCTCTCTGGACGGAATGGGAACGGAGGCGACGCGCTCGTTGACGGAATGGTCGAGAATGCGGCCGTTGGCATCATACATCCAGCCGCAGATTTCGCCGATCGCACCGCTTGCCATCAGGGCCTTCATCTCGTCGACACCGAGAAAACCATCAACGCAGAGCGGTGCATTTTCTCCCAGTTCGCCGACGCCGACGAAGGTGACATTGGCGGCTGCACCCAGCGCCAGCGTGGAGCGCACCATGGACTGGTCGTGCAGCAGTTCCCGCTCTTCCGCAGACGAGCAGAGAACCGGCAGCGGCATCGGGAAATGCCGCGCCTTGATGGCATCGGCCATACTGAAGATGACGTTGTAATAGGCGGCCGATCCATCCGGCCCGATATTGCCTGTCAGTGACACGATGCGGTGCTGCGGACATTCCATCGGCGGCAGTTGGTCCACAGCCGCCTTCAGCGTACGGCCGGTGCCGATGGCAAGCACGATGGGATCGGCATTTTTCAGCCAGCGCTCGATTTCCGCCGCGCCGGCCTCGGCAATGCCGACCGTGGAGGAAACGCCAGCGGGATCGCTCGGCACCACCTCGATATATCTAAGGTCGAATTTCTGCTTCAGCCGCTCCGCCTTTTCGAGACAGGCGGCGATGGGATGATCGAGCCGGACCTTGATCAACCGCTCGGCGACGGCCAGCGATACCAGACGCTGCGCCGATTGCCGGGATATGCCCATGGCAGCGGCGATCTCGTCCTGCGTGCGGCCCGCGACATAATAAAGCCAGCCAGCACGCGCCGCATCATCCAGCCGTCCATGTGCGTCGTTCCGTCTGGCCATGCCGCCGCCCTCTAAGAATTATGCTCGAGCATTTGCTGGCATTTTTTCAGGCCGCCTGTCAAACGGCGCAGCGACTGAGCGAAGCGTTTGGCGGCACCGGGCACCTCTAAAGAAGATGCAAAACATTTCCTCCGTCATGCTCGGGCCTGTCCCGAGCATCTGCAATGCACCGATTTACGAGACATTGGCAGATCCTCGGCACAAGACCGAGGATGACGTCGTGAACACAGAGGCACCTATCCCTGCGCAGTTTCCTCTATATCAAGCCGCTTCCTGCACCAGATGCCCTGCCGAAACCTCGCGGTAATGGCGTTGCGGCGGAACATAGTTCACAGGACGGATCGGGCTTTTGATCTCGTCCGTTGCCATGTTGCGCCTGATCTGGCGCCGGGCCGGATCCGGCACCGGAACGGCGGACATCAGCTTTTGCGTATAGGGGTGCTGCGGATTATCGAAGACGGCGGCGCGTGGGCCGATTTCGACGATCTCGCCGAGATACATCACCGCGACACGATGGCTGACACGCTCCACCACAGCCATATCGTGGGAAATGAACAGGAAGGCGAGGTTGAGGCTCTGTTGCAGATCGAGCAGCAGGTTACAGACCTGCGCCTTGATGGAGACATCAAGCGCCGACACCGCTTCATCGGCAACGATGACCTTGGGGTCAAGCATCAGCGAACGGGCAATGGCGATGCGCTGGCGCTGGCCGCCGGAAAACTCATGCGGGAAGCGCCGCATCATATCCGGGCTGAGGCCAACCTTCTCCATCAGGTCCGCCGCCTTTTCACGCGCCTGCGCCTTCGGTCCAAGCCGGTGTTCGATGAAGGGCTCCATGATCGCCGTCCCGATGCTCATGCGCGGATCGAGACTGGCGAAGGGGTCCTGAAAGATCATCTGCACGCTGCGGCGCATGGTGCGCAACGTCGTCTTGTCGAGTTTCATCACCTCGTAACCGTCGAGCGTCACGTTACCGGAGGTCGGTTCGATCAGCCGGGTGATCGACCGCCCCGTGGTGGACTTGCCGCAGCCGGATTCACCGACCAGCGATAGTGTCTCGCCCTCAGCCAGATCGAAGGAGACCTTCTCCACCGCATGCACGGCACCGGACTTGCGACCGAGAAGACCGGAGCGGATATCGAAGCGGGTCGTCAGGTCCCGGACCGAAAGAATGGGCGTGCGACCACCGGAAACCGTGTTCCTGACCTCTTCGACCGGTTGGCTTTCGCCGGTCTTGATATCGATGATCGGAAAACGGGCGGGCAGTACCCGCTCTTTCATCGAACCGAGCTTCGGCACCGCCGAAAGCAGGGCGCGCGTATAGGGATGGTTCCCGCGATGGAAGATATCGTCCGTTGTGCCGGTTTCCACCACGTCGCCGCGGAACATGACGATGGTGCGGTCAGCCACTTCCGCCACCACGCCCATATCATGGGTGATGAACAGGACCGACATGCCCTCCTCTTCCTGCAATTGCTTGATAAGGTCGAGAATCTGGCCCTGAATGGTCACGTCGAGCGCCGTCGTCGGCTCGTCTGCAATCAGGAGCTTCGGCTTGGAGGCAAGCGCCATGGCAATCATCACGCGCTGGCGCATGCCGCCGGAAAACTGGTGCGGATAGTCGTCGAAACGGTTCTTCGCATTGGGAATGCGGACTTTTTCCAGAAGCCTGACAACCTCGGCCTTGGCAGCAGATGAGGAAATATCCTGGTGCACGGTCAGCGCTTCGGCGATCTGCTTGCCGATCGGGAAGATCGGATTGAGGCTGGTCATCGGCTCCTGGAAGATCATCGAAATGTCCTTGCCGCGAACCTTGCGCATCTCCTCTTCCGGAAGTGCCAGCAAATCGCGCCCGCCGAGCATGACCTTACCCTCGATGCGGCTCGTTTTCTTATCGAGAAGCCGCATGATCGACAGCGACGTCACGCTTTTGCCCGAGCCGCTTTCGCCAACGATCGCCACCGTCTCGCGGGGCGCAATGTCGAAACTCATATTGCGGACCACCGATTTCCAGCCGCCATCAACGCGGAAGGACGTGGTCAGATTTTGAACCGAAAGAACCGGACTTACCGAACCGCCGGTCTGTTCCATGGATGTTGCCGCCAAAAGCATGCCGATCTCCTGAAAAGCGAAAGGCGGCCATGAAGGCCGCCGGATGTCTTACGCAGCAAGCGCGGTTTCGGCCATCGAGACCCAGTAGCTGATGCCGTAAGGCAGGGCCTCGTCGTTGAAGTCATAGGCGGCATTGTGCAGCCCGGCCGTGTCGCCGTTACCGATGAAGATGAAGGCGCCGGGGCGTGCTTCCAGCATGTAGGAAAAATCTTCCGCGCCCATATGCGGGTTGGGATTGGTGTTGACGGCGTTTGCGCCCGCCACGCCTGCCGCCACGCTGGTTGCGAATTCGGTTTCGTCATTGTGGTTAAAAGTAACGGGATAACCGCGATCGTATCTCACCTCCGCCGTCGCGCCATGCGCCATGGCGGTGGCTGTCGCCACTTCCTTCAGCCGTTTTTCGGCGAAATCGCGGGTTTCCGGCAGCAGGGTGCGCACCGTGCCGGTCAGCGTCACCGAACCGGGAATGACATTGCCCGCTGTGCCGCCGTGGGTAGTGGCGACGGTGACGACCAGCGATTTCAACGGGTCCGTTTCCCGCGAGACGATGGATTGCAGGGCGATGATGATATAGGCCGAGGTCAGCACCGGATCGACGGAAAGATGGGGGGCCGCCGCATGGCTGCCCTTGCCGGTAATGACGATCTCGAAACTATCCGCCGCCGCCATCGTCGAACCCTTGCGGATGGCGAAATTGCCGACCGGAATGCCCGGCTCGTTATGCATGCCATAGACCTGAGAAATGCCGAATTTCTCCATCATGCCGTCGTTCAGCATGGCAAGTGCCCCTGCGCCACCCTCTTCAGCCGGCTGGAAGATGACGGCCACGGACCCTTTGAAATTACGGGTCTCGGCCAGATATTGCGCCGCGCCCAAAAGCATGGCTGTGTGCCCGTCATGGCCGCAGGAATGGGCCTTGCCCGGAACCTTGGAAGCCCAGGGCTTGCCGCTGGTTTCGAGGATCGGCAGCGCATCCATGTCGGAGCGGAAACCGATGGTCGGGCCGTCCCCGTGCCGCCCCTTGATGATGCCCACCACGCCGGTCTTGCCAATGCCGGTTTCGACGATATCGCATCCGAAGGATTTGAGTTTCTCCGCCACGAATTTCGAGGTTTCGAAGACGTCGTAGAGCAGCTCCGGCGTCTCGTGCAGGTGGCGCCTCCAACCGGCTACTTCTTCCTGCATCTCGGCCACACGGTTCAATATCGGCATTCCCATTTTTCCTTTTTTTGTTCCCCGCCGGGTTGTCGGGAACCATATTGCGTTTGGAATTTCTGCTTTTGCAAGTATGAATTTCGCTAGATGAGTGAAAAATAGGCCCGAAGCCAATCGGCTCAAATTTTGTTCATCAATCAGAGTTTGGGGCTTGCATTTCAAAAAAACTGACAATAGCATCATTAGGAACGGAAGAATATTCGTTAGCAAAGTCAAACACTTAAAACAAAAGACTTGCAAATGACGTTGAGGAAAAGCGTCAAACATTCAAACAGATAAAATCTTCAAAGGGGAAAATCACAATGAAGAAGCGCAGCGTTCTCTTTGCCAGCACGGTGGCGGCCTTGGCCATGGCAGGCTCTGCCGCCCATGCCGAGCGTGGCAGTGACGGCGAACTGAAAATCCTTTTCTGGCAGGCTGTATCGACACTCAACCCATATCTTTCCGCTGGCACGAAGGAAGTCTACAGCTCGTCCATGGTGATCGAGCCGCTGGCGCGCTACGACGAAAAAGGCGAGCTGGTGCCGATGCTGGTGAGCGAAATTCCGACGGTCGACAATGGCGGCATCGCGAAAGATCTGCTCAGCATGACGTGGAAACTGAAGAGCGACGTCAAATGGTCTGATGGCACGCCCTTTACCGCTGACGACGTCATCTTCACCTGGAAATATTGCATCGCACCGGACGGCGGCTGCGCGCAGGCGGCACAATATGAAGGCGTGAAGAACGTCGAGGCGATCGACGCCCACACCATCAAGATCAGCTTCAACGAACCGAAGCCCTACCCCTACTCCGCATTTGTTGGCGCACAATCGCCTGTCATCCAGAAGAAACAGTTTGAAAAATGCGTCGGCGCTGCGGCTCCCGGCTGCACATCCGCCAATTTCGGCCCCATCGGCACCGGCCCCTTCGTGGTCAAGGATTTCAAGCCGAACGACGTCATCAGCTTCGTGGCCAACCCCAATTATCGCGATCCGGCCAAGCCCGCCTTCGCCACGGCTACCCTGAAGGGCGGCGGCGATGCAGCTTCCGCTGCACGCGCCGTTCTTGAAACCGGCGAATTCGACTACGCCTGGAACATGCAGGTGGAGCCGGAAATTCTGGCCACCATGGTAGCTGCCGGCAAGGGCAAGCTGGAAACTGCCTTCGGCACGCAGGTCGAGCGTATCAATCTCAACTGGTACAACGCCGATCCTGCGCTGGGTGACAAGCGCTCCACCAAGGAAGGCGGCCCGCATCCGGCCCTTTCCGACCCGGCCGTGCGCCGCGCGCTCTCGCTTGCAATCGACCGCGATATTATCGATGAGGCAGGTTATGGCGAGGCAGGCAAGCCGACCTGCAATATCGTGCCGGCCCCGGAAGCCGTCGCTTCGACCAAGAATGACAGCTGGTGCCTGAAACAGGATCTGGAAGGCGCAAACAAGCTGCTGGACGATGCGGGCTGGGTAAAGGGCGCCGATGGCATCCGCGCCAAGAACGGTGTGAAACTGTCCTTCCTCTACCAGACCTCCACAAACTCCGTTCGCCAGGCCACGCAGGAACTGGTGAAGGACATGTGGTCGCAGATTGGCGTTGCTTCCGAACTGCGCAATGTCAGCGCCTCCGTCTTCTTCGGCGGCGATCCGGCAAGCCCCGACACCTTCCAGAAATTTTTCGCCGATGTTGAAATGTACACCAACAATTTCGACGGTACAGACCCGGAAAAATATCTGGCGGAATGGCTATGCGACAAGATCCCGGCTCCGGCTAACGGCTGGCAGGGCCAGAACATTCCGCGTTATTGCAACCCGGAATTCGACAAGCTGGTGGGCGAACTCTCCAAGACCGCAGACCCTGCCAAGCGCGGTGAGATTTCCAAGCAGCTGAACGATATGCTGACCGAAGAAGGCGCGCATATTCCGCTCATCCATCGCGGCAGCGTCTCCTCGCATTCGCTGACACTCGAAGGCGTTCGCATGAACGCCTGGGATTCGGAACTCTGGAACGTCGCGGATTGGTCCCGCAAAAAGTAACCCGCAAATGCGCGGTCGCCCCTGACGGGGGGACCGCGCTCATTTTGCGAGACCCTGACGGTCTGGAGACTTTCCGATGTTTACCTTTACGCTCCGGCGGCTTGCCTTTGCCGTACCGACGTTGCTCATCATCAGCTTCGTCATCTTCGCCCTGCTCGATCTGGCGCCGAATGATCCGACCGGCGACCTGCCGCTGACCATTCCGCCCGAAGTGCGCGAGCAGATCCGCGCCTCGCTCGGTCTCGACCAGCCCTTCTTCATCCGTTACATGCTGTGGCTGCAGCAATTCTTCATCAATGAACCGCTGAACCTGTTCGAGAAGCTGACAGGCTGGCAGATCGGCGACGGCAGCCGCATGCGTGTGCTGTCCTGGGCAACGCGCAGCCCGGTGGTCGATCTCGTCATCCAGCGCATGCCGCAAACGCTTTGGGTCGTCGGCCTTGCCTATCTCTTCGGCGCGCTTCTGGCGATCCCGATCGGCGTCATTTCCGCCTACAAGCAATATTCGATCTTCGATCAGATCGGCACCTTCGTCTCGATGGTGGGTTATTCGGTTCCCACCTTCTTCACCGGCGTGCTGCTGGTCGTCATCTTCAGCTCCTATCTGCAATGGTTCCCTTCCGTCTACGACACCAATCTGCAGGTGACTGACTGGGGAAGCCTCGTGGCACAGATCAAACAGATGTTCATGCCGGTTCTGGTGCTGACCCTTTACAACGTCTCGCAGATCAGCCGTTTCGTGCGCGCCTCGATGCTGGACAATCTCCATCAGGACTATGTACGCACCGCGCGTGCCAAGGGCGTGAAGGAAAAATCCGTTCTGCTCGTTCACGTCCTGCGCAACAGCCTTATACCCGTCGTCACCGTCATCGCACTCGGCGTGCCGACGATCTTTTCCGGCGCCATCATTACCGAACAGATTTTCCGTGTGAACGGGCTTGGCCAATTGCTGATCACCGCCGTTCAGGGTGCGGATATTCCGCTGGTGCAGACGCTGACCTTCATTTTCGCGGTGCTTATCGTGCTCTTCAACCTGATTGCCGACGTGCTTTACGGCATTCTCGACCCGAGGATCCGCTATGACTGACGCCACCCTCGCAGCACCAGCCGTCGCCGCCACGCCTGTGCAATCGGCACTTGCCGATATCTGGAAACAGTTCCGGGTCCACAAGGGCGGCGTGGCAGGCCTGTTCGTTTTCATCTTTATTTTGCTTGCGGTCTATGTCGGCCCCTATATCCACACTGTCGCGCCCAATGCCATCAATGTGAAGGAACGCAACCAGTGGCCGTCGCTGGCGCATCCCTTCGGCACCGACAATCTGGGCAAGGACATGCTGGCGCAGGTGCTGGCGGGCGGGCGCATCTCGCTTGCCGTCGGCATCACCGCCATGCTGCTGGCGCTGTTTCTCGGCACGCTGGTGGGGGTGCTGTCAGGCTATTTCCGAAGACTTGACGGGCCGCTTATGCGGCTGACGGACCTTTTTCTGGCCCTGCCGCTGCTGCCACTGCTGCTCGTCATTCTCATGCTGTTCCGCGATACGCTGCGTGCCGCTTTCGGGCCGGAAACCGGTATCTTCATCCTCATCGTCTTCGTGATCGGGGTAACCAGCTGGATGCATACCGCACGCATCGTGCGCGGCGACGTGCTGACGATCAAAAGCCAGGAGTTTATCATGGCGGCGAAATCGAGCGGCATGCGCGAATACCGCATTATCCTGCGCCATATCCTGCCGAATGTGTTGAGTTCGATCATGGTCTCAGCCACGCTCGGCATCGCCTCGGCCATCATCACGGAATCGGCGCTGTCCTTCCTCGGCCTCGGTTTTCCGTCCGACTTTCCGACCTGGGGACGGCTGTTGTTCGATGGCGCTAACTTCCTGCAGCTGACGCCCTCGCGCGTGCTGTGGCCTGGACTGGCAATCTCGCTGACGGTTCTGAGCGTCAACTACATCGGCGACGCCGTGCGTGATGCGCTTGATCCAAGGGCGCTTAAGAGCTGAGGCGAAGGGCGCGGTGGCTGCGCCCTTCCCTTTATCTCAGTGATAATTCATCTTTTCCGCGTCGAGAATGCTGTCTGCATCCAGCGCAGCAATCGGAATGTCGCTGCGCGCCGGAATATCGCCGGAAAGCTGCAAGGCCAGATAACGCCCGCAGCAGACTCGTAAAAACGAGGTGAAGTTGCCGAGATCATGCCCGGCATCGATCGATTCATTATAAAGCTTGGCAATGAGCTGCGCGCTGTTCATGCCATCGCGGCGTGAAATCTCGTCCAGAGTCGTCCAGAAGAAGTTTTCAAGTCTGACGCTGGTGACCATGCCATCGATCCGCAAAGACCGGGTATGGCTTTCCCAAAGCGTCGGGTCTGCCTTGATGAAAAGCTTGCACATGGTGTCCTCCCTCAGCAAGCTGCAGAAGATAGACGGGAAACGGGACCGGTAAAAGCCCCATTCCGCCGGCCTTATCTGCCGAGCACCACCATGAATTGCGAAAGCCATGCCGGATGCGCCGGCCATGCGGGCGCCGTCACCAGCTTGCCGTCGGTAACCGCCGCATCGATGGCGATATCGGCATAGGTACCGCCCGCCAGTTCCACCTCGGGGCGGCAGGCCGGATAGGCCGAGCAGGTGCGGCCCTTGAGGACACCCGCAGCCGCCAGCAATTGGGCACCGTGGCAGACAGCCGCGACCGGCTTGTCAGCCTCGAAGAAATGCTTCACGGCGGCAAGCACATCCGCATTCAGCCGCAGATATTCCGGCGCGCGACCACCCGGAATGACCAGCGCGTCGTAATCCGCGACCATGATATCGGCAAAAGTTGCGTTGAGCGCGAAATTATGGCCGCGTTTTTCTGAATAGGTCTGGTCGCCCTCGAAATCATGGATCGCGGTCGCGATCGTCTGGCCAGCCTTCTTGCCGGGGCAGACGGCATGCACCGTGTGACCAACCGCAAGCAGCGTCTGGAACGGCACCATGGTCTCGTAGTCCTCGGCGAAATCGCCGGTGATCATCAAAATCTTCTTCGGCATGCTTGCTCCTCCCATTTCGAATGCCCGGGGCACCGTAACAGGAGGGGTGGAGAAGCGGGTATTATGGCTATACTACAGGGCCGATAAAGACGGGATCAGCGCGCTTTGGGCGGCTCCGGCCAGCGACGAACACCGCCGCCCCAATCCTCGAAGGCGTTGGAAAGCTTGAGAACGAGCAGATCCGCGTAACGCGGGCCGACGATCTGCAAGCCGATGGGCATCCCGGATTTCGAGAAGCCGCAATTGATCGAGGATGCCGGCTGTTCCGACATGTTCCAAGGGACGGTGAAGGCGATATGTTCGAAGGGTCGCTCGGGGTCGTTGGTGGGCGAGGCCCAGTCGGCCGGATAGGAGACGACGGGATTGACGGGTGAAATCACCACATCAACTGACTGCATCAACCGCCCGCAGGCTTTGCGCATTTCCATGGTCTGGTTGAAACCGAAAACGGCACGCGCGCCGGAAACATCAGCGCCCTTCTGCGCCCATTCGTGAATATAGGGAAGGATCGCCGCGCGTCGTTCGTCACTCAGCGCCGCCATATCGCCCCAGAATTTCGCCCGCCAGAAATCATCCAGCCCATCCAGCATGTCCCGAGACAGCACCGGCTCGACCGGGACCACGATGGCACCTGCATCTTCGAACAGCTTTGCGGACGCCAAAACAGCATCCCGCACCTCATCGTCCAGAGCCAAGCCGCAGCCGGCATCCAGCATCAGGCCGATCCTCAGGCCCTTTACGTCGATATCGAGGTCCATCCAGTTGATATCGTTGGGCGGCAGCGCGGTGCCGTCACGCCAGTCCGGGCGGGAAAGCGTGGCCATGGCATAGGCGGCGTCAACGACGGTGCGGGTCATCGGCCCGGCGCAGCGGCCTGTATAATAGGGATCGACGGGTATGCGGCCCTGGCTGGGCTTGAAGCCGAACAGCCCCGTCCACCCCGCCGGTAGCCGCACCGAGCCGCCAATATCCGTACCGATATGCAGCGTGCCGTAACCCGCAGCACCGGCAGAAGCCGCACCGGCACTGGAGCCGCCGGGGTTCTGTGTCGGGTCCCACGGGTTGCGGCTGAGCTTGTGGAAACTGGAAAGACCCGATGACAACATGCCGTAATCCGGGCAGGTGGTTTTGGCGTAAATGATGGCGCCGTCCTCGCGGCAGCGGGCCGCAACTGGCGCGTCTTCCAGAGCCGGCACCAGTTCCACCGCTTTGGTGCCAAGCGGAACTGGCTGGCCTTTGGTGGCGATCAGTTCCTTCAGCGACACCGGAATCCCATCGAGGGCCCCGAGCGTTTCACCTTTTTGCCAGCGCATCGTCGAGGCCAGCGCCTGCTTGCGGGCATCCTCGGGATCATAGGCGTAAAGCGCGTTCACCGTGGGCTCGAATGCGTCGATACGGGCCTCTACCGCCTGCCAATATTCCGATGGCGACAGCTTCTTTTGCCCGTAAAGCGCCAGGATTTCGAGCGTGTTGAGGTGTATGAGATCGGTCATAAGCTTCGTCTCGTCAGAAAACAGATAATATGGGCGATATCGGCTTGAAGCGGTCAGCTGGTATCGCGTGGGTCCAGCAGGTCGCGCAGGCCATCGCCAAGCAGATTGAGGCCGAAGACCGCGAGCGCAATGGCAAGGCCGGGCATGATGGCAAGCCAGGGTGCAGCACCTAGATAGGTCTGCGCATCGGCCAGCATCCGCCCCCAGGTGGCGGCCGGCGGAGGCATGCCGAGACCGAGGAATGAGAGTCCCGCTTCGGTGAGGATGGCAAGGCCGAGCTGGATGGTCACCTGCACGATGATCTGGTTGGAAATATTCGGCACGATATGAAACAGCGTGATCTTGGCGCGGTTCTGGCCGATGCTGGTGGCGGCGGTGACATATTCCCGCGACCATATCTGCAAGGCCGCACCCAGCGTCAGCCGCGCAAAGACCGGCACCATGAAGGTGGCAATGGCGATGATGGCGGTGAACCGCCCCGTACCGATGAACGCGCCGAGCATCATGGCCGACAAAATCGGCGGTACGGCGAAGATGATATCGCAGGCGCGCATCACCAGGGTTTCAGTGAAACCGCGCAGTGCCGCGACCGATACGCCAAGCGCCGTGCCAATGAGCGCGCCGATCGCAACGGCGGCGATGGAGGTGGAGAGCGAATTCCATGCCCCCGCCATCAGCATGGACAGCACATCGCGGCCAAAATGGTCGGTGCCAAGCCCGCCATAGGCAAAGGGCGATTTCAGCTTCTGGGCAATCTGTATCTTCGTCGGAGAAACCGGCGTCCAGACCAGCGAAAGCAGGGCAACCGCGACAAGAAAGAGAGTGACGGCGATGCCAAGGACGAAAGCGGGGCGGCGGCGGATCAGTCGCATCATCGTGCACCTGCCCGCAGTCTTGGATCGATAAAGAGATAGGCGATATCGACCAGAAAATTCATGACGATGACAAGCGCCGAGAAGAACAGCACGACGGACTGCATGACGACGATATCCCGCTGGGTCAACGCCTGATAGGCAAGCCGCCCGAGGCCCGGCAGGTTGAAGACATTCTCCACCAGCACTGCCCCGGCAATCAGGAAGGTGAATTGCAGGCCGATCATGGTGACAACGGGGATCATGGCGTTCGGCACCGCATGTCGCCACAGCGCTACCCGCTCGCTCAGCCCCTTGGCGCGGGCGGTGCGCACGAAATCCTCGTTCATTACCTCAAGTACTGCCGAGCGGCAGACGCGGGTGAGGACGCCTGCCTGCGACAGCGCAAGTGCAATGGCTGGAAGCACAAGCGCGATAAATCCGGCAGAAAAACTCGGACGCCAGCCGGGAAAACCGCCTGATGGCATCCAGCCGAGCGTGGTGGAAAAGACGATGATGAGCAGCAGCCCAACCCAGAAACCGGGAACGGCAATGCCGACATGGGAAAACAGCCCGGCTGCGAAATCCACCGGCCCGTTTCGGCTTCTCGCTGCCGCGACGCCGAGCGGAATGGCGATGGCGACCGATAGGCAGACCGCGAGCAGCGCAAGCGGCAGGGTGACGGCAAGCCGCTCGACAATAAGCCCCGCTACCGGCACGCCGTAGGTGTAGGATTGTCCGAGATCACCCCGGAATACGCCTGCAAGCCAGTGGATGTAACGCAATGGCAAGGGCTGATCGAGACCCATCTGCTTTTGCAGCGCGAGAAGCGTATCCGGGCTCGCCGACGTACCGAGCATGATGGCCGCCGGATCACCCGGCAACAGCCCCATGATGATGTAGATGATGAGCGACACCGCAAACAGCGTGACGATGAGGCTTGCAAGGCGCCGGACGAGAACGGCTAACATCTGGCATTCTTTCCTTGCGTTGTTTCGTTTCGGGATGTGGCGGATGGATTTATTGTCATCCCCGCACACTCTTCCCTCACCCCTGTGCTTGTCACTGGGATCCAGCCGAAGCGTGCCTGCGCGGCGGAAAGTTTCCTTTCAGCCCAACGACTTGGGCTGGCTGGATTTCTGTGACAGGCACGGGAATGAGGTGGTGGGTAGGAATGCGCCTCGCCGTTCACAACAAACGTCACTCTTCCCAATGCACATCCGTCAGCACATTGGACGGAATGGGTTCGTTTTCCCACAACCCCTTCAACTTCTTGTCCCAGACGCCGAGTTTCGGCATCACGAACAAGAACAGCGCCGGCACATCTTCGGCGAGGATTTTCTGGGCTTCGCCGTAAAGCTTTTCCTGCTCGGCCGCATCCGCCGTCTTTTCGACATTGGCGATGACCTCGTTGAAGGCAGGGTTCTTATAGTTGAAATAATAGGGATCACGGGAGTAGATATCGATATCCATCGGCTCAGCGTGGGCGACGATGGTCATGTCGTAATCCGCGCCCTTCAAAACATCCGCCACCCATTTTGCCGGAAATTCCGTGGTCTCGATGGTCATGGTGACACCGATTTCGGCCAACATCGCCTGGAGGATTTGCGAGGTCCGCTGGGCATAGGCCATTTGCGGGGCCTTGATCGTGAAGCTGAAACCGTCGGGGTAACCCGCTTCGGCAAGAAGCGCCTTTGCCTTGTCTATATCGTAAGAATGAACACCGGTCGTATCGATGTAACCGCGATCGTTCGGCGTGTAGTGGCTGCCGATGGCCGTGCCGTAACCCGACCATGCGCCTTCAATCACCGTGCCGCGGTCCACCGCCATCATCAGCGCCTGGCGCACGCGCTTGTCGTTGAAGGGTTTGCGGGCATTGTTCATGCCAGCCACGACCTTGAGTTCCGTATTGCCGACGAAGGTACCGAGACGCGCATCGCCGTCGAAGGACGTCATCAGTTCCGGCGCGCCGAATTCCGGGAAGGCATCGATATCGCCGGATTTCAGTGCCGCTGCCTGCGCCTGCGGATCGGAAACGAAGCGGAAGGTGGCCTTTTCAAGTTTCACCGCCACCGCCTTGTCCCAATAGGCCGCGTTCTTCTCCAATTCCACCTTGTCGCCCTTGGCCCAGTTTGCGAACTTGAACGGGCCGGTGCCGATGGGCGTGGTACGGTTATTGTCAGCGCTCTTCGGCGCAACCATGACGGAGGCCGGCCAGCCGAGCCAGTAGATCAGGCTGCCCGCCGGCTGCTTCAGCTTCAGTACCAGCGTCGCGGCATCCGGCGTTTCTATGCTCTCGATGGCGGTGAAGAAGCGTTTTTGTGGGTTTACCGACGTTTCACCGCGCGCCCTGTCGAGCGAAAATTTCGCAACAGAGGAATCGAAGGCCTCGCCGTCGTGGAAAGTAACACCCTGGCGCAGCTTGAACGTATAGGTCTTGCCATCGGCTGAAATTTCCCAGCTTTCGGCAAGCTGCGGTTTCACCTTGCCGTCGTGGTCGATGGTGACGAGACCTTCGAATATGTTCTGCCAGCTGACCTGACCGATGGCGACGGGTGCCGCAATTGTCGGGTCGAGACCCGTCGGCTCCACTGTCATGCCCAGCGTCAAGGCGGTCTTTGGCGCGGCCGCGGCGTCCGTCATCGAAAGCGGCATCCAGAGCGCCGTCCCCAGTGCAAGCGCAAGCGCGGCGCGCCGCGTAACTTTCAGCGGCTGCGAAAAATAAGTGCGTGGCATCATTGTCCCCTGTCTGGCGGCCGAGGCATTTTTGCCTTTCGAAGACCGCCCGTTGCAAAAAGAGTGTCATGTTGCAGGCGCACACACAATCGTGATTTTTGTGTGCTCCGTGTAGCTGAAATGGCTACACGGAAATACGGATGGAAATCAACCGGGATGGACAATTCTCCAGGCTGACGAATTCCCCTACCCCGCTGTCGCCTCGCGCATGAAACGCTCGATGAAATCGGCAAGCTTGGAGGCGGCGAAGGATAGTTGCCGGTCGGGCGCCACGCAGAGATCGATCTGGGTGTGGATGCCCTTCTTGCCGGAAAGCGGAACAGCAACCATCTGGCCGCTGCGGATTTCACGCGCTACCGACAAGGCAGGCAACAGCGTGGCCGCCGCATGGCCCAGAACAAGTTCCTTCAGCATTTCCAGCGAACTGGTGATAAAGACGGGATCAAGCTCGATACCGGCATCGGCAAACAGCGTATCGAAGGCCTGACGCGCCGCGAAACTCTTGTCCGGCAGGGCAAGCGGCAGGCTGGCCAGTTCCTTCAGCGAGACTTCCGCCTGCGCGGCAAGCGCATGGCCGGTCGGAAAGATAGCATCGTAACTGATACGGGTGCGCGAGCGCACTTTCACGCCGGAGACCTTGGGCGCAAAAAGGCTGACGACCAGATCCGCTTCGGCTGCACCCAGTGCTTCCATCGCCTGGCGCGCGCTGGTGATGTGCACCTCGAAGCGCAACTGCGGATATTTGAGGCTGAACTGCGCCAGCACCGGCGCCAGAAGGTTCGCAACCGTCGCGCCATTGGCATAAACGGTGACCCGGCCGCGCTGAAGCCCCTTCAGGTCATCGATCAGCTGGTGCACATGATCGAGTTCGCGCAGCGTCTTGCCGGCGCGGGCAGCCAGCAATTCCCCCGCCGCCGTCAGCTTCACGCCCCGGCTGGAACGCTCCACCAAAGGCGAGCCAAAATAATATTCGAGGTTCTCGATCTGGCGGCTGACTGCCGTCGGCGCGACATTCAGGTTTTCGGCAGCGGCGCGCATGGAATTGGTGCGGACAAGTTCGTCGAAATACATCAATGCGCGCAATTGCATGGTCGGGATACCCTGTTTTGGCCGACACTGTCCGTCATGCCGGGCTTGACCCGACTATAGCGGCAGCTCAAGCGCGCTTGAAGCCCTCGCTCGCCACCAGCAGCTGCCTGGTATAATCCGCAGTAAACTCGCGGCTTTCCAGCGCTTCCGCCTCCAGCATTTCCACCACCTTGCCGCTTTTCATCACCGCAAGGCGATCGCACATGTGGCTGATGACGCCGAGATCGTGGCTGACCATAACGAAGGTGAGGTTGCGGTCCTTGCGGGCCTGTTCCAGCAGATTGAGGATTTCCGCCTGGATGGACGCGTCGAGCGCCGAGGTCGGCTCATCCAGTAGCAGAATCTTCGGCTCGACGATCAGCGCGCGGGCAATGGCGATACGCTGCCGCTGACCGCCGGAAAGCTGGTGCGAATAGCGGAAGCGGAAACCGGTGCCGAGACCCACCTCATCAAGCGCGCGCGCGATCCGATGCTCGCGATTGTCGAGACCATGGATGACGAGTGGTTCCAGCAGCAGCGCATCCACTGTCTGGCGGGGGTGCAGGGAACCGTAAGGGTCCTGAAACACCATCTGCACATCGCTATAGAAGCTCTTGTCGCGGTGCTTGCTCGAATAGGAGCGACCGGCCACCATCAACGAGCCTTCGTCGAAATGGTTGAGGCCGGCAATCGCCCGAAGCAGCGTCGACTTGCCGGAACCGGACTCGCCGACGATACCGAAGGACTCACCCTCGGCCACATCGATGCTGACGCTGTCGAGCGCGATATATCCGTCGAAATCGACCACCATGTCTTTGATAGAAAGAACCGTGCTCATGCGCGCCACTCCGCCTTGCGTTCCAGAACCGGCAGCGGATGCCGGTGGCCGCCAATTTCCGGCAGGCAGTTCAAAAGACCCTGCGTATAGGGATGCTTCGCCTCTTTAAGATTGGCAGAAGACAGCTCCTCAACGACCTTGCCCGCATACATGACGAGAACGCGGTCGCAGAAAGACGACACCAGCCTCAGATCGTGGCTGACGAAAATCAGCCCCATGCCGCGGTCGCGAACCAGCTTGTCGAGAATATCGAGCACTTCGAGCTGGACCGTCACGTCGAGCGCGGAAGTCGGCTCATCGGCGATCAGAAGTTCCGGGCCGCATACCAGCATCATGGCAATCATGACGCGTTGGCCCATTCCGCCGGAAACCTCGTGCGGGTAAAGATCGAACACGCGCTCGGGATCGCGGATCTGCACCGCCTCCAGCATGGCGAGCGTGCGTTGGCGCGCCTCGCCGGAACCGATGCTTTCATGGGTACGCAGCGTTTCCATGATCTGGCGGCCGATGGGCATGACCGGGTTCAACGAATATTTCGGGTCCTGCAGGATCATGGCCAGGCGCTTGCCGCGCATGAGCCGCCGCTCCTTTGCCGAAGCACCGAGAAGATCGACATCTCCGAAGCGCAACACATCGGCCTCGATGCGCGCACTTTTCGGGGTCAGCCCCATAATGGCGCGGCCGGTCTGCGATTTGCCGGAGCCGGACTCGCCGACGATGCCAAGGCGTTCGCGTCCCAGCGTGAACGAGACGCCACGCACCGCCTCCACCAGCCCGGTGCGGGTGGGGAAGGAAACGCGCAGGTTCTCGACGGTCAGAAGCGGCGCGCTCATTGGTTCGCCTCCTTGGGGTCCAGCGCATCGCGCAGGCCATCGCCCAGAAGGTTGAAACCGAGGCTGACGATCAGGATCGCAATACCCGGCATGGCGGCAACCCACCATTGATCGAGAATGAAGCGGCGTCCGGAAGCAATCATCGCGCCCCATTCCGGCAGCGGCGGCTGTGCACCGAGGCCAAGGAAGCCGAGACCGGCTGCTGTGAGGATGATGCCCGCCATATCGAGCGTGACACGCACGATGAGCGACGACATGCAAAGCGGCATGACGTGTTTCAGAACGATGCGGAACGGCGACGCGCCCATGAGCTTGACCGCCGCGATGAAATCGGAATTGCGGAAGGTCATGGTTTCGGCGCGCGCGATGCGCGCATAAGGCGGCCATGAGGTGACCGCGATGGCGAGCACCGCGTTTTCAATGCCCGGTCCAAGTGCGGCCACCAGCGCAAGCGCCAGAACCAGCTTCGGAAAGGCCAGAAAGATATCGGTGATGCGCATCAGAACGGCATCCACCCAGCCGCCGGCATAACCCGAAACGGTGCCGACGATGAGTCCGATGGGTGCGGCGATGATGGCCACCAGAAGCACGACGAACAGGGTCAGCCGCGAACCGTGGATGAGGCGCGAGAGAATATCACGCCCCTGATCGTCAGTGCCGAGCAGGTAACCTTCTGTCCCCGGAGGCAGAAGCCGGGCATTGCGCAGATCGCCCTGCACCGGATCGTGTGGTGCAAGCACATTGGCGAACAGTGCGACAAGCAGCAGCGCAATGATGATGCCGAGGCCAAGCAGCGCCAGCCGGTTTTCCGAAAAGCGCCGCCAGATGACATAGGCACGGCCTAGCCGTGCCTGCCTGCGCGAGGCAGGCCGGTCGGAGAGCAGCCATTCGCGGCTGTAGGGTTTGAGTGTATCGGTCGAAATCGTCATCGGCTGCGCGTCCTTGGGTCGAGCGTCCGGTAAAGCAGATCGGAGAAGAGATTGATGCCGACGAAGATGGCGCCGATCACGATCGTGCCGCCAAGAACGGCATTCATATCCGCATTCTGCAGGGAATTGGTGATGTAGAGGCCGAGCCCCGGCCACGCGAAGATGGTTTCGGTCAGCACCGAACCCTCCAGCAGACCGGCGTAAGATAGCGCAATCACGGTCACCAGCGGCACGGCGGCGTTGCGCAGAGCGTGAAACCAGATGATGCGCGTTTCAGAAAGCCCCTTGGCGCGCGCCGCAACGATATATTCCTGGGCGAGCTCATTCAGCATGAACGAACGCGTCATGCGGCTGATATAGGCCAGCGAAAAATAGCCGAGCAGCGAGGCGGGCAGGATGATGTGGCGGAACAGATCCCACAATACGTCCCATTGCCGTTGCCAGATCGCGTCGATCAGGAAGAAACCCGTGACCGGCGTAAAGGTGAATTCGTAGACGATATCCATCCGGCCGGGATAGGCGACCCATTGCAACCGGGCGTAAAACACCAGCAGCGCCAGGAGGCCAAGCCAGAAAATCGGCACGGAATAGCCGATAAGGCCGATGACGCGCACGACCTGGTCGGCAAAGCTGCCGCGCTTGACCGCGGCAAGCACGCCGAGCGGAATGCCAAAAACGGCGCCGATGATGGTGCCGAGCGTGGCAAGCTCTATGGTTGCCGGGAAAACCCGCTTGATATCCTCCATCACCGGGTTGGTGGTGAGGACTGAGATGCCGAAATCACCCGACAGCGCCTGCTTCAGATAGATGAAGAACTGCTGCCAGAGCGGCAGGTTGAGGCCGAGCTGCTCACGCACGCGCTCGACCACATGCGCAGGCGCGCGGTCGCCGACGATCGCCAGTGCGGGATCGATCGGCACAACGCGGCCAATGAAAAATGTGACCGCCATCAGCCCCAGAAAGGTGGTGATGACGGTGACGGCGAAGCCGAGAATGGCCTTCGCGCGGGCGTTGGCACGGCGTTTGCCCTGCCTCGCCCGGCTATTTGCTTCAACGATGCTCAAGAGACCGATCCTTCCGGATCATTCCTTGGAGATCGTATAGACATAGTTGGTGTCGAAGCTCGGTCCGAGCTTCAGGCCCTTGAGCTTCGCGGAGTATCCCGCCACTTCCGTCTGCTGGAAGATGATGACGAACGGGCCTTTTTCGAGAACTTCCTTCTGGAGGTTCTGATAGATGGCGGCGCGCTTGGCATTATCCTTTTCCAGAAGTGCCGACTGCGTTTCCTTCGTCAACTCCGGAACGTCCCAGGCGTTACGCCAGGCAAGCGTCTTGTTCTTGCCTTCTTCGGAGTTGTCGTAGTTGATCGTGAAGGTCTCGGCATTCGAGTTCGGGTCGAAATAGTCCGAACCCCACTGGCCGATGTAGATATCGTGCGTGCGGGCGCGATACTTGGTAAGCGTCTGCTTGCCGTCGCCGGGAATGATTTCCAGCTTGATGCCAGCCTGCGCCAGCGTCTGCTGTACGCTTTCGGCAATGCCGGTCACCGGCTGCGTGTTGCGCACATCCATGGTCACGGTGAAGCCGTCCTTCAGACCAGCCTTCGCCAGCAGTTCCTTGGCCTTGGCGACGTCGAGCTTGTATGGGTTCTCGTCAAGCGCGCCGAGCTGGCCCTTTGGCAGGAAGGTCTGGTGGATTTCGCCGATGCCCTTGATGATCGTCGCGCCGATCGCGTCGTAGTCGACGAGATATTTAAAGGCCTCAACGACCTCAGGCTTCTTCAGGTTCTCGTTCTTCTGGTTGAGGCTGAAGTAATAAACGGTGCCCTTGGGCGCGGAGGTGACGGCAAGGCCTTCCTTCTTGGAAACGGCTTCCATATCACCCGGCTCGAGGTTGCGGGCAACGTCGATATCACCGTTTTCAAGCGCCAGGCGCTGGCCGGAGCTTTCCTTCATGTGACGATAGACCACGCGCTTCAACTTCGGCTTCTCACCGTAATAGTTGGGGTTGGCCTCCAGAATGACGGCTTCGTTGGCCTTCCAGCCAAGGATCTTGTAGGGGCCGGAACCGGCATAACCTGTTTTCAGGAACGCATTGCCGAAATCGGTGTCGTATTTGTAATCGGCGCTCGGCGTGACGGGCTTGGCCTTTTCGGTCACCAGCTTCTTGTCGACAACTGCGGCAACGGTCGCGGTCAGAACGTTCAGCACGAAGCTCGGTGCGTAGGGCTTGTCGACCGTCAGTACGAAGGTGTTGGCATCCGTCGCTTTCGCCTTCTCAGTGACGTTGTCGCCCTTGAGACCGAACTGCGTCAGAAGGAATGCTGGCGACTTGTCGAGCTTGATGGCACGTTCAAAGGAAAAGGCAACATCATCTGCCGTCACCGGATTGCCGGAGGCGAATTTCAGGCCGGTCTTCAGCTTGAAGGTATAGGTGAGACCGTCTTCAGAGGTCGTCCAGCTCTCGGCCAGATCGCCGATCACCTTGGAGGTGTCGTTGAGATCGATGGAAACCAGCTTGCTGTAGGTGTTGCCAGTAACTTCAGCTGCCGAAAGCTCGAATGCCTCACCCGGATCGAGCGTGATGATGTCGTCGATGGCGAAACCTTCAACCAGCGTATCGGCCGGCGTGGCGGCAAAAGCGTGCGGCGCAGACAGCATCATCAGCGACAGAGCAGCGCTGGTGCTGAGGATACGCATGGACTTGTTGAGCGATTTGATCATAGGATCTCCCCTTTTGTTATGAGATTGATTTAGTTCGCTTTTATTTGCCTTCAGGCCGGCTCGTGCCAGGCCTGGGATAGGACGCGCAGCCAGTTTTCCCGGCATATTTTAGCAAGTTCTCCATCACCGTAGCCCGCCGATTTCAGCGCCGCAACCAGATTGTGGTTGCCGCTGGCATCGGCAACGCCAACGGGTACCGTCGCGCCGTCGAAATCCGATCCGAGCGCCACGCAATCGACGCCCATACGCTCCACCATGTAGTCGATGTGGCGCACCATGTCGGAAAGCGGCGTGTCGGCAATGTCGCGCGCATCCGCCCGCAACATGGTGACCGCGTAGTTGAGACCCACCAGACCGCCGCTCTCCTTGATGGCATCCATCTGCCGGTCAGTAAGATTGCGGGCGACGGGGGTGAGCGCATGTGCGTTGGAATGGCTGGCGATCAAAGGCTGGTTCGTGGTCTTCGCCACATCCCAGAAGCCCTTTTCGGTGATGTGGGCGAGATCGATGAGAATGCCGAGCCGGTTGCACTCCTTGACCAGCGCAAAACCGGCATCGGTAAGGCCGGGCGCGGTATCGGGCGACATTGGATAGGAGAAGGGAACGCCGTGACCGAAAATATTGTGCCGGCTCCAGACCGGACCGAGCGAACGCAGGCCGGCGGCATAAAAAACCTCAAGCGCATCGAGATCGGCACCGATCGCCTCACAGCCTTCCATGTGCAGCACGGCCGCGAAAATATCCTCGGCAAAGGCCTTGCGGATATCGGCCGTCGAGCGGCAAAGGCGCCAGGCGCCGGCACGGTCAAGCCTGAGCGCGATCGCAGCCTTTTCCATCGCAATATCGAGCGAGGGCTGGCGTTCGAGCGGCGCCGCAAGCGGTGTATCGTAATGACCCTGCGCGTCCGGCTCCTGCAGGACCAGATCGCCGGAGGGAATGTAGATGGCGCAGATGCCGCCGCCGAGACCGCCTGCACGTGCACGCGGACCGTCGATATGGCCTTCGCGGGTACCGTTCTTGAATTCAGCCACCGGATCGCCACCGGCCTTGCTGTTGCGCCACAACCGAAGCAGCACATCATTATGACCGTCGAACACTGCATGCATGTCAAGAAATTCCAGTAAGCGGCAAAACCAAAGGGGGCGGGCAGACGCCGGAATAACACCGCGCGAGAGCAAACCGGCGCATTTTTCGCCGACTGCTATAGTCTGTCAGAAACGATCTTAGGACGATCTCTCACGGCTCCGCAAGACGCAAATTAGGCAACGATGAAATTATCACCACTTGCCTTTTGCCGGGAATTGCGCAACGTCAAGCCTGCCAGCCGCCTACGGCTTTTTTCAGCAGCGGCGTCGCGAAAACACCCCTCACCCGCTCCGGCCATTCCGGCCCGAAAGCAGCGATTTTTTGCACCCAGCGATCCGATTGCAGCATGGCAGCGCCGATTGCCACCGGCTTGATGCCGGATGAGGCGAGAAGCGAAAGACCTGAAATGATGGAACTGCCGCTGGAGATGACATCGTCCACCAGCGCCACCCGCCTGCCCTCGATGAGTGGCAACATGCGCGGATCGATGTAAAGCCGTTTTTCCTGCTTGGTGGTGATGGAGGACATCGGCACCGACAATTCCTCCAGATACCAGAATTTGCGCGAAGTGCCGAGCGGCACATATCGTGAATGGCCGAGGTGACGGGCAACGGCTGCGGCAAGCGTGAGCCCCAGAGTCGGCAGGCCGATCACGACATCTGGCTTGAGGGGGCGAAGCTTTTCCGCCAGGTCGGCGGCCAGCACTTCCAGCACGTCAAAAGAGGCCTGATTGACGATGAGCGAGGCGAGCGCATGTTCGCCATCCGCCAAGGGCCGGATCGGCAGGCAGATCTGCCGCCCGTCATCCAGCTCCGCCGGAAAGAAAGCCGAATGCGGGCCTGTCGTATCGAATGAACGGGGCGGAAGAACATCCTGCCAGAACTCATGCGGCGCGGCGGGGGATGATGCGGCGGGCGATGCGGATTGCGGCATCGGTTTTCCTTTCAGAAGCGGGACGGCAAAAGCGGAAGTGATTTTCATCCGCGCCATCCCCGTTCGGCATATCAGGCATTTCGACAACCGCAGGCATGCGGCGGGTTCATTTCATTGGGTTTTTCAGCTAGAAGGAAACAAAGCAACAGGCATTCGGACAAGCCCACCTATGGCGTGGGTTTTCCCCATATTCAAGGACAAGCTACCCATGAGACTGCTGGACCGCATCGGCGAGGACCTGCCATTCCTGACGGAGCTTCGCCACGACCTCCACGCCCATCCGGAACTGGGCTTTGAAGAGGAGAGAACCAGCGCCATCGTCGCCGATCTTCTCGAAAGGGCGGGAGTGAAGGTGCATCGCGGCTTGGGCGGCACCGGCGTGGTCGGCACGCTGCAGGTGGGCAACGGCACCCGCAGCATCGGTCTTCGCGCCGACATGGATGCGCTGGCCATGCCGGAAATTCCCGACCGGCCCTATAAATCGAAGTTCCCCGGCAAGATGCATGCCTGCGGCCATGACGGCCACACCGCCATGCTGCTGGGCGCTGCGCGTTATCTCGCCAGTACCCGCGATTTTTCCGGCACCGTCCATTTCATCTTCCAGCCGGCCGAGGAAGGCCGTGGCGGCGCCAAGAAAATGGTTGAGGACGGGCTTTTCGACCTGTTTCCCTGCGATGCAGTTTATGGCCTGCACAACATGCCGGGGCTTGGCATTGACGAAATGGCCGTGGTGGAAGGACCGCAGCTTGCCTCTTCCGATAGCTGGCGCGTCACCTTCAGGGGCATTGGCACCCACGGCGCCAAGCCGCATCTCGGCCGCGATCCGGTAACGGCGGCGGGCACCTTCCTCGCTTCGCTGCAAAGCATCGTCGGCCGCGTCGTCGATCCGCTGCAACCTGCCGTCGTCAGCGCCTGCTCGGTGCAGGCGGGTGACCCCAAGGCGCTCAACGTCATTCCCGATATCGTCGAAATCGGCGGCACCGCACGCGCCTACGCGCCTGAGGTGCGCAGCCAGCTTGAAACGGAAATCGGCAGGCTCGCCAAGGGTACGGCGGCGATGTTCGGCATCGAGGCAAGCTATGAATTCATCCGCCGCATTCCGCCCGTCATCAACGATGCCGATGCGACGAAACGGGCGCTGCGAGCCGCCAAGACCGTCTTCGGCAACAAATCCCGCACCGCCTTCCCGCCCTCGACCGCCGGCGACGACTTCGCCTTTTTCGCGGGCGAAGCCCCCGGCTGCTACGTCTGGCTCGGCAACGGCCCGGCGGTGGATGGCGCGCTGCACCACAACACCTCCTACGACTTCAACGACGCGGCAATCGTTCCCGGCGTCGCTTTCTGGGCAACACTGGTGGAGCAGGAACTGGCGGCGGAATAAGGCCGAAAGCCACTTTTTGCATTCCCAAATCTGAAAAGCCGGGCAGCGGCAGACGCGCTGCCCGGCTTTCTCGCTCAGATATTCCGGCGGTTCAACAAATATAGCGCCGTCAGGACAAGGCAGGCCATGATCGATGAATAGGCGATCACCGGCCATGCCGCATCACCCGGCAGAATGACGACAGCCAAGGTGCCCGCTATTCCCACAAACAGACTTTGAATGCAGAAATAGAAGGCGACGGCTGTTCCAGCCATGTGCCCGAACTCCTCCAGCGCGCCATTGGCGGTGACTGAAACCGTAAAAACGATTCCGACCGCCATGACCCACATCGGTACGATAAACGTCAAAAATGACGGAACCGCCCCGACTTCACCTGCAGTGAACAGAAACGCCCCCACCAACAACAGGGCCATGCCCCTCACGAGACTGCCCTGCACACCCCATCTGGCAACGAAAAACTTCGCAAAACGGGTGGTAACGATCATTGCGATTGCGACGGTTGCAAAAGCCAGGCTGAACTCCACCTCGGAGAGACCTGCCCTGCCGATCATGACGAGCGGAGCGGTGGAGAAGAATACGAAAAACGTTCCCATGGCAGTGCTGAACCCAAGCGTATAGGTCCAGAAGCGACCACTGCCCAACATGCGCAAAGGCGATGGGCGTGACATCGTTGCCGTCGCCGGTCGGGTTTCGCTCCAGTTCATCCCTGCGGCAACCGTCGCAATGAAAGCTGCCGCGCCCAGGGTGACGAAGATGGCACGCCAGCCGAATTCATTGGCGATGACCGCCCCGACAATCGGACCGAGTGCCGGGACGAATGCGAGAATGGAGCTGAACGTTCCGTATATCGTCGTTGCTTCTGGACGATCCGCATAGACGTCGCGAACGGTGGCGAAAGTGGCGACCAATGCCGCCGCCGCTCCAGCCGACTGAAGGAACCGGAAAACGATAAAGGCGCTCGCCGTTGTCACAGCTGCGAGGCAGAACGAGGCCACGACGAACAGCAGGGCACCGCCGATCAAGACGGGCCGGCGGCCGATGCGGTCGGAGATGGGGCCAAACACGATTTGCCCAAGGCCGAGCATCACCATGTAAACGGTGAGCGTGAGTTGAACCACCACCGGTGTCGTGCCGAGGGCTTCCGGCATGATGGGGACGACCGGCAGGTAAATATCCATGGCCAGCGAGGCGAGAATATCAAAGGGAGCCATGAGCAGCATTGCTGCCAACAGCGATCTCCCCCAAACGGGAGTTGGAATAGACATTAGAATTGATCCGCTCAAATGAGGACATTTGGCGGCGTCTGCCCGAAGAAACAGGGATCGTTCGACAGAACGCCGCAACAACGAAATATCGTCGTTGCGGCTTACTTATCTGATGACTTCGAGGCACCCATGTTCAACATCCATATAGAGCGACAGGTAAACAGGGGTTGGATTTAGCAATATGCCGGCTTTTTGGCAACGCTCGACCCTGGTTTACCCCACCACCGCAATCACCGGGCTTTCCATCACCCGTCCCGTCAACACATCGGCAATGCCCATATCCGTCTGGTGCGGGCCGATATTGCAGGCGAGCGTGGCGCCGAAGCAGGCCTTGAAGACGAGATAGGGCGGCTGCCACTCCACCACCTTGCCGACAGCGGTGCGTAATTCCTCTAAAGCCTGTGCCACGTCTTCAAGCGGCGCATCGGAAACGAGGCCTGAGAGCGGCAGGGGTAAAAGCGCGGTCACCTTACCCTCAGAGGCGACAGCCATGCCGCCGCCTGTCGCAATCACCGCATTGGCGGCCAGCGCCATGTCTTCGGGATTACCGCCGAAGACAGTGAGGTTGTGGCTGTCATGCGAGACGGTGGTGGCGAAGGCGCCGTTCCAGCGTCCCCAGCCGGTAAGGAAGCCGGTCCTGGTAACTGGCTCGGCTTTGCCGTGGCGGTGGGTGACGGAAATCATCGTGGCGCCTTCGGGGGGAACGACGAAACCATCCTTCACCTCGGCTTCCACCTCGCCCCATTGCGTGAAGCGTGGGCGGTCGATGGTGGCAAGGCGCACCCTTGCGCCCTCGCAGGCAACCCGGAAATCATCGGCTGCGCGCAGCGGCAGCTTCATCGAGCCTTCGAGCGCCGCCGCATCGCAGGCTGGAATGTCGACGAGCATATGCCCGGCTTCCGCAACCGCCCTGCCACCGGCCAAGACATGACGGGGTGAAAAACCACTCAAATCCTCGAAAACGACGATATCGGCACGGCGACCGGCGGCGATGAGGCCGAGATCGGCACGGCCAAGCCTTTGCGCAGCATTCAGTGTTGCGGCGCGCAGCGCCCATTCCGGCTTCAGGCCATAACGGACAAGGCGGCGCACCACATCATCCAGCCCGCCGCCCCGCAACAGATCGTCCGGGAAAACATCGTCAGTGCAGAGCGTCAGCGTCTGCGGCAGGTGGCCGAGCGCATTCAGCGCCTCCACAAATTCCGGCAGCAGATGATCGTGCGAGCCGCGCAGCTCGATGGTCAACCCCGCCCGAAGCTTCGCCATCAAGTCTTCAGCCGAGACCAGCTCGTGATCGGAAGAAACGCCTGCCACCATGAAGGCGTTGAGATCGGCGTCCTTCAGGCCGCGCGCATGGCCACAGATCAGCTTTTCCGAGACAAGACCGGCCTGTACGATGCCGCTCATGCGCGGATCGCGTTCGATGACGCCGCGCATGTTCATGATTTCCGCAACCCCGCCAATCTGCGGCCATGACAGGATATCAGCGAGAATTCCGGCATCGAAATCAGCGCCGCCGCGCTCCAGCCCCGGTGCTGATGGCACTGAGGAGGGTGCAAGCAGAATGGCGCGCAGCGGCAGGTTTTCGATGGATTTCGCCGCCCAGCGCACCCCTTCGACACCATGGACATTGCCGAATTCATGCGGGTCCCAGACGATAGTCGTGACGCCGCGGGCAACCACTGCTGCCGCATAGGCAGCGGGCGTTATCATCGAGCTTTCGATGTGCATATGCGTGTCGATCAGGCCGGGCGAGACAAAGGCGCCCGACGCGTCGACGAGCTGCGCAGCATCGCTGCGGCTTGCCGGTTCGTGAACGCTGGCGATTAGCGGACCGACAATGCCGATATCAGCGGCGCGAATCTCCCCCGTCACCACATCCACCAGCGTTCCGCCGGTAATGAGAACATCGAAAGCCGCATCGCCGCGCGCAGCGGCAACCGCGCGGGCGCGCAGCGCATCGTCGTTAAGATCGACCGGCTCGCGTATCGGGGATTGTGCACTCATCGGGCAGCCTCGCGGCGCAACGCCTCGAGAACCGCAGCCTTTGCCGCTTCGGCATTCACGGTGTCGGCGAAATGCGCGTTGAAGGCGGCAACCTTGTCGGCACGCGGCTCAACCACCGTTCGCCCGCGCGTTAGCGCCGCGTGAAGCTCGACATCGATCCGCGTATGGCGCCAGCCAAGCAGCTCGGAGGTGAAGCCGACAGCGGCAACGGGATCGTAAAGCGCCATGGCCGGTCTGCCGCGTCTCGTGGCGATGCCGATGAAACCTTCCAACAGGTCGGCAATCAGGCCGGCGTTTTTGCCGCCAGCATTTCGGATCGGCAGCACATCGGCTGGCGAGGCGGTGACCTTGCGGCAGGCGTCCAGATCGACCATGCGCAGCGGCAGGTCATGGGAAAGCACGATGGCCAGCGCTTCCGGATCGGCAAAGGCGTTGAATTCGGCAGATGCGGTGTGGTTGCCGCTCGTCACGCCGCCACCCATCCAGGTCAGATCGGAAATTTTCGCGGCAAGATCGGGCCGGGCAAGGCAAAGGGCGGCGATATTGGTAAGCGGGCCGAGCGCGAGGATACGCTTTTCGCCTGCCCCCTCAAGCCAGCCGCACAGCGCAGTGAAAGCGTCGCTTTGCGGCAAAGCGGGGGCATCCGGCAGGCTACGGCCGACGGTCGGAATGCCGCTGTCACCCAGAATGCATTGTGCGGTTTCGAGCGCGCCAAGGACGGGTTTGGCACGGCCCTGATGGAGCGGCATGGACCAGCCGAAGGCGGCGACCGCGCCTGCGGCGTTGCTGCAGACAACATCCAGCGTCGCATTGCCGAAGACCAGCGAAATGCCGTCTATGGCAAGGCCTGCCGATTGCACCACCATGATGGCGGCGATATCGTCAAAGCCCATATCAGTATCGATCCACACACCCATGATCAGCCAAACACCTTGAGGCTTGCCGCCTTTTCGACCGGAAGGTCGAAGGCGAGCGTATCACCGATCGTATGGGCGGTCAGCGCAGCGTCGGTCTCCGCCTTGATGGGACCAAGCAGCGTATCCAGCAGGTACTCACGGGTATTTCCGGCAAAGGATGTGCCGCGCACGGTTCCCTGGAAAGGACCTGAACCAAGGGTGACCATGCGCGGCCGCCAGGCCAGTCCAGATGCTGAAGGGACTGGTCCGGTAAGCGGTGTTGTGCCGTTTTCGGTTTTCAACGCGCCGCCTTCCAGCGCGAAGATATTTTCAAAGCCGACGAAATCCGCCACGAAGGCGGAAACCGGCGCATTATAGATCTCTTCCGGCGTACCGATCTGCTCAATCTTGCCGCCCTTCATGACGACAATACGGTCGGCCAGTGCGAGCGCCTCGATCTGGTCATGGGTGACGAAGATCATCGTCACACCGGTTTCCTTCTGCACGCGCTGCAATTCGGTGCGCATTTCAAGCCTGAGGCGCGCATCAAGGTTGGAGAGCGGTTCATCGAGCAGCAGCACCTTCGGCTCCATGACCATGGAGCGCGCCAGCGCCACGCGCTGCTGCTGGCCGCCGGAAAGCTCGGCCGGCTTGCGCGATGCGAAGTTCGATAATCCCACGGACTTCAGGCCGGAGGCGACCTTGTCATCAAGCGCCTTGCCGTTCATGCCCTTGAGTTTGAGGCCGAAGGCCACGTTTTCGTAAACCGTCAGGTGCGGAAACAGCGCATAGGACTGAAACACCAGCCCGACAGCGCGCTTGTTGGCGGCGACGCGGGTGATATCGGCGCCGTCGAGATCGATGCGCCCGCCCGCCACCGGCATCAGCCCGGCAATGGCGCGCATCGTGGTGGTCTTGCCACAGCCGGAAGGACCGAGCAGCGCGAGAAGTTCACCCTTGCGGATATCGAGGTCGAGATCCTTGACGGCGATGCTGTTGCCGTAGGCGAGCGAGACTTTTTGAAGCGAAAGGTAATTTGCGTCAGACATAACGGGAGAACCCCAGAAAACGTTCGGCCAGGAAGACGATGCCGATGGAAAGGAAGGCGAGCAGCGATGAGAGTGCAGCGACAGACGGATCGAAGACGATTTCCATGTAGCCCAGCATGTCGATGGGCAACGTGCGCACGCCCGGACCCGACAGGAACAGCGACACGGGCACCTGATTGAAACTCGTCACGAAACCGAGGATGAAGGCCGACAGGATACCACCGCGAATATTGGGCAGCACCACACGGAAAAATGCGCCAAACCGCGACGAGCCGAGCAGCACCGCCGCCTCCTCGATATCCGAACGCAGATTGTTGAGGCTGGCCGAAACCACCCGTACCGCATAGGGCAGGATGAGCGCCGTGTGCGCGAGAAACAGGGCAAGCGTGATGCCGATGCCGAAGGGCACGACGAAATAGCGCAACAGCGCCAGACCGACGATGATACCCGGCACGATGATCGGCGCCGAAACGATCGTGCGCACGGTTTCCGCAAAGGGCAGCTTGTAGCGCGACATGGCGTAGGAAGCGGGAATACCGAGGACGAGCGCCGTGAATGTGCCGCCGATGGCAAGGAACATCGACATCGCGAAGCTTTCGCGGAAACTTTCGACGGTGAAGACCTTCGCGATCCATTTCAGTGAAAAGCCCTGCGGCGGAAAGGCGAGCGTGTCGCCGGCCGAAAACGAGGCCGCAACGATGATGAGGAACGGCCCGATCAGGAAGCCGACAACGAGCAGGAGCGTGAGCGGAATGAAGAGCTGCCGGGTCATTTCTTGTTCCTTGCGGTGGCGATGCGCTTCAGCAGGATATTGGCGGCAAAGCTCATGACGATCAGGATGAAGGCGATGACGCTGGCGGCGACGAAATTGTTGGAGACCGTCACCTGCTGATAGAGCAGGGTTTCCAGCATCAGCACCTTGGAGCCGCCGAGAATGGCCGGCGTGATATAGGCCGTGAGCGAACCGGTGAAGACCAGCGTGCCGCCGACAACAAGCCCCTCCTTGGTGAGCGGCAGGATGACCTTCCAGAACACCTGCAGCCAGTTTGCGCCGAGAACGCGGGCGGCTGCGATCGTATCCTTGGGCATATTCTCCAGCGCACTGATGAGGGAAATGATCATCAATGGCAGGAACAATTGCAGAAGGCCGATGAAAACAGCCGTTTCGGAAAACAGTATACGGATCGGCGCATCGCTCAGTCCTACCGCCTGAAGCGCCTGGTTGACGATGCCGGTTCTGCCGAGAATGACGATCCAGGCATAGGTTCGGGCAACCGGCGAGATCATCAGCGGCAAGACGACCAGATTGACGACATGTCCTTTCGCGCCCTGCGACAGATTGACGATGGCGAAAGCCGCCGCATAACCCACCACCGCAGATACAATGGTGACGAGCGCGCCAAGCTTCAGGGTGCGCAGGAAAACCGCCCTGTTCAGCGGATCGGAGAAGAAATCGGCGTAAGCGGACAATGTCCAGCCGTCAGTGGTGTGAAAGCCCTCCGACAGAAGCATGAAGACCGGCACAAGAAAGACCGCCGCCGCGAAAATAGCGGCGGGCAATGCAAGCGCCAGCGCTTCGGCCCGGTTCTGAAACATCGCTTTATTCCCTGAACGGCCTGCGGCCGATTGTTACTGCAAGCGGTCATGGCCAGCTTGCGGAATTGAGAGGTGGAAAAGCGGTCAGGGGACGACCAAACCGCTTTTCCGGGAATGGAGCCGCCCTTTCGGACGTTTTAAATGCCCCATTCCAAACCTTGATAAGGACTTACTGGCCGACCTTGGCGTTCCACTCCGACAGCCACTTGTCACGGTTGTCGAGCGTCACGGCGGAAGGAATGAGCTGCAGGCTTTTTGCGGTTTCGTCGCCATAGGTGATATTGTTCGCCACCTCGTCGGACACCTTGACTTCCTTGTTGGTGGGGCTGTCCACGAGCTTTTCGGCCAGCGCCTTCTGAACGTCGGTCGAGAGCCAGAAATCCATGAACTGCAGTGCCAGATCTTCGTTCTTCGTGCCCTTCGGCACCACGAGCACGTTCATGCCGCCGGTCTGGCCTTCCTTGGGCGTTGCCCAGGCAAGCGGCAGATCGAGCTTGGTAAAGGGCGCCCAGGAGAAGCGGCCGATGGGGGCGGCCCAGATTTCTTCCTGCTGCATGAGCTGCACCAGCTGCGACGATTTCACGTAGAACGTGACGATATCGTCCTTCTTTTCGCCCACGGCTTCGATAGCGCCGGAGAGATCAGGCGTATCCTTGCCGATGGCCTTGCCCAGCATGTAAAGCGCCGGCGGGCCCTGATTGGTAGTGACATTCGGGAAAGCGACGTGGTCGACGATGCCGTCCTTCAAAAGATCGGCCCAGCTATCGATCTTCATCTTGTCTGTGCGGTAAACGATTGACGTGGCGTAGAAATTGACGCCGACGCTCATGCCGTCGCCATTCGGATCCTTGGCGATGTCATAGAGCTTGCCGATATTCGGCACCTTGGCGGCATCGATCTTCTGGATCAGGTCCTTGCGGGTGGCGGAAAGCGCATCCGCCATGGAAACAATGGCGAGATCGACCACCGGATTGGCCTTGTTGGCCTCCATCTTGGCGAGGCGCTCAACGCTGTTGCCGGTCTCGACGACCAGCTTGCAGCCGCATTGCTTTTCGAACGGTGTATAGACCAGTTCCTTGAATTCGTCCTGCGCGAAGGCGTAGACCGAGATCGTCAGCGTCTTGTCCTGCGCCTGCGCGGCACCCATCGTCAGCATCAGGGCGGTGCCCGATGCAAGAATGATTTTTTTCATGGTGTGAGTTCTCCTGCTGTCGTGTTTTTGGCTTCAATCGCATCATGCTTTTTTTCGCCGGTGGAGCCGCGCATGATCAGCGCCATCGGTACTTTCGAGATTTCTGCCGTGACCTCGGCAGCTATGCCGTTTTCGATGCCCGCCTCGCCATCGATCGCGCGCAACAGCGCATCCACGGCCAGATCGGCGATGCGGCGCATATCCATGCGCATCGTCGTCAGCGGCGGCGTCACCACGGCGGAGAAAATCAGATCGTCGAAGCCGGTGACACTCGCCTCTTCCGGCACCTCGATGCCCTCGCGCTGCAATTCAGTGAGCGCGCGCAACGCATGCAGGTCGGATACGGCAGCAAAGGCAGTGAAACCATCCCTCACCTTTTCGGTAAGGCCGAGACGGCAACCCGCACCATCCACCTTTTCAATGGCGTCTACCCACAGCGTCTCTGTGACGCAGGCCTTGCCCAGACCATCGCGAATGCCGCCGCGGCGGTCGTTCTGCACATTTGAGTCGCGGTTCTTGCCGATCAGCACCACCTTGTCGTGTCCGAGGGCTGCCAGATATTCGCCGATCTGCCGGCCGCCATCCCAGTGGTCAGCGGCTACGGTGTTTCCGGGCGTCGAGGGGCTGTCGATCACCGCCACCGGGCAATCGACATCCGCGATACGCGTGCCGCGGCGGGGAACGACGACCATGCCATCCACTCCACGCTCGATCAGCCGGTTGATGGCGTCCGTCTGCATGGCGATCTCGCCGCGGGAGTCGGCGATCAAAACACCATAACCGGCATTGACGGCTGCCTTTTCGATGGCCTGCGCGATCTGTGGGAAGAGTGGATTGGCGATATCCGGCAGCACCAGCCCGAGAACTCCTGACCTGCCGGTGCGCAGCGCCCTGCCCGCGGAACTCGGCACATAACCAAGTTCGCTTGCGGTCTTGCGGATGCGCTCCACCAGTTCCGGCGAAACACGGCCCTTGCCCGACAGCGCATTGGACACGGTTGCAACCGACACGCCGAGTGCCGCTGCTATCGCGCTCAGATTGGTGGCAGGCCGTGAAGACGCCATGATGGTCCGAAAGGGCTGATTAAACGTTTAATCACGATAATCGACCAAAACCGTCGTGTCGAGTCCGGCCAGAGACAAAACCGGGCAAAAATCGAGGCACGAAACCTAAGTGCCCGAAAAAAGTGCGCTTATTTTTCCAGTGGCAGATTGCCAGCCGCACGATAGGCCTCGACCTGCCGTACCAGCCAGTCGCGAAACAGCACGACTGGAACGTGGTTGGCTCGGGATAGCGGCGCGACCGCATAATAGGAACTCGGGCTTTTGGCCTGATGATCGTAGGCTTTCACCAGTTGCCGCGATTTCAGTTCGTTATCGATCAGGAAAAGCGGCATCAAAGCCACGCCAAGTCCGGCGATACAGGCCTGTGCCACGCTGGAAAACTGCTCGAACCGCATGCCCTGCGGCAAGGCAAGCGAATGGCCGAGGCTCTCGAACCAGTGGCTCCAGGCACCCGGCCGCGAGGCCATGTGCAGCAGAGGCAGGCCGGCAATGTCCTCACCCTTTTCGACCGGATGCGCCTTCAGGAATTCGGGGCTGCATACCGGCGCAACCATCTCATGCATCAGAAAGGTGCTTTCCGCCCCCGGCCAATCCGCCTGCCCGATGTGGATCGCCATATCCAGTTGCTCACGCTCGAAGTCGAACTGGCCGATGCGGGTGGCGAAATTGATGGTGATTTCCGGATGACTGGAGACGAAATCAGGAATGCGCGGCAGAAGCCAGCGGGTGCCGAATGTCGGCAGCATCGCTAGATTGAGCGTGTTGCCATGCGTTTTGGTCATGATCTGCAACGAGGCGGCACGTATCTCGCCAAGGGCTGCGGCAATCGATTTCGCGTAAGCACCACCCTCGGTCGTCAGTGACACACCACGCGCGCCGCGCTCGAACAGGCGCACGCCAAGCTGTTCTTCCAGTGACATAACCTGACGGCTGATCGCCCCTTGCGTCAAGGCAAGTTCATCCGCAGCGGCTGAAAAGCTGCCAAGCCGGGCAACGGAATCAAAGGCGGCAAGCGCACTGGTGGAGGGCAGGAGTTTGCGGCTGAGAGACGTCATGAGCCATTACTATATGTAATGCAAAAATGAGTAAACATGGCTTGTGCCATCAGGGGCTAACACGAATAATCCGGCCAGCAAATCCGGAGGCATAACGTGAGCGAACGCGCAGCATTCAATTGGCAGGACCCTTTTCTGCTGGAAGACCAACTGACCGACGACGAGCGGATGATCCGCGACGCCGCCGCAGCCTTCGGCAAATCGGAACTTATGCCGCGTGTGTCCGAGGCCTATCTTTCTGAGACCACCGAACCGGAACTGTTCCGCCTGATGGGCCGCACCGGCCTTCTGGGCGTCACCCTGCCGGAAGAATATGGCGCCGCAAATGCCAGCTACGTGGCCTATGGTCTCGTGGCCCGCGAGGTGGAGCGGATCGACAGCGGTTATCGCTCGATGATGAGCGTGCAGTCCTCACTCGTCATCCATCCGATCTTCGCTTATGGCTCGGACGAACAGAAGAAGAAATACCTGCCCGGCCTCGTCTCCGGCGAGCTGATCGGCTGTTTCGGCCTGACCGAACCGGATGCCGGCTCCGATCCGGGCGGAATGAAGACCCGCGCCGAAAAGATCGCCGGCGGATATCGCCTGCGTGGTTCGAAAATGTGGATTTCCAATGCGCCCATCGCCGATGTCTTCGTCGTCTGGGCGAAATCCGAAGCCCACGACAACCAGATTCGCGGCTTCGTGCTGGAAAAAGGCATGAAGGGTCTGTCTGCACCGAAGATCGGCGGCAAGCTTTCGCTGCGCGCCTCCATAACAGGCGAGATCGTCATGGATGGCGTGGAAGTGGGCGAAGATGCGCTGCTTCCGAATGTTTCCGGCCTGAAAGGCCCGTTCGGCTGCCTCAACCGCGCCCGCTACGGCATTTCCTGGGGAGTGATGGGCGCTGCGGAAGATTGCTGGTTCCGCGCCCTGCAATATGGTCTCGACCGCAAGCAGTTCGGCAAGCCGCTGGCCGGCATGCAGCTTTACCAGAAAAAGCTCGCCGACATGCAGACCGAGATCGCTCTCGGCCTCCAGGCATCGCTGCGCGTCGGCCGCCTGATGGACGAGCACAAAATGGCGCCGGAAATGATCTCCATCATCAAGCGCAACAATTGCGGCAAGGCGCTGGATATCGCCCGCCAGGCCCGCGACATGCACGGCGGCAACGGCATCCAGATCGAGTACCACGTGATGCGCCACGCCCAGAACCTCGAAACGGTCAACACCTACGAGGGCACGCACGACGTTCACGCGCTGATCCTCGGCCGGGCGCAGACGGGCATTCAGGCGTTTTTCTGAGACCTTCTCCGCATCATTTCCTTCATGAAAAAAAGGCCTTCGAAAATCACTTCGAAGGCCTTTTTACTTTTCCGGTTCAGGCAATCGCTTAGAACGTGCCTCTGACACCAATGCCGAACATGCGCGGTTCGGTCATGCTGGCCTCGATGCCGCCAATGCCGCGGTTCTGCTGCATATAGGTCGGCGCACGCTCGTCGAAGACGTTCTTCACGTAAGCGTAGACCTCCATCTCCTCCTGGAACTTGTAGCTCGCACGCACATCGGCGATGGTGTAGGGGTCGATCGCATAGGCAGCCGTGTTGGCCGTATCGGAATAATAACCATCGATATGACGCACCTGACCCGAGACGGTGAACTTGTCGGTCACATCCCAGCTTGCCCCGATGCTGAACATGTAACCAGGCGATTTCGCGAATTCATTGCCTGCATAGCTGGCATTGCTGGAAATCTGGTCGATTTCGGTCTTCAGCACGCCGGCACTTGCCTTCAGCGTCACATTGTCGAGAACCTGATAGTCGGCGCCGACTTCCAGACCATAGGCATGCGCTTTCTGCGCATTGATGGTGTAGGATTGAGTAATGCCTGACGAGATAACGACCGGAATATTGTACTGGGCGTTCTTGTAATCCATGTAGAACAGGTTGCTGTTGAGCGTCAGCCTGTCATCCAGCAACTTCGCGCGGGTGTAGAGTTCGTAGTTCCAGATGGTTTCCTTCTCGAAGGGCAACCATTGGCCCGACGAGATGTTCAGCGATATGCCGCCGGGATTGTAACCACGGCTGATCATGCCGCCAACGGTCCAGTCATCGTTGATCGCATAGGCAAGCGAGGCCTTGGGAAGCAATTCGGAAAAGGTCTCGTCAAAATCAACCGCGACGTTGGAATAGACGGAGCGGCCCGCGCGCTGAATACGATCGGTCTGGTAACGCAGGCCGCCGGTAAGCGTCCACTGGTCGGTCAGACGGTAGCTCAACTCGCTGAAAATGCCGAGATTGTCCTTGGTATCGTCAAATGTCGAAAGGGTTCTTCTGTTTGCCGGGTTCAGAAGATAGAGAATTTCATCGGCCTGCGTATGGGCGTAATAGATGCCCGCGACGCCACTCAGAACGTCTTCCTGGTCACCGAAGGTCACACGGGTCTCGTGGGACACATTCTTCTGATCGATATTGGCGTCGCCATTATTGACCACACCCACCCTGCGGCGCGCGTCTGAGGCGGAAAATTGCGTCTGGTTGAAGAGTTTTACGCCGTTTTCAAAGTCGTAATTGATGTCGAGAATACCGGTGTGGGTATTCTGGCTCCAGCTCGGCATGGTGGTGGTGACGTGGTTGAGATCCTCGAAAGGACGCGACGCCGCTTCCTGACTCGGCCGGTTGGCGGCGTTATAGGAATAAGTCAGCTTGGTCGTCAGGCCCGGAATTTCCGGCGGTTCCCACAGAAGCTTGAAACGCGCGTTGAATTCCTTGAAATCCTGGTTGGTGCCTGCGTGGGCAAAACCGGAATTGATGTAATCGATAAAGGTATCGCGACCCGAATAATCGATTGCCAGACGCGCCGCCAGCTCGTCTTCGATCAACGGGCCTGAGACCGCAAAGGACGCCCGCTTCTGGTGATAATTCCCGATTTCGGCCTGATAGCTTGCTTCCGGCGTAAACGTCGGGTCCTTGGTATTGACGAGAATGGCGCCGGCAATGGCGTTAGCGCCCTGCGATGTGGTCTGCGGCCCACGGAAGACCTCGATGCTTTCGACATCCCAGATGGACGTCGCGCCATAGATGAACTCGTTATAACCGAGATAGTGACCATCGACATTGATCGTGGCGCGCGGCACGGTGCCGGCGAAGAACGCCGTTGCTCCGGTGTTCGGTCCCTGCGTGTCGAGACCGCGAATGATCGGGGCGCTGACATTGTCGGTATAAACAACGTTTGGAATGTCCTTGATCGCGTCTGAGACGGTTGGATCGCCGGTCTTTTCCTTTTTCAGTTCATCGCTGGATTTGACCGAGACGGAAGACGCCGTGTTCTTCATGTCGCGCGCGACTTTTTCGCCGGTCACCACAATCGGCTTGAGAACGGTCGTTCCCGAGGCCTCGACCTGTTGCTCCTGGGCGAAAATCGGCGTCACAAACAGGGCGGCCAGCGTCAAAACGCTGACCCCGCCCATCAAACGGCCGCTAGAACGAAACCCCATAACACACCCCTAATAAACATGAGTATCAAAGTCATATTCAAGTAACGGAAGCGTTATCCGTTTCGCAATAGAGAATGCGTTCCGTATTGTGGACGGATAGGGTTCCGTAACGGGATGTGCCATATTTACAACAAAGTTTATCGACTGGCCGTTGTCATGTAACTCCCCGCCTCAAGGGGAAGGCGTTGAAATAACTCAGAAATCGATTCCGATTTCCGGTCGGATGCGCTAGGCATGTTCACGACATAAATCGGGGAGCGACTTGGACGCCATGGATGACGAGCCGGACAATCTGCCTGAAAACGACGGAGAGAAGCGCTCTGCCCTCATTCAGTCGGTCTCTATTGCTGCCCGTTTTCTCGACCTTCTGGCAAAATCGGACGGGGCGCTTGCACTGGGCGAACTCGCCAAACGCGCCGGCACAGGCCGTTCCACAGCTCATCGTTACCTGCAAAGCCTCGTGCGGGAAGGACTGGTGGCACAGGACCCTGCAACCGGCAGCTACGACCTCGGCCCAACCGCGCTCTCGATAGGCGTCAGCGCGCTCAGACGAATCAATCCGGTCGAAACCGCCGGTCGACAGATGAAAGCACTGGCCTCGCAGATCGGCGCCAGTTGCGGCGTGGCGATCTGGACCGATCGCGGCCCGACCGTGGTGCAGTGGCACAGGAGTGCCAGCTTCTCCATCAGCACCGTGGCGCTGGGGGATGTTCTACCGCTGGATAACAGCGCCTGCGGGCTGCTTTTTCAGGCTTATCTGCCACCGGATAGGACAGCGCCGGTGCGCAAGCTGCAGCCGCCCGCCTTTCGCGGGTCCCGCCCAGACGCTAAAGTCCTGCACGCCATTCGTGAGACAGGCGGGGCGGAACTCAACGAACACCTGTTCTCCGCCCTGACCGGCAAGGCCGCCCCGGTTTTCGACGCACAGGGCGAAATCTGTTGCGTCGTCACCACCGTTTCTTTCCTCGCGACCGCCGAGACCGAGCGGCACTTTCCGCAGCTTCTTGAAGCGGCCGGAAAGGCGACGGCAGAATCCGGCGGCTCGTAAACCTATCCGGCCAGGTGGTCGGCGAAGGTGCTGCCGGAATAGGCGGTGCGGAACAGCCCGGCATCGCCGAGCCTCGGAAGCAGCCGCTCCAGCACCAGCCGCATCGACGCGACCGAACCGCCGGGCACCGCGACAAAGCCGTCTATCGCGCCGGCCGCCACCCATTCGCGGATGCTTTCAAAAGCATCCTCAACCGTGCCGATGATCTGCCAATGGCCCGACCCCATCACTTCCGGTCGCCGCAACAATTCGGCAACGCTCAGCGTTTCCCGTTCGATCAACCGGCGGAGCAGATTGGCATGGGTGCGGCTTCTCGGTGTCTCGGGCGGCGGCGGCAAGTCAGAAGGGGTGACGATCCGCGTGAGCGACCAGTCGGAAAGGTCAAGACCCGTCAGATTTTGAATGGATGCAAATATGCGGCCATGGTTGGCCCTTGCGTGGGTCTCCGCAAATAGCTCCAGCGCCTCCTTCTTGGTGTCCGCCAGATAAAGACTGAGACCCGGCATCAGCTTCACCACATCCGGTGAGCGCCCATGCCGCTCCGCTCTTTGCCGTAAATCCGCCCGAAGCTCGATTGCCGCCTGCATATCCGGCGTCGAGGCGAAGACCGCATCCGCAACGGAGGCTGCGAAATCGCGGCCTTCGGGGGAAGCTCCAGCCTGCACCAGTGGAATACGGCTGGAATGGGCCGGCAGGTTGAGCGGGCCTTTGACGCTGAAGTGCTTTCCTTCATGCGCGATTGGCTGGACCAGCGACGGATCTGCAAAACGCCCGCTCTCTTTGTCCAGCTTCAGCGCCTCGTTGGGAAAGCTCGCCCAGAGCTGCTGTACTACCTGCGTGAACTCGGCGGCGCGTTCATAACGCTCCTGTGGCGATGGCATTTCTTTCAGGCCGAAATTTTCGTGGCCGTCCAGCGCCGTGACGATGTTCCATCCCGCCCGGCCATTGCTCAGCCAGTTCAGCGATTGCAGTTGGCGGGCAATCACATAAGGCGGCAGGAATGTCGTTGAAACCGTGGATAACAGGCCGACATGGCTGGTCTCCCGTGCGATGGCGGCCAGAAGCATGTTCGGGTCCATGCTCGCAAATCCGCCGCCGGTCTCCAGCCCCTCAGTGCGCAGAAACAGCGTGTCGGGCCGGAAGACAAAATCCACATGCGCAGCCTCGGCGCGCTTTGCAAGATCGACGAAATAATCGCTGGAGAAAACCCCGTCTATACCGCTGTCTTGACGCCGCCATGCCTCGCCGCTGAGCCAGGTTGGCGCCAGCGACATGCCGACGTGAAGCTTGAGCGCGACTGACATGAAACACCTCGAATGAAAAAATCATCACGAAATCCGCGATGTGAATCGGCAAATTTCGATTTGTGGAGAATTTTACTATAGTTTAGTGTCGCTTCAAGACCAGCCTGTCGCGCTTGCCGGTACAGAACCCGATTTCCGCAAGTTCGATATGTGAATTCAACAGCTTAGGTAGGACGTGCGTCGAGTCGACGCATGGCCCTATGAATAACAGGAGTTGTAATCCGGTGCTTGATGCCACGGACCTTCATGCGAGTTACGGACACATCGCCGTATTGCAGGGCCTGTCTGCCCGCTTTCAAACCGGCCGCGTCACAGCGCTGGTCGGACCCAACGGCTGTGGCAAGTCGACGCTGTTGAAGACCATCATGGGCTTCGTGCCTTTATCATCAGGCAGGATAAGCCTCGGTGACCGCCTGATCGGCGCGATCGGACGCCGCGAACTCGCCCGCCGCATCTCCTATCTGCCGCAGGAATGCCATTGCCCTGACTATATGACGCTTGGCGAATTGATCGAGCTTGCGGGTTATGCACGTTACGGGCTTGGCGGCGGTCCCTCCGAACGCGACCGGGCGCTTTTTGCCGAAGCGCTGAAGACCGTCGGGCTGGAAGACAAGGCCAGGGCGCAGGTCAACACGCTGTCCGGCGGCCAGCGCCAGCGCGCCTTCATCGCCATGGTGCTCGCTCAGGACACGGAGGTGATCCTGATGGACGAGCCGGTCAACCATCTCGACATGAAATATCAATATGCCGTCCTCAGCCTCGTGCGCGAACTGACGGACAGGCACGGCAAAACTGTTATCGTCGTGCTGCATGATCTCAACCTCGCCTCAACCTTCGCCGACGACGTCATCATGCTGAAAGCCGGACGGGTTCTCGCCTCCGGGCCTGTTGCGAATACCGTCACATCAGCCAATGTGGCCGACGTCTTTGATCTCGAGGCCGACATATTTTCCCGGCAGGGGCGGCTCATCTGCGTGCCGCGGCTGGAGCGGCAGGAACAGGCCATTCCGGCATGACATCTAAAATAATGCTGATCTTTGCCGCCGCGATCTTGCTGGCCGTTGTTCTCGTCACCAACTTCGTGCTGATGACTGGCGACCTGCCACTTGCCGAAATCGCGACGACGCTCGTGCACGGCGAGGCCGAAACCTATGAACAGTCGGTTCTCCTCTATCAGCAAATCCCGCGCTCACTGATTGCGATCTATGTCGGCGCCACCACGGCCGTCAGTGGCTGCGTGCTGCAGGGGCTTGCCCGCAATCCTCTCGCCTCGCCCTCCACCCTGGGCCTGAATGCCGGTGCGACGCTTTTTGTGGTCGCCGGTGCGCTGGTGTTCGATTTCTCTCCCGAAATACAGGGGCTCATCGCGCTTATCGGCGCCGGCTTCGGCTTTGGCGCCTGCTTCCTCGTTGCCCGGCTGGCCGGGCGGTCAAACGATCCGCGCGGCCTGTCGCTCATCCTGTCCGGTGCGCTTGTCTCCATGCTGCTGATCGGCATCACCAATGCCCTCCTTTTGTCAAACCCCACACGTCGCGCCGAATTCCTGAGCTGGGTCGGCGGCAATATCAACCACGTCTATGCCGAGCGCCTCACCGATTTCTGGTGGATTGGCGCCATTGCGATGGTGATGCTCTGGTCGGTTGCCCGCCCGCTGACGCTGGTACTGCTGGGTGCGGAAAAAGCCGCTTCCGCCGGCGTCAACGTCACGCGCGTTTCCCGGATCGCACTTTTCGCCACAATGCTGGCGTCCGGCTCGGCCGTGGCCATCTGCGGTCCCATCGGCTTCGTCGGCCTCATCGTTCCGCATATGGTCCGGCCGCTGGTCGGGGTGAATTTCACGCTCGCTTTGCCCGCTTCAGCCCTTGTCGGGGCGATTCTGTGCGTGCTGGCCGATCTGGGCGCGCAAACCCTGTTCAGGCCGTATGTGGTCAATACCGGACTGTTCATGGACCTGCTCGGCGGCCTCGTCTTCATCGTCATAGTCAAGCGCTTCTATCTTTCACCTTCGGCCAATAAACTGTCATGAAGAGGGCTGTCATGAAAAGGCAATTGGCCACCGATGGCAAAGCGGTCCTGCGGCTGCCGAGCGGGATGCAGATCGGCATCGGCAACCTAAAGGCCGGCCTTGCACTGATCCTGCTGGCGTTGGTGCTGGCCGCCATTTCCATTAGTCTCGGAAATACACAGACCGGTCTCATTGACCTTCTGCACGGCGTTGCCGGCGGGCATTTGAGCGACGATCAGGCCTATGCGCTGTGGACGGTACGGCTGCCGCGCATCCTGCTTGGTTTCATGGCCGGATGGAGCGTTGCGCTGGCCGGGGCCATGCTGCAATCGGTCGCCCGCAATCCGCTTGCCGATCCCGGCCTGTTCGGTCTGAGCCAGGGATCAATGACCACCATAATGCTGCTTCTGGTGCTGGTGCCGGCGGCGCCCAAGACCATGGTGGCGCTTGCGGCCGTCGGCGGCGGCCTTGCGGTAGCTTTCCTGCTCATCGCGCTCGTGGGGCGCGAACGTTCCAGCGGGCTCGCCATCCTGCTGATGGGCATCGCAATCGAATCCGCCCTTTCATCAGTCTCATCAGTGCTTTTGCTCTACACACCAACGGAAACATCGCTGTCGCTTGCAGACTGGATGGCGGGTTCGCTGTTTCAGGCGAGCTGGCCGATCATCCTCGTGTTCGCGCCTCTTTTCGCGGTCAGCCTTGTGGGCATTTTCCTCATCGGCCGGGCGCTTGCAGTATTTGATCTCGGTAACGAGATGGCCATGGCGCTCGGCGAAACGGTCAAACGTTCGCGCCCGCTCGTCATCGTTTTTGCGGTCATCCTCAGCTCCGCTTCCGTCACCGCTGTCGGCCCCTTGACCTTTCTCGGCGTCATCGCCCCGCATCTCGCCACCTTCCTGTCGCCCGCCGTCGGTCGCGCCAGGCTTTTCCTGTCGGGGCTGACGGGCGGCATTCTGGTGGTGACCGCCGATACGCTTTCGCGTGGGCTGGTGGCCGATACGCCGATGCCGATAGGCCTTGCGCTGACGCTGATCGGCGTGCCGCTTTTCATCCTCACGCTGCGCCTGCAGGCGCTGCGCAGAACTAACCGCCACTGAAGAAATTGAACAAAGGGTATGCCATGCGATTTGCCATCCTCGTAGCAGCACTTCTGACCGCCGGAAGCAGCCTTGCCGCAGAGCGAACCGTCACCGATGCCGCCGGCCGCACGGTCTCCATCCCCGAGCAGCCGCAGCGCATTGTCGTCATGCACGAACCGCTGCTGGGCGTGCCGCTGATGGATCTTGGCGCCAACGTGGTAGGCGCCTATGGCCGCAACAGCGACGGCAAATTCGCCACTGCCGTTGATTTCATCGACACCGTTCTCGGTGAAGGCCGCACGAAACCGAAAGGTTTCGGCGCGGTGGGTCAGATCGATCTGGAAAAGCTGAGAGCGCTGCAACCTGACCTGATCGTCGCCACGGAAATGGACAGCGGCAAGGCCGAGCAGCTTTCCACCGTCGCGCCCGTCTATCTGCAGAAGGTAAGCACTGGCCACACCTATGGCTTCAGCGTCGAAGAGAATCTTTCGGGTCTCGTTGGCAGAAGTGACGCTTTTGCCGAGCGCCGGAAGACCTATGACGAGAAACTCGCCACCGTCAAAAAAGCACTCGGCGAAGACGCAAAAGGCAAGACCTATCTCGCAATTCTGCTGACCGACCAGATCAACGCGGTCGGCGATATGTCCGGTGCGGTGCAGGCGCTCGAGGATCTGGGTTACGCACGGCTGAAAATCGACAACGCCACCTCGTCGGGTGGGCTGGGTTCCACCCTGACGATGCCGCTCAGTGCCGAGGCTTTTGGCAAGCTCAACCCTGATCTGCTGGTGGTGATGAACAGCTATAACAGCCCCGCCCGAGGCGAAGCCGGAACGCGCGCCGCACTCGAAAAAATCATTCCCGGCTGGGAACGCTTCGTCAAACCGGCGCGTGACGGCCGGATCATCTTTCTCGATTCCAGCCGGGTCACGACGCCGTCCATCCCAAGCGCGCTGCACACGCTGGACGCGGTGGAAAGCTGGGCAGGCCGCCGTTAAACGCCTTTTCGACAAGCGCAATTCCGGCGCAAACCATGCGCCGGACATAAACTTGAGTTTTTGAAGAAACTTATATTGCGACCGCCGGAACCGCCTGTTATGGTTCGCGCATCTTGACACAACGACGTCGGATCTCCCGCCGGAAAACTCCGGTGCGCGATTGTCCGGCATGCCGATCCGGGACAGCGAAACTGCCGATCCCCATCGGCGATATCCCAGGGAAGACAGCAACATGAGCATTGCACAAAGCATTGAAACCGGCGTTCAGGACCGGACCCCCAAACGCCATCGTTACGCCGTCAAGCTACGCTGCCTTGACGTGGCCCGGGTGGAAAAACTCAGCCGGTCCATGGTGCGCATCGTATTGACCGGGCCTGAGCTTGAAGGCTTTGCCAGTCTCGGTTTTGACGACCACGTCAAGATGTTCTTCCCGCTTCCCGGCGAAACCGAACCTAACCTGCCGGTGATCGGCCCGAACGGCCTCGAATTTCCCGAAGGCGCGCCGCGCCCGCTCGCACGCGATTACACGCCGCGCAGCTTCGATGCCGAGAAGGGTGAACTCGCCATCGATTTCGCCACGCACCATGATGGCCCCGCCAGCAACTGGGCAAAATCCGCCAGGGTGGGTGACAAGGCATGGATTGCAGGCCCGCGCGGCTCGTTCACCATTCCCTTCACCTTCGACTGGCATCTGCTGATTGCCGACGATACCGGCCTTCCCGCCCTTGCACGGCGACTGGAAGAAATGCCCAAGGGCACCCGCGTCGTCGCCCTGATCGAAGTTGAGACGGAGGCTGATCGCCTGGACCTCGCCACGAAAGCTGACGCGTCGATCATCTGGGTAACGCAGGAGGCCGCGGGCGGCGCCGATCACGACGCCCTGACGGAGGCGCTGCGTACGCTTGAACTGCCTGAGGGCGATTTCTTCAGCTGGGTCGCCTGCGAATCGAAAGCGGCGAAAGACCTGCGCGCAATCCTGATCGGCGAGTACGGCGCGAACCCCAAATGGACGCGCGCTTCCGGCTACTGGCGGCGCGGAGCAAGCGGCGTTCACGATCATTTCGATGAATGAACCGGCAATCGCGGCGGCTGGCAAGCTGGAGGCGGACATGATGACGACGGAACTCAAAGCCCATCTCGCCAAGGTTCTGGACGATGAGGTGGGGCATATCGGCCCGAACGCCAACCTGTTCGGCTGCGGACTTCACTCCCTCGCTCTCATGCGCCTGATCCCGCCGCTTTCGCAGCTCGCCGGCACGCGACTTCACTATGACGATCTCGCCCGTCAGCCCACGCTTACCGCCTGGCAGGCGCTGATCGAGCAGTCGCGCGCGGGCTGCTGATCCCCGCAAGAGGGGACTTTCCCCGCCAAGCGCGACCTACCTCAACATTATACTTCCAAGGAGAGGACCATGGCAGCAGATAATTCGCGCATGCTTGCGCGCCGCATCGAACAAACCTTCGACAATGCGGACGAAGCCCCACGGAGCGGATCGCAGCCAAGCCAATATGAGGAGCGGGTCTGGTTCCAGCAGTTTCAGGACCCCGATCAGGTCTTCCGGCATATTCTCACCTACCGCATCGGCGGCGAGAGCGACCTTCTGCGCCTGACATCGGCACTGGAGACGGTTTGCGAGGCATGGCCCGAACTGCGCGTGCGGTTTTCCTTTGGAGAAGACGGCACCCTTGCCAAGAGCGTAGAGGCCCCTTCGGCATCTCTCGTGCAACTGTTTCAGACGGCATCGAAAGACGAAGCGGTGGCCCTTCTGCACGACCTTCAGGCAAGCCCGTTCGACGCGGAAATCGATCCGCCGTTTCAGGCCATCGTGCTCTTGAGCGAAGGAGAGGTACTGCTGGCGCTTCTGGTGCATGGCCTGCTTGGTGAATCCCTCTCACCGCAGATTTTGCTGGGCGCTATTGCCGCAGCCTATGCTGGCGAGGCACCAAAGCCGCTTTCGCCACGCATCACCGAAAACGCCATCGTCAATCCAGTTCCGCTCCCCTGGCTGCAAGGACCGGCCTCCGGCACGCCCGTCGTCTCTCTCCGAAATAACGGGACCAAGCCGGCGAGCCACTGCCACGGCGTCGATCTTCCGGCTGCCCTTCTCGACCCAAACGGCTCGGCCGCACCGGACGCGCTTCTGGCACGCACCGGTGCCCGTTTCGCGCTTTTTCTGGCGACCAATGGCGATCTCGACACTGTTACCCTGCGCCTGCCCCTGCAACCCGGGAACGAGGCCGGCCTGCCGCTTCCGGCAGATGCGGTCGCCCGCGTCTCGATCTCACGTAGCCAGTCGCCGCAGGAGGCCGAAAAAGCCGTGCTGGCTGGGTTGGCCCGACATGGCGAACACAACGACGAGGTTGCCACCTTCACGCTTCAGACCCTGCCAACATCGGCTGAAACCTCATCCGTCGAGCGGCTCCGGTTCGAGCGCCTGCCACTCCCCTCTCTCCAGTCCGGCCTTGGCCTGACGCTCGCTGCTGGCAGCACGGTTGATGGCCACATCCGTCTGGAACTGACCGGCGGCAAGGAGGCCTCGCCGCATGCGACGGCATTTCTGCTGGAGCGTTTCATCGCCCATCTCGAAGGCGGTGCGGATTTTTCCGGCATTACGCATCAAACCTCGTCCGCAGGGCCGGAGGCTGCAGCATCCCTGCCCGCCGCCTCCCGCTCCAGCGACGACGAGACTGCCGCGGCAATTCTTGCCGAATTCCGCGAAGCGCTTGCGTCGACAGACATGGGACCGGATGACGATTTCTTCGATTTTGGCGGCCATTCGCTGATCGCGACCCGCATCATCGGACGCCTTTTGAGCAATCACGGCATCGAGCTGCGTTTCAACGACCTGTTCAGCTATCCCACCGCCGCATCGCTCGCAAAACAGGCGACGCGTCTCGAAACCGCCGCCCCTGCACAGGCGGAAGCAACCGCGACCGGCTCGCTGACGGCACCGCTTTCTCTTGCGCAGATGTCGCTCTGGAAAGCCTATGCCGCCTTCGGTTTCGGCGAGATTTTCAACATCCCCTTCGCGCTCGATTTCCTCGATCCGGTGGATGAGAGCGCTTTCGAATGTGCATTCCTCGATATTATCGAGCGTCATCCCGGCCTGCGAACCCATTTTTACGTCGAAGATGGGACGGTTCTGCAAAAGATCGTGCCGATGCACGACCTGCCCGGCTATAAGTGGTTCTGGACGAGTGAGGAAAGCGAAGGCGTGGACCGGCATACGGAAGCGTCCTGGCGGTTCGACCTTGCCCGCGAATTGCCGATGCGGCTGCGTTTCCTGCGCAATCCCCAAACCGGCGGCCAGGTGCTCTCTTTCCTCTTCCACCATATTGTGCTGGACGAATGGTCGGTGAACCTGATGATGGACGAGCTGACCGAAGCCTATAGGGCAAGAGCCACGGGCAAGGCCCCTGTCTTTGCGAGCAAGCCCGCACCCTTCCATGAATTCGCCAGAAAACAGGTGGCATCCGGCGTCAACGGCGACCACCTTGCCTACTGGACCGATATGCTGCGGGACGCACCGAAAGGCCTGGTCCTTACCGGACAGAACAGCACGCCGACAGATGCTGCACACGACGAGGCGCCGGCGGGCGGCTGGATCGAGTTCAAGCTGGAAAAACACGTCAGCGACGGACTTTACGCCATCGCCAAGCAGAACAGCGCCTCCCTGTTCAACGTCGTTTATGCCGCCATCGCCGCGTCGCTGCGCCATCTGGGCGGGCTGAGCGATCTCGTGGTCGGCACATCGGCGTCCGGGCGCACCGACAGCGGCTATTTCGATACGATCGGCTATTTCACCACGGTCGTTGCCCATCGTGTGCGTTTCCGCGAGGAGATGACGGTCGGCGAACTGATTTCCTCGGTGAAGAACACGGTCAATGGCTCTCTGGAACACAGCGAAATTCCAATCGATCTCGTCGAAGAGGCGCTCGGCATGACGCCCGGCCGCGACCATCTGTTCGAGGTATTCATCCAGATCCACGCCAAGAACAAGCTGAACGGCACGCTTTCAGGGCCGGACGGCAAAACCGTCGAGTTCCGGCAGATCGATCCCGACAAGCACGAATCCATGCTGGGGCTGCAATTCGAGGTAATGGAAGAAACGATTGGCGGCGAACGCTCCATCCGCGTGTTGATGAGCTACCGCTCCGACCGCTACGGCCCCGAGGATGTCGACCGGCTGCGCACGACCACCAGCGGCGTCTTCAGCCGTTTCGCCGAAGCAGGCGCTTCGGGCCGTGTGCTGACCACGCTAGCCTGAGTGCTGGCCAGGCTTCGCAATAAACCCGGCTCCGCATGGCGGCGCCGGGTTTTGCTTTTTAACAAATGTCCGGAAAGCTCTCTTCCGTCATGCTCGGGCCTGTCCCCACTGGATCCTTGGGACAAGCCCAAGGATGACGTTGGGTGGGAGGACAGCATGTCACCCCATCAGGCAGGGTTTTGCATAACGGAGCCGGGTTTATCACATCCGCACCCAGTCACTCCCGACCAAATGCAGAGTGACGGCAGAGAGATTTCCGTCCCCTTCTTGCAGAGCACCCGGCTTCTCAAACCGCCAGACGGAAGGCCGCGGAAACCTCTTCGGCCGGAGCCGCCAGCGCCTCGTCGCGCAGCATGGCATCCAGAAACAGCGGCATCTCCTCGCGGTAACGCGCGAAATCGTCGGCTTCGGTCAGTGCGGAATCCGCGTCGATATGCAGGTTCAGATCACTGCCGTCATCCTCGCCACGGAAGGTCAGGTTGAACCCGTCGCCCGGACCATTGGCGAGAATGTGCCTGATAACGGCAAGCCCTGCAAATACCGGCGCGCTGAAGGGCAGGACGTTGATAAGCGGTGAGAAGAAAAACCGCCGGCCCTTTGATATGTTGCGATCGGCGGCGATCTGTTCGATGCGGTAGCGGCCATGCAGGCGCTGCCGGCGCAGATTGGCGGCATTGCGCGCAAGGAAGCTACCAAGGCTCTCCTGCGGTTCTATTGTCAGATGGAAAGGCAGGATATTGACGAGCATGGCGGGCATATGCGCGCCGACGCTGCCCCAGCGGCTCATGAAGGGCAGCCACAGCGTCAGCACATCGCGATCCGGGCGCGGCAATACGCGGTGAAGATAAAGGCCTGAAAGCAGCACCAGCAGGTCCGGCCAGCCTATCTCCAGTGCGCCGGATATCTGTTGCAGTCTTGTGCTGAAACCTTCCGGCAATCCCGCATCGGCATGCAGGCCGCCGCCACCGTAATCCTCGCAATCCTTGTCCAGCACGGGCAGATCCACCGGCGGCGCGAGATAGGCCGTCCAGAACTCGCGGTCCTTTTCGAAACGGCGGCTTTGCCGGTAAGCGTCCTCTTCGGCAAGAAAACTGGGGAAAGGATGGAAATCCGGACCCGCCTCGCCCTTGCCGCAATAGTGCCCGTAAAGCTGCCCGCAGCGCTGCTCCACCAGCGTCAAACCATAACCGTCGACGACGATATGATGGGCACGGATATACCAGAGGTAGCGATCGTCGGCGATGCGGTAAAGCACCTGGGCGGAGAGCTTGTCGGTTCGAAGATCAAGCCCTGCCTCGACATCCGCGTTCATGCGCCCCAGCGCTTCCTCGAAAGGCGCCGGATGGGCACGGAGATCGACAAGCTCGACCATCGGAGCGTGGAGCGGATCGCAGCATTGCTGCGGCGTCTCGCCATCCTCACCGACGCGAAAACGGATCGACAGAACTTCCGATTCGCGCACGGTGCGCCTGATTGCCTCAAGCAGAGCGCCTTCGTTCACGGCACCGGAAAGCTCGATGTAATGGGCGACGGTAGAGACCGGTTCGTCGGGATGGAAGGAAAACTCCTCCCAGAAATCGAGTTGCGGCTGGGTCAGGGGAAGCCAGCCACTGGCAGGATCGATATGCGCCATCTGTTTTTCCTTGGATTATTCCTGTGATTTTCTGGCCGCAATGATGCGGTTCATGCCGCCGAGGCGGGTAAAAGCGAACTGACCTGTTTGGCGTTTCGGCAACGCAGGAGTTGCTGCGGCGAAAGCTCCACGCCGAAGGCGCTGCGAATTTCGGCCGAGACGGTTTTCAGATGCGAAGGCAAAAGGCCAAGCGCCAGCAAATCGCTGCTCGTGTCCACATTTTCCGGGTTTTTGCCCAGCACGCCGAGATAGATATCCAGCACGCGGCGATCACCCTGATCGGCGACTTTGATTGTTACAGCCGCAGGTGCCTTTGCCGGTTCCGCTGCCGTCAGCAATTCGCGGGCGCGGCGGCGATCCGGCTTGCCATTGGCCGATAGCGGCAGATCGGCCACATTGAGAAAGCGGCCGGGCACATGCGATTCCGGCAGATGCCTGCGGGCGAAATTGCGCATATCGGCGGCGGAAAGCTCAATGCCAGGCATCGGAACATAAAGCACGCCGATAGCAGCCTCCCCCTTTTGCTCGGCACCGTAATCCACCACCAGTACACGCTGGATGGAGGGGTGGCGGATAAGTTCATTTTCCACATCCGGCAGCGAGACCCGCACCCCGCGCACCTTGACGTAACCGTTGACGCGGCTGGCGAACATGATCTTGCCATCCGGCCGGTAACGGCCCCGGTCTCCGGTGCGGAAGGCGCGCACCGCATGTCCACCGGGATCGCTGACCGTGACGAAATCCGTCTGGGTAATGGCACCATCTTCAAGATAGCCGATCGCCACATTCACGCCCACTGTGTGGATGCGTCCGACAACGCCCGCCGGGCAATGGCCGCCCTGATCGTTGAGGATGAAATATCGATTGCTGGGTAGAGGGTGTCCATAGGGTATCGCCGTGGTATCGGCTGCCACGATCTCGTGCCAGATGCTCCAGATGGTCGTTTCCGTCGGCCCGCCCAGCGATATCAGCCGAAGCTCGGGTTTCAGCCGGCGCAACTCCTCGATGACCACGGGCTTGATGTAATCACCGCCCTGCGCAACGAGCCGGAGCGAGCCGAGCTGGTCGCCACGACGGCAGGACAGGAGCATCTCAAGGATCGCCGGCACCGAGCACCACAGCGTAACGCCGTGTTCGGCCACCAACTCGTTCCAGCGGACCGCATCCTTTTCCTCGCCGGGTTCCGGCAGCACCAGCGTCGCACCGGCGGCAAGCGCGCCGAATACATCGAAGACCGACATGTCGTGGTGCAAGGGCGTAACGGAGATAAAGACGTCATTCTCCGTCACCGTCCATTCCGAAAGCGTACTGTCGATGACATTGGCCGTGGCCCTGTTAGAGAGCACGACGCATTTCGGTTTGCCTGTCGTGCCGGAAGTGTAGAGGTAATAAGCGGGTGCTTCGCTTGCTGAAAGTACCGCCAGTTCCGCCGGGTTAACGGGCACGCCGGAGGCGGCTGGCGCTGCGAGAAGCTCCTCGGGACCGACAGCGTCGAATCCTTGCGGAACGGAACGGGCGACGATCATGGCCGGGCGGCAATTGGTCAGCAGATAGTGCAGGCGATCTTCCGGCGAGCTCGCATCGATCGGCACCCAAATGGCGCCGATAAGTGCAGCGGCCAGCGTGACGGCCGTGTGCTCCGGGCTGCGCGGCAGGCACACCGCTACGACATCGCCCCGGCCAATGCCGCGCGTCTTAAGGCCCGCCATCGCCCGCGCCACCGCGTCGCCAAGTTCGTGATAGGAGATGCGCCGTTCGCCGTTGATCAGGGCCGTGCGCGATCCGTCTCCTTCGAAAAGATGCGAGGCGATCCGTTCCAGGAATGGCGGGCAGACGAAGTTCCGCTCGTCGCCATTCAGCCGATAGTGAGACAGGTCGACGATCTCGCGGAAATTCATCGAAAACGTCCCGCTGGCGGTGATCGCGGTAATCGCACGCTCTATGGCGCCGAGAATGCCAGCCACCATTCCGGCATCGATCGCCTGCTCCGCATAATCGATATCGAGGACGAGATCGCCATCCGGGTTTTGCGAAAACCGGAAATCCAGCGCCACCTGTGGTGTCTGGGTCAGCCCGTCCGTCCAACGAAGCGTGGAAGCTTGCGAAAGCGTCGGCCATGAGAGGCCGTTGGTGATGACGACAGGCAGGGCGAGCCCGCCGGGATTGGCGTTGAGAAGGATGCGATTGAGATCGATCCCCGAAAAAGCCAGATGATTGAGGCCCTCAAGCACATCGGTTTGCAAAGCTGCGGCACGCTCCACAAAATCGCCCTTGGCCGCATCCCATTTGACCGCGATGAAGCTCGAGCGATTGGCAAAGGTGCCTTCCACCTGCGGGGCGACGGGAATGCCGACGACGAGGGCACCTTCGTTCAGCCAAAGCGACAGCACATCGAGGATTACCGCCGTCAGCGCAGAATTCTTGAACAGCCGCTCTTTTGCGCCGATCCGTGAAAAGGCGGTAAAGCGTTGTTTTTCCACGGTCAGGCTCTGGCGGCTGTAACGCGAAACGGCAATGGTTTCGAGCGGGGCTTTCCACGGCAGTTGCGAGGGCACTTCCGCACCCTCAAGTTTCTCAGCCCAGTATGCGGCATCCTCGGCACGGGCCGCTGCTACATCTTGCTGCGCGACGGTGGCTGCGACGGCTGATGCGGGCGGCACGACATCATCGAAGAGTTCCGCCGCAAGGCTGGCTATTCCCCGTCCGTCGAGAATGAGGGCGTCGAAGCGCAGGAAGACCGCCACGCTGTCCCCCACCGCAATTTCCGGCAGACGAAACACCGTGACCTGCCAGGGAGAGGCGGCAAGATCGAAATGGGCATGGGAGAAAGCCTGCCGCACGGTGCCGATCCGCTGTTCGGCTTCGGAAGCGGACAGGTGCGAAAGATCAACAATATCAAGGTTTAGCTTCGGCTCATCCGAGATCACCTGCACCAGACGCCGCTCATCGATGTGGGTGCGCAGGCTTTCATGCCGCTCGACCATTGCGGTAAGGCGCGAGCGAAGCAATGCCGGATCGATATTGCCGCGATATTCGCGGAACTCCTGCATCGCCACGCCGCTCAGCGGCAGATGGGTACCGCGACCGAGCAGATAGGCCTTTTGCAAGGCTGAGAGTGGCCGTTCCATGGATTTTCCTTTTGTCTGCGCTGTCGCTTCAGGCGCTTGCAAGCCAAATCGCTCCACGGTCTCGGAAACGAGATCGGGGCTGGCGGCGAGGTGGCGAAGAAGGGCGGTATAGGCGTCGAACAGGGCTCGCAGCCAGCTTTCCGGCAGTGCATCGAGCCGCACATCCCAGTTGATCAAAAGCCCGCCATCGAGCGCTGCGACCTGCGCATCCAGCGCAACTCCAGGCCCCTGCGAGACGGTGTGGATCATCGGGCCGAACACGCGCCCCACATTTTCCGAAAACAACTCGCCCCCGGGCAAATCGACACCCGCGGTAAAGACAACCGGTGAGGTCTGCAAACCGCCGCGCAGGCGGGAAAGGTCGCGCATGACGCTGACCCCGGGATAGGACTGGTGCGCCAAAAGCCCGTTCATCTCTCCGAACAGCCGTCCAAGCAGTCGCTCAAGGCTCTCCTCAGGCCGGATATCAACGCCAAGAATGAGCACATTGGAGAATTCGCCGACGATGCCATCGACCCCTTCCACCCGCGGCGCGCGCCAGAAAGCCGGCACGGAAAGCCGGAACTTTTCCGTATTCGTCGCCTGCGAAAGCACCACTGTAAAGACACCAAGCAACAGGGTCGACGTGGTCACGCCGCAGCGCCGCGCCACCCGTTCCAGACTGCTGCGTTCAGCCGGAGAAAGTCTTGCTGCAAGGCGATCGGTGTGAACGGCGCGTGACGGGTCCTCGGGCAAAAACGGCAATGGCGGTGCCTCCGGAATATCGGCAATATGTTGCCGCCACCACAGCCGGTCCCTTTCACGCTGGGCTTTGAGTTCCGGATCGGATGCAAGACGTTCCGCCCAGCTGAAAAACGATGGTGGTGTATCCCCCAATGGCTCGAGTTCGTCCGCGTCGGCTTCATAAAAGCGGGCGAGATCTTCCAGCACGATACGCATACTGGCGGGATCGATGGCCAGCATGTCGGTATCCAAATGCAGCCTGGCGCGACCTGCGGGCAGCAGGCTGAGCGACACTGCCGCCGGCGGGGCAACACGCAGATCGATCTGGCGATGGCTCCACGCCTCACGTTTGGCGGCAAGACGGTGCGCAAGCGCCTCATCATTGAGAGCCGCCATGTCCTCCACGTCGAGGCGGAGCGGCCGGCCGGCGGGGTCCGCCGTCTGTCGCCCTTCCGCATCAATCCTGAGGTTGAGCATGGGGTGACGCCGGCAAAGCCTTTCGACCGCGACGGCCAGTCTTTCCGCCTCCAGCCCCCTGCCTTCGAACTCGAGATAGAGATGCGGCGTAACTTTTCCGAGTATCCCGTCCGCCTCTCGGCCGACCCAGTAGGCAACCTGCATGGGGGTTAAATTTAGCATGTGAATTTGCACCGATTGACAAAACATGATTATCATAATCAAGTATAAGCCACCGTCAACCACTCGCACAGGAGGCATCCCATGAAAACGGGAGCACTCAGGACGAATGACGTCGATTCCGACGAAATTACTGATTTTGATAGAGAATTTCTGTTCACTTCTGGCTCGGGCGAACTGCGTGCCAGAGGCATTCGCGAAAGGATAACGATTCCTGCCCATGGCGCCGAAGACGCGGGAAGCCCTTTGCAGAAGGCGATAAAGGCCGCTTTCGAGAGGGCGCGCAGGGCCGGACAGGACAATCCCATCGCCATTGGCGCCATCCCCTTCGACGTCAACGAGCCATCCTGCTTATACATTCCCAACAACCATGAGTGGAATCCAAAGGATACCGCTTCGATCTCGACTGATTCGGCCATGCCAGCGCTTGTCGGCCAGAACAGCCTGCCCGATGAAAATGGTTTCAAGCGCGCCGTCGAGCATGCCATCGTCAATTTCCGCCATTCCGATGTCCGCAAGGCGGTGCTTTCCGTCATGCGTGAACTGACCTTCGCCTCCGAGGTCAATGTCGAAAGATTGCTGGCCAGCCTCGCCAAACAGAACCGCGAGGGTTACCAGTTTCGCATTCCGCTGCCCGATGGCGGCGATCTGATCGGCGTGAGCCCCGAACTCCTCATCCGCAAGCAGGGTGAAAAAGTCATCTCGAACCCGCTCGCGGGCTCGGCAAAACGCATGGCTGACCCGGTGGCGGACAAGGCCAATGCAGACCGGCTTTCGGCTTCGGAAAAAGACCATTACGAGCATAGCCTCGTGATCGAGGATATACGCTCGCTGCTTACGCCTTGCTGCACTGAAATCGACGTTCCCGAAAAGCCCTCCCTCATCAACACGGCCGCTCTCTGGCATCTTTCAACGCGCATCGAGGGTCGCCTTGCTGATCCCGAGACCAATGCGCTGCAACTCGCGTGCCTGCTGCATCCCACACCTGCTGTTTGCGGTTTCCCCACCGAGCGTGCCCGCAGGCTTATTCGCTTCGTCGAGCCTTTCGAGCGTGGGCTGTTCACCGGCATGGTCGGCTGGACGGATGCCGAGGGTAACGGCGAATGGGTGGTGACAATCCGTTGCGGCACCGTGCAACGGCAAACCGTGCGGCTGTTCGCAGGCGCCGGCATCGTTGAAGCCTCGGAACCCGAATCCGAGTGGGCCGAGGTGCAGACCAAGCTCAAGACCATGCTGAACGCCTGCGGTCTTTCTGCCTAATTTTCCCAGGGACACACCATGACAATCGAATTTGAACGCTGGCCCGAAGATCTGGCGCGCCGATACCGCGACCGCGGCTACTGGATCGACAGACCGCTCAGCGACATCCTCACCCAGCAGGTGGAACTTCGGCCGGACGCGACCGCGCTGATCTGCGGCGACCGCCGCTTCACCTATGCCGATCTCGACCGGCAATCTTCCAATCTTGCCGGGCATCTGGCTGCCGCCGGGATCGGCAGGGGCGATACGGCACTGGTGCAATTACCAAATATCGCGGAGTTCTATCTCGTCTTTTTCGCTCTGATGAAAATCGGCGCTGCACCCGTCAATGCGCTTTTCAGCCATCGCCGGCTGGAAATGACCTCCTATGCGGAACAGATTACGCCAAATCTGGTGATCGGCTCGCGTTCCCACGAGCTTTTTGCCAATGACACGTTTCTGGAGGCGCTGAAGCTTACCTCTCCGCAGCTTGCCGTGACGCTGCTGCTTGGTGAGGCGGAACCGCAGCGCAGCCTCGAACAATGGCTCTCATCACCCGCCGAAAATGCGCCGCATTACGGCCCTTCGGCAGCCGATGAGGTAGCGTTGTTCCAGCTTTCCGGCGGCAGCACCGGAACACCGAAACTGATCCCCCGCACGCATAACGACTATGACTACAGCGCCCGGGCCAGTGCGGAAATCTGCGAGCTGACGCCGCAGACCCGTTTCCTCTGCGCCATTCCGGTGGCGCATAATTACCCCATGAGTTCGCCGGGTGCGCTTGGCGTGTTCCACGCTGGCGGCACCGTGGTAATGGCGGCCAATCCCGAGCCGCTTGCCTGCTTTGACCTCATCGAAAAACATGGCGTCGACATTGTGCCTCTGGTGCCGCCGGCCGTGGCACTGTGGTTACAGGTGGCGCCCGCCCATCGCGAACGGCTGAAATCCCTCAAGCTGCTGCAGGTCGGCGGCGCAAGCTTTGCTGAAGCTTTAGCCCGTCAGGTGCCGCAGGTGCTGGGTTGCACCCTCCAGCAGGTCTTCGGCATGGCGGAAGGTCTGGTGAACTATACCCGCGCCGGTGATCCCGACCATATTGTCTTCACCACGCAAGGGCGGCCGATCAGCCCGGATGACGAGATCCGCATCGTTGACGAGGACGGCAACGACGTCCCAGAAGGCGAAGCCGGCATGCTGGCGACGCGCGGCCCCTATACGTTTCGCGGATATTACCGCGCCGCCGAGCACAGCGCGCGCGTCTTCGACAACCAGGGTTTTTATTATTCCGGCGATGTCGTTCAGCGCACGCCCGAAGGTTACCTGCGGGTGGTTGGCCGGGTGAAAGACCAGATCAATCGCGGCGGCGAGAAGGTCGCATCGGAAGAGGTGGAAAACCTGATCCTGCAGCATCCGGATGTGACGCATGCCGCACTGGTGGCGATGCAGGACGAACTCCTCGGTGAAAAAAGCTGCGTCTTCGTCGTTTCCCGCAATCCCGCTCTCAAGGCACCGGCCATCCGCCAGCATCTCTCTGCTCTGGGTGTTGCGGATTACAAGCTGCCGGACCGGGTGCGTTTCATCGACACCATGCCGCTTACTGCCGTCGGCAAGATCGACAAGAAACGTCTGCGCGACATGCTCGCAGCGCCAATCCCGGCGTAATTGAGCGTGCACGCCTCAACCATTTGAAAATTGCGTGTCGCCCATGCCGATGCGCCAAACCATCGAGGTCAACATGACGATCCCCACCATTTCCGATTATCCGATGCCGGTCGCAGCAAGCTTTCCGGCCAACAAGACCAAATGGCAGCCGGACGCCAAGCGCGCCGTGCTGCTCATCCACGACATGCAACGTTATTTCCTGCGGTTCTACGAGGCCGACGGCACGTTGATGACAACCCTCATCGACAATCTTGCAAAGGTAAAGGCATGGGCGGTTCAGAACGGCGTGCCGGTCATATACACCGCCCAGCCGCACGACCAGCCTGCCGCCGACCGCGCGCTTCTGAACGACATGTGGGGACCGGGCCTGACCGTGGTCGACCCGGAGTTGCAGAAGGTCGTGGACAAGCTTGCGCCGACGCCCGACGATGTGGTGCTGACCAAATGGCGCTACAGCGCCTTCCAGCGTTCAGACCTTGCCGAGCGCATGAAGGGGTGGGGCCGCGACCAGATCATCATCGGCGGCGTCTACGCCCATATCGGCTGCATGATGACGGCTGTTGAAGCCTTCATGAAGGATATTCAGCCCTTCATGCTGGGTGATGCCGTCGCCGATTTTTCCGAAGCCGAACACCGCATGGCGCTGCAATATGTGGCAACACGCTGCGGCGTGGTGATCGACACTGAAAGCCTTGCCGGCGCGGGAGAGACCACCGATATCAGCGAATGGCTGAAGGCCCGCGTCCTGCAAATGGTGGAGGACGAGAGCGACATCGACCCGGATGAGAACCTGATCTTCTATGGGCTGGATTCGCTGCAGGTGATGAAGCTTGCCGGCGAACTGAAGGAACGCGGCGTCATCGTGGGCTTCGAAGAGCTTGCCCGCGTACCGACGCTTTCTGCCTGGTGGGCGCTGATCGAAGAAAAGCGGCTCGCGGCCTGAGCGGACGGACAAGATGATGCAGAACAGATTTAACGGGCGGCGCGTGCTGGTGACGGGTGCCGCGCAGGGCATCGGCCGCCGCATCGCCGAGCGTTTCACCGAGGAAGGGGCCGAGGTCATCGGCCTTGACCTCATTGCCGATGCAACCGATGCAACCTTCCGCCAGATCACGCTCGACATCACGGACGCGGCGGCAGTGGAGGCGGCGAGCAAGGCGATCGAGAAGGAATGGGGCGGGCTGGACATTCTCGTCAACGCCGCCGGCATCCTCCGGCTCGGCGACAGCGAAAGCCTGACGCCGCAGGATTGGAACGCCTGCATGGATGTCAATGCTGCGGGGCCGTTCTACCTGCTGCGGCAATGGAGCGGCGTCTTCAAGCGGCAGCGGCGCGGGGCAATCGTCAACATCGCCTCCAACGCCGCCGTTGTGCCGCGCATCGGCATGCTCGCCTATTGTGCTTCCAAGGCCGCACTCGTCAGCCTCAGCCATTGTGCAGCACTTGAACTCGCGCCCTATGGCGTGCGCTGCAATGTGGTGTCACCCGGCTCCACCGATACGCCGATGCTGGCCGGCATGCTGAACGATCCCAGCGGCAAACAGCGACTGGTCGCCGGTCTTCCCGAGCAGTTCAAGCTCGGCATTCCGCTGGGCAAGATCGCGCGGCCGGACGACATCGCCGACACGGTGCTGTTCCTTGCCTCCGATCAGGCAGGCCATGTGACGATGCAGCAGATCGTGGTCGATGGCGGCGCCACGCTTGCCGCCTGAGCATCGGTCCGCGTGATGAGGATGACAGATATGGCCAACGCGCCGGCGTTTCACGGCGAAGCTGTTTCCGGCGATCCACCCCAGGCCATCTGGCCTTGGCCGGACGACAGATGCGATTGTCATTGCGTCACCCTTCATTACAGCGCCGAAGAAGGGCGCGGCGGCAAGGTCCCTCCCTTGCCGCCGCAGCTTTTGCGCGCTGCGCCCAGACGCAAGGCGGAATTTATAGCCGGGCGCAGATGTGCTGCCGAAGCCATACGCCGTCTGACCGGCCGCGCCGACTTTCCCGGCATGGGAGAGGATCGCGCCCCTATCTGGCCCGAAGGCGTGGTCGGCGCGATTTCCCACAGCCACGAGCGGGCAATTGCGCTTGCCGGCTCTTCCGAGCGGTTCTGCGGCATTGGCATCGATATCGAAAGGCTTCTGAGCGAGGAGGAAGCTTGCGATATTGCCCCGCAGGTACTGACCGCAAACGAACGCCTCAGTCTTGGAAACGACATCGATCCCTTCATGACCGGGCTGATCTTTTCGGCCAAGGAAAGCCTGTTCAAAGCGCTTTATCCGACCGTCAGACGTTTGTTCTTTTTCGAGGCGGCGGAGTTATCCGGCTATGAAGAGTGCGGTTCAGCATCCCTTCGGCTGACGACCGACATCAGCGGCGAGTGGCGCAAGGGAACGGACATTGCTTTCCACTTCTGCCGCTTCGAAGGCTTTTTGCTCACCCGTATCCTTCTCCCGCATTAAGGGAAAAATACAGAATCCTTTTCTGTGAAGATCATATTTAAAGTCGTTGTTCCCGTCATTTGTGTGAAACACTGAAACGGTACGCACCGTGTTGGAATGATTCCAAACATGCAACGGTGGAGACACGATATGACCGACATCGATACGAGCAAGCTTTCCTGGGATGCGTGGGACGAGCTGCAAAACCCGCCGCCGGCCGAAACCGATTTCGACCGCGTGGTCGAGACCGCGATTTCCCGCCGCGGCTTTCTCGGTGGCGTGCTTGCCTTCGGTTCGGCCGCAGCAGCCATGGGCACGCTCGGCAACCTGATGACCAGCACCTCGGCGGAAGCGCAGGAAGCGGCAGCCGGCCGTTTCCCCTTCAAGCCGGTGGCTGCCGCGACCGACCACACCATTCACGTGCCGGAAGGCTACAGCTGGAAGCCAGTCGCCAAGTGGGGCCAGCCGCTGTTCTCCAACGTGCCCGACCTCGACCCTACCAAGGGTGTCAGCGTTGAAAACTCCGACAAGGTCTTCGGCGAAAATACTGACGGCATGGAACTGTTCATGGTTGGCAATCACCAGCTGATCGCCGTCAACCATGAATATGTAAACCCCGAAACCAACCTGCCGCATGCCGAAAAGGGCAACCCGAAAACGGCCGACGACGTCAAGATCCTGCAGAACATGCAGGGCGTCACCGTCATGGAAGTTGCGGAAGGCACCGGAGGCTGGGAAATCGTTCTCGACAGCCCGTTCAACCGCCGTATTCACCACAACACCCCGATGAAGCTTTCCGGCCCGGCCGCAGGCTCGGACCTCGTCAAGACCGCCGCAGATCCGAAGGGTGTCGACTGTCTGGGGACCTTCAACAATTGCGGCGCCGGCCGCACGCCCTGGGGCACCTACCTCACCTGCGAGGAAAACTTCAACGGCTATTTCGGTACCACTGATGCCGCCTTCAAGCTGCCGGATGACTACAAGCGCTACGGCATCGTCGCCGAGACCCGTTACGCCTATGAGAAGTTCGATGCGCGTTTCGATGTCGCCAAGAACCCCAACGAGCCGCGCCGCGCCGGTTACGTGGTCGAGATCGATCCTTCGGACGCCTCCTCCACCCCGATCAAGCGCACCGCCCTCGGCCGCATCAAGCACGAAAACGCCGCCGTGGTGATTGCCCGTGACGGCCGCGTGGTGGTTTACATGGGCGATGACGAGCGTGGCGAATTCCTCTACAAATTCGTCTCCAACGGCATTTACGTGCCCGGTGGCGACACCTCGAAACTGCTAGACGAAGGCACGCTCTACGTCGCCAGGTTCTCGGACGACGGCGCTGGTGAATGGTTGGCTCTCACGCCTGAGACGACAGGCATGAAGATCGATGAAATCTGCGTCTTCACCCGTCAGGCCGCTTCCAAAGTGGGCGCGACAACGATGGACCGCCCGGAATGGGTCGCCATCAACCCGGTCGCCATCGAAGCCTATTGCGCCCTTACCAACAACAGCCGTCGCGGCGAAATGAAAGACGGCAAGTTGCGCGCCAATGCTGGCGGCGACGCCATGGCGATCAATGCTGCCAACCCGCGCGAAAAGAACGAATACGGCCAGATCGTGCGCTGGTACCCGGAAAACGACGATCACGCGGACGGCAGATTCAAGTGGGACCTGTTCTGCATGGCCGGCAACCCCACCGTTCACAAGGATGCCTATGCAGGCTCTTCGAACATCAACGAAGGCAACATGTTCAACTCGCCCGATGGCATGATGTTCGATTCGACCGGTCTTCTCTGGATCCAGACCGACGGAGAGGACAGCAACGAGGGCAACTTCGCCGGCCAGGGCAATAACCAGATGCTGGCAGGCGATCCGGCGACCGGCCGTATCGAACGTTTCCTGACCGCGCCGAAGGGTTCTGAAGTTACCGGCCAGACATGGTCCGGCGACAAGCGTACCCACTTCGTCGGCATCCAGCACCCCGACGCCCCCTTCCCGGATGGCGAAGGCAAGCTGCCGCGCTCCACCGTTATCGCCATCAAGCGTGACGACAACGCGCAGATCGGCTGACGCTTTGGCTTAGGCGGAACCGGGTCTCGGCATAGCGGAGATCCGGTTCCTGTCACCCGTGACCAAGGGTCGATGCGGCCTGACTGAATTTTCACTCGCCAGTGGACAAGAGAGGCATTACCGCTTCAAATCTCCCCACACGATACCAGTCAGGAGAATGACCATGGAAATATTGCGCGCGGGAACACGGGCCTCAACCAAAGGCCCCGAGGCATGGTTTACCGGCACGGTCCGTATCGATCCTCTGTTCAACCCGTTCGATGCAGAGCGGGTTCAGGGCGCTCAGGTCACCTTCGAACCAGGCGCGCGAACCGCATGGCACACGCACCCGCTCGGACAGACCCTGATCGTGGTTTCAGGGTTTGGAAGGGTGCAGCGCGAGGGTGGCCCCGTGGAAGAAATCCGCCCCGGCGATACCGTGTGGTTCGCACCGGGCGAAAGGCACTGGCACGGGGCGGCACCCGATGTCGCCATGACGCATATCGCGCTTCAGGAAGTGAAAGACGGCAAGGTCGTGGACTGGATGGAGCACGTCACGGACGATCAGTATGGTGGCTGAAGTGGCCTGGCCGAAATGGCGCTCGTCCTGCCTGCCGGACGATCTCCAGCGTTAAGCAACATCCGGAAGAGCCGAAATATTTCGGGGGCGCGATTTTAACTTTGACTCGTATGCGCATTGGGTGAACCTTCATCGCGTCGCGGGAACATGGTGGAGAATCGTGATCTTAACCGGTGGAATTGTCCTTGCCCTTATCACCGCCAATGCGGTTGCAATTCCATGCCCATGACACTCAACCGCCGCGATGTGGTGGCGGGGTTGTCGATTGCCGGCCTGATGTTACCGGAAGCGATCGCCTATTCGGGGATTGCCGGCGTTCCAGCCCAGCACGCCATCCTTGCCGCCATCATGGGCTGCATCGTCTATGCCATTTTTGGCCAGAGCCGTTTTGCGGTCGTCTCGCCCACATCGTCCTCCGCCGCAATCCTGGCGGCAATGCTTGCGACGCTCTCGGTCACACCAGCGCAAAAGATGCTGCTTGTTGCCATTACTGTCGCTCTGGTGGGCCTGCTGTTTCTGCTTGCGGCTGCCACGCGGCTCGGCGCCCTGTCGAGTGTCATCTCACGCCCCGTGCTGCGCGGTTTTGCCTTCGGCCTCGCCATTCTGATCACCATAAAGCAATTGCCGAGCCTCTTCGGGATAAAGGCGCAGTCGGGCGAGCCGCTTTCCATTCTCCTGCAAATCCTCTCCCGCCCGCAGGACTGGAGCCTTGAAAGCATCGCCGTCGGCGTTGTGGCACTCGCCGTGCTGCTTCTCCTGCGCAGGCGCCCCGCCATCCCCGGTAGCCTCGTCGTCATCGTGGCAGGAATTGCCATCTCGATCCTGCTCAACCTTCAAAGTCGGGGCGTCGCCGTCGTCGGCCAGATCGATCTTGCCGGCATATGGGCGGGCCCGTTTTCGGTGTCGCTCGACGATGTCGCGCATGTTGCCCGCTTCGCGCCGCCACTCGTCCTCATCCTCTTTGCGGAATCATGGGGCACCATCCGAAGCTTTTCGCTTCGCCATGGCGAAATTGTCGATTCCAATCGCGAACTCAGAGCATTCGGGCTTGCCAATATCGCCAGCGCCGCCATGCAGGGTATGCCGGTTGGTGCGGGTTTTTCCGCAGGCGCAGCAAGCGAGGCGGTTGGGCCGCAAAGCCGGCTTGCCTCTGCCATCGCCGCAATCGGCCTGGCGGTCTTCAGCCTGCTCGCCGCCAGATGGTTCGCTTTCATCCCGGAAGCAGTCCTTGCCGCCGTGATCGCCGTGGCGCTGTTGCATGCGCTCGACCCCGCGCCCATCATCCGTTTATGGCGGCTCGGCAACGACGCCTATCTGGCACTTGCCGCCGCAGCCGGCGTACTTGCCTTCGGTGTGCTGAACGGCATGCTTGTCGCCGTCGCCCTTTCCTTCGCCGTCTTCGTTCGCCGGCTTTCCTTACCGCATGTCATGCATCTTGGCCGGCTGGGCGATAGCCACGACTTTGTCGACATGGAACGCCACCCGGATGCGAAGGATGTGTCAGGCATGATTATTCTCCGGCCCGCACAGCCGCTTTTCTTCGGCAATGCGGAACCGATCCTTGCCGCCGTTACCAAATACATCGTTGCGCGGCCGGAACTGCACATCGCGATTGTCAGCCTTGAGGAAACATTCGAACTGGATTCCACCGCGCTTGATGCGTTGCTGGAGTTCGATGCAGCGATGCAGCGCAGCAGCATCGTGGTCTATTACGCGCGCATGCACGACCATGTGAAGGATCTGCTGCTTGTCGGCGGCGGATCCGACATGGTGGCGCGCAGCAATTTCAGTGTCGATGATGCCGTGACGGCGGCCATGCATCGGGAGGACAGCCTTGCCACACAATCTTGAACCGCATCTGACCCCGGTTGAAATCACCTCACTCAAACCAACGCAGATGACAGTCGGTCTGCGCGAGGTGGAGGACAAGCGCCGGCAATGGGCCGCCATCCGTGAGGAAAAGGGAGCCGACTTCCTCGGACACCACATGGTACCCGTCGTCCTTGGTCACAAACAACGTCTTTATCTGGTGGACCACCACCACCTCGCTTTGGCCTTGCATGAGGAAGGCGTGAAACATGTCCTGACCAGTATCGTTGCCGATCTTTCCCATCTCGGCCGGCAGGAATTCTGGTCGTGATGGACCATCGCAACTTCGTCTATCCTTTCGACGTGGATGGCGTGCGCCATCCCATCGAAAACCTTCCCAAACGGATCGTCGATCTCAAGGACGATCCCTTCCGCGCGCTGGCCGGCGCGGTTCGCGACGCTGGCGGTTTTGCCAAAATAGACGCTCCCTTCAGTGAATTCCTCTGGGCGGATTTCCTGCGCCGCCGGGTGGGAGACAAGAAGCTGCGACATTCCTTCGAGGACGCTGTGGAGGAAGCGATGCAACTGGCACGCTCGCGCGATGCGCGGCATCTGCCTGGATGGTGTGGAGCGGACCGATGACAACCCTTCCCTCCCTTTTCCGAGTGATGGCGGCTGCCATCGCAGTTTTCGTACTGGGCGCGGCGAGCCTAGCTGCGCAGGAACTACCGCCGCCAGCGAGACCGGCCCCTACGGAACAGACGACAGAGCAGAAAGTCGACCAGTTGCTACAGCTTCTGGGACAGGACGATGTTCGTGCCCTTCTCACACAGAAGCTTGCGGCCGCCGGGACAGAGCAGCCGCCAGAACTGACGCCGCAGAGCCAGTTGAGCGATCTCGACCAATGGGCAAGCAAGCGGCGCGAACACCTAGGCCGCCTCGCAAGGGACCTGCCCGGCATGTCCACGCAGATCATCGCGGCGCTGGGAAGGCTTTGCGACGAGATCAGAAACTACGGTGCAGCCGTCTTCTTGCTGCACGTATCCATCCTGTTCGGTGCGGGCCTTGCCGGCGGCGTTGCCACGAACCGGATCATAGCGATGCAGGCCTCCCGCAGGAACGGCGCGGATATCGGCAAGGAGGCCTCGTCTGTCGTATCGCGGAGGCTTTTGCCCGTCTTCGGCTACGGCATTGCTGCCACCGCCATGTTCCTTGCCATCCAATGGTCACCTTTGCTGAGCGCCGTTCTCCTGCCCTGGCTTGCAACCAGCATCGTGTTGCCGCTGCTTTTTGCCTTCACGCGCCTGCTGCGGCGGGTCGTTGGCCGTGAGGCCTATGCCCGGCGCGATTTCTGGATCGTCCGCTGGACATGGCTCCTGACACTTGCCGGCATTTTCTGGTCCCTGCTCAGGACGCTCGAAAATCTCGATGTCCCGCGTGAAACGCTCGGGCTTCTGTCCTCCGCCATGGTCGGGCTCCTGTTCCTGCTCGCATGCATCTGGATCTGGCGTCGCCCGGTCGGCGATCCGGGTTCGGAGCGGGCAAGGGCAATCGACGTCGCGTTGATCTTCAGCCTCATCATCCTCTTCGGGCTGCGGCTTGCCGGTGCCGGGGTCCTGTTCTGGATCGGGCTTTATGCGCTGGTTCTGCCCGGCCTTGCCTCGACGCTTGGCATCGCGGCGCGAAAGCTGGCAACCGACATCGGCACCTATGGGGAAAGCGATCTTCGCCCGGTACTGGTCGAGCGAGGCGTGCGGCTTGCAATCGTCGGGACTGCCATCCTGTGGCTGATCTTCCTCGTGCGCGCGCATCCGAATTCCCTGCCCGATGGCGCATTGCTGACGTCGATCGTCGTCGGCGTCCTGCACGGGGCGCTGATCCTGCTTCTTGCCGATCTCGTCTGGATCGCGATCAAGTCGATGATCGCACGGCGGCTGGAGTTGAGTACACCCGCCGGCAACCCGATGAGCGGCCAACCGGGTGTGGGCCAGCCGCAAGATGACCGGCTTTTGACCATTCTGCCGATCCTTCGCAACATGCTCGGCATCATCATCGCCGCGGTTGCGGTCATGACGGCACTTTCGGAACTCGGCGTCAATATCGGGCCGCTGCTGGCGAGCGCCGGCATCTTCGGCATCGCCATCGGTTTCGGTTCGCAGACGCTGGTCAAGGACATCATCAGCGGCGTGTTCTACATGATCGACGACGCCTTCCGCGTCGGCGAATACATCCAGAGCGGTTCCTACCGCGGCACGGTGGAATCCTTCAGCATCCGCTCGGTCAAACTGCGGCACCATCGCGGCCCGATTTTCACCGTGCCGTTCGGATCGCTCGGCGCCGTCGAAAATATGAGCCGCGACTGGTCGATCGACAAATTCCTCGTCACGGTCGCCTTCGATACTGACATTGCCAAGGTCCGGGCCATTACCAAGGAGATCGGTAAGGCGCTGAAGGAAGACCCGGAATTCGGACAGTTCCTGATCGAAACCGTCAAGCTGAAGGGCGTCGAGCAATTCGGCGAATATGGCATGACGCTTGGTTTCGGCATGATGCTGCGCGCCGGCGGGCAATCCTCCATGGTGCGCCGCAAGGCCTATTCGATGCTGAAGGATGCCTTTGCGCAAAACGACATCCAGTTCGCCAGCATGGCGGGCGCCTATCCCACATCTACACGAAGCGCGCGGCCACAGGAGCCCGAAGCAAGCGACGGGACGGGGCCGGTGGAAGAATAGGCCTCCGGCAACCGCGCCCCAACCTTAGCCCATTCGTTCGGACATATATTCGCCCGGCGAAGCTGGAAACACCACGGTCTTGTTGCCGTTGAGGAAGACACGGTGATGGATATGGGCATGAATGGCGCGCGCCAGAACCTGGCTTTCCACGTCCCTCCCGAGGCTCACATAATCCATGCCGCTCTGGGCATGGGTGACGCGGATCGTGTCCTGTTCGATGATCGGGCCTTCATCGAGATCAGCGGTGACGTAATGGGCCGTCGCGCCGATCAGTCGCACGCCGCGCTCATAGGCCTGCTTGTAAGGGTTTGCGCCCTTGAAGGAAGGCAGGAAGGAGTGGTGGATGTTGATGATGCGGCCAGACATTTCCTGGCACAGCCGTTCCGACAGAACCTGCATGTAGCGCGCCAGCACGACGAGTTCGGCGCCTGCATCGCGCACCACCTGCAGTATGGCCGCCTCGGCTTCCGGTTTCGTCTCCGGCGTGACGCGAATGTGGTGAAAGGGAATATCCTCGTTCACCACCTGCTTCTGATATTCGAGGTGATTGGAGATGACAGCGACAATCTCCACAGGCAATGCACCAATGTGGGAACGATAAAGCAGATCGTTCAGGCAATGGCCGAAGCGTGAAACCATGATCACGACTTTCGTTTTCCGCGAGAGATCATGGACATCGTATTCCATGTCGAAATCGGCGGCGACGGAAGCGAACCCTGCGACGAGAGCAGCGGGTTCCATCCCTTCCTCCGAAACGAAGCTCAGCCGCATGAAAAAGCGGCCCGTTTCCAGGTCGGTGAATTGCGAACTGTCGTTGATGTTGCAGCCGGACCGCGCGAGATATCCGGACACGGCAGCAACGATGCCGCTGCGTGCCGGGCACGAGACTTTCATGACATAGCTGGTCAAATCCTGCTCCCCTTGATGGATCAGCGATCGGGCACATTGGCGGTGATGCCGCCCTGCCCGATCATGGCTAACGAGACCGATAATAGCGTGTTACGCGCCGTAGATCGGGAAGTCCTCACACAGCGCTGCAACCTCGGCCCGCACGTTCGCCTCAATCTCAGCATTGCCTTCGGCACTGACAGCCAGCGCGTCGATGACGCGCAGGATCAGCACGCCGATCCGCTCGAATTCGGCCACGCCGAAGCCGCGCGTGGTACCGGCCGAGCTGCCGAGCCGGATGCCCGAGGTGACGAAGGGCTTTTCCGGGTCGTTGGGAATGGAGTTCTTGTTGCAGGTGAGACCTGCCCGCTCAAGAGCGATTTCGGCAACCTTGCCGGTAACGCCCTTCGGACGCAGATCGACCAGAACCATGTGGCTGTCGGTTCCACCAGACACGATCCCCAGACCGCCATCCGTCAGCACTCGCGCCAGAGCCTGAGCATTGGCTATGACCTGACCGGCGTAGTCGGCAAAGTCCGGCCGCAGCGCCTCGCCGAAGGCAACGGCCTTGGCAGCGATGACATGCATCAGCGGGCCGCCCTGATTGCCGGGGAAGACGGCCGAATTCAGCTTCTTTGCCAGATCGGCATCGTTGGTCAAAATGACGCCGCCGCGAGGGCCGCGCAGGGTCTTGTGGGTGGTGGAGGTGACGACATGGGCGTGCGGCACCGGATTTGGATATTTGCCGCCGGCGATCAGGCCGGCATAATGGGCCATGTCGACCATCAGCCATGCGCCAACCTCGTCGGCGATCTTGCGGAAGCCTTCGAAATCGATCTGGCGCGGATAGGCCGAGGCGCCTGCGACGATCAGCTTCGGCCTGGTTTCCAGCGCCTTTGCCCGAACCTTTTCCATATCGATCAGATGCGTCTCTGCATCCACCTCATAGGAGACGACATCGAACCACTTGCCCGACATGGTAACCGGCGAACCGTGGGTCAGGTGGCCGCCATGGGCCAGCGAAAGCCCCATGATCCGGTCGCCCGGCTGAAGAAGTGCCAGAAACACCGCCTGATTGGCCTGCGCGCCGGAATGCGGCTGAACGTTCGCAAACTCCGCGCCGAAAAGTTGCTTCAGCCGGTCGATGGCGACCTGCTCGACCTTGTCGACGAATTCGCAGCCGCCATAATAGCGTTTGCCGGGATAACCTTCGGCATATTTGTTGGTCAGCACCGAGCCTTGCGCCGCCAGAACGTCGGCGGACACGATATTCTCCGAAGCGATCAGTTCAATCTGGGTTTTCTGGCGATCGAGTTCCTCGGCGATGGCGTCGGCAATCACCGTATCCGAAACGGCATTATGGGACAGACGGTTGAGCATTGTTTCCTCCTCAAGGATCAGGCGATTTCGGCGGCAAGTTCCTTGCAGCCGGTTTCAAGCAAATGGCCGAGATGCGGCGCGAAACTGTTCCAGATATCCATACGGAAACCATCCGGCGCATCGCGCCACAGCACCACGGTCACGCCATCGAAAATCGTTCTGCGGGCCTCGCCAACCGGAATGGTGTCGATGTCGCGGGCACAGCCGAGTGTCAAAAGCTCGGCGGCGAGCGGCCCCTTGATCGCGAGCGTCACTTCCCTTCCTGAAATATCGACGAGACTATGCGGATGGCCGGCATAAATGCCAGCGCAGGCCGCAATCACCCTGTCGACCGCGCCAACGGGAGCAAGGATCGTCCATTCGTCGGGACCAAGGCGCACGGCCTCGATTTCGCCTGCAGCAGTGCGAGCGCCGATCCGGTCGGGCAAGGTCAGGCCAAGGGCTCTATTGAGCGGGACCAGATCGCCGCGCGCACGCAGCGACAGCCGCCCCTGCGCGGCCAATATGCTGACCCGGGCTGCTTTGCTCTCGGCCAGCGTGCCGGGAACGGGGGAGGAAACGCGCATGTTCATTGTCATCTCCGGGTCAGATCTTCAGGCGGGTGTTTTCGGGATCGACAAAGACCATCCCGGTGATTTTTGCGGCAATCGTGCGTTCGGGCATCGGAATATAGACGGTCTCTCCCATCCGCTCATGGCCGCCCTCGATCAGCGCCAGCGCAATCGGCTGGCCAACCGCATCCGAATGATAGGACGAGGTGACATGACCGACCATTTTCATCGGGATAGGCTGCTTCGGATCGAAGACAATCTGCGCGCCCTCTTCAAGCTTCGAGCGGTCTTCGGTCAGAAGACCGACGAGGTGACGACGGCCCTTGGCGACGAGATCGGGGCGCGCGAGGCCACGCTTGCCGACGAAATCCGGTTTGGTCTTGCCCACGGCCCAGCCCATCGCGGCATCATAGGGCGTGACCGTGCCGTCGGTATCCTGGCCGACGATGATGTAACCCTTTTCGGCACGCAGCACATGCATGGTTTCCGTGCCATAGGCGGTGATGCCGTATTGCTGGCCGGCCTCCCACAGGATTTCCCAGAGCTTGCGGCCAAGCGGCGCGGGCACGTTGACTTCGAAGCCGATCTCGCCGGTGAACGACACCCGGAACAGCCGCGCCGGCATGCCGGCCACCGTGCATTCCGCGCAGGACATATGCGGGAAAGCCTCTTCCGTCAGCTCGACGCCCTCGACCAGCGGAGCGAGCAGCTTTGCCGCATTCGGGCCGTTCAGCGCAATGGTAGACCATTGCTCGGTGGTGGAAGTCAGCCAGACGTTGAGATCCGGCCATTCGGTCTGGAGGTAATCCTCCATCATGTTCATCACCCTTGCCGCACCGCCGGTGGTGGTGGTGACGTGGAAGCGATCCTCGGTCATGCGGCCGATGACGCCGTCGTCGCGAATGAAGCCGTCATCACCCAGAAGCAGGCCGTAACGGCAGCGGCCGGGCGCGAGCTTCGACCACGGGTTGGTGTACATGCGGTTCATGAACTCGACCGCATCCGGCCCGACGACCTCGATCTTGCCGAGCGTCGAGGCGTCGAACATGCCGAGGCTTTGCCGCACCGCCCGGCATTCGCGGCCGACTGCCGCATCCATGTCTTCACCTGGTTTGGGGAAGTACCAGGCGCGCCGCCATTGGCCGACCGGTTCGTAAACCGCGCCATGCTCCTCAGCCCAGCTGTCGATCTGCGTCTTGCGCGTCACCTCGAAATGCTGGCCGCGATGATAACCGGCGAAAGCGCCGAAGGTCGTCGGCGTATAGGGTGGGCGGAAGGTCGTCAGGCCTACTTCCGGCTGGCGTTTGCCGAGCGCTTCTGCCGCGATGTTGAGGCCGTTGATATTGGACATCTTGCCCTGATCGGTCGCCATGCCGTTGGTGGTGTAGCGCTTGACGTGCTCGATGGAGCGCATGCCCTCGCGCACGGCCAGCCGCAGATCCTTTGCGGTCACGTCGTTCTGGTAATCGACGAAGGCCTTGGCCTTGCCGGCATCGCGATCGCTCGGCAATTCCGTCAGCGATACGCCGCTGCCGGTGCGGTCGTGCTCCACCGCATAGTCGCGGGTATCGCCCGTCTTGCCCAGGGCTGCAGCGATCTTCCGGCCCTGCTCGGCGCCATCCTTCAGCACCGCTTCAATGCCCCAAAGCCCGCGCCCGGCGCCGGCAATTGCACAATCCTCATTGGTCATGGCCGGCAGGAAGGTGGTCCGCTGATCGTCCCAGGCAATCTTGCCCTGCGTATGGGAAAACAGATGCAGCGACGGCGTCCAGCCGCCAGACATCAGCAACGCATCACAGGCGATTTCCTGCCCCGCGCCGACCGCGGAGCCATTCACCGGATTGACGCGGACTGATTTCACACGCAACCGGCCCAAAGTCGCCGTCACGGTATGCGACAGCCGCACCGGAATGCCGAGCGCGCGCGCCTCGTTCACCAGTTCCTCGCGCACCTTCGAACGGGTATCGACGATGGCCTGCACCCGCGCGCCTGCGCCATGAAGATCGAAGGCGGCATACCAGGCGCTGTCATGGCTCGTCACCACCACCGGCCTGTTGCCTACCTTGACGCCATAGCGGTTCAGATAGGTCTGGGCGGAGCCCGCCAGCATCACGCCCGGCCGATCATTGCCATGGAAGACCAGCGGTTTTTCGAGAGCCCCCTGCGCCAGCACCACATGGCGCGCCCGCACCCGCCACAGGCGTTCACGCGGCATGTCCTTGGTCACGGTTTCGAGATGGTCGGTCAGCTTTTCGCAAAGGCCGATCATGTTCTGGTGGTAGTAGGCAATCGCCGTCGTGCGGGTCATGACCCTGACGCCGCGCTCCTTCAGCGCCTTCAACTCGTCCGCCAGCCAGTTCCATGCTGGCTGGCCGTCAATCTGCGCCTGCGGCTCGGACAGCAGCGTCCCGCCGGCTTCGGCATTTTCGTCCACTAGCACGACCTTGAGACCATCGACCGCCGCTGCGCGCGCCGCAGCCAGACCCGCAGGACCGGCGCCGACGATCAGCACGTCGCAATGCAGGTTGCGCGAGGCATAGGTATCGGGGTCTTCTTCCGTGGGCGAGACGCCGAGACCGGCCGCCGCGCGGATGAAGGGCTCATAGACCTTGTTCCAGAAGCTCTTCGGCCACATGAATGTCTTGTAGTAAAAGCCCGCCGAAAACAGCATATAGGCCATGTCGTTGACTGCGCCGATATCGAATTTCAGGCTGGGATATTTGTTCTGAGAGGTGGTTTCCAGCCCGCTCCAGATTTCCTGCACCGTGGCGCGGGTATTTGGCTCGAACCGGCCGGAGCCGCGGCGGGTGCCGATCAGCGCATTCGGCTCCTCGGAACCCGCCGCTACAGGGCCGCGCGGGCGGTGGTATTTGAACGAGCGGCCCGTGAGATGTACGCCATTGGCGAGAAGCGCGGAGGCGACCGTATCCCCCTTTACGCCGCGATAGGTCTTCCCATCGAAGGTGAAGCTTACCGAGCGGGCGGCATCCACCCGGCCACGGCCGGAAACGCGATAGGAGTTCATTTCGACACCTCGGAGCTGGCTGGTGCGCTGGATAGGGAGGAGAGATCAGGACGCGGCTCGCCTACGCGATAGGTTGTCAGGAAACGGTCGCTCACCGTGTCGCGCACCGCATTGAAGAAGCAACCGCAGCCATGCAGGTGCCGCCAGCGCTCGAAATGCGGACCCCTGGCGTTTTCGCGGATGAACAGGAATTCTTCCCACTGTTCATCACTCTGAGACGAGGGGTCGGCCGCGCGCACGACATGGGCCTGCCCGGCATAGGTGAATTCGGCTTCGGGCAGCGTTTCATGGCAATAGGGGCAACGGATCAGCAGCATGGGTTAGCTCCTCAGTGCGCCACGGCAGCGGCGGCGGCCTCGTCGATCAGGCGGCCGGAGCGGAAACGCTCCAGCGTGAAAGGCGCGTTGATCGGGTGCGGTTCGTTTTTCGCGATGGTCCAGGCGAAGGTGTGGGCAGCGCCCGGCGTGGCCTTGAAACCACCCGTGCCCCAGCCGCAATTGACATAAAGCCCGTCGACCGGCGTCTTGCCGAGAATGGCCGAGCGATCCGGCGTGACATCAACAATGCCGCCCCATTTGCGCAGCATCCGCATGCGGTTGAAGATCGGGAAGATTTCGACGATGGCGGCGATCGTATGTTCGATCAGCGGCAGGCCGCCGCGCTGCGAATAAGAGGTATACTGGTCCGTACCCGAACCGATCACCAGCTCACCCTTGTCGGACTGGCTGATATAGGCGTGGACGGCATTCGACATGACCACGCAGGGGAATATCGGCTTGATCGGCTCAGACACCAGAGCCTGCAGCGGATAGCTTTCGAGCGGCAGGCGCACGCCTGCGGTATCCATGACAACGGACGTATGGCCAGCGGCGGAAACCGCAACTTTTTTCGCCTTGATGAAACCTCGCGCCGTCTCGACACCCGCGACGGACCCGTCGGCATTGCGGCGAATGGCGGTGACCGGGCAATTCTGGATGATATCGACGCCACGGGCGGCAGCACCGCGCGCATAACCCCAGGCAACCGCATCGTGGCGCGCCGTGCCGGCACGTTCCTGAAGCGCACCGCCCATCACCGGGTAGCGGGCGTTTGGCGATATGCTCAGCGGCGGACAATATTCCTTGCATTCTTCCGGGGTAAGCCAGCGATTGTCGACACCGTTCAAACGGTTGGAATGGATGTGGCGCTTGAAGCTCTGCACATCGTGGACATTATGGGCGAGCATCAGCACCCCGCGCCGCGAATACATGACGTTGTAGTTCAGTTCCTGGCTCAAGTTCTCCCACAAATCGACGGCGTGATCGTAAAGACGCGCGCTTTCGTCGTAGAGATAGTTGGAGCGGATGATGGTCGTGTTGCGGCCGGTATTGCCGCCGCCGAGCCAGCCCTTGTCGATGACAGCGACATTGGTGATACCGTGCTGGCTGGCCAGATAATAGGCCGCACCCAGACCGTGCCCCCCGGCGCCGACGATGACCACGTCATATTCGGCTTTTGGCTGGCTATCGGGCCATTGCTCGTCCCAGTTCTTGTGGCCGGTCAGGGCATTCCGCAGGAGATTGAAGGCATTAAAACGCGTCATGAGCGGGCCTGCTGGTTGGAACTCTCGGTATTCAAAAGCCTACGGAGATTTACAGCGGCCGGGCTGGACAATCGCGTCTGTTTGCGTGAATATTTGCGCCATGAGCTCTCATCGCGCCAAGAAACGCCTCAGCGTCGCCTTCCTGCTCGCCGACCGGTTCACGCTGTCGGCCTTCGCCAATTTCGTCGATGTGCTGCGTCTTGCTGCCGATGAGGCTGACCGTTCCCGGCCGATCCTGTGCGAATGGTCCGTGCTGTCGGCGACCCTTGGCAATGTGCAATCGAGCTGTGGTGTGAAGGTGCAACCGGATACGCGGCTCATCGACGCGGTGCATTACGACTATATCGTTGTTGTCGGCGGATTGATCAGCGACCACAGCGCCCTGCCGCCGGAGGCATTGCGGTTCCTGAAAGACCGTGCGGCAGCGGGCACTCCCCTTATCGGGCTCTGCACCGGCGTTTTCATTCTACATGAAGCCGGCCTGCTGGATGGTTATCGCTGCTGCGTGAGCTGGTTCCATCATCAGGATTTTCTCGACCGGTTCGACGCCGAGCAGATGGTCTCCGACCAGCTCTTCGTCATAGATCGTAACCGCCTGACCTGTTCGGGCGGCCATGGTGCTGCGCATCTGGCGGCGTTCCTTGTGGAGCGCCATGTCGGCCAGTCGGCCGCCATCAAAAGCCTCAATATCATGATGATCGACAGTGCGCTCAGCGGCGAAAAACCCCAGCCCGGCCAGCAGAGCACCAGAACGGCAACCGATCCCCTGGTCAGAAAGGCGATCCTGCGCATGCAGCAGAACATCGAGGTTCCGAGAACCGTGCTCGAACTTGCGCGCGATCTCGGCCTTGGCCGACGCAGCCTCGAACGGCGTTTCCTTGGAGACCTGAAAGCAACGCCCTCCAAGGTCTATCTTGAGCTGCGGCTCGACCGCGCCCTTTCCCTCCTGCGCACCACGCGTGACCCGATCACCCAGATTGCGCTCGCCACCGGGTTTTGCGACGCCCCACACCTTTCCCGCACACTTCGTGCCGAGCGCGGCTTCAGCCCCAGCGAATATCGCAAAACGCAGATTGGCCACACGACAACGGACGAAGAATTCGCAGTCGGCGTGTTGTTGCCGCAACCTTGAGGCTTTGCTGTTCGCCTGCGAAAAGTCGGGCCCTGCAAAAAATAGATCAACGTATTTGATATGGTCAGACTTGCCCGTACCGGTATAAAAGTCCTCGATCCTGTTTAGGGGAGCCGTGGGGGGAATGGGATGAATTCAGAGCGTCGTGGCGTTCTCGCGCTTTTAGGTGGCCTTGTGCTGGGAAGACCGTCTGTCGGCAAGGCCGCGAGCAACCTTCCGGCAGTTGCCCAATCCCGCTCCGAATACAAACCCCGCCATGTCCTTTGTTTTCTCGGCCCGGAAAATGGTCTGGCAGCGCTGCGGCAGAGCGCTCGCGCCGCTATCGATAAATTTGCCGGCGATTTCAGTCTCGATGAGGATTATTCGCAGGATGAACCGGACGACAGGATGGAACGCTCCTTCAATGTCTGCTGGGATCGTGTCGAGCCGGACGCCTATCAGGAGAGTGACGAGGAGGCAGTCGCAGGCCACGGCTCGGTTCTTTATGTGCTTGGCCCGTCAATGGCCGCGGAAACAGCCGTGGCGACCTGCGGTAAAGCCCTGATGTTCGTGCACCACATGCTCGATAGTGGCGCAGTTGCCGTAAAGGGTGAAAGCGCCGGCGTTGCCCATGGTGTGCAGCGGTGGAAGGAACTCTTCGAACAGTCGCGCCGTAACGCGGCAGCAAACGACGCCCTGGCATTCGCCAGAACCTGCCGTCTAGCCTTCGCGCGCCGGCCCATCGGCGGCGATGCCGACGGAATGGGGAGCGTCGGCTTTCATCTGGTCGGATTGCCTGACGTGGAGATACACTTCACCCGAAAAGACCAGCAGCAGCCCTCAACCAATAGCGAGCAGCTGAAGATCGCCGCGCTGATTGACGATATTGCCGATCAAATGACCCGCAACGGGGTTGAAGCGGCCGTGAAGGATCGTCGTGCCGACCTGTCCGATGACACGCGGTATGAGGAGGACGAATATAAATTCAATCCGTTCGGCGTTGCGACCATTCGAGACCACAAGCTTTGACGCCACGCCTATAATGATGCGGGGCCTGGGTCGCTCTCTCCGGCGACAAGCTGCATCGGCCAGACGCAGTAACGCGCCTGATTTGGGTAAAACGGCGCATAGGCCGGCATTGTAGACAGAAGCGTCTGGGCTACCATTACGCCGAGATCGTGCAGGGACATGCGGAAACTGGTCAATCGCGGTTCGAGAAACTGGCCGCGTGGACCATCGCGAAAACCGATGACCGCAAGATCCCGTCCCGGTTTCAGTCCCACTTCCGCCAGACGGCGATAAAGGCCAAGGGCCATCAGCTCATAGATCAGCACAAGCGCGGTTGGCCGCGGCCGCATCTGTAGCCACTCGCTGGCGGCGTGATATCCGCCCTGCTCGCTCGATTTCGCCCGGATGACCAGAGAGGGATCGTAAGCAATGCCGTTCTCCTCCAGTCCGCGCCGGTACCCGTCCATGAAAACATAACCGAGATTGACGTCGCTATCGGGTGCGGCAACCGCAATGGTGCGATGGCCGGCAGCGGCGAGCCGGTTGACGGCACTGCGCGCAACCTCCTCGAAATCGAGATCGATCCACGCATGATCGGCGCTGGAAGAGGTGCGGCCGAGCGTTACGAAAGGCAAGCGGGTCTGCTTTAAAAAATCGACACGCTTATCGACACGGCGGGTCGAGGAAATGATCATCGCATCCACCATGCGGCGCGCCACCATGCGCTTGAGATATTCGTCCGGGTCTTCCTCACCGGGACACGGCAGAACGATAAGATCGAGATTGTGAGCGGAAAACACGCTTTGCAAACCATCCGTCACTCCCATGAAGAAGTTGTCGGAGTTCTCCACCGTCTGCGCGTCGCTGCCGGTCATCAGGCCGATGACGTTAGTCGTCCCCTGCCTGAGGCTGCGGCCTGACTGGTTTGCGACATAGCCAAGTTTTTCCGCCGCCTCCAGAACACGCCGCCGCGTCTCCTCGTTAACGTCGGGCTTGCCGTTCAAGGCACGGGAAACGGTGCCTATCGATATCTCCAGATAATCGGCAAGCTGACGAATTCCTTTCATGCACTCCCCCTCCTGAGCCGGGTACGAAATATGCGTCCCCAATAACGGTATTGACATATCTAACATGATCATCCTAGTGTCGTAAACGTTTACGACGCTCTGCGCAAAGAGGAGTTTGCCCAGAGACCGGGGAGAGAAGATGACATATAATGCCGTTTTATGCGGGTGCGGAGCTATGGCCAAAGGTTGGCTGCGCGCCATTCAATCGACGCCGGACATTCTCGGCGCGATCAAGATAGTCGGGTTCGTCGATCTGAACGAAGACACGGCACGCGCGCTTGCCGAAGAATTCTCCCTCACCGACGTCATCATCGGCGTCGATCTCCGCGATGTTCTCGCACGGACCAAAGCCGACATCCTGTTCGATGTCGTCATCCCGCAGGCACGGTATGCCGTGGTTGAAACCGGTCTTGCAGCCGGGTGCCATGTGCTCAGCGAAAAGCCGCTTGCGGCCTCGATGGAAGAAGCCGAAAAGCTGGTGGAACTGGCGGAAAAGGCCGGAAAAATTCATGCTGTGGTGCAAAACCGGCGCTTTATCTCCGGCATCCGACGGCTGCGCCGGGCCGTGGAAGACGGTATTATCGGTGATTTGACGGCCATTCACTGCGACTTTTTCCTCGGACCCCATTTCGGCGGTTTCCGCGAGGAGATGAAGAACGTTCTTCTTCTCGACATGGCGATCCACACTTTCGATGCGGCGCGTTTCGTCGCCGATGAAAAGCCGCTCTCCGTGTTTTGCGTGGAGAAAAATCCGGCAGGCTCCTGGTACGCCCACGGGGCAAGCGCCAATGCCATATTCGAATTCTCCAACGATGTGGTGTTTACCTATCGCGGCTCCTGGTGCGCGGAAGGCGAAAGAACCAGTTGGGAAGCCCGCTGGCGGCTGATTGGCTCCAAGGGCATGATCCTCTGGGACGGCGAAGACAATTTCTCCGCATCCGTCGCCGGCGAAGAGCCGGGTCTTCTACGCGGATTCAAGACCGTAAACGTTTCCGACAGTATTTCCGAGAAGGATACGCACGGCCACGCCAGCGTCATACTCTCGTTTCTTCAATCCATCCGTACCGGCCAGATGCCGGAAACGGCCTCCTTCGACAACATCAACAGCCTGGCAATGGTGATCGGCGCGATTGAAAGCGCCCGCATCGGCCAGCGCGTTTCCATCGCAGCATAAGGACCGACAGACGTGAGCAATCCGGCAAAATCCATCCGCATCGGCACCATGGTCAGCGCCACCAAGGGACAGGCAGCTGAACGCATCGGGCAGATAGCCGATCTTGGTTTCGAGAGCTTCGAACCGTTCTTCTGGCAGACGACCAACGGCCAGGACCTTGCCGAGCTTGGCAAGCGTTCACTTGACGCGATCGGTGACCGCGACATCACCATCGGCACGCTCGGCATGTTCGGCAATCCGCTGGAGGAAACGGAAATCGACCTTCAGACCTTGCAGGGCTGGAAAGACTGCATCGACAATGCCCATCACTTCGGTGCCACCTGCGTTGCCGGTTTCACCGGCCGCCTGCGCGGAAAGCCGCTGCCCGAGAGCCTGCCCCGTTACAAGGAAATCTGGAGCGAGCTTGCCAAACGCGCAGCGGACAAGGGCGTGAAGATCGCCTTTGAAAATTGCGCCATGGACGGCAACTGGCAAACCGGCGACTGGAACATCGCCCATAATCCGGATGCGTGGGAACTGATGTTCAACGAAACGCCGGACGAGAATATCGGCATCGAATGGGAACCCTGCCACCAGATGGTTTATCTCATCGATCCGCTGCCGCAGATCCGCAAATGGGCGGACAAGATTTTCCACGTGCACGGCAAGGATGCGACCATTCGTTGGGATGTCATTCGTGAGCATGGGATTTTCGGCAAGGAAAAATTCGTCTTCATGCGCACGCCGGGCTTCGGCGACAGCAACTGGACGGACATTATTTCGGAACTGCGCCTGGCCGGCTGGTCCGGCTCGATCGACATCGAAGGCTGGCATGACCCCGTCTATCGCGACGCGCTGGAAATGACGGGGCAGGTACACGGCCTGAACTATCTGAAACATTGCCGGGGCGGCGATTTTGTCGTCGATCCCACCTGAGGAATGGAAGCCTTTGGGAGAAGGCTTCCAGTAATTGCAGAGACGATAACCAAGAGGAGGAGATTATTATGGGTATCGCGAAATGCATGATCGCCGGTGCGCTTGTTCTGGCAGGCGTATCCGCCGGTGCGATGGTGGCGCATGCGGAAGATGTCACCTTGACCCTGTGGTCGCTGGACAGGGACATCCAGCCGGCACCCAACCTCGTGAACGAGTTCAACAAGCTCAATAACGGCATCAAGATCGAATACCGGCAATTGCAGTTCGATGATGTGGTGAGCGAATCCATGCGCGCCTACTCGACCGGCAACGCGCCCGATATCATCGCCATTGACAACCCAAACCACGCCATGTTCGCCGCACGTGGCGCGTTTCTTGACGTGACGGATATGATTGCGAAGTCGGACGTCATCAAGACGGCAAACTATTTTCCGGGCCCGCTGAAATCCGTAACATGGGACGGCAAATATTTCGGCGTTCCGAAGGCGACGAATACGATCGCACTCTATTGCAACAAGGACCTGTTCAAGGCAGCCGGTCTCGATGCGGCAAAACCGCCGCAGACCTGGGACGAGCTTGTGGAAGCTGCCCGCAAGCTGACCAACCCCGCCAAGAATGTTTACGGCATCAGCTTCAGCGCCAAGGCCAACGAGGAGGGCACCTTCCAGTTTCTGCCATGGGCGCAGATGGCCGGCGCCACCTACAAAAACATCAATACCGATGGCGCGGTGAAGGCGCTTGAAACATGGAAGACCCTTCTCAGTGAAAAGCTGGCCTCGCCGGATACGCTGACGCGCAGCCAGTGGGATTCCACCGCCACCTTCAACGCCGGCAACGCGGCCATGGCGATCTCCGGTCCTTGGGAAATCGACCGCATGCTCAAGGACGCCAAGTTCGACTGGGGCGTGACGCTACTGCCGGTTCCGACGCCGGACGCGCCGCGGTCTTCGGCCATGGGCGACTATAACTGGGCGATCTTCTCCAAGAGCAAACATCCCGCCGAAGCCTTCAAGGCCATCGAATTTTTCGCCTCGCAGGACAAGGACATGTTCAAGAACTTCGGGCAATTGCCGGCGCGTTCCGATATTCCCGTTCCGCCCACCGGCAACGCGCTGAAGGACGAAGCGCTCAAGACCTTTATCGAGCAACTCAAATATGCGCAGCCGCGTGGTCCCTCGCCTGAATGGCCGAAGATTTCCAAGGCGATCCAGGACGCTATCCAGGGCGCCCTGTCGGGTCAGATGACGCCGAAGGCCGCGCTCGATCAGGCCGCTGAAAAGATAAAGCTGATCGAAGGCTGATCTGTCTGGGCGGGCGGCCGGGTTCACCCGGCCCCATCCAAGGGGTTCCTCCCGGTGGGGCTGCCTGCTGCTTTATGCAGCGGCGGCCCCGATCGGAGCTTGTGAGGATGTTTCATGAAAAAACTGTTTTCCAGCGTCAGCGACGGTCGTGGTTTCGACCTCATCCTCGTCGCATTTCCTTTGGGCTTCCTGTTCGTCATGGCGGGCCTGCCGCTCATCTACAACATCGTCATGAGCTTTCAGGAAGTCGACATGTTCAGCCTGGGCACCTTCGTGCGCCCCTTCGTCGGCTTCAAGAATTATATCGACCTGTTCCGGCAACCGGAAACATTGCCGATCCTTTTCAACACCGTCACCTTTGTCGTCACCTCGATTGCCGGGCAATTTGCCATCGGCTTCGGTCTGGCGCTGTTCTTCTGGGTTAACTTTCCCGGCGCCACCTGGCTGCGCGGGCTGTTCCTCGTTTCCTGGGTCATGCCCGGCCTCGTCGTCGGCGCGATCTGGAACTGGATATTGTCAGGCGATTTCGGCGTGCTGAATTTCTTCCTGCGGGAAAGCGGCATGATCTCAGGCAATATCTTCTGGCGATCGGACGCGAATTTTTCGCTCTGGGCCGTGGTCATCGCCAATATCTGGCTCGGCACCTCGTTCAACATGATCCTTCTTTCTGTCGGCCTCGCCTCCATCCCCGGCGATCTCTACGAAGCGGCGGAGCTGGATGGCGCGAACGCCTGGCAGCGTTTTTACACCATCACCCTGCCGATGATGCGTTCCACCATCGGCGCGATCATCTCGCTCGGCCTGATCTTCACGCTTCAGCAGTTCGATCTTTTCGCCGCCATCACCGATGGCGGGCCCAACAACAGTTCCAACGTGGCGCAATATTGGGCCTGGGATCTTTCGTTCCGGCAATATGATTTCGGCAAGGGCGCGACGATCTCCGTCATCATGATCGTTTTCGTCATGCTGGCTTCCGTCGTTTATGTGCGCTCGACACGGCATGAGGTGCGCGGATGAGTATCACGACCCGCAACCGGTTGATGCTGGCAATCGCCATCGTGCTTGCCGTCATCTATCTCTTTCCGCTCTACTGGATGTATCTGACCTCGCTGAAAAGCGGCTCGGAGATGTTTGCGAACCCGCCGGGCTTCTGGCCGGCCGATCCGCAATGGCAGACCTATGCCTATGTCTGGGAAAGCCGCAATATGGGCCGTTATCTGTGGAATTCGGTGCTCATCGCTTCAAGTGCCGTGGCGCTCATCACCGTGCTTGGCGTTGGCTGCGCCTATGTGCTGGCGCGCTATCGCAACGTCTGGGTTGATATCGGCCTCTTCCTCATCCTCATGCTGCAGGTTCTGCCGGCGTCCCTTATGATTACGCCGATCTTCGTCGGCTTCTCGCAAATGGGTCTGCTGGATTATCCCCGCCTGTCGGTCATTCTCGCCATTGCGGCGAAAAGCATGCCCTTCTTCGTGGTGCTGGTGCGCGCAACCTTCATGGCGGTGCCGCAGGAGCTGGAAGAGGCAGCGCTTGTGGACGGCAATTCCCGCGTCGGCGCCTTCTTCAACATCGTGCTGCCGCTTGCCAGAAACGGCATTCTCGTCAGCGCCATTCTCATTTTCATGCAGGCATTCGGGGAATTCGTCTATTCGAAATCGATGATCCAGGCGGCTGAATTGCAGCCTGCCAGTGTCGGCCTCAATTCCTTCATGGGCCCCAACACCAGCGAATGGAACAACATCATGGCCTATGCGACCATGTATGTGACGCCCATTCTTGCCCTGTTCATTCTCTTGCAGCGCCGCATCGTTTCCGGCCTGACATCGGGAGCGTTAAAATGACCCTTCAGATCGAACTTTCCGGCGTAAACAAATATTACGGCGCCTTCCACGCGCTGAAGAACATCCATCTTTCCATCAAGAAGGGCACCTTCGTCGCCCTCGTCGGCCCGTCCGGTTGCGGAAAGTCCACCTTGCTGCGTTCGCTGGCGGGGCTGGAAACCATATCGAGCGGCGACATGCGTATTGCAGGCACTTTGATGAACGGTGTGCCGCCGCGCAAGCGCGATGTGGCGATGGTGTTCCAGTCCTATGCGCTCTACCCGCACATGACGGTGGAGGAGAACCTGACCTACTCGCTGCGCATGCGCGGCGTGGCAAAATCGGAAGCCCGCAAGGCGGCAGAGGAGGTTGCAGCCACCACAGGCCTGTCAAAGCTGATGAAGCGCTATCCGCGCGAACTTTCCGGCGGGCAGCGCCAGCGTGTGGCGATGAGCCGCGCGATCATCCGCAACCCGCAGGCATTCCTGTTCGACGAACCGCTCTCCAATCTAGACGCGGCCCTGCGTGTGCACATGCGCAAGGAAATCCGAGCGTTGCACGACCGCTTGCACGCCACCTCGGTCTATGTCACCCATGACCAGATAGAGGCTATGACGATGGCGGATCACGTCGTCGTCATGCGCGACGGCGTGATCGAACAGCAGGGCACGCCACTGGAATTATACGACCGCCCGGTCAATCGTTTTGTTGCTGGCTTCATCGGTTCACCGGCAATGAATTTCATTCCGGCAACGGTCAGCCCGGACGGCGCGGCGCTTCAGCTTCGTTTCAGTGAAGGCGAGCCGCAGCAGTCCATCAAAAACCCGGCTCCCTTATCGCCCGGCAAGCGTGTCATCGTTGGTATCAGGCCGGAACACATCCGATGTCGAACCGCAACCGGCGCGGCGCTGACGTTACCTGTTTCGGCCGTGGAAACCACAGGTTCGGCCACCTTCCTCACCCTTGGCACATCGACCGAAGTGGTCATCGCTATACAGGGACGCAGTGAGGTCAGGAGCGGCGAAGTCGTCGGCCTCGACATCAACCCGACCGACCTGCATTTATTTGATGAAGAAACCGGAGCCGGCCTCGGAGGCCGGTGAAACGAACCATGGGGCATATCCGGACCGGGCGGCCCTTCGGGGCTTTCCGATCCGCAACGAGGTGAAAGCTTCAGCGCCCCATGATGATGTCGAGGATGTTGCGGCGCGCGGTTGCGGAGGTGGCGGTGGCCCGGCCAACCTCGCGGGCGGCGATGGCGGGCGAACCGGAGCCTTCAATATCCACCCACCGACCGGCATGTTCCGTGGATTGACGCTTGAGATAGGTATAGGGCGTTTCGTCCCAGCGAAAGATCTTCGATTTCATATTGTCGAGAATGAAATCTCCGCGGTCCGTTCTTACCGTGAGGATGGCATGGCCATCGCCTTTTTCGTCCCGGACAACGGTGATCAGCAGATCGGAAACCGGGAAACCGGCATCCATAAGCCGTTTCCGTTTCTCCAGCGTGAGGTCCTCGCAGTCTCCCGCGCCGTTATAGGGATACTCCCAATAGTCCTCGTAACCCCACACTTCCATGTCGGAACGCTGGTCGATTTCGATATTGACTGCGCTGTTGATCGAAACAAGGGTAGCCCAGACATCAGGCGTAAGACTGAGCGGCGGCATTTCCCTGACCGGCTGACATTCATCCGTATGCCGCTTGCAGAAATCGTAATGCCCGATGGGCTGCGACGTGAACTTGCCAGTCTGCATCGAAGGAGACGCCTGCACCGGCGCAGCGAAACCCGCGACGGCCAGAATGAAACATGCTTGCAGCAATTTGATGAGATGGGTCATGTTCGTCTCCTGACGACATGACCTACCGGTGGCGATTTGAGTTCACATGAAACAAAATGCTCGACTTTTAACGAACCCGATAATTCCGCTCCCTATGGTCCCGACAAGGAGCGGCGTTGACTGGGATAACGCCGGGGTAGCCACGGCATCTGAACGGCCAGCAACGGTAAAGTGAGCAGCGGGAACTTGCCACGCCGGGGCGGCCTGCCTATGAAGAGGCCGTCACGCAATAGTAATCCATATATTAGAGAACGCTGCATGAGCCTGTTTGCGAAGACCACCCGCGCGGCCGCTGTCATTCTGGCACTGGCCTGCCTGCCCTCAAATGCCGCAGCGCAGCAGATGGTCGTCGTACCTCCCGGAAACCGCTCCGCCCAACAGCCGGAAATACCTCAGGCCTCGGCGATCAGGACCAGGGCGTTTTCCACGACCTATGAGGAAAAATTCCGCAAGACGGTCGATCTTCTAAACAGCGAACCCGGTCTACTCGGCAAGATCAGGAAGGCGGGAGCGGCCTATGGCATCGATCCTATCCACATCGTCGGCGCCATCGTTGGCGAACACACTTTCAACGTCACCGCCGTGGACCGCCTTCAGACATATTACGTCAAGGCCATTTCCTATGCGGAACTCGATATAAAATTCAGCTATCAGGGCGTTGCCCTGAAGACGTTTCTCGAGCGTCCGGAATTCCGCTCCTGCGCGACGCTTGCCACGACATCCGAGCAATGGAGCTGCCGCGATATCGTTTGGGATGCAAGTTTCCGCGGCAAGGTCGTCGATGGCGTGAGCTATGAAGCGATTTCGTTCCAGCGGGCCTTCTTCCAGCCCTTCTATGCCGGACAGACCTTTGGTCTTGGCCAGATCAGCCCGTTGACGGCGCTGCAGGTTACCGATCTCGTAAACAGAACCAGTGGTCTGCCGAAACTCTCCGCCGACAGGCCGAAAGAGATCTACCGTGACGTCATGGATCCTGACCGGAGCATCATCTACATCGCCGCTATCCTTCGAGATTCCATCGACGCCTACAGGGAAAAAGGCTTCGACATTTCCGGCAATCCCGGCATCACCGCCACTCTCTACAATGTCGGCCAACCCCGGCGTCGCGCCGAACGCCTGCGGACGGCCGTGGATGCAGGCGCAAAGAACCTGCTGCCGGTTGAAAACTACTATGGATGGCTTATCAACGAGCGCCTCGACGTTCTGAGAGGCATCCTCGATGGCAAGGCCATCGACAAGCGAACCACCTCGGATATCGGTGAAAAAACGCGATAATGCCCTTGCAGGGAGGATTGCAAATCTGCCTCGCAAAGGATGATGCACGCAAAACGCTTCCCCGACCGCCCGGAATCTGCTACTGCCACGTGCATATGAATTGACTGATAGTGGGATAATTCCGCGATATGCCTGACGAAGGCGACAGTACCGACGATAGTCGACACCGAACGAGGCTGGCTTGCGTAAAGCGAAGCCAGCCTCGTCCTTTCTTGTTTTCTTCAACGAAACGGGTTTCAACCTCGGATGTTCAGTCCGGGGCTTTTTGCTTTCGCGCCCGTTCCCATAAAGGCCCCTGACCATGGAATTCCTCGCAGATCCAAATATCTGGATCGGCCTCGTTACCCTTATCGTCCTCGAAGTCGTCCTCGGTATCGACAACCTCGTTTTCATCGCGATCCTCGCCGACAAGCTGCCGCCGCATCAACGCCACAAGGCGCGGATCGTCGGTCTGTCGCTGGCGCTTGTCATGCGCATTCTGCTGCTGTTTTCGATTTCATGGATCGTGACGTTGACGCGGCCGCTATTTCAGGTCGCGGACTTCTCCTTCTCCGGGCGCGACCTCATCCTCATTCTCGGTGGTGCGTTCCTGCTCGCCAAGGGAACGATGGAACTGCACGAACGGCTGGAGGGCGCGCATAAGCCAAAACAGGGCAAGGTCGTCCATGCCGTCTTCTGGCAGGTGATCGTGCAGATCGTCGTGCTTGATGCCGTGTTCTCGCTCGACAGCGTCATCACCGCCGTCGGCATGGTCAACAATCTCTGGGTGATGATTACCGCCGTCTGCGTGGCCATGGCCGTGATGATGGCAGCATCGAAGCCGCTGATGAGCTTCGTGTCGAAACACCCCACCGTGGTCATTCTCTGCCTCGGCTTCTTGTTGATGATCGGCTTCAGCCTGATCGTCGAAGGCTTCGGCTTCCACCTTCCCAAGGGTTACCTCTATGCCGCAATCGGCTTTTCCGTGCTCATCGAGGCGGCAAACCAGATTGGCAGGCGCAATCGCGAAAGACGTATCACCGCCGGTGATATGCGTGAGCGGACGTCCGATGCCATTCTGCGGCTTCTGGGCGGCCGTGTCGGCGAAGAACAGTCCCTTGGCGAGACAGCCGACGTCATCGCGGCACAGGCGGCACGAAGCGACCTGTTCAAATCCGAGGAAAAGGACATGATCCGCGGTGTCCTTACGCTTGCCGAGCGCCCGGTAGTATCAATCATGACGCCACGGACGGAAATCGACTGGCTCGATGTCGACGCCGACCACGATACGCTAAGGAACCGCCTGCTGGAACTCGACCATTCCCGCCTGATGCTCGCGCAGGGCAAGCTGGATTCGTTCCTCGGTGTCGCCGCAACAAGGGACTTGCTGCGCGATCTTCTGCATGACGGCAAATTGAACCTAGAGCGCTCGCTGCGCCAACCCCTCGTCGTGCATGAAAGCGCCACCGCGTTGCAGGTCATGGAGCAGCTGCGCAAATCCCCGCTCCAGATGGCCGTCATCGTCGACGAATACGGCACGCTTCAGGGAATAACGACGCCTACCGACATTCTCGAGGCTATCGCCGGCGAATTTCCGGATGAGGGCGAGGAATCGCAGATTTCGGAACGGGCAGAGGACGGTTCCTGGCTGCTGGACGGCGCTGTCGACGTGAGACGGGTATCCTATCTGCTGGATATCGATCTGGTGGACGAGGACGATCGTTACTCCACCGTCGCCGGCTACATCCTCTGGCGCCTCAATCGCCTTCCCGAGATCGGCGAACGTGTTTCCGGCGACGGGTTCGAGTTCGAGATCGTTTCCTGCTCGGACAGAAACATTGAAAAGGTCCGGGTCTGGAACACCACGCTTCCCGAGGCGTGAGCTGGAAAAATCCCGAACCCGTTTCGAAATGGCGACGTGACGTGCAAGCCACGGCCCGTCTCCACATTTGCGTCACCAAGCAAGCGGCCGACCGGTGAAAACCGTCCTCCGCTCTAGTGGGCGGCATCGATCGTGGTAATCCAGCCGGCGGCGCGGCGGGCTGCTTCCGCAAGCACCGGTTTCGGCGCCTTGTACCATTCGTTTTCAGGCAGCTCACGCTTCACGCGTACGAAGCTGATGGCATCGTCGAGCGTCGGGAATTCCACCGGCAACGTCATATGCAGAAAGAGCGCAACAACGGCGACGGAACGCGAGCGGCCGCCGCGGCAATTGATCAGCACGCTGCCGCGCTCGCGCCGGGGATAGGACGGCTTGTCGGGCAGTATCTGTTCGAGCGCCGCCCGCAGGATGTAATGGGCCGCAACCATCTGGGTATCGGGATTTCCATCGCCGTCGATCAGGCCGATCTTGTAATAACGTATTTCGCCGGGTCCATAGACGCTGCCTTCATGATCGGAAACGATCTGCGGCTGCTCCACGAAGTTGAAGTCGAGATTGACGGCGCAATTGACGACGGTGGTGATGCCGTTTTCACGCAGAAGCTTCAGATCGCTGGCGCCTTCCTTACCTGAAATGAAGAGATCGACGCCATAAAGAGGATGCCGCTCATAGATGCGGCTGAGCTTCGGCAATTCGCCGGTTTCCTGTTCGCGGGATAGGGTCTTTTCCGGTTGCGGCATGTCTTGTCTCCATCGGCGCCGATGTGGCGGCCGTCATGTCCTTGCTTGTTCAGGCGTTTGCAGCCGTCTGGCTTGGCGAGATCGCTGCCCTGGCTATGCGGCTTGCGGATATGGATCGCGCCACCCGCTGCAATGTCTGGTAATTCGCCCCCTCGCCCGTAGCGATATAGCCGGGGCAGAGAAAATCGGCCGACCCCTCCGCCACCTTCCCCAAGGTCAGCGGCTCGTATGTTCCCCCGGCATTCTTGAGAATGAGGATGGCTGCTGCCACATCCCAGGCGTTGACGCCGAAGCCCGCAGCAGCATCTGTCCAGCCAGCCGCCACATGCGCGATGCTGAGTGCAGCGCTGCCGGGCCGGCGCAGCGTCGAAAAGGTCTCGACAAGCGCACCGAAATTGGAAAGCGCCGCATCCCGCCCATCCAGCCGGAAATCGCGCGAGACCGGATAGCCCGTGATAAGCGTCGCCCGGGTTTCATCTGCGACGCTGCGGGAGCGCAGCCTGTCGCCGTTGAGATAAGAAGCCTCGAGGTCGGCGGAAAACATCTGGTCAGTCACGGGGTCGTACACCACGCCGGCAACGGCTTCCCCACCGATGACGGCGGCAATCGATACGCACCAGAAGGCAAGGCCACGGGCAAAATTCGCCGTGCCGTCAATCGGATCGACATACCATTGCACCTCGCCGTTGCCGATCTGGCCACCCTCTTCGCCCATGATCGCCGAATTCGGCTCCCGTTCGAGAATGACGGCGCGGATCGCGGCTTCGGCGCGTTTGTCGTGAATGGTGACGATGTCGTGGAGATCGACCTTGTAATCCACCGCCATATCAGAGCGGAATGCCACCAGCAGCGGATCGCGCACGGCACGCGCCGCCGCTTCGGCGATTTTCATCAGCCGCACCGAGCGGGAAAGCGCCTCCTCATTTCCAGATTTGTTTTCAGTCGAAGAAGGGCTTTGCATCGGCGTATCCAGTCTATTTTTTTCGCAAAGGAGGGACCGGCGCGGCAGGACCGCGCCAGCCTGGATTATTTCCTGTAGTTGACGCGCCAGACATCCTGCCATTCCTCGCGACGATCGAAATCGTTGAGGCCGGTGGCGGACTCATAACCCATCAGCCTGTCGGCAACCTTCATCAGCCCCGACGGCTCGTCAGCCGGCATCTTGATGTCGATATTGGTCGGCAGCTTGCCGTCCTTCATCTGCGGTGCGATGCCCTCTTCCGTCAGTATGTAGTGGACGAAGAGTTTCGCCATGTTCGGACTTTTGGTCTTGGAGGCGATGAGCCCAAGCTTGATGTAGGTCCAGCCGACCCAGGGATCGAGACCAGTGCAGAGGCCGAGCTTGTAGCCCTTGTCGGCATTGTCGCGGAACTTGGCAGAGCTGAGCAGGCCGAAGAAGGGCTGCTTCTGGCCGGGTGCGCCGACGGCCTCTGCCACCGGGTCATCGCCATCAGTGGCAAGCGGGCCGTTCTGCGCCAGCGCCTTGATCCAGGCTGCGGCCGCATCCTTTTCGATATCCTTGCCAAAATGGGCCTTGTAGGCGGCCGCCACCTTCTCGTTGCCGTGGGCTTCGAGCTGGTTGAACCAGTCCGTATAGGTGCTCTTGCTCAAGGGATCGACCATGGCGACCTTGCCTTTCCATTTCGGCTCGGTCAGTTCCCAGATGTTGGTCACCGGGCATTTATCATAGGCTTCCGTATTGTAAGCCCAGACATTGGCGTTGGTGGAGATTGCCAGCGGGTTCTGGAACTGCGCCGGGATTTTCGCAACCATGTCGCCCGGCAGGTAATTCTCGACAAAACCCGCCGGCAGAAGCTGCGCGAGCGCCGATGGCGCGTCGGTGATCAGCACCACGTCGCCCTGCACATTGCCGGACTGGCTTTCGCGGATGATCATTTCCAGCTGGCTGTTGGCGGAAACCTTCACGCCTGTCGCCTTTAACCCGTATTTGGCGCTGAACTTGTCGGCCATCTCCACGATCTTGCCGGTGCTGTCGTAGATATTGATCGGCTTTTCCTGCTTCGCCGCCGCCAAGATAGCATCGAGATCGAAGGTTTCTTCGGCTGCAGCCCCCATTGCGGATATGCCTGCAACGGCGATGGCTATCGCCGTCATCGGTAAAAATCTGCTTCTTCTCATCGTTCCCCTCCCAAGGAAAAGGCAAGGCAGGCTCGCGCCTGCCCTGCCGTTATTTTTTGTAGTTCACACGCCAGAAATCCTGCCAGCCTTCGCGCTTGTCGAGGTCGTCGGCCGCCGTTGCGGCATCAAAGGCCATCAACTCGTCGAGATGATCGGCTACCCGCGATGGTTCGTCCGCCGGCAGACCGATTTTCGTGTTGCCGGAGATTTTGCCATCGACCGTCTGCGGCGCGATGCCCTCTTCCGTCATCAGATAGTGAAGAAAGAGCTTTGCAGCATTCGGGCTTTTGGTCTGCCCGGCAATCAGGCCGAAGCCGGGATAGAGGAACCCGGAAAACGGTTTGACACCGCTGCAAAGACCGAGCTTCAGCCCCTTGGCCTCATTATCGCGGTATTTCGCCGCCGAGGTGATGACGAAAAAGGGATCGGTCTGTCCCGGAGCGCCGGCCGCATCGGCAACCGTGCTCGAGTCCGTCAGCAGGGGAGCGTTCTCGGCAAAGGCCTTCACCCAGGCAGCCGTCGCGCTTTTTTCACCCGTTTCCAGCTTCTTGCCGTAAAGCTCCTCATAGGCCTTGGCGACATCGGCATCATGATGGGTTTCGATCTGGTTGAACCAGTCGGCATAAAGCGGCTTGTCGAAGAGATCGAGCATGGCAAGCTTGCCCTTCCAACGCGGCTCCGTCAGCTGCCAGATGTTGGTGACCGGGCATTTGTCGTATTTCTCGGTATTGTAGGTCCACACATGCGGATCCGAAACGACCACGAGCGGATCGCGCAGCTTTTGCGGAATATCGCTTTCCATATCCGGTGGCGACCAGCTGGTGGCAATGCCTTCCGGCAGAAGTTCCCCCATTGCGGAGGCGACATCCGTTGCGACGCTGACATCGCCGACGACATTGCCGGCGCGGTGTTCGCGGATCATCAACTCGACCTGAGTTGCCTCGTTCACTTTCTTGCCGCTTGCCTGCACGCCATATTTGGCGGTGAAGGCCTGTGCGGTGTCGACGATCTTGCCGGTCACCGCATAAACGGTGATCGGTTTTTCCTTCTTCGCGGCGTCGATGAGCGCATCGAGATTAAAGGCGTCCTGCGCGTGGGCAGCACCGCCAAGCGCCAGCGAGAAGATAAGGGAAAGGGCTGAAGCCGCCATCCGCCGCCGCCGCTCGCCACCACATCGGTTCTTGGTCATGATATTCACTGTGTCGGTCCCCCCGTTATTTCTTGTAATTCACACGCCAGAAGTCCTGCCAGGTTTCGCGCGCATCCCAGTCTTCCAGGCTGGTGGCCATGCTGTAGGGCAGAACGCGGTCGAGCACGGCGCCGATACCCGAAGGTTCGTCGGCGGGCAGTTTTACGTCTTTGTTGGTGGACATCTTGCCGTCGATCGCCTGCGGCGCGATGCCTTCAGCAGTCATGACGTAGTGAATGAAGAGCTTTGCAGCATTGGGGCTATCCGTGCCCTTGGTGATCAGGCCGACACCTGGATAAAGCCAGCCGATCCACGGCTTCAGCTCCTTGCAGAGGCCGAGTTTCATGCCCTTGTCGGCATTATCGCGAAACTTCGCCGAGCTGATGAGGCCCATGAAGGGCTGCTTCTGGCCAGGCGTGCCAACGGCTTCCGCCGCCGCTGCATCGGCATCGGTCAGCAGCGGCGCGTTGGCGGCAAGTGCCTTGACCCAGGCCGCTGTCGCGCTTGACTCTGCGGTCTCGAGGTCCTTGCCGTAAAGCGCCTTATAGGCCGCCTTCACCTCCCCATCGCCATGCTTAGCCATCTGGTTGAACCAGTCGACATAGGATGCCTTGCCGAGCGGATCCTGCATCGCCACCTTGCCCTTCCACTTCGGGTCGGTCAGTTCCCAGATATTGGAAACGGGGCATTTGTCGAAAAGCTCGGTATTGTAGGCCCAGACATTGGCGCTGGTGACGACGGTCAGCGGATCCTGATATTCTGGCGGAATATTGCCAGCGAGATCCGGCGGCAACCAGCTTTCGACAAAGCCCATTGGAATAAGCTGTGCCATCGCCGCCGGGGCATCGCTTATGATCGAGACGTCACCCTGAATATTGTTGGCCCGCGCCTCGCGGATGACCATCTCCAGCTGCGCTGTTGCCTTTACCTTCGCACCCTCCGCGCCCACGCCATACTTCTTGGCGAAATTCTTCGCCATTTCCACGATTTTGCCCGTGCTATCATAGACGGTGATCGGCTTTTCCTTTTTGGCAGCCTCGATCAGAGCGTTGAGGTCGAAAGGCTCCCCCGCCTTCGCCACGCCGCCAAACGTTGCCAGAATTGCCGTTGCGCACAGGAGACGGCTAAGGCCGCCCGTCATTTTCCGCTTCATACTGCTCCTCCTTCAGCAAGCGATTGTCAGTCTTTTCGTCGTTGTCAGTTGTAGCTACTGCTCCTCAGCACGGCGTCCGCTTCGGTAATTCGTTGCCCTTTTGCGTCGAACACATGCAGGGCGTCGGGAGGCACGTGGAAAAACACACGGTCGCCACTATCGACGCGCGGCAGGGCATGGGTGGTCAGGAACAGCGTGTGGTTCTCGCTCCTCAATTCGAGAATCCAGCTGCCGCCCGTCGGAAGCACGCCGGTCACCGTCATTTCACCGAAGAGGCTGCCCTGCGGCACATCCTCAGACCTTGCCGTGTAACCCATCGCCTCCGGCCGCATGCCGACCGAGGCGATGCCGCGCAACTGCGGATAACGTGTTGCGAAATAAGCCTCCGCATTGTCGGCGATATCAGACACGCCGGGCTGGCCGAAGGTCAGAATATTGATCGGCGGACTGCCGACGAATTCGGCGACGAAGCGGTTGGCCGGACGGTCGTAGATATCGTTCGGCGTACCCATCTGCTGGAGCGTGCCCTCGTTCATGACGGCGATTGTCGTTGCAAGTGTCATTGCCTCCCACTGGTCATGCGTCACGAAGACGATGGTGGTCTTGAACTCCTTGTGCAGTCGCTTCAGCTCGGCGCGCATTTCCAGCCGCAGCCGGGCATCGAGGTTGGACAGCGGCTCATCCAGAAGCAGCACGCCGGGATTGACGGCAAGCATGCGGGCCAGCGCCACACGCTGCTGCTGCCCACCGGAAAGCTGTGACGGATAACGGTCGCGGTACTTGGCAATGTCGAGCGCCTGCATGACGCGCTCGACGCGTGCCTCCCGCTCGGCTTTCGGCAGCTTGCGCAGGCGCAGGCCGAAATCGGTGTTGCGCTCGATGGTCAGATGTGGCCAGAGCGCGTAGCTCTGGAAGACGAGCCCCATTTCGCGCTTTTCCGGCGGCACGAATATGCCGTCATTGACGGAATCTATTACCCTGTCGCCGACACGGATTTCACCGCCGGAGAGGTTTTCAAGACCCGCGATCATGCGCAGCGTCGTGGTCTTGCCGCAGCCGGAAGGGCCAAGCAGGCACATGAATTCGCCGTCGCGGATTTCGAGATCGAGATCGGAAACCGCATTTGCGGAATTCACGCCGTAGTTCTTCTGCGCCCCGCGCAGGTTGATGGTAGGCATCAGCTTCCAAGTCCTTCTGCAAGATTTGTGCGGGTCAGCTTCTGGGCCAACAGGGTACCGAAATAGGCAATGCCGGCGATGATCAGCACCACGGCATTCGCGGCCTGCGTATAGTGGTAGTCGACCAGCCGCAGCGAATAGGTGGTCAGAACATCCGTGCTCGGCACCGCGAGTATCACGAACAGGCTCAAGCCCTTGATGCCCGAGATGAAGGGCAGGAGAACCCCCGTCACCAGCGATCCCTTCTGGATCGGGATGACGATCGAGACCATGCGGCGGAACCAGCCGGCACCGGCGATCTGTGCTGCCTCTTCCGGGTCCTTTCCGAGCTGTGTCATGGCCGAGATACCGGCGCGCGAGGCATAGGGCATCTGGTCGGCAATCAGTGCGAGGATAAGGATCGTCACCGTGCCGTAGAGCGCCGGCATCGGTCCGCGTGGAACCGCAAACAGCGAGAGATAGGCGGCGGCAAAGGCGATGCCGGGCACGAGATAGGGCAGGAACGTGACCTGACGCAGATAGACCGACAGGGCGCGCACCGGCGTGCGGATGACGACGTACCCGACCAGAAGACCGAGGACGCCAGATGTGAGCGAGGCAAGACCAACGATCATCATCGTGTTCTTCGCTGCTGCCCATAAATCGGGGCTTAAAAGAACGCCGGTCTGCAAGGCCACCGTGTTGAGATTGCTGCCGATCCAGTAATCGAGCGTGAAATTGTCGAACGTGAATTTGGCCGGCATCTTCATGACGGTCGAGAGAGCGAGTGTGAGCAAAGGCAGGCCGACGCTGAGAATGAAGACAGCGGCCGCAAAGCCCGTTGCCGGAAGACGCATTTTGCCGAGGCGGCTTTGCCGGTTCATCGACCCCTTCGAGCCGATCGTCACGAAACGGCGGGCTTCGCGAACCAGGCGGGCATCGATCATCAGCGTGATGATGCCGATGAGCATGATCGAGGCGGCAACGACACCGGCAACGCCGGTCTGGCGCGAGGCGATGCTGCGGAACAGCGATGTCGAGAGGACTTCGAACTTCACGGGAAGCCCGAGAACATAGGGTACGCCGAATTCGCCAAGGCACTTTGCAAAGATCAGCACCATGGAAGAGAGCAGCGCCGGGCGCATCAAGGGCAGGATGACCTGCAAAGCCACCTGATAACGATGAGCGCCGAGAATGCGGGCCGAATCCTCCAGCTGCGAGTCGAAGCGGCGCAGCGCCGAGCCGAACAGCAGGATAACGAAAGGTGTGTAATGCAGGGCAAGGATGATGGTGATCGGGAAGCGCCCATAGGCCACCCAGTCCGGCGGTGTCAGGCCCATCGCCTCGAACCAGCCGGGTTGGCCGCCAACGGTGCGGTTCTTGAACAGCGTCGTCCAGGCGAGAGCGAAGGTCCATGCGGGCAGCATGTAGGGCACGATCAGCGCGGTCGCGAACCAGCGGCGACCGAACATGTCCGTGCGGCTGATAAGCCAGGCAAGCACCGTGCCGATAACAAGCGAAAGCGCAATCGCCCCCAAAGCGACGGTGAGCGTGTTGAAGAGCGGATGCCAGAAAAGATCCGTTGCGACGGGCGAGAAGAACGCCCTGTCGAGATAATAGAGCGTGAGGTCACCGACATCCTTGCCAAGACGCCGTTCGTGGCCGAACTGGACACGGACGGCATCCAGAACGATAGAGATGATCGGAACGACGATCAGATAGGTGAAAAGTAACGCCGTTAGCACGCCGATGAGCGTCGTCGGCTCCCTGAGCGCGACCTTGAGGCGATATCGCCAGGCCTGCCATGCCGAAGGCGCGGTCGCCGGGGGACGCCCCAGTGCCTCCGCCTTCGTTGATTCGCTTAAAAGAGCCATTATTCCTCCCCATATGGCCGCAACATTGCTCCGACACGCCGGCAAGCATCTGCCTGCGCGCAACCTGCGGAACAGGCGGCGCGTGCGTCGAACATGAGCAATGCGTCAATGCTTCAGCAGCGGGCACATCAGGCCCGCGAGCAACGATGATCCAGCTCCTCCCGGAAACATCGCCGGCAAGCAAAACGTGGAATAAATATTCCATATAGCGCTTAACCTTGGAATGCATGATCCATCCTAAACGGCATTTTGTCAACGAAAAAATGCACACGTGATCATTGATATATGCCATTGTTTTTAAACGGTTTTATTGAACGTGTTTTGCAAATTTTTTTATCGACGCACAAGCAGTCATTTTTTCCCGCAGAATGAAAATGGAAAGGACGATATATTTGCCGGCGAAAGCGAGAACCGCCTTCCATCAGCAAAAGCGCTTCGCACCTGAAATATTTCGATTGGAATAGTCGACCCTTATGGCCTGTGATATCAGACATGAGGTTTTGCAACGGGGAAGTTGAATGGCGAGAGGGTTCGTGACGGCCGAAGAGGTGGCGAAAAAGGCTGGTGTCTCGCGCTCCGCCGTCTCGCGCACATTCACCCCCGGCGGCAGCGTATCGAAGGCCGTCCGGCGCAAGGTGCTGAAAGCCGCGCATGAGCTTGGCTACCGCGTCAACCGTCTGGCCCAGGGCCTCAATAATGACCGATCCAATCTCATCGGGGTGGTCGGTGCCAATCTCAGCTCGCCGTTTATTTCAAAACAGCTCGACCTCCTCAGCATCGGCCTTCTGCGTCGCGGCTTGCAATGCCTGCTGCTGAATGCGGCCGATGCACGCAAGGATATCGCGCCGCTGATCGAACTGCTTTTCGAGTTTCGCGCCCAGGCCATCGTCGTACTCTCCGGCGAGCCGCCAGCATCTATCGTCGACGAATGCATTGCCAATGGCGTGCGCCTCATCCTCATCAACCAGCGCCTCGACCGGACCGATACGAACATGGTGCTGAGCGACGATTCCCACGGCGCCGATCTCGCCGCCATGCGGCTTGTGGCGGCAAAATGCCGGAAGGTCGCGGTCGTTTCCAGCGGCAGCCAGACACCGGCACAGCTGCGCCGCGCCGGCGCTTTCACCCAGCGCATGAGCATCGAGGGTATCGAGGTCGTTCCATGGTCGGGCGGTCCGACGAGTTATGACAGCGGCTATCAGGCAGGCTGCGAGTTGCTGACGGACAAGACAATAGACGGCGCCTTCTGCGTGACTGATCTGCTGGCACTTGGCTTCATGGATGCAGCAAGGCTAGAGATGGGCCGCCGAATTCCTGAAGACCTGTCGATTGTCGGTTTCGACGATATTCCGCAGGCGGGCTGGAAAAGCTATCAGCTGACGACCGTTGCCCAATCCTTTGACGCGCTGACCGAGAAGGTCCTGACCGCCCTCGACAGCGACGAGCCCGAGACCCGGCTTCAGGTCGTGCCCGTTGAGATGGTCGAAAGGATCACCGCGCGCTAGAAGAGCACTCCTGGGCAAAAACCACAGCGCCGTTTTACTGGCATGGCTTCAACCCGCCTGCTTGATCCGGCTTTCGATCAGGAGACCGCTTTCATCGAGGATCGGATGTGCGACGGCGGCGATATGGGCGTTGATGCGCTTCAGATCGCGCAGCATGTCGAGATGCACTGAGCTTGTCTGGATGCTGTCGGTCAGGCCGTCGCGCAGGCGCTGGAGATGTCGCTCCGATGACTGTTTTTCCAGCCGGCGCACGTCTTCCTTCACCTCCACCAGCCGACGGGCAAGGTCGGCATTGCGGGTGGCGAAAACGGATTGCGCCATGCGGATATTGTCGAGCGTGATGGAGAATAGACGTTCCAGCTCGCTTTTGCCATCATCGGAAAACCTGAGACCAAGATTGATCTTCTTGGCGATTTCCGGGCGGATGCCCTTCTCGATGATATCGCCGATATGTTCGAGATTGATGGCATATTCAACGATATCCATCGCACGTCGCTGATCCTTCTGGCACAAACCGTCCTGGCCCACCTTCGAGACATAGACCTTGATGGCATGCTGGATACTATCGACCCGGCCTTCCAGCGTACTGATATCATTGAGCTTGGAAAGATCGCTGTCGCGCATGGCGTCATTCGCCTGACGCAGCATGCGCTCGATCAGGTCACCAACCAGCATGACCTCGCGGCTTGCACCGGCAAGCGCCGCAACCGGTTGACCCAGATCATGACTGTCGAGATAGCTGCGGCGGCTTTCGGTTCCCTCTTTTTCCGGCAGCAGCGCGGTCGTCATCCGCAGCAACAACGGCGATAGCGGCCATGCGATCGCGGCAACAGCAAGATTGAAAAGGAGATGCGCATCGACCGCTAGATTGGCGTGCGAGAAAGGCGACATGTCGAGCAGTGCCGCGCCGTACCCGGCAAGAGGCAGGGCTGCGACACAGCCGGTGGTCCGGACGATGAGGTTGCCAAGCGCCACCCGGCGCGCCGCGACCGGCGCCTTCAACGTCGCCAGCACCGGCGGAACCGCGCCGCCGAGATTGGCGCCGAGTACCAGCACGATAACGAGGCTTGTTTCAATGCCGCCGCTTGCCGCAAGCGAGAGTATGAGGACGACGATGGCAAGGCTCGATGATGCCAGCACGGCCAGCACCGCGGAAAAGATCAACGCGACCGGCCAGGCATTGCCGAGCATGGAAATGAAGAGGTTAAGCGCCGGCGACTGCCGGATCGGATCCGTCGCCGCGGAAAGAAGATGCAGGGAAAGCAGCATCAGGCCGACACCGGCAAGGGCAGCACCCGCACCCTGCCGCTGCACCGACTTTCCACGCAATAGAATGACACCGGCAAGGATCAGCATCGGCGACAGCCAGCCAAGACCGAGTGCGACAATCCACGCGGTCGTCGCAGTACCCACATTCGCGCCGAGCAGCACGATTTGCGCCATCGCCGGTGCGATCAAGTCTTTTTCAACGAAGGAGGCAACCATCAGCGCCGTGGCTGTCGAACTCTGCAGGGCGATCGTCGCCACGAGACCGGCGATGAAGGAGCGAAACCCTCCCCGTGTACCGGCGGCAAGCCCGATGCGAAGCTTGGCGCCGAAGGCACGCGACATTCCGTCCTTGATCTGCCCAAGGCCGAAAAGCAGCAGCGCCACCGCGCCGAACAGATTGATGCTGACAACGACCGATTCCACTAGATCACCTCGCCTGTCCTGCTTGCCGCCACTCTTCCCCGAGGGGACGTTGATCTGCCCCGTTCACATCGTGGATTGCGTCGAAAAAACCTACGGATCACACCGCAACGGATTGGAGTTGCGGTGTGAGACGGAGCTCCAGATGCCGCAAACCGCCTTCGGCACGGTCGAGAAACAGCCCAAGGGCACCGAAGAAGATTTCGATAAAACTCTTAACCGAACCGTCGTGGTGATCGGGCTCACGGCCGAACCGCTCCGCCAGCATCCGGTAAAGGGAAAGCCGTTGAGGCGCGATATGGACAAGCGCCAGCCCCGCGCCCTGACGCAGGCAATACCAGTCAGCAATAAGCTCGAACATCGGCAGATCGGAGGAAAGCCCGGCATCATGCGAGGCAAGGCTTTTTTCACCAAGCAGGCCGATAACCTCGGATATGGTTTTATCCGCAATCGCCGCCACGATCCCGGCTGGCCACTCCTTGGTGAAATAACGATGCCTGATAAGCGCGCGTTTGTGGCCAAGCAGGAAATCACCATAATTGCCGGCCGCAAATGCGCGGTCCTCATCCTCGCCCGCAAGTGCCATTTCCTGCGCATACCCCCGGCAAATGCGGCTGTTAATCGGCAGCGCGGCCATTTCCACCGTCTCGATGGAAATCTCGTGCTGCTGGGGATGGACGACCTTGAAGGCGGGTGGAAAGGCAACCAGAGACGGCACGGCGATATTGGTGAGCGAGGTTTCCCCTTCCCCACGCCGGGTTACGCCTTCCACATGCAGATGCCCGCTGAAATGGACTTGGAACCCGGCCTCAACCAGCGCATCCTCAACCGCCTTGCGCGGCGTGCGACGCACCACGTTGGTTTCGCCGAACAGCGCACTTTCGGCACCGCTTGCGCCATCGAAGGGATCGAGCGCCGGATAGTGCGAAAAGCCGAGCAAAGTCTTGCCGAGCGCCTGCGCTCTTTTGCGCACATCGGCAATCCAGTCGATGATGAAGGGCTTGCAGCGCAAAAGCGCATTCCAGCCGCCAGAGGTACTGTCGGTGAAAGCCGCTTCCTCACCCGTCTCGAAAGTGCCGTCAAGCGGTTCGAAAATATTGGCGTCGATCATGAGCAGCCAGAGGCCCGGCTCCGGCTCAACCAGATAAGATGCGTCCATCAGCCAGTAGATATTGGTGCCATCGGGGGAACGCACCTCGTAGAGACGATCTTCCGTCGCATCGGAAAGCCCGAACGGTGTTTCCCAATGCAGATAGTCCGGCTGGCGGAAATATCCGAAAGCCCCCATCGGGCCAAGGCCAACGGGGTAGCCTTCGCAATACATCCGGTCGCTGATCACCACCCGATCACCGGCCCGCCGCGCATCGCTTGAAACGGAAAGGCATTTGCCGTTCTCCGTTAGAAACTCCTTGGTATGATGTCGGCCACGCGGGCCGAAAATATCGTGGTTGCCGGGCAGCGCATAAAAGGCGGTGCCATGGGTATCACGATGACGCTCCAGAATACCCTTCAGCGTTTCGGATGTCGCGCGCTGGCCGTCGTCGGTATAATCGCCAAGCAGCACCACATGGCGAATGCCCCGCTGCCGCACTTCTTCGAGTGCAGCATGCAGCGCATCGGCGCTTTCGTTGAAAACACGGGTGGATTCGCGTGTATCCGACCAGCTACGCATGGTGATGCGTTCTCCATCGACCTCTATTCCGGGAAAACCGAAATCGGCCGCCGTGTCATGGAAATGGGCGTCGGCAATGACGGCGACGGAAGGAAGCGTGCGTTTCAGCATGGTTGGACAGTCTTTCTGCCTTCGACCATATCGATCCAGTCGGAAGCGCGGCGGGCAGCAGCATAAAGCATCGGTTTCGGTGTCTCGAACCATTCGTCCGGCCGCAATTCCCGCTTCGTGCGGATCACAGCCAGTGCATCGTCGAGGTTAGGGTAAAGATGCGGCTGCTGCTTGTGCAGGAAAAGCGCGACCAGCGATACCGAGCGGCTGCGGCCGCTGCGGCAATTGACGAGCACATTGCCGCCATCGGGAAACGGATAGGTTTCGCGCTTCGGCATGGTCTGCCGCAATGCGCCGTCGAGAATATAATAGGCCCCCAGCATCATCGTGTCCGGACTGCCTTCGCCGTCGATAAGACCGAGCTTATAATAACGGATGTCGCCATACCCCACCGCGCACCTGTCGCCATCTTCCGCCGACGCCTGCACGAGATTGATATCCAGATTGACGGCGCAGTTGACGACGGTGGTAATGCCGTGCCGGTGAAGGAGCCCAAGGTCGCTCGCACCATCGCTGCCGCCGATATAGAGCGCAACGTTACGCTGGCCGAGCCCTTCCGCAATCAGGCTGATCGCAGGCCGGGCATAAACGGGTCCATCCATCTCATTCCTCCACATGCACCAAGCACCCTTCACGGACGGGCGCTCGTCTAAACTCAGGCCGATACGGCCCGCTGCCGATCCGAAGGCTGCCGCTCTGCCAAAGGTATCTTCGATGCCCGACTGACGCCGCTTGCAACACCGCTGGCTGCGGCCAGCACCGGCCCGCCATCTTCAAGACTACCGATCTCCAGGAAAGGGCAGACGTCGCCGCCAGCTTCGCTGACGAGTAGCAGTCCCGCAAGACAATCCCATGAATTCATGTGCAATTCGAGATAGGCATCGGAGCGGCCATCGGCCACATAGGCAAGCGCCAGCGCACCGGAACCGGCGCGGCGCACATTGGTGCCCATATCGAGCAGGTTCTTGACGACATCAAGATAGGTGGCGTTCGCGATACGGGTCGACCAGCCCATTTCGATCGAGGCCGCATCGAAACGTTCCGTCTGCGCAACCTGGATCGGCTGCCCGTTACGCGTTGCCCCCTCGCCGCGTCGGGCGAAATAAAGTTCATTCAGAGCCGGATTATAGATAGCGCCGATTTCGGTTTGCCCGTTTTCGACATAGGCGATGGAGATGCAGAAGTGCGGAATGCCGCGGGCGAAATTTGCGGTGCCGTCCACGGGATCAACGACCCAGACGCGATCACCGATCACACCGCCGCCCTCCTCGCCGAAAAAACTGTCCTTAGGAAAGCAGGCCGAGATCGCGCCGCGAATATGCGCTTCGGAGGCTGCATCCGTCACCGTCAGAAAGTCCTGCGGGCCCTTCATCGAGAAGCTGCGTGTCGCCTCGCCCTGAAAGCCTTTCAGCACCAGTTCCCCGGCGGAAAGAATAACGCTGCGGCACAGTTCGGCACGGGCTGCCAACGTATCCGGATAAGGCATCAGGTCCATGCGGAATAACCATCTCTCAAAAGATTGAACACGCGTTCATATTGCACACGTGTTCAATCTTTTCAAGCGTGATTTTGCGGCGGGCGGTCCGCTGGAGTTCATACCAGTCTCCTAAGCGTTCAGACAACCGGTTTAGCCCAAAATCCCCCAGACGCGATGGAACGGTTTTGCACTGCGGGAGTTTCCATATCGCAACCCAAGCAGGAGGAAGAAAAATGGATCATGCCAATCACGTACGCCTCGTTGAAACCGAACTGACCCCGTCGGTTCTGGAAGGTGCAACAGTTTATGGCGCAGATGACCACAAGGTCGGCAAGGTCGATCACGTCCATGGCGTCGGCGCGGCAAGCACCGCGATCATCGACGTCGGCGGCTTTCTCGGCATCGGCGCAAAGCCCGTCGCAGTACCGCTCAGCGATCTCGATTTCATGCGCGATGAAGACGGCGATGTCCACGCGATTACCTCGTGGACCAAGGATCAGCTCAAGGAAATGCCTGAGCATCACCACTAATCTTTAAAAAACGCCCGGCTACCAGCCGGGCGTTCTTTTTTCTCCTGTCGGACGACCCCGCCCATACTCCCCATAAGATGAGCTAAGGCCCGATTGTTCTGCCGACCGATGGAACGCTTAAGCGTATCGAGCATTTTCATGGCGCTCAAAAAATTCGGGCGCAATGCAGTTCAGGGGGACAGTGATTGAACAACCAGATACAGGCCACTCCGCTGAGCATCGACGACGTCACCGTCATCGATGACGAGAAGGTCAAAAAAGCAGTTACGGCAGCCGCTCTCGGTAACGCGATGGAGTGGTTCGACTTCGGCGTATACGGCTTCGTCGCCTATGCCGTCGGCAAGGTCTTCTTCCCTGACGCGTCACCCGCCGTTCAAACGGTGGCGGCGCTCGCAACCTTCTCCGTCCCCTTCCTCATCCGCCCTTTGGGGGGCGTATTTTTTGGCGCCATGGGCGACAAATTCGGGCGTCAAAAAGTCCTCTCCCTGACAATCATCATCATGGCCGCGAGCACCTTCTGTATCGGCCTCATCCCCGGTTATGCCACCATCGGCATATGGGCACCCATTCTGTTGCTGTTATGCAAGCTTGCCCAGGGGTTTTCCGTTGGCGGCGAATATACCGGTGCGGCCATTTTCGTGGCGGAATACGCGCCTGACCGGAAGCGCGGTTACCTTGGAAGCTGGCTCGACTTCGGCTCCATCGCCGGCTTTGTGCTTGGCGCGGGGCTCGTCGTGCTGCTCAGCACCGCGATGGGTGAAGCCAAGTTCCTCGACTGGGGCTGGCGCATTCCGTTCTTTCTGGCGGCACCCCTCGGGCTGATCGGGCTTTATCTGCGCCACGCGGCAGAAGAAACACCAGCCTTCACCGAACGCCTGCAGCGCTCTGAAGAAGAAGACCGGCAGTCGCTGAAAGAGCGCCCCATGGTTCCCATCGCCGAGATCGTGAGCCAACATTCCCGCTCGCTGGCAATATGCATAGGCATGGTCCTCGTGACCAACGTCACCTATTACATGCTGCTCACCTACATGCCGACATATCTGTCGAAGACGCTGAATTACAGCGAGGACCATGGCGTCCTCATCATCATCGCGGTTATGGTTGGCATGCTGTTCGTCCAGCCCGCCATCGGGCTTTTGAGCGACCGGATCGGACGCAGGCCGTTTCTGGCGGTTGGCAGCACGGCGATCCTGTTTCTTTCACTGCCGGCATTTCATCTCATCGCCAGCGGACAGGTTGTTCAGATTTTCTTCGGCCTGCTCATCCTGGCGGTCGCACTCAACTGCCTGATCGGGATAATGGCATCCACCCTCCCGGCCCTTTTCCCGGCCCGCATCCGCTACAGCGCGCTGGCTATCGCGTTTAATATTTCGATCATCGTTGCCGGACTCACGCCGACGCTCACTGCATGGTTGGTGGAGGTAACGGAAAATATCTATATGCCGGCCTACTATCTCATGGTCGCGGCCATCTTCGGCATTGTGACGACATTTTTCCTCAAGGAAACCGCCAACCGGCCGCTTTATGGCGACACGCCGAATGCGTCTAGCCGAAAGGAAGCGAAGTCGCTTCTTGCAGAGCAATATCTGCACATCGAGAAAAGCGTCGAGGAGATAGACGACGAATTGCTCAAACTTGAAGAACAGAAGGAAATTCTTCAAGCAAAACGCAACCAGCTGGTTGGCAGACATCCGGATCTGACCTGAGCGGATATCCAGTCCTGGAACAGGATGCGCGGCGATGCATTTGCACCCCGCGCATCCCTTAAACGTCAGACGGCAAGGAACCCGCCATCGATGGGCAACACCGCGCCGGAAATCATGCTGCTATCATCTGACAGAAGCAGTGCGATGCTCTGTGCCACGTCTTCGGCCTCGGCAAAGCGCTGCAGCGGATGGCGAACCATCATTGGTGCGCTCTTGGCCGGATCGTTCCATGCTTCGGCAGCCAGTTCAGTGAGCGTGATTGTTGGTGCGACGGCGTTGACACGGATGCCGTGCGGCCCGAGTTCCTTGGCAAGAACGCGGGTTGCGCCTTCAAGCCCCGCTTTCGAGGCCGCGTAGCAGAGATGATCCTGAAAACCGCGATGACCGGCAATTGACGTGATGTTGACGATTGCGCCACCGCCACCCTTTGCGACGCGGGCGCGGGCGAATTCCTGACAGGCAATGAGCGCTGCACGCAGATTGATGCCGAGCACAGCCTCATAACCTTCGTCGCTCATATCAAGCACGCTTTCGAGCACGTTGATGCCGGCGCTGTTGATGAGAAAATCGCATGGACCCGCCTCGACCATCGCGGCCCGCGTCGACGCCACATCTGCGAGATCGACACGGATCGAGCGTCCGCCGATTTCGCTTTTCAGGCTGTCGAGATCGGACTGGGTCCGGCTGATTGCCACGACCTCAGCACCGCGCGCGGCCATCAGGATAGCGCAGGCACGGCCGATGCCCTTGCCTGCGCCGGTGATGATGACGGATTTTCCGGAAAACTGCATGGAATCCTCTTTATTTTGCGGCCAAAACGGCCGGACGATGGAAGCTTGTGGCGCTTCAGGAATGGTTTGCGGAACGAATGGCGCGCGCCGCATTCTGCAGTGCCAGAAACGCGTCGTAGCGTGACTGGTGCACTTGGCTGAATGCAGCGTCCGGTGCCGAATATTTGGCAATACGCGACATGGCGGGCATTGCGGAAATCAGGTCGGGATAGGCCTTGGCAGCAACCGCGCCGAGCATCGCCGATCCCAGAAGCACCGGCTCCTCGCATTCAGTGAGTTCAACCGAAAGCCCCGTCGCATCCGCCAGCAATTGTCTGGCAAGCGGATGCGCGCCCGCGCCGCCGCTGACACTGATCGTTTCCACGGGAGCGCCATGACGCGCCTGCGTCTCGATGATCTGGCGAAGCCCGTAACCGAGGCCGAGAAGCCCCGCCACGTAAAGCGCGACAAGCGAATCCACCCCCGTCTCGGTGCCGTAACCGGCAATGACGGCACGGGCATGAGGATCGGCGAAGGGCGCGCGGTTGCCGAGGAACTCCGGCACCACGTGAAAATTCTCGGCAATCTTCACGGCAGCGGAAGCAGACGTGGCCAAAGCCAGTGCACGGTCGGCAAGCCATGCAGGTAATGACTTGCCTTCTTTTTCGGAAAGCGCCTTTGCCTCTGAAAATGCCGGGTGCAATTGCACCAGATAATCAATGGCCGCACCGGCGGCGGATTGGCCGCCTTCATTGAGCCATGCGCCGGGAACCATGGCGGAATAATAGGGACCCCAAACACCCGGCACGAAAGCCGGCTCCGAGGTGGTTGTCATGGTACAGGAAGAGGTACCAAAGACGTAACCGAGGCACCGCGAAGCGTCGCCGCCCGCAGCCACCGTGCCGACACCCCCGGCATGCGCATCGATCAGACCGGCGGCAACGGCGGTTCCAGCAACCAGCCCCATGGCTTTTGCGGCTTCATCGGTCAAACCATTACCCAGCGCCGTGCCTGGATGAACGACGCTTTCACCGATACGGCGGAATCCCTGCTCCGCCAGATCGCCAAGCCCGATGCGGGTGAAATATTCCGCATCCCAACGTTCCTCATGGGCGAGATAAGTCCACTTGCAGGTAACCGTGCACGCGGAACGATCGAGCGCGCCTGAGGCTTTCCAGGTCAGGAAGTCCGTCAGGTCAAAGAAGTGCTCGGCGCGCGCATAGATATCCGGCCTGTTTTCGCGAAGCCAGAGCAGCTTGGGCGTCTGCATTTCCGGGGAAATCCGGCCACCGACATATTTCAGAACGGCATGTTCGCCCGCATTGATCCGCTCCGCCTGTTCGACGGCGCGGTGATCCATCCAGACGATGATATCGCGCTCTGGATGATCCGGCGCGCCGACCGGAAGGGTCTCATCCTCAGGCCCGCGCACCACGAGCGAGCAGGTGGCATCGAAACCGATGCCAACCACGGCTGCGGGATCTATGCCGGCGCGCGAGACACTTTCCCGCACGCTGTCGCAAACGGCTTTCCAAACCTCACCACTCGATTGTTCGGCTATGCCGCCGTCTTCACGATGCATCGTGATCGGGCGCTTGGCGGTGGCGAGAAGCCTGCCCGCCACATCAAAGACACCGGCACGGGCAGAGCCGGTACCGACATCGACGCCAATCAGGTAGGAAGCCATTTGCGATACTCCTTGGGAGTGTAGTTTAAACGCGGTCGAAGTTGGTGGGCAGCACCAGCATGTCGCGGATGGTGACGGTGCGCTTGCGGGTCAGCATGTAAACAACCGCATCGGCCACTTCACTCGCGTCGATGAGGCTACCCGATTCCTTGGCGTTGCGAAGATTTTCTTCCGGCCAGTCTGCCAGAAGGGCCGAGACGACCGGGCCGGGAGAGACCTGCGCGACGCGCACACCATGCGGGATCATCTGGCGACGCATGCCCTGCACGAAGCTGGTGATCGCCCATTTCGAACCCGAATAGACCGGTTCCCAATAGGTCGGGAAATGTCCGGCGATCGAGCAGGTGACGATGATGTCGCCGGTCTTGCGCTCCGACATGTGCGGCACGACGGCCTGTACATTCTTCATCACGGCATTGACGTTGAGGTTCAACATCTTGTCGATGGCTTCCGGCGTGGTTTCGGTGAGATCGCCACCGATATAAGTGCCTGCGTTGCAGTAGAGAATGTCGATGTGATCGACCTTCTCAAGGATTTCCGGGATCATGGCATTGCAGCTGTCTGCATCCAGAAGGTTCGTGACCTGCGCGATGGCGCGCTTGCCGAGTTTACCGACAAGTTCATTCAGGGCTTTCTCGTTCCAGTCGACCATGACGACGGTTGCACCGTTTTCCAGTAGCGCCTCGGTGGTGGCGAGGCCAATACCGGACGCGGCGCCGGTGATGACCGCGATCTTGCCTTGCAGCAATTCAGACATTTAATTCTCCTGCTTCTTTGAAGATATGACGTGTGGGCTCAACGCCAGTCGCGCCCGATATAGATGGCGAGCAGAATGATGCCGCCCTTGATGACATCCTGCAGATAAGGGTTGATACCCATGAGATTGAGGCCGTTATTCAGGATGCCGAGCAGCACCGCGCCGATAAGGGTACCAAGAATGAGCCCGCGTCCGCCGGCAATCGCCGTGCCGCCGAGAACCACGGCCGCAATGGCATCCAGCTCGAAACCGACACCCGCATTGGGCTGTCCGCTCATGAGCCGGCCGGTCAGAATGAGAGCTGCAAGCGCTGCCGTCACGCCTGAGATACCATAGACGGCAAGCTTGACGCGCCGGGTCTTGACGCCGGAGAGGCGCGCGGCCAACTCGTTGCCGCCGAGTGCATAGACATGACGACCGAAAGCCGTACGCTGCAAAAGCACCCAGGCCACGGCGTAGATCACCACCATGATGATAACAGGCACCGGCACGACGCCAACGCGACCGACGCCAAACCAGGAAATCCAGCTCGGAATGCCGCTGACGGGATAACCGCCGGAATAGATGAGGCCGAGACCGCGCGCCATTCCCATCGTCGCAAGCGTGACGATGATGGCCGGCATCTTGCCCCAGGCGACAAGTGCTCCGTTGAAGATACCGATGCCAAGTCCGATGAACAGCCCGGCCGGCAAGGCGAGCGACGCAGGCAGGCCGGTATTCACCATCAGGCCGGCAGACAACGTGCCGACAAGCGCCATGACCGCGCCGACCGACAGGTCGATGCCGCCTGTGAGGATGACGAATGTCATGCCCACGGCCAGAATGCCGACGACTGAAACCTGTCGCAGCACGTTCATGATGTTGTTCACGCTGAAGAAATTGTCGCTCGCAAGACCCATCAGGATCGATACGACAATCAGGCCCGCCAGAGGCAGGGCGAGTGGCGAGCGCAGCATGCTGCCAAGGCCGAAACCGCTCGTCTTTTCGGCAATGCCGGTATTTGCATCAAGCGACATGTTCAACCCTCCCGGTGGTGGCGTTTGTCATTATTGTTTCTGAATTGATGTCTGCGCCCTCGACGGTGGCGACGATGCCCCCGGAGCGGAACACGCAGACGCGGTCCGACATGCCGATCACTTCCGGCAGCTCCGAAGAGATCATGATGATAGAATAGCCCTTGGCTGCGAATTCGCGCATCAGCGCATAGATTTCCGCCTTCGCGCCGACATCGATGCCGCGCGTCGGTTCGTCGAAGATCAGGACGCGCATGTCATGGTTCAGCCAGCGGGCGATAACGATCTTCTGCTGGTTTCCACCGGACAGCGTGTCCACGCGGGCATAGGGTCCCTGTGCCTTGACCTGAACCTGCGCCATCGCCTTTTTCGTGTGCTCCAGCTCTTTTTTCAGGTCGATAAACCAGTGAGCCTTCTGGTACTTGCGATAGTTGTTGAGGGAGATGTTCTGCAGGATGGAGAAACTGGTGATCAGACCCTCTTCCTTGCGGCTTTCCGGCAGCAGGCCAATGCCGCGCATCAGCGCCTCATCCGGGCCGGAAAAGCGGGTCTCGACGCCATCGACCTTGATCTTGCGGCGCGAAGCGGAATGCGCGCCAAGCATGGCCAGCACCGTTTCCGTGCGCCCGGAACCGACAAGCCCGGCAAAACCGAGTATCTCACCCTGCCGCAGGGTAAAGCGCGAGACCGGCCCGCCTTTTTTCAGTTGAAGCTCTTCGACCTCGATCACGTTGCGCGCAGCTGTATCGATCTTCGGTTTGGGCGGAAAATTGGCCTCGATGCGCCGGCCGACCATCATCTCCACCAGACGGTCATTATCGACGTCAGAGGTGAGGCAGGAGGCGATGAGTTCGCCATCACGCAGGACGGTGATGCGGTCGCAGATCTCGAATATTTCCTCGAGATGATGGGAAATGAAGATGATAGCGACACCCTGACGCCGCAGCTCGCGCATGACCTTGAAGAGATGCTCGGTCTCGGACGGGGTAAGCGTCGCAGTCGGCTCATCGAGAACGAGAATACGGGCATCGAGTGAAAGCGCCTTGGCAATTTCCACGAATTGCTGCTGGGCAACGGAAAGGCGGTGCACCGGCACATCGAGCGGAACGTCCACGGCCAGACGGCTCATGATTTCGGCGGCACGTTTACGCATCGCACGCTTGTTCAGCAGGCGCAGCGGTCCGCGGATTTCGCGTGCCAGAAACATGTTTTCGACCGCATCGAGATAGGGGATCAGGCTGAATTCCTGAAACACGATGCCGATACCGGCGGCAATCGCCTCGTCGTAATTGGCGAAGCGGCGGTCCTTTCCATCAATGCGGATCGTGCCCTCCGAGGGCTGCAAAATGCCGCACAGGATTTTCATCAATGTCGACTTGCCAGCGCCGTTCTCTCCCAGAAGCGCATGCACCTCGCCGGCGCGCGCCTGCAGGTCAACGCCGCGCAGGACCTCGATCTTGCCGAAGCTTTTTCTTATTCCATTCAGTTCCAGCATTTTACCCTCCTCGATGGTCGGGACATGTCCCGCCCCCACACGAGGCGGGGACGGGACCTGGGGAGGAATTCTTACCAGCTGAAGTCGCCGGCGTTCTTGCTGTCAACGACCATGACGTCGATCGGTACTTCCTTCGGAACGACGCGGGCGCCCCACTTCTGGGCAAGCGCCATGGCAAGGCCAACGCGCACCTGGTCACGCGGGAACTGCGCGGTCGTTTCGATGAAAGGGCCGCCGTCGGCAATTGCCTTCACAGCTTCGGGAGCACCATCAACCGAGGTCAGCTTGATGTCCTTGCCGGAGCCCTGGATCGCAGCGAGTGCACCCATTGCGCCGCCATCATTCACCGAGAAGATACCGGCGAGGTTCGGACGGGACTGGATCATGTTTTCAACGACGCCGAGCGCAACGGAGCGGTCCTGACGACCATTCTGCGTGTCGACAAGCTTGATGTCGGCAAATTCGGCAAGCGCTGCCTTGCAGCCTTCGACGCGCTGCAGGATCGGCACGACCGGGATACCGTCGAGGATTGCAACTTCACCCTTGCCGCCGAGCGCATCACCGAGATGCTTGCAAGACTTGTAGCCTGCGTCACGGTTCTTCGAGCCGACGAAGGTGTCGACCGGGCCGTTTGCGTTGGCGTCGACAGCAACGACAATCACGCCGGCAGCTTTGGCAGCGTGCACGGCGGCTTCGATGCCGGCGCTGTCGGTCGGGTTCAGAAGCAGGATGTCGATCTTCTGCTGCAGCATGTCTTCCACGTCGGAAATCTGCTTTGCCACATCGTGGCCGGCGTCGGTGACGACAACATCAGCGCCGATGCTTGCCGCGGCTTCCTTCAGCGCTTCCTGCATGGACACGAAATAGGGGTTGTTCAGTTCCTGGAACGTCATGCCGATTTTCAGCTTGTCCTGTGCCAATGCCGGAGCGGCCATCATTGCAAGTGCGGCCGATGCCATCAGGAACTTGGATTTCATTCTCATAGTAACTTCCTCCCGTTTGGAAAATCTGGGCAATAAGAGCCCGTTTCCGGACAGTCCTCTGCCCGAATTGGTGAAAAATCCGCGATGTATCTTGGTTTAATCCGCCATGACCGCTGCCTTCTGGGCCGCGAACACCGTACGAAACCTCGATGGCGACATTCCCTTCAGCTTCAGGAAATGCCTGTTGAAATTCGAAAGGTTTGAAAAGCCCACGTCGTAGCAGACTTCCGCCACCTTCACGTCCTGATCCACCAGAAGCATCTGGCAGGCCAGATCGATGCGCAGCTGATTGCGATAGCGCACCAAAGTCGTTCCCGTATGTCGCTTGAAGGCACGGGAAAAGGCACTCTGGCTCTGGCCAACCATGTCGGCCAGATCGATTTCCTCGACCTGTTCGGTCAGGTGCTGGCGCAGATGCGACAAGGCGCGGTTGATGCCGCTATCGCCGATGCCCGTCAGGTCCAGCTCGTAGCTCAGGCTCGCCAGCACCTCGGGCGCCGGCGCATTGACCAGCAGATCGAGAATTTCCCAAAAAATCGCAAGACGCTTCAACCCCTGCGCCTCGATCAAACGCAGTATCAGCGGGCGAACGCGATCGCTGGTCTCATCGTCGAACAGAATGCCGCGGCGGCTGCGGTCCAGAAGGGCGCGAACTACCTCCATCTCGGACATGGAAGCGCAGGCATCCTCGATAAAAGCTTCCGGAAACTGGATGACGAGAGAGCGCGTGGGAACGATCTCGTCCGGCTCGATCTCGCTGATCCAGTTTTGAGGGAGATTTGGGCCAGTCATGATTAGCTGGCCCGGGCCGAAGCGACCGACGAAATCGCCAATGTAGAACGTGCCTGACGTCGCCACGACCAGATGAATTTCATATTCGGGATGGTAATGCCAGCGCACGGTGCGGAACGGATAGCCATGCCGCCAGGCGGCGAAGGATTCGCCCTTGCGGATATGTACCAGTTCCAGATCGGGCTGCATCGATGTTTCCTCCCATCGGTCACGTCCGCCGTATTCGCGGAGCAAAGCCATTCCTCTTTATGGCTCGTCCCAGGCGTTGATGGGGAGCATATGGCCTGCGGCACATTTACTTCCACATCATACCGGGGAAATTACCGATACTTTTTTGACTGTTTTTTGTCAGAAATTGAAGAGTGCCGTGCATCCGCCGACAACTAAGCCAGCGGTTGCGCCCATTTTTTCGCGCAGTTGCACGCCATACGCCCAGAAAATGCGCATCTTAAAGATCGATGTGATGATTTTTTAAAGCTCGACCCGCCGATCACCAGCAGGTCGAGCTTATACTTTTCCGAAGGGTTTTTGACGCCCCTGCATCGGCAGGCGGCTTGCCGGAAGGGATTATTGCGGCATCAGAATTTGCAGCTTCACGTCCGTTTCCCTTGCCTCCACCGCACGATCAAAACCGGCAATGCTGTCTTCGAAGGGAATGGTCGCGGAGATCAGCGGCTTCAGATCGACCTTGCCGGACGCGATGAGAGCGATCGCACGGTCATACACATTGGCGTAGCGGAAAACCGTCTCCACCCGCAGCTCTTTTGCCTGCAAGCCGACGATATCGACCGGCACCGGATCGACCGGCATACCGACGAGGACGATGGCGCCGCCGGGACGTGCGAGTTTCGCCATACCGAGCACGGCGGGTGCAGCGCCAGAGCATTCGAAAACGACATCGCAACCCCAGCCATCCGTCGCATCAGCCACGGCCTGCGACAGGTCACGTTCGCGGATGTTGACGGTCTCGATGCCGTCATAGGCTGCGATGATATCCAGCTTCGGCTGGGCAAGATCGGCAACGATAACCTTTGCGCAACCGCCGGCTAGCGCCGCCAGCGCAACCATCATGCCGATCGGACCGGCGCCCGTCACGATGGCAACATCGCCGGGCTGAATACGCGCCCTGAGCGCTGCCTGCATCCCGATGGCGAAGGGTTCCACCATGGCGCCTTCGGCAAAGGAAACGTTGTCGGGCAACTTGTATGTAAAGGCGGCGGGATGAATGACTTCCGGTGTCAGGCAACCGTGAACGGGTGGCGTTGCCCAGAAGCTGACCGCCGGATCAACATTGTAAATGCCAAGTTTGGAGGCGCGCGACGTCGGATCGGGAATGCCCGGCTCCATGCAGACGCGATCACCCGGCTTCAGATGCGCAACCTCGGCACCGGTCTCGATTACCGTTCCGGAAGCTTCATGGCCCAGCACCATCGGCGCATGCACAACGAAATGGCCGATCTTGCCATGGGTATAATAATGGACGTCCGAGCCGCAAATCCCGACGGTATGGGTACGGATGCGCACATCCTTGGGTCCGAGCTTGCCGGGAATGTCGAACTCCCTGAGCGAGAGCTTTCCTTTTTCTTCCAGCACCAGTGCTTTCATCTCATCCTCCGTAGTTTGCGAAAGGCCTTAGAGCGAATTCAAACAGCGTGATGCGATGCAATTTCGACAAAAGTAAACAGAAATCAGCCGGATCGGCCGGTTTTTCTTCAAGGAGGAAAAACTGTATCGATGAGCCCGCAATTTCTTATCATCCCTGGCGCGCCAACGAGTCTACGGGGGAGAGAGACAGCACGATTCGCTCAGCGCGCTTCGGGGAATATCGCCGGCTCAGGGTTACCCACTCAGCCGGAACGAGATTGACACTGATGTGTACGCAGAACCGGCGACAAGCGGATCAGCGTGTGATCCTCAGCCCTTCCAGAAAGGTGCGGAAACTGTCGACGGCGCGTTTCGAGGTCGTTTCGGGGTCGTCGGAATTCGCGATCCACTGGGCTGCACTGCTGCTCGCCGCATTGATGAAACGCGCACAGGCCTCCGGATCAATGTCGACGATCGTCCCTTCCTGCTTCAGCGCATCGAGACTTCGCGCAACGGCCGAGATACAACCATTGGCATTTGGCCAACGTGAAGGGTCGCCGAGAACGGCTGGCCCATCACGGAACATGATCCGCTGGATTTCCGGCTCCAGAGCCATGAGAATGTAACCGACATTTTCCTCAACGAAACCCTCCCAACGCGTCGCGGCCCTAGACGAGATGTCACAGAGCCTTTTCGTCATCTCGGCGTCGATCTCACCCACAACCGCCAGCAGCAGGCCTTTCTTGTCGCCAAAATGATGATAAAGCGCGCCGCGGGTCAGCCCTGCTTCGGCAGTGAAGTCGTCCATCGAAGCGTCGGCATAGCCGATGCTGCCAAATGCCTTGCGGCCAGCGACCAGAAGCTTCGCCCGCGTCTCGGCAATCATTTCACTGCGAGGTTTGCGCATTTTTTCTCCGAATTCTACATACGTCGCGTATACTAGTTGACATACGCGACGTATGCAATTATTTCATTTGCATACGCCACGTATGTTTGTGGTGGGTACTCCCTAAACAAGGTGCATCCCGATGTCTAATCCATATAGAGAAATTTTCCGGGCTCCGGGCGCCAAAGGCTTTTCCGCCGCAGGCTTCTTTGCCCGTCTTCCGATTGCGATGGCACCGATCGGCATCGTCGCCATGCTTTCCCAGACCCATGGTGAATATTGGCTTGCCGGTGCGGTCTCGGCAACCTTCGCGCTGACCAATGCCGCGGTTGCGCCGCAGATTTCCCGATTGGTGGACCGCAAGGGCCAGAGCAGCGTCCTTGTCCCGGCCACCATCATATCGGTCATCGCCTTTGCTATCCTGATTATCGCGACCAACCAGAGATGGCCTGCCTGGACGCTCTTTCTTTCGGCCTTCCTCGCCGCGGCCATGCCGAGTATTCCCGCGATGATGCGCGCCCGCTGGACGGAAATCTTCCGTGACCGGCCTGAGCTGAACACTGCTTTTGCATTTGAATCCGCCGCCGACGAACTTGTCTACATCGCCGGCGCCTCGCTCTCCGTCGGTCTCGCGGTCTCACTCTTTCCGGAAGCAGGTATGATGATCAGCACCGCCTCGCTGGCACTCGGTACCTTTGCCTTTCTGCTGCAACGATCGACCGAACCCAAGGTACGCAGTTTTGAAAGTGGCAGCAGGCAACATTCGGCTATCCGGCTGCGTTCGGTCCAGATCATCACGGTCGCCCTGATCTTCGTAGGGTCCACTTTCGCCACAGCCGAGGTAAGTGCCGTTGCCATCACCAAAGAACTCGGTCAACCGGAAGCTGCCAGCCTCGTCATCGGCGTCTATGCCATCGGTTCGTTTGTCGTCGGCCTGCTTCTGGGCGCGATCAACCCCAAAATGCCGCTGCAACGGCAATTGCTGATCGCCGTCAGCGTCCTTGCGCTCACCGCGCTGCCGCTCCTCTTTGCAAGCACGACAGTTTCCCTGCTTGCCTTCGCCGTATTCCTCAGCGGCGTTGCAATCTCTCCCATCTTCATCACGGCATTTGGCCTGATCGAGCGCCGCGTCCCGGAATCGATGCTGACGGAAGGCGTGACCTGGGTGATGACCGGCATCGGTATCGGCATGGCGCTCGGCGCCTTCATTTCCGGCTGGGTGATCGATAATTTCGGCCCGAGCAACGGCTTCTGGGTATCGATTGCCGCCACCCTGTCGACAGTCACCATTATCAGCCTCGGTCAGCGCAGCCTTTCTGGAGAGACCAACCGCTCTGCGACGACAACCGCAGCGCAGCCAGCCGAGTAAAGCACAGGCGTATGAAGCGCGCGCCGGCGCGCTTCTTGGCATATCCGGCCGACGCAATGCACAATCGGCATGAAAAGCTGCAAGCTATGTCGCCAAATAAAACAGTCTGGCATTGCGGTGGCCGATCGATGCCTGCTCGTCGGGCGAGAGCGTTGAAAGAAGCTCACTCGTCATACCGATCCATTCCGGTAGACCCGAGCCGAGATCGACCACCGGCCAGTCGCCGCCCCAGACCATTCTCTCAGGTCCGAACAGGTTGATCACGGTTTCCACATAGGGTGTCACGCTTTCCAGCGTCGCGCATCCCGGTGCACAATAGGCGGTGATGCCGGAGAGTTTGACGAAGAGATTGGGCAGCGTCGCCAAGTCGGCCATACGCCCGCTCCACTCCCGAAAATCGTTTCCGGCAATGTCCGGCGTGCCGCAATGGTCGAGCATGAAGCGCACATCGGGGCAGGCCCCGACAAGTTCGGCGGCAATGGCAAGCTGGCGGGAATGAAAACACAGATCGACCGGCCATCCGGCCTTTCCAATCGTGCGCACGTTTCGTCGGTAATTTTCCTCGCGGCTGAGGTCGTCGGGCATAACGTGGAGAATGCGCCGGAAACCGACCACGTTGAGGTGGCGGCACTCCTCCAGCCAGGCTTCGAAACCATTATCCGTTTCCGGTCGGCAACTGGCGATCTGGCCGAACATCGGCAAGCCACCCTCGCCGATCATGCTGGCGATGAGGCGAGCCTCAGCCTGATAGTCGCCGTCATCCACCCCGCTTTCCATGAAGATCGTACCCACTACGCCACATCCCTCGACAAGCGCTGCGTAATCAGCCTGGGTGAAGCTTCCCGCAAGGCTGGGCTCCCCTCGTGTCCAGGCATAACCGAGCTTGCCTCGCAAGATCAGATGCTGGTGAGTATCGATCAGATCCATGGCGTCCTCCTCCCTGTCGTTGCGGTCAATTTTCGAGGGCGAGCGCGTCGAAACCCGCCCAGGCGGCGTCCGGCACGGCCGTTTCGAAAATAGACAGGTTGCGCAAAAGGCTGTCCGGTTTTGCGGTGCCGATCAGGACACTTGCGACATCGGCATTTTGCAGCGGAAAATGCAGGGCAGCGGCCGCAAGTGCAACCCCGTGCCCGGCAGCGTGGAGCTCCATGGCGCGCACCCGCTCCATGACATCTGCTGCTGCTTCACTATAGTTGAAAGTCGCACCCGGCCTTGCACCCGTCGCAAGAATGCCAGAGTTGAAGACGCCGCCGATGACGAGCGAGGTGCCGGTTTCCGCACAACGCCCCAGCAGCTTTGCTGCAGCCGACCGGTCGAGCAGCGTGTAACGACCCGCCAGAAGAATGCAGTCGATCTCGTCTATCTCCATGAGGTTCAGACAAGCCGGAACCTCATTCACGCCAAGACCGAACGCGCCGATCCGGCCTGTCGCCTTCAACTCGTGCAGGGCCTCGATGCCGCTTTCGGTGAATATCCTGAAATGATGGCGATAGGCCTCTTCCCCAAGCGTGGTCTCCTCCAGATCGTGGACATAGAGAATATCCACTGAACCGAGACCAAGCCGGGCGAGGCTTTGCTCATGCGAGCGCATGATGCCATCATAGCTGTAGTCGTATTCCACCACGAAAGGCAGTGCATCGACAAAACCGTAATCCGGTGTCACGCCCGCTTCAGCCGGTTTCAGAATCCGCCCGACCTTGGTGGACAGCACGAATTCGTCGCGTGGTTTCCCCTGAAGAAAATCCCCGAGGCGGCGTTCGGAAAGGCCCTGCCCGTAATAGGGTGCGGTATCGAAATAGCGGATGCCGGCGTCCCAGGCGGCTTGCAGCGTCTCCATCGCATCTTCGCGGCTGACGCTGCGATAGAGATTACCGATACCGGCCGCGCCGAAGGAAAGTTCGCTCAGCGACAGCGCCGTGCGACCAAGTTTGCGGGTTTTCATGCGGCACCCTCCTCGCGGCGAAGCTGGCGCTCAATGGTGCGGATGACGCCGCGGAGTTCGCCGAGCCCCTTCATGCGGCCAATGTAGGAATATCCGGGATTGGTCTTTTTGGTGATGTCATCACCCAGCAGATGGCCGTGGTCAGGCCGCATTGGAATATTGGTGCGGCGGCCAGCCTTGGCGGCGGCCCGCTCCTCGCGCAACAATGCCTCGATGACTCCAATCATGTCCGTTCCGCCATCCAGATGATCGTCCTCAAAGAAGGAACCATCCGGCTCAACGGTCACATTCCGAAGATGGGCGAAATTGATGCGAGACGCGAACTCCCGTGCCATCGCCACAAGATCATTGTCGCTGCGGGCGCCGTAGGAGCCGGTACAAAGGGTGATGCCATTGTTCGGGCTTTCAACGGCCGAGAGAATGGCGCGAATATCTGCAGGTGTCGACACAACGCGCGGCAGGCCGAACAGGGAGAACGGTGGATCATCAGGGTGGATGCCGAGATGCACGCCCACCTCTTCCGCCACCGGCACGACCTCTCTCAGAAAGGCCAGAAGATTGCCCTGCATGGTCGCGCTGTCGACGCCATCGAACGAAGCAATCAGAGCGGCGATGGATTCGCGCGTCTGCACCAGGGCGCCGCCCGGCAGGCCGGCGATGATGTTACGCTCGAGAAGCGACTGGTCATCTTCGCTCATTTGCGCAAAACGCTTTTCGGCTCGCGCCACGAGCGCAGGATCGTAATTTTCAGCAGCACGAATACGCTTCAGGATGAAGACGTCATAGGCGACGAAATCCGCCATTTCGAAGCGCAGCGCCAATCCGGTATTGCGTGCCTGCCAGCGCAGGTTCGTGCGTGTCCAGTCCACCACCGGCATGAAATTGTAGCAGACGACGGGAACACCCGCGCGACCGAGACGGGAGAGTGTATCTTTCCAGCGCGCAATCGCCTTCGGCGCATCGGCATCGCCGCGCTTGATGGACTGTTCCATCGGAATGGATTCGCAGACACTCCATTCCAGACCGGCCGCCTCGATCATCGCCTTGCGTTTGGCGATCTCTTCGGCCGGCCACGCCGTGCCGTCGGGGATCTGGTGCAGCGCCGTTACAACGCCGCTGGCGCCGGTCTGCCGCACATGCTGCAAGGTGATGGGGTCCGATTCACCGAACCAGCGCCAGGTTTCCTTCATATTCTACTCCTCCGAAAAATGCCGTTCGATGGCGCCGAGTGCGCCGTATTGGACGATGTCGCGATAGACCGCCCGAAGCGCCGTTACGAATGCCTCATCCGCCTGCCATTCAGGCCCGAAGACGCGACGGAATGTTAAAAACCGGTCGATGACCGCGTCCTGCTCTTCGCCGTTGCCGGTGGGTGCACTCCATTCGGAAAATGCCGGATCGGCCATGACAATTGCCTCTCCCCGCTCGTTCAGCGCTGCGCAGGACCGTATCCACATGGCAACAGCAAAAAGAGCGGCCGTATTCGGCGCGCCTGCGGCACGTAGCTCCGCAAGCGGCGCGAGAATGCGCTGCGGCACTTTCTGTGAAGCGTCAGAGGCGATCTGGGCGGCGCGATGACGAAGGGCGGGGTTGGCGAAACGCTGGCGCAGACCGGCAACATAGTCCGGTCCGCTGACGGCCGGGCTCAATGTCGAACCAACCTCCCGCCAGTAACGGTCGACGTAACCGCGTACACGCGCATCGGCATAGATATCGGCGATCGTCTCAAGCCCGCTGCATTGGCCGATTGCGGCCATGGCGGTGTGAGCGCCGTTCAGCATCCTGAGCTTCATATGCTCATACGGCTCGACCTCATCAACGATTTCGGCACCTGACAGCTCGATGCCGGGGCGACCGTGCGGAAAGCGATCCTCGATTACCCAGCGGAAGTAGGGTTCCGCAATTACCGGCCAGGCATCCTCGCAGCCGAGACGCGCCGTCACACGCTCGCGGTCAGTTGCGGTGGTGGCGGGCACGATGCGGTCCACCATGACGCAGGGGCAGGAGAGATTTTCCGCGATGAAGGCAGCGAGATCATTATCGGTGAGACCAGCCATCTCCACCAGAAGACGGTGCAGGATGCGACCGTTGGACGGAAGATTGTCGCAGGAGAGCAAAGTCAGCGGCACAGCCCCGGCGGCCCGCCGGCGTCTTGTCGCTTCCAGCAGAAAACCGAGCGCGGAGCGCGGCTTTTGCGGATGCGCCAGATCATGAACGACATCGGGATGGTCACGAAGAAGCGTGCCCGCCGACAAATCGGCGAGGTAACCCTTTTCCGTGACCGTCAACGTGACGATTCTGACCCGCGGATCGGTCATGGCTTGCAGCAGCCGCTCCGGATCCTCAGGAGCGACGATGGTCTCGAGGATTGAACCGACAATCCGCAGCGTTTCGTTTTCACCGTCACGCAGGCAGAATGTATAGAGATTGTCCTGCGGCGCGATGGCATCGCGAGTATCGGGGCTGCGCAGCGAGGCAGCGACAATGCCCCAGCCGGTTTCGCCACGCGCCAGGCAATCGTCGATGAAGACCGCCTGATGGGCGCGGTGAAAAGCGCCAACGCCGAGATGCACGATACCCGGTGTCACCGCTTTGCGGTCATAGGCGGGCAAAAGGACGTCGTTTGGCAGATGCGGCAACGCAAGGGACGAGAGGCGTTCTGTCATGGTCATTTATCTCCGTATCTCAGCCGAATTGCAGGCCGCCATTCATGTCAACGACAGTGCCGGTCATGAAGCCGGACAGCGGCGAGGCGAGGAAACCTACGGTATGGGCCACCTCCTCCGGCTGGCAGAACCGCCCGACCGGAATGGCTGCAAGCTGGCGCTGGCGGTCTTCCTCTGACAGTTGCTCCATGATCATCGGCGAAACCACATAGGCCGGCGCGACTGCATTGGCGGTGACGCCGAAAGGGGCAAGTTCGCGAGCGGACGAGTAAGTGAGGCCCACCAGCGCCGATTTCGAGACCGAATAGGCCGTGCCCGCCGTCAGGCCACCGGACTTCCAGGCATAGGACGAGATGTTGATCAGCCGCCCCCAGCGGTTTTCCTTCATGGCGGGAACGACGGCCTGCGTCAGCAGCAGGGCGGCATCGAGATTGACGGCCATCAGCCTGTGCCAGTCATCAAGCGTGGTCGCTCCCAGCTTGTGCGGCGACAGCACACCGGCATTGTTGACGAGAATGTCTATGACCTCGAAACGGTTGGCGACATCTTTCATGACGGCCTGCAGCGCAGTCGCATCGCCGAGATCGACGGCGACGGGATCACAAGCACCGCCAAACCCCTCCGCAAGCGCCGCAACAGCTTCGATGTCGCGATCGAAGGCGATTACCCTCGCCCCTTGCGCGACCAGCGCCGCAACCACGGCACGGCCGATGCCGCCACAAGCGCCTGTCACGAGCGCCGTCTTGTGTTTCAGTTCCATTCTGTCTCCTCCACGTCCACTATCAAATGGACAAATGCTTCCGCTCTTCTTCAGGCAACTGTTCGTAGATCACGAAAACCATATCCAGATGCGTCACCAGCGCCTTTTCCGCACCTTCGGCATCGCCACGATCGAGAGCATCCACGACTGCCAGATGCTCTTCGATGACGGCGGGCAATCGTTCCGGCTTTGCCCAATAACGATGGAACCGCGACAGGGTCACCTTGGCGGCAAGGATCGCCTGCCAGACACCTTCGCGACCGGAAAACGTGCCGAGCAGGCGATGAAACGCCTCGTCGGCATGGAAGAAGCCGGATGCGTCGTTGGCGGCAATCACTCTTTCCTGCTCGGCGATGACGTCGCGCATCGTACGGCTCATTTCTTTCGTCCACTTCGGCGCGACTTCGCGCAGCAAAGCCACTTCGAGTGAACGGCGGATAAAATGGCTGTCCTGAATTTCGCCAAGCCTGATCGGCGCAACAAAGCTGCCGAGTTGCGGATAGACGTCCACAAGACCCTCTTCCGACAGGCGCTGGATCGCGGCACGCACCGGGGTGCGCGACACCGAAAACTGACGGCAGATCGAGTTTTCACTGATCGGCGCACCGGGCGCTAGGCGGACCTCGACGATCGCCTGACGCAACGCCGCATGAACCTGATCGGCAACCGAGCCATAACGATTGACCACAAGCTCCACGCTTTCGATTCCGGAGCCGGGGGCCTCTTGATGAGAGCCGCGCCCAGTGAAACCGGCAGTGGTGTTTTTCGTCATGAACGCTCCCCTTCAAAAGGCGGTCGTGAAAATCTCATTGCTACTTGGATACAAGTATACTAGTGTCCATGGTGCTTACGCAAGTCGGCTGTTGGGAGAAAGAGCGATTAAGGGAGGTTCCAGTCGCTTTTTTTAAGGAGCAGGCCGTTTCATGGAGGAGAAAAACATGACGTATTTCATGCGCAGCCTCGTCGCTGCCGCAATCATCGGCGCGGGAGCGTGCGGTGTCGCGCAGGCGGCGGACGCCAGCAAGATCGCCCTCGTTCCGGGCGGTCCGCACCCTTATTTCGCCGCCTGGGAACAGGCCGGCAAGGACGCGGCCAAGGACTTCGGCCTGGCTGGCGCCGACTATAAGGTGCCGCAAAAGTGGGAACTGGCACAGCAGAACCAGCTTCTCGAAAGCCTTCTGAGCCAGGGTTATAACGGCTTCCTGATTTTCCCAGGCGATCCCGTCGGCGCGGTCTCGACAGCAGAGGAACTGACCGGCAACGGCGCGAATGTGATTGCTGGCGCCGGATGCTTCAAGGACCCCTCGCCCGCCGCCTTCTGCCTTGGTACCGACACCGGTAATTCCGCTTATCTCGGCACCAAGGAGCTGATCAAGGCGATGGGAGCGGGCAAAAAACGCATCGCTCATTTCACCGGCTTCCTTGTTGACCCCAACACCCAGCTTCGTATCGATGCCGTAAAAAAGGCAGCTGACGAAGCCGGCGCCGAGGTCGTTCAGGTCATCGCCGATATCGACGCGCCGGAACCGGCGGAAGAAAAGATCAGCGCCTACCTGGCCGCCCACGCTTCCGAAGTGGACGGTATCGTGACCACAGCCTGGGTTCCTGCTGTCGTTGCCTCCAACGCACTGCGCAAGATCGGCGACAAGCGTATCCACATGGTCGGCATCGACCACGACGAAGTCGTGCTGAAAGCGATCAAGGACGGTTTCGTCGACGGCACGATGCTTCAGAACCCCTATGGCCAGGGTTATATCGGCGCGTTTGCACTGAGCAAACTTCAGGCCGGCTGCAAGGTGAAAGAAGATGCGCCGTTCAAATCCAATGCGCTGACGACCAAGTTCATCGATTCCGGCACCGCCTATGTCGATGCCGCCAAGGTGGACAACTACATCGATGCCATGCGCGCCGAGACTAAAAAGCTGCTCACCAACTTCGATACGACCTATCTGAGCTGCAACTAATCATGCCTTGAGCAATTGCCGGGCGGCAAACGACCGCGCCCGGCAATCTGCCCCGCCAGAAAATATTCTTTCAGGCGGCAGCGCAATGACCAGGCGACCCGCGCAGGCGCTTCGGGCGAACCAATACCGGGACAGTTTCATGACCGTGAACGATACTTTGCTCACAAAGGGCTCGCAGGAGGGCGACAGACGAATGGGGTCCAGCCTTTCGCAAGGCCGCTTTTTTCTGACCAATGAATTTGGCCTCATTCTGCTGATCGTCGTCTTCGCCGTCATTTTTGGCGTCGCGGCCAGCGGCTTCCTTTCGCCTTTCAATCTGTTCACGCTTGGTCGCAGTGCCGCGATCAACATCATGATCGGCCTGTCGATGATGGCGGTGATCGTGACTGGCGGCCTCAATCTTGCCGTTGGAGCGATCGGCGTCTCGGCGGCCATGGCCTGTGGTTATCTGATCGAGGTGCTTGGCGTGCCGTGGCCGCTCGCCCTCATTGGCGGTCTCGCCACCGGCGCGGCGCTCGGTTTCGTCAATGGCTGGACCGTCATCCGCACGGGGCTGCACAGCTTCATCATCACGCTTGCCACCATGAGCATCTTTTTCGGCGTGATGATCTTCCTGACGCGCGCCGAGGCCTACCGTGGCCTACCGCCGATCTTCGCCGCCTTCGGAAAAATGAAGCTCGCGACCTATTTCTCGCCGCTGCTTCTCGTCACGCTCGCAACGGCGCTTGCCCTGTCCTTTCTCTACCGACGCACCGTTCTTGGCCGCGAAATGCTGGCGGCAGGCGCACGCCCGGAAGCGGCGGAACTTTCCGGCATTCGGGTCGACCGTATCTTCATTGCCTGTCACATGCTGTCGGGCCTGCTTGCAGCACTCGCCGCCCTGATGCTGGTGACGCGCACGGGCGCCGCCATTCCTTCCATGGCAGGCCAGCTTGGGCAGGACTGGCTTCTGCCAGCATTTCTCGGCCCGGTTCTCGGTGGCACGCTTTTGCAGGGCGGCAAGGTTTCGGTGCTCGGCACCTGTCTTGGCGCACTTTTGGTCACCATGCTCACCAGCGGCCTGCTGCTGCTTCAGCTCGGTGAATTCTGGGTCCAGACATTTCTCGGCCTGCTGCTGTTGCTAGCGGTTTTGATGGACAAGGCGCGGCGAAGCTATCTCGCCCGACGTAACCTGGCTTGAGGACTGGACGATGAAGACCGACAACACCCTTCTACGCCTTGCCAGAACCGACTGGTTCGGCCCTCTATTGGTCACGGTGCTGGCAATCGCGCTTATCCGCAGCTTCAGCCCCAACTTCCTCTCTTCCTTCAACATCCAGATTTTGCTTCTTGCAATCGCGGTCAATGCGCTCATCGCCTTTTCCCAGATGATCATCATTGCCATTGGCCAGATGAACCTGTCCGTGGGCGCAATCGGCGGACTGGCGGCAATATCCTTTGCGGGACTGATGCAGGTCTGGGGGCTTCCGGCACCGGTGGCCGCCATTGCTGCGGTACTGATCGGTGTTGTCTGCGGCATGCTCAACGGTCTGCTGATCGCCATCACAGGCATTTCCGCCTTCGTCATCACACTGGCGACCCTGTCGATCTACAAGGGTATCAACCTCGGCATCACCCGGGCGGAGCCGTTCTACGGCGTGCCGGAATCGGTGAAAGCCTTCGGCTCGGCACTGCTCGTTGGCCCGGTTCCGTGGCTCGCCGCACCCACCATCATCATTGCATTCGCGCTGTGGTTCATGCTGCGCCGCCAGCCGATAGGCCGCTTCATCCTTGCCATTGGCGGCAACAGCCATGCGGCAGAGCTTTCCGGCATTTCGATCCGCACGACAATGATTGTGGCGCACGGCATTTCCGGCCTCCTGGCGTCGGTCGCCGGCATTCTGCTCGTATCCCGCCTGCAGATCGGCCAGCCGTCCATTGGCGATGACTGGCTCATCCTGTCCTTTGCCGCACCCGTTATCGGCGGTGCCGTACTGGCTGGCGGGCATGTCAGCGTGGGGGCGACCCTGCTCGGCGTCGTCATCGTTGCCATCATCACGCAGGCACTCGTGCTGTTCTCCATCGATCCGTTCCTCGTGCAGGTGGTGCTTGGCGCAATGATCCTCGCCGCCGTCGGCATCAACCGCCTGCGCGAAACGCATCTCGGCAAAAAGACAGGAAAGGCCTGACATCATGGACAAGCAACCTGTTTTTCAGGCGCGCAACATCGAAAAAGTGTTTCCCGGCGTTCGGGCGCTCAAGGGCGTCAATCTTTCGCTGGAGCCGGGATCGATCCACGCGTTGCTAGGTGAGAACGGCGCCGGCAAATCGACGTTGATCAAGGTCATTACCGGCGTCCACCATCAGAGCAGTGGCCAAATCCTTGTCGATGGGCAGGAAGTACGCTTCGGCAACCCGCGCGAGGCCATTGCCCGCGGCATCGGTGTCGTCCATCAGGAACGCAACCTCATCCCGCGCTTCTCGATTGCCGAGAATATCCACATGGAAAAGCTTGGGGCGCACTATCTCAAACCCATCGACTACGCCGCGCTGAACCGCGACGCACGCCGCTGGCTGCAGGCTCTCAATCTGGAAGTCGATCCGGCGATGCCGGTATCCGAGCTTTCCGTTGCGCAAATGCAGCTCGTGGAAATTGCGAAGGCGCTTTCCCTGCAAAGCCGGGTTCTTTTGCTCGACGAACCCACGACATCGCTGACCCCGAGCGAAACGGACAACCTCTTCCGCATTCTGCGCCGCCTGCGCGATGATGGCGCAAGCCTGGTCTTCTTCAGCCACAAGTTGGAGGAGGTTCTCGACATTTGCGACCGGGTGACGGTGCTGAGGGATGGCGAAAACGCCTGCGAAAGCCGGTCGATGGAAGGTCTCGGACGCCAGGACCTGGTGCGCCTGATGATTGGCCGTGCCGAAGGCGGCGGTGGCTGGCGCAAACGCGCGGTCGAGCACAATCCGCTGGTGCTTGAACTCAAAGGTGTTTCTACCGCAATCGGCCATCGCGATGTCAGTCTTTCCGTGCGCAAGGGTGAAATCGTCGGCCTTTACGGGCTGGTGGGCGCTGGGCGCACCGAATTGGCAAAATCGATCATGGGTAAATTCGCCGTCACGGAGGGCGAAGTCCGGATCGAAGATCGCCCGGCCCGCATCCGCTCCGTTGCCGAAGCCATCCACGAATACGGCGTCGGTTACGTCAGCGAGGACCGCAAGGGTGACGGCCTCATTCTCCAGCATTCCGTTCTCGCCAATGCGGGCGTTCCCATCTGGCGCAAGCTCTCAAACGCATTCGGCGTGCTTTCCGACAGCCGCATCCGTGCGGCGGTCACCCCTTTCCTGCAGAAACTTGAGGTGAAGACGCCGAGCCTGAGCCAGACCGTGGGTAATCTTTCCGGCGGCAACCAGCAGAAGATCAGCGTCGCCAAGTGGCTTGCCGCCGACGTGAAGCTGCTGATTGTAGACGAACCTTCTGTTGGCATCGACATCAAGACCAAGGCCTATCTGCACGATCTGCTGCGCGAGCTTGCAGACGGCGGCACCGCCATTCTCGTCATTACCAGTGACATGCCGGAGATGGTGGCACTGGCCGACCGCATTGTTGTCATGGACCGCTATCGGGTTAAAGGCGTGGTCGAAAACAATGGCGTCTATGCCGATATGAGCGAGGGTATCATGGGCTTGATCCATGATGCGGAGCGCGAAACGGCCCTTTCACGTCAGGCATGACGCACGGCCTTGCCGAAGTGTCATCGCAAAAACCGCACGCTGTTCCGGTAGGGCGTCAGGTACCATCGGACGGCTGCTCGAAATCTCTCCCGGCACGACGCCTTCTGCTGGGCGGGACGCCGTATTTCTGGGTGTAGCAACGGGTGAAATGGGCAGCGGTCGAGAACCCCGTCAGCAAGGCCACGTCAACGATCGAAAGCGAGGTCTGCTGCAGCAGCTCATCCGCCTTTGCCAGCCGAAGACCACGGTAAAAAGACATCATGGACTGGTCGAAATGGCTGGAAAACAGACGGTGGAGCTGGCGAATACTGCTGCCGCACAATTGGCCCAGCTGCTCCGGCGACAGGGGATCCGCAACATGGGTCGTCATGAGTTCAATTGCAGCTTCGAGTACCGGGTGGTGGACGTTGAAACGTTGGCCGGCGCGGCCCAACTGAGGCTCATCGGCCGTTCTCAAACGCGGATGTATGAACCATTCGCTGACATCGCGCGCGAAGGCAGAACCATGGTCTTTCGCAATAAAAGCCCCCATCATGTCAATGGCGGCAACGCCGCCCGCGCAAGTGTAGCGATCGCGATCGATGACGTAGAGCGCACGCTCGATCAGGAGATCGCTGGCATATTCACTAAGCGGATCGATGTGGGTCCAGTGAACGGTAAAACGTCTGCCCGTCATCAGACCGGATTTAGCAAGGATCGCCGCGCCGCCGGAAATGCCTCCGAGCTTGACACCCCGCTGGTTGAGCGTGCGCAGGTTGCGCACAAGTGCCGGATCTTCATAGAGCATGGGATTTCCGCCCGCGACGATGAAGACCAGATCCAGCTTCTCAGACAAAGCCCGCGAAACGGGCGCGGTATCAAAACCTCCGCCTGACGTGGATGCGCCAAACCCGCCATTCGCCGAATAAAACCGGCAATGGTAGAGCGTTTTGCCGGCAAGGTGATTGGCCGCGCGCAGCGGCTCAACCGCCGCAGCCAACGACATCAGCGCATAACCCTCAATGAGTATGAACCCGATCGACATCGACCCTTCGGCGTGCATGACCTGCTCCAAGACAATCCCCAGGGCAAGCTTAGCCGACTTGGCCAAAATGGACAATAATGCGTCCGTCACGGATAAAAAAATCGTGCGGTATCGCGCTATAAACTTGGACAACCGCCCTGTTTTCGAGGAACACAGATTTGCGCTATTCGGCTCTCCAGGTTTTCAAACAGGCCCTGACCGGCCACAAGGGCTGGCGCCCACTGTGGCGGAACCCCGATCCGCAACCTCATTACGATTTCATCATTGTTGGCGGTGGCGGTCATGGACTTGCAACGGCCTATTATCTAGCCAAGACCTTCTCCAAGTCGCGGATCGCCGTTCTGGAAAAAGGCTGGCTGGGATCAGGAAACATCGGGCGCAACACCACGATCATCCGCTCAAACTATCTGCTGCCCGGAAACGAGCCATTCTATGAGTTTTCGATGAAACTCTGGGAAGGGCTTGAACAGGAATTCAATTTCAATGCGATGGTAAGCCAGCGCGGCATTGTGAACCTGTTCCACACCGACGCGCAGCGCGATGCCTACCGCCGTCGCGGCAACGCCATGCTGCTGGCCGGTGCGGACGCGCAACTGCTGGCGCAAGACGATCTCCGCGCTATGATCCCGTTTCTCAATTTCGACAATGCACGCTTTCCGATCAAGGGCGGCCTTTACCAGCGCCGCGCTGGAACTGCCCGCCACGATGGCGTTGCCTGGGGTTACGCGCGTGGCGCCGATCTGGCAGGGGTCGATCTTATCCAGAACTGCGAAGTCCAGGGATTTCGCATCGAGGATGGAACGATCAAGGGCGTGGAAACCAGCCGTGGCTACATCGGTGCCGGAAAGGTCGGCGTCGCCGTGGCGGGATCGACCGGCCGCGTCATGGCCATGGCGGGCATGCGTCTGCCTATTGAAAGCCATGTGCTGCAAGCCTTCGTTTCGGAAGGGCTGAAGCCGACCATACCGGGCGTCATAACCTTCGGAGCAGGCCATTTCTACGTCAGCCAGTCCGACAAGGGTGGCCTGGTCTTCGGTGGCGATATCGACGGCTATAATTCCTATGCCCAGCGCGGCAATCTGCCCGTCATCGAAGATGTCGCCGAGGGCGGCATGGCGCTGATGCCGATGATCGGCCGGGCGCGCCTGCTGCGCATATGGGGTGGCATCATGGACATGTCGATGGACGGTTCACCGATCATCGACCACACGCCTGTGAAGGGCCTCTATCTCAATGCCGGCTGGTGTTACGGCGGCTTCAAGGCGACGCCGGCCAGCGGCTATGCATTCGCGCACCTGCTGGCCACGGATACCCCGCATGATACGGCCAAGGCCTACCGGCTCGACCGGTTCGAAAAGGGCTATGTCATCGACGAAAAGGGCGCCGGTGCCCAACCGAACCTTCACTGAGGCTTGAACAATGCTGATCCCTCACCCACTGCTCGGGCCGCGCGACGCTCAGGAATTCACCTATCTCGGCGATGCCGCCCTGTTGCGTCGACCGGACGGAATGGCCGAGAGCGCTGCGAAAGACTTCAACGATTATGTCTATCTGCGTGACAATCCCGCCGGCCTGCATCGGGAACTGTGGTTTCACGAACAGGGTGATCGCAGCTGGCTCGTGGTCACGCGAAACACCGTCACCCATGAAATCCTCGGAGCGGAACTCGCAAACGAGGTGGCGCTCCGTCAGAAGGCAGATGAAGCATGAGACTGAAGGACGGCTTGATCGACCGCAGCAAGGTGCTGCATTTCACCTTCGATGGAAAGAATTATCAGGGGCATCCCGGCGACACGCTCGCCTCGGCACTTCTGGCAAACGATGTCCGCCTGATGGGGCGCAGCTTCAAATATCATCGCCCCAGAGGCGTGATCTCTGCCGGCTCAGAAGAGCCGAATGCGCTGGTCGAATTGCGCACGGGATCGCGGCTGGAGCCGAATACCCGCGCCACGACGGTCGAACTGTTCGACGGGTTGGAGGCGAAAAGCCAGAACCGCTGGCCGTCCCTGTCTTTCGATGCCCTTGCGATCAATGATCTGTTTGCCGATTTCCTGACCGCAGGCTTTTACTACAAAACGTTCATGTGGCCGAAGGCGTTCTGGGAAAAGCTCTATGAGCCCGCCATTCGCAAGGCTGCGGGACTTGGAAGCCTGTCGATGAAACCGGACCCCGACAGTTACGACAAGGGGTTCCTTCACTGCGATCTGCTGGTCATCGGCGCCGGAGCGGCCGGTCTGGCTGCTGCCCTGACCGCGGCGCGTGCCGGTGCCAAGGTTATTCTGGCGGACGAGGACAATCGCCTCGGAGGTCGCCTGCTTGCAGAGAGCCACCTGCTCGACGGCGCCCCTGCAACCGACTGGATCGGAACGCTAGAGGCGGAGTTTTCAACCCTGCCGAACCTGCGCGTCATGCGCCGCACCACGGTTTTCGGCTCATTCGACCATGGCATATTCGGTGCGGTCGAGCGGGTTTCCGACCATCTTGCCGCACCTAAGGGCGTACGCCAGTCCCTCTGGCGCATCACTGCAAAGCGCACGGTGCTTGCCGCCGGGGCGACAGAGAGGCATATCCCGTTTAAAAATAACGACCGGCCGGGGATCATGCTTGCCGGTTCGCTGCGTGCCTATGCCAATCGCTGGGCAGTCAGTCCGGCAGGCAGGGTCGCAATCTTCACCAATAACGATGACGGCCATCGGACCGCTGTCGACCTGGCTGCGAAAGGTGTCGAGATCGCCGCAGTCATCGATCCGCGCCCGGATGCGCGGGCGCTTGCGGAATACCGCCTGATTGCGGGGGCGACAGTTACCGGCAGCAAAGGCAGGCTGGGGTTGGTTTCCATCGATGTCCGCAAGGATGGCTATGACGAAACCATCGATTGCGGTGCGCTTGGTATCTCCGGGGGCTGGAACCCCAATGTTCATCTTACATCGCACCAGCGCGGTCGCCCGTTATGGGATGACGGGCTACAGGCATTCCTGCCCGGTGACGTACCCTCGCATATGCTCGTTTCAGGGGCCGCGGCCGGCAAAGGCAGCACGGGGGCGGCGCTGATCTCCGGTGCATCCGCTGCCATAACGGCTCTGGAGCAAATGGGGATCGCCGCATCCAGGCCAGCCCTGCCGGAGGCCGAGGATACGCAAATCGGCATCAAGCCCCTGTGGCATGTGCCGGGGAAAGGGCGCGCCTGGGTCGATTTTCAGAACGACGTCACGGTCAAGGACATCAAGCTCGCCCATCAGGAAAACATGCGGCCCATCGAGCATCTCAAGCGCTGGACAACGCTTGGTATGGCAACTGACCAGGGCAAGACATCGAATGCCACCGCATTGGCGATCATGTCCGAACTGACGGGCAAATCGATACCGGATACGGGTACGACGATTTTTCGCCCTCCCTATACGCCGGTTTCGATGGCGGTACTCGGCGGCGGCGACACCGGCGCACATTTCCGTCCGCGCCGCCTGACACCCAGCCATGCCTGGGCTGAAGCGCATGGCGCCGTTTTCGTCGAAGTCGGTCAATGGATGCGTGCCCAATATTTCCCTCAAGCCGGGGAGACCCATTGGCGGCAATCCGTCGACCGCGAGGTTCTGGCCACCCGAAAGGGCGTCGGCATCTGCGATGTGACGACGCTTGGCAAGGTGGATGTTCAGGGCGCCGATGCGGCTGAATTTCTCGACCGTCTCTACTGCAATGCAATGAAGAGCCTCAAGGTCGGCATGGTCCGTTACGGCCTGATGCTGCGGGAAGACGGCCACGCCTATGATGACGGCACCTGTGCCCGTCTGCGTGAGGATCATTATATCGTCACCACGACCACGGCCCAGGCCGGCCCGGTCTATCGTCACATGGAATTCGCCCGCCAATGCCTGTGGCCGGAATTGGATGTGCAATTGATCTCGGCAACGGATGCCTGGGCACAGCTCGCAGTCGCCGGTCCGAACGCCCGCCGCCTTATCGAACGCATTGTCGATGGTTTCGACCTTTCCAACGCAGCCTTTCCCTTCATGGCCTGCGCCGAACTGACGGTTTGCGCGGGATTGCGAGCACGGCTGTTCCGGATCTCGTTTTCAGGGGAACTTGCTTACGAGATTGCAGTCCCCGCCCGTTACGGTAATGCCCTGATGTCCCGGCTGATGGAGATCGGTGCGGATTTTGGAGCCACCGCCTACGGGACGGAAGCGCTTGGTGTCATGCGTATCGAAAAAGGCCATGCTGCCGGAAACGAGTTGAACGGCCAGACGACGGCGCAGATGCTGGGCATGGGCAGGATGGTTTCGGCCAAGAAAGACGCGATTGGTACCGTCATGACTCGCCGCGAAGGGCTTGTCGGCGAAAGCCGGGTGCTCGTCGGCCTGCAGCCGCTTGCGGCAACGGACCCTGTGGTGTCAGGTTCACATCTGTTTACCCGCGGCGCCAGCCAGAATACCGAGACCGATCAAGGCTGGATCACATCCGCCTGCTATTCGCCCAACCTCGGTTTCAGCATCGGTCTTGGTTTCCTTGCCGATGGTGCAAACCGTATCGGAGAGATCGTCGTCGCGGCCAACCCCTTGCAGGGACAGTCGGTCGAATTGCGTGTGGTCTCGCCCCATTTCATCGACCCTGAGGGAGAGAGACTCCGTGCCTGATTTGAAGCCGACAACCGCACTCGGCGCGCAAACTTCGCGGCGCGCCCGCCATGGCACGCTGCGACTTGAGGAAAATTCGGGGCTTGCCCTCGCATCGCTCAGCCTGCGCCGCAACGTCAAAGAACCGGTGCCTTTTGACCTCACCTTGCCGGGTCCCGGAAAATGGGTCCAGCAAGGCACGGTTTCAGCTTTTTGGACGGGGCCGGGCCAATGGCTGATTGAGGCCGCAGACCGGGCCGAAACGGATTTCGCCGCAGAACTCGCGAGCCTTTGCCCTTCCTGTTCCGTGACTGAACAGACCGATGGCTTCGTCGCCTTCGAAATCGAGAGCGACGCAGGCGAGGCGCCGATTGTCGCGCTCATGCAGAAGCTGGTGAACCTCGATCCCTCGGTATTCGGGCAAGGGGCCGCCACGCGCACAGGCATGGAACATATGAGCGTTTTCGTCATCCGGCGCGCGCCGGACCGCCTTGCCATCCTCGGCATGCGCTCCGCTGCGGAAACACTGTGGCATGTGATCGAGACTGCGATCCGTCGTCAGGCGGAACTTCTTGGCGCTGCCGCATAAAGCCGGACTGCAAAGCCACCAGACCGTTTTTTGCCAATCGTCGACGTGTACGGGCGAACTGTGTCGTGTTGACATGGGCGCATCGGGATCATCTCGAACGGTTACCGTTCTGAGCCATCAGTGAATAATCGCTCTGACGACGGCGCAAATCATATTGTCGCAAAAATCGACTAGATGGGCTATCGCCGCCTGTGAAAACGGCCGGACTAGTGCAGCGGAAATATGAGGTTATCGTAGTGACAAGCGACAATGTTCAATATTTTTCGGCAACACTCTATTTTGACGACGGCGCGACCAGAGCCTGGACTACCGGTCTCGAGCATTTCGGCCAAGCGAATTTGCTCTTCGACACGTCGTCGGATAACCAAACGGAGGCTCTTCTTGCCGTATTTGGGCTTGGACATCTCGCCGTCCACGGAAAATGCTTCAAGGCGGGCGAAGCCGTAACCTCATTCGACCTTCTTGCCCGGTTTGAATCCGCCGAAATGGGCGGGCAGCCCATGCTGCAGATTGTCAAACACCAAGCCGGCCAAACTGTATTGAATCGGCCAGGCTAGCAACAACAGAGCATTTTCATTCCCACTATGGAAATGCCGTCTTCCGCCCCGCTTTCCTTGCGGTCGGATGACGAGTTTTGTTCTGGCGAGCTGGGGAAAACGCTTCGCGTATATCGACAGGGCGTGAATTATGGTGCTCCAAGGAATGGCAAAGCCTGACGCAATCTCTTCAAACGCACGACGGGCAAATTCTAAGGGACGCCAATGTTTGCATTCACACCTTTCCTTCGCGGCACCGTCGTAATGTCCGTAGCCATTACTGCGCTTCATGCCGGTAGCGCTTTGGCTGCCGAAATCGATCCCGCATTCTATGATGCGGCCCTGTGCAATCCGCCCTATTCGATGACATCGGCGACCGAAATTTATGATGCCGCCGAAAAACTTGCAAAGGCCGACACATCATCTTTGGGTGCGGCTATCTATAAGCTTCCGAACCAGATCGGCCGCGATGGGTTTGAGAGTGACGAAGTCTTCTTCGCCAATGGTGCAGTCGGTGTTTTGATCAAGGGCCAGCGTGCCGATGCTCTGGCAGCGAAATATGATTTGAAACCGGAAACTTCAGACCTGATGGGTACATCGAGCAAGGGTTATGCCCGGCAGCTTCCGCAGGACCAGCAGCCGCCTGAAGGTCTGGCTGGACCGGGAAAAGTCTCCATTGTGGCGCGCGAAGGTGCGGCACTTGGCGACAAGACCCTGTTGGCGTGCGAATTCGCAGCGGACTGAATGGTGGCGAAGCACTGCCAATCCTAACGGCTTGACTAACAAATGTAATTACCGCCCGCATACCGCTTTCGCAGCTCTTCTGCTGGCGGGCGGCTACATATTCATATCGAGGTTTGTTTCATACGCCAGCCTGATCGCCCAGGCCGGCGCCGCTTGGAACAATCTCAGGATTTCGCCTGAGCGCCCTCATGGAAATGGATAGGGGCGTGGTGCAGATAGTGCGCAACCTTTCGCTTGGCGGCGATATCGGTCCAGACGAACCGGACATTGTCCTCCGTCAACCCGGTCGCCGTGGCGATCTCGGTTGCAGGCACGCCGTGTTCCAGACCGTAGAGGCAGATATCCATCTTGTCGTAAGGAAGCGCGAAATAGAACTCTTCCTGCGTCTGCGGCATGGAATAGGTATCCGTTGTCGGCGGGCGGGAGCGGATTTCCTGCGGGACGCCGAGATGGGCCGCGAGTTGATAGACCTGTGATTTGTAAAGATGGGCGATCGGCTTGATGTCGGCAGCGCCGTCGCCGTTCTTGACGAAGAAGCCCTGGTCGTACTCCAGCCGGTTCGGGGTTCCGAGCACCGCGAAGTTCAGGCGGTCGGCGTGATAATATTCGAACTGCTTGCGCGTGCGCTGCTTCATATTCGTCGCCGCAACGATGCCGAGATAGGCTTTTGCGGAGAGACGAACCTTGCGCGTTTCGCCCGATGGCGAACGGACGACCAGCGAGGAAATATTATAGGCGCCGGTGCTCATGGCGTTGTCGAAGACGATCTTGGAGGCCCAGCCCGGCCCGTATTCAGGAACAACCTCGCGGATGAAGCCATCGCGCCTTTCATAACAACCCATGGCGGCAAGCGAAGGGCCGATATCTTCCAGCACGCAGTCCATACCCAGCTTCGTCGCCAAAGCCTGCCCCAAGCGCAGGCTTTCCGGGTCGGAATCGTTTTCCGGCATGAACAGGCCAATAACATTTGCTGCCCCGAGCGCGTGAACGGCAAGTGCGGCGCAGACGCTGGAATCGATACCGCCGGAAATGCCGAGCACCAGCCCACGCTTGCGCAGGTTGAAACGAAGCGACTGGCGGATTTTTTCGGCGATACGCTCTACCTCCGCCGCCGCATCAAGTTCAAGCGGCGAGAAAGGCAGGCTCTGTGCATTGTTCGTCATCGATTGTTCTCCGTATCTTGAGCAGCGAGGCGGCGACTGACCTTGCCGGTATCCGTCGTCGGCAGGAAATCGCGAAATTCAACCAGTGTTGGCACCATGTGGGTTTCGAGGTGCAGAGCGCAGTAGCGCATGACGTCTTTTGCGGTGATCGCCTCGTCGGATGCGATCACGATCGCCTTCACCGCCTGACCGAAAACCTCATGCGCAACGCCGACGACCAATGCGTCCGAGACGCCCGGCATGGCTTGCAGAACGGCCTCGACCGCCTGCGGCGCAACCTTTTCGCCACGCGACTTGATGATATCGTCCTTGCGGGCAACGAAGGTGAGATAACCCTCGGCATCGCAGGTAAACAGGTCGCCGGTGTGAAGACGCGTCCGGCCCGTTGCGGCATCAACGCGCAGCGCGCGCGCTGTGGCAGCCTCGTTGCGCCAATAACCACGCATGACGTGCGGCCCGCTGACCACGAGTTCGCCGACCTCTGCGGGCAACAGGCTGTCTCCGTCCTCGTTCACCACGGCGATGGCAGTGCCCGGAATGGCGATGCCGACAGAACCGCGTTTCCTGTCGAGGTCTTCCGGCGGCAGAAAGCTGATACGGGTACACTCCGTCTGGCCATACATGCAAAACAGGTGCACATGCGGCAGAAAGGTCCGCAGCCAGTCGCTATGGGTGGGCGATAGGGGTGCAGCGGCAGCGGTGACGTAGCGCAGGCTTTCAAACAGCGCCGGCGGCAGATCGCGCGTCTGCATCATGATGGACAGCATGGTCGGCACCAGCGCGAAGCCCGTTATCCGCTCGTCGCGGATACGCTCGAAAATCAGATGCGGATAGGCGAAGGATTTCTCGATCACCAGCGTGCCGCCGACGAAAACGCTGGAAAGCAGCTGGTTCAGGCCATATCCGAACGAAAGCGGCAATACTCCGAGCAGAATATCTTCCGGCCTATTGCCGAGATAAAAGGTAATCGAACGGACGGCCGCATCCATGTTATCATGTGCCAGCATCACGCCCTTTGGCTCGCCGGTGGAGCCAGATGTATAGATGATTACTGCCAGATCGGTATCGAGCAGGTTTTGCGGCAGCGCGCCTATCGGTTCCTCGAGCATCGCGTCAAAATCGACACTATCGGCCGTTGGGTTCGGCGCGCCGGAAACGATGCGCAACAACGGAGAAGAACCGGCCGCATCCGAAACGACCTTTTCCAGCCGGGCCTCGGCAACCACGGCAAAGGGCGTACAACTGTCCAGAATTTGCGAAAGGCGTGCGGCCTTGGACGATGGGTTGATAGGGCAGGCAACAGCGCCCGCCATCCAGCAACCGAAAACCGCAACCGCCATGCGCCAGCCATTGTCCAGCACAAGAACGACACGGTCTCCCGGGTTTGCGCCTCGCGCTATCAGAGCAGTGGCGAAAGCCTCGCTCATCGTCTTGAGTTCGCCGTAACTCAGGCGCGTCTCACCGGCCACCAGCGCCGTCTTGCCGGCATGGCGCTCCGCACTTCGATGCAGGTAGTGGTCGATACGCAATTGGCGCTTCCCGAAATTTCAGGCGGTCTGCTTGCGACCGATGAAGGCGGCGATGTTGTCGATCGTATCGAGATTGGCCGGTACGATATCGCCGTCGGCAACGCGGACGCCATAGCGTTCCTCGATGAAGCTCACCAATTCGAGAATTCCCGTGGAATCGACCATGTCATTGTCGATCAACGAAAGATCATCGCCAAACGGCCGGCTTTCGTCACCGAACAGAAAGTTTTCGATGATGAAACCGCGAATTTCGGCTTTCATGCCGGTGCTTTCATTGGTCATTTGGAGCTTCCTTCGATTTTTTGCGATGACATTGTGGAATTATGGGTCGTGGCAGCGTGCAGAAGCTGGGTCGAGAGTATGCCGACGAAGGCGGCGTTGTCGCGAAAGCCGGTCGCCTGTTTTTGCCGCACCTTTGTCGTCAGCTTTTCCACCGCCTGGGCATGGAACAGGCCGGTGGTCCTCACTTGACCGGTGGAAAGTACGGTTTCGAGATAGCCGGCATCCGCGAAGGCTTCTGCGTCGGGCGCGCGATAGGGCTGCTTGGGTCGGTTTAATATTGAATCGGGCACCAGCTCGGCTGCCGCCTGTTTGAGGATATATTTTTCCTTCAGACCGCGCAGTTTCGCCTCGGGATGGAGCGCTGCGGCAAAGTCCACCACACGGGGATCGAGGAACGGAAACCGGCCTTCCACTCCATTTGCCATCATGACCCGGTCTCCCTGACTGGACAGAATATAGCCGGGCAAGAGAAATGCTGTCTCGAGGTACTGCGCCTGATGAAGCGGATGCCAGCGGCGGAAATCCTCCGGCAACTGCGCGGCAAGATCGGCCGCAGCGTCGTAGTCGCCAAGCTGCGCTTTCAATTCCGCTGAAAAGAAGATTTTCGCCGCCGCCGTCGAGCGCAAGCGCGGCCGATGGGAAAACAGCGGCTCGTCGGTGGCTTCTGCGCCGAAGGAGAAGAAGCGTGCCAGATAATCCGGCGTCTGCTGTTTCAGCCCCGGAAGGTAGGGATAAAGCCGCTGGAACAGTTTCGGCCGGCGAGCCGATTGCGGCTGGCGGCTGCAAAAGCGCCGTACCCGCGCTTCGCGGAAAATATCGTAGCCAGCGAACAGCTCATCAGCACCTTCACCGGTCAGCACCACCTTCATGCCCCGTTCGCGCACATGCCGGGAAAGCAGGTAAAGCGGCACCGGTGCTGTGCGAAGAATGGGCGTCTGCACGTGCTCCATGACCTCAGGCATGTATTGCGCTATGTCCGCAGTTGAGCACTCCGTGGTTTCGGATGCGACGCCAAGATGCTGGCTCATTGTTTTCTGCCAGATACTTTCGTCGTGCTCCGCACTTTCGAAGGCCAGCGAAAATGTGCGCAGGCCTCGGCTAACGCTTTGCGCAGCCAGGGCAGAAACGAGGGAGGAATCGAGCCCGCCGGACAGATAGGAGCCGACAGGCACATCGGCGCGAAGCCTGATCCGCGTTGCGTCGGCCAGAAGCGCCGTCAGCTCTTCCACCTGCGCGCCAAGGCTTGCCGGCGGTGCTGCGTCCTTGCCGTCAGGATAGGAAAGCTGCCACCAGCGCCGTACCGTGGACGCGCCATCGCGCAGGATCATCAGATGACCGGGCGGCAATTCGTGAATGCCGCGAAAGGCGGTGCGCGGCGGCAACGGGAACCAGAAGGTGAATATCTGATCCAGCGCTACCGGATCGATCTCGGCCGTCATTCCCGGCAACGCCAGAAGGGCCCCGATCTCGGATGCGAAATAAAACGTACCTTCATGCCACGTATAATAAAGCGGCCGGACACCCATCCGGTCACGCGCAAGCACCAGCGTGTCGTTGCGGGCGTCGTGCAGGGCGAAGGCAAAATCGCCGTTGAATTCGTTGAGGCAATCCAGCCCCTTGTCTCGATAGTCATGCAGGATGACTTCGGTGTCGGAGTGGGTGCGGAAATGGTGGCCGCGTGCGGACAGCGTTTCGCGCAGTTCGACGTGATTGAAGATTTCGCCGTTGAAGGAAATGGCAAGATCGTCTTCGACGGTGCGCATCGGCTGCGCGCCATCGGCAATGCCCACAATCGCCAGCCGTGCGTGGGCAAGGCCGACATCGCCGCGCAGCAGGGCTCCATGCGCATCTGGACCACGATGCTTAAGACGCGACGCCATCAGCGCAAGGCGCTCGTTTGCGCGCTCGGCCGGCATGTCGTGTCGATAAAATCCGGCAATTCCGCACATTACTCGACCGCCTGACCAAAGCTGTCACCGATGAGGCGCGTCCAGCTTTCACCGCAAAAGCCGTTGAAAAATGCCGTCCCATCCGTCGCTGCCTTGAGGAGGTCCGCATTGCGCGAATGCACGATGGTGGATGACGCATGCAGAAACGTGCATTTCTTGCCGAGCATCGCCCGCAGCAGTGCCGGCTGGGTGCGACCTCTGATGGCCGCGAGACCACGATCATAGGCATTGCGGATCAGCCGGTCGATCACGATCTGCTCCTGCCCGGGTACGGCCATGATCTGCAGCGTCCGGCCGATGCCCGTTGGATTGCCGTGGTAAAGAAAAAGCCCCACCGCTCTACCGCCGCGGGCCCTCACAATCCGCTGGACTGGTTCGCCGTGCAGACGTTTGCGTTTGGCGTGTTGGAGCATGTGCAACAGGCTTTCCTCGGTCCAAACGGGATGGAGCGGAAAGTGGCCGACGAGTTCCCGTGCCAGACGCGCGAATTCGGTATCGCTCGCGTCGTCGTCGGTAAAGCTGTCCACCTTGTCCGGATGTGATGCGTAATAGGATAATGCTCGCCCATGGCCACGCGCCGAAATGGTGCGGTCGATGATCTTGCTGAACGGCGTCAGCGCGCGGAAAGTGCTGGAGAAACGATCAGCGGCTATTTCCAGCCCGAATGAAGCCGGGCGTAAAATCCGCAGCCAATCGAGACTGTAGGAGGCGAGCAGCTGGCCGCGCATCGTCTTCCACATATCGGCGGAAACGTCGTTGATCGTCTCCCCAAATGTCAGCTCCTGAGGTCCACCCAAAACTTCGCGCAGCAAACGCGCTCCGGCAAAGGGATCGGTCTCACGGTCTTCAGCGACAAAGGAAGAGCAGACAGCGGCCTGTATGTTCCGGCCATTAAGTTCCATTGCCACGGGCAAAACACCCAGAAATCCAGACACGCGCCCATCGTCGCGCACATAGACCTTGGAGTGAATATCCGGATTTATGTTTGAATTTTCGAGAAAGACGGCGCGCAAATATGAGGTCAGATCATCTGTCGCGGCCCCATCTTTCTTCCGCAAAAAACGGTGAAACATGTCAGCCACGGACACGAGATCGTCCGCAATAAATGAGCGTATTTCAGACATACTCGCCGCTTCTTGCCGGATAGATATTTAATCGAAAGTAATTATCATTCCTATTCTGCCGCAGGCGTATTAATCAGAAGTTATGTGCCGGCGTTTTTTCGCGTGATTGTGGCGTTTTGCCAATAATTTGACGGGTAATTTCAACCCTAGAGCGCGTCCGGTTTCAACTAAATTCGGTGGACGCGCTCTATATCTTTGGTTTCAAACGTTTTTCCGGACGTAAAGTTCTACGCCCGGAAATACTTTAGTATTGGACAGACAGGGAATCGATTGGCGCAGCTTTCGGCGGTGCGAACTTGGTCAGATCGATACCTACCACGGCGGCCTTGTATTCCTCAGCGCTCGGTGTGCGGCCAAGGATTGCCGACAGTACCACGACAGGGGTCGAGGCCAGCAGCGATTCACCCTTCTTCTCGGCAGTGTCCTCAACAACGCGGCCCTGGAAGAGACGGGTCGAGGTTGCCAGAACAGTATCACCCTTCTCCGCCTTCTCCTGGTTGCCCATGCAAAGGTTGCAGCCCGGGCGCTCCAGATAGAGGATGTTCTCGTATTCCGTCCGGTTGGCAGTCTTCGGCTTGAGATCATCGAACTCGAAGCCGGAATACTTCTGCAGGATTTCCCAATCCCCTTCCGCCTTCAGCTCGTCGATGATGTTATAGGTCGGTGCCGCGACCACGAGCGGCGCCTTGAACTCGACCTTGCCTTCGGCCTTCTCGATGTTCTTCAGCATCTGGGCGACGATCTTTATGTCGCCCTTATGCACCATGCACGAACCGACGAAGCCCAGATCGACCTTCTTGGTGCCGCCGTAATAGGACACCGGACGGATCGTGTCATGGGTGTAGCGCCGGGAGACATCGGTGTTGTTGACGTCGGGGTCGGCGATCATCGGTTCGTCGATCACGTCCAGATCCACGACGACTTCAGCGAAATATTTCGCATTGTCGTCAGGGGCCAGAGCGGGCTTTTCGCCCGAGCGGATTTCGGCAATACGCTGATCTGCCTTGGCGATCAGGCCCTTCAGTGTCTGGGCGGCATTATCCATGCCCTTGTCGATCATGATCTGGATACGCGACTTGGCGATTTCCAGCGACTCGATCAGCGTCTCGTCTTCAGAGATACAGATCGACGCCTTGGCCTTCATCTCGGCCGTCCAGTCGGTAAAGGTGAAGGCCTGGTCAGCGAGCAGCGTGCCGATATGGACTTCGATGATGCGGCCCTGGAAAACGTTGTCGCCATGCTGCTTCAGCATCTGCGCCTGCGTCGCATGGACAACATCGCGGAAGTCCATATGCGGCTGCATCTTGCCCTTAAAGGTGACCTTGACGGATTGCGGGATCGGCATGGTCGCCTCGCCCGTCGCCAGTGCCAGCGCCACAGTGCCCGAGTCGGCACCGAAGGCCACGCCCTTGGACATGCGGGTGTGGCTGTCGCCGCCGATGATGATCGCCCAGTCGTCCACGGTGATGTCGTTCAGCACCTTGTGGATCACGTCCGTCATCGAATGATAGACGCCCTTGGGGTCGCGGGCAGTGATGACGCCGAAGTTGTTCATGAAGGACATGAGCTTCGGAATGTTCGCCTGCGCCTTCTTGTCCCAGACGGAGGCCGTGTGGCAACCCGACTGGTACGCACCATCCACCAGCGGCGAAATGACGGTTGCCGCCATCGCCTCAAGTTCCTGCGCCGTCATCAGACCGGTCGTGTCCTGCGAGCCGACGATGTTGACCTTCACGCGCACGTCGGAGCCGGCATGCAGCACCTTGCCGGGCGTGACGCCAACGGCGTTGCGGTTGAAGATCTTCTCCACGGCGGTGAGGCCCTGGCCTTCGATGGAAATTTCCTTGTTGGGCGCAAAGACCGGGGTGGCCTCGACGCCAAGCGTTTCAGCCGCAAACGTCTGGAGCTTCTTGCCGAAGACGATGGCATAGGAGCTGCCCGCCTTCATGAATTCCATCTTCTGCGGTGTGAAGGAGGATGAGAGATCGACCAGTTCCGTGCCGTTCTCGTCACGAAGCTTGTAGTTCTTGGCGTCGATCTTCAAAACGGTGCCGGTCTCAACCGAATATTTCTGCTCCAGAACCGGATTGCCGTCATTGTTGAGGATGGGCTTGCCGTCTTCGCCGAGTTTCTTCACCCAGTTCTTCAGGTTGATGCCGATGCCGCCCGTGACGTCGACAGTGGTGGCGAAGATCGGCGAAATGCCGTTGGTGCCGGCAACGATCGGGGCGAAGTTGACGAAGGGCACATAGGGGCTGGCCTGCTTGCCGGTCCACAGCGCCACGTTGTTGACGCCCGACATGCGCGACGAGCCGACGCCCATCGTGCCCTTTTCGGCGATCATCATCACCCGCTTGTCGGGATGCTGCTTCTGTAGCGCGACGATTTCCGCCTGCGCTTCCGGCGTGATCATACACTGGCCGTGCAGCTGCCGGTCGGAGCGCGAATGCGCCTGGTTGCCAGGGGACAGAAGATCGGTAGAGATATCGCCTTCGGCGGCGATGAAGGTCACGACCTTGATCTCATCCTCGACATCGGGGAGCTTGGTAAAGAACTCAGCCTTGGCATAGCTCTCAAGAACGCCCTTCGCGACGGTATTGCCCGCCTTGAACGCATCACGCAGCCGGAACATGTCGGCGTCATAGAGGAACACCTGCGTCTTCAGCACTTCGCCTGCCTGCTGGGCAAGCCCGGCATCATCGCCAAGGGCGATGTCGAGCAGCGCTTCGATGGAGGGGCCACCCTTCATATGCGACAGCAGTTCAAGGGCGAAAGTGGGCGTGATCTCCGGAACGACAGTTTCGCCCAGAATGATCTGCTTCAGAAAGGCCGCCTTGACGCCGGCAGCGCTCGTGGTGCCTGGCAAGGTGTTGTAAATGAAGAATTTGAGGGCATCCGCGCGATATTCGCTACCGGTATCCCTGATCAAGGCAATGATTTCGCCGGTTAATCCGCCATCGTCGATCGGCTTGGGAGCGAGCCCTTGAGTTTTTCTGCTTTCGATCTCAGCCAGGTAATCCAAGTAAAGGTTCATCGCAATCCCAACGTCATGAGGTGTATGGCGCCGAAACGCAGCGCCACGAAACACTATTGTTAATCGGCCCAGGGTCCTATCGATTTCGAGTACGTCAACCAGGGCCGGAAGGCAAGATAGCGCACTCTGTTTCTGTTTTCGATAACGGAACAGGAGAACATGCGGGCAGGCATACCGTCTGCCGTCGTGCCCCCAGGGATGCGCCCGGCATTCCTCCCCGCGGCCTGCCGTACGCGATGCCGGCAAACCATTGCGTCACCGATAGAAGCAACGTCGAGCACAAAAAAATCCGGCCACCGAGGAGGTGGCCGGATCAGGCATGCAGAAGATAAGAGCAATCACATCTTCGGAAGCAGAACCTTGTCGATGACATGAATGACGCCGTTCGACTGCTTGACATCGGCGATCGTCACATGCGCAACACCACCCGCTTCGTCGGTCAGGGTGATTTTGCCCATGCTTTCCTTCGCCTTGAGGATGCAGCCGCCGACCGTCTTCACATCATGGGTGCCGTTGTCATCCTTGATCATCTTCTCGATGGCGCTGGACATGGCATCGGCCGCCACGACATGACAGGTCAGGATCTTGGTCAGCTGCGCCTTGTTTTCCGGCTTAAGCAGAGTTTCGACTGTACCCTTCGGCAATTTGGCAAAGGCCTCATTGGTCGGAGCAAAGACCGTGAACGGCCCCTTGCCCTGTAGGGTTTCTACGAGACCGGCAGCCTTGACGGCGGCGACCAGCGTGGTGTGATCCTTCGAGTTGACGGCATTCTCGATGATGTTCTTGTTTTCGTACATTGCTGCACCGCCGACCTTTGGATTTTCAGCAAAGGCACCCGAAGCAAGAGTCGAGATTGCCGTCGCAAGGGCGAGCGTACGGATTGCGGACTTGAACATTGAATATTCCTCTTCCCTAATCGCCTCGGCGCGGAAGCGCGCCTCTGAAGGCCTATCGTTCCCGTCTCGGGGAACAGCACAAGTGACGAGAGCGACAGGAGGAAAGTTTCAAGCAAAAGGCAGTTTCATACGATCACTTGCTACAGCGCTGATTCATCTCGGCTTTTTCTCAGCCGAATTACACTCGCGATCGGCCAGCGCGCAGTGATCTGCAAACGGAGCAACCCTAACAAGGGGCGAAAGCTCCCCGCAAACATTCGATTTACAACGCTGCAGTCGGCGCTAGCAGCTGGAGAAGCGAAGCCAAGAGCATGTTGCCACCCGCAATACTATGCTCCTGCTCCACATATTCAGCCTCATTGTGACTGAGACCATCCCGGCAGGGCACGAAAATCATGGCCGATGGCGCGACGCGGTTCATAAAAAGCGCATCGTGGAATGCGCCGGAGAGCATTCTCTTTGTTGCAAAGTCCCGCTCTTGTGCGGCCTGATCCAATACGGCAAGTAATTCATCCGGAAAACTTGCCGGCGGCATGTCGAAAATCTGCGAAATAGTCGCCGAGCAGCCTGTGTCCGCCGCTGCCTGCTGGATAGCCATGCGGATTGTCTGCTCCATGACGCCGATTGTTGTCGGCGAAGGGTGTCTAAAATCGATCGTGAAGCGCACCGTTGCCGGGATCGCGTTCACCGCGCCGGGTTCAAGGACCATTCGGCCAATCGTGAAGCGCGCGGCCGGATCGGCTGGCATGATGTCGCGATAGAGTTCAGCAAGCGCGTTGACCGTGGCTTGCATGGGGTCGTGCCGATATTGCAGCGCCGTTGTTCCAGCGTGGGCGGTCTGCCCTTCGATAATCACCTCCAGCCAGCGCGTTCCCTGTATGCCGGTGACGATGCCGATCGGTAAGCCCTCTTTTTCCAATGAAGGGCCTTGCTCGATATGGACCTCGAGATAAGCGAAAACCGGCGTGCCCAGAGGCCGCATCACGGCAACCGGGAGACTTTCCAGCGTGGCGGAGAGTTCATCTGCGAAAAGCGCACCGTCAGTCGCGCGCATGGTCTCCCAGGCGCTTGGAATTGAACCGGCGGCAAAAGCCATGGAGCCCATGCAGCCCGGCGCGAAGCGGCAGCCCTCTTCATTCGTGAACGACACGACCTCCACCGGCCGCTCGGTTTCCACCCCGCAATCTTCGAGTGTTTCCAGAACCTCAAAAGCTGCGAGCGTGCCGAGCGCACCGTCAAAACGACCGCCTGCAGGCTGACTGTCGAGATGACTTCCGATAAGCAGCGGCGACAGATCCGGGTTACGCCCCTCGCGGCGAATGAACAGATTGGCAATCGGGTCCTGAAAGACTTTGAAGCCGCGCTGCAGCGCTAGCTCCGTCAGCAATTGCCGCGCCTGCCGGTCGAGGTCGGTCAAGGCCTGGCGGTTTACGCCACCCTTTGCCGTCGCGCCTATTTGCGCAAACCGGTCGAGTCGATCGATAAGTCGCTGCCCGTTGATCGAAAGAGTTTGCGTCATCATCATTTCCCGTTTGCCCTCAACCCGAAAGCCCTGGCTGCGCCGCCTCAACAAACGATCGCACACGGGCAGGCTCGACAGGGTTCCACCAGACACCGCCCTGTTTTAGCGACGAAGCGACGATGACACCGCTGGTGCGCTTCAGGATTTCAACGATATTGGCTTCCCCAACACCAGAACCGACCAGAAGCGGAAGATGTGTGGCCTGCCCGATCTCTTCGATTTCCGCCATCGTTGCGCTGTTACCGGTTCGCTGGCCAGTAGCGATCACCGCATCCGCATCAAAAAAGGCAAGGTCGCGGGTCAGCTCATCGATGCTACGATCACCCGTGATCGCATGCGCGCCGTGCTTGACGTGGCTGTCGGCGAAAACCTTTATGTGCTCGGCCCTGAGCAGGGATCGATAACGCATCGCTTCCGCCGCACGCCCTTCCATGAAACCCTCGTTGGCGACATAGGCATTGGCCCACTGGTTGACGCGGATGAATTTCGCTCCGCCCGCCATGGCAATGGCGAAAGCCGGGATCGGCGCATTGGCAAGCACGTTGATACCGAGCGGAACGCCAGTCGCCCGCGCGACCCGGTCAGTCACCACGCTCATGAAGGCAGGTGTCTCATGACCGATATCCTCCGGCTTGGAAAAGGGAATATCGCCATGGTTTTCAATGAGAAGACCATGCATACCGCCTTCGATCAAAGCCTCGGCATCGCGCATGCAGACGTCGTAGATGGCATCCATGGCCGCGCCACGATACCGTGGTGCTCCGGGAAACGGCGGGCAATGCACCATACCGATCAAGGCCTTGTCACGACCAAAGATTTCCTGGATGGCGTTCGCCCTATTGTCGGATATGATCTGCATGCCTTGTCCTCTCGAAAGTTTTTCATGCGTGCCTTCGTCATCGGCAATATCGCGCTCGACGAAACCTATTCCGTTTCCGCCCTGCCGGAAGCCGGGGCTTCGATTTTTGGCCGGCAGGCCTTCCGCGATCTTGGCGGAAAAGGCTGCAATCAAGCCATTGTCATGGCCCGATGCGGGCTCGATACCACATTGACTGCTGCTGTAGGTACAGATGACAGGTCTGCGACCATCCGCGCCCGCCTTGCAACCGAACCTCTGACCGCCGACCTCATTGGCATGGATGGGCAGACCAGCGATCTCTCCATCATCTTCAATACGCCCGATGGTGAAAACAGCATCGTCACGACCACTGCCTGCGCACAATCCCTGAACCCGGAAGACGTGGCCGGAACCCTTGGTACAGCCAGCCCCGGCGACCTTCTCGTCGTGCAAGGCAATCTGGGTGAAACAACCACCCGTCTCGCACTGTCGCAGGCAAAGGCAACGGGAATGATCACCGCATTCAATCCGTCACCTCTCCAACCCTGGTTTGAAAGTCTCTGGCCGCTCACGGACATCGCTTTCCTCAACCGCGGCGAAGCGGCAGCCCTGACCGGGGATACCGGCTCGACAGCGATAAAATTGCTCATTTCAGCCGGTGTCCGCCAGGTCATCCTCACCCTTGGCGGCGAGGGCTCGATGCTCGGCACGACAAACCAATACCTGACCGTGCCCGCCGAAAAAACTGGCGTTGTCGACACGACGGGTGCTGGCGATTGCTTCATGGCCGTCACGCTGGCCTCCGCCGCGTTGAGAAACGTCAGTGTGGATGAACGGGCGTTGAGGCATGGCGCAAAGGCATCTGCGCTGACCGTCAGTCGTCGGGGCACGCTTTCAGCCTTTCCCGATATCCTTGAGCTCGCGGATATTTTGTCCAACTGACGATCCTCTCCACCGATACATGCCGCCGCGCTCAGCGAGCTTCTGTCAGCCAGCCCAGAATGTTTTTCCACAAACGGCCGTAGCCCTGCCATTCGCAGAAGGCGGGAGAGAGCCAGTGCGGACCAATGTCGGATGTCCACGCCGCTGTCCGACCCTTTCCAAAAACGCCGGTGACCAGAAGCGGATGACCGCCCTGCTCCGCAGGCAGGCGGGCGACCACGTCCACATCCGCGCGCTCGCGCACCTCTACCTCATTGACACCGAGGAGAAGCGGCCATTCGCCGGAAAGACCCGCAACGGTGGGATGATCCGGCATCAGAATGTCGGCCGTCGATCCTTCCGGAATTTCAACGCGGTCATCCCATGGCAGGCAGGTCACGGGAAGCGTATCTTCCACGGGGGTGCGACGCCACCGGGCCTTGCCATCGATACCCTGGAACGAGAAATATCCGCCAACCATCAGCAGGCCGCCACCCTTTTCGACCCATGCCTTGAGAAGCTTCAGACGGTTTGGAACGGTTTTCGAGTGCAGCCAAACCGCAGGCGGCAAAAGCAGCGAATTGGCACCGATGTCAGAGAGGATGATCGCGTCATACGCATCCAGCCCCGCCATATCGAAGGGAAGTTTCTCGACAGCATCATGCGCCGTCAGGTAGGTCAGCTCGTATTCACTACCTTCGAGCGCCTTTACCAGAGGTTCCGCGCCCAAGTGAAAGGTGACGCTGCCGAATTGGTCGAAGCCCTTGTAGTGAGTGGCGGAGCTGACCCAGCTTTCGCCCACGAGAAGTATCTTCTTTGTCATGTTTCGTTCCATTTCTATAGGTTCGTCACGTCTTCGCCTGGAAGACCGAGCGCGGGTTATCCCGCATGAGGGTTTGCAAGGTGAGGTCATCCAGACCATGCCGCTTCAATCGCGGCAGGAAATGCTTGAGGATATAGGCGTAACCATTGCCGCCATACCGCGTCAGCATCATCTTCAGGAAAACATCGTGGGAAAGCAGAATGCGGTCCAGATATCCGCGCTCCACCAGCTGGACGATGGCTTTGGCCGCTTCGTCGTCACTCGGGCATTGGACCTGCTGATCGGCATAGAAGAAATCCATGCCGATCATGTCGTATTCGATGAAGGCACCGCGGCCGGCAAGTTCTCCCTGATAGCCAAGGTCATCATGCGACGGGTTCATGTGACACAGAACGGTGTGACTGACATCCGCGCCTTCCTGCTCGACTACATCGAGAACCCTATGACCCAGCCTTAACCAGCCCGGAAGATGCACCATGAGGGGCAAACCTGTACGGGCCTGCGCCCTCGCCGCACCCCGCAGCGATTTTTGCTCCTCGGGGGTGAAGTCCGAGGACACACCGATCTCTCCGATCAGACCGATTTTCACGCCAGTTCCGTCGACGCCCTGAAGCGCCTCGTGAACGATTTCATTGGCGATATCGTCGATGCTGAGCGCTGCCACTTTCTCAGGATGGGAGGAGGCCAGATAATAACCCGCCCCCATCACGATGTTGAGCCCGGTCGCTTCGGATATCCGCCTGAGGGCAAGCGGATTTCTGCCGATACCCTGGCAGGTCGGCTCCACCACTGTATGGCCGCCCTGAGCGGCGAATTCATGCAGTTCTTTAATCGCAAGCGGCTCATCATCCAGCGTGATGTTGTGCTTGTTGACGAAGGGATCCTGGCGAAGTTCGCCGAGGATTTCCTGGCAGACCAAGCCCTCTGCCAGATATTGCCGCTCCGGCGTTTTCGGGGCGTGCCACCAGCAGCGGCAATCGTTGAGAATATGCTCGTGCATCAACGTCACGCCGAGCTTTTCCACCGGGACGGGGCCGGCAACCGTCATGAAATTGCCGGAGCGAATATGGCCTTTCGAGAGTTCATCCACCATGGCCTCAACCCTTTTTTCTGGAACCCAAGCGGAAGTTGGTGGTGAAGATGCGTGTGTTCAGCCAGATAGCGGCAAGAATGATCGCGCCCGTGACAATCTGTGTGAAAAAGGGCGAAATATGCATCAGGATCAGCCCATTGCCGATCACGGCAATGGTCATGGTGCCAAGCACGGAGCCGAGAATGGTTCCGCGTCCGCCCATCAACGATGTACCGCCAAGCACAACCGCTGCCACGACTTGCAGCTCAAAGCCGACAGCAGCATTGGAGGAACCCGAGCCGAGGCGTGAAGCGATCAGCAGCCCAGCGATTGCGGATGCCACGCCTGCCACCAGATAGACCGATGCAAGGATCCATTTTGCCGGCATACCCACACGACGGGCAGCCTCCAGATTGGAGCCTACCGCCACGACCCGGCGTCCGTAGCGGGTGGACGAAATGACCACATAGGCCACGACAGTGATGAGGATACCGATCAGCGCCGGCACCGGGAAACCGAACAGGTCTCCGCGACCGAGAAAAAAGAAGCCGGGCGCATCCGGAATAGGCACCGAATACCCTTGGGTGATATAGAGTGCGACCCCTCGAAGGATGGACAAGCCTGCGAGCGTAACGATGAAGGCCGGAATGCCCTGATAGGCAATGAACCAGCCCTGCAAGAGACCGAGCACGGCGCCGAGCATGAGCATGGCGACCAGCACCAGAGGCCAGGGATAGCCCGCCGCCATGAGGATGGCACCGACGGCGTTGATCAGCGCAACCATGGAGCCGACCGACAGGTCGATGCCGCCGGTGATGATGACAAGCGTCATGGCTACGGAAACGATGAGGATGGGAGCGGCCTGACGCACGACGTTCAGCAGGTTGCCTGCCGTTAGGAACGTATCCGTGCTTACGGCAAAGAACAGCATGCAGGCGATGAAAAAGGCCGTTATGGACAAGACCTGCGCGTTTTCGGCGATGAAATCGGCGACGGGTGAGCCCTTGGCGCGTTCAGTGTAGACGGTCAATGGCGACCTCCCACGATCAGTTTGACGAGGTCTTCGAGGCTGGTTTCGTTGATCTGCCGTTCGGCGACCTTCGTTCCCTCGTACATGACGGCGATGCGATCACACACGCGGAACAGATCCTGAAGACGATGAGTGATGAGGATGACGGACACGCCCTTGGCCTTGACCCGGTTGATCAACGCCAGAACGGCCTCCACCTCTGCCACGGCAAGCGCCGAAGTGGGTTCGTCCATGATCAGGACCTTGGGATTGAAGGACGCCGCACGGGCGATTGCGATTGCCTGCCGCTGTCCGCCGGAGAGTTTTTCCACCTTGGCCGTCAACCTTGGAATACGGATTTCCAGCGCGTCCAGCATCTTGCGGGCCTCGGCCAACATCGTCTGCCGGTCGAGGAACGGACCCTTGGTGATCTCGCGCCCAAGAAACAGGTTGCCGATCACGTCGATATGGTCACAGAGGCTCAAATCCTGAAAGACCATCTCGATATTGCGATTGCGCGCATCGGCGGGACCGGAGAAACGGACCTCTTCCCCCTCGAGCGTAATGGATCCTTCATCCGGAATGTAGGTTCCGGAAATAACCTTCGTCAGCGTCGATTTTCCAGCCGCGTTGTCACCGACAAGGCCCAGGCATTCACCGGGATAGATGTCGAGATCGACGCCGCGCAGCGCCTGATGTGAACCGAAGGTTTTTACGATACCGCGAAGCGAGACGCGCGGTTCTTGCGCCGCACCGGAGAGATGCTGGGGGAGAATATCTCCCCCAGCGCCGGTGACAGCGGTTGGGTGCTGTCCGCCGGCGATCATTTGAAGACCGCCCGGTAGGGCTCGACATTGGCCTTGGTAACGATGGTCACGGGCACGGCAATCGTCTTTTCGACACTGCCACCATCAGAAACAGTCTTCAGCGCCTTGACGGCCGCAGCACCCATGGCCGCCGGGTCCTGCTGGATGACACCCGCGACATAACCGGCGTCGATGCCAGCGATCGCCTGCTTGGTCAGATCCCAGCCGAAGACCTTGATGTCCTTCTGCTTGCTCTGGCTTTCGACGGCAGCGACGGCGCCGAGAAGGGCCGGTTCACCCGTTGCGTAGATTGCGGTCATATCCGGATTGCCAGTTATGAGGTTTTCCGCCGCGGAAAGAGCCGTATCCTGCACGTTCTGTCCGTCAACGACGCCAGCCGCCGTGATGCCGGGCTGATCCTTGAGCGTGTCCTCAAAGCCCTTCTGACGGATATTCTGGATGAAAGAGTTGAGGGCCCCGACGACGCCGATCTTGGCCTTGCCGCCCATGTCTGACTTCACATAGTCGACGAAGAACTTGCCCATGTCGGCACCAGCCTTGGCATTGTCGACGCCAATCTGTGCCTTCTGAGGCCCTTCGGGCAATATTGCGTCGATAGCGACCACTGGGATGTTCGCTTCGGCGGCCTGCTTTACCGCAGGCATGATGCCGTTGACATCGATGGCGACGACCGCAATCCCATCGACCTTCTGCTGGATATAGGTCTCGATGGCGCTGTTTTGCGCTGCCGGATCGTTATTGGCATTGAAGATGACGAGCTTGACGCCCGCTTCCTTTGCCGCCTTTTCCGCACCCTTGTTCATGTCGTTGAAAAAGATGGCCTGCTGGTTGATCTGCACGAGGGCTATCGTCTTTTCCGCGGCACCGGCAATGCCGGCGGAAAGCGTCGCCCCGGCCAGAACGGTGGCGGCAAGGGCTGCGGAGAAATATCTGCGTTTGATTATTGTCATTTGCGTTCTTCCTCTGTTGGTTTTGTCCGTCGCAATTATTGTTTCGACGGCGGCGCAACGGAGCTCCGCACGACGATTTCTACGGGAAGCAGCTCTTCCGGATGGGCCGGAGTTTCCTGTTCCCAATTGGTTTCGGCGAGCAACGACAGGGCGCGCTGGCCAATGGCCCTGACCGGCTGGCGAATGGCGGTAAGCGGCGGATCGAACAGATGCAGCGGGCCGACATCGTCGAAGCCGATCATCGATACGTCCTGCGGAATGCGCACACCCTGCGCCCGCAAGACTTCAATCATCCCGATGGCGATTTCGTCGGAGCTGGCGAAAATTGCCGTGGCGGGACGGCCTTCGGAAAGAAAACGCAAGGCCGCCTCGCGACCGAACTCCGCGGTATAGTCGCCGCAATAACGCGTGATCGACGGCTCGGAGCCGCAATGTGTCCGCAACGCTGCCTCCAACCCAAGGAAACGCCGCTGCGTGCTGAGCATCTCTGCCGGGCCGCCGACATAAAGCACGCGTTCGTGGCCATATCCAGCAAGGTGTTCGCCGGCCAAGCGGCCGCCCTGTTCATTGTCACAGAACAGCTTCGGCACGGATGCCCCACTGACGTCTTCATCGACCACAACGACTTTGCCGGTGGCGCTGATAAGCTCGGCAAGCTCGTCCGTATCGGGGTGGTTGGTAACGAAGACCAGCCCGTCGACATGGTTGCGGGCAAGAAGCCGCAGATAGGACAGTTCGCGTCCCGGCCGGTTCAACGTTGCGAAAAGCGATACGGCAAGACCGCGTCTGTCTGCCTCCTCTTCCACTGCTGCAACCAGCATGCCGAAGAACGGGTTGCCGATATCGGGAACGACGAGACCGATCGTATCGGAGCGCCCACGGCTCAGACGCCGGGCATGCGGGTTAGGAACATAGTTGAGCTGGCGAATGGCGTCTTCGATGCGGGCCTTCGTGTCCGCAGGCAATTCCAGCGAGCCGTTGAGCAGCCGCGACACCGTGGCGACGGAAACACCCGCGGTGCGGGCAACATCCTTCAGACTGGTCGCACGATTTGGCGCCATCATTCTTCCCGTTCCTGTTCCCGTGGGCCTTTGGCCTCTTGATAGGCTTGTAAAGCGATTTACTAAACCGGTTTACAAGGAAATCCAAAACTTGCCCCCTGTCAAGATCATTTGGTGAGGCATTCGAATTTTGGCATATCGGAGACTTTTGCGGCCTTCCGACGGAGAAGGGCAATCGCGAGACGAGTGACGGCGCTCCTCGCCTTCACATAGAGGTGTCTTCGATCAGCACCTCTGATTATCAGGATTGTTTCATTGCTAAACGAGTGAAACGGGTCCACTGTGTTTGTTCCAGCAGCTATAGTACGGGCGCTGCTGTTTAAGGGTTGAATACCCTGGCCCCGACAAAGGAGGACGCCATGTCTTCCATATTCCACCAACCGACAAAACAGAATCTCGCAACGCTGGCTGGCTACGTCTTGTCTGCGGCAAGTGTGGCGCTGATCGTTTACATCCTGATCGGCGCGTAGTTGCGATAACCGGCTGTAACTGTGCAGGTTTTAACGCAACGGAAAGCGGTGTTGGACATGATCGAAAGAACCACAGAGACCGAAATCACATTCACGCATCCGTTCCGTCTGCAGGCCCTTTCGGAACCCTTGGGAGCGGGCACTTATCGCCTGGTCATAGACGAGGAATTGATAGAGGGCCTCAGCTTCACGGCGTACCGCCGCGTGGGAACCCATCTAGAGATTCCCGCAATCGCTGTCGCCATGAACCGCCGCCAGTTCCTTCAGGTGTCACCAACTGAAATCGATGATGCATTGGCTCGCGACGTCGCAACCGCAGACGCCGGCCCGCGCGCCATTCCATGATCCCGCAATGGTCGCGCATTTGCTAGAGTGCGTAGCAGTTTTAAGCCCGGAAAATGCGTAAAAACAAATAGCGAGAGCACGTCAGACAATTTTGTTTAAACAGGATGTGCTCTAGCCGAAGTCGGAAGGCGTCAGGACGTTCAAATTGCGCCGGTACTTGGCATACACCTTCTTGGCAGCCTCGTAGATCGGCGTGCGCATTGCGTCAAAAGACGAAAGGCATTGGGCTTCCGACATGCCCGTTGCATGCACGCCGCCCTTGGCGAGTGCAGCGGCTTCGACAAAAAACCGGATTTCGAACATGCCGTCATGGCCGAAAAACCGCACAGCTTTACGCACATCGTCAAAACTGCGGGCCGAGTTGGGGAAAGCCAGTGTCATGCTTCACACCTGCTGCGTTCTTCCCTTCGCAAAACGTTACGACGATTGAGTGAAAGCATACCATCGGTTGCTTCCGATATGCTGAGTTCAGTCAGCCTGCGGCCACCCACCCGTACCGGCACACCGGTGAATACATGATATATGGTCCAGGTTTGATCCCTCTCGATCCTTCTTCCATATTGGTAGTCAAGCGTATCGGCGACGGAAGTCCCGCCTTCGTTCTCCCAAACTTCGATCCTGAGCGCCTGGCGTCTTTGGTCGTTATAACTATTCATGGTCTTGCCTTTCATCCGAGGCTTCAGCGCGGCTTTGATCCGCGTGGAGCTGGTTTTATTCTACATTGCAACTGCTGCGTTCCTGTCTCTCGGTCGAAAGTCCCTATCGATCGGGGTGGTGCTTGAGCCAGACATCCCTAAGGACTAGATGCGTTGTCGTGTCCGGGTGGTACCAAGAAAATCCAGGAGCGAAACGACCAGATGCCATGAAATGGCACTGGAGAAATGCAGATGGTCTGCGTTGTGCAACTGATGGCAGCGTAAGCGCCCGTCAACCTGCATGCTCGTGACGCAACAGGTGACATCTCGGTGATTACCGCAAAGAAATACGGCACCGTCAGCGCAAACATTCACTAAAGGACAACGAAGAAGAGGCGGTGCCTCTCTGACACCGGGGAGCCGTGCTGCCAGCACAACGAAGCTTATACTGCGCCAGGATTGCGCGGAAAACAAGGCGGACGCTAAAACCTGCCGGGCAGACAAAGCAAACACGTCTATTCAAAGCACGCATTTCTACGCCACGATAGAAGTAGCCGAGCCCTGTTTTCCTGTCCTTCCCCGGATCAACATCAGCAGGCAGGCATCGCAGCCGGAAAATCGGGCCCGAAAAACCCAGGCCACTTCAGGCTGACAGGATCATGCGCTTTTTTTCCTGTCCGGAAAGAAACTCACGGACATCCTGTTCTCGTAGTGGCGCCGCATAGATATAACCCTGCACCAGCGTAGCACCGAGACCTTCAAGGGCCGCGAGTTCCTCCCGTGTTTCGACCCCTTCCACCACGCATTCCAGCCCCATGTCGCGGCTGAGCGTGAGCAGCGATTTCACGATTTTGTAGCTGGCTGGCTTTTCGTGCAGATCCGTGACGAAGCTGCGGTCAATCTTGATCTTGGTGAGGGGCAGAGCGTGCAGCCGTGTCAGGCTGGAATAACCGGTGCCGAAATCATCAAGCGAAATGCCGCAACCGAGCCGCCGCAGCATTTCGACCGACTGCCTGACCTGTTCGAAATCATGCGCAAAGGCCGTTTCGGTAATTTCTAGGTCAATACGTGTTGCGTCGAAGCCGCTGTTTTCGATGATGCCGATCAATGACAGCACGCCTTCGCAGGAATTGAGGTCATGGGCGGAGAGGTTGAAGGACAGTCTAAGGGATGGCTCCCATGCCGATGCGGAAACGAGAGCGGCTCGAAGAAGAGGCCGTGTCAGCGAGCTGACGATACCGGCCCGCTCGGCAATGGCGAAGAACTGGGCAGGCGGGACATGCCCAAGGACCGGGCTGTGCCAGCGCGCCAGTGCTTCAAAGCCCGCAGCTCTTCCATCGCGTATGTCGACGATCGGTTGGAACACGACTGAAAGCTCGTTTTCTATCTCTTTCTGCTTGAGAAGATGTTCGATACGGGCTTCGATATTGATCTGCTTTTCGTGCTCCGCATCGAAGAGGACGGCATCGCCGCGCCGGGTTTTCTTGGCGTGATACAACGCATAGTCCGCACGGTCGAAAAGTTGCTCAAGCCTCAAAGCGAGGCACGGAAATACGGCTATCCCCATGGAAGCAGCGACATGCACCGTTCCCTCGGGCAGATGATAGGGCGCCCTCAACCGTTCCGAGATCACGTTCGCATTTACGACGAGTTGCGCATCATCGGGTATGATTGGGGCAACGATCGCAAACTCATCTCCCCCAAGGCGGAATGCCTTGCTGGTCGTCAGAGTTTCGGTGAGACGTTTGCTAACGTTGACGAGCAGCCTGTCGCCCACGGAATGGCCGTAAAGGTCGTTGACCGGCTTGAACCCATCAAGATCGATAACGCCAAGCGCCAGTCGCGTTCCCGCCACCCTTGCTTTTTCGATTTCGGCTTCCAGATGGGCGAAAAAGGCGCGGCGGTTGGGCAGTTCCGTCAGGCTGTCGATATTGGCAAGCAGCAGGTTCTCATTGTTCAGCGCTTCCGTGCGCTGCTGCGAAACAATCATGCGCTCGAAATTGCGGTAGTTGGTCAACAGGATGGACATCATGCCAGCGCAGACCAGAAGGACATTGATGGCAATGGCGATGAATGTCGGTTGCCTTGAGGCCAAAAAGAAGATGATGAAGGCGCCGTTGACGATGGCCGTGACCATGAACGCCGCCGAACGCACATACATCAGACAGAAGATGCAGGAGATAACGGTAATCGCCATGTAGAAGGCGACATGGGACTGCGTATAGGCGTCCCCATAAGGCACCAGCAAAAAAGACCAGAGCGTGAATATAATGGCGATACCGGCTGCCAGGCGATTTGTGCGCTGAAGCGCTGCATGGGCCACCTTCGGCGGGGGATCGATACCGCGGGTTCTCCACCAGAATGCAACCCTGACGGTGCAGCCGAGTGTGAAAAAAGCGGGAATTCCAATGGTGAGCCAAAACGGCGCCAGTTGCAGATGTGTAGTGGCCAGCGCCCATGTACTTGAAATCAGTATCAAATACATCATCGGCATCTGCCGGGTGAAAGCGCGATATTGTGCTTTCAGCAGGTCCGGATTGTCGGACCGGACAGACATAAAATACAGCAATTTCTGTTTGGCGCTAAGTATGTTCATTTGCACGACTCATCGAGTACAGAGTCGGTTATTTATCAAGTCCGTATTACATCATCGGAAATACACAAGGTAAATCAAGAGGAAATGAAATCAACTCCAAGGTGTGCAGTCATGTTTTTACATAATCTGCGCAAATAAGCTCTATTGCTGAATAGAAATCAGCTGGGTACGACGATCGTTGCCGGCGTTTCTTGTTGCGGCCATCGCTGTAGCGCCTCCTGTCCGGCAGGGGTCAAGCCATAGACGCCTCTATCCAGACGTTCAAACCAGCCATAGACGTTTGCAAGCAAGATCTTTCCGGCATCTGGTATGCCGGATCTGACCTGACGCACGCGCAGCGGCCCTGATGCCAACGCCAAAGCGCAGCCGAGTGCCTGTTGGCGGTACGCGGTCATGATTGGTGCGCGAGTGCTTCCACCCACCGCCGGATCTCCGCGTCGCCTCTTGTGTTCACGTATCAATCGCGAACGCCGTTTTGGGTTGGTTCGCGGCATCGGTGATATGGAACTGACGATGACGCTGACGTCGCCAACATCGGAAATGCCGAGCATGCCGATCCCGAGCCTGCGGCAAAGGTCGCGGTAACGTTTGTCAGCCTCGCGGCCCTTGCCCTTGGCTGAGACCCGTGCCGCAATCCAGACCTCGTCTGCCATAGCCGCGCGATCAACCGCCTGCAAAATAAGCTCCAGATTGAAGCTCAGTTTCAGCTCGCAGATGACGACAACAGGCGGATCGTTATCGCTCAAGCCCACGAGGTCGCAACTGCCAACCTCGCCTTTGACAGTGTAGCCCGCTTCCTCGAGGAAACTTTTGACGGGCAGATAAAGCGAAGTTTCCATGTACCCGCAGATTAAAGTGATGAACCAGGCCCTAGATATATCGATCCGCCTGCGCAGAACAACCGCTATAACCACCAATACGGCTGCAAGTTGTCGGTGATGCGGGCAATCGCCAATAGTACCGGAATGATCAACTGACACTTCTCCCCAGAGCGAAGCCTTTTTGGGGGAGATACGATCAAAAATCGTCACGGATTCGTTGTGCGATCGGCAAGACACCGGCGATCAGAGTCCAATCGCCGGTGCAAGTGTTTAAAACAATGCTTTCAGTCTCTCATCAGACGTCAGGCGTGAAAGACGCGCATTTATCAAAACTCTTCCCAGTTGTCCGGCGATGTGCTCAGGGCAGCATTGCCGGAGAACGCAGCTTTAATCTTTCCGCCGAGTGCACGCGCAGGAGAAACTGCAGGCCTGTCGGCGGACGAGGCTGCGCGAACCGGTGCGGAGATGTCGCTATAACCACCTTCTGACAACTTGAACCGAGCGAGCAGTTGGTTGAGCGACGAAGCCTCGCGTGCAAGCCCGTGGCTTGCCGCCGTGCTTTCTTCCACCATGGCAGCGTTCTTCTGGGTGTCCTGGTCCATCTGGTTCACAGCCGTATTGATCTGCTGGAGACCAGAGGATTGCTCCTGTGCCGATTCCGCGATCGCCATCACGTGACGGTTGATTTCCTGTACTTCCGTGACGATGAGTTCGAGTGCCTTGCCCGTTTCGCCAACCAGTTGCACACCCTGCTGAACCTGACTGTTCGATGTCGTAATGAGATTCTTGATCTCCTTGGCGGCACCGGCGGAACGCTGGGCCAGTTCGCGAACCTCTTGGGCAACAACCGCAAATCCCTTGCCCGCCTCACCGGCACGGGCAGCTTCCACGCCTGCATTCAGCGCCAGAAGGTTGGTCTGGAAAGCAATCTCGTCGATCACGCCGATAATGTTGGAAATCTCATCAGCGGATGCAGCAATTTGCTCCATTGCGGTGACAGCTTTCTGCACCACTTCTCCCGACTGTTCCGCACCGACTTTTGCGCGACTGACAAAATGGCCCGCTTCTTGCGCCCGTTTGGTCGAGTCTTTCACCGTCGTGGTGATCTCTTCCAGTGCAGCAGCAGTCTCCTCGACGGCCGCTGCCTGCTGTTCCGTACGCTTGGCCAGATCGTCGGCTGCGGCCCTGATCTCGTTCGCGCCGGAGTCGATGCCGCGCGCGTTCTGCGCCACCTGGTTCAGAGTCGATTGCAGCTGTTCCGCTGCCCTGTTGAAGTCGCCGCGAATACCGTCAAGGCTGGACACAAACGGCTGAGCGATCCGGTAAGTAACGTCGCCCTGAGCGATCTTCGAAAGGGCAGCAGCAAGGTTGTCGACGGCGAATTGCACGTCGGCAGCTTCTTTTGCCTTCTGTTTCTCGCGCTCTATCCGGTCCTGCTCTGAAGATGACCGATGGTTTTCCGTTTCATTCTCAAGCCGGAGGCGCTCGATGGCGTTCTCGCGAAATGCCTGAACAGCAGCGGCCATCTGGCCGACTTCATCCTTGCGGTCCATACCTTCGATTTCGCTGGCTGTATCGCCTGCCGCCAACGACCCCATCCGCTCGCGAAGCCGCGCAATCGGAGTGGTAATGCCACGCGAAGAAATAAGCAGTCCGAGCGCGATCAATGCCAGGGAAACAAGTGCTATGCTGACCAGAGCTGTCCAGATTGTCGTGTTGGTGCTGGCCGTGAGGCGCTCTCTCCCATCGTTCATCACCTGGATCAGTTGCTCGTTGCCCGCACTGATTTTCGGTGAGACTTCAGTTATTTTTCGAAGGACGTTAAGCGCCATCTGCTGAGCTTCAGCATTTTTTCCCGCCTGCATGAGAGCGATGACCTGATTGCCGATTTCCTCAACCTCGGCAACGCCCTTGAGGATATCACGAGCGGCATCCGTCCGGGCCGGCACCAGCTGCATGATTTTATTCTGCCGTTCTTCCAGTTGCTTCCGGTCGGCCTTGAATGTTTTGACAGCGGCCTCGAAATCACTGCTGGTCGAGTCATTGAGGCTGGCGCGAAGCATCTGCATGCCGAGTGCATTGAGATTGCCGCTGGTTCGGGCGTTCAGCACCGCAGCAAGCGCCTCATTGGCGATGAAATCGCTGTAAACATTGTCGGTATTTTTATACTGCAAGCTGACGTAGCTGATTCCGGAAAGCGACATCAAACTCATCACTGATATGACGAATAAGACCTTTGTTTTTATTTTGGTATTCTTCAGGAAAGACATGAATAGCCTCAGGGCAAGCGCTCCTCCAGCTGTCCGCGCAGGAAGCCAGAGAAACAAACAACGGAACATCGCGGGTAGCTGTGCCCCTCCTCATAGGGCGACAAGCGGATATCCGCTCCGGGCCGCCAAAGGCTGGGCGCGTTGGATCCACTCGTTCTACCAGCCCCGCCGATGAAACTTTGGAACCTGCGTATTTTAGATTTCACAAAATTACTAAATGAAGTGTTACCCGGCATATGCAAACGATGACATGTGTGATGCCGTAAACTTACTCGGGCTTTTGGCGGCATCGGTATTTTCACGAGGATATCGATGGGGCCGACGGCTTCCCGCATCGATTTAACCGTCCGGAGGTCGCGTCACGCGAGGCAATGTCCAGCGTGCGGGCCATGGCTTTGCCCTTATTCTGTTCGATCAGCAGTCACGGTGTATGCATAAACTCACAATTTATTGTGGTTGCCCTTCGGAGCAATTTGGCCTTGTTTGTAGACTCACACTCTTCACGGGAGGGAAATTATGTCGATAAAAACAACAACTCGCGCCACGCTGCTGGTAGGATCGCTTCTGATTGGCGCAAGTTCCGCACTTGCAGAAACAGTTCTTCACCGCGGCAATTCCGGGGAGCCTCAGACGCTCGATCAGGCACAGACCTCGATCAATATCGAAGCCTTTATCCTCAAAGACCTTTATGAAGGTCTCACCATTTACGATGCTGCCGGCAAGATCGTTCCCGGTACGGCGGAAAGCTGGACGCTGTCTGAGGATGGCACCGTCTATACGTTCAAACTGCGTGCAGATGCGAAGTGGTCGGATGGCACTCCGGTAACGGCTGGAGATTTTGTTTTCTCCTATCAGCGCGTCGAAGACCCGAAGACCGCAGCAAAATATGCGAATATTCTTTATCCGATCAAGAACGCCGAGAAAATAAACAAGGGCGAAACTTCGGTTGACCAGCTTGGCGTCAAGGCCGTGGATGACAAGACCCTTGAGATCACACTCGAGCGCTCAACACCGTTCTTCCTTGAACTCCTTGCCCACCAGACAGCTCTGCCGATCTCGAAGGCAAGCTTTGACAAGAACGGAACCAACTTCGTAAAGCCGGGCGTCATGGTCTCGAACGGTGCTTACAAGCTTGAAGCGCATGTTCCCAATGACAGCTTGACGGTGGTCAAGAACACCAACTTCTGGGACGCATCGAACACCAAGATCGATAAGGTCATCTTCTACCCGATCGACGACCAGGCCGCATCCGTTCGTCGTTTCGAAGCCAAGGAAATGGACCTCGCCTACAACTTTTCCGCGGACCAGATCGACCGTCTGCGCAAGGCCTATGGCGAACAGGTTCACGTTTCGCCGACGCTTGCGACCTATTACTATACCTTCGACACGCGTGAAGCGCCGTATAACGATGTCCGCGTCCGTCAAGCCCTGTCCATGGCAGTCGACCGCGATTTTCTCGCCAAGGAAATCTACAGCGGTTCGCAGGTTCCCGCCTACTCCATGGTTCCTCCGGGCATGGACTCCTACGGTGAGCCTGCGAAAGCAGAGTTTGCGACGCTGTCGCAACTCGATCGTGAAGACGAAGCCGCCAAACTCATGAAGGAAGCCGGTTACGGCGAGGGCGGCAAGCCGCTTTCCGTCGAAATTCGCTACAACACCAACCCGAACCATGAGCGCGTCGCCACCGCTATTGCGGACATGTGGAAAAATACCTTTGGCGCCAAAGTGTCACTGGTGAACCTCGACGTCGCCTCGCATTACGGCTACCTGCAGGAAGGCGGCAAGTACAACGTTGCGCGTGCAGGCTGGGTTGCCGACTATGCGGATGCGGAAAACTTCCTCGCCCTTTCGGTATCCTCCAACAAGACCTTCAACTACTCGAAGTTCAATAATGCCGAATATGATGCGCTGATGCAGAAGTCCTATGACGAAAAGGATTCTGCTGCGCGCTCCAAACTGTTGCACGAGGCAGAAACCATCCTCATGAAGGAACAGCCGGTTGCTCCGCTTCTCACACAGGCGGACCTGTGGCTGGTTTCCAACCGCGTGAAGGGTTGGGAAGACAATGCTGCTAACGAACACCTCAGCCGCTTCCTGAGCGTTTCCGAATAAGCAGTGCTGGCACGGTGGCCGAAACCACCGTGCCATGTCGGAGCCTGAAAATCATGATTTCATTTATCCTGCGCCGTTTGGCGAGCGCCGTGCCGACATTGTTCATCGTCGTCACGATTTCGTTTTTCCTGATGCGTTTCGCACCGGGCGGTCCGTTCAACCTCGAGCGGCCCCTGCCCCCGCAAACCATGGAAAACCTGATGAGAACCTATCATCTGGATGAGCCATTGTGGCGCCAGTATCTCATCTATCTCGGCAACGCCGCCACCGGCGATTTCGGTCCGAGCTACATCTACAAGGACAACACCGTCGCCCAGTTGATCGGCAAAGGCCTGCCCTATTCGCTGGAGCTCGGTTGCTATGCTCTTTTGCTGGCGTTGGTCGGCGGCATTCTTGCCGGCACCTTTGCCGCACTCAGGCAGAATAGCACCTTCGATTTCTCCATCATGTCCATCTCGACCATCGGCATCACCGTGCCGAACTTCGTCGTCGCACCTGTCCTCACGCTTATCTTCGCCGTCTTGCTGGGGCTTCTGCCCGCAGGTAGCTGGGGTGATGGGTCGCTACGCTATCTCATTCTTCCGATGATCGCGCTCGCCTTGCCGCAGCTTGCGGTCATCGCGCGTCTGACGCGCGGTGCAATGATCGAGGCTCTGCGCATGGACCATATCCGCACCGCCAGGGCCTATGGCCTTCCGGCTCGCAGCGTCGTGGTGATTCACGCCATGCGCGCGGCGATGCTGCCGGTCGTTTCATATCTTGCGCCTTGCGCTGCAGCGCTGCTGACGGGCTCGGCGGTCATCGAGACGATCTTCACCATTCCCGGTGTCGGCCGCTACTTCGTTCTTGGCGCCATCAATCGTGACTACACGCTGGTCATGGGAACGGTCGTTCTCATCGCCATTTTCGTCATCCTGTTCAATCTCGTGGTCGATATTCTCTACGGCCTGCTCGATCCGAGGGTCAGACATGACTGATATCTCCGGCAATATCGCCCCTCAGCCATCGGTGAAAAGCCGAAGCCTGTTCCAGCTTGCAGCCCTGCGTTTCAGACGAAACAAGGCCGCCATGGCTGGCTCCATCATGCTTGTGCTGATCACACTTTTCTCATTTATCGGCCCACATTTCCTTTCACACACCTATGATCAGGTGTTTTCGTCCTACGTCTCCGTCGCGCCAAGCCTCGAGCCGCGCCCGGACGTGAACAACCTCCAGAGCGTCATGGAAGGTGTGGCAGGCCGTGCGCGCGTCGAACTGAAGGAGTTTGCCGTCGAAGGGCAGACCTTCACGGCAACGGTTACCTCCAGCAGCCCGATTGACCCGCGCACGACACGTTATTTCGACCGCGCCAACGAATTCGAAAACACGAAAGTCGTTGCTACGGAAGATGATGGTCGAACGCTGAAGTTGGAAGGCGATGTCAATCGCGAATACTTCTTCTTCGGCACAGATTCAAACGGTCGCGACATGCTGGCTCGCGTAATGCTGGGCGGCCAGATCTCCATTGCCGTCGGCGTTCTCGCCAGCCTGGTTTCGCTCGGCATCGGCGTGCTTTACGGCGCTACGGCGGGTTACATCGGCGGGCGCGTCGACAATGTAATGATGCGTTTCGTCGAGATCCTCTATTCGCTGCCCTTCGTCTTCCTGGTCGTGGTTCTCGTGGTTTTCTTCGGGCGTAGCTTCATCCTGATCTTCCTTGTCATTGGCGCAGTGGAGTGGCTGGATATGGCGCGTATCGTGCGTGGCCAGACGCTTGCCTTGAAACGGCGGGAATTTGTGGCGGCAGCTCAGGCCTTGGGTTTGAGCGACTGGCAGATCATCCGCCGTCACATCATCCCCAACACCATCGGTCCCGTGGTCGTGTTCGTGACGGTCGTTGTCCCGAAGGTCATACTTCTTGAAAGCTTTCTCTCCTTCCTGGGGCTTGGTGTTCAGGCACCACTCACGAGCTGGGGTGCGCTCATTTCCGAAGGCGCCAACAATATTCAGTCGGCCCCGTGGCTGCTGATATTCCCGGCAATCTTCTTCGTGCTGACGCTTTTTTCGCTAAACTTCGTAGGCGACGGATTGCGTGATGCACTCGATCCCAAGGATCGTTGACATGAATACGACATCTGAAAACATTCTCACCGTCCGCAATCTCAAGGTCGATTTCGCCACGCCAGACGGCACCGTCAAGGCCGTCAAAGGTGTCGATCTCCACGTAAAGCAGGGTGAAACGCTCGCTGTCGTCGGGGAATCCGGCTCCGGCAAAAGCCAGACCATGATGGGCATCATGGGCCTCTTGGCTTCCAACGGCGTCATTCAAGGCTCGGCGCAATATCGTGGACGCGAGTTGGTAGGCTTGCCGGTCAACGAGCTGAACAAAATCCGCGGCGCGAAAATCACAATGATTTTCCAGGAGCCGATGACCTCGCTCGATCCGCTTTACAGGATCGGCGCGCAGATCGCCGAGCCAATCGTCCATCACCGGGGCGGCGGCAAGAAGGAAGCGAGGGCACGCGTTCTCGAACTTCTGAAACTTGTCGGTATTCCGGACCCGGAGCGGCGCATCGACAGCTACCCGCATGAGCTTTCCGGCGGCCAGCGCCAACGCGTCATGATCGCCATGGCGCTGGCAAACGAGCCGGATATTCTGATCGCGGATGAGCCAACCACCGCGCTCGACGTGACAATCCAGGCGCAGATCCTCGATCTTCTGAAGTCGTTGCAGCAGCGCTTCGGCATGGCAGTGGTGCTGATAACGCACGATCTCGGTGTCGTCAGGCATTTTGCCGATCGTGTTGCGGTTATGCGCCGAGGCGAGATCGTTGAAACCGGTCCGACGGAAGAGATCTTCGAGCGCCCGCAGGCGGACTATACGAGGATGCTTCTCGATGCCGAACCCAGCGGCCACAAGCCGCCGGTCGGCAAAGAAGCGCCGGTCGTTCTTTCTGGCCAGAACGTCACGATCGATTATGTGATCCCGGGCGGCTTCCTTTCGAAGTCACGGGCTTTCAGGGCCGTGGACAGCGTTAATGTCAGCCTTCATCAAGGGCAGACGATCGGCATCGTCGGTGAATCCGGATCAGGCAAGTCCACGCTCGGTCGCGCGCTTCTGCGCCTTGTCACTGCAGAGGGCCGCATTTTCTTCGGCAAGACGGAAATCACCGGACTTGGCCGAACGGCAATGAGGCCATTGCGGCGGCAGCTGCAGCTTGTGTTCCAGGATCCGTATGGATCTCTTTCTCCAAGGCAGACTGTTGGAGAGATCATCACTGAGGGTCTCTTTGTGCACGACCCACAGCTCAGCCGCGCGCAGCGCGACGAGCGAGCGATAGAAGCGCTGAAAGAAGTCGGCCTCGATCCCGCCGCCCGCAACCGCTACCCGCACGAGTTTTCAGGCGGGCAACGTCAGCGTATCGCAATTGCCCGCGGGATCATCCTCAAACCAGATGTCGTCATTCTCGATGAACCTACATCTGCGCTGGACCGATCCATTCAAGGACAAGTCATCGACCTCTTGCGTAATTTGCAGAAAACGCACAACCTTTCCTACATCTTCATCAGCCACGACCTCTCTGTCATCAAAGCCATTTCGGATTATGTCATCGTGATGAGAAACGGGAAGATTGTCGAAGAGGGAGAAACGGACGCGATATTCGAGCGGCCGGCGGCTGAATATACCAAAACACTGATCAAATCCGCGTTTTCGGCCGAAGTAACATCATAGATTACAGCCCGGCACTGCCGGGCCTTTTCTGGCGCCGTTACAAAAGATCCGGTTTGTGGAGGAGGTCGTTATTTCGCGGCCATGGCGGCCTTCCTCTCCTGTTCAATCCCGACCATATCGCCACGTAGCAAGCAGGTTCGATGATGTGCGAAAGCTGGTACCCGTCACAGGACTAAGCGACTTCCAAATTCATCACAAAATCCGCGGTTTCATGGGCATGAATGCGGGTAAAACGTATCAGCTCGTCGAAGTGACGTTGCATCTTACGGATGGCTTCAGCGTTGTTGAGCACAAGATACATGGCGCCGACGAAAAGTGCTGCCCGTTGCGAACCGAAGATCGTATAGGGCACGGAAAAGCGTTCTTTTTCATTGAACAGAAACAGCCGGAATGATGGGTATAGCTCGCTGATAAGTCCCGACATATGTTTGAGTTGTTCGGCACGTGTCTCGCGGTCCAAACCGCTCCACATACCGCGCCCCTGCGCAAAAGCTTCCAGCGTTTCGAGCGGCATGCAAACTTCCATGTCGGTACCAGGCTGGCGATTATAATCGAGTCGAAACGCCGTTTCGCTGGCCTGCGCCATCACACTCTGATGCGCGCCCATGGCCTCGAAAGCGATGATCTCGGGTGTGCGAAGCAGATCGGGAATGCGTGCCGGAACATAACGGATTTTGGTGCCTGCAGCTTCCGCATGCCACTTCATCAACAGCGTATCCGTATAATCAGCACCGCCCTCCTCGATCTCGAAACTTGGCCGCAATTCCCCCATCAACCCCTGATCATGGGAAAGACCGAGTAGCCAGTCGAGCGAGACGGAATGTCGCTCGGCGATATTCAGCAGCGTCTCCACACGCGGAAGCCGCGCCGAATCACCGGAAAGCAATTGCGAAAGTGCTGATCGATCAATGCCAATGGCGGCGGCAAAAGACGCCTGGCTGTTTTCTGACCTGTTCACCAGCTGGATCAGGCGGGCACGAAACAATTCTGCGAGCGCGCGTTTGTCCATAATTCACCCGTTTGTTTATAATTATCACCATAATGCTTAAACTATTATCAAAATCAACAGTTGGTCACCATAAACCCGTTGTGGCTGGCTGAGACTGATGCGACCCTACGGTGACAGGGGCATCAAGAGTATGAAATGACAGACATATTGGCAAAGAAGACGGCGCGGCTGACTGGCATTCGCCGCAGAAGAACGCGTGACCGAATTGAATGGCCAACAGTCTCGCTGTTGGCGGTCTGTTACGGTCTCTGGATTTTCGCGGGATATTTTCTGTATCCGTTGTTTCCAATCGTTTCTCTGGTGCTCATGGGCATTGCAGTTGCCCTGCACTCCTCGCTCCAGCACGAGGTTCTGCATGGGCACCCCACGCGCAATGCACGACTGAACGAAGCTTTGGTCTTTCTGCCGCTCGGGATTTTCTACCCCTATCGCAGTTACAAGCGCACGCATCTGCAACACCATGCAGACGAGCGTCTGACCGACCCATTCGACGATCCGGAAAGCTATTACCGGGCCATGGGCGACTGGCAAAAGATGCCGTCGTTCCTCAAGGTCCTGCTGGGATGGAACAATACGTTCATCGGGCGTCTGGTCATCGGCCCTCCGTTGATGGTTGTTGGTTTCACGATATCCGAATGGCGCAAGATCGCGCAGGGTGATCGGCGGGTGATCTATGCCTGGACCCTGCATCTGGCCGGACTTGTTCCGACACTGCTGGTCATATCCCTGATTTTCGGCGTTCCAATCTGGCTCTATGTTAGTGTGGCGGCCTATCTGGGCATATCCATCATTGCCATTCGCTCCTATTGCGAACATCAATGGTCCGAACAGCCGGATGGGAGAACGATCATTGTTGAAAACTCCATCCTGGCTCCACTGTTTCTCTATAACAACCTGCATTTCGTGCATCACAAAATGCCGACAGCCGCCTGGTATAAGTTGCCCTCCCTCTACAGCGAGAGGCGGGCGGAGTGGCAGAAGATGAATGACGGATATGTGTTCAGCAATTATTTCGAGGTGTTCCGCGCTTTCGCCTTCAAGGCCAAGGAACCGGTGGCGCATCCTGTCTTGAGACGGGACGAGCAAGTTTTAATCGCGTCACCCGTCGTGCCTGCCGCTCTGATTTTTTCTGACCATGCGATGCAGGAACAAGACGTGAGACTGGAAATTCCATCGTGACATGGATCGCGGCACTGCCAATGTATGACTGGCCCGAACTGCGCAATGAGACGGACAAGCTGTGGGCCGATATGCGCACCCGTTTTTTAGCAGAGGGTATCGACGCTCCCAAAGGCCTCACCAGACGCAACGGCGATATGCCGGCGGTTCCGGGAGGTATTCGTGGAAAGGACGGCGCCATCATTGCCGCAGACCCTGCCACGCTCGATCCCGATGCATTGGATCTTGCGGTGCTCTGGCGGCATCCGGCTCTGCTGATATCCGGCACCTGCTGGGGCCCAATGGAGTTTGGCCTGCAGGATCATGTGCAGGTGATTGGACAGAGCGATTATAATGGCATCAAGGGTGGTGCAGGCGAGTTCTATTCCAGCGCCATCATTGCCCGCATAGCAGACGGTGGAGAGGGTGCTGAACCTTCGAAAACCGGTGAGGCCGCTTTGCCGAAAGGATTTCTTAGCGGGAAAATACTGGCATTCAACGAGCACAAGTCATTATCCGGCTATCTCAGCTTGAAACGCGATCTGGAAGCAGAAGGCGCGGGCCTCGATCTGTTTGAAAATTGTCTCGAAACCGGTGCGCACCGCGCTTCCGTCATCGCAGTGGCCGAGGGCCGGGCGGACATTGCCGCGATCGACTGCAAATCCTGGATGCTTGCGCAACGGCATGAACCGGCCGCCCGGAGCCTTCACGTTATCGGCTGGACTGCACGGCGCAAAGGCCTGCCCTTCATCCGCGCCAAGGGTATCGATCTGCCTTTCACCATGTAAGGCACGAGCCTTACGGCTTTCAATCACATATCCGGTGGCGAGAAATCACGCAGGAGCAGCCTTGCCTTTTCCATGTCCGCAGACAGGGGCCGGTCATCCGAATAGGGCTGGAGGTGCTCGCGAAGCAGATTGTAGACCGCATTTGTTCCGGCTGCCCGCCCGGCAACATTTTCCAGGAAATCATGGGCCTGCACCCCGGCCATCCATTCGATGGCCAGAATATATTCTGCATTGTCGAGAACCGCGAGCAGCTTGTTGGCGGCTGCCGTGGGATGAGAGAGGAAATCCTCCTGTAATCCCGATGTCAGCCCTCCATCTGTGGAGGCAGGCGCGGAAAGACGTCTGCTATCGCCGACAAGGGCTACGGCCGTATATTGCGCGATCATGAAACCTGAATGGCTTCCGGCATCGGTCGCCAGAAATGGCGGCAGACCACTCACCAGAGGATTGACCAGCCTGTCGATACGGCGCTCGCTCATGGACGCAATCTGTGCAATGGCGATGGCGAGACTGTCTGCCGCCTGCCCCAATGCCGGGGCAACGGCATGCGCCTCCGACGAGACGATGGGCTGCTCGGGCGTGCCAAGGATCGCGGGATTGTCGGTGACGGAGGCGAGCTCTCGGTCAACGATGGAGGCGCAGGCATCGAAGATGTCGCGTGCAGCACCATGCGCATGCGGCACGGCACGCAGGCTTAGCGCGTCCTGTGTCCGCCTGCCATGAGCGGCGGCAACCAGCCCACTGCCTTCAAGCCGGGATCGCAGAGCGGCCCCGACGGCCGCGATTCCCGTCGAGGGACGCAGCGCGAGAACCGTCTCGTCAAAAGCGTCGATCTGGCAGCCTGCTGCTTCAAGCGTCAGCGCCGCTATGGCATCGGCCCAATCTAGCAGGTGATTGGCCCGCGCGAGTGCCATGCAGGAAAGACCGGTCGCACAGGCTGTACCATTGACGAGGCTCAGCCCTTCCTTGGCACCCAGCACGATGGGTTGAAGTCCCATTGCCGCCAGGGCATCTCGTCCACTCATAACGCGCCCGCCGAGCCGGGCCTGGCCCTCTCCGATCAGAACAAGCGCAACATGCGCGTTGTGCACCAGATAGCCCGCCGATCCGCGGGACGGCACGTCGGGAATACAATCCTGTTCCAGAAACGTCGACAGATGCGAGACGATCTCGCGTCGGACACCGGAGTGCCCATGGGCGAAATTGGCGATCTGCGCCGCCATGATTGCCCGAACTTCGCGAGGATCCAACAACGGGCCGACACCGCAGGCATGGCTGAGAATAATGGAGCGCGACAGCCGACCCTGCGCGGTGCGATCCACCACAGTGTCCGACAGTGCACCGACCCCGGTATTGATGCCATAGGCACGCACACCGCTTTCGACGATGCTGTCAACGATCTGGCTCGCCCGGTCAATCCGCAGATAGGCCGCGTCTGACACACGCAGTGCCTCGCCCTTGCCGATATGGGCCACATCGCGCCAACTCAATCCATCATCCAGTAGAACAGTCATGACGTTTTCCTATGATGCAGAAACGGCTGCGAGGAGCGGGAATTTTCCATTTTGAATACTGCCGGCGTTGGCCCGTGTCTCAATTACTGCTGTAAAGACGATAGCGGCTGCCGGGATAAAGGAGGCGGACAGAAGACACGATCCCCTTTGTCGACCATGTGCGACGACGCACGAGCAGGCATGGTTCCGTCTTGGAAATCGCCAGCAGCTTGCATTCCCAGGGCTGTGCGCTGACCGCCTCGATATGCTGCTCGGCTTTCACGATCGGTGCCACTCGCGTGAGATAACCGTTGGGTGTTACGAGGTTGAAATCCTGTTTGATGTAATCGGGCGCGCAGTCCGAATTGACGAAACGATCCTCGATTTGCATCGGCACGCCGTCTTCCGCATGCACAATGATCGAGTGCGCAGCAAGGCTGCCAGCCGGAACAGCGAGCGCTTCGGCAAGATCTGGATCGCAGGTTTCGATTTGAAGAAGTATGACCCGCGCGCTGTGAACACCGCCGTTGCGTGTTATTTCTTCGGCAATGTTGGGTACGCTCTGGAACTGCGATGTGCGCTTCTTGGACGCAACGAACGAACCTTTGCCGCGTACACGCACCACAAGCCCTTCGTCGGCCAGCTCACGCAAAGCGCGGTTGGCCGTCATACGGCTGACACCGAGAATATCGACCAGTTCGTTTTCCGATGGAACACGTTGACCGATCTTCCACTCACCCGCCTCGACGCGACTGCGGACATAGTCCTTCAGCTTTACATAGAGTGGTGAACTCTGGTCTTCGGTGCCCTGCGCGTCATGAGCGTTCTCAGATATCGGTGACATCACTTCCCGGAAAATCTTTCTGTCGTGATCCATAGCTATGACGTCACCAATACGCAGGGTTGTCGGCAAAGGGCGGGGCAATGCCACGCCCTTTGCCGATAGATTCAGTTCAATTTGTGTTCGGCCAGCCAGTCGCCCGCCACGACATCGAAACTGTCGTGATTGGCCAGACGACCGTTCATAACGACGAGATCTTTCGTCGTCAGGGCGGCAGAAACAGCATCGAGAGTGCTTGTCACAACGTCGCTAACTTTCGGTGTGGCAATCACTGGTACGATGTTCTGGGCGGGAAAGAGGTTCTTGACGTCTTCAAGCACGATGAGATCGTTTGCAGCGATGGCCGGATCGGTCGAGAACAGGTTTGCAGCATGGACCTGACCGTTGATGAGTGCCGAAAGGGTCAGCGGGCCACCGACGTCAAGCGATTTGAACGACTGGAACTCGAGGCCATAAAGTTCCTTCAGACCGATAATGCCTTCCTTGCGCGTTTTCCATTCCGGTGGACCGCCAAGTACGAGCTGCGAGGCTACGGGTGCGAGATCGGCAATCGTCTTCAGCTTGTATTTGTCAGCGGTCGCGCGCGTCACAGCCACGCTATCGGAATCCTGTGCTGCGGAGGGTGTCAGCATCGAGACGCCTTTCGGCAGAGCCGCCTTGAGCGCTGCGGCCACATCGCTTGGCGAATGGGCTGTGGCGTTCTTGTCGAGATAGCTCAGCGTCGCACCAGCATACTCCGGCAACAGATCGATTGATCCGTCCAGCAACGCAGGGATATAGACTTCGCGGCTACCGATGCTCAACTTCGTTTCGACGGCAACACCCTTGGCGGCAAGGGCCTTGGCGTAGATCGTCGCCAGAAGCTGGCTTTCGGGGAAGTCGGCGGAACCGACGATGATTGTCGTCGTATCGGTTCGCGGAGTGGCTGGCGCGGCCAGCGGATTGCTTTGCGCCAATGCCGAAGCAGCGGAAAGTGCCATGAGCGCAAATGCGCTGGCGGCAGTGATGATCCTGAATGCCATGCGAGCTTCTCCTTTATGTTGAAACAGTCGTAGAATAGAAAACCCGGTTATTTTCGAACCTCTAACGCTTCGCTCGACGCGTCAGCCCTGGTGATACGGTGACCCTCGATATGACGCCGATGGTCAGATCCACGGTCAGGGCCAACGCACCGACGAGAACGGCACCTGCGGCCATCTGATAATAATCATTCTGCGCCCGCCCATCGATGATCAGGCGACCGAGACCACCAAGAGAAACATAAGCGGCGATGGTTGCGGTCGAGATGATCTGAAGCGTGGCGCTGCGCAGACCGGAAAAGATCAATGGCAGAGCGCAGGGCAGTTCCACATCGAACAGAATATCGAGCGGACGTTTCCCCATGCCTCTTGCAGCATCCACCGCAGCGGGATCCACCGCCGCGATACCGGCGTAACTGCCGGTCATGATCGGCGGCACGGCCAGAAGCACGAGCACGATAAGGCTGGGTACGATAAAAGCCATGTCGGATGCGAAAACGGGGCCAAAAACAATCACAAGAAGTGCGATCAGGCCGAGGCTTGGAAGGGAGCGCAGCGCATTTGCGAGACCCGCGATGAAGACGACACCGCGTCCCGTGTGTCCCACATAAAGCCCAACCGGCAAGCCAATCAGACAGGCGAGAAAAAGGGCCGCAAAGCTATAAGCCAGATGCTGACCGACGAGAACGATGACACCATCACTCCCTGTCCAGTGAGCTGGATCGCTAAACCATTCGATCATCGCGCCGCACTCCCAGGCTGCCACGGCGTCAGGCGACGTGAAATGAACAGAACAAGCCCGTCCAGCAAGGCTGCGAGAAGCACGCAGAGTACGATGCCTGCTATGATCGGCGTCAGGAACCGCAGTTGAAGCCCCTGCGTGAAGAGCAGACCAAGTTGCGGCGTTCCAACCAGTGCCGCTACGGAAACGATGCTGACATTGGAAACCACGGCCACACGCAATCCGGCGGCAATCACAGGGACCGCGAGAGGTAGCTCCACCATCACCAGACGCGCAACCTGTCTGTAGCCCATGGCATTGGCCGCCTGGAGGACGTCTGGCGAAACCGATTCCAAACCATCGTTCACTGTTCGCACCAGAAGCGCCAACGCGTAGATCGTCAGCGCGACGACGACGTTTAGCGGATCGAGTATACGGGTGCCGAGCACCAGCGGCAGCAGTACGAACAGCGCAAGCGACGGAATTGTGTAAAGAAGTCCGGCAACCCCCAGCAGGGTCGACCGGAATAAACCGGCCCGCTGCGCAATCCAACCGAGCGGCAGGGCAAGAAGCAGGCCGATCACCACCGGGATGACCGAAAGGCCGAGATGCCAGATAAAAAGCTCGAAAATCCGCCCGGATTCCCGGTAGAGCCAATCAAACCTCATGGCTGACCTCCGAAGCGACCGACCCGCGCGGCTTCGATGGCTTTGGCGACATCAGAGAGTGTGACGGTGCCGACAAGCTGGCCCGTTGACCCTACGATGACCCCGCGGCCGGAGGGCGAACTCAACGCTGCATCTAGCACATGGCGCAAACTGCTACCTTCCGGCGCCAGCGTACCGCTGAGATTGAGATCTCCCTCACGCAGTGGCTGCCTGAGACCCTGCGCATCGGCCCATCCGATCGGACGATGTTCGGCGTCAGTCACCAGAACCCAGCGATCCGTTGCAACGCCACGAAGGCTGTCCGGTGTTGCGCCGAGCAAGGCTGTCGGCTCCGCACCGAGAGGGACTGCACCATCAAATTCGGCGAAACTCAGGAAGCGATACCCTCTGTCCCGGCCGATAAAGTCCGCCACGAAGGCATCTGCCGGGCGCGCCAGCAATTCTTCTGGAGTGGCGATCTGCGCAAGCGTTCCGCCGGCACGCAAAACAGCAACCTGATCGCCAAGCTTCAACGCTTCGTCAATATCATGGGTCACCATGATGATGGTCTTGCCAATCTCACGCTGCAAGCGAAGAAATTCGTCCTGCAACTGTGTGCGAACGACGGGATCGACAGCACTGAAGGGTTCGTCCATCAGCATGAATTTGGGATCGGAAGCGAGTGCACGTGCAACGCCGACGCGTTGCTGCTGGCCACCCGAAAGCTGCCACGGATAACGATCGGCAAAGGCGGCGGTCAGCCCTACACGCTCAAGCAACTCATGCGCCGTGCGCAGTGCTTTTTCCTTTGGCGCTCCGTTTAGCCGCGCAGTGGTCGCTATGTTCTGAACAACGGTGCGATGGGGGAAAAGCCCGGCATGCTGGATGACATAACCGATACGACGACGCAGCAGTGCCACGTCCATGCCATCTGTCGGTTCGCCGTCAAGAAGGATCGACCCGGACGATTGTACGATCAACCTGTTGATCATCCGCAAGGATGTGGTTTTCCCGCACCCCGAAGGGCCGACGAACACGGTCAGTTTGCCGTTTGGCGCCGTCAGGGACAAACCGTTTACGGCAGTAGCCGCGCCCGCATATTGCTTGGTGACGTTGTCGAAGACGATCATGCAAATCTCTCCTGCGCTCTGTCTGCGCCTTCAGGCTCGGCAACTGTGATGACTGCCTAGGTTGTCTATACAAGCACGCAAATAGCGCGTCCGCAAGATAGATCGATGAAAATATCCGCAACACTGGAAAAGACTAAAATTTAAGCATTTTGACCGCTATAGAGACGTTGTATGCACATAGAGCAAGCGATCTCGGCGGCCGCAACTCTTTACGCCTTCAAACCGCGCTGCTTTGCCGATCAAGATCAGGCCCGCTCAACGCGACAAATTTGTTCATAAGCACCTCGTTGCTTCGATTTTTGTGCGCGGGAGCAGAATGGAAATACGAATTAATTCGTGCTGAAATTCAACAGATCGCGTGCTGATCGTGACTGAGACCGCAAAACAGGCGTTTTTGAAAGCCACTCATCCACGGCGACTTGTCTCGAGAAGGCCATAAAGCCTTGTGGCCACCGCCATCGAACAATAGTATTACCGCGTCGTATTCAATTAACGAGGATAACATGGCAACAGGTACCGTCAAATTTTTCGCACAGGACAAGGGCTTCGGCTTCATCACTCCGGACAACGGCGGCCCGGACGTCTTCGTCCACATCTCCGCCGTAGGGTTTGGTGGTTCTCTTCAGGATGGCCAGAAGGTCAGCTACGATGTGGGACAGGACCGCAAGACTGGAAAGTCCAAGGCCGAGAACGTCAGCCTCATCTAATCAGCGTCTCTTGGCTCCGCGATTACTCGCGGGGCCAAATCGGTCCTGACTCCCGCTGACCTTAGACTGTTTCCACCCCGTCGCTCCCGATCCGTGCCAAGCCGGCTGCAAAAACTTCGGCGTCGATGGGACGGCCGAAAAGGTAGCCTTGGCCGACCGGACAGCCCATTTCGCGAAGCATTTTGCGCTGGGCCTCGGTCTCCACGCCTTCTGCAACCACAGTTAACCCAAGGGCGCGTCCAAGATCGATAACGGCCTGGACAATCACCCTTCTGGACGGCCTCGTTGCGAGTTCGCTGATAAAGGTGCGGTCTATCTTGATCTCGGTAACCGGAAAGGTTTCGAGCGATCGCAGGTTTGAATAGCCCGTGCCGAAGTCATCGACGGAAAGGCCGACGCCGCTCTGTCGCAGCCGCTGAAATGCGTCCATCACGCCGGGTGTATCGCTGAGAAACATGCTTTCGGTGATCTCAAGCGTCAACCATGCCGGGTCGGCCTTGGTCAGGCACAGGACCCGATCCAGCATTTCGGCCATGTCATGCTGCAGGAACTCCCCGGCGGATACATTCACCGCAAAGCGCAAAGCCTTGCCGCGATGCGCGTTAATGCGCCGTGCATAAGCTGCGACGGTCGTCAGACTTCGTTCGGTCAGATCAAGCAGCAGACCTGATCGCTCGGCAGTCTCGACGAAACTTCCGGGGAGCTGGCTGCCAAACAGAGGATGATTCCAGCGTATCAGAGCTTCCGCACCCACCCACTCGCCGGTTGCAAGGTCTACCTGGGGTTGGAAGTGATACACAAATTCGTCATTCGCGACCGCGACCTTCAATTCGCGAGTCATTCGCACGCGTCGGCTTGCCTGTTCGTGATCCGAGTCTCGAAACCGTCGCGGACCACCCAGAGGGGCGGACTTGGCGGCCCACAGGGCGATGCCGGCATTGCGGATCAGCGAAATGGGTCTCGCCCGAGGCTGGCCCACCGCATAGCCGATGGCGAAACGCAGTGAGACACTTGCACCTGGCACGACGAAGTCAGCGGCAAGCGAAGCGAATACCGCTGCCACGATAGTATCCGCACTTGATCCATCCGTGAGCTCAAAAGCCAAAGCGAACTCATTGGCGCCCATGCGTCCCACCTGGGCAGCGCCCACGTCCCGCAGCCGCCGCCCTGTTTCATAAAGCAGGGCATCCCCGATTTCGAAACCGTATCCCGTGTTGAAATCGTGAAAACCGATCACATCCAGCTTCACGACCAAGGGCGTCGCTTTGGCATTGGTTGCGAAACGCTCCTCGGTAGCCAGGATAAATGCTTGACGGTTCAGGCAACCCGTGGTCGCGTCGAGGTTCGCGACACGATCCAGCGCGGTGTGCGCCTGGCGAATCGCCGAGACGTCGCGCAGTATGCCGACGTAGAATAGTTCTTCGCCCACCCAGGCAGGCCGGAGACTGAGACTGTTCCAGAACGCCGACCCGTCCTTTCGATAGTTACGCAGCGTTGAGTCCAGAGGCTCCGCCGCATCGATCGCAGCGCGAATGTGGACGACCTCTTGTTGGTCGCGCTCGTTGCCCTGCAAATAGCGGCAATCTTTCCCGACGACCTCGTTCCGAGCGTAGCCAGTCAGATGCTCGAAGGCCTGATTGACATAGAGCAAAGGCGAATTGGCGCCCAAACGCTGTGCGATCGCGATCCCATCGGTTAGTTCTTCGACCAGCGTCGCAAGAATTGGCCTGATAGCGTCGGAGCTGAGAAGCGCATTGTCCGAAATGACCGGCGCGGGCTGCATGAGGTGCGACTGCATGCGTTTTTCGAATTCTTCCATGACAAGAACCATGGACGGCGAACACGGGCGGGGCAACCCGCAGCCGAGGCGGTTCCAAGACAAGCGTCAGCCGTTTTCGGACAAACTGATTCTCGCGCCATCGCCGGACGTCCGAAAGCGATCACGGTAGTCGGACGGCGTCACTCCAGCGTGCGAAACAAAGGCACGGCGCATCGCGCGTGTCGATCCAAAACCACTTCTCGCTGCCACCAAAGCGATTGGCAGGCGGCTCCCCTCCAAAAGGAAGCGCGCAACGTCGATACGGGTCCGGTCGACATAGTCTGATGGCGATATACCGACCTCCTGCGAAAAAACACGCGTAAAGTTCCGCACACTCATGGCCGCGATCTTCGCCAAGGCGCTGACAGAGAGGTCAGCCGCCGGATGGTTCAGAACATATTGCTGGACGTTGTGTAGACGGCTGCGGTCGATAGCCTGTGCCGCCAGATGCACGCTGAACTGCGACTGATCGCCTGGTCGCTTCAGAAACACGACGAGTCGGCGAGCAACGTAGAGCGCAATCTCCCGGCCCAAGTCCTCCTCGACGAGGGAAAGGCCGAGATCTATAGCCGCGCTGGAACCGGCCGACGTGATCATCGCGCCATCACGGACAAAAACCCGGTCGCTTTCCACCCGCGTCTCGGGGAAGCGCTCGGCCAACAGTGACGCGAACTGCCAGTGCGTCGTAACACGCCGGTCTTTCAGTAGACCTGCCTCGCCAAGCACGAATGCCCCTGTGCAGACGGAGCCATAGCGCCGCGCCTGAGCCGCGATTTTAACAATCCAGTCGACAACACGCCCGCCCGGACTTTGCGGAACTCCGACGCTGCCGGCTACAAGCAATGTATCGGGGCTACCAAGGTACGCATCGAAAGCGCAGTCGGTCAGGATTTTTAGCCCCGATGCACAGCGGATCGTCCCCTCGTGCCCTGCCAAGACAGCAACTTCGTAGAATAACTTTTCAACACGGGCATTTGCTTCGGCAAACACGTCCATTAGCCCTGCAAGCTCCAGAGAATGCACGTCCTTTGGAACGAAGATCACGATCCGCATGAGAGTATCTTTCCCTGCACAAAGGACTCAAAGCTCTCGACGAGAATCTACGCGCCGACGCCGGTCTATGTGGCGACGGTTGCACAATGCTGAAGGTCCGTCAAAGTCAAAGGTATTAGCTCGAAGCGACGGAAGAACTCTGCACGCGCTGACTTTGTTCGAACTGCCGACCACTAATGGATGCTTTTATGGTTGCTACCGCAATCCCAGCCGCCAGCCATTGGTGAACGAGATATTATCTCATTTTGTTGCCGATCTGAGCCCATCTGTTCGACATTATGAGGTCCGAATAGTCTGGGCTATGAACGCTTTTCGGCGAGGATAGACAGCATGTGTATCTGCGGCGGCTTGGCGAACAGGTCCCCTGCCTCTGCCTTCGCCATCAAGGCTGCAGCGACTTGGCCATTTAAGTGCGCATCCCTACCGTCCTCATCGTCGAACGTATCGAAGATTGCAAACGAAGTTGGGCCTCCCTGTATCGCATACCAGGAAATCGTGCCGGGCTCTGCATTGACCAGCGGTAAGGCTGATCGCAGAAACTCGGCGACCTCCTGTTCTTTGCCGGGCATTGCCTCGAGCGGAACGTAAAGCGCGAATTTGGTCATGACCACCTCCATGGGCACATCATTGTGCCGCAACTGAAGGAACGCGTTAAGCACGACAAATGTTCGGTGATGGACAATAAAAAGGGGTGTCGATGTAAAAATGCGATCCACGCCTCTGCACACATGAGGTTTCGATGATCAGTCGATTTCTGGATGGCCACCTAAAGCAACGAGCTGCTCTGTGTTGTCTATGTCCACCTTGGCGCTTTCGCCAATCTCTATGTCGATGACGTCGAGACCAGATTGGGTGATTATCTTGCGCGCGCCGCTGTCGCCTATAAGCGCCATGAGCTGCGGGAATGCGGCGCGAGGAAAGACAACCGGGTTTCCCGGATTTCCTTCGCACACCGCGCGAATAATCGCCTTTCCGTTTCTCTCCGCAAAAGCGCCGATGAGTGCGTCAATATCCGCAGGTTCAAGCAACGGCATATCCGCAAGCATGATCATAATCCCGTCGGGAGCTTGCAACGCGGCGCGCTGGACGCCGAGCACGATCGAGCTTGCCATTCCGTCACTGAAGTTGGAATTTCTCGCGATGATCACGTCGAGCCCTGCAATTTCGGCCTCGACGTCCGAGCTTCGGTATCCGGTCACAACAACCACAGAACGACTGCCGGCCCCAATAGCTGCCAATGCGGCCCGACGAACGAGGCTGGTTTCCCGAAAACGCGCAAGAAGCTTGTGCCCGGCACCCGCCATCCTGCTCGATCGTCCAGCGGCCAGGACAACCACGGCAACTGACACTCGTCTATCTCCTGCCGCTTCCACACCGAACCTCACGCATAAAGGGACAAGCGGCTTGCCGCGATGTCGGCAAGGATGGACAGGGCAAGGGAGTTCGCATCGCGGGTTGGCCCGAAAAGTCCGATCGGTGCCCTTATCCGATCAGTATCTGCCCGGGAGAAACCGGAGCTGACAAGGAAATCGACCCGTCTACGGTGTGTACGGGTGCTCCCCAAGGCGCCGATGTAGAATGCGGGTGACCGTAACGCGGCTTGCAGAACGGCCTGCTCCGCATCAAGGTCGTGATGGAGAAGAACAACAGCGGTGTACTGATCGATATCGGGCACAACTTTTTCGTTCGCTGTGCAGGCCACCACCTCGTAGCCGGAGGATTGGGCTATATCAGCGACCCTCTCGGCCTCTATACTTTGACCGGAAATCACGACACGCGTGCGCGGCCGATAGACCGTGAAAAAGCGGTCGTCGGCGCAACCGGCCCGCGATGGCGGTTCGACGATCTCGAGCTGTTGGGTCTGCCTCGTGTAGCGCAGGCCCGTGGTCCGGCGCTGATGAAGCTGTTCAAGAACGCCGCTCAACATCTCGGTATTTTGCAGCACGTGGATCGACACTGTAATCCCACCACCGCACGGCAGGGAAATGTCGAAAAAGGGGGAGCCTAATCCGAACTTCACCTCCCTATCTCTGTTCTCGCCCATTGCGTCGAGCGCCTCGGAAGCGACAGCCGCCTCAATGCAGCCCCCAGACACATAACCACAAAAACGACCATCGGCCGCAACGGCGACATGGGAGCCAAGCGCGCGCGCCGCTCCCCCGCGAATTTCGACAAGGGTGGCAAGTGCCACCCTCCCCTTTGCAAGCTCCCTTATCGCAAAGCCAAATATTTCTTCCGTATCATCGGTGAGCAACGACCTGACCGGCGTCGGCTTTGTCGCAGCTTGGATATCCTCCTGAGGACAGATATCCGTGAGGGCGGCGATGTCGTCATGCAACATCCGGCAGCCCGCCTATGATCTTGTCGAGCGTCACAGGATAGTGACGCACCCTCACCCCGGTGGCATTGTAGATTGCGTTGGCGACAGCTGCAGAAACCCCGCAGAGACCAAGCTCGCCAACGCCCTTGGCCTTCATCGGCGACGACATGGGGTCTGCTTCGTCCATGAAAATCACTTCCTGATGGGGAATGTCGGCATGCACCGGAACTTCGTAGCCAGCCAGATCGTGGTTGACGAAGAAGCCTTGCTTCGTATCGACCGCCAACTCCTCTGACAGCGCTCCACCCACACCCATTGTCATGGCACCAATCACCTGGCTGCGCGCTGTTATCGGGTTCAGGATCCGTCCGGCCGCACAGACGGCCAGCATGCGTCGAATGCGCGTTTCACCCGTGGCCACGTCAACGCCGACTTCCACGAAGTGGGCACCGAACGTTGACTGTTGATGGGCTTCGGAAAGATCGCCCCATTCCATTCCATCCTCGCCAACAAGGCCGTTTGGCGCAGCCGCCTCCGTAAGCGCTACCGAACGGTTTCCAGATCGAACCTGTCCGTTCTCGAACACGACGTCATCAGTGTTAAAGCCGAGTTTCTGCGCCACCGCCTCACGAAGCTTCACGCAGGCTGCGTAGACGCCGGAGGTAGAACAGTTCGCGCCGAACTGCCCGCCCGACCCCGCCGAAACCGGAAAGCGGGAATCGCCCAGCTGAACGGCTACTCGATCGACCGGCAGGCCCAACATCTCAGCTGCTGTTTGTGCGATGATGGTATAGCTGCCGGTCCCGATATCGGTCATATCGGTTTCAACCGTTGCAATACCGTCCACGCCGAGCCGAACCCTTGCTGCGGATGGGAGGAGAAGATTGTTTCGCAAAGCGGCTGCAACACCCGATCCGATAAGCCAGTTTCCTTCTCGTCGGGAACCCGGCTTGCCGCGCTGGTTCCAGCCAAACCGTTCCGCCCCGAGCTTGAGACAGCCGACCAGGTTCCTTTGGGTAAAAGCGCGCTCGGGCTTCTCAGGATCGACCTGAGTGTCGTTGAGTATCCGAAACTCGACCGGATCGACGCCCACCTTTTCAGCTATCTCGTCTATGGCGATCTCGAGGGCCATCAACCCCGGCGCTTCGCCGGGCGCCCGCATCGCATTGCCTTCGGGCAAGTGAAGCGTGGCCAGTCTCATGGCAGTCATCCGGTTCTCACCCGCGTAGAGCAGTCGTGTCTGATTGACAGCCGTTTCCAGCTGGCCCCCAGGCTGGTCACCCGACCAGCTTTCGTGAGCAATCGCGGTGATTTTGCCGTCCTGTGTCGCTCCAATGCGAATACGCTGGATCGTCGCCGGCCGATGCGTCGTGTTGTTGGCTATGAACGGACGGGGAAGCGCAACCTTGACCGGACGTCCAGTAGCCTTTGCTGCAAAGGCAGCGAGCACCGCGTCGGCCCGCAAGAAAAGCTTACCCCCGAAACCCCCGCCTATGAATGGCGACATCAAATGGATATTGTCCTTGTCGATACCAAGTGTAGTCGCCAGATCGGATCGCCACCAATCAATCATCTGGCTGGACGTCCAAACGGTCAGTTTATCGCCATGCCACGCAGCGATGGACGCATGGGGCTCCATCATGGAATGTGACTGATCTGGAGTGGTATAACTTTCGTCGAGAGTGACCGGTGCGCTCTTGAAGGCTCCCTCGAAGTCACCGACTGCCGTGTCGGGCTGCTGCTTCTCGTCGGGCTTGACCGCACTGTCCTTGGCCTTCTTGAGATCGAAGCTCCCGGGCGCAGTTTCATATTCTACTGTCACAAGCGAAGCTGCGGCGCGCGCCTGCTCGAAGGTTTCTGCGACGACCACTGCCACCGCCTGGTGATAGTGCTGGACTTCATCGCCACCAAAAAGATTGGCTGTGTTGAATTTACCCTTCTCGCGCTTGCCCACGTCCAAGGTGGTGACAACCGTCAAAACGCCGGGGGACCGCTTTGCGGCGTCGGTCGATATCGACCGGATACGGCCCTTCGCAATCGCGGCACCGACCGGATACCCGTAGGCGTAAGGAATATTCGGATCGTGCCATTCGTAGGCATACATTGCTCGGCCCGTCGTTTTCTCTTGGCCGTCAATGCGTGGGATAGGCTGACCGACGACTTTCATCCGGTCGATGGGATTGTTGATTGCAGGTGTGTCGAATTTCATGGTCGTTATCCCCTTGCCTCTGCGATCACCGCACCGATCGTTCGTTCCACGAGGGTTATCTTGAAGCGATTTTGCTCCGTCGGGCGAGCGTCGCCGAGAAGTGCCGCGCTTGCGGCTTTTGCACCGCTCTTCAGCTCCCGGTCACCTGAGCCTGTTCGCCAGGGTTTGTGAGCGACGCCACCGACAGCCACGCGGCCGGTGCCATCCGGCTGGATCACCGCAGCGACGGATACGAGCGCAAACGCGTAGGAGGCCCGATCGCGCACCTTGCGATAGATATGCTTGCCCCCAATTGGCTTCGGCAGCGTGACCGCAGTTATGAACTCGCCCGGCTCCAGGACCGTCTCGATGTGTGGGGTATCGCCGGGAAGCCTGTGAAAGTCTGCGATCGGGATTGCGCGGCTACGGCCGTCGCCATTGACCGTTTCGACGGTTGCGTCGAGCGCCCTCATCGCAACAGCCATGTCGCTGGGATGAGTGGCGATACAGGATTCGCTGCTTCCAACGACTGCATGCTGTCGCGAAAAACCGCCAAGGGCCGAACATCCGCTTCCCGGCTGCCGCTTGTTGCACGGTTGGTTGGTGTCATAGAAATACGGACAGCGCGTGCGCTGTAGGAGATTGCCCGCGGTGGTGGCCTTGTTTCGCAGTTGACCAGACGCCCCGGCGACCAGGGCGCGGGTAAGCAAACCATAGTCGCGACGGACAGTCTCGTCGCTTGCCAGATCGGTATTGCGGACCAGAGCCCCTATGCGCAGACCGCCATCAGAGGTGGTTTCGATCTTGTCGAGACCAACTCCGTTGATGTCGATGAGATGCGCCGGGTGCTCGATCTCCAGCTTCATCAAGTCCAGGATATTTGTCCCGCCGGCGATGAATTTGGCTTCCGGATTGGCTGCTGCCGCTTTCGCTGCCGCCTGAGCCGTTGTGGCTCGCTCGTATGTGAAGGCTCTCATGCTTCGATCCCCCCGACTTCGGCAATTGCATCGAGAATGTTCGAGTAGGCGCCGCATCGACAGATGTTTCCGCTCATTCGTTCCCGAACTTCTGCCGCGGTGACTTCCACCTTTGCGGAAATGTCTGCAGTGGCGTGGCTTGGGATATTCGACTTAATTTCCTCCAAGACCGCCACGGAGGAACAGATTTGTCCGGGAGTACAGTAACCACACTGAAAACCGTCGTGTTTGATGAACGCGGCTTGCATGGGATGCAGGTTTCCAGGCTGTCCGAGGCCCTCGATGGTGGTGACCTCGTCACCGTCGTGCATCACAGCCAACGTCAGGCACGAATTGATCCGGCGTCCATCCACCATCACGGTACAAGCGCCGCACTGTCCGTGATCGCAGCCTTTCTTTGTGCCGGTTAGATGAAGGTGCTCGCGCAAGGCGTCGAGCAAGCTCGTGCGATTGTCGAGTTCGAGATCATGCATCTCGCCGTTCACTTTGAAGGAAACACTTGTCTTGAAATTCATTTCTTCCCCCGAGGACTGTGCTGCGGCTCCTTTTGCCGCAACTCCCGTGACAGCAATTGCCGCCGCCGAGGAAACAAGTAAGTCCCGCCGCGAAAGTTCCAAATGTGAGTGATCTCTCATCTCCAGCTCCATTCGTTGTTGATGGCCTGGCGCACTCGGAGAAACGCCATATCTCAACATAGGGAAGCAAAAGAAGATGATTAGATGCGCCTTTTCGCTAACACTTATTAGCGAGGCTCATAAATCGGCATACGCGATCCATGGGGCAGCCACCGTCAGCCGCCCACTGTCACCCAGGCCGTCTTTCGAGAGATGGAGTAGACCACGCGCTCATAAAACTAACGCATCTGGCAGAGTTGCGACAATTGCGACCCCGTCCAGCGCCTCGCGAGTTCGCTGGCATCCACCGTGCCGGGCAGCAGCCTTCCCAGCTCACCGCCGATCTGAATTTGAGCATCGGTGATTTTGCATGCTCTTTCGTTGACTGAAACGATCACCGCAATCTCCGACTGCATCGGTGGCATCTCGAAAAGCGCGTCGGGAGGGCTTTCGCAAGTAACTATGGCCGTAGCTCTGAGAGTGGAGTTTTGATCCACGCCACGGCAAAGTTCTGCGGATTGCACGCGGAAACTGCGAGTTTGGTTGGGCCCGGCTGGGAGCTGCTCACAAACCTGTGCTGAGGAAACTGCCCCTGCAATGAGCGGCCATTCAGGCCGCCCAACCAGAGAAAAGCAATTTGCGAAAACGGGGGCGGTTGAGGCGACGAGCGACGCCATACATACAAACAGCGCTGGGATAGGATGTTTCACGGTGCCACGCTCCTCCACGTCTTTCAGACAGTTGTAAAGCTGGATTGCGGCTTTTTCGCTTCGAATGCAGCAGGAGCCGGTTAATCGATCCGTATATGCGCCGTTTGGTCAGGCTTTTCTGGCGGGGAGGATGGGCGAGAAAACCAAATCGATTGGCGCGATAGCGCTCGTGTTTTGAGATGCCGCTTGCATGATGGCCGACATCCATCTGGTACCTTATCACGACAACGGATGAATGAGAAAAGTTTAGTCGGCTCCAAGTTTCCTGCGTCAAATGGCATAAAAAAAGGGCGGCCAGAGCCGCCCTTTTTATGGAATATTTACGCCGCCCCTGGCCGATTGATCGTCAGGAAGTGACGAACGACGGGTTTGTCCGGACCAACATGGTAGGTCAGAACCTTTCCCTGCACGTCTGCATCGGCGTTGGAAACCCGCTTGTGCTGGCGGAGGTGCTCAGCCCAGGATTCCACCATGAACCACTCGACGATCTTTTCCGGATCGGCGGAATCTTCCGTCACACCCCACCCATAGGCACCATCGCGGCGGCGTTCTTGAGACAGGTGGTCGAGAGCACGCAGGAAGGCTGAACGATGCTGTTTCTCGACCTTGTACTCGATGAGGATCAGGACAGGACCACGGTCATGAGCAACAGGCTCGGCGACCAGCGGTTCCGGCCAGTGGTTGGACGGCACCATGTCGGCGTCACCAGCCGGGAGCTTTACGCGGTGCATGATGAACCCTGCAACGAGCAAGCCAGCTGCACCGATAAGCAATGTCGTCTGAATTCCAACGGCTTCGCCCACAGCACCCCAGCCGAGGCTGCCCGCCGTCATGGCTCCGTTGAATACGGTCAGATAGACAGCGAGGCCACGCCCACGCACCCAATTGGGCAGAACAGCCTGGGCTGCGCCGTTCAGGGTCGTAAGGGCGGTGATCCAAGCACCACCGAGGAACAGAAGAGCGATAATGGCGACGATCTTCGGCGGGGCGAGCGAAAGGACACCCATGACAACTGCGGTGATCACCGCTGCGCCAAGAAGCAGACCATCCGAGCTCAGGCGTTCGCGTAGCCTCGGCATGACCAATGCTCCACCGATCGCACCGGCGCCGACCGCACCAAGCAGAATACCGTAGAAGCTGGCATCACCACCCAGCAGTTGACGGGCAACCAGCGGAAGAAGTGCCCAGACGGCACTGGCGAATGCGAAGAAGATGGCGGCACGAAGAAGGACGACATGCAGGGGGCGGCTTGAGCGAGTGTAACGTAGGCCAGCCCTGAACGCACCGAAGAAGTTCTCTTGTAGAGCGTCGTTGGCGTTTTTGGCACGTGGCCACCACACCAGAGCCGCGATAACGAAGATGTAGCTTGCAACGTCTGCGCCATAGGTGATCCCCGCCCCGAACGCTGCCAAAAGCAAACCGCCAGCAGCTGGGCCGATGGAACGAGCGATATTGATGCCGAGAGAGTTGAGAGCGACAGCGCTCTTCACGTCCTCGCGTTTCACCAGTTCAGGAACAATCGCCTGCCAGGTCGGGCCCATCAACGCGGCACCAACGCCGCCGAGGAAGGTCAGGCCGATCAGTGCGCTCACGGAAAGCATGCCTGTCTGCGAGAGGACCATCAGCGAGATACTTACGGAGGCCAGCAGGAGCTGGACCGCAATCAGGAACTTGCGGCGATCCAGAATGTCGGTGAGAACGCCTGCCGGAATGGCAAGCAGGAAGATCGGCAATGTTCCGGCCGCCTGAACCATGGCGACTGCAGCAGGCGATGCCGAGAGGTCCGTCATCAGCCATGAGCTTGCGACATCGCGCATGAAGCTTCCGGTATTGCCGAGAACCGTTGCAATCCACAGGACCGCGAAGACGGGCTGTGCGAGAGGAGCAAAAGTGCCCCCGGATGTTTTCGCGGCGCTCATTTACCCGCTCCCTTTGCAAGGTCGGCCGCTGCAACGAAGATGAATGCACCGGCCAGACCGATGTGTTCGAAGAAGGCGTTCGTTGCCATCATGCGGTCCATGCCGGGCGCCATTTCCCAGAAGCGAAGAGCAATGAACGTCGCGAGAAGCGTAAAGCCTGCAAGTGCGAGTGCGCCTGCCCAGCGCAGGAAGCCCGAGACCACCATCGCGGAGGCCGTAAGCTCGAACACGATGACGACGACGGCAAAGAGAGCGGCAGGGTGCAGACCGAAATGATTCATCTCAGCAAGCGCGCCATTGAAATCGAAAATCTTGGTGAGTGGACCCTGGATGTAGGCAGCGCAGAGAGCAAGCAGCGATACAGTTCTCGTAATGGGAGAGCCGACGACGCGTGCAAGTCCGCTCGAGGCCGAATTCGATATAGGGGATTGGTAGGTCATATCCTGCTCCTTTTTGGTCGCTGACGTGATCGAGCGGCCGCGTTTGATGGAGCGATATTGGCCGGTGATCGCACTGCCAACAATTGCAGCAATAGTTTCGATTTAATTGCCAATATTGCAATTATGGGGTCGGATCGCTTGGGCGAACAGAAGTCGCCCAAGCGAGGGCACGATCAGACTGCCCAGCAAGAGCAGCCAAGAGCGCCGAAGAAACCCTTGAGGTCGGCGATCGGAAGTTTCGAGGTCCAGGCTCCCGCATGGTCGTGACCATGCACGCCGCAATCGCTGGCGCAGCCACAGGTCGAGATAGCCGTGCGCCTTAGAGACCGCGCGCCAGCACCTTCCGGCTCGCCCCATGCCGCATATCCGCCGAACTTGCGGACTGGAGACCAGTCGGGCATTGCAGGCGGCACGTCGTTCTCGTCGAGCGTTTTGAAGTCACCCGCTCCATAGACGATTTTGCCGCCAACCATGGTCAGCTCCGATACCAGGAACGAGATCTCGTCTTCGGCGCAGGAGAAGAAGTCCTTGTCGGGAACGACAAGGTCGGCGAACTGGCCTTTCTCGATACGGCCTTTCTTGCCTTCTTCATTCGAAAACCATGTGACTTTTTCAGTCCACATCCGCAGAGCCGTCTCGCGATCAAGGCAGTTGGCACGCGGATAGAGTTGCATGCCACCTACCGTCTTGCCGGTCACCATCCAGGACAGCGAGACCCAGGGATTGTAGGAGGCGACGCGGGTCGCATCCGTGCCGGCGGAAACGTTGACGCCCTTGTCGAGCATCTTTCGGATCGGTGGGGTCGCTTCGGCAACGCCTTGGCCATATCGCTCGACAAAATATTCGCCCTGATAGGCCATGCGATGCTGGGTTGCGATGCCGCCACCAAGAGCCGCAATGCGGTCAATAGACCGGTCCGAGATGGTTTCGGCATGGTCGAAGAACCAGTTCAAACCTTCAAGCGGAATGTCCTTGTTGACCTTCTCGAAGACATCAAGCGAACGGGAGATTGTCTCGTCATACGTGGCGTGCATGCGCCATGGCCAACGGTTCTCGGCCAGAACGCGCACCACTTCTTCGAGTTCGCCTTCCATTTCCGGCGCCATTTCCGGACGTGGCTGGCGAAAGTCCTCGAAGTCCGCCGCGGAGAAGACCAGCATTTCTCCGGCACCGTTGTGACGGAAATAGTCGTTGCCCTGCTTGTATTTGACCGAAGACGTCCAGTTGAGAAAGTCTTGCTTTTCTTCCTTGGGCTTCTGGGTAAAGAGATTATAGGCCAGACGCACCGTCATCTGGTTCTCGTCAGAGAGTTTTTGAATGACCTCGTAGTCATCAGGGTAGTTCTGGAAGCCACCGCCTGCATCAATCACACCCGTTACGCCAAGACGATTGAGCTCACGCATGAAATGGCGGGTGGAGTTGACCTGATAGTCGAGAGGCAGTTTGGGTCCCTTGGCAAGGGTGGAATAGAGAATGCCGGCATTAGGCTTGGCCAGCAACAGACCAGTCGGATTGCCGTTGGCATCACGGGTGATTTCGCCACCGGGTGGATTGGGCGTATCGCGGGTGTAACCGACGGCGCGCAGTGCAGCACCGTTCAAGAGCGCGCGGTCATAGAGGTGCAGCAGAAATACTGGGGTATCTGGCGCGACTGCGTTGATCTCCTCAATCGTCGGCAGACGCTTCTCCGCAAACTGGTGTTCGGTGAACCCGCCGACAACACGCACCCATTGCGGGGCTGGCGTTATCGCCACCTGGCGCTTGAGCATGTCCATTGCATCTGCCAGCGAGCGCACGCCGTCCCAGCGCAATTCCATATTGTAGTTTAGCCCGCCACGCACAACGTGGGTGTGGTTATCGATGAGGCCGGGCAGAACGCGCTTGCCCTTGAGATCGACGATCCTGGTGTTGGAACCAGCAAGGGACATGACCTCGCTGTCCGAACCGACTTCAAGAAACAGTCCATCCTTGATGGCGACCGCGGTCGCGTTTGGATTGGTGCGGTCAAGGGTCGTGAAACGACCGTTATGGAGGATCAGGTCTGGGTGCATGGTATCTATTCCGGTCTGGTTGGGATCGGCGGCATTGGCCTTTGAGAAGAGGTTCGAAAACGCCAGGCTCGAGGCCGCTCCAAGGAAGGTTCGGCGCGTCGTCATCAGCTCCGCTCCTCCAAATTGGTTTGCGAACGATGGGCAATCTCCGGAGAATTTCCGCCCTTCGGCATGTGACCGAACATGTGGGGCTTCACCTGCTGGAGCCAGGAAACCGCTGCCGGCTCCTTGCTCCAGAGCGATTTGGCGAGCGGGATGATCTGCTCACCGACGAGAATGCCGAGCAGGCCGACAAGCGCGATAACCGGCGGAGCAGGCGAACGCACGTTGAGCAGGCTGTAGACGATGCCGACCAGCAGACCCGCGCCAAGAGACAGAAGATAGATTTTCATGAGAGTCATCCTCGTTAAAACGGACAACCGCTCCGATGCGTCACCGGAGCGGTTGATCTGGCTTACTTCGCGGGGTTCGGGCCGATGCGCTTCCCATGGCTGACGCGTTCGGCACCGCCGTGGACGTGGGTGACTGCGTAATCGATGCCCATGCCGTAAGCGCCGGAATGCTCCTTCACAAGTGTGGTGACCGCATCGTAGGTTTCCTTGCGAGCCCAGTCGCGCTGCCATTCGAGCAAGACCTGCTGCCAGGTGACGGGTATGACGCCAGCCTGCACCATGCGGTCCATTGCATATTTGTGCGCATCGGAAGAGGTGCCGCCGGAAGCGTCGGCGACCATGTAGATTTCGTACTCCGGAACGTCATGCAAAGCAGAGAGTGCAAAGGTCGTGTTGCAGACTTCGGTCCACAGACCGGAGACGACAATCTTCTTGCGGCCGTTGGCAGCATTCTTTGCCAGCGCATCGCGTACGTTCTGATCATCCCAGGAGTTCATCGAGGTGCGTTCAAGGATGTCATTCTGCGGATAGACGGCCAAAAGTTCGGGGAAGGTGTTGCCGGAGAAGCTCTCGGTTTCAACCGTGGTAATCGTGGTTGGCACGTTGAAAATCTTGGCAGCCTTGGCCAAGCCAACAACGTTGTTCTTCAGGGTCTGGCGGTCGATAGACTGAACGCCGAATGCCATCTGCGGCTGCTGATCGATGAAAATGAGCTGGCTGTTGGCGGGGGTAAGAACTTCAAGCTTGGACATGTCAATTCCTCTTCGGTTGTTTTGGACCGCGAATGCGGCCGGTTATGAAATGAGCAGGACCTTTCGGTCGGATGCCGTGCCCAGGGACAGAGCTTCCAATACCGTCGGGAGGTTGAAACCGATGCTTTCTGTCGCTTGCTGCCTCGGCTGCTGATAGAAAAGGTAGCGCGACTTGCGACCCCGTAGAATTGCAATATTAATTGCGAATGAATTGCTTTTATCGCAACAATAATCTCTCGATCCGGCTGAGCTGCGGACTTCGCACGGGGCTGCGATACGCGGCCACTCGTTCCGAAAACTTCTGAAGGAAATTTGATGCGCAGAGTCGGCCTTGAAGACCTCTGCAGCGTCCTTGGTTTCGCTGCTCGGTGGGAAGCGATTTGGCTGAATTTGCTCTGCGCGGCACTGCCAGTGAACAACGGTTGCGCGGTGTGGGAGCCGCGTAATCCTTGGCAGTCTGCCGTTAAGTATTGACGCGACAAGATGGCGGGTCACCGTTGGCATTGACGCCCCATATCGCGATCACGTTGCCTTATACTTGATCTGAACAACCGTTATTCCAAATTGCAGGTGGGTTCGTGCGACCAAGGAGCCAAGCCTGTCACAGCCTACTCCCATTCGGGATAGAGCCACGGGCTCACATCAGCCGTGGGATATCGTCAAAGGAGAACGTGGAGAAGCCCGCCGTTGTGGAGTAACTATCCATGGATATGGATAAAGCTATCAGGACGTGGCGATGCCCTCATCGTAGGCAGAAAACACGCCCGCAACCCAGTCTGCAAATACCCGATACTTCACGCTCGGAAACCGGCCCGCTGGCCTAACTATGTGAACAGGATAACGTGGTGGCGCCCAATCTTGCAGGATGGGGACCAGTGCGCCGCGAGCGATGTGGGCGCGTGCCAAGAATTCAAATGTCTGCCCAATACCCAGCCCCGCTAATATTCCGTGCAAATGCGCAGTCGCATCACTGGTGGAGAGCTTGATCGGGCTGTAGATTTCTATTTTCTCGTCACCATTCATCAATCGCACTGGTGCGGCCTTCAGGCTGCGCGCGAAAAAGTACTGAACGAAAACATGATCACGCTGCAGATCCGATGGCGAAGCTGGCACGCCGTATTTTTCGAGGTACGCCGGGGTGGCGCAGGTTACTATCTCGACGCTGCATAGTTTCTTCGCAACAAGAGATGCGCTGGGCAGATCTCCGGCACGAATGACGCAATCTATTCCCTCTTCAACGATGTCGGCCTGACGTTCTGTCACACCAAGGTGCAACTCGATCTCTGGATAGAGCGCGTAAAACTCTGGCAACCGAGGGATCAGAATCGTATTGGCGAAGGTCCCTCCTACGTCAACACGAAGTTTTCCCCTGGTGGCAAGGCGCCCGCGGGTCGCCTCGTTGTTCATTTCATCGAAATCGGCGATCAGCCGGAGGGCGCGCTCGTAATAAGCAACGCCCTCGGGTGTCACCGTGAGTGAACGTGTCGTTCGTTCCAGCAATTTGAGGCTCAAGCTGGCCTCAAGATCCTGAACAAGCTTGCTCACGGTGGACCGTGGCGCACCCATCGTGCTGGCAGCCTTCGCAAAGGATCCGGCCTCGACGACGCGAACAAAGGCTCTGATTGCTCCCAATTGATCCATTGGCATTTCTCCATAGAAGCCCGATCAGTTGCCACAGACACCAGTGAGCGGGGGTTGTTAGGCAGTCAGCGGCTCGAGATTTGCCTGGATCTGGTCACGGAACGCTTCATACCGGCTCGGCAACTTAAGCGCCTCGCCCAGATGTGCCGTGTCCTCGTCCCGGTCAAACCCCGGCTCGTTCGTGGCAATCTCGAACAACACGCCGCCTGGTGTGCGGAAGTAGATTGCCCAGAAATAATCGCGGTCAATGACGGGCGTAACCTGATAACCGGTGTCCATCAGTGCCTTGCGAACTTCGAGTTGCTTTTCGCGGTTTTCGACGGCAAAGGCGATATGGTGAACCGAGCCGGCGCCCTGACGGGCAAACGACGTTTTCGGCAGTGCTGCGACATCAATCGTATCGGCGCCGTTTCCATTGGGAATGATAAAGCGGGTCACGTCACCTTCCTTCTCGGCGCGTTGATACCCCATGAAACCCAGAAGCTCTTCTGTCGCGGCAGTATCGTGCAGGCTGAACCGGGCGCCGGCAAAACCGCGGATAGCTGCATCGCCCGGAATGCCGTCCGCCAGCCACGGCGCGCGGTTGTCATCGGCAGATTCAATCAGCGCCAGACTGTCGCCGTCCGGACCCATGAATTGAAGTCTGTTGGCGCCAAAGACGGTGTCAGTTTTCAAGCCATCGACACCGTGTGCGGTAAACCGATCCTGCCAGAATTTCAATGCGCCCTTTGGCACGGAGAACTGGGTTTCCCCGACCTCACCAACACCGGGACGACCCAGCATCATGTTCGGGAAAGGGAAGTAGGTCATGACAGTGCCGGCGGAGCCGTTCTCGTCACCATAATAAAGGTGGTAGACGTTCGGGTCGTCGAAGTTAACGGTCTGCTTGACGCGACGCAGGCCCAGTGTGTCGGTGAAGAAGCGATTGTTCTGACGCGCATCCGAAGCCATTGAGGTTACGTGATGCAGTCCCTTGATATCCTTGATCATGTCCTTGCCTTTCAATGTCGCCGTTAGTGTTTGGCTGTTGACGAATATCTAGACCGATTGATCACGCCAGAGAATTGCAATATTCATTTCGACTGCGTTGCTCTTTTTGAAACAATCCCAATGAACGATTACAAAGCCCTGCGAACCTTCCTCCTTGCGGCCGAAAAGCGAAATTTCGCCCAGGTTGCCCGCGAACTCGACATGACGCCGGCTGCAGTCACAAGGGCTATTGCGGCACTTGAAGCCGAACTCGGCGTTCAGCTGTTTGTCCGTACGACCCGGCAAGTGTCGCTGACAACAGACGGTGCGATCTTCGCCGCCCAGATTCAGCCGGCGGTGAAGACGCTTGAAGAAGCGCGCCGCGACGTGATGAACGCTCACAAAGCCGACGAAGGGCGTCTCAGGATCAGTGCGCCGACGTGGTTTGGCAAGGCGGTGCTCCCACCGATCCTCTCCGGCTTCAAAGAGCGGTACCCGAAAATGGGCTTCGAGATATCACTGTCCGACGGACTGGTGAATATCGTTGATGATGACTACGATCTGGCGATCCGCATCTCGTCTCAGCCATCGGACAAGTTCACGATATGGAGGAAAATCCGCGTCGTGCCGCGCATTCTGGTTGCGGCACCGGGAAGCCGGTTTGTCGAGATGCAGCATCCGAACGAGCTGACGCCAGACGATTGCCTCGCCTATAGCGGCGAAAGCCGGCGAGAGAACTGGGTGCTCTCGGACGGCGGCTCGAGCATGACGATATCGGCAGGGCGCGCCTTCAGCGCCAATAATGGTGAGGTTCTGGCCGACATGGCCGCGGATGGAGCAGGCGTTGCCATGCTGCCGAACTTTCACGTCTCGGAACACCTCAAGAGTGGGCGCCTCGTGCATGTCTTCAAGGGCTGGGCCCCACCCGATCTGTGGTTGACCCTCTACTACCCGCCCTATCAGGCTCTGCCTCCCCGCATTGCATCCTTCTCCAAATTCTTCGAGGAGCAGGTTGCGGCGCAGATGGTCATGCTTGATTGATATCCCGGACTGTCCCGCCACAGCGTCCTTGCTGTGCGGAGATCTCGGCCGCGACCCGCGCCTGTAACTGCCAGAGGTTTCGATCGCGAATGCCCTCTGCCTGAAGATCGACGATCGTGTTGTGCAGATACTGGGCGCAGGAACCGCCCTCTCCGCAGGCGCTGGCGATCAGTTTTGCCGTCGTTTCCACCGGTAGCGGCGCCGTCAGACCCGCGCGCTTTGTGCTCGCCCAGAATGTCAGAGCCTTCTGGATGCCGTCAGGCGTTTTGACCTTTACCCAGCGCACCATGTCGATGACTTCCCGATACCTGATTTCGCGGGCGACGAGAGCTCGAAGGTCGTCACGCCGCCGCTCGGACGAGAGTTGCAGGATGACGCCGTCGCACTGTCCACCACGCTCAAGCGCCATCATCAGACCTGGCTGTGCGCTCGTTGCCCGCCAGCGCTCGATTTTCAGGGAAAACGAACGATGCCAGCCATGGGCGGTGGCACGTCGCCTGCCGGCTGGCTTGAACTCAGGATTCCAGATCAGGGAACCGTATGCAAACACCCAGATCGGATCGCTATCGGCTTCACGCTCGATAGCGGCAACCAGAGCGTCAAGTTCTGTTTCAGATAGCGGCGTCCAGCCCGGCTCCGGGCCGTCGTCACGGACGTCTCTGATGGTCAGGGCTACAAGCTCGGGCGTCAACTGCATCGTCGTCTCGATCGGTAGTGCGGCAAGGATTGCATCAGTGGCCGTGGCAGGTTCCGCCACGGCCACCTCTTATCGTCAGGATCGAATGAATGCCAGAAGATCGGCGTTCAGGACATCGGCATTCACGGTCAGCATGCCATGCGAGAAGCCGGGATAGGTCTTCAGCGAACCATTCTTCAGCAGCTTGGCGGACTTCAGTGCAGAATCCGCGATTGGAACGATCTGATCGTCTTCGCCGTGGAGAACGAGCGTCGGCACCGTGATTGCCTTCAGATCTTCCGTCTGGTCGGTTTCGGAGAAGGCCTTGATGCCATCATAGTGCGCCTTTGCACCGCCCATCATGCCCTGGCGCCACCAATTCTGGATTACGCCTTCCTGAACCTTGGCGCCATCGCGGTTAAAACCGTAGAACGGGCCGGCCGGGACATCGCGGAAGAATTGCGCCCGATTGGCCGCCAGCGCCGAACGGAAGCCGTCGAACACTTCGATCGGCAGGCCTTCGGGATTGGCTGCGGTCTTCAGCATCAGCGGCGGGACTGCCGATACCAGAACGGCCTTGGCGACACGACCGGCCGGCTGACCAAACTTCGCCACATAGCGCGCCACCTCGCCACCGCCGGTGGAATGGCCGATGTGGATTGCGTTCTTCAGGTCGAGCGCTTCGACGACAGCGAAAGCGTCGGCGGCATAGTGGTCCATATCATGCCCTTCGGAAACCTGGGCAGAGCGTCCGTGGCCACGGCGATCATGGGCAACGACCCGGTAACCGTTGGCGAGGAAGAACAGCATCTGGGCATCCCAGTCGTCAGACGATAACGGCCAGCCGTGATGGAAGACGATGGGCTGAGCATCCTTGGAGCCCCAATCCTTGTAGAATATTTCGACGCCGTCCTTGGTGGTGATAGTACCCATGGTCTTGTTTCCTTCGATTGATGTGTTGGTGGGGGCAGCGTTTGCTGCGAAGGTGAATACGGGTGAAATGGCCATCGCCGCTGCGGCTGCACCAACTGAAAGCAGTGCGCCACGGCGCGTTATGGAAAAGTCGTTCTGGGTCATCTCACGTCCTGCAAATGTATGGTTTCGTGTTTCAGGCGACGCCGTTGCTCGTCTGATGCGTGGATATTGCTACCAAGTCGCGGGCATAACAATTGAACTAATAATTCATAGTTTGTTGTGAAATTCGCAATGATACATTCCGGTCGTTATCGGGACAGTGCGGATTGTCCCGATAACGCGGAATCTATCATTTCTGCTTTGCCGAGACGGCCTTGGCGGCAGCATCGATGGTATCAGCGACGACCGTCGGCTGCGTCATGAACAGGGCGTGGCTTGCTGAGACCTTGGTGATCTTGGCTTTGATGCGTTCGGCCATATGGATCAGCATTGCCTGGTCGAATGCCTTGTCTTCGGTAGCGATCACAGCCCAGCTGGGCTTGGTACGCCAGGCAGCATGTTCGAGCTTCGTGCCGAACGCCGACATGTTGATCGGGACCTGAGCGTCCCTCATGAACGCAACATCGGCATCGCTAACGTCATGAGCAAAACCAGCCTTGAACTTTGCCGGGCTTACATATCCAAAACCATCCTTCGTGGTTTCGATGACGAATTCCGATGCGGGAGCAAACCCCTGATATTGCTGGGCTGTCGTTTCGCCGGCATCTGGTGAGAGCGCAGAGACATAGACGAGGCCAGCAACCTTTTCATCAACGCCCGCTTCTGTAATGACCGTGCCGCCCCAGGAATGTCCGACCAGAATGACCGGACCATCCTGCCGCTCGAGAGCACGCTTTGTGGCGGCAACGTCGTCTGCGAGCGAAGTCAGGGGATTCTGGACGATAGTCACGCGGTAACCACGCTTTGTGAGATTGTCGTAGACACCCTTCCAGCCAGAGCCGTCAGCAAAAGCGCCATGGACGAGTACGACGTTTTTTACGGACTGGTTCTGGGAAATCGTGTCGGCAGCGTTTGCCGGCAGTGCGGCAGACAATGCGGCGGCGGCAATTGCAGAAAGGGCGGTTGCGGACTTGCGTGTCATGGCTTCTTCCTTTTTTGTTTTGCGATAACTGTTATCGCGATACACATAAACTGACAGATGCTGACCCCTCCGTCAAGATAATTCTTATCGCGATATTTATTTTTGCCATATGATTGGCTATATGTATGTGTGAAGGAGCCTAGAATGACCATACGTCACAACAATCCACCGCCCTTGCACGACCAGCTGTGCTACGCAATTTATACTGCCGGCATTGCCATCCAGCGCGCTTACAAGCCCCTTCTGGATGAGCTGGGGCTAACGTACCCGCAATATCTCGTGCTAAACGTGCTTTGGAGCGGAGATGAGCAAACCGTTGGCGCCATTGCAAACGCCCTCGCATTGGAATCGAGCACACTGACGCCGCTCTTGAAGCGCCTTGAGACAGCCGGCTTGTTGCGCAGGACCAGAAACCTCAGCAATGAGCGGCAGGTGGTGATCGCGTTGACCGAGGAAGGCCGCGCATTGCAGCACAGGGCCGGCTGCCTCAGCGACACCTTGCTTGCAGCTTCAATGCAAACTCCAAAGGAGCTGGCCGATCTGAACCACGACGTCCGTCATCTCCGCGACGCGATCTATTCACAGATCGGCGGGTGGGACGCGCCCGCCTGATCTGCAGGCGCATCTCGGAACCTACGCTGTCGGCACCGTACCCCCATCAATTGTGTATTCGGTACCAGTAATCGAAGCCGCACGGTCGGAAGCGAGGAAGGCGATCAGGTTTGCGACCTCTTCCGGTTTTGCCGGGCGGCCGAGCGGAATGCCGCCCAGTCCATCCATGATGATCTTCTTGCCACCCTCAAGGTCAGTTCCGGCCTGCTTCGCCAGGCGCTCTGCAAGGTGGACGGAGGCTTCCGTTTCGATCCAGCCCGGCGAAACCCGAACGACGCGCACACCTTTGGGCGACACTTCCTTCGACATCGCCTTGCTATAGGTCGAAAGTGCCGCTTTCGCTGCGGCATAGGCTGTTGTCGATTCCGGAAGTGGCAGGACTCTCTGGATGGATGTCACATGCACGACGACGCCGCTTCCCCGGGCGACCATATCCGGGACCAGTTGCCGATCCAGCCGGACAGCCGGATAAAGGTTAAGCGACATTTCCTTGTGCCAGTCATCCTCCGACAGGGCAGAAAAGCCGCCGCCCGATGCTGAGGAGCCACCCAGCATATGGACGATGACATCGACGCCGCCAAGCCGCCGCCGCGTGGCCTCTGCGACGATTTCACATCCCTCTTCGGTGCTCAGGTCCGCATCTACGAACAATTCTTCCGACATGTTTTCCGGACGGGCACGTGCTGTCGTCAGCACCTTTGCGCCGAGTTCGCGAAACAGGCTGACGGTCGCAGCGCCAGCACCCTTGGTTCCAGCCGTAATGAGTGCGCGTTTGCCTTTCAGATTGAGAAAGTCGATCATGACCGGATCTCCAGCCTGACGATCCTGTCGTCCTTGATCGTGAAGGCATGGATTAGCATCACCGGACTACCGGGAAACTTGCCACTCACCCTCGCCCGCACGAGTGTCTTGTCACCGTCAATCGTGGTTTCCACAGGTTCGGCAACGTATTGAGCCGATCTCTTGGCGGCCACCCACCATTGACGGATGGCGGCAGTGCCCTGATAGCGGGCATTCTCGTCCTCGACCACCGCATCGACATCAAGCGTTTGCAACAGCCCGTCGGCATCGTTGCGGGTGTCAGCGTCAAAATACATATTCACAACTTGGGGCATATCCATCTTATTTCTCCTTGTGAGGTGCCCCTAAGTTAGTGCTCTACCATTGCATGGATAAGTGGGATAAATATGCACGTGATGTTGAACAGATCGGGATAATGGAACAGTTAAACCTTAGGGAACTCGAAGCAGTCATCGCGATCGCCAGGCGCGGGACGTTTCGCGCAGCGGCTATCGATCTCGGTATGTCCACAACTGCGCTCAGCCACACCATCGGCAGGCTTGAGGCGGGGCTCGGCGTACGATTGTTCAATCGCACCACGCGCAGCGTCTCGCTGACAGATGCCGGCAGGCTCTTTGTACAGCAGGTTGCGCCTTCGCTTCAGGACCTTCATGCCGCTCTGGAAACGGTGCGCTCTCAACGCGAGACACCGTCTGGAACGATACGCATCAATGCGGCACCGTTTGCAGCACGCGCCATCATCTCACCGCTCGTGCTTGAGTTCCTGCGTCGCTATCCCGAAATGAATGTCGATCTGGTCACGGAAGGAAAAATGGTTGATATCGTCAATGACGGTTTTGATCTGGGCGTCAGGGTGGCAGGTCTCGTTCCCAGCGACATGATTGCCGTTTCGCTCGGCCGGCCACAGCGACACGCTGTTGTTGGTTCTCCGGACTATTTCGCGCAACATCCCAAACCCGTGGTTCCTCCGGATCTTCTCAATCACAGATGCATTCGCGTTCGCTTGCCGGACGGCTCACTGTTTCGATGGCGGTTTGAAAAAGACGACGAGCCGGTGCAAATCGATGTGCGAGGCCCGATCACACTTGATGAAGCGGGCCTTGTGAGGACTTCGGTGCTGGAAGGTACCGGCCTGGGCTATACCATGGAAGAGGAAGTGCTTTCCGAGATCAGGGCCGGGCGCCTTGTCCGGGTTCTGGAGGACTGGACACCACCGTATCCGGGGCTCTGCCTGTATTATCCCGGGCGCCGAAATCTGTCGGCTGGAGTGAAAGCGTTTCTTGATCTGGCCCGCGAGCTTTCGCGACGAGCGGCTGACTAACCCGCTGACCCCGCATTTGTAGTGGCGGCCCTTTGGGGAGCCGCCACACACGTCTTGGGATAGGGAAACAATCAAGCCTTGATGAAGGCCAACAGGTCTGGATTGATCACGTCGGCATGCGTGGTCAGCATCCCGTGCGGGAAGCCCTTGTAGATCTTCATTGTGCTGTTCTTGATCAGCTTGGCCTGAAGCTCTACGGCGGCCTTGTAGGGAACGACCTGGTCGTCATCACCCTGGGTCACCAGCGTGGGAACGGTAATCGCCTTCAAGTCTTCGGTCTGATCTGTCTCCGAAAACGCCTTGATACCTTCATAGTGCGCCACGGCGCTGCCCATCATCCCCTGGCGCCACCAATTGTCGATCACACCCTGCGAAACTTTCGCATCCGGCCGGTTGAAACCATAAAATGGGCCCGACGCAACATCGAGGAAGAACTGCGCGCGATTGGCTGCCAGGGCGCTACGGAACCCATCGAAGACTTCCATCGGCGTGCCATCAGGATTGGCTGCGGTTTTCAGCATCAGCGGCGGAACGGCGCTGACGAGGACAGCCTTTGCCACGCGGCCCTGTGGCTGACCATGCCGTGCGACGTACCGAGCGACTTCGCCGCCGCCTGTGGAGTGGCCGATATGAACGGCATTGCGCAGGTCAAGATATTCGGCGACGGCGGAGGCATCGGCAGCGTAATGATCCATGTCGTGACCATTGCTCACCTGGCTGGAGCGTCCATGGCCGCGGCGGTCGTGGGCCACAACACGATAGCCCTTGCTGAGGAAGAACAGCATCTGGGCATCCCAGTCGTCTGACGACAGCGGCCAGCCATGGTGGAAGACGATCGGCTGTGCATCCTTCGGACCCCAGTCCTTGAAGAATATCTCTACGCCGTCTTTGGTGGTGACAAAATTCGTGGTCATCGATGCAATTCCTTCTGGGTTACGGGAAATTTTCTTTTCGGAAGCCATCGCCGGCATGGCCAAGGCCAGAGAAACCGTGGTGCCGGCCAACAGGACCTGCCGACGGGACAGTGAAAGTTCGTTGATCATGGGCCTCTCCGAAATTTCGCGCGCTCATTCGGCGCCGCGGGTGCTTTCGAACAGGAACCAGGCACGGCGCTCTGCCTCATCCACCCAGTTTTCGATCAGGCTGGCGGTTGCGATGTCGCCATGGTCTTCACAAAGATTGTGTGTCGCCTTCATCAGCGAGACGAGTGTGAGGTTATCGTCGCGAAGCTCGGCCAGCATATCCGCCGGGGTCACGAAATCGGCGTCGTTGTCGAGAAGCCGCTGCAACCTGGAAATATGGCTGATCGAACGAAGTGTGGTGCCGCCGATCTTGCGGGCTCGCTCGGCAATGTCGTCCGTCATGGCGAAGATCTGCTCGCCCTGCTCGTCCAGCATCAGGTGGTAATCACGGAAATGCGGACCGCTCATATGCCAGTGAAAATTCTTCGTCTTGAGATAAAGCGCGAAGACATCGGCCAGCAGCGCCGTCAACGCGCCGGAAATATCGGCGGTTGCGTTCGTGCCAAGGGCAGTCGGTGTTGCAAGAGGCGACTTGCGATGTTTTTCAGCGAGGGTGCGGTTCATGGTAATCTCCATTGGGTTTGGGTTTCAGGATTCAGGGATTCAGAGCCGTGCAACGATCAGCGGATCGTCGATATCGACAGGAAGAGGCAGGAGGGCTTGCTCGGAAAGGCCCAACTGGCTAGCGATCACACTGCGTGAATAACCGGCCGCCGCTGCTCGGTAACCGATATCTTGTGGCGCGCTGCGACTGAAGAAAATCAGGATATGCAGTGTGCCACTGCCGGTGTTTTCGATGTGATGCGGGTAAGCCGGCGGCACGAAATAGGCGTCACCCGGATGGATCGAATAAGTGTCAGCGCTTCCATCGGGATCAAGGACTGTCATCTGACCGGTCCCTTCGAGCACATAGCCCATTTCGGCGGTCTCGGGGTGCCAGTGCGGTTCGCGCAGGCCAATCTCGCTGATGCGGACAGAAAACATCGAAAGACCATCGAGAACAGACCAAGCCGGAGCCTGCGCGGTCCTTGCAGAGCCCGCCGGCGACGATACGTGCAGCGCTGACTCCTCGACGCGGAATTTGAGCCTGTTTGGATGAAGCGCCTGCTTTTCAATGGCTGGCTGGGCCTGCGGGTCAAATATCTCTGTGTTCGCGTTCAGCCTGCCAAAACTCGGCGGCTTTTGCGGTTGCCACTCGAATGTGCTCAGCAGCACCGCGTCGGACATCACGTCGAAGGCGCCAGACAGGCTGAAATCTTCCGGATCCTCGTTCGAAAAGGCAAGGATGAACTCCGCGTCCGTCTCACCGGTATTTTCAATTGCGTGAACCATGCCTGACGGAACGAAGAACATTTCGCCAATGCCGATAAGAAAGACATCGCGGCTGCCATGATTGCCGACGACAGTCACCAGTGCCTGGCCGCGGACACAGTAGCCTAGTTCATTGGCATTCGCATGCCAGTGAGGCTCCCTGATCGCGTGTGCCGTGAGCACCAGCCTGCGTATTGAAAGGCCTTTGAGGATTGGCAGTTGATCGCGACCAAGGCGCATGATCGATCCCGCCGGGCTTTCGAAGGCTGCAGGCCGGTCCTTGAGAGAAAGAACATGTTTTGAAATCTGCATCTTCAGCTCCTGCCCACATCGTTTGTTTGACGAGATGGTTGTAGGCGAGGATCTGGTCGCGCGGTATCCAATGCTTGGTTAGTCGGACTGACACCTAAGTATAGTGGCTCGCCTGCCGAACCGAGGCTACAAATTCAGGCCCTCCACTGAAGAGATGCTGGATGCCAATGCACCCTGAATTTTCAAGCGCGCCCTTTCACATGGATGTCGCGATCCATCTGAGGCCATCCCAGTCCTGGAATGGCCTTTCTTTTTTGCGCGGTTATGAGATTGAGTTTGCATAGGAATATTGGAATTGCCATTTGCGTTTTGGCAGCAGGGATGGCTTGATAATGCGGTCGATCTCAACGTGGGAAATCTCCTTGCATTCGCTGGTCCTGGTAAACCCGGAAAGACGGCTGCCGGCGCGCTTTGAACTTTGCGTGCTCGTCTGCGCATTTTTGCTCGCAGCGCTGATCTTCTATCTCGATACCTATACCGACATTCACAGCGCGCTTGCCACGCTCTATGTCATCACCTTGCTTCTGTCGGCAGAAACCCTGACAGAAAAAGGAACGATGCTGGTGACCGGTATCTGTATCAGTCTGGCGGCAGTCTCGTATCTTGCAGCTCATGGGCTGCAAACCGACCTCGCCGCAACCCTACGCCTGGCGGTCGCGGTTGCTGCAATGTTGATCACCTGCGCCTTGATCATCCGCAATCAGCGCGCGCGCCTCAATCTTGTGAAATTCAATGCCGCCCTGCAGAGCAGCGAAGAGCGCTACCGGACGATTTTCGAGCAAAGCCGCGTTGCACTTTGGGAGCGCGACTATTCGCAGGTCCGCGCCATGCTGATGGCGTTGAAAGCAGATGGTGTCAAAGACCTTAGTGCTCACGCTCGGGAGAACCCGGATTTTCTGGAGCAATGCATCGTCAGCGTCCCTACCGTTGCCGCCAACGCGGCGGCACTTGAATTGCTGGGTCATGTGGGCAACAACAATCCCGGCGCCATGCGCCGCTATATTGCCCAGGACGACGCCACCTTTCTCGATCTCATCGCGGCAATTTTCAACAACGAGACGCATTTCGAAGGCAAGGGCAGCATCATCACCAGCGATGGCACCAGCAAATTTGTGCTGCTGACCGTTGGCTTTCCTGAAGATCCTGCCAATTTCAACCGTGTCATTGTCGGTATGTTCGACATTACGGAACGGGAACTCGCCCAGAAAGCACTGTTCGAGGCCCAGGCGGAATTGGCATTGGCGTCGCGCGCGGCAACCGTCGGTGCGTTATCTGCCTCGCTCGCGCACGAACTCAATCAGCCGCTCGGCGCCTTGGTGGTCAACGCCCAGACCCTGCAGCGCTGGCTGGATCGCGACCCGCCGGATCTGGCAGCCGTTTCCCGCTCAGCTGAGCGCATCGCTCGTGACAGCCAGCGTGCCAGCGACATCATTCAGAGCGCAAGATCAATGCTTGGTAACCGCCCGCCCGATATCGAGTCGGTTTCGCTGGCCGATCTCGTCACGGAGACACGCGCGCTGATGGAGAGCGAGCTGGTCAGAAATGGGGTCATTGTTGAAATAGCTGAAGCAAGCGATGTGCCCACCGTCAACGCTGTGCGGATAGAGCTGCAGCAAGTCTTGATCAACCTGATCACCAATTCCCTTCACGCCATGGCCGAAACCCCGGAAGCGATGCGGCGGATATCGGTAACGATCGAGCCTGGGGATGGTCAAAGCGTGATCATCAAGGTTCTCGACACAGGTCCCGGGCTCAGTCCGGACGTTCTCAAAAACCTGTTCAAACCATTCTGCACGACCAAACCAACCGGGCTTGGCATGGGCCTTGCCATCTGCCGCAGCATGCTCGAAGCCCGCGGCGGCACGCTGTCTGCCAGCAATCACATCAATGGTGGCGCATTGTTCGAAATGATCGTCCCGATGGAGGCAACCCATGAATGATGCGAGAAAGTCCGGCAAACCGCCGAACGGCGATACGCCGGTTGTCTACGTCGTCGATGACGATACTGCGATACGCGAGGCTTTGGTCGATCTGTTCCTGTCAATTCGAACAGAAGCAAAATCCTTTGAAAGCGCCCAGGACCTGCTCGAAAATGCCGATCTGGACCGACCTGGCTGCATTCTTCTCGACGTTCGCCTGCCCGGTGCGAACGGCCTTGATTTTCAGCTCCACCTGGAAAAACTCGGCAACCGAATGCCGATCATCTTCATGACGGGTCACGGTGATATACCAATGACAGTCCGTGCCATGAAAGCAGGCGCCATCGACTTCCTGACCAAACCTTTTCGGGACCAGGACATCCTCGACGCCGTCTCGGTCGCTTTTCAGAAAGATCGGGAAATGCGCCAGCAATCTGCTGCAAATGGCGCCGTCGTGGAACTGGCCAAGACATTGACCCGCCGCGAGCATGAGGTCATGACGGCTGTCGTGCAAGGCCTGATGAACAAGCAGATTGCGTTCAACCTCGGGATCAGCGAGATCACGGTCAAGCTGCATCGCGGCAATGTCATGCGCAAAATGGAGGCGCGCTCCGTAGCCGAACTGGTGCGCAAGGCGGAACTGCTAGGCCTTTGAGGCCAAAACCTAGACCCTTGTATGGTGCAATGTTGTGTCTCGATGGCGCATATAGAAGCCAGTTGATTTTAAGAGGCAAGGCCCAATCAAATTGTCCAAAACACCTGTCATAGCCATCGTTGACGACGATCGGTCGATCCGCGAAGCCCTTGACGATCTCGTTTTGTCCTGCGGTTACGAGAGCCGGCTGTTTTCGTCTGCGGAAGACTTTCTGGCCCGCGGTGATCGCGTCGCGATCGACTGCATGCTGGTCGACGTTAAAATGCCAGGCTTAAGCGGCATCCAGATGCAGGACGTGTTAAACTCGCGTGGTGATCAAAAGCCGCCGATGATCTTCATGACATCCTATTGCGACGAGCGAACGAGAGCAGCGGCAATGGATGGCGGTGCATTCGCATTCCTTGGGAAGCCAGTCGATTTCAACCAGCTTATACTGTGTCTTGAAGAAGCACTGAAGCACTGAAATTTCCAACACGTTCAGGAGTGGAACCATGTCTGATCAATGCTCGCACCTGCCGACGATCCGATCGGTCAAGCCCATGTCGCTTGGCTGCGAGGAATGTCTCGAAACTGGCCAGATATGGCTTCATTTGAGGCTCTGCCGCGAATGTGGTCATGTCGGCTGCTGCGATCAGTCCCCCGGCCGCCACGCGACCGCGCATTTCCACACCACCCGCCACCCCATCATCGAGGGCTATGACCCGCCGGAGGGCTGGGGCTGGTGTTATGTGGACGAAACCATGGTGAACCTGCCTGATCAGACACCGCAACGCGGGCCGATACCGCGATATTACTGAACTTCGCCGAAAAATCGGCGGTGACCTGCGGACGACATTTCCAGCTGGAGGTAACAGATGGCAGATCTCAGCGCGCGCCTGGACCAGATGTTTCCGGTGCTCAACCCCCATCAGGTCGAGACGGCCAAGCGTTTTGCCAGCGGCGAGCCAAAAGATTTCGCCCGTGGTGACTTCGTCTACAAGGTAGGAGACCACGCAGCGCCCGCCTGGCTGGTGCTGAAGGGATCGATGGACGTGTTTCGCCACGAAGGTCTTTCCGGCGAGGCGCCGATCACGACGCATGGAGCAGGCCAGTTGTCTGGCGAAGTCAACCAGCTGTCGGGTCGACCGACACTTGCCGGGGCCCGCGCCGGGTCCGAGGGCTGCACGGCCATTCCCTTTGATGCCGCCCATTTGCGGGCCTTGGTGATCGGATCGGCCGATGTCGGCGAAATCATCATGCGCGCCTTCATCCTGCGCCGCGTCGGTCTGATCGATGCAGGCGCAGGTTCTGTTCTGATTGGAACCGCTGGCAATGCCGCGCTCTCGCGCCTGCAAGGATTTCTAGCCCGCAATGCCTTTCCCCACATCGTGCTTGATGCTGCCATGGAGGGTGAAGGTAAGGCGCTGATCGAACGTCTGGGTATTCTCGCCTCCGACCTTCCGCTAATGGTCTGCCCCAACGGCACCGTGCTCAAGAAACCGACCGATGCGGAGGCCGCAGCATGTCTCGGCATGACGCCGGACCTCAAGCCCGGAAAGCTCTATGACGTCGCTGTTGTCGGCGCTGGACCGGCGGGCCTTGCCACCGCCGTCTATGCCGCTTCGGAAGGGCTCGACGTCCTTGTCATCGACGAACACTCGATTGGGGGGCAGGCCGGCGCTTCGTCTCGGATCGAAAACTATCTCGGCTTCCCGACGGGCATATCCGGACAGGCGCTGGCGGGACGTGCCTACAATCAGGCCCTCAAGTTCGGGGCGGAAATGGTTCTTCCCGTCGCTGTCAAAAATCTGATCCCTCCGAAAGATGACGCCGGTGTGCTGGCGCTCGAACTCGACGGTGGAAAATCGGTGACGGCCCGCAGTGTCGTCATCGCATCCGGCGCTCGCTACAGGCGACCGGACATCACCAACATTGACGGTTTCGAGGGCAACGGCGTTTCCTATTGGGCCTCGCCGATCGAGGCAAAACTTTGCGCCGGCGAAGAGATCGTCCTGGTTGGCGGCGGCAATTCGGCAGGCCAGGCCATCGTCTTTCTGGCGCCTCAGGTCAAGACACTTCATCTGGTCGTGCGGCGCGCACTCGAAGATACGATGTCGCAATATCTGATCGACCGTATCAAGGCCCTGCCGAACGTCCAACTGCACATGCATTGCGAAGTGGACGCGATCAATGGCGATAACGCCACTGGCATTTCCTCCGCAAGACTGCGCAACCGCCTGGATGGAAGCGTGAACACCTTACCGCTTCATCATCTCTTCCTTTTTATCGGCGCGGATCCGAACGCTGGCTGGATCAGCAGCCGGGTGCAAACCGACGACAAGGGCTTCATCGTCACTGGGCAATCCTTCGATGAGCATTGTCGTTTTTCCCGCAAGCCATTGCCTCTCGAAACCAGCCTGCCAAATGTCTTTGCCATCGGGGATGTCCGTGCCGGATCGACCAAGCGGGTCGCGGCAGCAGTTGGGGAAGGTGCCGCCGTCGTCTCGCAAATCCACGCCGCACTAAGCCTAATGAAGCCCCCAAACTGAAGCATCCGACCTTTCTCAAAATTAAAAACCCGCTGGCAGAAGCCAGCGGGTTAAAAATATCGTTCTTGAGTACCGTGACAGACAGCCGGTCGATACTCAGATAGCCGACGCACCGAGTTGCCTGCCATAAGCAACGATTTCTCGGCCAACCGCGATGCGATCGTCCTCGAACCGCTGCAAGGCACTGGGAAGGTCAACCTCGGACTCCAGGCTGTTGCTCAACGCCATGACATCGCCCGCTGCCTTCGACACGCCCATCGCGGTGTGCGGACGCGCGACAAAGGCGGCGTCGCCGATGAGGACGACCGAACGGCCCGTCATGCGGGGCGACTCGTAGTCGAAAATGCCCTGGATAGAGGGGCTTGGCTCCGCCTCGACCGCCTGGGCGAATTGCGGCGGAAGCATCTGCAGCGCATCGACGCGCAACGCCTCCAGACGGTCGCTCGACAAGCCACCACGCGGCAGCGAAAATGCATGCGTTCGCCCATCCAGATCGGTGAACGTGTGGGCAAGTTCGCTTGCTGGCACTTTGCGATACCAGACCCAGTTATATCGGCGATTGCCGATGTCCATTTCGCCCTTCGAGCCCGGGACAAGATAACCGAGCGCATGTACGCCAGGCCTGACATGAAAGGCAAACCGGTCGAGAAGCAGATTTGCTGCCGTTGGAAGCCTCGTTTCCAGGATCAATCCACGCCATGCGACATAGCCGGAATAGCGGTTTTGCGTGTCTCCGGGATTGACCGCTGCGCGCACCACCGAACCAAGGCCATCGGCACCGATAACCAGATCGGCATTCACCCGCGTGCCGTCACCAAAAATCAGCTCCGCGCCACTCTCGCCATCCAGCACTTTGACGACATCCCGACCCAACACATAGCTTCCTGAAGCGATGCGGGAAGCGACAGTTTCGAACAGATAGTCCCAGGAGATCTGGGTCTGGGGCGCCTTAATGGTCTGGGCGATACGGCCGTCCTGATCGAGATAGATGCGTTCCTTAGCCACCACGCCGATACGGGCGACATGCTCGCAGCCAATCAGCCGGAGAATGTGCAGCAGGTCCCTCTGACCGACGAGGCCAGCTCCCCGACCTGCAAGACCGCTCTTCGATCGCTCGTAGATGCGAACATCGTGGCCAGCCTGTTGTAACATGATGCCAGCGAAGAGGCCGGCAAGAGAACCGCCGACGATTCCTATACGTAGCTTTTCCATCGTTCCGCCCTCAGTTTCCGACAACCGTCGACAAATACCGGCGATGATGAAATATTTTCACCGCGAAGGCTGCGAGGCCAAACGCCGCGCCGAGAAGGCTGACGACGAGCCAGCCGCCCTGCCCCCAGGCCAGTGTCGCCATCGCCGAACCTGTGGCACCCCCCAGAAACATGCCAGTCATGAAGACCGTGTTGAGACGGCTACGCGCATCGGCATCCAGGGCATAGATGATGTGCTGGTTAGAAATCAGCGCGCTCTGTATGCCGAAATCAAGCACGATGACGCCCACAACCAAAGAAACGATCGATGCCCAGAGCCCGAAGATAAGCCAGGCGGCGATCGTCAATCCGGCGCCCATCCAGACCACGAAATGCGGTCCCCGTCTGTCGGCAACAACTCCTGCCAGAGGCGCTGCAAATATGCCGACCGCACCGACGATCCCAAACAGACCCGCGACATCCGCACCGAGCTGAAATTCTGGCCCCGCCAGATAGAGGGCGAGGATGGTCCAGAAGGCCGTGAACGACGCGAACAGAAACGCCTGGATGACGGTCGCTGCCCTCAAGGCCGGGTGGCGTTTCCATAGCTGGCCGAGCGACCGGAGCGCCTGATGATATCGCAAAGTCGAGGTTGGCCGATGATGCGGAAGGACCGCAAACATGAGGCCCGCGGCGAGCAGGGCGAGCGGTACGCCGATCCAGAACATTTCCCGCCAGCCAGCGTGTTCGCCCACAAAGCCCGAGAGGGTGCGGCTGAACAATATGCCCGACAATACGCCTGCCATGACGGTGCCGATTGTGGCGCCGCGCTTTTCGGGCGCGGCCAGCGATGCCGCAAAGGGCACGATCTGCTGGGCGACTGTCGAGCATGCTCCAACCATGACCGATGCTGCAACCAGCATCCACGCCGTCGGCGCTAGTGCAGCCAGCGCGAGCGCGGCGGCAAGCACCACGAATTGCCCGATGATCATCCGGCGGCGATTAACGAGGTCGCCGAGCGGCAGTAAAAGGAACAACCCCAGTGCGTAACCGAGTTGCGTTGCGGTGGGCACCATGCCGGTAACTGGCTGCCGACTGAAATCCGCTTCGATAAGCCCGAGCATCGGCTGATTGTAGTAGATGTTCGCGACGGCAATACCGCCCGCGACGGCCATGGCCAGAAGCGCCACTTGTCCGATCGCATCATTGTGGGTGGCGCTTGCCGCCCCGGCTTGCATCTGTCCTGTCTTTTCCATGATACTGTTCCACCGCCAATCTTGATCTGGGCAAAATATGCTCAATCTCGTTGGCAGCACATTCGATAGACGTCTACCTGGACCTATACATCGGTCTAGGTTCGTACTGATGCGTTCGATGCTAGATTTATTGAAACACGCTGAAGGGAGACTGTGATGAGCGAGAAGCGGCCGGATGGGATAGAGCATTACAAAGCGCCAGCAGGTGGCTGGGGCGCACTAAAAGCCGTTGCCAAAACCCTTGCTCACCAGCAGATCATCGCCGAGGGCGCGGCGACATTGTTAAAGGCAAACCAGCCCGAAGGCTTCGATTGTCCCGGCTGCGCCTGGCCCGATCCGAAGCACACAAGTTCATTTGAGTTTTGCGAGAACGGAGCAAAAGCGATCACCTGGGAATCGACGGCCAAGCGCGTTGGCCCCGATTTCTTTGCCGCTCATTCGGTGACTGATCTCTGGCAATGGACCGACCACAAGCTTGAAGATCAGGGGCGCCTGACCCATCCGCTGATCTATGATCATGCCAGTGACCGCTACGTGCCGATCGAATGGGATGCCGCATTCGCGCGTATTGCCTCGGAGTTGAACGCCCTTCCCAGCCCTCATATGGCCGAGTTCTACACGTCCGGTCGTGCCTCCAACGAAGCGGCGTTTCTCTTTCAGCTCTTCGTTCGCGCCTATGGCACCAACAATTTCCCCGACTGTTCCAACATGTGCCACGAAGCGACCAGCGTCGGTCTGCCCCTGTCGATCGGTGTCGGCAAGGGCACTGTAACGCTGGAGGATTTCGATCATGCCGACGCGATCTTTTCGTTCGGGCACAATCCCGGCACCAACCATCCGCGCATGATGACGACATTACATGAGGCCTCCCGCAGGGGTGTGCCGATTGTCGTCTTCAATCCACTCAAGGAGCGGGCGCTGGAGCGGTTTGCAGCCCCGCAGGATCCGATCGAAATGGCGACGATGTCATCCACGCCGATCGCGTCTGCCTATCATCAGGTTCGTACCGGCGGCGATCTTGCCGCACTCAAGGGCATGATGAAGCGCATCTTCGAGCGGGACGCGGCCGATATCGAAGCTGGCGGACCCGGCGTCATCGACCGCGATTTCATCGCGGCGCATACGATTGGCCTCGAAGCCCTGCAAGCCGATATCGAACAGACTCAATGGTCGGAAATTATCGAGAAATCCGGCCTGTCACTGGAAGCGCTCGATAGCGCCGTGGATGTCTACCTCAAGGCGAAAAACGTCATTCTCTGTTATGGCATGGGCATCACACAGCATGCCCATGGCACGGCCAATGTGCAGCAACTCGCCAATTTCCTGATGCTGCGCGGCAATATAGGCCGGCCAGGCGCCGGTATCTGTCCCCTGCGCGGCCATTCCAACGTTCAGGGCGATCGGACCGTCGGCATCACTGAAATTCCCAACGAGGCTCTTCTTGCTGGCATGGAGAAAGCCTTCGGTTTCCGCCCGTCTGGTGAAAAGGGCCATAATGCCGTGGAGGCAATCGAAGCCATCATTGAGGGCAGGTCGAAAGCGTTGGTGTGTCTTGGTGGCAATCTTGCTGTCGCCATGTCCGATCCTGAAGCGACGTTCGCGGGCATGCGGAAACTCGATCTGGCCGTTCATCTTGCGACAAAGCTCAATCGCTCGCATCTGCTGCTGGCAAAGACATCGATCCTCCTGCCGGTTCTGGGCCGAACGGATCTGGATATTCAGGCGACAGGGCGCCAATCCGTCACGGTAGAGGATTCCATGTCGATGGTGCACGCGTCGCGCGGTTTCCTCAAACCGCCAAGCGATGAGTTGCGCTCGGAACCCTGGATCGTTGCCGGCATGGCCAAGGCGACGCTTGGTAACCGACACGACATCGACTGGGACGGCATGGCCGGCGACTATGAGCAGATCCGCGACAAGATCGAAATCGTCTTTCCCGATTTTCATGATTTCAATACGCGCGTGAAAACGCCCGGAGGCTTCCGGCTCACTGTCGCGGCTTCTGATCGTGTGTGGAATACGCCGTCCGGTAAGGCCGAATTTCTCGTCGCACCGGGACTTGATGAGGACACACGCTTGCACGACCCCGAAGCCCTTGTGCTGACCACCTTGCGCAGTCATGACCAGTACAACACCACCATATACAGCCTCGACGACCGCTACCGTGGTGTCTACGGCCGCCGCGACGTCATCTTCATGAACCAGCGGGACCTTGAAACGCGGGGACTAAGAGACGGAGACCTCATCGATGTCGAAGCAATTTGCGGGAGTGGCGCCAAAACCGCTACCGGATTTACCGCCGTTGCCTACAATATTCCGCCCGGCTCGGTAGCAGGTTATTACCCCGAAATGAACCAGGTCATTGCGCTCGCAGACTACGACAGGAAATCCGGCACCCCAGCATATAAGGGCGTTCCAGTGAGGATACGCCGATCCACGTAACCGAGCTTTATTTTACTAACAATTCGGGCCAGCTTCCCAGAAACAGAAGCTTCGTTGCAGCAAGCGACAAGATGTCGGCGGCGAAGGACGGAAAATTAGGTAGCCGATACGACGTGTTCCTTGTGTTGAGCGCATTATTAATGATAATCGTCAGCAATACTCTCAATCCATGATGATATCCAACATCATGGAGACGGCGCCGTCGAAAGGGTTCGGACATGCGGATCACCAAGGAAAAGAAGCAGGGAAATCATGACCGGATTGTTGCGATTGCATCCGGGATGTTTCGCGAACGAGGGTTCGATGGCGTTGGCGTGGCTGACCTGATGGAGGGTGCGGGCCTGACCCATGGTGGATTTTACAACCACTTCGTCTCGAAGGAGGCGCTCATAGCAGAAGCCTCCGCCAAAGGGTTTTCCGAAACGTTGGCACGCTATGCCGGGTATGATTTGGGCGAGATGATCGACGCCTACATCTCGCGCACGCATCGTGATGCGCGTGGCCAAGGCTGCACGGCCGCCGCACTGAGCGGGGAAGCAGCGCGGCTGCCAAACGAAACCAGAGCTGTTTTCGGCGAAGGCATCGAGCGCCTTGTTGACGCACTGGAGAGCAATCTTGCGGCGAACCAGCCCGCCGGCTCAAATGCCCGCACGCAAGCCATCAGCATTATGGCGCAAGCTGTCGGGGCCATCGTGCTATCGCGGGCCTGCCCGGACGCATCGGCCCTGGCGGATGAAATTCTTGATATTTGCCGCGCCGATTGCCGGGCCTCTGTCGAAAATGGCGGGCGGGAGCAATAGGGCCGCAGCCAAGCGACCCCATCTCCTGCAAAATACGAACTCAGTCTGCGACCTTCACAACGACCTTGCCCCTGGCGCGCCCGGTCTCGACATGGGCCAAGGCCTCCGCCGTCTGAGCAAAGGGAAATACCTTGTCCACGACCGGACGGATCACGCCAGCGTCGATCAGCTTGGCGATCTGGGCAAGTTGTTGCCCTTCCGCGCGCATAAAAAGGAAGGAATACAAGACGCCCCGGCTTTTCGCCTTCTTCAGCACGCCCCGGCTCAGCATCAGTACCACCAAGCGCAGGAACAGGTTCAGCCCCAGAGATCTGGCAAAGGGAACATCCGGCGGCCCCGAGATCGATATCAACCGACCACCCGGTTTCAGAACATTCAGCGACTTGGCCAGCGTCTTGGCATCCTGACTGTTCAGCACCAGATCATAACCGGATAGCACCTGTTCGAAATCCTGCGTCCTGTAGTCGATCACCACATCGGCGCCGAGGCTTTTGGCCAGGTCAATATTCGCGGCACTGGTCGTGGTGGCCACCGTGGCGCCGAGATGCTTGGCAAGCTGGATGGCAAAGGTCCCAACCCCACCGGAACCAGCCTGAATGAACACTTTCTGGCCGGGCTTGACCTTGCCGACCTCCACCAGCGCCTGCCAGGCAGTCAGTCCAACCAGCGGTATCGATGCGGCCTGCTCCATCGAAAGGCTCGCGGGCTTCAGCGCTACATCGGCGGCGTCAATTGCGATGAACTCTGCAAAGGTACCGGCCCGGTGATCCCTCGGACGGGCGTAAACCTCGTCCCCAGCCTTGAATTGCTGCACATTCGCGCCCACGCTTACAACCGTTCCGGCTAGATCGTGACCCAGAATAAAGGGCGGGCGATAGGGCAGGAACAGCTTGAACTCGCCGTCCCTCACCTTGGAATCCAGAAGGTTGATCGCCATGGCCTGAATGCGAACCAGAACATCATTCGCGCCCATCCGGGGCTCGGGCATGTCTGCCAGACGCAATGCGCCCTTCTTTTTGTATTTGTCGACAACGAAGGCTTTCACGGACGTTCTCCAGTGTAAAAATATTATCGGCTCAGATGGCTAAAAAAGCCAAGGCTTTCAGCGCGAACTGAGCATGTTGTTGGAAGGCCCTGCCGTGGCCGTCATTCTCGCTCACGCGATGTTGAATTGCTTGCGCAAGGTTCGATCAAACAGCGCGCGCGGCAGGAAACGCCGGGCAAACGAGGTCTGCCGGGCCGCCTTGCCGGAGGGGTAGCGCAACCGCGGTGCCTTGTCCTGTGCCGCCATCAGGATGGTGGCCGCAACATCATCCGCCGTGTCGCCGGTCGCCATGGCCAAGTCAAACGCCGTGCGGTATCTGGCCAGTGTCTGGCCATAGGCTGCAACCGGACGGTCGCCTTGCGGAGAATTGGCCTCGATCGAGGTTTTCGTTGCCCAAGGCTCGATCACGGCGACACGGATGCCGAACTGGCGAACCTCATGGTCCAGCGATTCCGAATAGCCCTCAATGGCGTGCTTGCTGGCCGAGTAATAGGCTCCAAAAGGACCGGGTATTAAGCCCAGGACAGAGCCGATGTTCAATATCCTGCCATAGCCCTGTTGGCGCATCATCGGCAACACGGCATTGGTCACCCGAACGACACCCAGAAAATTGGTTTCGAACAGCGAACGAACCTGATCCACCGAGCTTTCTTCGGCCGCCCCGGACAGGGCATAACCGGCGTTGTTGACCAGAAGGTCGATACGGCCAAGTTCCTGATGTGCCAGCGCCACGGCATCCGAGACAGACAAATCGGAAGTCACGTCACAAGCAATCATCCGAATGCCATCACGTATCTCGCCGGGTGCGGCCTTACGACTCGTGCCAATCACCCGGTAGCCTGCCCGGGCCAGAGCCGTGGCGGCCGCCTTGCCAATCCCACTGGAAGCCCCGGTCACAAAGGCGGTCTTCTGTCTCTTGGTTGCAAACGTCGCCATAGCGTCTTTCTCTCTTTTCGGTATCACCATGGATTGCCGCCAAGGCATATGGTTTTACGACACTAATTTTATGATGATTGCCGTCATCATTGATAATTTTAATGATGTATATCATCATTAAAGTCAAGCTTGCCTTTCATGTGGTGAGGGAAAGGGTAACCCTTCAGTGTCGGGACCCGGCACCAATCCGCAAAGGATCAGGCACAGCACACTGATTTGATGGGGCCGCACCAGCGAGCGACCCCAAAAGTAGTCAACGCCCGGCAGCTGCCGCCAAAGAGGGGTAATCGATATAACCCGCAGCACCGCCACCGTAGAGCGTAGCCGGGTTTATCTCTGCCAACGGCGCATCGCTTTTCAATCGCTCAACCAAATCGGGATTGGCAATGAACGGCCGGCCGAATGCGATCAGATCCGCCCGACCCTCGGCAAGATGCGAAGTCGCCAGCTCGAAGTCATAGCCGTTGTTTGCGATATAGGTCTTGCTGAAGCGACGGCGCAATGATCCGAAGTCGAATGGCGCGACATCGCGCGGCCCACCTGTGGCACCCTCGACGACATGAATGTACACGATGCCAAGGGCTTCGAGCTGATCGACGATGTAATCGAACTGCGCCTGCGGATCAGTACTCGAAATGCCATTGGCGGGCGAGACCGGCGAGATGCGGATGCCGGTGCGTGCAGCGCCGATTTCCTGGACAACCGCGGCCGTGACTTCCAGCATGAGGCGCGCACGGTTTTCGACAGAGCCGCCATAGGCGTCTGTGCGAACATTGGCACCGTCCTTGGCGAACTGATCAAGCAGATAGCCGTTGGCCCCGTGGATCTCGACACCATCGAAACCAGCCTCGATGGCGTTGGCTGCTGCCTGACGGAAATCGTTGACGATCCCAGGAAGCTCTTCCAGTTCAAGGGCACGGGGTTGCGAAACATCCACGAAGGCATTGTTGACGAACGTCTTTGTCTCGGCGCGGATGGCTGAAGGGGCAACCGGCGCTGCGCCGTTCGGCTGGAGATCAACATGGCTGATGCGACCGACGTGCCAGAGCTGGAGGAATATATGGCCACCCTTCTCGTGCACCGCACTGGTGACCTTGCGCCAGCCTTCGATCTGCGCCTGGGTATAGATACCGGGCGTATCCTGGTATCCCTGCCCCTGCTGTGATATTTGCGTGGCTTCGGAAATGATGAGCCCGGCCGAAGCACGCTGGCCGTAATATTCAGCCGTCAGGTCACCTGCGACAAAGCCCGAACCGGCGCGATTGCGCGTCAGGGGCGCCATGACGATCCTGTTGGAAAGGGTCAAGGAGCCAAGCGTATAGGGTTCGAAAAGCGTCTTTTTAGTCATGATTTGCCTATGTGTTGCCGCCGCAGCGGTATGGGTTGCGCGGTCTGCTCAAGCGACGGTGCGGTACCGTTCGGCTGGCAGCGCATTGCCGAAGTTGGCCAGCATGGTCTTGCGCGCAGCTTCAAAGGCTTCCCACTGACCGGCATCGGGAAGCGGCGGGATGGTCACCGGCTCGCGACGGTCGAAGCCGACCAGAGCCGCATCCACAAGATCGCCCACCTCCATGACGTTGTTCAGTGCGTTGACGTCGGCGCCGACATGGTCCCAGATTTCGGTTCGAGTCGTGGCGGGAAGAACAGCCTGAACGTAGACGCCCTTCGGTCCAAGCTCGAGGCTAAGCCCCTGAGACAGGAAGAGGACAAAGGCCTTGGTTGCGCCGTAGACCGTCATGCCGAACTCCGGCGCCAGACCAACCACGGAGCCGATGTTGACGATTGCACCCTCACCTTTCTTGACGAGTCGAGGAGCAATTGCGCTGGCAAGGCGAACGAGTGCAGTCGAGTTGAGTGCAACAAGCCGGGCCATGTCGTCGGTGCTCTGCTCGATGAACGTTCCACCGATGGCCGTTCCGGCATTATTGACGAGGATGCCGATGCTGTCATCGTCGCGCAGTCTCGTCTCTACTTTCGCAAGATCGGCGAGTTGCGTGAGATCCGCCTGGACGATGTCTATGGCCACGCCGGTTTCCTGTCGCAGACGGCTTGCAACGGCCTCCATTCGCGCCACGTCACGGGCGACCAGCACGAGATCGTGGCCGCGCCGCGCAAACCGATCGGCATAGGTTGCACCAATACCGGTGGAGGCGCCGGTGATGAGGACTGCAGGATTTGTGCTCATAGGATTGCTCTTTTCTGTGATGGAACCTATATTCATGACAATCGTCATGATTGGATTTAAATATGATAGCCATCATGTAAATGTCAACGACCATGTTGGGAGAATTGTGAAAATGAAGGTCAGCCGAGAACAGATGGCGGAAAACCGTCGCCGGATTCTGGATGTCGCCAGCCGGCTGTTTCGCGACAAGGGGTTCGATGCCGTCAGCGTTGCGGAGGTGATGAAGGCAGCCGGTCTTACTCACGGCGGCTTTTATGGACATTTCAGTTCAAAAGACGATCTGGTCGCGGAGACCCTTGCCCACGCCCTTGCTTCAGATAGCGTCGGAGGAGGCAATTTCAGCGATTTCGTCAAATCCTATCTTGCGCCTCGCCATCGCGACAACGCTGCCGGTGGCTGCCCAACCGCCGGTCTCGCTGCAGCAATTCGCCACCAGACGCCGCCGGCGCGCTCCGCCATGACAGAAGGCCTTCGTGCGCAGATCAGCCGGATCGAAAGGGCACTCCCGCAACTGGACCCGGCAGATCGCCGGCGCACAGCGATAGGAAGCTGGGCGGCCATGGTTGGGGCGGTCATACTCGCCCGGGCAATCGACGATCCGGAACTATCGGACGAGATTCTGGAACAGACGCACGCATGGATCGATAACAGCATCAGTTAGTCCGCAAAAAACGACGAAGCGTACCGGCATGACCCTCCCACGGAACCTTCATCCAAATGCGATTGGAGGTTCTGCGTTTTTCAACATTCCATTTGGCGCGGTGTGGCAAATCGGTGGGAAAGCGAAGCTTTGATCTCCCGCAGCATTGGAGCCGGGCGCAGTGATGATCCCGGCATAGGCTGCCGGGGTCTGGTATCCGTGCTACTAGTCCGGGCGGAAGATCGGTCCGGATGTGGATAAGATGGAAAATCCCAGCCTTTCAACGGTGCTCGGCCAGATGGTGTGAGGCCACGCATTGTTCGGCTCCTGCTGCCCTTAAATGCCGCCGTCACATCACGCTTCAGGTTTGAGCCGGCACGCATGGACGCCCCTACTCTGCCGCGAGCGCCAGTGGCTGCCCTACGTGCTCGACCGTCTCTTTTTCGGCACCCGCCTTGGGTGGCTTGATCCGGAACCAGACAGCATAGAGAGCCGGAAGGAAGAGCAGGATCATCACCGTGCCTGCTGCCGTTCCACCGATCAGGGTATAGGCCATCGACCCCCAAAATACTGAGTGGGTCAGAGGTATGAACGCCAGGATCGCCGCGAGAGCCGTCAGGATCACGGGTCGTGTCCGCTGCACTGTCGCTTCGATAACGGCATGATAGTCATCAAGCCCCGCCGCCTGGTTCTCCTTGATTTGCTCTGTCAGGATAAGCGTGTTGCGCATCAGGATACCCGCCAGTCCGATCAAGCCGAGAATGGCGTTGAAGCCGAAAGGCTGATTGAACAGGAGCAGGGTCGGAACCACCCCGGCAAGACCAAGCGGCGCTGTCAGCATCACCATTGTCATTGTCGAGAGACTGCGAACCTGCAGAATGATGACGATCAGCATGGCAGCAATCATCACCGGGAAAACCTGAGCGAGTGCCGTATTCGCCTTGAGAGACTCCTCGATGTTGCCGCCCATCTCGATACGATATCCAACGGGAAGCGACGCGATGAGTGGCTGCAGAGCTTTCATAACCTGTTGGGAAACCTCCGGAGGCTGCGTCGCCTCGTTGATATCAGACCTGATCGTGATGACAGGCGTGCGGTCACGACGCTTCAGGATAGGTTCTTCAAACCGGATTTCGGAGTGCCCGAGTTGATCCAGCGGAACCTGACGGCCATCCCTGCTCATCAGAGAGAAATCGGCAAGACGTGACGGATCGAGGCGGTTTTCGCCAGCACTGCGAGCGACGACGGGCACGTTGCGGATATTGTCGCGCACCTGCGTAACGGGGATGCCGGAGAGCAGCATCTGCAATTGCTGGGCTGCCTCCGATGGAGAAAGACCAATCAGATTGAGCCGCTCCTGGTCGGGCACAAATCGCAGAACGGGTGTTCGGTTGCCCCAGTCACGGTTGGCTTGGCGAACATCGGGGATAGTCTTCATGATCGCCAGAGCCTGCTCAGAAATCCTGTAGAGTTCATCCTGATCGGGACCCATGATCCGGAACTCGACCGGGAACGGCGTGTAAGGACCAAACACAAGCTGGGTGACGCGGATGGACGCTTCAGGAACAAGACCCTCCGAAATAGCTGCACGAAGGCGATGCTTCAGTTCTTCACGTGCGTGGGCATCGGGTGTGAGCACGACGACCTTGGCGAAGGCAGGGTCAGGTAGTTCCGGTGCCATGGCAAAGAAGAACCGGGGTGCGCCCTGCCCTACGTACGACGTGACGATATTGGTCTCAGGCTGAGTTTGCAGCCAGTCCTCGACTTTCTTCACCGCAGATGCCGTCGCCTCGATGCTTGTGCCCTCGGGCATGCGCACCTCAACCAGCACCTCAGGCCGATCCGATGTCGGGAAAAACTGTTGTTTCACGCCGCCCATTCCAACGACCGAAAGGGCCATGGAAATGCCGACCACGGCGCAGACCATGAACTTATGGCGGACAGCGAACTCGATGACGGAGCGCAGACGGCGATAATTCGGCGTGTCATAGATGGCGTGATGACCGCCCTCGACCGGCTTGATGTTGGGCAACATCTTCACACCGAGATAGGGCGTGAAGGTGACGGCGACGATCCAGGATACGATGAGCGCAAAGCCCACGACCCAGAAGATGTTACCGGCATATTCGCCTGCGGTCGACTTGGCAAAACCCACGGGCATCAGCCCGATGATCGTGACCAGCGTGCCGGACAGCATCGGCGCTGCCGTATGGCTCCAGGCATAGGCGGCCGCCTTGATGCGGTCCATGCCCTCCTCCATCTTCACCACCATCACTTCGATGGCAATGATGGCATCGTCAACTAGAAGGCCAAGCGCGAGGATCAAAGCGCCAAGCGTGATGCGGTCGAAGAAGCGCCCGGTCTCCAGCATGATGAGAAAGACCACCGCAAGGGTGAGTGGCACAGCAAGAGCGACAACAATACCAACGCGCCAGCCAAGTGCCACCAGACTGACAAACAGAACCACGCCAAGCGCCATCGCGAACTTGAGCATGAACTCGCCGACGGCTTCATCGATGTTGACGGCCTGGTCGCTGACTTTGGTAAGCGTCATCCCCAGCGGCAACGTTTGCGCAATGGCGGCAGAGCGAGCCTCAAGCGCCTTGCCGAGATCAAGACCGTTCCATCCCGCCTGCATCACCGCACCCAGCATGATTGTCGGTTCACCCTCGTGGCGGATGATATACGTGGCGGGATCCTGATAACCGCGTCGCACCTCTGCAAGATCGGAGAGCTTCAGGGTTCGTCCAGCAGCAACGATCGGCGTGTCGGCAATCGCCTGCACACTGTTGTAAGCTCCGTCGAAGCGGATAAAGACCTGTGGGCCTCGTGTGTCGATTGAACCCGCAGGCGTGACCGTGTTCTGTCGCTGCAACGCAGAAGCGATATCCTGCGCGGATATGCCGAGTGTCGCGAGCTTCGCATAGGAGAACTCGACGAAAATCTGCTCGGGGCGCTCACCGACGATGTTGATTTTCTTGACGCCAGGCACGTGCAGGAGGTCCTGGCGGATGACTTCCGCTTGCCGAACGAGATCGCGCATCGGCATTCCCTTTGCCTTCAGGGCATAGAGGCCGAAACTCACGTCAGAATATTCGTCGTTGACGAATGGGCCCATCACGCCCGGGGGGAGATTGCGGGCTTCGTCGCCAAGCTTCTTGCGCGCCTGATAGAACTCTTCTGCAACCGCACTTGCCGGCGTGTTATCCTTGAGGGTGACGGTCAGGAAAGCGTAACCTGGCCTCGTTGTGGTCTCGACGCGGTCGTACCAGGTCAGTTCCTGAATACGTTTCTCAAGCGGCTCGGCGACCAGGTCCTGCATTTCTCGCGCTGTTGCACCCGGCCAGACTGACGTGACCGTCAATGTCTTGATGGTAAAGGACGGATCCTCGGCGCGCCCCAGCTTGACGAAAGCGTAGACGCCGGCTGCGGCCAGCAGCACGATAAAGAACAGGGTGATAGCGCGTTCGCGAACCGCGATGGCTGACAGGTTGAAGCGCATTAGTTTTTCACCTCTTGGCTCGAGGCAATCCTGACGGTCGCACCATCGTCGAGAAGATGCGCGCCGAGGGCAACGACCTGCTCCCCGGTGCCGATCCCCGTGACAAATGCCGTCTCCTCGCCAATCTGCTGAACTTTAATCGGGGTGAACTTCACCTTTGACGTGGCGCCGTCGACGATCCACACACCTGTGCGATTACCGTCGTCCAGAATGGCGCCGACGGGCACGGTGACTTCCGACTGGCGTTCGGCATCCGGTGTTCTGATTGTTACAGTGGCGCCAAGCGGTGCTGAGGCCGCATCACCCTCAAGAATGTAACGCGCTTCATAGGTTCTCGTTTGAGGATCAGCCGAATCGGAGATTTGTCGCAGTCTGGCGTTTCCACTAAGCCCGTCGCTTCCATAAACACTGGCCTGTGCTTCCGATCCCACCTTAGGTCGCAGTGTCTCAGGCAGCCAGACGACCGCCTCGCGAGGGCCGGCCTTTGCGAGTTGAACAACCGTCTGGCCGGCGGCGACCACTTGTCCCGGATCACCGAGAGTTTCGACGACCGTTCCATCCGAGTCAGCAACAAGAGTGGTGTAGGTTGCCGCATTCTCGGCAACCTCCGCTTCCGCCTCGGCCGCCGCAAGCTGTGCCGTCGCTGTATCGAGAGCCGCCTTTGCCTGTTCGTAACGCTGGGGCGTGGCCGCCAGGCCATTCTTGACCAGTGCCGCATAGCGCTTCTCATCGGCTTCCGCCTGAAGCAGAATAGCACGCGCTGATATGACCGAATTCCGCTTTGCTGTCAGTGCAAGCTGAAGATCGGTCTCATCAATGCGCATCAGCGGTTGGCCCTGTTTGACCTGCTGACCGACATCGACCAGCCGCTCCACGATTTTACCGGGAACGCGAAATCCGAGATTGCTTTGAACGCGCGATGCGACCGTCCCGGTGAATGACCGGTCGGCCCTGCCTGTCCTTTTCGCCTCCGCAATCCTTACCAGTGGTGAAGCCGTCCTTGGGTCTGCGACCTCGGCTTCCCGTTTTGGGGTTTCAGAAACGAGGAAAAAGGCGGCGGCCCCAGCCGCTGCGACAAGACCCACGACAGTCAGGACATGTTTGCGTTTCATTGTAAGTTCTCTTCTTGACCAGCGGTGCAAATGATTTAGATTGCGATCTAAATCTATGTGCGCTATAAATGTCAAACGAAATCTAACCGGAGGTCGATATGAGAGTGAGCCGGGCACAAGCCGAGGAAAATCGGGAGACGGTGATCAACGTTGCCAGCCGTCTGTTTCGCGAGCACGGATTCGATGGCATTGGCCTGAAAGATTTGATGAAGGGTGCAGGACTCACCCAAGGCGGGTTCTACAAGCAATTTGCATCGAAGGACGATCTTGCAGCCCAGGCTTCGAGGCGCGCGATGGAAAGCGCTACACGCAGATGGTCTGAAGCGGCTGCGGACAGTTCCGATCCTCTCGAAGCAGTGATGGCGTTCTATCTGTCCAAGGACCACCGTGGAGAAAAGGCAGAAGGCTGCCCCCTGGTGGCACTGGGGTCGGACGCTACTCGGCAGAGTGAAGAAGTCAGGCGTCCATTCGAGGATGGGATACGCGCTCACTTCGAGGTGCTCAATGAACTGCTTGATGACACCAGAAGCTCCAATCCCAGCGGCAAAGCGATGGCGATCCTGTCTCTCATGGTCGGCGCCGTTACCCTGTCGCGGATCATGGAAGACGAGAATACGTCTCAAGGAATCCTCGACGCAGCGGCGGAGGAAATCAGGCGCATCGCAGGCGCTGATCATGCGGCCTGAGGATCGCGCTCGGTAGCTAGGGAAAACAAAAGCCAAACGCAGTCGCCGCGTCGGGTTCGGGCGGATGCGATTTAGGCACTGCATATCCGGAGAACAGGCCCTGACCGCACCGTCGGTCGGTATGCCGAAGGCATGCCAATTTAAACGAAGAACAGGTGTAAAACATGCGTCGTATCGTTGTCACAGGAATGGGAGCTGTCAGTCCCCTTGGAGCGAATGTCGGTATCTCCTGGTCGCGCCTGCTCGCGGGTCGAAGTGGCATTCGACGGCTGGGTGACGACGTGGTGGCGGACCTTCCATCGAAAATCGGGGGCATTGTCCCCTCATTGATGGAAGATCCCGAGGGCGGCTTCGATCCCGACACCATTGTGGCTCCGAAGGACCAACGCAAGGTCGACCGTTTTATCATATTTGCACTGGCAGCCGCGGAAGAAGCGCTTGCACAAGCAAACTGGAAGCCGACCTCGAATGAGGAACGGCTGAGGACCGCGACGATTATCGCGTCCGGTATAGGCGGCTTTCCTGCGATAACCGAAGCGGTCCGCACCGTCGATCAACGCGGTGTCCGTCGCCTTTCGCCCTTCACCATACCGTCGTTCCTGGTCAATCTCGCAGCCGGGCATGTCTCAATCCGTCATGGCTTCAAAGGCCCTCTCGGTGCACCGGTAACCGCGTGCGCCGCCGGCGTTCAGGCAATTGGCGATGCGGCGAGGCTTATTCGATCAAATGAAGCCGAAATTGCGATATGCGGCGGAACAGAAGCCTGCATGAACATCGTCAGCCTCGGGGGTTTTGCAGCCGCCAGATCTCTGTCGACTGCTTTCAACGAAACACCAGACAAGGCATCGCGCCCCTTCGACACATCACGCGATGGCTTCGTCATGGGCGAAGGAGCGGGCATGCTTGTCATTGAATCCCTGAGCCATGCGCTTGCTCGCGGCGCTACACCAATTGCCGAACTCGTCGGATACGGCACGACAGCCGACGCTCATCACATCACGTCAGGACCAGAAGACGGGAACGGTGCCAAAAGAGCCATGGAGATCGCCATTGCGCAGGCAGGCATTTCCCCCCGCGAAATAGGTCATCTGAATGCCCACGCCACCTCGACCCCGGTCGGAGACCTCGGCGAAATCAGGGCCATCAAAAGTATCTTTGGTTCCGAGAAGACTGTCGCTGTCAGCGGGACGAAGTCAGCAACAGGACACCTACTTGGCGCGGCTGGAGGATTGGAAGCAATCTTCACCATTCTAGCACTCCAGCATCAGATTGCGCCGCCAACTCTCAACCTGAATGCTCCGGATCCGGAAGCCGAAGGCATCGATTTTGTGGCGAACCACGCGCGCCAATTAGACGCTGAATTCGCAATATCCAATGGTTTCGGTTTTGGCGGTGTCAATGCGAGCGCAGTGTTCCGGCGGTGGCCGAAGGCAAACGGCGCTGGCTGAGGATCAGCGTCGCGCCACCACACGCTGAAACTGTTTTCGCTTGGGACTTGAACGTCAATGAACCAGACCTTGGGCACGACACCGGACATACTGCACCTCAAACCGAGGATTGCCGTTATAGGCGTCGGCGGCGGTGGTGGTAATGCGGTCAACAACATGATGGCGCAGAAGCTGCAAGGGGTAGAATTCATTGCAGCAAACACCGATGCGCAAGCTCTCTCCATGTCTAAAGCCCCACGAGTTGTTCAACTCGGCCTGATCGCGACTGGCGGGCTTGGGGCCGGATCACTCGCCGAGATCGGACAAGCGGCGGCCGAAGAAACGATCGACGAAATCATGGACCATCTGACCGGGATGCATATGTGTTTCGTGACCGCGGGCATGGGGGGCGGCACTGGAACGGGCGCCGCGCCTGTTATAGCTCGAGCTGCGCGGAAGGCCGGAATACTGACGGTCGGCGTGGTAACCATGCCATTCGCATTTGAGGGCATACATCGAATGCGAATGGCCCAACACGGGGTAGAGTGTCTAGCCGAAAGCGCGGATGCCGTGATCGTGATCCCAAATCAGAACCTTTTCCGGGTGGCAGATGCCACAACGACGTTTGCTGAGGCTTTCGAAATGGCGGATCGGGTTCTTTATGCAGGCGTCAGCTCCGTCGTCGATCTGATTGTCAGGGAAGGGCTTATCAATCTCGATTTCGCCGACCTAAGGTCAGTGATGCGCGGTATGGGCCGAGCTGTGATGGGCACGGGAGAAGCGGCAGGCGAAGGCCGTGCAAGAGCTGCCGCCGAAGCAGCGATTGCTAATCCGCTTTTTGACGACACATCGGTCAAAGGTGCCAAAGGGCTCCTCGTCTCGATTTCCGGTGGACCGGACATGACGCTGTTCGATGTGGACGAAGCAGCCACGCGCGTGCGCGAAGAGGTCGACGCTAACGCCGATGTCGTGATCGGCGCGACGTTCGACGATGCGCTTGCGGGTCGACTGAAAGTGTCCGTTGTCGCGAGCGGATTGCGGCAACCGGCAGAGGTGACCTTTCTTGCGGAGCGCACGGGGTGAGCCTGCTCCTTTGCACCCTCGAGCGAGCATGTCCTTGAAGACTTGAGAGTGCCTGCGTGTCTGCTACCGCCCGGCCCAAGATAGGGCGACATAGAAAATTCCAGTGAAATCGATCGAGAGAAAACAGCACATGCTGAAGCACTTCTTAGAAAAATGGCGTCTATGGGAAGAAGCATTCCTCGGTATCGATGATTTGCAGGGGGACTATCTCCTCTCCTTGGAAGAGCGCGTGGCTCGGCTCGAGGCAGCTACGGAGGCGCTAGATAGAAAACGCCTGCCTGCGACCTTGCCCAAATCTGCCGAAACAACGCCACGTCGGTGACGCGGAAACCCTGATCACAAAGTGAATGCCGCTCTGAGCGCTTGAAGTGCTTGTTCCGGCTCGTGTTTTACAAAGGCCTAGGTGCACGCTACCAGAGCCCCACGTGGCTATACCGCCAGCAAGTCATTTGCGGTATCCAAGGCCCTAAACGCAAGGTGCCCTCCGGGATGGGAGGGCTTTGTTGTTGATAGTCTTGAAGATATTGGTTGCGGGGGCAGGATTTGAACCTGCGGCCTTCAGGTTATGAGCCTGACGAGCTACCGGGCTGCTCCACCCCGCGTTACCAGCGTAAATCCCTATTGGATTTATCGCGACCAGCGTAAATCCCTATGGGATTTATCGCGACCAGCGTAAATCCCTATTGGATTTATCGCGACTGCATCACAGGGACGCTGTGATGTATAGTTCCGGAGCAAATTGCCGAAGGCGATTTGTCTCCTTTAAGGGACGCACGTTGCGTTTTCCTTATGTTTTCATGTTCCGCAATGCAAAAAGGCCGCTTTGAGCGGCCCTTTGTATCGGCTGGGCCGAAGAGTTTGCTTGAGAAGATATTTGTTGCGTTTTGCAGACCTGGCAGCGACCTACTCTCCCGCGTCTTGAGACGGAGTACCATTGGCGCTGGGGCGTTTCACGGCCGTGTTCGGAATGGGAACGGGTGCAG